>CAVTBL010000010.1:0-239815 GCA_963732945.1 uncultured Chloroflexia bacterium
GTTGAACCGCATGAAGCTGACGGTGCTGCTTCATCCCGTCACGCCTCCGGCTTACGAAGAGACTGTCGACTGGGACATCGCGACCGGCGCGGGCTTCATCTACGACGGCGCCGTAGCGACGCTCAAGCTGGCGAACAGCGGTGTGTTCGAAGAGAATCCGGATATTAACTTCATCGTGCCGCACATGGGCGCCTTCGTCCTGGCGTCATGGGACCGGATAGGCGGCGGTGGCGCAGGGCCGATGGGGTCTGCCGGCAAACAGCGCCAGACGCCGAAGCCGATCTACGACTACCTGAAGAAGCTGTATTACGATACAGTCACGCCGGCGCAGAACCTCTGGAGCACCGCGCTGCGGACGATTGGCGCCTCGCAGCTTGTGTTCGGCACGGACTACCCGTTTGCGCCCCGTTATGAGGGTATGATCGAGTCCATCGAGCGCCAGGACCTCACGGATGCCGAGAAGGAGTCGATTTACCACGCGACGGCGGAGCGGCTGCTGCGCTGAACCGTACGGCCCGCCTGCCTCCTCTGAGCCATCCCTCTACACGCAGCGGCGCAAACGATGTGCCGATCGGCCAGACAGTTCCGCGGCTGCCCTGGGCGTAGCTAGCCGTTGGCTGCACCCACGAGCGAGCCTTGGATGCAGTCGCAGTCAGAATTCGAGCTCGGCTACATCGCTCGAGGTAGACCACGATGGTGACGGCTCCGGCCTCGGTGGCAAGCGCCTGTGGAAGGCGTTCAGCCGCGCTTGCACCTCACTCCAGGAGGAAGGGCTATGGGTTGATAACCGTGTTTACCCTGCTGACGACGAAGACCTCGTGGCGTTCCAGGTAGTCGCCCACGACGTCGGCCAGCGCCTCGGGACGGTCGGAGTTGACGGCGTGCGCAGCGTCATAGACGAACGCCAGGTTGGAGTTGGGGATCTGCTCGCGATAGTAGCGCCCCATGTCGGAGGAGATGATCCCGTCCAGGGTGCCGAAGATGATCAGGGTAGGGACGTCGATCTCACTCAGTCTCCGGGCAAGCTCATCATCCGCTGCAAGGCCATCGATGCTCGCGAGGAAAGCCTGCTGCGATTCCACGACCTGGGCCGAGACCTCTGGTGTTCTCAGTCTGCGCTCTGGATGGGCGTAGAGGCGTTGCTCCAGTTCCTCGGGCGATCGTGGCCGCTGCAGCCCGCCCGGCGGCTGAATGGCGATGGGCCCGACCACGATGAGGGTGTCCAGGTGCTCGGGCCGCTGCAGAGCGACCCATAGACCCAGCCTTGCGCCGAACGAGTAGCCCAGCAGACTGTACTTCTCGAGACCCAGGTTGGTCGCGACCTGATCGATCGTCAGAGCTAGCTCGGCGACGGATTTGCTGCGCTCGTTCTCGGCGCCGCCGAAGCCCGGTATCTGTACCGCGAGAATCCGGAATCTCTCCGCCAGGAGCGCTTCTGCTCTCGTTAGCGTCAGCGGCCCTGGGAGCTGAGCAAGCGAAGGCCGGCGACGAGCCCGCCCCGGTAGCGCCTGGGGCGAGCCTTGAGAAGCACTTCATCCAGATCATGAACCATGGCGTCGAGCGGATGCTGTCGGGCCGTGATTTCATGCGAGTCTGTATGTCGCTCGCTCCGATCGATCCTGAACTGGGACATCTCGTCGAGAGCATAGAACGTCAGGCCGTGCGTAACATCAAAGCGCGGCTCTCTTCGCTGCGGGCCGAAGGCATCATCGACGAGAGCGCCGACCTGGACGCCACCGCGAGTGCACTGAATCTGCTAATTTACGGCATGGCCTTCAACTGGCAGGTGATCTTTGGCCGCTCGCCGAGCTACGTGAGGAAACGCTTGCTCTCCATTGCAGCGCAATTCGCGCGCGGACTGGCGCCCTCCGAGTCCTCGGCTACCTAGGGAACGCCATGTTGCCATGCATTCCGCGTCGTTAACGCCTGCTATACATCGCTGCGGCAGTGGAGCAAAGTCGCTATGGAGCAGGCTCGAGCAGCGCGTCGAAATCGACCAGTGTGCTTCAGGGTGGCTCGCGTCGGAGAGCACCTGAGACAGGGCCTCGGTGGCCCGGACGACCGAAGGAGAAACGACCATGGCCATTGGAGGTTTCCACGGCTTCAAAGTGCGCGACCGGGCGCCGAGCGTGGCGCGCACATTCGCGGATGACAGGCTGCCGGGGCCGCTGAAAGACAGGATACCGACGTTGGAATCGCTCGCCGACGCCCCTTTCGTCGGCATCACCGCGGACGGTGGCGCGGTTCCCGGCCTCTTCCCGCTGGTGCCCACCGGTATCCCGACGACGCAGATCGTCGACGCCGCGAAGGCTTTCCTCGAATGCCTCAACCTCGAGCAGCGCGAGGCCGCAACCCGGCCGATGGACAGCGGCGACTGGCGCCTGTGGCACAACGCCGAGATGTTCATCTTCCGGCACGGTGTCCTCCTCGAGTCGCTTAGCGCCTCGCAGCTGGAAGCCGCGTACGACCTGCTGCGCGCCAGCATGAGCGGATTCGGCTTCGAGACCACCCGCAACATCATGAGGCTGAACGAGTTCCTGCGGGAGATAACGGGGTTCGACGAGAGCCTTGGTGAGTTGCTCTACTTCCTTACCATCTTTGGTTCTCCCTCAGCCACCGAGCCGTGGGGCTGGCAGATCGACGGCCATCACCTCAACATCAGCTTCGTCGTGGTCGGCGACCAGGTGACGATGACGCCCGCCTTCATAGGTGGTGAACCGATCTACTGCGACCAGGGCCGCTTCGAGGGTATCTCTGTCTTTGATGCCGAGCTTCGCAATGGGCTCGAGATGATCCATGCTCTTTCCGATTCGCAGCGCAGGAAGGCGATCCTGTTCCCAACAATGCTCTCGTCGAATCTGCCGAAAGAGCGCGCACATCCTTCGGAAGGTCGACAGTGGTCGACGGCGTTTCAGGACAACGCCGTAATCCCTTATGAGGGCATCGCCGTCACCGAGTTCAGCGCCGGGCAGCGGGACCTGCTGATGAGCGTCATCGAAGCATACGTCGGCTACATGCGGCCGGGACACAGCCGCGTGCGCCTGCGCGAGATCGAGAGCAGGCTGGACGAAACCCATTTTGCGTGGATAGGCGGCTACGGCGCGAACGACACCTACTATTACAAGGTGCATAGCCCCGTGATTCTGATCGAGTTCGACATGCATCGCGGCGTGTTTCTGGACAATGACGAACCGGAGAAGTTCCACGTACACACGATGGTCCGCACGCCGAATGGCAACGACTACGGCAAAGACCTCCTGCGCCAGCACCTCGAGGTGCACCACAAGGACGGGCAGCCTCCGCAGCATCGAGCCTGACCAGTCTCCACAACTCCGACCTCAGCAGTCGTTAATCAGTGTTCTTGCCGGATTTCCACCGACCGGAGCCGCGGCGTAGCAAGGGCTCGATCCCTAAACAGGTCACTCAGGGGAAGGGAGATTTGCCCACCGATTGCCCACCAACCTGTTGGGAAGCGTACCGACACACTCCTATGAATCGGCGTCAGGGAGCCAAGATACAGATTCAAAAACCGGTTCTTGCCATTTCCCTCCGCCAGAGTCGGACGCCCTTTTCAGGTCTCATAACCCGAAGGTCGGGGGTTCGAATCCCTCTCCCGCCACCAATACGGCAACGAAAGGCCCCGAACCTTCGGGGCCTTTCTCTTTGTCTGCGCGATCGTCCTGGTGCATTAGTCGATGTCGCCGTCCTCGACGACGGGCCGGTTCTGGGTGAGCGGGTGTCGGGTGTGTCGGGTAATGCTGGGCGCTGTTAGCCCGCCATCGACCACGGGAAGCGCTTGCGCCTGGCGATGTCGCGCATGTTCGCAATTTTGCCCTGGATGCGCTGTCGTTCGGCGCTGAGGCGTGAAGCGGGACCGGCCGATTCTTCCTTGCCGGACTCCCTGCGCTTCGTGATCACAGCCCAGAGGTTGGCGACTTCGCCTTTCGTGTATTCGAGGGCTGCTTCCGTCGCCTGCAGCTCTTCGCGCAGGCTGCGATTCGAGCTCTGTACGCGGCTGAGGTGCTGGCGCGCCTCCTTGAGCTCGCGCCACATTCGCGAGACCGTCTCGGTGCTCGGCGTTGCGTCTTCCGGTAGCTGCTCGAGTTCGGGCGTGTACGTGACGCTGGCGCTGACGCGGATGCGGCCTTTGCCGTCTTTGTAGGCGCGGATCTGGCCGGACCGGATACGCCGTCGCACGCTATCGACGGACGATCCCAGCAGTGCCGCGGCCTCTGCCAGCGTTAGCTCCGGTCCGCCGCCTTCATCGAGGACCCGGCGCCAGACAGACAACAGCGTCGCCTCGACGTTCGGTAGCAAATGCGCCGGAGCTCCTGAATCGTAGGGGTCGTCGAAGGCGTCGTTATCCACTTACGTTGATTATCGACGCCCGCCGAACGATTCTGGTTGGCGTAGCGCCATATTTGTAAAATTCGGGCCGTAATTCGTTCGCAGCTACTCGGGCTCGGGATGGTAGCGCACCATCGTGCCGGCGAGGTGGTCCCAGATAGCACGGCGCTCTTCGAGGACGATCGGCGAGAGCGCTCCGGCGAGGTGGTACGCGGCGAAGAAGGTGCTGCCGAACGCGGTGCCGAAGGCGAAGGATACGAAAGTGCTGACCGCCGCGGGGAATACGAACTTGCCGCCGACCTCGCGTATCCAGACTTTGCGCCTCGATGCGACTTCGCCGGTGTTGTAATCGTGGATTGTTACGCCGCCGAAGTCCTTGGCGGGCGTACGGCCACGCCGGGAGGTGAAGAGCAGCCAGACGTACCAGCCGACGCCGACACTGATGAAGAACAGCCCGATCTCCAGCAGCTCGTCGATCAGGAAGCGACGCTGCCACGAGACCTCTTCTTCTCTATAGACGGGAGGAGCGGTGGAAGTGCTGCCTTCTCTCAAGCTACGAGGCCTTGTAGCGCCGGCCGCGCTCGGCACGCACCCGCTGCGAGACGAACTCGAACACCGGCACGCCGTAACCGCAGCTGGTAACCGTGCTCTCGATCGTCACATCGATAGCCTGCCGCACAGGTAGCTCGATATCCTCGGCGGCGTCGGCGAGCAGCAGATCGGCGAGCGGCGACGCTTCGACCGGTGTAATGCGCGCGTGGCCGAACAATCGCACGACAGCGGCGTCTTCGCTGTTCATCGACATGACCATCAGCGTCACGGGGCCGCCGGCCTGGGAGTGGCGCGCGGTCTCGTTGCCGCTGCCGGTGTAGTCGAGGTAGGCGACGCGGTTGGCATCGATCACGTGCAGCGGCGTGCCGCCCTTGGGTGAGAGGTTTATCGGTCCCTGACCGTTGGTGCCCTTGCTCAGGTCCGGTGCGACGCTGGCGACGAAGAACACCTGCGAGTTACGGATCAGGTCTGCCTGCTCCTCGGTGATGCAGTTGTGGTATGTAGCCATGGCCGGGCTCCCTCTGGCGCTGACGCTGGTGTCTGACGGCTTAGCTTAGCGCGTCTACCAGTGAGGGTTGAGCCAGTACTGGTTGGCCGGGTCGTCGGCACCGTCGATCAAGCTCTGGACGTAGTTGGCGAGGAACGGGTCAGACGACATCTGACGCAACGCTGCTTCCTGGTCCGTGAGGCAGGCGATCTCGGCGTCTTTGCCTTTGAATTGCTTTCCGGTCTCGTACAGGCGCTCATGGCAGGAGTCGTGCACTATCGAGCCGGCGTACCACTGCAGTTGCTGCGTGGGGCTCAAGGTCGGTGCATACACGGTGTCTGGCCCTGCCTGGAAAGTCTTGGAGCCGACGGTGATGCGCCCGGTGCCGGTCGGCACCTGCAGGATCTCGGTCAGGTAGGTTTCGACCTGTGTGTACCAGGTCGGCGCGCTGTTCTGGAGCAGGGCCAGCGCCTGGTTCGTCCAACTGGTGAAGGTGGAGTCGCCGACGATCTGCACACTGCCGGTTGCGCGTGGCGCTTTCGTGGTTGGCGTCGGCGTCGGGCTCTCCGTGGGACCTGGCGGCGCCGGTACAGGCGTTTGGGGCGTCGACGTGCTGGCCGGCGTCGCGGTGTCGGCCGGCGCCTCGGTCGGCGCTGTAGTTGCCGTTGCGGTCGCGGTTGCGGGCGCGGTCGTCGCGGTCGACTGCGTGGTTGCGGTAGATGACAGGCACATCGGTGGCGGTAGCTGGCACGAGCGTGGCCGCCGGTGCGACAGGCGTCGCGGCGAAGCTCTCGAGCCGCGCCTGCGCCGTCGGGGTTAGCGTCGCGATTTGCAACGCCGGGCCTGCGAGGCCGAGGTCGAACCGGGCGCACCGGAGGCTCCGGCGCCACAGGCCGCCACGACCAGGCAGCAGAGCAGCGAAAGGAAGACCAGGCTCCGTTTCATCAAACCAGATGTCCCGCCTGTGCTCGAGTTGTCGAAAGCACGGGTCTAAACATAACACGACACGCGACCGGCAGAAAAACCGCCGAAGCATCGATACATGATGCCATGCGATGCCTGATATGATGCGGCCCGTGCGCCGGCGCCGCCGGTCTCAGGCTCGAAACGGAGGCAGACGATGCGGGAGTTCGCGGGCAAAGTCGCGGTGATCACCGGCGCTGCGAGCGGTATCGGCAACGCGATGGCGCGTCGCTTCGCGAGTGAGAACATGCGCCTCGTCCTGGCCGACATAGACGGGCCGGCGCTGGACGCGGCCCTTACGGCGGTGCAGGCGTTCGGCGCCGAGGCGGTCGGCGTCGTGATCGACGTTTCGGACCCGGACGGGATCAAGGAGCTGGCGCAGGTCGCCGTCGATACGTATCGGCAAGGTGCACGTGCTGTGCAACAACGCCGGCGTGCTCGGTCCGCTGGCGGTGCCGGTCTGGGAGACCACGGAGCGCGACTGGGACTGGATGATGGGCGTCAACTTCTGGAGCGGCGTGCACGGCATCCGCACCTTCCTGCCGATCATGCTGGCGCAGGACGAGGAAGGGCATGTGGTCAACACGGCGTCTTCGGCGGGTATCGCGCACTCGTCGACGATCTACAACGTGACCAAGCACGCGATGGTGGCGCTGTCCGAGTACCTCTACTTCAACCTCAGGCAGATGGACGCGAAGATCGGCGTCTCGGCACTTTGCCCCGGCGTGCTCGCGACCAACCTGCCGGCTAACAACTCGCGCGTCCGCCCCGACGACCTGCGCAACGAGGCGCCACCCAGTGACATCGAGCAGCGACGCCAGGTCAGCTTCGCCGAGAACCTGTCACAAGCCCAACCGCCGGAGCTTGCTGCGGACATGGTCGTCGAGGCGATTCGCAACGACGAGTTCTGGATCTTCACCGACCACGACTGGGATGATCGCTTCCGCGTCCGCTTCGACTCGATCATGCAACGCCACAACCCGGACGCCGGCAACGTAACCCGGCCGAGGTAACGGTTCGTCTACAGTCGCCAGATCAGGGAACAAGTAAGGAAAGAAGAGATGCGTGATTTCTCCGGCAAGGTTGCGGTGGTTACGGGCGCGGCCAGCGGCATCGGCATGGGCATGGCGACGCGGTTTGCGCAGGAGGGCATGAAGGTGGTGCTCGCCGACGTCGAAGAGCCCGCGCTCGAGGCCGCCGTAACGCGACTGCGACAGCAGGAGCACGACGTGCTCGGCGTCGTCACCGACGTGTCGAGCGCCGTCTCCGTCGAGGCGCTGGCCCAGAAGACGCTCGAGACGTACGGCAAGGTGCACGTGCTGTGCAACAACGCCGGCGTCGGCGGCGGTTTCGGCATCGGGATCTGGGAGGCGAGCCTCAAGGACTGGCAGTGGACCCTCGGCGTCAACCTCTGGGGCGTAATCCACGGCGTGCACACCTTCTTGCCGATCATGCTCGACCAGGACGAGCCGGGTCACATCGTTAACACTGCCTCCAGCGCCGGCATCACGCCCGGCTCCCGCGTCTACGGCGTCACCAAGCACGCGGTCGTGGCGCTGTCGGAGTCGCTGTACGACGGGCTGCGGGCGCGCGACTCGAAGCTGCACTGCAGCGTGCTCTGCCCCGGCGTGATAAACACGCAGATCATGTACGGCGCGCGTAATCGCCCTGCCGAGCTGCAGAACGAGGCACCGGCCTCGGCGATGGAGCAGGAATCACGCGACCGCATCAAGCACCTCGCCGAGACCTCCGGCATGTCGCCGGAAGAGGCGTCGGGCATCGTGCTGCAGGCGATCAAAGACGAGCAATTCTGGATTCTGACCCACGACGAGTTCGACGAGATCATTCGCGGTCGCGCCGACGACATCCTGGCGCGTCGCAACCCGACGCCGCACGCACCGACCGCCTTCCAACTCGCCCGCGGTCCCTAGCAGGACCCGGGCACGCCGCGCGGAAACTCTGGAGTCAGTCGGTTCGAGTTGTTATCCGGCGTTGGGCGTCGGCTGGGATGGAGCCGGTTCTTGCGCTGCGCGGTGAGGCATGGCGCTCATGCATGACTGACACTTGCCGTCGCCACGCATCGGTGCGAGTCTATGGTCGCCATTCGTCATCTGAATCGAGGCCGGCGATGAAGAAGTTCCCGAAAGACCGAGAGGCGAAGCGCCAGGTGCTGCTCGACGCCGTCGAGAGCGTGCGTGACGTTGTCGCTGCCGGCGCCGACGAGTCGGAGCGTATCGGCACGCTGGCGCCGAGCGTGGTCAAGGCGCTCTCCGACGCGCGGTTGTTCGCGCTCAAGCTGCCGGCCGAGCTAGGCGGCGCCGACGCCGACCCGATGCTGCAGCTCGGAGATCATCGAGGCGGTCGCGCACATCGACACGTCGGCCGGGTGGGCCGTGATGATCGGCTCGACCAGCATCGGCTGGCCGGGAGCCTTCCTGCCGGACGCCGGCGCCGAGCGCGTGTTCAAGGGCGGTCGCATCCCTACCGCGGCCGGCAGCGGCGGCATCAACGGCACCGCCGAGCGCATCGAGGGCGGCTACAGGGTGACGGGGCACTACCTCTTCGCTTCGGGAGCGCGCCACGCCGACTGGCTGCTCGGCGGCGCCCCGGTCGTCAACGGCGAGCCCGGCGACGTGATCATGTTCGTCGTCCCCGCCGAGGACGCGACCATCCATCTCGACACCTGGGACGTCGCTGGGCTGAAAGGCTCCGGCAGCTGCGACTTCTCGGTGACAGACCTGTTCATCCCGGACGAGCTGACCTGGAGTCGCACCGCCCTCGTGCAGGGCACGCCCAACCGCGGCGGCCCGATCTTCGGCTCGGCATGCCGGCGTTCACGGCCAACGAGCACCCGGCGTTCGCGCTCGGAGCCGGGCGGCGCGCCCTCGAGCTGATCATGGACCTCGCGATGACCAAGAAACGCGGCGCCGGCCCCGCGTCGTCGTTGATTGCGGACCGGCCCGTGTTCCAGCGCTTCGTTGCCGAAGCGGACCAGAAGCTCAAAGCGTACCGGGCCCATGTGCTCAGCCTGTTCGAGCGCGCCTACCAGGTCGCCTGCGACGGCGACGTGCCGGACGCGCGCATGCAGGCCGAGCTGCGGGTCGCGGGCGTTATGGCCACCGAGGCCGCATGCGACGTCGCCAACGAGGCGTTTCGCTTCGCCGGGGGCAGCGCCCTTGCAGTCGACCAACCTGCTGCAGCGCTTCTGGCGCGACGTCAACGCCTCGGCGCAGCACCACGCGGTGAGCAGCGCCGCCTACGAAGCCTACGGCCAGGTGCTGCTCGGCATCGCACCAGAGGCCGCGTCCAGCGCCGCCGAAGGTCACGCGCGTGGCTGACCTGCCGAACGATCTCGAGCATCGGCGTCGAATCGCCGAAGAGGCGGCGCGGGCAGCGGGCGCGATTCACCTCAAGTACCTCTCGGCGACGATTGACTACGAGACCAAGACCGATCCGCGCGACGTCCTGACGCAGGCAGACCTCGAAGGGCAGGAGGCGGCGAAGGCCGTACTGCAGCGCGAGTTCCCCAACGACGCCATCGTCGGCGAGGAGGACGGGCTCAAGATCGAAGCCATGCTCGATCTGTTCAAGACGGGCTGCTGGCTGATCGACCCGCTCGACGGCACGCAGAGCTACGTGCACTCGTTCCCGGCGTTCACGGCCGGCGTCGCCTACGTGCAGGACGAAACGTCGCTGGCCGGCGCGATCTACGACGCGGTGCAGGACGATATGTACAGCGCTGCTCGCGGCCACGGCGCGCTGTGGAACGGCAAACCGCTGCGTGTGCCGCCGGCCAAGCTTCTCAAGGATGCGATGGTCGGGCTGCACATCCGCGAGGTCGAAAACGGCGCCGCCGAGATCTTCCTTCGCACCACCGGCGCCGTGTTGCCGAAGAGCCACGGCATTCGCATCCTCGGCTGCCCCATGCTCTCGATGGCCTACGTCGCCTGCGGTCGGCTCGACGCCTTCGCGATGCTGTCACCGGCCAAGCTCGGGCCGTGGGACCTGGCGCCCGCGATCGTCGTGCTCGAAGAGGCGGGCGGCGTGGTCGGCGAAGGCGTCACAGGCGCGCCGCTCAAGTTCACCGATCGCGCGATCGCTGGCGCACAGGCCCGCTCGCTGTTCGACGAGCTCTACGCCGTCGTCAAGACCGAAGCGTGAGGTTGCGCGATGATCTGGAGCTGCGGCGCCGTGTCGCAGAAGAAGCGGCGCGCGCGGCCGGAGCGATCCATCTGCTGTACCGAGGGCGCTCTCTCGAACGCGACGTCCATGCCGGCGAGCGCGCCGACTACACGACGGAGGTAGACCTCGCGGCGCAGCAGGCCGTGCGCGACGCCGTGGCGCGTCGTTTTCCGCACGAGCGTGTGATCGGCGAAGAGGACAAGGACGGATTCGGCGACATCGAGCGCATCCTCGAAACCGGGTGCTGGCTCACCGACCCGCTGGACGGCACGCTCGAGTACGTGCATGGCGCCTCGGGTTTCTCATGCGTCGTCTCGTACGTCGAGGGCGGACGGCCGCTGGCTGCGGCGGTTTACTTCGCGGCCTGGAACGAACTGTTCAGCGCTGCCGAGGGCATGGGCGCCACGCTTAACGGCGCGCCGATCCGCGTCTCGGGCCAGCACGACCTCAACGCCGCTCTATTCGCGACGCCGCATCGCAGCACCAAGCCGGAGGACGCCCAGCCGGTTCGCCGGCCTCATGGCGAAGCTCGTGCCCCACGTCGAGGCGTTTCGTATGCCGGGCGCGCCGTCGATGATGGCGTGCAGCGTCGCGGCCGGACGCTACGACATCACCTCGTTCCTCAGCCCGCGCCAGGAGCCACCGCCGGGAGGCAACCCGTTCCCCGGCCAGCCCTGGGAGACCTGCGCCTTCGTCTTGCTGGTGCAGGAAGCGGGCGGCGCCGTCCAGCGCTTCGGTGGCGGCCCACCGGACCTGCTCGGCCACAACGCCTACGCCGCGTCGCCGGAGCTGCTCGAGCAGTTCTTCGCGGTGATGCGTTCTTAGCTAATCACCTGAGCAACGTCTGACTTAGTTCGGATAGGGACGTCGCCTGGAAATCTGCTTGCGGGTCCTGCCTATCTTGCGAGATGAGCGCTGTCTGAGCACCGGCTTCCCGGGCCCAGCCGAGAGCTTCTGGTGTGTCATCGACAACGAGACATTCAGCCGGATTAACCGCCGCGTCCCGGAAGATGCGCTCGTAGTATCCCGTGAAACGCTTTGGAAAGTTGACCAGGTCCGGACCGTAAAGGGCACCAAACACGTCAAGTACGCCCAGTGGATCGAGTGTCTTTCTGAGCTCGAAGGACGCTCCGCCGAGACGCCATGTAGATCTCGTATCGGAGCGAGAGACCTCTGATCGCGTCGACTGCACCGGGATGGTCGGCGCGCACCCGGGGCATAATCCAGTCCGCAGCCTCGCGCGAAAGCGTCAGCCGGTCATCGACGGACTCTGGCGGTGCAATGCCGGCCGCCTCGCACATGAGCTCCAGCCAATCGAGGTCGTACTGACGCAGAGCCTCCGCGTAGTCGCTCACGCCCTCCTGCCAGGCGTCGAGCCGTGCGACGAAGCGCTGAAAGGTGGCCTCAATGGAGGTTGCGTTGGCAGCAGCCCAGAGCTCCGGTTCGCCTCCCAGGCGCGGGACGAGGAACTCTCCGACCATGCGCCGCCACTGCGGAGCGCGAAGCCTGTTGTCATTGATCACGCCACCGTCATCGAGAAAGACGTATCGGATCGGAGTCACAGTCCGGCTGGGCTCAATCGTCTTGACCCTCCAAGAGGGCCTCGATCTCGCGATTGAGCTCCTCACTGTCCCAGTCGCCGGCGCGGCTAACCTTGCCTGTCCAGCCGCCCGGCTGGCGACGCCCGACCCTGGGGATGTAGGGAATCAGCCTGGCTACCGGTTTGCCGGACCTGGCGATAACGATCTCCTCGCCCTGTGCGACTTGCTCGAGCAGTCGCGAGAACTGCGTTTTGGCCTCGTGTACGTTGACGAGCCTTTCCATGACCTGGCTCAGTTTACTCAGATCTCACTCAGATGTTGTAAGGCATTGAACGTCGAGCGCGCTCCAGCCCGAGCAGTCGTGGCGCCTCTCTTATAATCAGGGAGTGAACGAAGACCCGATCGCGACCACGCCCGAGGAGCGCGAGGCCCAGACCGCAAAGCTGCGCGTCGAAGAGCTACGCTCCCAGATCGCCTTCCACGACTACCGCTACTACACGCTGGACAGCCCCGAGGTCAGCGACGCCGAGTACGACGCCCTCATGCGCGAGCTGCGCGACCTCGAGGAGAAGCACCCGGAGCTGATCACTCCCGACTCGCCGACCCAGCGCGTGTCAGGTCAGCCGACCGAGGCGTTCGGCATCGTCGAGCACCGTCTGCCGCTGCTCAGCCTCGGCAACTCGTTCAGCGAGGACGAGCTGCGTGCCTGGTATCGCCGCGTCGTCAACCTGGCGGAGCGCGAGTCGATTCCGCTGGTCTGCGAGCCCAAGATCGACGGCCTCGCCGTGGCGCTGGTCTACGAGAACGGCTCCTTCGTGCAGGGCGCGACCCGTGGCGACGGCATGCGCGGCGAGAATATCACCCAGAACCTGCGCACCATCCGCACGATCCCGCTCTCGATCTCGAGGCCGGCGCCGCAGCGCTTCGAGGTGCGCGGCGAGGTCTACATGACCAGGCCTGGCTTCCAGCGCCTCAACGAGGAGCGCGCCAACCAGGGTCAGCCGCTGTTCGCCAGCCCGCGTAACTCAGCGGCAGGCTCGCTGCGTCAGCTCGACCCCTCGGTTACGGCAACGCGGCCGCTCGATATCTTCCTCTACCAGCTCGGTTGGGCCGACGGCGATGCGCCCCAGAGCCAGTGGCAGACGCTGCAGTGGTTCAGCGACCTCGGCTTCCGCGTCAACCCGCTGATCCAGCGCTTCGACGACTTCGAAGCGGTGGTCGAGCACGTCAAAGGCTTCGAGGCGCGCCGTGAGACGCTCGATTATGAGATCGACGGCCTCGTGATCAAAGTCGATGACTTCGGGCTGCAGCGGGCGATGGGCGTGGTTGGCCGCGAGCCGCGCTGGGCCATCGCCTACAAGTTCCCGCCGACCCAGGCCACGACTCGCCTCAACGCTATCGAGGTCAACGTAGGGCGCACCGGTAGCCTCAACCCGTTCGCCGTGCTGGAGCCGGTGATCGTGGCGCACGCCAGGGTGAAGCTCGCTACATTACATAATGAAGACGACATCAGGCGCAAGGACATACGCGTCGGCGACACCGTGATCGTCCAGCGCGCCGGCGACGTGATCCCCCAGGTCGTCGGGCCGGTGGTCAGCCGCCGCACCGGCAACGAGCAGGTCTTCGAGATGCCGAAGCGCTGCCCGGTGTGCGATACGCCCATCGTCCGCCCCGAGGGCGAAGCGATGAGCTACTGCCCGAACCGCAAGTGCCCGGCGCAGATCTTCCGGCTGCTGGTCCACTTTGCCAGCAGGGGAGCCATGGACATCGAAGGCCTCGGCGAGTCGATGGCGCAGCAGCTGCTGGACAGCGGCCTCGTCAAGGACCTCGCAGACGTCTACTTCCTCACGAAGGACCAGCTGGTGACGCTGGAGCGCCTGGGCGAGAAGAGCGCCGAAAACCTCCTCGCCGGCATCGAGGCGAGCAAGCAGCGCCCGTTGCCCAGCGTGCTGTTCGCGCTGGGGTTGCGCCACGTCGGCTCCGAGACAGCAGAGTTGCTCGCGGGGCATTTCGGCAGCGTCGAGGCGATGGCTGAGGCTTCGCTGGAAGAGCTCGAAGCGGTGCCGAGCATCGGCCCCAAGACGGCGCAAAGTGTCTACGAGTACTTCCAGGACGAAGAGAACAGGGCACTGATCGCGAAGCTGCGCGACGCCGGAGTAAGGCTGGAAGGGCCGCGTGCTTCAAGGGAAGGCCCGCTGCAGGGCACAACTTTTGTTGTTACGGGTAGCCTATCGCGCTGGAGCCGCAACGAGGTCGAAGCCCTGATCAAGCGCCTCGGCGGCGCCGTGACCGCGAGCGTCTCCAAGAAGACGGGCTACGTGGTCGCGGGAGAGAGTCCGGGCTCGAAGTTTGCCAGGGCTCAGGAGCTAGGCGTCTCGATTCTGGACGAGGACGGGTTCGTGGGGTTGCTGTCGGAGCACGGCATCGCGCCTTAACAGTGATTGCAGAAACATTGCGTTTTGTGTTTCGGATTGTCTTGACGCAAGCTAATACCTCGGCCTTTGACGCCGACAATTATGTCGGTTATACTCCCTGAGGTTTGCTACTGATTTGATTTTGAAATCTCAATTGATCTGAAGGCAAGGACTGCATGGCCTTCAATCCGATTAGCTCTTTCCTCGGCCTCTTTTCTCACGACGTTGGGATTGACCTGGGTACGGCCAATACTCTCGTTATGGTTAAGGGACGGGGCATCGTCATCGACGAACCCAGCGTCGTCGCGATTGATCGTGTCACCAAGAAGGTGCTCGCGATCGGCGCCGAGGCCAAGCGAATGGTGGGCCGTACTCCGGCTAACATCATCGCGGTTCGGCCGCTGAAAGACGGCGTCATCTCCGACTTCCACGTCACCGAGCGCATGCTGCACTACTTCATTCGTTCGGTACACGAGCGCTACGGCTTCGGTATCCCGCGGCCTCGCGTCGTCATCGGCATCCCGAGCGGCGTTACCGAGGTCGAGAAGCGTGCGGTGCACGATGCCGCCCTCAACGCCGGCGCTCGCGAGGCCTACCTGATCGAGGAGCCGATGGCGGCGGCGATTGGCGCCGGCCTGCCCATCCTCGACCCGTCCGGCTGCATGATCGTCGACATCGGCGGTGGCACGACCGAGGTCGCGGTCATCTCGCTCGGCGGCATCGTCGAGAGCCATTCGATCCGTACGGCCGGCGACGAAATGGACCAGGAGATCATCAACTACGCCCGTCAAGTCCATAACATGGTGATCGGCGAGCGCAGCGCGGAGGAAATCAAGATTTCGCACGGCTCGGCCTACGCGCTGGACGAAGAAGAGTCGGTCGAGATTCGTGGCCGCGACCTCGCGACGGGCCTGCCGAAGGTCGTCGAGGTGAGCACGGTCGAGATTCGCGATGCGCTCTCGGGTCCCGTGAGCCAGATCGTAGAGTCGGTCCGACTCGCCATCGAGGTGACGCCGCCGGAGCTGGTGGCAGACCTCATGTTCAAGGGCATCTGCCTGGCCGGCGGTGGCGCCTTGTTGCGCGGCCTCGACCGGCGGTTGCAGCAGGACACGAAGTTCCCGGTCTACGTGGCCGAGGACCCGCTGACCTGCGTAGTGCGTGGTTGCGGTGAGGCGTTGGAAGAGACGCGTATGCTCGCCAAGGTTCAGTCCTCGCTGGCTACTCGCAAGCCGCCGCGTTAGATCCGATTATGCTGCTTGTCCTGCGGACGGCTGCCGCCGGTAGGAGGGCCTGCTCCTGACCGCCCGAAGTGCCGCCTGGTTCGCGAGCGTTATGGGTGTAGGCATCCTGCTGCTTGCGCTCTCCGGCATCGGGCTGCTGAGCCCGGTTCAGGACGCGTCCTATAAGCTTGTCTCACCCATCGAGTCCGGCTTGCGCTCGTTGGCTCAACCCGTGGCCGATATCGTCACCAAGTACGGCGACACACGTGCCCTGACTCGCGAGAACGAGTCGCTGCGCGCCGAGAACGAGCGTCTCAACGCCGACATCGCTCGCCTGCGCGAAGAGGCGACGCAGAACGACGAGCTGCAGCGCCTGCTCGATACCAAGAACTCGCTGGCCGACCAGCAGTTCCTGGCTGCGAGCGTAGTCGCCCGCGACCCGAGCAACCTGCGCCAGCTCATCGCAATCAACCGCGGCCAGTCCGGACGGGATCAAGGTCGGTATGCCGGTCGTCACCGAGGGCAACGCGCTGGTCGGGACCGTCACCAAGGTCGAGGGCGATCACTCATGGGTCACGCTGGTCACAGACGTCGATAGCGGCGTCAGCGCCCTGCTGCAGGAGTCGCGCGCCGAGGGCGTCGTCGTGGGCGGTTACGACCGCAAGCTATCGATGCAGTTCGTGGAGCAAAACGCGACCGTAAACGAGGGCGACACGGTCATCACATCGGGCCTCGGCGGCACCTACCCGAAGGACCTCGTCATCGGGCGCGTGACCGGCGTTAGCGGCACGCCGCAGGAGTTGTTCCGTAATGTCACGGTCGAACCGCTGGCCAGCCTTTCGAACCTTGAAACCGTGCTCGTCATGACGAGCTTTGTGCCGCAGCAGCTGACGGGACCATGAGCTACTACGTCGGTATCGTGCTCGTCTTCCTGTTCGCGCTGGCAGAGGCCTCGGTCCTGCCGCTGTTCCGCGTGCACGACCTGCAGCCGAACCTCGTGCTCATCCTGCTCGTCATCTGGCTCGTGGTACGCGGCCAGGAGGAAGCCTACGTCCTGATCCCGGTTGGCGCGATCGCGCTCGGCCTCGTCGGTGGTGCGCCGATGGGGACGGCACTGATCGGCCTGGCGCCGGTCGCGCTGCTGCAGGAGCTACGCGGCGCCCAGCTCACCGAGCGAGGCTTCATCGTGGCGATCGCGTTCTGCGCGATGCTGTCCCTGACCTACAACTACACGTACCTGGCAGTATTCACGCTGCAAGGGCAGTCGGGCAGCTGGCTGCTTGCGACGACGCACGTCATCCTGCCGACCTTAGTGCTGAACCTCGTCGTCCTCTTGCCGTGCTACGCCGTTTTCCTGATCCTTAACAAAGAGCCGCGACGATCGGTCTATGCTTACTAACGGCCTTTCCTCATGAGTCAGCACGGACGAAAGCCCTGGAGCTCCGAGCCTTATAGCCAGCAGTCCGACGAAAACCGGGCTGCCAAGACGAAGATCTTCTACTTCGGTCTTCTGATCGTCACCGTGTTCGGCATCCTCACGATTCAGCTGGCGCGCATGCAGCTCGTCAACGGTGCCAAGTACAAGCAGCGCGCCGAGACCAACCGCCTGCGCCAGGAGCCGATCGAGCCGTCACGAGGTCTGATCTACGACCGTAACGGCGTACCCATCGTCGAGAACGTGCCCAGCTACGCGGCCGCCATCGTCGCCGCCGACGTGCCGGACGGCAAAGAGACAGACATCAGCATCGAGCTGCAGGAGATTACCGGAACGCCGGCCGGCGACATCGTCGACACGATCAAGAAGCGCAAGGATTCCAACGACCCGTTCTCTCCGGCCGTGATCAAGGACAACCTGACGCAGGAGCAGGCCTTCACGATCCGCGAGAAGCTGGCCGCGTTGCCCGGCGTTCGCGTTGTCGTCGAGCCCGAGCGTAACTATCTCTTCGGCACGTTGATGTCGCAGGTCGTCGGCTTCGTCGGGCCGATCTACCAGGAGGACTACGCCTCGCTGGCGCCGAAGGGCTATCAGCCCAACGACCACATCGGCATAGCGGGCGTGGAATCGACCTACGAGTCGTTCCTGCGCGGCACGCCGGGCAGTCAGGCAGTCGAGACGGACGCCTCTGGCCGCCAGATCAAGGTTCTGGGCGACACTCCCGCTACGCCGGGTATGAACGTCGTGCTTTCGATCGACCTCAACCTGCAGCAGGAGGTCGAAAAAGAACTCAAGGCGTACATGGGCGCCTCGCTCAACGCCGCCTGTGTCGTGATGGACGTTCACACCGGCGATATCCTGGCGCTCGTGTCGCTGCCCGATTACGACAGCAACGTCTTCAGCGGCAAGGTCGACGAGGCGGCGCTCGAGAAGCTGGTCAACGACCCGGCCAAGCCGATGCTCGATCACGCCATCTCGGAGGAGTATCAGCCGGGCAGTACGTTCAAGCAGGTCACGGGCACCGCGGCCTTGCAGGAGGGCGTCGCCACCGCCAACACCGAGATCTTCAGCCCCGGCTACCTCAACGTTCAGAACGAATACAACCCGAGCCTCTACGACACCTTCAAGGACTGGCGCTCCGACCTCGGCACGATGAACTTTTACCGCGGTCTCGCCATGTCCTCCGACGTGTACTTCTATGAGCTGGCCGGCGGCTATGTAAAAGACGGGAAGACCGTCTTCCAGGGCCTCGGCGCCGACCGCCTGGCGAAGTGGGCGCGTCAGTTCGGCCTCGGTTCCCCGACCGGAATCGACCTGCCCGGCGAGGCTTCAGGCCTGGTGCCGGACCCTGCATGGAAAGAGAAGAACTTCGGCGAGCCGTGGCTGCTCGGCGACACCTACAACTTCGGTATCGGACAGGGCTACCTCAACACCACGCCGATTCAGATGGTGCGCGTCACCGCCGCGATCGCTAACGGCGGCAACGTACTCATCCCGCACGTCGTCAAGGAGCTGCAAGACTCGAACGGCAACGTCGTGACGCTTCAGCGGCAGACCGTGCAGCAGAAGCTCAACGTCGACCCGAGCAACCTGGCCGTCGTGCGCGAAGGCATGCGCGAGTCGGTGGCCGACGGCGCCGCCTTCACGGCCGCTCAGCCCGACGTCGTTATCGCCGGCAAGACTGGTACCGCAGAGTTCGGCGAGAGGCACCCCGACGGCTCCTACGATGAGCACGGCTGGTTCACCGGCTTCGCGCCGTTCGACAATCCACAGGTTGCGATCGTCATCTTCCTGCAGAAGGGCAACGGCCAGGCGACCGCCGCTGTAGCCGGAGGCAAGATCCTCGAGTACTACTTCAGCCAGCTCAAGGTCGCGGACAGCGCTACGACGCCGAAATGATTAGCTGGCGCGAAACACGGCCATTCGACTACGTCCTGCTGATCGTCGCGATAGCGCTGACCGGCTTCGGGCTGGTGCTGATTTACAGCGGCAGCCTCACGGCCGAGACGTCGAACACCGCCGCGGTGCTACGCGGTCCGGTCGGGCGTCAGCTTGCGTTCGCTATCTTTGGTGTTGGCGCCTGCCTTCTGGTCTCGCGCGTCGACTACCGCTTCCTGGCGCAGGGGGCGATTGGCCTGTACTTCGGTCTCGTGGCGTCACTGCTGTTCGTACTCACGGTCGGCGCCGCCGCGTTCGGCTCGAAGCGCTGGATCGACATCGGCGGCATCCAGATTCAGCCATCGGAGATCGGCAAGCTGATCGTCATCCTGGCGCTGGCCAAGTACCTCTCGGACCAGGGCGAGCACGTCAGGGAGCTGCGCATCTTCCTCACGTCGCTGGCGATTGCGGCCGTGCCGGCGATGCTCGTGTTCGCGGAGCCCGACCTCGGCTCGGCCACGATCTTCCTGCTCGTCTGGCTCGGCATGGTGATCATGGCCGGCTGCGACATGCGACACGTCCTCGGCTCGATCGGCATGGTGATCGCGATGGCGCCGTTCGGTCTGCTGATCGCGATTACGCCGTATCAGCGCGAGCGTATCAGCCTGTTCATCAATCCGGCCCGCGACGCGCTGGGCTCCGGCTTCAACATCCTGCAGGCCGAGATCAGCGTCGGCTCGGGCGGGCTGTTCGGCAAAGGCCTGACGCACGGCACCCAGACGCAGCTCAACTACCTGCGCACCCAGACGACCGACTACATCTTCAGCGTCCTCGGCGAGGAGCTGGGCTTCATCGGGGCGATGGTGCTGTTCGCGCTGTTCATGATCCTGCTGTTCCGGGGCCTGCGCGCCGCCTCGATTTCCCAGGACAATGCCGGCCGCATGATCGCCGTCGGAATCGTGATCTTCATCCTGTTCCAGGCGTTCATCAACATCGGCGTCAACATCCGGCTGTTCCCCGTGACCGGCATCCCGCTGCCGTTCATCAGCCAGGGAGGCAGCTCGCTGATTACCGTGTTCATCGCGATCGGGTTGTTAGAGAGCGTCGTGATCCGTCATAGACAGGTCACCCTCTAGGGGGTGATTCGACGCCACGAGGAACAGCGCCAACGACGGCGCCACGATACCGCACACGATAGCCCAGTAGAAGTTCTGCAGCAGAAGCAGCGTCGCGCCTACACCGATGACTCCGAGGCCAACCGTACCGATTACGAGCGGCCACTCGACCCGTCGCTCCTGAAACAGGGGCGCCGGCGCCCACTCAAGCTCGATACCGTTCGCTCGCAACGCCGCCGACGCTTTGTCGACCCTACTCGACTCGACCCGAATCGTCCGCCCACGACGCACCGCATCGAAGCGACGACCTCTGAGGTACTCGATGATACGGTCGGCCTCGTCGCGGTGTCTGGCGGTGCCGAGGTCGTAGTAGGGCGGTACGCGTGAAGTTCGGATGCGCATGACGCATCGATCTTATCGCGTTGAAGCGCGCGTCGCTCACCACCGATGGATAGCACGGTAGAGTCCCACATGGGAGGGATCTACGTGGCCAATACCAATGTGCAGAAGCTCTCTGCATTGATGAGCAAGAGCGAGGACGTGTCCCACAGGAGATTGAGTTTCTCTGGGCTGAAATCCCTGCGGAACTCGACGAACGTCTCACACTGGCGCGCCGCGCGCTGCTTCGATCGAAGTGAGCCCCACGAGTAGGCTGTCTCCGACGCACTGACTCCGGACGCCGCGAAGGACTCAAAGAGACAGGCCCCGCAATCGCGGGGCCTGTCGTTAGTTCGTAGCTGAGAGCTCGGTTACGTGCTGGTTTCGGCCAGCTCCGGAGCCTCCTGCTTCGTGAGGACGATCTCGCCGCCCTCCGTCACGTCCACGAGGACCGTGTCGGCCGGGCCGAAGCGTCCGTCGAGCAGAGCCTCCGAGAGCCGGTCCTCTAGCTCGTTCTGGATCACACGTCGCAGGGGACGGGCGCCGAACACCGGGTCGTAACCCTTCTCGCCGAGCCAGTCGCGGGCCGCGTCCGTGACCTCCATGCTGATGCCTTTGGCCAGCAGGTTCTTCGAGACGTCGCCCAGCAGCAGGTCGACGATGGACCGGATGTGCTCCTTTGCCAACGGGTGGAACACGATCTGCGAGTCGATGCGGTTGAGGAACTCGGGGCGGAAGACCCGCTTGAGCTCTTCCGTCACCTTGTCCTTCATGCGGCTGTACTGGTGCTCCGCCGTCTTGATCTCGTCCTTGGTCGTCGCGAAGCCCAGAGAGCCCTCGCGGCGAATCAGGTCCGAGCCCACGTTCGAAGTCATGATGATGATCGTGTTGCGGAAGTCGACCTTGCGGCCTTTGGCGTCGCTCAGGCTGCCGTCGTCGAAGACCTGCAGCAGCATGTTGAACACGTCCGGGTGAGCCTTCTCGATCTCGTCCAGCAGGATGAGGCAGTACGACTTGCGCCGGACGGTGTCGGTCAGCTGACCGCCGTCGTCATAGCCGATGTACCCGGGAGGGGCGCCGACCAGACGCGAGACGTTGTGCTTCTCCATGAACTCGGACATGTCGAGCCGGATCATCGCGTCCTGGCTGCCGAACATGAACTCAGAGAGGATCTTCGGCAGGTAGGTCTTACCGACGCCGGTGGGACCGAGGAACAGGAAGACGCCGATGGGGCGCCTCGGGTCCTTGAGGCCCGCACGGGAGCGGCGGACAGCCTTGCTGATCGCGACGATGGATTCTTCCTGGCCGACGACTTTGGCTCGCAGGGCCTCTTCCATGTGGACGAGGCGCTCCGACTCCTCACTCGCGATGCGCTGGACCGGGATGCCGGTCCACATCGCGACGACGTCGGCGATGTCGTCGTCGGTGACCACGGGGGCGGAGATGGTGCCTTCCTCCTGGAGGCCGGCTTCCATCTTCTCGATGCGGTCCTGCAGCTTCAGCTCACGGTCTCGCAGTTCAGCAGCGAACTCGTACTGCTGCGAGCCGATCGCCTGATCTTTTTCCTTGCGCAGGCTTTCGAGACCGCGCAGCGCCTCTTGTAGAGACGGCGGCGTCGATGCCTTGCGGATACGCACGTGCGATGCCGCCTCGTCGACCAGGTCGATGGCCTTGTCGGGCAGGAAACGGTCGGACACGTAGCGTGCCGCCAGCTCGGCCGCGGCCTTGAGGGCGTCGTCCGAGATCGTTAGCTTGTGGTGCTCCTCGTAGCGCTCTTTGACACCGCGCAGGATCTCGATCGTCTCTTCGACGCTCGGCTCCTCCACCATGATCGGCTGAAGGCGCCGCTCGAGGGCGGAGTCGCGCTCGATGTGCTTGCGGTAGTCGTCGAGCGTGGTCGCGCCGACGCACTGCAGCTCGCCGCGCGCAAGCGACGGCTTGAGGATGTTGGCGGCGTCGACAGCACCTTCAGCGGCGCCGGCGCCAACCAGCATGTGCATCTCGTCGATGAACAGCACGCAGTTGCCGCTGTTCTTGATCTCCTCGATGACCTTTTTGAGGCGCTCTTCGAACTCACCGCGGTACTTGGTGCCCGCGACTAGTGAGCCGATGTCGAGCGTCAGCAGGCGCTTACCCTGCAGGGTTTCCGGCACGTCGCCGGCAACGATGCGCTGGGCCAGGCCTTCGACGATCGCCGTCTTGCCGACGCCGGGCTCGCCGATGAGGATGGGGTTGTTCTTGGTGCGTCGCGACAGGATCTGGATCAGCCGCTCGATCTCGCGGCTGCGCCCGATCA
Source organism: uncultured Chloroflexia bacterium (assembly GCA_963732945.1). GTDB lineage: Bacteria > Chloroflexota > Dehalococcoidia > DSTF01 > WHTK01 > WHTK01. The sequence continues at coordinate 22,809 of CAVTBL010000010.1, forward strand.
CGGGATCGAGCTTGCCTGCGCGAGAGGCGGCGGTCAGATCGATGCCGAGCTGATCGACGGTTGGGGTGCGAGTGCTGGTGCGGCCACCGGTGCCGGCGCTCTGAGGCGTGCTCTGCGAAAGGATGCGAGCCGTCTCGGTGCGCACGCGCTCCAGGCTGACGCCCAGAGACTCGAGCACGCCGAAGGCAATGCCCTCGCCCTCGCGCACGAGGCCGAGCAGCAGGTGCTCGGTGCCGATGTAGCTGTGGTTGAGCCGGCGCGCCTCTTCGACGGCCAACTCGATGACCTTCTTGGCACGCGGCGTCAGGCCGATCTCACCCGAGACCGTCTTCTCGCCACGACCAATGATGAACTCGACTGCGGATCGAACCTTGCTCAGCTCTACGCCGAGGTTATTGAGGACTTTGGCGGCAACGCCGTCGCCCTCGCGCACGAGTCCCAGGAGCAGGTGCTCAGTGCCTATGTAGTTGTGATTGAAGCGCTGCGCTTCCTCCTGAGCAAGAGTTAAAACGCGGCGCGCTCGCTCGGTAAACTTGTCAAAACGGTCTGCCATATGCTGCTAGCGCCCCCTGTTCCTGAATTCAAGGTAGCACACGCTGGGTAGCTAGTCCAACGGACTGACAGACCTCCGATATTACGCTTTCGTTTCCTCCGGCGGGGAATCGGAGGCTGCATTTTGCAGGTTCGCAGCTGCGAACGCTGCAGCCATTTGAGTCTGGGGAAGGTCCTCCTCCCTCTCTTCTCTTATGGATTTGGTCGGCGCGGCGGGCTCCTCAGAAGAGGCCCCGTCGCGACTTGGAGCCGTTTGGACCGTCGCTATGGGCTGTTGTTCCTGGTCCGGCTCTTCGCTCGACATGCTCGCCGCTGCGCTTTCGCCCAAGACGGCTGCGACCTCTTCACGGAACCGCTCGCGGATGTCCGCCGGCACGAAGATAACTTCGCCGTCCGGCGTGAAGCGGAAGCCCATGCGCTCGCCCTGGTCTCGCGCCTGCTTCAGCGAGAGGCCGAGGCGGTGACGGTCGCGCTCGATGCGGATGATCTTCAACGGCAGGATGTCGCCCTCGCGCACCGCTTCCTGGGCGTGCGAGATGCGGCGGTCTACCAGCTCCGACACGTGGATCAGACCCTCGACAGGACCCTCGATGCGAGCGAAGGCGCCGAACGTCGCCAGCTTGGTGACGATGCCCGGTACTACTTCGCCGACCTGGTACTTGTCGACGATGCCGTCCCAGTGCGCCGGCTGGGCGCGGCGGATGCTGAGCGCAATCTTCTTGCGCTCGTTGTCCACCTTCATTACATAGACGTCCACCTCGTCGCCGAGCTTGAACAGGTCCTCGGGCGCCTTGGTGCGGTCCCAGGAGATCTCGGACAGGTGAACGAGGCCGTCGGCGCCACCGAGGTCGACGAAAACGCCGAAGTTGCGGATCGAGCTGATGCGGCCCTTGCGGACCTCGCCCTCGGCCAGCTCCTCGAGCAGGCGTTCCTTCTGCTGACTGCGCCACTCCTGCAGAGCGCCGCGTTCAGAAAGGATGACGCGGTTGCGCCGCCGGTTGAGCTCGATGACCTTGAGGCGCAGCTGACGGCCGACTGCCTGTTGCAGGCCGGCGCCCGTCTCCGTGCGCTCGGGTCGTAGACCAACGAGCTGCGACAACGGCACGAACGCCGCCACGCCCTCGACGTTGACCAGCAGGCCTCCCTTGTTGAAGCCCGTGACTTCGCCTTCGAAACTCTCGCCGCTCTCGAACAGGGTCTGCAGGGTGCGCCAGCCACGCTCGCCGCGGGCGCGGTCGAGCGAAAGCAGGACCTCGCCTTCTGAGGTCTCTGGCTGCATGACGTAGGCAACGATCTTGTCGCCCACTTCGACGTGCTTCAGGGGTTCAGCGCCCAGCGAGTGCATCTCGTTTACCGGGATCAGGCCCTCAGACTTGGAGCCGATGTCGACGATTACGCCGTCCCGGTTAACACTGATGATTGTGCCTTCAACGACTTCGCCACGCCTGAGCGAGTGAAACTGTGCTGCTGCCTCTTCCTGTTCAAGGAGGGCTGCCATATCCATCGAATCGTCTTCCAGCTCTGCTGTACCGCCCCTCCGCCCCTGCTCCCCGGGGTAATTTGCCAAACCAATTTCCTCCGCTTCCCAGCTTTGGTGCCGGGATCGCTGCATTCTAGCACAGGAATAAATACAACAAACACGCAACACGGGTTTGTATAGGCCGTATTTACACGACGCTTTGAACCCGGGAGACGGCTGTTGAGTTATTCCTCGGTGCCGGGTGAAGAATGGAGAAGGCCCTCGCAGTACGAGGGCCTTCACGACACCGGCGACGGCCTATTTTCCACAGAGGCTTGCGCCCCAAGTATCGTCGGCGCTACAACGTTTCACTTCCGTGTTCGGGATGGGAACGGGTGGTTCCGTCGCGCTCTAGCCACCGGCCACTAGCAAGATACCAGCAACCAGCAACAAGGAACAAGGGGCTGAGGCCGAATTGCCGTCAGAATCGCCGTCGCGATCCAAGAGCGTTTCCTCCGCCGCGATGTCGCGGCCTGACCGACTGGTCAGGGTCGCTCGCAAAGAGTGCCCTGCTACAATCTTCATATGCCACGCGTCGTCATTGTCGATTACGGGGCCGGGAACCTGCGCAGCGTTGCGCGGGCGATCGCCCAGCACGAGTACGAGCCCATTGTCAGCAGCGAAGCCGGGTCGATCGAAGCGGCCGAGGCGCTTGTCTTGCCGGGCGTCGGCGCCGCAGCCGATACGATGCGCAACCTTCAGGACCACGGCCTAGTCGAGCCAATTCGCGAATACATCAAGAGCGGCCGGCCCTTCCTCGGCGTTTGCATGGGCCAGCAGGCGCTGCTCAGCGTTAGCGAGGAGGGCGGCGAGCACAAATGCCTCGACGTCATCTCCGGACGCGTCAAGCGCCTGCCGTCGGGACAGAAGGTGCCGCACATGGGCTGGAACCAGGTGCGACAGCGCGTCAAGCACCCCGTGTTCGAGGGCATCGAGGACAGCGCCTACTTTTACTTCGTCCACTCCTACTACCCGGCGCCGGACGACCCCTCGGTTGTGATCGGCGAGACCGATTACGGCGTCACGTTCGCGAGCGTCCTGGCGCAGGGCAACGTGGTGGCCACTCAGTTCCATCCCGAGAAGTCGGGTAAGGACGGCCTGCGCTTCTACGGCAACTTCCTGCGCCTCGCCTTCCCCGAAATCGCTGCCACCTAGACCGCCTCGGTCGATCGGGAATCCACAAACGGCGTCGTTGCGAGCCATCGCGATAGCGAGTCGAAGCAAGCTCGGTTCCGGCCCATCGACCTGGACCAGCTTGGTGACATCAACTGACGCACCTCCTGCGCCTCGCTTCCCCGCCACCGCCGCGATTTAGGCCGCTTCGCTAGATCGCAATGTAGCTGCAGACCTGCCCGACGCTCCGTCGGTGAACGCGCCGCGCCTCTATGTCGCGCGACGAACGCGCCTATTCATAATGAAGCGCGGCTATGCCTGACACATCTCGACCCTTCGAAGTCATCCCGGCCGTGGACCTGCGCGGCGGCCAGTGCGTGCGCCTGTTCCAGGGCGACTACGACCGCGAGACGGTCTACGGCACCGACCCCGTCGCGATGGCTCTGCGCTGGCAATCGGCCGGAGCGGTGCGTCTCCACGTCGTCGATCTAGACGGCGCACGTAGCGGCGAGCAGGCCAACGCAGACGCCGTTCGTCGCATCGTCGAGGCCGTTTCGATTCCGGTCGAGCTGGGCGGCGGCATTCGCGACCTGGCGACCATCGACCGCTGGCTCACACTTGGCGTCGAGCGCGTCTACCTCGGCACCGCCGCCGTCCTCGACCCCGAGCTCGCCGCGACGGCCTGCGCGCGTTACCCGGGACGCATCGCCGCCGGCGCCGACGCCCGCGATGGTCGCATCGCGGTGCGCGGCTGGGAGCAGGAGTCCGGCGAGAGCGTGCTCGAGTTCTCGCGGCGCCTGATCGACGATGGCGCCTGCGCGTTGAGCTACACGAACATCGCGCTGGACGGCACGCTGGTCGGTCCGGACGTCGAAGGTGTCGCGAAGCTGATCGAGGACCTCGGGCCGACCGAGGCGCAGATCATTCTCGCGGGAGGCGTCGGCTCGCTCGACGACGTGCTGCGTGCCGCGCGCGTGCCCGGCCTCGGCGGCGTCGTCGTGGGGCGCGCGCTGTACGAGGGCAGGGTAGACTTGGCGCAAGCGATTGCTTCAGTCCCCGGCAGCATCAGTTAGGAGACGAGATGCCGATCACCGAGTTCGACCACTACACCCTGCGAGCCAAAGACGCCGACGCCGCCTGGCGCTTCTACGAGCAGGTCCTGGGCCTCGACGTCGTCAAGCGCGAGGGCTTTCCCGTGCCCGCGTTCATCGTTTCGATCGGTCAACGACAGGTCGTGCACGGCTTCCAGTCCAGCCCCGAGACCGAGGCGATCCTGGCGCGCGTCAAGTCGAACGACCCGGAGGCTGTGAACTGGCCCACCGGACGCCTGCAGCACGTCGAGTTCTGGGCGACGGGCCTCGCCGAGATGAAGCAGCGCTGGACCAGCCAGGGCGTGCCGTTCACCGAACGCACGCTGCCGGACAAACACCAGGTCGGCCTGCGCGACCCCGACGACATCATCGTCAACCTCAACTTCCCACTGGCCGAGGTCGGTAAGTAGAGACGGAGCCCCGCATGCAACTCGAACTAGTGAGCGTCGTCACCAGCGATGGTGTGCGGCTCGATGGCACACTGATGCGTCCCGCGCCGGGCGTGGCCTCCGGCGTCGGCGTCGATGCCGTAGTTCTGCACCATGGCTACAGCGCCAACTTCTACACGCCCGGCTTCTTCGCCACCATGCAGGAGAAGCTGGCCTCGATGGGTGTCTTCGCGCTGCGCGTGAACAATCGTGGCCACGATCTCGTGTTCAACAGCGCCATCGGTCGCCTCGGCTCCTCCTACGAGCTCATGGACGACAGCCGTCTCGACTGGCAGGCGTGGTTCGACTTCGCCGTGTCGCTGGGCTGTCGCAGCATCGTGCCGTGGGGACACAGCCTCGGCGCCGTGAAGAACGCCTACTACGTCGCCACTGAGCAGGACGAGCGAGTGCCCGGCGCCATCGTCTCGTCGCCGCCGCGCTTCTCCTACTCGCAGAGCGTCGCGATGCAGCGCGGCGACGCCTGGCGCGACGTCGCGGCCGAGGCGCGCGTCTGGTCGAGGCCGGACGAGGCTCGGAGCTAATGCAGGTCACCGAGCCGCTGAACTCGCTGATGTCGGCCGCGACCTTCGCCGACAAGTACGGCCCGGAGGAGAAGTACAACATCCTCACGCTGCTGCCGCAGGCCAATATTCCGGTGCTCGTGACGCTGGGCGCGCTGGAAGGCATGGGGCCCGAGAGTCGCGACTGGACCGCCTTCGGTGGCCTCGCCGACCAGCTGTCGCTGATCGCCGCGGCGGACAACGAGGTCGAGTTCGAGCACGTCGAAGGCGCCAATCATGGTTACGCCGGCAAGACGGACGTGCTGTGGGGCATCGCGTTTGGCTGGCTTCAGCGCCTCAAGATGGGAGCCGCGGCCGGCTGACGACAGGCCTGACCCGACGGACGGCTGGCCCGTGACGTGTCGGCCCCTATACTTGAAACACGATGCTCACGAAACGAATCATCCCGTGCTTCGACGTCGACAAGGGCCGAGTGGTGAAGGGCGTCTCCTTCGTGGAGCTGCGTGACGCCGGCGATCCGGTCGAGCTGGCGCCGCTATACGACGAGGAGGGCGCCGACGAGCTGGTTTTCCTCGACATAACCGCATCTTCTGATGACCGCCGTACGACCTACGACATGGTCGAGCGCACCGCCGACCGTGTATTCATCCCGTTCACCGTCGGCGGCGGCATACGCAGCGAGCAAGATGCGCGACACCTGCTCGAGCTCGGCGCCGACAAGGTCTCGATCAACTCCGCCGCCGTGGCCGATCCCTTCCTGGTCGGCAGGGCGTCGGAGCGCTTCGGGGCGCAGTGCATCGTCGTCGCGATCGACGCGCGCGCCGCCGGCGATGGGCGCTGGGAGGTTTACACCCACGGCGGTCGCCGACCCACGGGCCTCGATGCCGTCGAGTGGGCCAGGCGCGTGGTCGAGCTCGGCGCCGGCGAGTTGCTGGTCACGAGCATGGACACTGACGGTCACCTCGACGGCTACGACCTTCCGTTGACGCGCGCCATCGCCGATGCCGTCGAAGTGCCGATTATCGCCTCGGGCGGTTGCGGTACGCCGCAGCACATGGTCGACGCTGTGGTCGAAGGTCACGCCGACGCCGTCCTCGCCGCGAGCATCTTCCACTACGGCACCTACCGCGTACGCCAGTGCAAGCAGTACATGGCCGAACACGGCCTGCCGATGCGGCTCTAACAGAACCAAACGATCATCGCCTGCGTCTCGGACGCGGCCAGGAGGAGCTTGATGAGAGAGCTCGAAGAGGGTCAGACGCTGACCCTCGACTTCGACAAGCTGGCGAAGGTCGCGCAGGTGCCGGGCGTCCTGCCCTGCGCCGTGCAGAACATCGACACCGGCGAGGTTATCCTCGTGGCCTACGTGAACCAGCAGGCGCTCGACGCCTCGCTGGAGACGCGCTCGGCCGTGTTCTGGAGCACCTCCCGCAACGAGCTCTGGGAGAAGGGCAAGACGTCCGGTGAGACCTTCGAGCTAATCGAAGTGCGGGTCAACTGCGAGCAGAACTCGCTGCTCTATCGCGTACGGCCGCGCCGGGGCGGCATCTGCCACACGAAGAACGCTGACGGCGAGCCGCGCAACTGCTTCTACCGCCTGCTCGACTTCGAGACGGGCGATCTGGTCAACACCGACGCCTAGGCTAGGCATCCGACTACACTGGCGACATGTCGATCGCGATCACTCGGGTTCTTCGTGTACTTCGGCGTCGGCGGCTGCGGCCGTGTGGCGCGTGAACCGTTTGTGCCGGAACACTAGTCTTAATGGCAGGCCTCTTCTCTTCGGCGCTGGAGCCTCCGTGCTTCGAGACGAGTCCGCTCACTCGCCGACCATCGGTGACACCGTGGTCCTGCGCTACGTCGAGACGGCGGTCAGTGCCGCGATGGTGCACGCTGTCATAGGCGACGTCCTCGCCGGCCAGCCGTTTCTTGCCAACGGTCGTGTTGTCACGGTCGGTGCTCGGCCGTACGTCGTCGTCGAGGACTCGGACAACCTCGTGGCGCTGTTTCAGCCGGCCGGCACGCTGCTACCTCGCTGGGTCATCGCCGAGCAGCGCTACCTCGAGAACCCGCAGCGTGCGCCCGGCGATTCGCTACGCCTGCTTTATCCCGGCCGCGCCTATGACGTCACCCTCTTCTTCGACCCGGTAGGCGAGCCTCCCTGGTTCTACGACGCGCTGTTCGGCGCCGAAGGGCTGCAGGCCGGCTGGCGCGAGCAGCGCCGGCGGTCGGGCGGCAACGATGAGGCGCCGCGCGGCGTGCCGGGGCGTTTCCGTGGTTGGTACGTCAATATGCAGTCGCCGTTTCGCCGCATGCCCTTCGGCTACGACATCGTCGACCTGACGCTCGACATCGTTGCGCGGCCCGACCGCTCCTGGTACCTCAAGGACGTCGACGAACTCGAAGCTGCTGTGCGAGCCGGGGCCTGCACACAAGAGTTCTCGGACGCGCTGCATCGCGCCGCTGCCGGCGCCACGAAGCTTATCGACGCTGCGGCGTCGCCCTTCGACGGCACGTGGACCAGTTGGCGCCCCGAGCCTGGCACCGCTATCAACGTCTTTCCTGACGGCTGGCAAAACGACGCCGGCATACGAGAGGCCTGGTGGTCGCTCGACTAGCCGAGACTAACGGCCGACCACACGTCGACCGACTATAATCACGAAACGTCTGCAATACACGCAAGCGCCTATACAGATGCTGCATAGAGAAACAAACGCCCGCTTCGAAAAGAACGGCTTCTGGATCTTCGCCCAGTACCGTTTCGTGGTTGGTGCACGGCGCTCGCACAAGGGTTGGAGCGTCGCCGCGGCCAACGCAATGCGTGCTCGTCAGGTCGAGACGCCGGTCGTACTGTACGAGGACGCATCGCGGCGCCGCGTCTGGTGGCTGTTTCGCGACGAGATTCTACTGGGAAGACGCCGGCCTCAACGAGACCGAGGTCAAGGCCCTCGCGCTCGAGCGCCTGACGAAGACCGACCGCCGCATCAAGCGCGCCGTCGCGATGATGGAGCAGACCTCGGCCTTCACGGCGCCGAGCCGCGAGACCATCCCGGACCATGTCAAAGTCTTCGTCTGGAATCGCGACGCCGGGCGCTGCGTGCGCTGCGGCAGCAACGAGCGCCTCGAGTTCGACCACGTCATCCCGGTGGCCCTGGGCGGCGCCAACACGGCACGCAACCTGCAATTGCTGTGCGAGACCTGCAATCGCAGCAAGGGCGCTTCGATCGCCTGAGACGGGGGCGTTACTTGACGATGAAGGCGCCGTTCATGTCCGGATGCACGTCGCAGTGGAAGTAATAGATGCCAGGCGCCGGCGCCGAGAACTTGTAGTCCTTGGTCGCGCTGCCTTTGATGATCTCGCCGGTGAACAGCTTCGTTTTGCCGCTCTTGTCGGTAAAGATGGAGACGTTGTGCAGCACGCCGCTGTCCTTGTTGTCGAAGTGGATTGTCACGTCCTGCCCCGATTGCGCGACCAGCACGTTCTTGTCGAACTTGAGGCTCTTGGCGCTCAGATCCAGCGATGCCGAGGGCGTGGCATCTGCCGATTGCGTGGCCAGCGCCGTCAGGTTCGATGACGAGCCGCCACCACACGCGGCGGCGAACGCGGCGCCTGCGATCAGCAGCACAGTAGTAGCGACGAAAGCAAATCGTCTCATGACCCTTCGAGCGTAACTCAGCCTCCAGTAACAGACCAGAAGCCCGGCACGTCACTGCACATGCGAACCGATTCGCCTGGCGAGCCGCCTCAGCACTTGGGACCTGGGCTGCGGCGTTTCGCCTGTCATCCTGCGAACAGGGTCGCGTTGAAGTATGCTGTGAGCATCATGCGGAGAAGACATATCTTGGTCGGTCTTCTATTCACGGCGTTGGTCGTACCGTGCGTGTTCGCGACACTGGCATCGGCTCAAGGGACGCCTGTCTTCACGCTGGTGCTTTCAGCCGATGAGCTTAACAAGCCAGGCGGGTCCGGTCAGACCATCGGGCAGCAGCTGGGCACCCTGTCTGTGTTCGCCGACGAAGAGCTTTGTACCACCGTCGACGTGTCGGCGCCCACCGGCGACCCGGCTGTCTACCTGGGCCTCGAGGGCCAGCCTGAGGCTTGTAGCCTGCAATGGTCTGTCGTGGCGTTCAAGGACAGTCGTGGAGAATGGCTTAACACCTGGTTCACGCTGCAGCCCGGCAAGACCTTTCGCCTCTCGACCTTCGAGATAAGAGACTGCTCAACGGCAAATTGCCCTCCCAGGCCTATCGGACCCCCGCCGACCAGAGCTCCTTCGGCGACGCCATCGCCGGGAACCGCGGTCACATCGACTGCCGGCGCAGCAGCAGTAGCGACTCCGGCTCCCGTGCTGGCCAACGCAACGCCATTGGCGGTGGCGGCAACGCCGGTGCCGGTTGACATCGTCTCGACGGCGCCCGGCGTGCCCGTCGTTCGCTCGGTGATCACGCCGCCGAGTACGGGCTCAGCCGGCCTGGTGCGCTGACGCAGTCGGGGGTGGCGCTAGCGAGGCGCTCTTCTCTTGGTTCGCCGCAACGACCCCGGTCACGCTGGCAAGGCGACTTGAGTTCCACACCGCGTCGTCTATCTCGGCGCTGCCATTACTGCCGCCACGCCTGTCGTCGAGGCATAATTGACACCGCCCGGTTAGTACCCGGTTAGTAAATCGAAGGTGCGGTGGCCACCCTGGCCCGCAAGAAAGGCACAGCTATGGCCAACCTGATCAGCGGCGGTTTCGACATGCACTGTCATGCCGGTCCCTCGCTCTTCGACCGCGACCTGGACTATGTCCGCGCCGCCGAAGAAGCGCAGGAAGCAGGCATGAAGGGCATCGTGATCAAAGACCACCTCATGCCCTCTGCGGTGGCGCTTTCGATTCTCCAGACGGAGCCGCAATTGCTGGCGAATGCGCCGGACGTATCCGTGCTCGGCAGCATCTGCCTCAACAACCACGTCGGCGGCTTCAACCCCTGGGCCCTCGAGCTCGCGCTCGAGCTGGGCGCGAAGGTTGTCTGGTTCCCGACCGTCTCGTCGCAGCGCCACATCGACCGCCACCCGGGCAGCCTGTTCGGGAGCCTGACGACAAAGGACCTCAAGATGGCAACGCCGATCCAGGTGCTGACCGAGGACAGGAAGGTCGTGCCGGAGGCGATCGAATGCCTCGAGCTGATCGCGAAGTACGACGCCGTGCTGGCGACAGGGCATATGCAGGCGGACCATTCGCTGGCGGTGCTGCCGGTGGCGAAGGAGCGTGGCGTCGAGCGCATCGTGATCACGCACCCGACGTTGTTCGTCGACGCGGACTCGCAGCAGCGACAGGAGATGATCGGTTACGGGGCGTTCCTGGAGCACGAGGTGGGCATGTACAGGGCCGCGCGCCCCACGGCACGTCAGGAGACCAGCGAGCTGATCAGCCTGATCAAGGAGCATGGTTCCGAGCACACGATCCTGAGCTCAGACCTCGGCCAGCGCAACTCGACCCATCCGGTGAACGGCATGGAGGGCACGGCCAGAGCGCTCGTCGAAGCCGGCTTCTCCGACAAGGAAATCGATCAGCTGTTCAAGACCAACGCCGCACAGCTGCTCGGCTTCAACTAGCCCGGGCGTAAAGCACTAGAAGAGGAGCACTGCCATGCCGACCGCACGAGCGGAGAACCTTTACTTCTACAAGGAAGAGCCGGTCAAGGAACCGAAGGGGGTGCGCACCTGGTACGGCCGCGCTCAGAACCTGCTGGTTGCCTACTCGAAGCTGGACAAGGGCGCCAGTCTGCCCGTTACGCGCTCCGAGAACGAGTACTTCATCGTGCTCATCGACGGCTCGATTGACGTGAGCTCGGAGCAGGGTTCAGCCAGCGTCGACAACTCGGCGCAGATCATCGTCCCGCCCGGCAACAGCAGCCTCACCGCGACTTCGCCGTCGACGCTGGTCCGAGTCTTCGCGCCGCCGCCTGCCGAGCTCGCGCGCCTCGCGGTCAACAGCTCCTCGTACGACGAGCCTCATCCCAACGTCGGGGCTCTGGAGCTGTGGCCGATGCCGAGCGACGGCTACAAGCTGCGCGTGTACCAGTTCGACAAGCTGCCGCCGGACTCGCGCACAATCTTCCGCAGCCGCAACATCATGATCAACTGGGGCGGCAGGTATGCCGGGGCGCGCGACGTCAAGCGCCTCAGCCCGCACAAGCACGACGACTTCGAGCAGGTCTCGATGTGCATCGAGGGCAAGTACGTGCACCACGTCCGCTACCCTTGGGAGTCGGACTCGACGAGCTGGATGGAGGACGATCACATCGAGATCGACACGCCGTCGATCACGATCATGCCGCCGCCGGCACTGCACACCAGCGTCGCCTCGGCGGAGAAGAACGCGCTGATCGACATCTTCGCGCCGCCGCGCATGGACTTTAGCCTCGGTGGCATGGTCTACGCCGGCAACGCCGCCGACTACCCGATGCCCGAAGGCGGCGGCGATACGATGCGCAGCGGCGAGAACTGCCAGATCGAAGGAGTGTGGCGCTCGATGTGCGACGACCAGCGGGAGCTGCCGGTCCGCAAAGGCGACCTGTTCCCGCAGTGTGCGACCCACGGCAACGTCGAATACAAGCTGGTTCGTTCGGCGTAAGAACGCCTGGGCTGAACGTCGTCTGGCGTTTGACAGGCGACGGCTCTGAGCCCAGAATTTGCGCACTCTAGCAAGATCGTCATTGGTCATAGACGCACAGGAGACGCAACGTGAGTGGGGATGAAGTCGCCGTCATCAGCCCGGTAGGCCTGCCGAGAACGCAGACCGCGGGCATCGCGCCGCGCCTGGACAGCCTGAACGGCAAGACGATCGGCGAGGTCTACAACCACCACTTCAAGGGAGACCAGATGTTTGGTCTCTACCGCGAGCTGCTGAAGCAACGCTTTCCCGGCGTACGCATCGTTCCCTACACGGAGTTGCCGGCGTCGTTCGTGGGCGGCGATCCGGCCACGCACCGTCGTATCGCGCAGGAAGTTGCGACGCGGGCGAAGGAGCTGGGCGTCGATGCGCTGATCGCCGGCAACGGCGGTTGAGGGACCTGCACTCCGGCCGCGGTGCGGCCGGCCGTCGAAGCTGAGAAGCTTGGCATCCCCAGCGTTGTCGTGACGCTCACGGGTTTCACTCGCGTGGCGCACCAGGCCGCAAAGGCGATGGGCGTGCCGGAGTTGAGAATCGCCGAGTATCCCGGTGCCGTGGGAGTCCACGATTCAGACCTCGTGCGCAAGAACGTCGAGGACGTGCTGTTCGGCCGCATCGTCGAAGGTCTTACCGGCGCCTCGACGGCCGGCGGCGAAACCGTTGTCGCACCGAGCCGCAAGGCGGACGAGATCGCGTTTCGCGGTACCGATGACGAGGTGCAGGACTTCTTCCGCCAGCAGCGCTGGACCGATGGCCTGCCGATCATCGCGCCGACGCCGGAGCGCGTGGCAGCGTTCCTCAGCCACACGAGCCGCAAACCGGACGAGGCGATCGCCGTTCTGCCGCAGGCCAACCTGGTAGCGACGCCGCGGAACATCGCTGCAAACGCGATCATGGCGGGCTGCCGTCCCGAGCACATGCCAATCCTCATCGCCGCCGTCGAGGCGATCGGTGACGAGCACTACAACCTGAACAACATCGGCACCACGTGGGGCGTGACCCCGTACCTCATGGTCAACGGCCCGATCGTCAAACAGATGGGGATCGAGCACGGCGGCCAGCTGGTTTCGAAGGGCCCGAATCCGGCTCTCGGCCGGGCGCTGGGGTTAATCGTCAAGAACATCGCGGGCTATCAGCCGGGCGAGAACTACATGGGGACGTTCGGCTACCCGTTGTGCTTCGCCCTCGCCGAAAACGAGGACGAGAACCCGTGGCAGCCCTACCACGTCGAGCACGGCTTCGAGGCGGAGGAGAGCACCGTAACCGCCGGCGCGACCGTCACGTGGGGCTGGCCTCCGTCTCCTTACGAGACCGCCGACAAGACCGCTGCGCAGAGCGCGCTCGAGTTCCTGCGAGTCGACATAACCAAGCGAGCCTGCCTTCCGCGGCTGGCGGAGCGAGGCACGAACGGGTTCCGCAACATGGTGACGCTGCTCATAGCGCCGCCGGTGGCAAAGGCGCTGGCCGACGCGGGCTACTCCAAGCAGGACGTCAAGAACTACCTCTACGAGAACGCGAAAGCGCCGGTCGGCGAAATCGGCTGGGGTCTGACCTACGGCCACCCGGAGGCGTTTACGGTGCCGGACTACGTGAAGATGGGCATCTATCCGGCCGAGTACCTCGTCGAGCCGGACGAGCTGGTGCGGGTTCTGCCGAGCCCGGACCTGCTGCACATCGTCGTGTGCGGCGATCCGGACCGCAACCGGATCATGACGCTGTGGAGCGGCTACGTTCAGCCCGTCACCAGGAAGATAGAAGTGGTCTAAGACGCCGCTGCCTTCGCCGGTACTGAACGAGACAACTTAACCCTACCCGGATCCGTCCACGGCCGTGGGGCATGGTGGGTTCGTGGCGCCCAGGCTCAGTTGATTCGTGCTTCGTCGGGTAACATGATTGCCGAAGTCTGCCATCCTCGATGGACCCAGCGTTGTTCAAATGAGGTCACTACGATGGAACCGATCTACGAAGTCGTGAGCCCGGCCGGCGACGCGCGAGACGCCGCCGGAAGCAACAAGAAGGCATTCGGCGCGCCACCGCTCGACAATCTCGACGGCAAGAAGCTCGGCCTGATCTGGACCGAGTTCGCTCACGGCGACACGGCGCTGCGGGCGTTTCGCCAGCACCTCTCCCAGCGCTACCCCGATCTCGAGTTCGTCGAGATCGAGCCGGGGCGTGGCAAGCGCTGGGGCGATCTTCCGGACGCCAGCGTTGCCGACCTGGCACGCGAACACCGCATCGACGGCGCGGTTGTCGCCGCCGGCTGTTGAGGCACCTGTGCGCCCGCCGTGTCGCGGGCCACGACCTGGCTTGAGGAAGCCGGCGTCCCGTCGGTTGCCGTCATCTGCTCGGGGTTCGAAAAGGCTGCACGCCTGGTAGCGCGGGCCGGTGGGCTGCCCGCGATGCGGCTGCTGGAATACCCGCTGCCAAACATCGGCGCCCAGACGCGTGAAGAGATCTACGTTTCGTCGCTGCCGCTGGTCGACCAGCTCGTATCGCACCTGACGCACTCCCCGTCAGGCGACGCGTCAGGTAACAGGACAGCGTCGGCCCGGCCGAGAGCTATCGTCTTCAAAGGCAACCTCGAGGCAGTCAATGACCACTTCCAGGAGCACGTCTGGTCCGACGGGCTGCCGGTGGTCCCGCCGACGCTAGACCGCGTCGACGCCTTTCTCTCCTTCACGGACCGGTCGCCCGAAGAGGTAATCGGCCTCCTACCGCCGACGCGCCTGCCGGCGACGGTCTGGAAGGTCGCCGTGAATGGGGCGATGGCCGGCTGCCGTCCCGAATACATGCCCGTGTTGCTTGCCATCGCGGAGGCGATCGCCGACCCGGCTTTCGGCCTCGAGAACGTCGGCAGCACTGTGGGCATGACGCCGCTGATCATCCTCAACGGCCCGATTGGGAAGCAGCTCGGCTTCAACGCGGGCCAGGGCGTCCTGCGGCCGCAGGCGCGAGCCAACATCACGGTGAGCCGGTTCCTCCGGCTGCTCATGGTGAACGTCGCCGGCTATCGCCTGGGCGAGGCCGACATGGCCACCTTCGGCCGCAACTACTACCCCGTACTCGCCGAGGCCGAGGAGGACAGCCCGTGGACGCCGCTGAGCGTCGACCGCGGCTTCGTGGCGGGCACGAACCTGGTCACCGTCATGGGCGTGGACTCGATCACGCACAGCTTCCTGACCCACGACCCGGCGGAGAACCACCTGCGCGTCATCGCGCGCGAGGTCACGCGAGAGCTCGGTGGCAACCTGCTTGTCGCGATGGAGCGCTTCGGCGGGCGGATCACGCCGGTGCTGGGGCTCACGCCGCTGGTGTCGGGCATCCTGGCGAAAGCGGGCTACTCGAAGGACGACGTGCGGCGGTGGATCTACGAGCATGCGCTCATCCCCGCGAGGCAGTTCGACGAGCAGCTCGCCCGGATCGAGGACGGATACAACCTTCGAGAGTCCGTGAACCGCGGCAACCTGGCAGAGCGATTTGCCCTGAGCGACGACCCCGAACGCCTGGTTCCGGTGCTGCACGACGTCGATGAGCTGCAGATCGTCGTCTGCGGCGCCCCGAACCGCAACCGCAGCTTCATTGCCGGGCAGTTCGGCAGCTACGGCGGGGCAGTGTCGAAACAGGTCCGGCTCCCGGGGGCATGAACCGCCCACGTCCTGGCCACCTCTGTGAATGCGCCAGGACGCTCCCATAGCATGGGACGGCAAGGCGCGATGACGCCTGTGCAAGGTGGCGGCGTGTTGACCTAATATATGCACGCTTCGGCCAAGAGTTCCCACAAGGAGGCGTCACATGCCGAGTCCGCTAATAGGTGCATGGCATCTCGTCACGGTCGAGGACCACCAGGCGGATGGGACGATTCTCTATCCCTACGGAGAGAAGGCGCTCGGCTACCTGATCTACCACCCGGATGGCTACATGTCGGCTACGGTGATGTCCGCCGAGCGGCCCCGTCTTGCCACCGCCACGCGACCCTTTGCTCTCAGTCCGGAGGAGGCCTCCATGGTCCTCAAGACGATGGGCAGCGCCTACTGCGGCACGTACGAGTTCCGCGACGAGAGCACCGTCATCCATCACGTCGAGGCAGCCCTGATCCCCAACATGATCGGGCAAGATGAAGTTCGCCCGTTCGAGCTCAAGGGCAACCGGCTCTACGTCTACACGCTGCGGCCGCCCGTCAAGACGTGCGCGATCTGGGAGCGGGCGGAGCGCCTGACGAGTTAGCTCTGCGTCTGGGGATGAGGCGCCAGTCCGTCAGCGAGCCCGGGTGCCGGCCGGCTCAGACAAAGGCTGCCGGACGGTTATCTCGTCGCTGCGGCGTCTGAGACCCGACGCGCAGTCTGCCGCCACGCT
The DNA here is from genome assembly GCA_963732945.1 of uncultured Chloroflexia bacterium. Classification (GTDB taxonomy): domain Bacteria; phylum Chloroflexota; class Dehalococcoidia; order DSTF01; family WHTK01; genus WHTK01. The sequence continues at coordinate 39,042 of CAVTBL010000010.1, forward strand.
AGTGGCTAGCTATCGCGCAGTGCCGGCAACACTTCGCGTCCCATCAGCTCGATGCAGCGAACCGTGTCCTCGTGGCTCATGTAGCCGTCCATGGCCCAGAGGCACATGTGGCCGAGGCCCAGCATGTCGCGAATGTGGCGCAGCTTCTTGACCACAGTTTCCGGTGTGCCCAGGACGAGCTGATAGTTGTCCTGCGCTTCCTGATACGCCTGGCTGTCAAAGTCCTTGGACACGGCGCGAGTGCGGCGTATGCCGGAGAAGTCCACGCTTGCGTAGCCGGGAGGGGCCATCCACTCGCGGATTTGCTTGTTCAGCGCACCCTTCTGCCAGAAGAAGTTGAGTCCTTCCTCCTGAGCCTTCGCCTCGGTGTCCGCCACGAAAACGCGGATCAAATAGCCGATATGCTCCGGGCCCATCTCGTAGCCTGTCTCGCGCGCCGTGTCTCGATAGAGGCCGATCAGGTCCTGCGTCTGCTCCAGCGACGAACCGAGCACAACGTAAGGGTATCGGTGCTTTGCGGCCCAGATCACCGTCTCCGGGCTGACCGTGCCCGGTACCATGACAGGCGGGTGCGGCTTCTGCAGCGGCAGTGCCCAGGGGTTCACGACTCGATACTGGAAGTGCTTGCCTTCCCAGGCGAAGGGGCCCGGACGCGTCCACGCGGCCATGATCAGGTCGTGAGCTTCCTCGAAGCGCTCGCGGTTGTAGACCGGGTTGACGTTGTTGGCGAGACTCTCGACGCCGCCACCGCGCACGAAGCCTGAGATCAACCGCCCACCGGAGATCATGTCGATCATCGCCAGCTCTTCCGACAGGCGAAGAGGGTTATCTACGATCGGTAGCGGGTTGCCGAGCATGAGAATCTTGACGTTGCGCGTGATCTTCGCCAGCACGGCGCCTGTGATGTTGATCGACGCCTGCATGCAGAACGGCGCCGTGTGGTGCTCATTGATCATGATCCCGTCGAAGCCCACGTCATCGGCGACCGCATACTCTTCGTGATAGCGGTTGTAGAGCCTGCTCCCCAGTTCGGGGTCGAAGTTCTCGTTCGGCAGCATCAGGCGCAAAGAGGGATGCTGCTCCTGGAGCGCCGGGTCGTAGCCCGTGTAGGGTTGCTCGGAGAAGTAGTAGTAGCTCGTCTTGTGCATGGCGCCGTCCCTTCTGCAATCAGGTGCGCAGGAAAGCTCTGACCGATTCCGCGAGCTCGCGGTGCTTCTCGTAGTGCGGCCAGTGCCCGCACTCATCGATGATCTGCAGCCGGGCGCCGGGAATCGATTCCTGGAACTGCCGGCCGCACTCGACCGGAATGATTCGGTCCTCGGCACCCCAGACTACGAGCGTCGGTGTGCGGATTCCGGCCAGGAGTGACGGCAGCGCCGGCGAGTGCATGTAGGGCCGGTAGGTCAAACGCATCGACATCGTGCGTCCCGCTTCGCGATTACCGCCGTAGTCCTGAACCGGCGCAGCGCTGTAGATGCGCTGAAACTCCTCCGCCGTCGCAGGGTCGAAGACGCTGCTCTGGACCACTTCACGCCACGGCCGAATGAACACGTCGAGCATCTCGCCTGACTCGGGCTTGATACCGGCGGCGTCGACCAGCACCAGGTGCGCGAGATTGAGCGAACACATCGTCGCCATCTCTGCCGCGATCCAGCCGCCGATGCCGAAGCCAATCAGGTCGACGTTCGTCAGCCCGGCCTCACGCAGGAACCATTCGTAGAACAGCGCCTCGTGGGTGATCGTCTCCATCCAATCGGGACGTGGCGAAGCACCGAAACCGGGATGCGAGGGAGCCAGGACCTCGGAATCCTGAGACAAGAGGTCGTGGAAACCGAGCCAGCCCTCGGGCCCTTCGATACCGTGTAGCACGAGTGCCGGCCGGCCCGTGCCGCCTCGCAAGAGGTGCAGGCCCACGCTGCCGACCAGGACGGTCTCCTCGGTGACGTTTGCAGACTCGGCAGTCATAGGCGCCTCCCAGCTCGAATCCAGTACCCGCGATTCTAGGTCGATCGAGGGGCGTTTGACCACGCCAACCGCCCCGACGCCGAACGGGATGGTCTCTCTATCAGGTCGGGAACCGGATGGGGACTCGAGGGGGCGGTCGCTCGCGGGTGAGAGGGATTCTAGTTGTCCGGTTCGGTTGATCCGGTAGAGTCGTGTTCGCCACCCGTCTGGGTCTGGGACGAAGACTCGGAACCGGAACTGCCGTTCGACGCCTCCGAACCGCTCGATTCGTTGACACCACTCGAGCCGCTTGGACCGGTCACGCCAGTGGAACCGCTTGCTCCACTAGCGCTAGTTGCGCCGATGGAGCCGTCCGGATTCTGGCTACCGGACTCGGACTCGCCGGCGTAGGGAGACGCGACGCTGGTCGCCTGGCCGGTGACGATTACGGTTGTCGACGCGGCGCCAATCGATTCGCTGTGGCCGTCCTCGGATTCCGAGCCGTGGTCCTCCTGCGGCTGCGTGGTTAGAGCCGGGCTCGCCGGTGTGCTGGTCGCCGCAGGAGTGGCCGTGGAGTGCGGGCCGTCGTCGTCCGTCTGCTGGTTGCTCTCGTGTCCCTGGTCGTCGCTGCCACCGCCGTGCGACTCGATTTCGTTGGCGACGAGGTTGCCGTCGTCGCCGGGATTAAGCTGAATCTCGACCTGCGAGCCGGGAGACGCCGCGCCTTCGAGCTTCGTGGCGGGCGTCGTCTGCACGACGTAGTCGCCGTTGACGCCACGCAGGGTGATGCTCGACGCGTCGACGCTGACAATCGTCCCGACGAGCTGGCTCGAGAGCTCCAGGCGCTCTGCCACTAGATCCTTGCCGGACTTGTGCGCCGTGAGAGACACCGTGTGGCCAGGCTGCAGCCACGATGGATCGACCGGATTGCCGAAGGCATCGAAGAAGCCGGATGTGGTTGCCAGCGCCACGGTGCGCGTGGTGCTGCCCGTGTTCACCGTGACCGAACTGGCGCTGACCGTATCGATCCGGCCACTGACCACGATCGACTCAATGCCGCCGCCGAGGTCGAAGCGGATGCCGACCGAAAAGAGGGCGAGGATGATGGCGGCTGAGGCCATCGCCAGACCGGCGACGAAGCGCGGTCTCGAGAATGGCAGGCTTCGCAGCCAGCCGTGGCGGCTTGCCTCGGACGTGTTGCTACTAGCGAGCGCAACTCGGAAACGCTGCGCGACGCGATCGTGCTCGGCGGACGTTGGCGACAGAGGGGCCGATTCACCTGAGAGGCCTGTAATCAACGAAAGGTCTGCCTGCAGTCGATCGCGCCATTGCGGAACCGACGCGAGATACCGGGCGAGCGCGGCGTCGTCGCCAGCGAGCGAGACGGCGGTTTCGAAGGCGTCTTCGTAGCGAATGGTCACGATTCCGCCGCCATCTTCTCTCGCAGCGACGCCACGGCCCTGTACTGGAGCTGCTTGATCGCCCCAAGGCTCTTGCCCATCAACTGGGCAACTTCCTGCAGGCTGAGAACGTTCACGAAGCGCAGCAGCATGACGTGCTGCTGCGGGACGGGAAGCGTGCGCAGGGCCGCGACGAAGTCGAGCCGGGACTCGATGTCTTCCTCAGCGGCTGGCAGAAAGTCCTCGATCTCGTGCAGCGAAACGGCCGGCCGACGCTTTCGCGCCTTGATGTGATCGGCGATGACGTTGGTTGCGATGCGGTAGAGCCAGGCCCGGAACGGCACGCCGCGATACTCGTATCGATGGATGCCTTTCGCAGCCTCCGCGAAGACCTCGGCGGCTATGTCTTCGGCCGCGCTGCGGTCGAGCGTTCGGGCGTAGGCGAGGCGGAAGATACCGTGAAAGTGCGCCTCGAAGACTTCCTGCCAGGCTGCCTGGTTGTGAGCGATCAGGCTCTTAACCAGCGTTGCTTCGCTGGAAGCGGCGGGGAAAGCGGCGGGATACTGCACCATGCGTTGGTCTCCGGGCACGTGCAGATCCCGCCGATTGCCAGGCTGACGGGTGGCGCCCGCAGTTTCTATCTGCGTGCGACGAGGAAAAGTCACGGAAGACAGATTCCCATTGCTCAATTCCACCGTAGCTCGACCTTCCCCCGCATTACCAATCTTTAACGCTCTAACCCGCTGAAGACAGCGTCTGCTTGAGGCCTGTCGTCTCCGGTGAGGGCTGGCGCTTCTTCTGGGTGCGGCTCGCGAGCGTGCGATAGAAGATCAAGAACACAACCGCAAGAAACGAGCCCGTGTAAAACAGTCGCGCGCCGAGCACGTGGCTGTCGGTGCCGGACCAGATGGCGTGCGCCGTACCACCCACGAATACGAGGAACGTCAGGTAGTGCAGCAGGCGCCACGTCTTCTGGCCTATGAGCCGCGTTGCATAGAAGCTGGCGCCGATAATTACTACCCCGTACAGCGTAATGATGCCAATCGACGCGGGAATCGGTTTGACGTGGGACCGGAACGGGATCAGGAGCTGATCGACTGTGAAGTGCGCGTACGGGTCGGGCAGCATGATCATGGCGTGGAACAGCACGGCCACGATCAGGAACAACGAAAGGAACTTGTGCAGCTCGAAGACCCAGGAACGCGTCAGCAGGCCATCGACGATGCGTGAGCTGACCGACGCTCCCAGCAGCATCGAGCTGAGCAGCACACCGTAGGCGACGAATCCGCCCGCGCGTCCCATGTACCACCAGGGATGCGAGTTGAAGTCGACGATGCCATGCAGTCCGAGCGTGGCCAACGTATCGGCGATCATTTTCAGGACGCCTGCGTCGTTGCCGCAGGTGCGCTGGCTGCCGGAGCGGCGGCAGGTGCGGGCGCGGGCGCACTCGCTGCGGGAGGCGCTGCTGCTGCAGGCGCTGGAGCCGGCGGTGGCGGTGCAGCCGGCGCCGGTGCGCTCGCCGCGGCAGGGGGCGGTGCGGAGGCACTGCTGCTCGACGAGCTGGGCGGGGCCGCGGCCGCCTGCAACGGGCTCGAAGACTGGCTGCTCGAGCTCGGGAGCACGGCCGCATCGGGCGCCACCGGCTGTGACGCCGGAGCCGGCGAGGGCGGGGACGAGCCGGACGACGCAGTCGTAGTCAAGGCTGTCGTCTGAGAAGCCGGGGCTGGTGCCGCCGAAGCAGTCTTGGCGTCGATCGTACCGTTAGCTGCGCCCTGAGGCGCCGGTGAGCCGTCGTCATAGACGTAGACGTAGTGAGGCACCATCACGACCTTGACGATCGCCGCAGTCGACGCTGCGTCCTGAGCCGGTACAGCTTCGGATGGTGCGGCCGCTGGTGGCAGGGCTGCCGGTGCAGACACTGCTGCTACGGGTGCCGGAGCTGCTTTTGCAGGCTTGGCTGCGTGGGTCTGAGGCCACGCCAGTGCGGTCCAGACCACCGGCGTCGCGAGTGCGGCGGCCGCGACAGCGGTTAACTTCCAGGCTACGTACTTCAATTTCATGCTTAGTCGTCTCCGCTTTCGTGACTGCCGCCACCGGAAGAGCTCTGGCTGCTGCTGTTCGAGCCGGACGAAGCTGTCGAGGAGTTGGAGCCAGACTCACGGGAGGCGCTGCTCGCGCTGGCGGCGCTCGGTCCGCTGCCAGCGGACGTCGAGCTGCCGATCGAGGGTTGAGTCGAGACCGAGGCCGATGAGGGTGCGACAGAGGCCTGCGCTGACGTAGAGGCAGCAGAGTACGTGCTGGGGTTTTCGTAGGCCGACTGCTCCTGAAGCTGTGTACTGGTCAGCGCGGGTTGTTGAGTGATCGGGCCTGGCGCAGGCGCCGCGGCCGTGGTCGTCGTCTGTGCTGGCTGCGCGGTCGGCGCCGGTCGCGGCACGGTGACGGTTACGTCGTAGTAGCGGTACTCGGTGACCACCGGCGCTTGAGCCGGAGCCTCCGTAGGCGCCGCGGCCGGCTGGGTGTCTGAGACCAGGATGGGCTGCGGCGGCGCGACCGCGTCGGCAACTGCAGCCGCCGCGGCGGCTGCAGCAGCAGGCTGCGTCGCCGGCTTCGTGTTGCTGAGAAAGCTGCCGTTGCCCATCGCCAGCATCGTGTAGGCGACCACGGCGGTTAAGCCGAAGGAGAAAGCGAGCGCGATTCTTCGGGTCATTGTTACCTCCATCATGGGTTGGTACCCGGCCATTGTCGGGTTGAGCGCAGTTGGCCGTCGGACATCACGAAGAGGCCGTTCGCCGCCTGCGAATCGAGGAAACGACCGCCGTCATCCGGGCCCAGGATGAGAGCAGTCTTGGCGAAGATGTCTGCTGCGGTTGTGCTCGACGCGATCACCGTGACGCACGCGACGTCGTTTTCGACCGGGAGGCCGGTGCGCGGATCGATGATGTGGTGCGCGGTGCCGGATGTTGTGCGCCAGCGCCGCGAAACGACGGACGACGTGGCGATTGCTGCGTCGCTCAGCTCCACGACATGGAGATGCTGTCCGGGAGCAAACGGGTTGCCGATCCCGACGCGCCACGGCCGGCCATCGGCGCCGAGGCCGGATGCGAAGATGTCGCCGCCGGCATCGACGAGGTAGTCGCCCGCCGGTGTCAGCTGCTCAACGACCTGATCGACGATGAACCCCTTGGCGATGCCGCCGAGGTCGATGCGTGTCCCGAGGGGCAGCGTCACGCTGCCCCTCGCGGTGTCGATCTCGAGGGTGGCGATGCCGTGCGACCGCGTTCCGGCCTGTCGAGGCGTCACGGCGACGCGCGAGAGCTGCTCGAACGATGTGTCGTAGCCGGATGCCTCGAGCTGGTCGAGGATCGCCGGCTCGAAGATGCCGCCGGTGAGCTCACCGAAGCACCGCGCTTTGCCGAGCAGCATGAGCATCAGCTCAGACGCTGCGAAGGCGGGCTCTGTGCGCGCGTTGAAGCGACAGAGCTCGCTATCCGGACGGAATCGGCTGAATCGTGCCTCAAGGGCATGGACAAGCGTCTCGGCTTTCACGAGACGGTGCGCGTCGCGCCAGTCCGCGACGCGCAGGTTCACGTCCGTGTTCATAGCTCGGAACGATCTGGTGGCGTCGAGGGACAGCGTGACGGTCTGCTCGGATGCTTTCATGGCGGTCTACAGGTTCTATCCGCAGCGCCACGACGAAAGTCACACCGTTGTTTCGAGAAACTTGTCCCGAGCCTCCCGTCACGTTCGACATTCCGCGTCCCCGTGAGGTAACGAAGCAAGGGGCAGGTGGCCACACGATGTGGTCGTGGGTCATCTCGTAAGACGCGGCCATGTATCAAGCGAAAGGCTGAGATGGAGGCGAGGTTCGAAACTTAGGGGTTTCTCCCGATACGCTCCCTTTGCGCCCCTGAATAGCATGAGCCCACAACGATTTGAAGGGAGACGGTTCGTTTTGGAAATCCTCGTCATCATCGTCGCCTTCTGGCTCATGCTGGTTGGTATTTACGGCGGACTCTCACTGATGAACAGCAGCAAGCGTCGTCGGGAGCACACGCGTCAGAGCGCCACGGTCCGTTCCGCGGCTGTTGCGGCTCGCACCGTTTCGAAGGAACAGCCCGTGCTCGGCGGCCTCTTCTCGGAGGTCGATATGCTGCGCGTCCAGGTCGAAGACCTGCGTTCGCAGGTCGTGGCGCTCTCGGGCGCCGGCCGCGCTGAGCGACCCCGCCAGCGACGCTACAGCAGTGGCGTCTACACGGACCTGCCGCGCATGCTGCGGCGCCACGTCAAGGAAGTGCGCAGCATCCGCCACCCGCTGCACGTCTAACAGCACGACATTCCTCGCGAAGAACCCGGGTCAACCTGCCGACCCGGGTTTTTCTTGTCATGCGCGATTGGCCGATCAGCCGCCGGGATGTCGAGGAGGCCGTCCGTGGGACGTTGCAGGACTCGGCCCTTCTTATCCTGCGCGCCGGCAAATCAGCCGCCGGCAGGTTGAGGGTGACCGTCCGTGGGTCGTCGTCTGACTTGGCTCCCTCTGTATGCTCGAAACTGATGGGTCGTAGCCTGTAGCTTTCAGCTTGAAGCTCGCTGCTTGTAGCTCGACCCCGTTTGACACCCCGCCGACGCCCTCGGGATACTGGAGCGAAGGCGGTAAGCATGACTCGAAAAATCGAACTCGATCCAGTTGTCGAAGCCCTCGAGCAGATGCCCTACGGGCTGTATATCGTTGGCTCTCGCGGCTCCGACAACATCAACGGCATGATGGCCGACTGGGTGATGCAGGTTTCGTTCAACCCGCGTGTCGTCGCCGTATCCCTCGAACGCAACAGCACGACGCTGCGAAACCTGCGTGAGACCGGCGTGTTCACGGTCAATCTGCTCGGTGCCGGGCAGCGCCAGCTCGCGGTGCGCTTCTGCCAGCCGCGACAGGCCTCGAAGATCGTCGGTCGCTCCGAAGAGGCGTCGGCGGTAATCTACGACAAGATGGCGGGCGTCCCGTACCACGAGGGCGTGTTGACGAGCTGCCCGATCCTCGACGAGGGCATGGCTTACCTCGAGTGCCAGGTCGAGCAGATCGTCGATGCCGGCGATCACGCGCTGGCGCTCGGCGTCGTCCTCGACGGTGGCATCCTCCGCGAAGGCGAGCCCCTCACGAACCGCATCCTCGGCTGGTCCTACGCGGGGTGATTAGTATCACTGCGTAGGTGCTGTCGCAAGAATTTTCGCACCGTCGTCGTATCTCGTGTGTCGTCAGGCAACGGCAGCAGGATTACAGACATCTCACCTGGAGATGCGCTTTTGTAGAAAGAGCAGATGACAACCCTCTCCCTCAGGGAGAGGGCAGGGTGAGGGCTATCGCCGCCTCGGCTGACGTAGAATCGCCAGCCGAAGAAGCGCTCTAAGATTCGACCGCTGCCCAGACTACGTCCGCTTGATCAGCCCCTTGCGCGAGCGACGGTGAGCCAGCTTTTCGTCCTTCGGCACGATGCTAATCGAGCCGTCTACTTCCAGGACGGCGACCTTTACGTCCTCTGGGCCCGCAAGACCGTGCTCTCGAATCGCCATCAGCACCTCGTCGACGTCGATGCCCTCACGCCGCAGGTGGCTGTCTATGATCTCGCCGTCGTTAATCAGTAACGTCGGGCTGCCCTCTACGGCGCGTCTGAGCCACGGCATCCATCGTCGAGCGTAGGCCACGGCGTAGTTGAGCACGATCAGCACTAGCGCCGCGATCAGCCCGCCGGTCAACGACGTGTCCGGCCCGACCATCGCGTTCTGCACCGCGTTGGCGATCAGCAGAATCACGACGAGGTCGAACGGCGTCATCTGACCGAGCTCGCGTTTGCCGGCCAGCCGTAGCCCGATGAGCAGCGCGACGTAAACGAGCGCCGTCCTGGCAATGATGCTCCAACCGCTGATCGTCAGGTGGAACATCGCCGCTATCCGGAGACGGGGCGCGAAATGGTGAAGTTGCTCATCGCTCGCTTATTAGACCACGATGCGGGGGAAGATCTGCTGCGAGAGGAGCCACCATGATCGGCATTCAGCTATCGTTCCGCGAACCGCACGACCTGATCGACGCCATACGCCAGGCCGAGGAGCACGGCGTCGATGCCGTGTGGCTGCCTCAGGGCGGCGTAACGCCCGACGTGATGATGCTGCTCGCGGCCACGTCGATGGTGACGCAACACATCAAGCTCGGCACGTCGATTATCCCGACCTGGCCCCGCGCGCCGATCTTCCTGGCGCAGCAGGTCATGGCGCTCGACGCGCTGGCGCCGGGGCGCTTCCGCCTCGGTATCGGGCCCAGCACCCCGGCGGCGATGGGCCCGCTGTACGACGTGCAGTGGCGCCTGCCGATGACCCAGCTGCGCGAGTACCTGACGATCCTGCGCAGCTTCCTGCACGAGGGGTCGGTCGACTTCCACGGCAAGTTCGCCGGCGCACGCGTACGTCTGCGCGAGACCATCGACGTGCCGGTGATGGCCTCGGCGCTGAGCCCCGGTGCCTTCCGTGTGTGCGGCGAGGCGGCCGATGGTGCGATCAGCTGGATGTGCCCCTGGAACTACTTGCGCGACACCGGTCTTCCGGCGCTGCGTGAAGGCGCCGCTTCGGCCGGCCGCGAAGCTCCGCCGCTGATCGCTCACGTGCCGATCTGCCTCGACGAGGATCCGGAAGTCGTACGCGCCGCGGCGCAGGACCAGGTCGGCGCTTACGGCACGTTCCCGGTCTACCAGGCGATGTTCAAGGCCGCCGGCTTCGGCGAAACGGCGCACGGCTACTCCCAGGATCTGATCGATTCTCTGGTCGTTTCCGGCTCGCAAGATACGATCATCGAGCGCTTCGTCCAGATGCAGCGCGAGGGCGCCGGCGAGATCATGGCGCACGCAATCTACGTCGGCACCGACCGCCATGCCTACTTGACGCGCGTCCTCGAGCTGCTTTCGCGAGCGAGCAAGGTGCTCGATCAATCAATCTGAACGAAATCCCTACTGAAACATCGAGGCACAATCTTAGATGCTCCTTAAACTCATCATGGGCAAACTAATAATGGGCGCGGAGAGGGGCTTCGGCCGCGCCACAACACTAAGAACGAGGAACGATGAGCAGGACGGATGGGAAGCGGCGCGGCGGATGGCCCTCGAGTTCGCCGGTGAAGGGGCTCGTTCTCACGCGCAACGCGGGAGAGTCGGTTGTTCTGAGTACAGCGTCAGGGCGCGTCCGAGTGCGCGTGCTCGACCACGGCAGGCTCGCGATCGAGGCGCCGAACGACGTCTTGATCCTGCGAGAGGAGCTAATGACGGACGGAGGCTCATAGGCGAACTCGTCGCCTGCGTCCCAGTTCTATGACCGTAGCGCGGTCCAGAACCCTGCTGCGATGGCTCACGGAGTGGCAGCGCGGGGTGCAGCGTGCTAGCGCGGCTTGCGTCCCGTCACCAGCGAGTAATAGACGGACGTGTGCTTCGCCGTGATGTCGACGAAGCCGGCGCCTTCGAGTAGCTTCTTGAGCTCGGCGAACGTGAACTGCTGACCCTGCGTGCCCAGCATCAGCATCGAAAACGAGGCCGCGGTCAGCGGACCGGCACCGTCGTCGTCGAGCAGCATTTCGTGCAGGCAGATGCGGCCGCCGCCCGGCATCGCGTCGAAGCTCTGCTTCGCCAGCCAGGCGCAGGTCTCGAAGTTCCAGTCGTGGAACACGTTGGAGAAGAAGATAGCGTCGTAGCCGGCCGGCCACGGCTGACGGAACATATCGACAGCTACCGTATCGACGCGACTCTCGATGCCGCCGTCGCGGATGTACTCCATCGCGACCTCGCACATCGCCGGTAGCTCCATGATCGTCGCGTGCAGGTCCGGGTGCTGCTGCGCCAGCGCAATCGCAAAGCAGCCGGAGCCGGCTCCGACGTCGAGGAAGCGCTGCACGTCGTCGAGGCCGCTGTTGCGTGCGAAGCCGATCGCCGCGGCCAGCGAGTGCGACTGCATGGAGCGCGCCACGCGTCGCGCGCCCTCCATGTCGATCTGCCCGCTGGCCCAGGCGCCGGCCGAGCGCCCGTCTCCAGGCGACGGCTGCTCGTCCGCGCCGGGCCTTCCCGCAGGACTGTGACCCTTGAGCTGATCGCGCAGGCGGTCGTGCAGAGGCGTGCGGTTGCCGAGCATGTTGCCCCAGTAGAACGGGCTGTCCTTTAGCAGGTATAGGCGCGCCGGGTCCGTAAGCTGGTAGACGCCGTCGTGCACCGCCAGGAACCCGAGCGCTCCCAGCAGGCGCATCACTGCCACCGTGGTGCGGTAGTCGTAGTCCATGCGCGTAGCCAGGTCTCGCGGCGTCGCGGGCGCCTGGTTCAACGAGGCGAATATCTGCATCTCGTCCGCTACCGTGACGGCCGGCAGGTAGTTCATCGATAGCCAGACGTCCCAAACGTTGCGGTCGTCAGTTGTCGGCATCTCGTAGTTAGGCATGGCGTTTCCTCTTTCGCTGCTTTGACGAGCGCACGCTAGCAAGTGAGCACGTCTGGCTCCAGTGCCTTTCGCCTTCGTGGGTCGGAGGCGGTGTATTCTGGCGCTGATCAGCGTAGCTAGAAGGGACTCAACATGATCGGCGTCTATTTGCCCGGCACCACCGCGCAGCAGTTCATTGACTCCGCCAGGCTGGCCGAGGCCAAGGGCGTGCCGGCGCTGTGGCTTACGAGCGGCGGCACCGTGCCCGACGTGATCACCGCGTTCGCGGCCGCCGCCATGGTCACGCAGCGCATCAAGTTCGGCACCTCGATCACGCAGACCTGGCCGCGTCATCCGGTCGCGATTGCCTCGCAGTGCATCGCGATGGCGCAGATCGCGCCGGGACGCTTCCGCATCGGTCTCGGTCCCAGCCACAAGCCCGCGGTCGAGGCTACTTACGGCGTCGCTTACGAGAAGCCGCTGCTCAACCTGCGCGAGTACCTCTACACGATCCAGTCGCTGCTCAAGCAGGGCGAGGTCGACTTCTCCGGTACGTTCGTCAAGACGCAGGCGAAGCTCGGCGGCGGCCCCGGCGGCGCCGTGCTGCAGGCGCCCGTCGAAGTGCCGGTCATGGCCTCTGCGCTGCGTCCGGCGTCGTTCAGGTTGTGCGGCGAGCTCGCGGACGGCGCCATTAGCTGGGTCTGCCCCTGGGAGTACCTGCGCGACACCGCTCTGCCGGCGATGCGCGAAGGCGCCGCAGGCGCCAACCGCACAACGCCGCCGATGATTGCGCACGTCCCGGTCGTGCTCAGCGACGACATCGATAAGGTGCGCACCGCCGCGGGCCCGGCACTCTCGCGCTACGCGGGACTGACCAACTACCGCGGCATGTTCGAGATCGCCGGCTTCCACGATGCGGCCGGCGGCGACCTCAATGCGCTGATCGACGCCGTCGCGGTCTACGGCACGGACGAGACGGTCTCGGCCAGGCTCGGGCAGATCATCTCCGAGGGCGCGGGCGAGATCATCGCGCACCCGCTGCCGGTCGGCGACGAGGACCGCGCCGGCCAGACGGAGCACTTCCTCGATGTCGTGGCGCGCGCTAACAAGCTCGCGGGGGTTGTGGCATGAAGGCAAGTCCTGAGCCCCGTCGAAGGGAGCTGTCTGCCGTCGTCGAGGCCGTCTGCCTCAGCACGCCGGGCGTCCGCGTTGCCAAGCAGCCGCAGGACGAGGCGTTTATCGGCCCGCACGGTTTCGTCGGCGACCGCCACGAAGCCGAGTTTCGCGAGAGCCGCAACGGCGGTGCGCCGCGCAAGAACCAGCGTCAGTGGTCGGCCGTGTCGAGCGATGAGGTGGCGCAGCTATGCGCCGATCTCGGCATCGACCCGCCGTTCCAGCCCGGCGCACTGGGCGAGAACCTCCTGCTCTCCGGCGTGATGCTGCAGTTCGTGCCTGAGGACAGCGTGCTCGAGTTTCCCAGCGGCGCCCGGCTTCAGGTCAGCGGCCGCAACGACCCCTGCGCCAACGCCGCCGCCGAGCTCTCCGAGACGTACGGAGCGTCAATCAAAGAGAGCTTCGTCAAGACAGCGTTCGGACGGCGCGGCATCCTCGGCACCGTGCTCGAGACCGGCATCATTCGTCCCGGCGATGCGGTACGCATAATGGTCCCTGATGCGGTGAACGCTCAGGCATAGGAGGTTATCGTGACTGAACCCAGTGTTATCGGTCTGCGCTATGTGGCGATCGCCACGCCCGATTTCGAGAAGACCGCCGACTTCTACGGCGGCGTCTGGGGCCTCAAGCGCGTCGAGGGTGAGCCCGGCGTCGCGCACTTCGCCGCCGAGGGCTCGCCGGAGCAGTTCGTGCTGAGGCTACGCCAGGCCGAAGATCGACGCATCGACATCGTCTCTTTCGCCGCGGCCACAGCGCCCGACGTCGACGCTATCGCGACGCATCTCGCGGGCGACGGTGTGCGCTTCGCATCGGAGCCTGGAGCTTTGCAGACGCCGGGCGGCGGTTACGGATTCCGTTTCTTCGATCCCGAAGGCCGTGTCGTCGAAGTGTCGAGCGACGTGGAGCAGCGCCCGTTTCGCGAGATCGAACCGGAAGAGCCGGCGCCACGCAAGCTGAGCCACGTCGTGCTCATGTCGACCGACGCGAAGGCGACCACGGCGTGGTACCAGGAGAAGCTAGGTTTCCGGCTCAGCGACTGGCTCGCTGAGTTCTTCTCGTTCCTGCGCTGCTCGCCCGACTACCACAGCCTCGCGTTTATGCAGTCGAAGCACGCCTCGCTGAACCACATCTCATTCGAGATGCGCGGCATCGATGAGGTCATGCGCGCCATGGGGCGCACGCTCAAGCAGGACGTGCCGTTGCGCGAAGGGCCGGGTTACTACGGCAACGCGCACATGGCGTTCGCCTACTTCTACGATCCCGCCGGCTGCGTCACCGAGTACTCCAGCCCGCAGCTTCAGGTCACGGACGAGGCGGCATGGAGCCCGCGCGTCTGGGGCATGAACGAGACGGAGCAGTGGGGTATCGCGCGTGGCGGTGAAAACGTGCCCGAGAACGCCAAGAACGTGCCGGACCCCGGTCTGTGGGTTGCACCCCCCGTCTGAGACGAGCCGCCGTTGACGCCCCGAGCGTCGCTCCCGTACAGTCGAAACGTCATGTACGACGATGCGGTGTGGGTGACCAGAGCCTGCTTCCACGTTGAACGGAGCAGTCTGCCCGCGTCTTGAAAACATTAGTTCTCGACGAGCTTCCGGCTCGTTAGGGACCGCGGGTACGACCGGTAGACAAGTCGGCCCGCGGTCTCGCTTTGTTGAGACCGTCCGGCTCTCAACGGAGAGGCATCATGAGTCTGCTATCCCTGAGCGACGTCTCAGTTTCCTACGGCGCCGTCGACATACTCGACGGCGTTACCTGCGAAGCCAACCTCGGTGAGCGTATCGGCCTCGTCGGACGCAACGGCGCCGGCAAGACGACGCTGCTACGCGTGTTGTCCGGCAACGAGCGGCCAACGACCGGTCAGCGTCACGCCGCGCGCTGGCTGCGCATCGCCCTTGTCGAGCAGATCCCGCCGATGACAGATGGCACGCGCACGATTCGCGACGAGGTGCTGTCGCCGCTCGAGGACGTCATCGGGCTCGAAGAAGCGCTGCAGGACGCGGCTGAGGCGATGTCGGACGGCGACCCGGACGCCGGCGAGAGCTATGCCAACCTGCTGCAGCGCATGGAGACCGAGGGCGCCTTCACCTACGAGGCGCGCTTCGCCCAAATCATGAACGGCATCGGCTTTGGCCGCGACGACTGGCAGAAGCCGCTTTCGACCCTCAGCGGCGGCCAGCGCGCCCGCGTCGGCCTCGCCCGCGCCCTCATGGCGGAGCCGGACCTGCTGCTCATGGACGAGCCGACCAACCACCTCGACCTCTACGGCCTGCGCTGGCTGGAGGGCTTCCTGGGCCAGTGGCGCGGCACCGTGATCGTTACCTCGCACGACCGCTACTTCCTCGACAAGCTGACGACGCGCATCTGGCACGTCGAGGGTCTGCACCTCAAGGCCTACACCGGCAACTACAGCGCCTTCGAGCAGCAGCGCGAGATTGATATCGCAAGGCAGCAGGAGCAGTACATCGCGCAGCGAGAGCTGATCGCAAAAGAAGAGGACTACATCCGGCGCTACGGCGCGGGCACGCGCGCTGCTTCGGCACAGAGCCGCGTCAAGAAGCTCGAGCGCCTGGAGCGCATTGATGCGCCGAAGCAGCAGCGCTCCGTCAGTTTCAAGCTCAGGGCCCAACGCAGCGGCGAAGTGACTCTAACGACGCGCGGCCTCGTCGCCGGCTACAACGGTAAGCCGATCCTTCGGGCCGGCGACCTCGAGATCGAGCGCGGCGCGCGCGTAGCGCTGGTGGGGCGCAACGGCTCCGGCAAGACGACTCTCCTGCGCAGCGTCGCGGGCGAGCTGGCGCCGGTACATGGCAGCCTGCGTCTCGGCGCTAACGTCAGCCTGACACACTACTGGCAGGAGGCGGAGGGTCTCAATCCCAACCTCAGCGTGCTCGACGAGTTGCTGCGCGACGACCCCGACATTCAGGCGACGCGCGACCTCGCCGGGCGGTTCCTGTTCAGCGGCGACGACGTCATGAAGCGCGTCGGCGACCTCAGCGGCGGCGAGCGCAGCCGTCTGGCGCTGGCGAAGCTGGTGCGCTCCGGCGCCAACCTGATGCTGCTCGACGAGCCGACCAACCACCTCGACATCCCCAGTCGTGAGGCGCTGGAAGAGGCGCTGTCGGGCTTTCCGGGCACGCTGTTGTTCGCGTCTCACGACCGGCGCCTGATCTCGCGCCTTGCGACGCGTCTTTGGATGGTCGAGGACGGCGGGCTGACGACCTTCGACGGCTCGCTGGAGGAGTACGACCGCACGAAGGCGGAACAGGAAGCCGCCGCGGCAACCGCGGCCGCGGCGACGCAACCTCAGCCGCAAAGACGGCCCGTCAACGCTTACGCGGCGCGTCGTGCGGCCGAAGCGATCGCGAACATCGAGGCACGCATCGAAGCGGCCGAGGCGCTGCACGCGGATCTCGAGACGCAGATCAACGAGGCGTCGCTGGCCGGCGACGCCTCGCGTGTCGGCACCCTCGGCTCAGACTACGAGGCTTCGCAGCGGGAGATCGAGCGCCTCATGCACGAATGGACCCAGCTGCACGAGCAGACGCAGGTCTGACGCCCCAGCGTTATTTCGCCAGGGAGTCGATGCGGCGGTACATGAGGCGCCAGAGCGTGTCGTGCGTCTCCCATGCCGGCGGGCCGGACGACAGCGGCGTGTAGGCGCCGGGGTTGGCGGCGCGATCGGCGCGCGTCTTCATCGAGCCTTCGTCTGCCTCGTACACCGCGAGGTAGCGCGGCGCACCCGGGGCCGGGTGCAAGAACTCGCGCTGCAGCTCGTAGCGGGTGCCGCTTTTGAAGTTACTGACCTTCACGACCTCCGGCACGTGTGTGTTCGTGTAGAACTGGTTGAACGCTGCCAGGCCGGCGTCGTCCGTGGGGCCGGAGTTCATCGCGACGAAGTACAGGTAGGGTGCAGCGCCGGCCCCAAGCTCGCCGGCCTCGGGAGCGATGCGATGCCAGATCAGGCGCCAGCGGGTGTTCGTGTGGCCCCAGGCAGCCGGCCCCGGCGTGTACTTCGGCCGGCCTTCAGGCGGACCGTCGTTGCGTGACTCGTATCCTTTTGCGGCTTCGAGACCATCCATCTCGTACGCGCAAAGCCAGCGCGGTCCGAAGTCGCCGCGAGGGTCCGGCTCGCACAGCTCGTAGCGCGTGGCCCGCATGAAGCCGGGGTTGCTGCTCAGGACTTCGTGCACGTGCACGTTGCTGTAGAAGTCGCTGAAGTCGGCCACGTCCGCCGGCGACGTATCCGGAGCCGTGTCCATCCCGACCCAGTACATGTAGGGTGCGTCCGCCATCGCCGGTTCCTCCTCCGCTGCGTTGCTGCGCGTCCGGCTAATACTAGCGTTTTCGTCACATCGTGCGGTGCGTGCGCTGCGTCGCCATGGCCGAAATGTAGGGACGAAGCTTCAGCTCCGTCCGCGGACGCATCGCCATTATCCGCACACTGCATCGGGGTCGAGGCGCATCTCATCGCACGGTGAGCCTGTCGAACCACGCGGCGCAGCGTCCTTCGGCAGGCTCAGGATGATCCATGAAGCGCCTTTTCGATCAGAGAATGCGCTCCGGTCGCTGTGGCGTGTGAGGACGGAGCCGAAGCTTCGCCCCTACATCAACGGCGATGACGCAGCGCTTGTCCTCCAGTCGACCTGTAGAATTAAACGAGGAGGTGCCGCCATGGCCGAGACGAAGTACAACGAGCTGTCGCCGATCGAGCGCTACGTGATCGAGGGCAAGGGCACCGAACCGCCGTTCACCGGCGAGTACGACGACTTCTACGAGCCCGGCACCTACGTCTGTCGCCGCTGCAACGCAGAGCTGTATCGCTCCGACGACAAGTTCGACGCGCACTGCGGTTGGCCGGCCTTCGACGCCGAGGTGCCCGGCGCGGTCCGTCGTCTACCTGACCCCGACGGCAGTCGCATCGAGATCGAGTGCGTCAACTGCGGCGGTCATCTGGGACACGTCTTCCTCGGAGAGCGCCTCACCGCGAAGAACACGCGTCATTGCGTGAACTCGCTGTCGATGCGTTTCGTTCCGGCGACAAAGGCTTCGAGCTAACTCAAACGTTGTCCCTCTCCATCTGGGAGAGGGTCAGGTTGTAATCGACCCATCGACGCAATTCGGTCGAGTTGTTCTACGCGCTAACCTTCACGGCCTGATACACCGGCGTGCGCCACTCCTCGAAGCGCTTGTCGATGCCACGCACGATGTCGAGGTAGGAGCGCTGTAGCTGCGCCGTAACGCGTCCGACCTCGCCATCGCCCAGCGGGAAGCGGTCGATCGACGTGATCGGCGTAATCTCGTAGCCGCTGCCGCAGAAGAACGCCTCGTCCGCCACGTACAGCTCGGTGCGGTCGATCTCGCGCTCGACTACGTCCATGCCGAACAGCTGCGGGCAGATCGTCTCGATCAGCGTCGTGCGCGTAATGCTCTCGAGGATGTCGGACGTGATCGGCGGCGTCGTGAGGCGGCCCTTGCGCACCATGAAGAACGTGGCGCCGGTGCCCTCGGCGACGTGTCCCTCCTTGGTCAGCAGGATCGGCTGGTCGTAGCCGTCTGCCTGCGCCTGTAGCGTCGCCAGGCGGCCGTTCTGGTAGTTCGAGCCCGACTTGAGACGGATCGGGATGGCGTTGTCGGAGGTGCGCGCCCAGGAACTGACGCAGCAGGCGATGCCGGCGCCCTCGGGCATGCCCGGCCGCCGGCGCGGGTTGATGTACAGCCCGGTCGGGCCTGTGGCGTCGAGGCCGGTGCCCAAGACGTACGCGACCATGTGCATGTGCACGTCTTCCTGGATCTCGTTGCCGGTCAGCACTTCGCGCACGGCTTTGTAGAGGTCGTCGTCGCTGTAGGGGATGTCGAAGCGCATCATCTTCATCGACTCGCGGAAGCGCGAGAAGTGCTCGTCGAGGCGGAAGCAGTACAGCTCCTCGTCGTCCTGGTTCCAGTAGGCGCGCAGCCCCTCGAATACGTTGGTCGCGTAGAACACGGCGGCGCTGTTGACGGGCAGGACCGCCTCGGCCTGCGGCACCAGCTTACCGTTCATCCAGATACCGAGCTCTTTGGGCATCGCGCGCTCCTTCAGGTAGGGATGCAGCAAAGATACAGCTTTTCTCGCCTTTGCTGCCCTGCGCGATGGCTGATTTGCCGTCGCAAGGCCGAGGTGACCGCCCGTGTGGCGTCGTCTAGATCTGTTCCGATATGGCGCATGCGATCTCCAACGACGCTGAGGTCTAAACTAGCCGTGCGATTCGTCGCAGCGCTCGGATTCGAATCGGAGGAGATGAGACATGGCGACGGTACAGGTTCGCTACATTGTCGACGATATGGACGCTTCGATTGCGTTCTACTGCGGGCAGCTCGGCTTCCACCAGGACATGCACCGGCCGCCGTCTTTCGCCATGCTGTCGCACGGCGACCTGCGCCTCATCCTCACGAAACCTGGTGGCGGGCCCGGCGGCGGCCAGGCGATGCCCGACGGCACGCTGCCGACGCCCGGCGGCTGGAACCGATTCGGCATCGAAGTGGCGGACGTGGCGGCGCTCGCTGACAAGCTGAAGGCGGCAGGGGCGCACTTCCGCAGCGACGTGATCGTCGGCGTCGGCGTCAAGCAGGCGATCGTCGACGACCCTTCCGGTAACCCGGTCGAGCTGTTCGAGCCGACTATCGACGTGGCGCGTCTCGGCGGGCCACCGCGCCCCTGATCCAGGCGCCGAAGTTCGTGTCATGAGCCCGTAGGCACTGCCGATCGGTGCGCGCTGCTCGTACGATGAGTGAGTGGAACTCGAGACCGAGATACAGCAGCTCGCGCGCCAGCTGCTGAACGAGGCCCAGAAGCGCGAGCCCGTCACGCTCAGCCCCGCCTGGTGGCAGGAACGCCTGCTGGCCTGGGCGACCAGCGACCCCGAGTTTCGCGTCAAGCTGCTGCGCTTCGTCGACGTGCTGCCGTCCTTGCGCGACAGTCGCGCGGTGGCCAACCACATACGCCAGTACTTCCGCGACGACACGCCGGCAGTGATTCACCTCGGAGCCGAGCTGGCGACACCGACCGTGTTTCGGCCGGTCGTATCGCGGGTCGTGCGTCAGGGCGTCTTCGCGATGGCGCATCGCTTCATCGCCGGCGAGACGCCTGAACAGGCGGTGCCACGGCTGAGGGAGCTGGCGCAACACGGCGTCGGCTACACGGTCGACCTCCTGGGTGAGGCGACGCTATCCGAGCAGGAAGCAGACGTCTACTTCGAGCGCTACGCGTCGCTGATCCGGACGTTGGCCTTGCAGGCGCCGGGACCGCACGACGGCCCGTGGCATGGCGCACCGCCGGTCAATGTGTCGGTGAAGCTGAGCGCCCTGTCGTCGCATTTCGAGCCGGCGGCGCCTGGATACGTCAGCGAAGCGGTGCGTTCGCGCCTGCTACCGCTGTTGCGCCTGGCACGCCGACACAGTTGCTTCATCAACATCGACATGGAGCAGTACCAGTATCGAGACCTAGTGCAGACGGTGTTCGCGGACGCCGTAATGGAGCCTGACCTGCGCGATTACGCCGACATCGGCATTGTGGTGCAGGCCTACCTCAAGTCGGCCGAGACCTCGATTCGTTTCCTGAGGCAGCTTGCCGAGCAGCGCGGTACGCCGATCACGGTGCGGCTGGTCAAAGGCGCCTACTGGGACGAGGAACGTATCGTCGCGGACGAGGCGGGCTGGGACGTGCCGGTGTACGAGGACAAGGCGGCAACCGACGCTTCCTACGAGCGCTGCACCGACCTGCTCCTGGACTCGTGGCCGCATCTGCGGCCGGCCTTCGGTACGCATAATCCGCGCTCGGTGGCGCAGGCAATCGCCAGGAGCCGCGCCCACGGCCTCGAGGCCGGCGTCGAGTTTCAGATGCTGTTCGGCATGGCCGAGACGCTGCGCGATGCCGTCGCGCGCCACGGCTTTCGCACGCGCGTCTACGTCCCGGTCGGCGCGATCATTCCCGGCATGGCGTATCTCGTACGGCGGCTGCTCGAGAACACCTCCAATCAGTCGTGGTTCGTCAAGGAATCGCTGGACGTGCCCATCGAGGAGATCGTGGCGGCGCCGGCAACACGTATCGCCGCCACGAAGCCTTCCGTGCCGGTCGAGGGCTTCGTAAACACGCCGCTGGCGAGGTTCCACGAGCCGTCGACGCGTGCTGCCATGGACAAGGCTCTGGCGCACATTCGCAAAGGGTTCGGCGGCACACAGCCGCTGCTGCTGGCGCACGGCAGGCACGATACCGCGTCGACGGCGCAGGTGCGGGCGCCGGCGTATCCGTCGCTGCTGCTCGGTGGCGTGGCGCAGGCTGCGTCCGCCGACGTGGAAGCGGCCGTGGGCGGCGCGATCGCAGCCTTCGAGCACTGGCGCGATCTGCCGGCCTCGCGGCGCGCCTCAATCCTCCGCGAAGCGGCCTCGATCATGGAGCGACGTCGCTTCGATCTCGCTGCGCTGATGGTCTACGAAAGCGGTAAACCCTGGCGTGAGGCTGACGGCGACGTCGCCGAGGCCTGCGACTACCTGCGCTACTACGCCGGCGAGGCGGAGCGCCTCATGCGCCCCGAGCCGCTGCGTTCGACCAAGGGCGAGCAGAACGTTTATCTGCGAGAGCCTCGTGGGGTCACGGCCGTGATCGCGCCGTGGAACTTCCCGCTGGCGATCATCACCGGAATGACGGCGGGCGCCGCTCGCAACCGGCAACTGCGCCATCCTCAAGCCCGCCGAGCAGTCACCGCTGATCGCCGCGAAGCTGGTCGAGGTTCTGCGCGAGGCCGGCGTGCCCGCAGGCGCGCTGCAGTATCTCCCCGGCCCGGGCGAAGAGGTCGGCCGCGCGCTGGTCGAGCACCCCGGCGTCGATACGATTGCCTTCACCGGCAGCAGGGAGGTCGGGCTCGGCATCATCCAGGCTGCGGCGCTGGTGCGACCCGGCCAGCGCAACGTCAAGCGCGTCATCGCTGAGATGGGCGGCAAGAACGCAATCATCGTCGACGAGGACGCGGACATCGATCAGGCAGTCGCGGGCGTAATCGCGTCCGCGTTCGGCTACGCGGGGCAGAAGTGCAGCGCCTGCAGCCGGCTGATCGTCGTCGGTTCGGCGTATGACGAGGTCGAGAAGCGCCTCGCTGCCGCGGTCGAGAGCCTGGTCGTCGGTCCTCCCGAAGACCCGGCTACCGTCGTGCCGCCGGTGATCAGCGCCGAGGCGCAGCGCCGCATCGAGGGCTACATCGAAGACGGCAAACGCAGCGGCAGGCTTCTCGTCCAGGGCACCCGCCCAGACGCCAAGGGCTATTACGTTGCGCCAACCGTGTTCGCCGACGTCGATCCGGCCAGCCCGCTGGCCCGCGACGAGATCTTCGGCCCCGTCCTCTGCGTGTTTCGCGCCGCCGACATGCCAGAAGCGCTGAACCTGGCGCTCGACTCCGAATTTGCGCTGACGGGCGGGCTGTTCTCGCGTAACCCGCGCAACATCGAGCTCGTCAAGCGCGAGTTTCGCGTCGGCAACCTCTACGTCAACCGCAAGATCACCGGCGCCGCGGTCAGCCGCCAGGCGTTCGGTGGCCTGCGCATGTCCGGTGCCGGCGACAAGGCGGGCGGTCCCGACTACCTGCTGCAGTTCCTCAGCCCGCGTACGGTGACCGAGAACACGGCGCGTCGAGGCTTCGCTCCCGGCGACAGCTTCGACTGAGCCTCGAGGCTCCAATTCGATGTGCCCTTCGACAGCAAAAGAGGCGCCGTCGGATGGCGCCTCTTCTGGGATCATCGGTTGGGGGAATACCCGGGTCAGTCGACTTGAAGACTGAGTCGTGCGCCGAGAGTGGAGGGCTTCTTCTGTCGAGAAGCCCTCCAGCGGTGAACCGACCGTGGTGTCATAGCAGTCTGGCGGCAACGCGCCGTCCTGGCGACAGCTTTACGACTCGCTTCTCGGTTCGTCCGCTTCAGGCGCAACGACGTATCGGAACGAGACCTCTTCCTTGCCGCAGCTCAGACAGAGGAAACGTTCGTAGCTGGCGAAGGAAGACAGCGGAAGGCGATTGTCGTACCCGCAGCGCAAACACCGCCACTCAGCCCTCGCCATGTTTTCACGGTAACGCACCACTTAGACACCTCCGGGAACTTGCCGTTCTTGTTCTCCTATTTAGTTAAACGGTTGGGGCCCCCAGGCTGTTAACTGCCATGTGGCCCCTTCTCGCCGGGCGAAACGGCGTGCGGAAAGTCGAAACGGACGTCTGGCGGGTGGCAGTAGCCACTAGCCTAAGTCGACATAACATAGATCTACGAGCCGATGGCCTCGTGTGGTTCGGCAGGCACTTCGCCCGCCGGCGCCTCGTCGACCAGCCGCACGCGCTCCTCGGGCGGGCGGATGTTGCGGAAGAATGCGTAGAACGCGGCGCTGCTGAGCATCTGGATCACCGCGGCGACCTCGAATGGCACGAACAGGGCAGCGTGCTCGAACAGGTAGCCCGCCACCGGAGGCCCGGCAACGCTGGTAGCCTGCGCCGGCATGTTCGAAAGGGCTGCGACGCTGGCGCGCTCCGACGGGTCGGTTATCGCCATGACGTAAGACTGGCGCAGCGGCATCGCGAGCCGCTGGCTGACCATCCTCAGCGTGTAAACCAGGCCCGCCAGCCAGAAGCTCGGCATCAGCACCATCGCCGCGAGCAACAGGGCCTGCAGTCCGCGTCCGAACGTGACCGCGCGCACGAGGCCCAGGCGCTCCGCCACGCTCGCGGCCGCCAGGTTCGACGCCATCGCCGCGATGTTGACGATTGAATACAGGAGACCGATGGTGCCCGGTCCGGCGCCGTAGCGCTGGAAGAACCAGTAAGTCATGAACGGCCCCAAGAAGCCGATCGAAAGGCCGTTGAGGCCGTTGACCATCAAGAGGCGCCTGAGCACCGGCCAGGAGCGTCGCGGCAGGCTCAGCAGCGGCGCCGACTTGTCTTTGACCCTGGTTGCGTTGTGCGTGTGGTCCACGACCGGTACGGCCAGCAGCCCGGCCGTCGTGGCCAGCACGGCGATGAGGATAAAGGCAGGCCGGTAGGCGTCGTTGCCGTGCAGGCCGAAGCCGGGTCCGAGGTCGGGGATACGCGCAAACTGGGAGCCGATCAGCGCCCCGACGGACGAGGCGAAGGCAAGGCGCGCGAAGACGCTGTTACGGCTCGAGTTCGGCGTCGAGTCGGCCAGCAGAGCCTGCTCCACCGGCTGATAAGGGCCGATGTTGCCGCCGCCTGCGCCGCCGCCGCGCCCGAACGACCCGAGCGACGCGAAGACGAATACAACGACGATTTCGGTCGACAGCGCAAATGCCACCGACGCGATCGCTGCCAGCATCGGCACGAAGATGATGAACACCTTGCGTCCGTAACGGCCGCTGAAGACGCCGGTCGAAGCCGTCATGATCGCCGACGCCAGCGCGACGGCCGCGAACAACTCACCGAGAGTCGTGGCGCTGTAGCCGCTCTGCGCCAGGTAGATAGGTACAAGAATGCCTGCCAGGGCGCGGGCAGCGCTCATGAAGACGCGCGCACTCATCAGGAGCTGCACGTCCCTGTTCATCCAGGGAGGCCGTACTTCCGCCGACAGCCTGCGAACGAGGCCGCCGTTACGGCTAGAGCTCACCTCGACCGCTCATCGCTTTGTTAATCACTTCAGCGTCATTCTTGGCCAATTGTGGCGATTGGCGCCAGAAACTGGGCAGAACTGCTGCAGCCTCGAGGATGAGAGTCCCATGGATGAAACGTAATTCGACGCGTCATTACTTCCATCGGTAGTGGTGCGGTCCTAGAATTTGCCCATGAAAGCACTAACCTTCAGCCGATTTGGTGGACCCGAAGTACTCGAAGTGATGGAGCTGCCCGAGCGCCAACCGGGGCCGGGCCAGGTGCGCATTCGCGTCGCCGCTGCGACCGTCAACCCAACCGACCTGGGCTTCCGTGCGGGCGCCGGCGCCGGCAACCTGGAGCCGCCTTACATCCCCGGCATGGAGATGGCGGGCGTTGTCGACGCGGTCGGCGCCGGCAGCAGGTGGCAGCCGGGCGATCGCGTCATGGCGATCGTCATCCCACGGCGCCCCGAAGGCGGTGCGATGGCCGAGTCGGTTGTCGTGTCCTCCGATTCCGTGGCGTATGTGCCCTCGGGCGTGAGCATGGAGCAGGCGGCGACGCTGCCGATGAACGGGCTCACCGTACGCCGCGCGCTGGACCTGCTGGCCCTGAAGCCCGGTGACACCCTGGTCGTGACCGGTGCCGCGGGCGCAGTCGGCGGCTATGCCGTCGAACTCGGTGTTGCGCAAGGTCTGCGCGTAATCGCGGTCGCTTCGCCCAGCGACGAGCCGTTGCTCAGGAAGATGGGGGCAGAGGCCGTCATACCGCGTGGCGAGAACGTGCCTCAGCTGATCCGGGCGCTCGCCCCGGACGGTGTCGACGGCGTGCTCGACGCGGCTTTGCTCGGCCCGCCGATCCTGGCGGCGATTCGCGACGGCGGCGGTCTTGCCGTGGTGCGAGGCTTCCAGGGCGAATCGCAGCGCGGCATCACGGTGCACCAGGTGCGCGTGTCCGACTACGCCGAGAACCAGGCGGCGCTCGACCTGCTCGGCCAGCTCGTATCGCAGGGCAAGCTGACGCTGCGGGTGTCCGAGACGTTCCCGCCGGAGCAAGCTGCGACGGCGCACGAGAAGATGGCAGCCGGCGGCATCAGGGGACGCCTCGTCATCATCTTCTAGCTCACGAGTAGCGTCAGGAGCGGCGTCGTCGCGGCGAGGTCAGCGTCAGCACGCCAAGCCCTGAGCTGAAGACGATTGCCTGGACGATAACGATGGTCGGCCACGGCGACAGGCCCGTGAACAGCCAGTAGACGCCCGAGAGCAGCGCAATCAACGCCGCCATAGCCCCGATGGCGTTGATCAACTCTTCGAGCAGGGTATTGGTCTTCATCGCACCGTAGTGCGAACCAGTATGCAGTACGGGCGCAAGTCGCGGCTGCTAAAGGCCGAACCTCGTCTCACGAAAACTGATTACTCACGCAGGTGGTACGGCACTTCGACGATCACCGTGTTCGAGCGCGAGGTCAGCGCCTTCTTCAAACGGAGACTGAGCTGGTTGTGCAGGAATCGCTGCCAGGGCCAGTGCGTGACGAACTCCGGCAGCACCACGGTGACCATCTCGTTCGGCCTCGAATGCGTTAGCGCGTCGAGGTAGGCGACGATCGGCTGTACCAGCGATCGGTACGGCGAATCGACCAGCACGAACGGTACGTCCGGGATCATGCGTTCCCAGGTCTGACGCAGGTGCTCCGACTCCTCGCGGTTCAGTGCCACGTGCAGTGCGGTCGGACGCGGCGTGATCGAGCGCGCGTAGGCAACGCTGCGCAGCACCGACTGGTCGATCTCGTCGACGGGGATTACTACCAACTGCGCGCCCGTCCTCGAAGGCGTCGTGAACCGCTCGTACGTCTCCATCGAGTCCTCGTCGAGTCCGTGCTTCAGCTGCTGCGCCGCCTTGACGTAGTGCGCGTGCACCCGCCACAGAACCAGCACGAGCACGACCATGATGCTCATCGAGATCCAGGCGCCATGGGTGAACTTGGTGGCGCCGACAATGATCGCGACCACGAAGGTCACGCAGGCTCCGAAGCCGTTAATCAGCTGCGAACGGCGCCATCCCGGCTCACGGTTGCGGTTCCAGTGCAGCACCATCGCCGCTTGCGACAGCGTGAACGCGGTGAACACGCCGAACGCGTATAGCGGGATGATCCGCGTTGTGTTGGCGTTGAAGAAGATCAGGATCACGGACGACGCCAGGCCAAGCACAACGATGCCGTTGGAGAAGGCGAGGCGTTCGCCGCGGAACGTGAACTGCTTCGGCATGACGGAGTCCTTCGCCATGACCGACGCGAGCACCGGCAGGTCGGCGAAGGCAGTATTGGCGGCGAGGATCAGGATGAGCATCGTGCCTGCCTGGATCATGTAGAAGATCACGCCTTCGCCGAATATGGTGCGCGCAATCTGCGCGTCGACCGTCTGCGTGATCGACGGCACGATCTGAAACTGGTGCGCCAGGAACGACGTGCCGAGGAAGAACGCCGCCAGGATCGTCACCATCCAGGCCTGGACAGTGACCGCATTGCGCCATTCGGGCGGTTTGAAGTTCGGCACGCCGTTGGCCACGGCCTCGATACCGCTCAGGGCCACGGCGCCGGACGAGAACGCCCGCAGCAGCAGGAACGGGGTGACGACTGCGCCTGTGGCAACCAGTGCATCTGACGGTGGCTGCGCGTGCAGGTGAGCGCCAGTCGCGACGCGCGCGATGCCGACGATCAGCATGAACGCGAAGCTGAGCACGAAGAAGTAGGTCGGCAGGGCGAAGATGGTCGCAGATTCTCTAATGCCGCGCAGGTTGCCTGTCGTGATCAGTACGACGCAGATCAACGAGATCTCGACGCGGAATTCGTACAGCGCCGGTGCCGCTGAGGTGATGGCCGCAACGCCGGCAGCAATCGATACGGCAACGGTCATGACGTAATCGACCATCAGCGCAGAGCCCGAGACCAGGCCGGGGAAGAAGCCGAGGTTGTCGGTCGCGACGATGTAGGACCCGCCGCCATTGGGATAGGCACGGATCGTCTGCCTGTACGACGTGACGACGATGAGCACGAGCGCGACCAGCGCCAGCGTGATCGGTATCGAGTACTTGAGCGCACCCACGCCCGCGGCAGCGAGGATGATCAGCGTCTCTTCGGTCGCGTAGGCGGAGGACGACAGGTTGTCGGACGCGTAGACCGCGAGCGCCTTGAGCTTCGTGAGGCGCTCGTGCGCAAGGTCGGCGGTCGCGAGCGGTGCGCCGATCAGCTTGGCGCGCGTACCGGCCCAGATGCGCCCCGCCTTCGTCTCGGGCCGTAGCGCCGCCTGTGTTGCCTCGAACTCGCTTTCGCCGACGCGGCGCAGCTTCTGCTGGCCGGGCCGCTGGCGGCGCACGAAGCGAGTGCCGGGCTTGCTGCCCTGCATCGTCGCGTGCAACTCGACCTCGGGCTGCCCGTCGCGGTCGGCGCGCGAGATGCGCACGAACGACGGCTCGGTATGTCCGTTCGTCTGTTTGCCGTGGTTCTCTGCGCTATCGCTTTCGGACGGGTTGCTCATGGTGTGGTTCCGACTGTTCTAGAGAAGAACAGGATCAAGCTCGCCGCGATGATCTCTGGCGGCTCGCCGTCACGCAGTACGTCTGCCCCTTCGCCCTGCAGTTGCTGCGTTAGTGCTCCGGCGCCTTGCTCGACGTAAAACAGGGTGGTCGTCGATGCACCAAGGAGCGTGCGTACCATGGCGAGTCGCGCTTTCGGTAACGGCGCGCTGCCTTCGAGGGCAACGATGATCGAGCCCTGGTCGCGCGATGCGCTCCAGATGGCCCGCTCGAACACGTCGTCCGTGTGCGCCACCGTGCGTGCGTTCAGGTCGTCGGGGATAAGAGTCAGGAGACCGAGCAGGCGCGTTAGCTGGGACCCAACGATCAGGACGTGCGCCACGGATTGTTCGCCTCGCTTCGCACGATTCGGGATCGTGCAAATCCAGCGTATGGTGCCGAGTTGTCAGCGTTCTGTGAGGATTAAGCCGTGAGGCGTGGGTAATGTGTTAGAAGTCGCTCGAACTGCCCAGGCGGTAACCGACGCGCGGCTCGGTGCGAATCATCTTCGGGTGATTGGGGTCGGCTTCGAGCTTGGTGCGTAGCTGGTTGACGCAGGTCCGTAGCACGGCGGTGTCGTTGGCGTACTCGATGCCCCAGACCGCCTTGAGGATCATCGGATGGGTCAGGACCTTGCCGGCGTTCGTGGCCAGGTACTTGAGCAGGGCGTACTCGGTCGGGCTGAGGTGCACCTCTTGCCCTGATAGCGTCACGAGCCGGTGCTCGACATCGATTACGAGGTCGTCGATCTGGATCATCGGTTGGTTGGCGCGCAGCGAGCTGCCGTGGCGCAGTGCCACCCGGATGCGTGCGAACAGCTCGTCCATGCCGAACGGCTTCGTCAGGTAGTCGTCGGCGCCTTCGTCCAGGGCGCGCACTTTCGTCTTCTCATCGCCCAGCGCCGACAACACTACAATCGGCGTCTCCGACGCGGCGCGGATCTGTTTGCACACCTCTACGCCGCTCATGTCTGGCAGCATGAGGTCGAGCAGCACGACGTCCGGCTTGAAGCTGACGAACTCGCGCACCGCCGAGGCTCCGTCTTCGACCTCGCGCACGCTGTAGCCGGACTCTTCGAGGTAACGGCGTAGCGCAAAGCGGAGCTGCGCCTCGTCCTCGACGACAAGGATGCGCGGGCCGCTGCGGCCCGGACGTGACGCTGATGTTGCTTCGGGCTGGATCGTCATGGTGTCGCCCTTGCGGGAACCGCGGCGGGCAGCAGCATGACGAAGCGTGTGCCAGCCGGCGAGCTCTCGACGCTGACCGTGCCGCCGCACAACTCGACGAAGCCTTTGACGATCGTCAATCCAAGGCCGCTGCCTTTGACGCGGCGGCTGTGCTCCTCTGCGCGGTAGAAGCGCTCGAAGACGTAAGGCAGGTCCTCGGCCGCGATGCCGGGACCTTCGTCCGCGACCGCGATGACAACGCGGTGCCCCGCTGCCGAGGCCGTGAGGTGAATCGGCTGGCCGGGCGTGGAGTACTTGACGGCGTTCTCGATCAGGTTGACCACTGCCTGGACGATCAACGCTTCGTCCGCAGTAACGGCGAGGTCGTCTGCCGCGTCGACGATGACCTCACGGCCCACGGTTTCGAGATACGTGATGTCGCGCGCACGCTCGAGCAGCTCGCGCGCCGAGACGGGCGTCTTCTCGGGGATCAGGGCGCCGGACTCGATGCGGCTGAGGTCGAGAATGTCGCTGATCACGCGGTTGAGGCGGTCGGCCTGCGAGTCGATGGCGCGCTGAAACGCATCGACGTCGTCCTCCGACCAGTGGATGCGCTTGTCGCGCAGGCTGGAGATGGCGGCCTTGATGCCGGCCAGCGGCGTCTTGAGGTCGTGCGAAATCGAGGCCATTAGCGCCGACTTCATCTCGTCTGCCTCGCGTAGCGCTTCGGCGTGCGCCGCCGCCTGCGCCAGCTCGGCGCGCTGCACGGCCAGCGCCGCCTCGCTCGCGACCGCGTCGAGCAGCTGCTCCGGTTGCTCCCGGAACGGCGTGTTGCCGACCGGCCCGTCTAGCCGCAGGACGCCGAGCACGCGTCCGCCGATGCGCAGCGGAACCAGGGCGACGCTACGTTCGCTGGCCAGCGCCGCCTCGCGCCCGGCCGGGAACACGACTCGTGCTCGCGTGCGTGCGAGACCGCTGCGCCCGACGCTCTGAAGGACGCCCTCGGACGCTGCACGGTCGGCTGCGGCGCGCTCGCCGGGCTCCGGTGGCCTCGATGCGGCCTCGTGGCCCGCGTGTGCCAGTACCGACCACTGACCGTCCGTCCCGACCAGCACGGCCGCGCCCGGCGCGTCGAACGAGCGCACGACCTCGCGGCACAGCGCCTGTAACGCCGCGTCGGGCTCGGTCTGACCGCTCATGGCGTGGCTCAGTGCGAGCGCGACCTCGGTTTCGGCCTGGCGGCGTCGCGCTTCGGCGGCGGCGCTGCGTGCGGCCGACAGCAGCGAGCCGGCGACCGTCGCGACGATCAAGAACACGACCAGCGCCACCACGTTCTCGGGGTCGCTAACTGCGAAGGTATGCAGCGGGTGGATAAAGAAGAAGTTCAGCGACAGGTTGGTTATCAACGCTGCGTAGATGCCGACATTGCGCCCCCATGCAGACGCGACTATGACCGAGAGCAGCAGGAACAGCAGCCCATCGTTGAGCAACCCGATGCCATCGCGGAACGGCGACAGCGCCGCAGTGAACAGCACGGTCGACACGGTCGCGACCAGGTAGCCGCAAGCCGGTTGCCTCACGAACGACGCGAGTTTCATGTAATCAGTCTACGCCGCGATTTGGCAGTGCACATTGCTGTTGTCTAGCCACGAAATGGCAGGCGAGATGGCCCTCGCAGATTCATGACTTCGGCATCATCATAGTTGCGTGCCGAGATGAAGAAAGAACCTGCTGCAGTAAAGCGAGCCCGTGGCGGAGCGGCGGCGAGCGCCACGATCTCGGAAGCCGAAATCGCGGAGGCGCCGCTAGCGGCCGCGTTTGGCCGGCTGGAGACGAGCGCCGGGGGCCTGACGCAGAACGAAGTCTCGAATCGCCTCGCCAATTACGGCCTGAACGAGATCGCCAGGCCGCGACGCCGTAACCCACTCGCCACCCTGGCGTCTAACTTCACTCACTTGCTGGCGCTGCTGCTCTGGATCGCGGCGCTGCTTGCGTTCATCGGCAACCTGCAGGCGCTGGCCTGGGCGATCGTTGCCGTGATCTTGATCAACGGCGCCTTCAGCTTCGCGCAGGAGTATCGGGCCAGTCAGTTGCTCGAAGCGCTGCAGCGGCGCGTGCGCTCGCGTTGCCGGGTGCGTCGCGACGGCATCGTGGAGGAAATCGACTCCGCCGGCATCGTGCCCGGCGACGTCGTCCTCCTCGCCGAAGGGGAGCGCATACCCGCCGACCTGCGCATCATCGCTTCGGCCGGCCTCCAGGTGGACGAGAGCGCCCTCACCGGTGAGTCGTTGCCGGTGCTCAAGCTCGCCGAGCCGCAAGACGCGGCAGAGGGCGGCGGCACGCGCTCGAACCTGCTGTACAGCGGCACGCTGGTCCTGCAGGGCGATGCCGAGGCCATCGCCTGGGCGACGGGCGAGCACACGCAGTTCGGCGCGATCAGTGAGCTTACGGCGTCGCTGGTGCAGGCTGCGGGACCACTGCAGCTCGAAATCGAGGGTCTTGCGCGCGTAACGGCCGTGATCGCTGTCACCGCTGCGATCGTCATCTGGGTGCTCTCGACCGTTGTTCTCGGACGCAACGTCTCTGAGGGCTTCGTGTTCGCGATCGGTGTGCTGGTGGCGCTGGTGCCGGAAGGTCTGCTGCCGACCCTGAGCCTGGCGCTGGCGCTGGGCGTACAGCGCATGGCGCGCCGCAACGTGCTCGTGCGACGCCTCTCCGCGATCGAGGCGCTTGGTGCCACCGAGATCATCTGCACCGACAAGACCGGCACGTTGACCGAGAACCGCATGGTCGTCGAGCGTGTCTGGTTCCCGAACGGTGAGTTTGCAATCGAACGCAGCGCGGCCGGGACAACGCTGCGAGAGGTCCGCGACCACTGCGATGCGTCCGAGGCGTCAGAGTTACTGCGCGTGGCTGCGCTGGCCAGCAACGTCGCCATCGGGGTGAACGAGGCGGGCGACAACATAGCCGAGGGCGACCCGACCGAAGTAGCGATCTTCGAGGTGGCTCAGGCGCTCGCCATCGAGTGGGACGACCTCCGCAAACTGGAGCTGCCGTTCGATTCTTACCGGCGGCTCATGTCGGCAGTCGATCAGGAGCCGTCCGGTCTCATGCTGCACACCAAGGGAGCGCCGGATTCGGTGCTGGAACGCTGCCTGACCGCCAGCGACGGCGAGAGCCTGAGTGCACGCGGCAGGCACGCGATTCTGGCGCAGGCCGAGAATTATGCCAACGCGGGCATGCGCGTGCTCGGCGTCGCCCAACGGCCGCTCGTCACCGTCGAGGACAATCCCGACCGAGACAGGCTGGAGGACGGGCTGCAGTTCCTCGGCCTGATCGCGATGCTCGACCCGGTTCGTCCGCAGGCTGCCGATGCCGTGGCCCGCTGTCGCCGGGCCGGTATGCGAATCGTAATCATCACGGGCGACCACCCTGGTACAGCGGCCGCAGTCGCCGCACGAGTGGGCCTCACCGACGATGAGAAGCCGCAGATCATCACGGGACCTGAGCTCAGCGCCCTCAGCCCGGCCGGTCTGCAGGGCGCCCTGGAGAACAACGTGATCTTCGCCCGTACGACGCCGCTGCAGAAGCTCGCGATCGTGTCGGCGCTGCAGGACATGGGACACACCGTTGCGGTGATCGGCGACGGCGTCAACGACGCACCCTCGCTGCGCCGCGCCGACGTCGGCGTCGCGATGGGCAAGAGCGGCACGGACGTGGCGCGAGAAGCCGCCGACATCGTCTTGCTCGACGACGACTTCGGCACAATCGTCGACGCCGTCGAAGAAGGCCGGGCGATCTTCGCCAACATCCGCAAATTCGTGAGCTACGTGTTCACCAGCAACGTCGCCGAACTTGCGCCATTCGCCGTGTTCGTACTCACCGGCATCCCGCTACCGCTGATGATTGCGCAGGTTCTCGCCGTCGACCTCGGCACGGACCTCGTGCCTGCCCTCGCCCTCGGCGCCGAGCCGCCCGAGCCCGGTACGTTGGACGCGCCGCCGCGCGCGAGGAGCACTGCCCTGCTCGATAGAGGCGTCTTCCTGCGCACGTTCATGCTGCTAGGCCCAATCGAAGCGCTGCTGGGGTTGGCGGGTTACTTCTTCGTCTACTGGACCCACGGCTGGCGCCCAGGCGACGTCATGATCGATGCGGGGCACGTCTACGTCCTCGCTACTACGATGACCTTTGTTGCCATCGTGGCCGGGCAGATCGGCAACGTGCTGGCCTGTCGCAGTTTCCACGTTTCGCTGTTCGCGATGCCGCCGCGGCGTAATCCGTTGCTGCTCGCGGCTCTCGCGGTGGAGGTGGCGACGTTGCTGCTGCTGGTCTATGTTCCGCCGTTTGCCCACGTTTTCGCGCTGACGCAGCCGGGAATGCGCGAGTGGCTGTTCGTCCTGGTCCTGCTGCCGCGTGCTGCCGCTGCTCGACGAGCTCAGGAAGCGTATCGCGACCTCGCGCTGACGACGTGGCCGCGGGTCCCGAAACGAGAAGACGCCCCGGTCTCGGCAACCAGGGCGTCTTGGTTCGACCTCGCTTGCGGTAGTTGCCCATCAGCGCGCACGGAAGGTCGTCTCTCGAGCTTGCCTCGACGGTCTGGTCCGCCGCCGGTTTCTCGAAGCTGGATGCGGGCGGCCTCAGGCCGACGCCGGAGGTGCTCATCTGTGCGTTACACGCCGTGGCAGGCGCTGCGATTGGGTGCAGCGTCCCGCCCCCGGTTGTCGCACTGTGTCCGAAGGTTGCCCTTGCGATGCGTGAGATTGAGGCCGTTTCTCGCTGTCGCTCTGCCAACTCCACGAGGATGTCGATCGTCCGATGATCAACATTGCGGTTCTCACGAAACGCTATCTTTATCTCCGACAGGAATCGACCTCTGCGATTCCGCCGTTCGTAGCTACTCGGGAGTAGGCAGTGATGCAGCCGAATCTTCAGCGACTCGATGAATGGACCCGCGTCGAAGGCTCACCGGCGCCACTCGGCGCCAGCTGGGTCGAGGCGGAGCAGGCGTTCAACTTTGCCCTCTACAGCCGAAGTGCGACCGCCGTAACCCTGCTCTGCTACACGGTCGAAGACACTGTGACGCCGGTGTTCACGCTGAACCTCGATCACTTCGTCAACAAGACCGGGCGCACCTGGCACTGTCGCGTGCCGGCGTCGGCCATCGGAGACGCAACCCTTTACGCATACAAGGTCGACGGGCCGAACAATCCCGGCAACGGCGACCGCTTCGACGCTGCCAAGGTGCTACTCGACCCCTACGCGCGCCGCGTCTTCTTCCCGCCGGCCTACGATCGAGGCGCCTGCTGCCAGCCCGGAGCCACTGACGGCAAGGCGCCGCTCGGCGTCCTGCCACCGAGAGCTCCCGCACCCGAGGCGGACGCGAACACGGGTCCCCGACATGCCCACGACGCCGTCATTTATGAGCTGCACGTCAAGGGCTTTACGGCGCGCGCCAACTCCGGCGTATCGACGGCGAACCGCGGCACTTTCGCCGGCCTCGTCGAGAAGATTCCCTACCTGCTCGACCTTGGCGTGACAATCGTGGAGCTGCTGCCGGTGCATCAGTTCGACCCTCAGGAGGGCAACTACTGGGGTTACATGACGCTGAACTTCTTCACGCCCCATCACACCTACGCCAGCAACGACGACGCCATCGAGGAGTTTCGCGAGATGGTGGCGGCGTTTCACGCGGCCGGCATCGAAGTGTGGCTCGACGTGGTCTACAACCACACGAGCGAGGGCAACGAGTTCGGGCCAAGCTACGGCCTGCGCGGGATCGACAACAGCACCTACTACCTGCTCGGCCCCGATCGGCTCGACGAGTACGTCAACGAAAGCGGCGCCGGCAACACGACGCGCTGCAGCCATCCGGCGATGCGAGAGTTGGTCTCCGACAGCCTGCGTTACTGGGCCAGTGACATGCAGGTCGATGGCTTTCGCTTCGACCTCGCCTCTGTGTTCACGCTGAGCGACGACGGCCGAGTCAATCTGACGGACCCGCCGATCGTCGCCGAGATCGGCTTCCTCGCTTCGAATCTCGACCTGTCGCTGGTCGCCGAGGCCTGGGACGTCGATACGTATCAGCTTGGGCGCAGCTTCCCCGGCATCACCTGGGGGCAGTGGAACGGCAAGTTCCGTGACGACCTGCGGCAGTTCGTCAAGGGAGACGCCGGACTGCTGGCGGCGGTCGTGCGACGTCTCTACGGCAGCGATGACCTCTTCCCCGATACGTTGGCCGACGCCTACCGGCCGTTCCAGAGCATCAACTTCATCACGGCGCACGATGGCCTCTGCCTGTACGACCTCGTCGCGTACACCAACGAGGGGCAGAGAAGCTGGGACAGTGGCTGGCGCGGTGACGCCGGCGCACCGCCCGAAGTGATGGCGCTTCGACGACGGCAGGTGAAGAACTTCTGCGCGCTGCTCATGCTGGCCAACGGCGTGCCGATGCTCGTCGCCGGCGACGAGTTCATGAACACCCAGGGTGGCAACGACAATCCCTACAACCAGGACAACGAAACCACCTGGCTCGACTGGGACAGACTGCAGACCAACGCCGACGTGTTCCGCTTCTTCAAGGCCATGATCGCCTTCCGCAAGGCACATCCGTCGATCGCGCGCAGCAAGTTCTGGCGTGAAGATCTCGACTGCTTCGGCGTCGACGGGCCGATCGACTTCAGCCGGGACGACGCGCACGCTTTCGCCTATCACCTGAAGGGACAATCGCAGGCGGACGACGACATCTACGTCATGATCAACGCCTACTGGCAGCCCCTGACGTTCACGGTTCAGGCAGAGCCTGCGAGCCAGTGGCGGCGCGTTGTGGACACGTCACTGGCGAGCCCGCAGGACATCATCGAAGCCGGCGACGCCGTGGCTCTGGCCGGCGCGCATTACGACGTCGGTCCGCGTTCCGTCGTCGTGCTCGTTGCGCCGCGAACGCAATGATCGCGTTCGCTGAAGTGGTGGCGCCGTTGTAGCAGCCCGCGTCGCGATTGCAAAAGCGTTGCGAAAGCAGCCTCACATATCGCCATCTCATTCCGTGGCTGCTTTGCTGACATAATCGCGTTGGTTTATCGCCCCAGGCCGCGTTTAATGAGACGGGTAAACGCTGCGGTAAAGACAGGCTCGACGTGGACAAACGGAGGCTCTAATGCGCTGGACGAAGCTCACCGCCATCATGGTGCTGGTCGTTGCGGCGGCCCTGCCGATCGCTGCCGGAGCTGCGAGCTTCTCCGTGACCACCACGAGCGACTCCGGCGCCGGGTCACTGCGTCAGGCCATCATCGATGCCAATGCAGCCGCCGGCGACGACGTGATTACGATCACTGCCACCGGTACCGTCACGCTCTCGAGCGCCTTGCCGGCGATAACCGACAACCTGACGATCGACGGCCCCGGCGCCAGTGCGTTTGCCGTAGCTGTGAACGGCACGGGTACGGGCTTCAACATCGCAGCCGGTGTCGCGGTGACAGTCGATAACCTGACACTGAGCGGCGCGAGCGACTCCGGCGTCAAGAACAGCGGCACGCTTACGCTCGATCATGTCGACATAAAGAGCAACGCCACCTCGGGCTCGGGCGGCGGCATCGACAACGAGGCAGGCTCCGTTACGCTCACGAACAGCACTGTCGACGGCAACACGTCGGCCTCCGGCAACGGTGGCGGCGTCTACAACGTGGGCAACCTCTCGATCGCGAACACCACGATCAGCAACAACAGCGCCAGCAACCTCAGCGGCGGTGGGATCTACAACTCGGGCGGCACCGTGACCGTGAACAACAGCACCGTGAGCAACAACACCGCCTTCCACAACGCCGGCGTCGACAACCACAGCGGCACGCTCACCCTGACCGCGAGCACCGTCAGCGGCAACACGGCTCGCACGGGCGGTGGCGTCGTCAATGAGAGCGGCACGGTCAAGCTGATCAGCAGCACGGTCAGCGGAAACGGTGCCACGGTTGCGGGCGGCGGCGGCATCGTCAACGGTGGCAGCCTCACCGTCAGCAACAGCACGGTCAGCGGTAACGGCGCTGCCGGTCCCGGCGGCGGCATCGCGAACGGCACGGGCGCGGCCGCCGCGATTTCCAGCAGCACGATCGCCGACAACACGCTCGGCGGCAGCGGCCTCGGCGTCACGAACGGCGGCGGCATCGCCAACGACGGCACGTTGACGCTGGTCAACACGCTGATCGCGTCGAATACTCCGGACTGCTTCAGCGGCGCCGGCGTCACCTCGAACGGGCACAACCTGGACAGCGACGGCACCTGCGGCCTCAGCGCCACCGGCGACATATCGGGTGGCAACGCGGCGCTCGGGGCGCTCACCAACAACGGAGGTCCCACCGAAACGCGCGCTCTCGGGTCGGGGAGCGCCGCCATCGACGCGGGTGACGATGCGTCTTGCCCCTCGACGGACCAGCGCGGCATCGTCCGGCCCCAGGGCACGCACTGCGACATCGGCGCCTTCGAAGCGCCGGCAGCTTCCGTGACGCCGACCTCTACGCCGGTAGTAACGGCCTCGCCAACTTCGACCCCGGCTGCAGCCGCAACCGCAACGCCGACGCCGGCCTCGGGCGGCAGCATCTCGCCACCCAACACCGGCGACGCGGGCCTCGCAAGCGGCCGTTAACGCCTCATTGCACACCGATCATGATCCGGGGTCAGAACGGCCCCGGCCTGATTCCTGGTCAGCGAGGCGTCTGCAGGCAGGGGAGCTAGCTGGCGAGGCGCAGTGCAGGTGTTTCCAGCGCTTCGATGCGATCACGACCGTTGGCCTTTGCTTGAAGCAAGGCGCTGTCGGCCACGGCGATAAACTCAGCTGCGCTGACTACTTCGGAGCCGAGGCACGATGTGACCCCTCCCGAGACACGCACGTTGAGTACAGACGCACCAATAATGACCGGGCGCACGGCGATGGAAAGCGCAATTCTTTCTGCGGCAGCCAGGGTGGCTTCGAGGTCGGAGTTAGGAAAGATCACCATGAACTCCTCGCCGCCCCAGCGCGCGGCGATGTCGTATGGTCGATGGCCCGTTTCGATGCGTCTCGCAATCTCGCGCAAGACAACATCCCCCGTTGGGTGGCCGTGCTCGTCATTTATCAACTTGAAGTGATCGATATCGAACATCGCCAGGCCGATTGGTTGCTGGTTCCGTGTCGACCTGCTTATCTCCTCCATCAGGCTAACCTCGAACCCCCGTCGATTGAGGAGACCAGTCAGCTGGTCTGCATTGGCGATTCGCGTAAGCTCGTCCAGCGCTTGCTTCAGTTCGCTTTGTGCGCCTTCGAGAAGGTTGGAATATCGCTGTAGTCGCTCTCGATCCAGGTTCTGGTGCGTTACGTCACGCCCTGATGCATAGATGCGACCAGTCGCAGCGTCTGCTCTGGCGCACCATTGGAACGAACGCACTTCGCCGCTTGCAGTTAGCAGGCGATTCTCGAACAAGAGTGTGGTTCGTCCGTTTGTGAGGTTGCCGAGTTCCGCGATCGTGTGCTCTAACTCGTCAGGATGAACTAACGATAAGAATGGCTTACCGATTAACTCCTCCTCAGAAAATCCCAGGCTACTCATGAACGTTGGGTTCACCGTGACCAGTGTCGAGTCACTCGAAGTGATGCAGAGCAGGTCTACGGAAAGGTTAAATAGGCTTTCCAAGTCCTGCAGGTTAGGTGTGCCAATGCCCATCTTGAATCTCCTCGACTAGCGGTATTGTTCGTTGACTCTTATCGGCTCTCGCTGCAACTAACCTGAATGTCGCCCGCCCTGAGGACTGTGGCGCCTGAGAGGGCCCTTGCACGCCTCGTGGTTGTTTGCCTACGCCGCGGCGGCAGTGTCGCTGTGGACGTCGGTCATCGAGCTGCGGGGCTTGCCGAACATGAAGCCCTGTACTCCCTGGACCCAGAACTTGCTCAGGCCGGCGCTGTCGAATTGGATGCTCTCGAGCATCTCCTGATTCTCGATGCCCTCGGCGATCATGAAGGCGTCGGCCTCTCGCGCGAAGGCCACGATGGCCAGGATGATCGCGCGTCCGGGGCCGCCGTTCATGGCGTCCAGGATTACAGAGCGGTCGATCTTCACGTAGTCGAACCTCATGACACGCATCATCTCGAGGCCGGAGTTGCCGGAGCCGACGTCGTCCAGCGCTACCGCAAAGCCGCAATTCTGAATGGCGGTGATCTGGTGGGCCAGCCGCAACAACGGAACCGTAGTCTTCTCTGTGATCTCGAACACAACTTTGGCGGGGTCGATGCCGCGCTGCGTGACCATGGTCAGGAGCTCTTCTGCTGAAAATTCGGAGTGCATCAGGGTGGCGGGGTCGAGGTTGATGAAGATCTTCACGTCGGACGGTAGGTCACGGGCAGCATCGAGCGCGTGGCCGGCGCAGAGCAGGTCGAGGTCTCGTGAGCGGCCCATGTGCTGGGCGATGTCGAACGCCTCCTCGGGGCCTGCCAGATCTGGCGCCTGAGGCAACCGCAGCAGCGCCTCGAAACCCAGTAGCTGCTGGGAGAGGGGCCGGAAAATCGGCTGGAACAGCATGGTGACGTCGCCGGACTTGAGCACCTCGAGGATGGACGTCATCTTGCCGGCAGTCACTTCGGTGCTGCCGCTAACCAGCATGTCGTGAGCCACTACCTGGTTCTTACCGCGGTGCTTGGCCTCGTACAGCGCCGAATCAGCGCGCTCCAACAGGCTGGGTGCACTGCGCTCACCCACCAGGTTGCTGCTGACGCCGAGACTAATGGTTACTCCCTCGATGACCGTGCTGATGGTTTCTCTCAGACGGTTGAGCGCCTGGAAGGCAGACTTTTCGTCGGTGTTGGGCATGATCAGCGCGAACTCATCGCCGCCGACGCGATAGCTGCGGTCTTCGCCCCTCACGGCGTACGACATCAGCTTGCCAAGCTCCGCGAGGACCTCGTCACCGCGCGCGTGCCCGAAGGTGTCGTTGATTACTTTGAACTCGTCGATGTCCATCATGGCCACGCTCAGTGTCTGCTCGGTTCTCGATGCGCGGGACATCTCTCGCCTCAGGTCATCCTGGAAGGCGCGGTGGTTGCCCAGACCGGTCACAGAGTCCGTCAGCGCGGCCTCGCCCATCCTGTGTAGCTCTTCAACCCTCACAGCGTCCTGGCGCTCGTAGCGCATGATCAGGTAGGCGAGCAGGGCCAGCAGCGGCAGGCCGATCCCCAGGGCGACGAAAATCGCCGCCGCACGAGAGTCGAATCCGCTCCTCAGGGCATCGAGTTGTGCCGTTGCTTCCTGTCGCTTCTCCAGCGTTACGGGTGCGATCGCCGCTGCGATATCACTCAGGGCCAGTGGATCGGCAACGATAGCCTGGCCTCCAAGAAGGGACGGGTCGCGCAGCAGTTGCTCGCCCTGAGCAATCTGGGCGCCGTAGCGCTCTTCCAGGCTGGTCATCAACGCCCGGTCCTGGTCGTTGCCCAGGGCCTTGATATCAGACTCAGCCGCAAACGTAGCCTGGATCGCCTGGAGGGTAAGGGCTGCC
This sequence comes from uncultured Chloroflexia bacterium, assembly GCA_963732945.1. Classification (GTDB taxonomy): domain Bacteria; phylum Chloroflexota; class Dehalococcoidia; order DSTF01; family WHTK01; genus WHTK01. Next base: position 79,845 of record CAVTBL010000010.1, read on the forward strand.
TGCTCCGGATCGCCCGTCGATGTGAACTGTTGGGAATATCCGCTGGCCTCGGCAACGCTGGTCAGCATGCGGCCGTAGGCATCGCCCAGGGCGGTCTCCTGCGAAAGCGCGTCGAGGCGATGGCTTGTCTGGCTAAGATTGACGGCCGTGAGCGTCACAACGCTACACAGAATGGCTCCTATCGCGGCAACGCCCAGGATCGCGAGTAGTTTCGCCGGGACGCTGAAATGCGTTTCATGTCGAGCGAGCATACGTTGTACTAATGGCATGGACGGCCTCCAGCGCCATCCTGGCGGGAAAGCCTGCAGTCCATGCAGTTTGTCTTATCGAAGTGTCGACACGTTCCCTCGGCACACAAGGTCGCGTTGGGGGCCGTTCAGCACGAACTGCGGCATCGCTGCGAACCAGCGAAAGCGGCCAAGTCCCGGCTCGATGGGCCGTCAGACTACGTCAATCGACACTCACACGCCTTGCAGAGATCGTGTACCTCCACGTTGGCACCGTTCTTGGTCAGTTGGCCAGGCATCGAGCCGTGATTCACGCCTGGGACCAGGCGGGAGCTGCCGTTTGCGCAGCCTGGACGCCGCGAAGCGGCGGTCTCAACGCTCTAACCGTTGGGCCTGATTCCGGGAGGCGTACTAGCTCCGCAATTTCGGTCAGTAGCGTGACCCATGTGAGACCAGCGTTAGCCGTTCGCAATGGCTGTAGTCCGGAGCTACTATCGATCCGAGTTGGCGCCTCACGGCAAGACGTCGGACTCTCCGTAGCGCAACCAGGCACTCATCTGCAGCGCCGACACCTGGCAGTACACGACGACGGGTCGGTCTTTGATCGAGAACGCCTTCGCGATGCCGCCTTCGACCTCGGACTCGTCACGGATCGTAATCGCCTCGGCGCCGAAGGATCTTCCCCAGGCGGCAAAGTCCGGGTTCGTCAAACGAGTTCCGCCCATGAAGGGACGCTCCGGGTAGCGCATATAGGAGTGCATGCCGATGGTGCCGTACATGGCGTTGTCGGCGATGATCATGATCGGGTTGACGCCGTACTGCAGCGCCGTCGCCAGCTCGTTGCCCGTCATGAGCGCGCCGCCGTCACCGAGAAACGCTACCGTCTGAGTGCCCGGCCGGCGCAATGCCGCGGCCACTGCCATAGGCATGCCCGAGCCCATGGAGCCGACCACCGATGACAGCATGACCTGTCCCTGGTGAAAGCCTATGTAGCGATGAATGTAGCTCGAGAAGTTACCGGCGTCGCTCGTGACGATCGCGTCGGGAGCCAGGTGTTTGTCGATTTCGCAGACGACGTCCGCAAAGTTGAGGCCGTCCGGCGCCGGCTCCCAGGACTTGGCGAGCAGGCCTCTGTGGATTTCGTTTAGCGAGCTGACCCAGGAGCGGCGCTTCTCGACGTCATGGGGGACGCCTCGACGCAGGAGCGCTCGCAGAACCTCGGCCGGGCTGGCTGGGATGCCGAGATCGGGACGCCATACGCGCCCAACTTCGTTGGCGTCCGGCCATATGTGAACCAGTGGAAGCTGCGGCTGCGGCGCCGATGGGAAAGTGTAGGACTGGCTCACCGTATCCGTGAGGCGTTCTCCCAGCGCAATCATCAGGTCGGCCCGTTTCATAGCCTCTATTTGCTGCTTCGGGACACGGATCCCCACGTAGCCGCCGTAATTGAGATGGTCGGCGTCGAACAACTCGGGCCTGCGGTGGGTTGGGCTTATCGGTAGCACCCACTGCTCGGCAAAGCGTGTCAGGTCCCGTAACACGCTCTCGTCGAGGGTTGCGTCTGACAGAAGAGCACCGCCGACCAGGACGAGAGGCCGTTCCGACGCCGCCAGCATGGCCGCAAGGCGATCGATGTCCTCCTCTCGGGGTGCCGGTACGTAGCGGTCACGTGGACTATCGACCGGTGCGTCGGTTTGTCGGTCGAAGATGTCCTCCGGCAGGACGACTGCCACGGGCCCCGGCGTACTGCTTTCGGCGGTGTGGAACGCTCTCGCGATCGCCTCTGATGCCTGGTCGGGGTCGATGACCTCGATAACGAGTTTCGTGATGTCCGAGAGTAGACGTGAGTAGTTTTGCTCTTGGAGCGCCAACCTGCCGACGTCGCGCCTCTCGACGTGGCCGATGAGCAGAACCATCGGCGCTGCATCGTGGTACGCCGTGTGCAGCGCCACCATCGCGTTCGATACGCCGGGCCCGCGCGAGACCATGGCGACGCCTGCCCGGCCGGTGAGCTGACCGTCTGCCACTGCCATGAATCCGGCGCCGGACTCGTGTCTGCAGACAACGACCTGCAGGGACTCGCGTCCGATCAGGGCACTCGTGAGGCCGACATAGCTCTCGCCCGGCACGCAGAACACACGATCGACGCCGTGGGCTTCGAGACTATCCGCCAGGAGGTTTGCAACGGTTCGGCTCATGACTCCTCCTCGATGTGCGCTGTGACGTTGAGCAACGAGTGCAGGATAAGCACGCAGCAGAAAAAAGGACAGATGCAGCTTGCTGGCGGTCTTCCATGATGACGTGCACATTCAGGCGGGACGAGCGCTTGCCGAAGCGACTCCTCGCCCCGCTCCCGGCCGCCCCCTAACCTACGAGCAAACCACGGAGCTTCGCCGTGAGAGCGAAAGATGAGCCTGAGCGACACGATGGCCCGAGATCTGCGTAGCGAATCTCTCGAGCGGTTGAATGGTTTGATCTGTGCGCGCGGCCGTCCCGGAGATATTCTGTTCACCAGACATGGACAAACCAGATCGAGCCACGCAGATAGGCAGGGCGCTGGGGCGCGCAGTGAGAGCCGCCCGGCCTCAGGCCGAGCGACTTGCCGATGACATGAAGCCTCGGTTGAAGAAGGCGAGTGAGACGACGATCGCCTTTGCGCGCGACCACGAGCCCGAGATCAGGGACGTGACGGCCAAAGTCGTCAGGAGCCGGATACCGATACCTTTAGGTTTTGTCGCCGACGCTCTAAAGCCTCGTACAGATCAACTGTCTCGTACAGATCAGCTTCAATGCGCCGCCTGCTCGGCAGTCAACTCCGCCAACGCGAAATTCTGTAATCAGTGCGGCTCTCGCCTGTAAGACCTCCGTCCATAGTCAAAGAACTACGTCGAAAGTTTCTCCAATGCTCGTTTCGTCATGACGCTGATCAGAGCGGCCCGGTATTCAGCGGATGCGTGGATGTCGCTGAGCAGCTCTCGTCCGTCGACGGCGGCGGCGCTGGCTGCGGCGATCGAGTCAGCAGTTAGCGCCTTGCCGTTGAGCGCCTGTTCTGCCGCAGTGGCTCTGTACGCCAGCGGCGCCGCGCCGGTTACACCAACTCGAGCCGTAGCGATCGTGCCGTTGCCGCTCAACGACACCGCAACACCGGTGACTGCGTAATGTGAAGCCGGGTTGGCAAACTTCGCGTAGGCCGAGCGCGGACTGACGCGAACACTCACCTGAGTCAGGATTTCGTCCGGCTGGAGGTCCGTTTCCAGCATGTCGTGCATGAAGTCAGCCACAGCGACCGTACGCTCGCCACGAGACGAGGCGATTCGCAGCTCGGCGTCGAGGGCGAGCATGACGGCGGGTAGGTCCGCAGCCGGGTCGTTGTGGGCTAACGAGCCTCCGATCGTGCCGCGCGCCCGCACCTGGCGATCGCCGATTTCGGCGGCTGCCTGGGCCAGCGCCGGTGCCTGCTGCTGGACGAGCGGTGAACCTGCAATCGCAGCGTGAGTGGTCATCGCGCCGATGCGGACGCGGTCGCCGGCAAGGCTGATGCCTCGCAGTTCTGACACGCGTCGCAGGTCGACGAGGAGGCCCGGGCGCGCGAGTCGTAGTTTCATCAGCGGCACCAGGCTATGGCCGCCGGCGAGGACTTTGGCATCGTCAGGACGTGCGGCCAGCGCCTGCAAGGCTTCTGACAGGGTCGATGGTGCGATGTAGTCGAACGCTGCCGGGATCATTGCCTGCCTCCTCGCGTGATGCGCCACAACTTCTCGGACCTGAGCATCATGTCGATGTGCTCGACGCCCAGCGGCGAAAGCGCATCGACGACCGCGTTGACGATCGCCGGCGTAGAGCCGATGGTTCCGGCCTCACCCACGCCCTTGGCGCCGAGCGGGTTGACCGGCGTCGGCGTAACTGTGCGGTAGAGCTCGAAAGAAGGGAGCTGGTCGGCCTTCGGGACGTTGTAGTCCATCAGGCTCCCCGTGATTAGTTGACCGTCTTCGCTGTACACGGCCTCTTCCAGCATCGCCTGACCGATGCCCTGCGCGAGTCCGCCGTGTACCTGGCCTTCGACGATCATCGGGTTGATGACGTTGCCGCAATCGTCCACCGAGATGTAGCGCTGTAGCTCGATCTGTCCGGTCGCCGGGTCGACCTCCACCACTGCCACGTGCGCGCCAAACGGGAAGGTGCAGTTAGGCGGCTCGAAGTAGCTGGTGGCTTCGAGACCCGGTTCCGTGTCGGGCGGCAACACGCGCCCGCCCCATGCGGCGCCGGCGACTTCCTGGATGCTGATCGCTTTGTCCGCGTGTCCCTGAACGTAGATCTGACCCTGGTCGTACACGAGATCGTTCGGTGATGCTTCGAGCATCTGGCCGGCAAACTTCTTCGCCTTCTCTTTGACCTTCTGCACCGACATCAGAATTGCGGTGCCGCCAATAGCGATCGCCCTGCTGCCGAAGGTACCGATGCCGAACGGCACCTGCGCCGTATCGCCGTGGATCACGGTGACGTCGTCGAACGGAACGCCGATCTCCTCGGCGACGATCTGTGAGAACGCGGTTTCTCCGCCCTGGCCGTGCGGCGAGGTCCCCGTAAGGACGGTCACCTTGCCAGAGCGCTCGATTCGGACCGTGCCGCCCTCCCAGCCGCCGCCGGGAACGATGGCGGACGGGCCGATTCCGCAAATCTCCACGTACGTCGAAAGGCCGATGCCGAGGTAGCGCCCCTGCTTGCGCAGCTCAGCCTGCTGGTTTCGCAGCTCGGTGTAGCCCGCCTTTTCGAGCGCGAGGTCCATGGTGGGTTCGTAGTCGCCGCTGTCGTACAGCAGCCCCGCCGCGGTGGCGTAAGGAAACTCGTCCTTACCGATGAAGTTGCGCCGTCGTAGCTCCGCCGGGTCCATGTTCAGCTTCCTGGCGAGGATGTCCATGCCGCGCTCGATGAAGTACGTGGCCTCGGGACGTCCGGCGCCGCGGTAAGCGTCCGTCGGTGTCTTGTTGGTGTAGACCTCCGAGATCTCGGCGTACAGCGTCGGTACCTTGTAGAGGCCCGGAAGCATGAGTGAGGTGAGGGTGGGAATCGTGGCGGTCAGCAGCTGCTGGTAGGCGCCGATGTCGGCGATGACGCGCATGCGCTGACCGAGGAGCTTGCCGTCGCTCCGAGCCGCAAGCTCAATCTCGGCGTGGATGTCGCGGCCGTGAATCGTGGTCAGGAAGTTCTCCTGACGCTCCTCGATCCACTTCACGGGCTTCTGAAGATGAATGCTGGCGAGCGAAACGAGAATGTCTTCCGCGTAAACGTCGATCTTCGAGCCGAATCCGCCGCCGACCTCGGGCGCTATGACCCGGACCCTGTGCTCCGGAATGCGCACCAGGCCCGAGAGCAGCGAGCGCAGCAAGTGCGGCACCTGCGTCGACGACCATACCGTTAACGTTTCCGGTCCAGGGTCGTAAGTGGCTACGACGCCTCGAGGCTCCATCGCGTTCGGGATCAAGCGGTGGTTCACCATCCACTGCTTGACCGTGACGTCGGCTTCTCTGAATGCCTTGTCCGTCTCGTCCTTGTTGCCCATGGGCATCGAGACGCAGACGTTGGTCCCGAATTGAGGATGCAGCAACGGTGCGCCCGGTTCCATCGACTTCACGGCATCTACTACCACCGGCAGGTCTTCGTACTCGACGTCGACCAGCTCCGCGGCGTCTTTCGCTACGTAACGGTCCGTCGCAACAACGGCTGCGACGCCTTCACCGACGAAGCGCACGACGCCGTCAGACAACGCATAACGCGTCGCGGACTTCATGTCGGGCAGCTCGCTGGCGGTCGGCAGCATTTCGCCCCAGGCTTTGGCCTCGACGCCCGTCATGACTAACGAGACGCCGGGAGCGGTCTTCGCCGCCGATGTGTCGACCTTCGTGAGCCGAGCGTGCGCGTGGGTGCTGCGCACCACTGACATGTGGAGCATGCCTGGCAGCTTGATGTCGTCCACATAGGTGCCGTGGCCGGTGATCAGACGCGGGTCTTCGCGGCGCCGAATCGGCTCGCCGATGAGCTTGGGTAGCGATCTGGCAGTAGTCATCTTCAGGCGCCTCTCATCGTTGCAGCCGCGTCCTGGACCGCTAGAACTATGTTCTGGTAGCCGGTGCAACGGCAGAGGTTGCCGCGTAGGGCTTCGCGTATCTCGGTCTCGGAAGGGTTGGCGTTTTCACGCAGCAAACCGTAGGCGGACATGATCATCCCGGGCGTGCAGTAGCCGCACTGGAGTCCATGCTTGTCCCAGAACGACTCTTGCAGCGGGTCCAACTGCTCGCCGTGCTTGAGGCCTTCAACGGTCAAGATATCGGCACCGTCCGCCTGCACCCCGAAGATGGTGCAGGACTTTATCGACACGCCGTCCATGTAGACGGTGCAGGCGCCACACTGGCTCGTGTCGCAGCCCACGTGCGTGCCGGTGAGCGAAAGCTCCTCACGCAGCAGGTGAACGAGCAGCAACCTGGGCTCCACTTCGAGCGTGACGTCGTCTCCGTTGACTTTGAGCGAGATGCTTTGTTTCGCCATTAGACCCGCCTTTCGCTAGATGGACAGAGTGCGCAACTTTGCTTCGAGGTTCCTGAAGAATTGCTCGGTAAGTGACTTGGACGCGGATGGGAGGAGGCGTTGACCGACCGCAGCGATCGGGCCGCTGATCCTGGCCTCGCCGCGATAGCGCAGCAGAGTGCCATCATCCCTGGGTTCTAATGCGACTTCGCCGTCGCCGTTGATTTCGGCGTGGCCGCTACGTGCTTCGACCTTCACCCTGGCGCCGTCGAAGGGCCGCTCATCGATAAGCTGGAGCTTGCCGCGGTAGAGACCTTTGATGACGCCGATGCCGACGCTGGCTGAACCCTCGAAGCTGCTGGCCGAGGTCTTCTCGAGTTCCCGGCAGCCGGGCACCGTCTCCTTGAGGACGTCCACGTCGTGCAGGTAGTCCCAGACGCGATCAGGCGGCGCGGGCAACCAGTGTTCGCCCCGAATCTCCATTGCTTACACCTATCAGCGACGCGCTCACGCGAGAATCAGTGCCGCGATTATAGGTGCAGCCGTAGCTCTGTCAAGTGAGTCGCGGCGAGGCGCGCTTGTCCGCACTCACGCCGGTGGGAACGAGGCGACCGCGCTCGAGTCCGTCAGCTTACCGAGGCCATTGAATCGAAGCGGGTTCCGGCAAGTGTGGGTCCGCTGATATGCGACCCGTTCAGGGTTCAGCCTGCACGAGTGTCAGTCGGGCGCGACACATGGCAGGTTTGGCGGACCGAGCACTCGACATGCCCAATTTGCGACGTGAGCCGCCAAGGAACTACCGAGGGCCGGCAAACGGGATGCAGGATCGTCCGCATTGGCTACTCTCGGGTTAACCCAGTTCGAGAGTTGTCACGCTAAAGACTTTGCCGAGAGCAATTTCAGGGATACCACCGCTGTACATGCGCGCGGTCTCGAACATCGGAGTCATGCCTCGTCGAGTCACCAGCGCATGCGCTGCGCAATTAGGCTGCGGAATGTCTGCTGCGAAGGGGGGCACGACTCCCGAAAGACGCGTAAACGCGCTGCGTACCGATGCCGTGATGACCCAATGTTGTCGGTGACTTGCGACGACTCCTGGTCGAACAGTTACTGTCAGCAACGGCGGACGGCATTGCTGAACGACTTTGCAGAGCCGAAACCCATATCGTGGCTGCGAGTCGCAAGCCCGCTCCTGACGGTTCAGGCTTTGGCGATTACACGGTGCTATGCGAGCGCGCGCTCCAGATCGCGTCCATCTCGTCCAGGATCGCCTGGGGTTGGCCGTAGAGATGCTGGTTGCGCGGCGCCTTGCCGGCGTTGGCGCCGAAGTTAACGCCGCGATTGCTGCCGCCGGGCCCGCCGACTCGAGGCAGGTAGATGCGCTGGTTGCGCTCCGGGTCGCGAACGAGACCCTTCGGGTCGCCACCGTCAGCCACGACCTCGGCCTGCTCCAGCATTTTGCGGCGCATCATGATCACGCCGCGGTCGCTCTCGCCCAGGTGCTCCTGCGTGCGGTCAGCGACGGCGCCCTGGCCCACCCAGGCGACGAAGTCCTGGTTCATTACATGGCTGCTGATCCAGCGGCCTGTCTTTTCGTCCTTGATCGGCGAGTACCAGTAAGGGATCCGCTCCTGCTCAAAGGGTTCGTCGCCAGGCACCGGGTTGTTGAAGATCGCGATGCTGAACGTGTTCTCGTTGTCGATCGGGACACGGTACTCGAAGAAGCCGGTGTAGAGGGCGTTGGGCCAGAGGCAGACGCGGCCCGTGGTCCAGAGCTCGTTGTCTTCATCGGTGTCTTCGCGAACGCGACGGTAGACGAAGCCGTGGTCGAACTCATCGAAGCCGAGCTTGACGTGCGTAGGCGCGTACGGGCCTTCTTTGCCGGCGAGGCGAGTGCTCCAGTTGGAGTGCAGCCACTCGAAGTGCACGGGATCGATTGAGTTTTCCTGACACTGGAACCAATTGCAGGGGACGTAGGACATAATCACCTGCTTGTAGCCGTTGATGTAGTAGTAGTCCCAGTCTGGAACGAGGGGCGCCGGATCAGGCCCCATGTAGGCCCAGAGGATGCCAGACTTGGCCTCGATCTTGTAGGCCTTGATCCTGACGCGCTCCTTGTAGTTCGCCTCCGGGCGAGCAGTCTCTTCGAAGGGCTGCGAAATGCAGTCGCCCTGCTCGTTGAACGCCCAGCCGTGGTAGTTGCAGCGCAGGCCGCAGTCTTCGACGAAGCCGTAGGAGAGATCGGCGCGGCGATGAGGACAATGCTGATCGACGAGGCCGTAAGTACCGCTCTTGTCCTTATAGATCACGAGGTCTTCGCACATGAGGCGAATCGGCTTCGTGGGGTTGTCGTCCAGCTCGGCGACGGCCGCGACGGGCATCCAGTAGCGCCGCAGCAGTTCGCCCATGAGCGTGCCGGGGCCTACCTCCATGAGGCGCTTGTTCTCTTCTTCGGGCAGCATCGTGATTCCCTCTGCTAATCGTTATCTTGCATGCATTCGACGGGGCAACCTCTCGTGAGGAGAGGCTGCCCCGTCAGCTTCAACCTGTTATGCCGATGCGCGTCCTACGCCTTCGTGGAGTCGAACCACCAGTAGGAGTTGGCGACGCGGTAGGTGTTGGCTGCGCCGCCGCGCCAGACGTAGTAGTTCTGAATCTGTGGCCAGACGAGCGCGAAGGCAGACTTGCCGCCTGGCCAGCGCACGGCGTACGCCTTGGCGGCCAGGTACTTCTGCAGGTCCTGCACGATGGCCTTGCGCTTGTCGGCATCGTACTCGGCGTAGGCTTTGTCGAACTGCGCATCTACCTGCGGGTCGCCGGAGCCGTCGCCTTTGCCCGCGGCGTCGAAGCCGTAGAAGCCGGCGCCGCCCTTCGAGTAGTAGTCGAACGCGAGACGGCCAACCGGGTCTGCAGAGGGCGGCGGCGGGCCCAGCTTGGTCGAGACGCCCTCGAATTGGCCGAGGGAGTCGCGGTACTTGGGGCCGAACGCGGGACCGTACTCCTGCGGGTTGTTGTTGTGGGTAACGCCGATGTCCTTCTCCATGCCCTGAGTTATCTCGAGCCAGTTATGGAAAAGGGCACCGTATTCCGTGCCAGCCACGAAGCTGTCCGTCAGCGCCAACCCATTGGCGAAGCCGGCTGCAGACATCAGCTTCTTCGCTTCGGCGATGTTGTGCTGATAGTACTTGGCGTTGTCGCCAAAGTCCTTGCCCTGGGGGTCCAGCCACCAGCCGCCGGCTGCATCTGAATCGAGGGCGGTGAGAGAGGTGTTCCAGCGCCTGACGATGGGCACGCCGGCGTCCTGGAGAGCCTTGGTGTCATAGACGGCGTCGATCCAGAGATCGCGGTCGTAAGCCATTGAGAAGGCCTGGCGCACGCGGTCGTCGAGCAAAGCCGCGGTCTTCCATCCGAAGATGCGGCGGTAGTTGGAGGGGTTTACGCCGCCGTCATACATGTTGACCTTGGAGACGTCCTTCTTGGTCTGGAGCACATCCGGCTGCTGGATCTCTGTGTTATTGAGCACGTGCACGTTGCCTGTCTTGAACTGAGACAGCAGCGCAGCGTACTCGGTGATAATCGGGTTATTGATCTGGTCGAAGTAGGGCCGGTTCGTGTCCCAGAACTTGTCGAACTTCTTCAGCGTCCAGCCGATCGAGGTTGTGTAGTCGGACACGTAGTAGGGGCCGGTGCCGATCATCGTCTGGCGCAAGTCCAGCACGCCCGTGTCGGCGGCTTCCTTCGGGACGAGGTTGACGTTTTCGCGGGCGCCGAACATTGCGAGGATGGCAAAGTTAGGGCTCTTTAGCTTGACGACGATTGTCTTGGCGTCGGGTGCTGTGACCGACGTGATCGGAGCGTCCGGGTTCAGGTCGTTGGAGTAAGCGGTGCGCTGGTTGCCGACCGTGGTGAAGCGCTTCCAACTGAACAGCACATCGTCCGCATCGAAGGCGCGGCCGTTCACCGGTGCAATGTTGTGCCACGTGAGACCGGCACGCAGCTTGAAGGTGACCGTGAGCTTGTCGCTAGAGATCTCCCACGAGTCCGCAACGTCGCCGATCGGTTCGTCTTCGCTTGGTCCCATGTGGCCCGGCTTGAAGCCAACGAGCCGGCCCATGACAGTCTCGTAAAACGGCACAAGGGCGGTGTAGTTCTGGTGCGGGTCGAGGCTCGGTGAGTCAGCGGTGCGGAAGTAGGCGAAGGTACCGCCCTTCTTCGCCTGGGCCGTCGTATCGGTCGGCGAAGTGAGGAGACCGGACGAGGCGCCCGAAGCGCCGGAGGCTCCCGAAGCGCCGGTAGCACCAGTAGCGCCGCTGGACGCGGACGCGCCGCTCGAGCCCGTGGCTGCCGCCCCTGTAGAACTGGTGCTGCCCGAGTTGTTGTTGCTGCTACCGCCGCAGGCCGCGAGGAAGGCTGCAGCGGCCGTCGCGCCTCCGGAGACGACAATCGCCCGCCGGCGGCTGAGGCGCCTTCTTAGTGTTGTGGTCCAGTAGTCGCCGTTCATTGCTTACCTCCGTCAGTATTTGAGTCTGAATCGGTGGTTCGGATGCTTTTCGGTCGATGAATACAGGCAATCAGTTCACACCACCTCCCCGTGAGGCAGCGGACGGCTACACATGTCTTTGATGCGCTCCATGATGTCGCTCTGGTCGTACGCGCGAAGCAGGTTGATGCGGTTTCGCGTCGGGTCGCCGCCGTGCCAGTACTCGTAGATGTCCTGGCGCATGCCGAACGACGACATCGCGAGGTCGTGGGCGAAGCGGAACAACCGTGACTTGTACTCGACGTCGACGTCTTTGCCGCGCATGAACTGCGACAGGAAGGGACGCAGCTCGGGACTTGCCAGATCATTCTCACTCGGCTGCATGACGATGCCGGAGCCACAGATTTCGCGCAGCAGCTCGGTCATGCGCCAGGTGGTTTGCGCCATCCAGACGCCCATCGGACCCATGCCCGGCGTGCGCTTCGACGAGTGCTCGACGCCGTCCATGGCGAGGCGCAACATCTCGCAGTTCGCGGCCATCTCACCGAGCTTCGACGCTACTTCACGGAATTCGAAGACGCCGATTGCCTGCGCGACCATCGTGGCAACGGCGGTGAGCAGTCTGAAGCGGAACAGGGCGCGCTCGAGGTTGGCCCAGCCGGCGAAGTTAATCTCAGCGCCGCCCGGCCCCGCGAAGGCGAAGACGCGCGCCGGCGACTCGTAGAGGAAGAAGATGCGGTCCCACGGCACCAGCACCCGGTCGAAGAACAGCATGCAGTCCTGCTCGTCCAGCATCTGGAAGGGATGACCCCAACTGCCGAACCAGCGACCGACGGGCTCGCGGGCGAGGATTCTTGAGGCCCTTCGATCCGGTGGGGATGGAGAAGGCTATGACAAAGCGTGGGTCGTTACGTGCGAAGAATGTGGCCGACAGAGAGACGTAGCACTCGTTCGAGTGCACCGCGGCGGTCGAAAGCTGCTTGCCGCCCGAGACGATGACGCCTTCCGCCGTCTCCTCGACGACGTGAAGCGCGATCTCCTCGTCCTCGGGCACGGCGCGGCGCTCGTTCTGGGGCTGCGTCGACCGGTCGACCTGCGGGTCGCCGAGGGCGTGAGTGAGGAAGAGGTCGTTGTCGCGGCAGTAGCGGTAGTAGTTAAGGATATTCTCGCCGAAGTCGCAGTGCTCGTTCTTGAAAGCGCCAAACTGCTCTCGGCGCGGGACGAGGTTGGCTATGTAGGGCGCCAGGATGTCGGGGCTGCGACCGAGTTGGCCCCAGGTGAGCATGTTCCAGAGCTGGCTGTTGCGCCGCTTCTTGGCCGAGTCCTCCAGCGTCTTCGGCAGGAGCCACGAGAGGCTCGTCCGCAGACCCGACTCCGGATCGACGTAGGTCATCTCGTCGCGGTACTGGTCGCTGTTCTGCAGGTCGTAGACGTCGGCGAGCGCCTTGATCATGTCGCGGAACGCCGGGTGGGTCGTGACGTCGTCGACGCGCTTGCCGTCGATCCAGACCTCGCGGCCGTCGCGCAGGCTTTCGATGTAACGCTGACCAGTCATAGCGCCCTGAGGCTTCGAAGACGTTGCGACCATTAGCTTCCTCCAGCTTTATGCACCACTGTCGATCCGGTTGGATCGCGCGACGCTGAATCTCCTTCGACTCCTGGGTTCTCGACGTAAGGCCGGGCACGCGTGGCATCTTCTGATTAAGCTGAAAGGGCGACCTTAATACGATAACCGTTAAGACCTTATTAGTGCTTGGCCGCAGGCTAGCTCGGTACTTGAAGAGTTGTCAAGCGCGCTGACGAACTTCCTGTATTCCTGCTATCTGCGAGGGTTTCAGGGCCGCCGACCTGGACCCGATGCCTACTCGGGTCAGTAGATTGCTCTGACAGGCTCTATGGGGTTTGGCCTCTGTACGCAGCCATCCCACGGGCCTCGATCGAGACAGCCCGGCGACCGTAGACGCGATTGAAGCGCTGTGACGGTGTGATTACATCGGTGGTTCGATGCTTCGCAGGCTCTGAAGCACTGCCGCGCTTCTTCGCAAGAGGTCCTTCGAAACGGCGGACCTCACGGCATGACGAAAGTTTTCGTAAAATCTCAGCCTGAACGATTGACTTGACGAAGATCTTCGTAGACCCTGTTTCTCAGGCGGCTCCACGTCGCCAGAAAGGACGGTCCCATGAGCGCTGCCAGGCGCCGACCAACCGATGCCGAGATGGAGATTCTCTCCACCATCTGGGAGCGCGGGCCGAGCACGGTGCGCGAGGTCCACGAATCGCTGTCGTCTGAACGAACCACCGGGCAGACGACGGTCCTCAAGCTCATGCAGATCATGGTCGACAAGGGGCTCCTGGTCCGGGACTCGTCGGTGCGTCCGCAGGTGTACAGCGCGGCCGAATCGCCCGACCAGACCAGAACCGAGTTCGTGCACCAGCTCGTAGACCGGGTCTTCGGCGGCTCGGGCGGTAGCCTGGCGCTCCGCGCACTGTCGTCGCGGCGTTCGACTCCGGAGGAGCGCCAGGCGATTCGCGAGCTGCTGAGCCGGCTGGAGAAGGACCAGTGAGCGGCGCCGCCCTCGGTCCCCTCTCGCCGGTGGCCGACGCCTTGAGCGTGGCTATTCTCAACGGACTCTGGCAAGGTCTCGTGATAGGGCTCGTAACCGCGGGGACGCTCGCGGCGATGAGCCGGTGCTCCGCTCGTGCTCGTTACGCCGTCGCCTGCATGGCCCTCGCCCTGATGTTTATCGCTTTCGCGGTCAGCTTCGGCATTGCTCTGGGCGACGCGTTGAGGGTCGCGAGCCCCGCCTCGCGGGCGGACACGCTGCGCTTGCAGCCAGTAAGCGTTCACGCTCCATCGGCGCCGCTCGACTGGTGGCCGGCCGTTTTCGGCCGGCAGCCACTGGGCAGCGGCGGCTCGGTACTGCCATTCGTAGAGCTGTGCCTCGCTGCGGTCTGGCTTATCGGGGCGGTTCTCGTCGCGCTCTCCGGCGTCCTTCCAGTTTGCTGCCGTGCGGCGGCTCATGGCCGGGGCGAGCTTCGATGTTCGCGACCGCTGGCGCGACGCATTCGAGGCCGTGTCGCGCGACTTGCGCTTCGACAGGCTGGCGCGGCTGGGGCATTCGGCGGCGGTCGAAGTTCCAACCGTCGTCGGCTGGCTGGCGCCGATCGTGCTCGTCCCGCTCTCGTCCTGCACGGCGCTATCGAGTGACGAGATGTGCGCCATTCTCGCGCACGAGCTCGCCCATATCCGGCGGCACGACTACCTGGTCAACGCCGTCCAGAAGGTCGTCGAAGTCGTGCTCTTCTTCCATCCGGTGACATGGTGGCTCGGCCACCGCATCCGGGAGGAACGGGAGTATTGCTGCGATGACGCTGCAGTCCAGTACACGAACAGCGCCCTGGTCTATGCCCGTGCGCTGTCTGAGCTCGAGACGCTCCGCACCCAGCGTCACGGCTATGCGATGGGTGCGGATGGAGGTTCCCTGATGAATCGAATTGCACGAATTGTCGGCGCGAAGCCGGAACGAAGGCGCCTGGGTATCATCGGCGGGGCGCTTGCCGCGCTCGTCGTGGCCGTGTTGGGCGTCGCTTTTATAGTCGGAGGACCAGGTGTTGCCTTTGCCGGCGGCGGCACCGCAACGCCGGGTCCGAAGGGCGATAACGGAGGCGTGTCGTCTGCAATCGTCGCCGCGGCGCATGACGCTCTCGCCCAGTTGGTGGCGAACGGGACAATCAATCAGGCGCAGGCGGATGCGATCGAGCAGGCGGTGGCAGGCGGTACGGTCGACGCCGAGGCCCTGGTCGCGAACGGCGTCTTGAGTGACGCTCAGATGCAGGCAGTCCGCGATGCGCTGGTCCAGGTCAAACAGTCGTTCGCTCAGCCGAGCTCCGGCACTGATTCTCCTCAGCAACCCGGCGCGACGGGCGCGCAGGCCCAGCGCGGCCCTGCGTCGGATGCCATCGTCGCCGCGGCGCATGATGCGCTCGCCCATCTCGTGGCCAACGGAACGATCAATCAGACGCAGGCGAACACGATCGAGCAGGGCGTTGCCGCCGGCACAGTAGATTCGCAGTCGCTGGTCGCCGACGGTGTCGTGACTGATGCTCGGATGCAGGCGGTCAACGCCGCGCTCGTTCAGGTCAAGCGCTCCTTCGCAGACACCAATGCATCTGGAGTTACGAAAACAGCCGAGGATACGCAGGCTGACTGCAATGCCGTCGCTACGAAGCTCACACAGGCTGTGAAGGACGGAAAGCTCACGCAGGACCAGGCTAACCAGCAAATCGCGGACTGCAGGAGTGGCAACACGTCCGGGACAGTCAAGAACCCGGCCGAGGTGAATCCTGACTGTAACTCCGTCGCGTCGAAGCTCGCGCAGGCGGCGAAGGATGGAAAGCTCACGCAGGACCAGGTCAACCAGAAGCTCGCCGGCTGTACGAGCGGTGGCGCACCAAAATGAGACCGATTCGGTAAACGGCAAGGGCCCACCCGGAGCGCTCCTTGGTCCTTGGCTCCGGGTGGGCCCAAGGCATTTCAGGCCCCAGCCTCAGCTCAACGGCGGTCTAACACTCTGGCCGAATCGTGACGGTGCGGCCCAGAAGAGGCTCGACCGGCCGGTTGCCTCTCGAGTCCTGGGTGCTTCAGGCGACATGCTTCCTGGAGGATCGCTGGGCGGCCATCCGATTCGGTTCCTTTCTTCGAAACCAGGGGAGAATCAAACCGAGTCGTCTAACCTCGCCGGCCTCAGCGTTAGTCTGAGCGCCGTCATGCTGTTCTGGACCTGGTAATGCTTCCAAGAATTGAGAAGGATTCATCAGAATAGTCGTCTCCATGTAGCCCTGATGGCCCTCCCAGCGGACGACGGTGTATGCCCCGTATTCACCAACCTTTGTGACTTCGGCGCCGAGATCGAGTGATGCAATGCAATGCCCGCTCACGCCGAGCAGGGCCGCTTTGGCTTGACCGACCACCAACTGATCACACCTCTCGCCCGACGGATTCACCAATTCTTACACTCCAACTCTTAGTCGCTCGGCACTTTTCAGCGGGGGTCTCCGAACTCAGCATCGGCGGTGATAGGTCAGGCATGAAGAGCCGAGGAGACGTATCCATCTGAGCACGACGCCAAATAACTGCTCATCTGTGCTGTCCGCGTTAGATTCATTTGACACGCAAACGCTGTCACTTGTGATGAATCTGCATCGCATGGCCGCTCATTACATCCTTCCCGTCGGCCGATCCTCCTACATAGTCTGGGAAGTCGTGGATGCGCGGAGTGGGGAGCGGATGAGCGTTCGCAGAGGTCCAAGATCCCTATGGATTGACGGCGACGTGTCGTGACTCGACTGGTCGAACTTGTCGCTTCGCGCTTGAGACGCGAGCCTCAAGGGGCGTCCGATGCCGGCTTCATTGACCCGATCAGCGGATTGCCAAGTAGACCGTGGCTAATTGCCGAGCTGAAGAAGGCCCTGTCCAGGTCGAAACACAAAGCCTCGGTTGCGGTCGCCATCGTCGAGTTCGCCGACATCGGTGGGGTCGACCTCAAAGAAGACAAGTCACTCATCAAACGCCTGGCGAGCCTGCTACGTGCCTGGGTCCCTGCAGACTGCGGCGTGGGATACCTGCAGGAGCGAGAATTCGCCGTCATTTTCTGTGCTGTACCGCTGGTTGATATTCAGAAGCTCGCCGATGACATCGTCCAGAAGACCAGACGTGAGCCTTCTCTCGATGCCTGGCAGAGAAGAATCATTCCGATCATCGGCCTGGGGTGCAGCAGCCGCGGTGAAGGCGATGCCTCCCATTTGCTGACGCTTGCTGACATCGCCTTGCACTACGCCAGATCGACGGGCCGGGGCTGGCATGCAGTCGTCGACTCAGCCTTCGTCCCTAGTTCAGATAGAGCGAGAAGGTCCTCACGAGGCCCGTGAACGCTAGATTGAACGAGTAGAGCCGTCCCGCACTCCAGGGAATGTTCGATCGCAGAGAAGACTTCAACGTGGAGTCGAAGCCGCTTGACCACACGGAGTGGAAGCTCTCGGCCCCCCATCACCATTGACCTAATGACCAGATAATGTGCGAGGTCGTGCTAAATCTCGCCTCCTGGAATATCTCGCAACGGCGTTAGCCCACGGCCACGGGCTCGCTGGCGCCCTCCGGGACCTTCGGCCAACGCAGCGCCTTGCGAATCGCACCGCCCAGCATCTTCTCCTTATCGGAGGCGGACAGCTCGTTGGTGTCGCGCAGGTAGTTGAGGACGTCACTGTAGTACCACCAGTCGCTGAAGGGCGCCTGGTTGAAGTAACGCATGCGGGTGTAGTCGCTGCCCCAGAACAGCCGATCCGGAGTGAAGGCGTTGATCATCTGGTGCAGGTAGGGCCAGACATCGTTATACGGGAACTTCTCTTTCGAAAGCGTTGGTGCGCCGCAGAACTTGACGTGCACATTGGGGTATTTCGCCAGCGCAAGGATGTTCGGCAGCTTGTCCCACGATGCTGTCTCTTTGGGCGAGACCGGCGACTGGGCCAGGCCAAGGTGGTCGATCACGATTGTGAGGCCGGGATGTGCCTGGATCACGGGCTCCATGAGGTTCGCCTGCCCGTGCGTCGAGAAGAACAGCGGCACGTTGTACTTCTCGCAGTATGTGTAAAGACGCTCGAACTCGCCGTTGACGAACTCTGGCCGGATTTCGGCGGTCGAAGGGTTGCCGGGACTGTTGCGGATCGCGATGTTGCCGGGATGCTTGCGGTGGTTTGCCACCCGCTCTTCCAGGTCATCGTCGTTCTTATAGGCGTCGAAAGGGACGGCGCCGGCGAAGCGGTCCGGGTAGCGTTGCGTCGCGGCGTCGCAGAACTCCTGGCTCGCGAAGCACAGCGCGGTATCGATGCCAACACTGTCGATCGCCTCACGGGCGAGCTCCACGTTGACCAGCAGCAGTGTTTCGGCGTCGTACTTCTCGGGGTCCAATCGCTTTGGCGGCCGCGGCTCGTGGATCTGGGAGTCGACAATCTCCATGTTTTTCCTCCGTCGCTCTACAGGGACCGGGTCAGCTCTGCCACGCGGTTACTTGATCCGTCGGAACTTCTGCAGCCTGGCGCCTCCCAGCACCTCGGCAACGTAGACGCTGCCCTCGGAGTCCGTCCAGATGCAGTGCGGGCCCCAGAACTTGCCGGGGTCGTTGCTGCGTTCGCTGCCGTAACGGCCGATCAGCGTCCCGTCCAGGTTGACGATCGCGAAGCTGTCGTCGAGCTCTGAGACGTACATGACCTCGTCCTGGTCTATGTAGATCTTCGTCGGGCGCTGAAATCCCGTCCAGATCTCGATGAAGTTGAGGTCGCGGTCGTAAACCTGGATGCGGTAGTTCTCCCGGTCGGAGACGTAGACGCGGTCCTTGTGTGTCCAGATGCCGTGGGGCGTGTGGAAGAAGCCGGGCTTGTCCTTTGTACCCTTCAGGTCCTGGGCGTTCCCGGGCTCGCCGACAGACTTGACCAGCGTGCCGTCCGCCGTGAATTTGTGGGCGCGCGAGTTGCGATAGCCGTCCGAGACGAAGATGTCGCCGTTGTCGGCGATGCTCACGTCGGTCGGTTGGTGGAAGGGCGGCCCACCGTGGCCGACGCCGTTGATGATCGGGATGCCGCCACCGGAGATGTTGGGGTCGTCCACGGGCTGTCTGATTTCCTGCGTGTAACCGGTGTCGGAGGGCTTGTGATTTTGGCCCAGGCTGAGCCTGTGGCGTCCCGTCTTATCCCACTTCGTAACCAGATGAGTGACCGTATCAACGAAGTAAATGTCATCGTTGGGCGTAATGCAGATGCCGTGTGGGCTGCCGAAGAGTTGCTCGCCCCAGTGATCGAGCAGCTTGCCGGACTTATCGAAAATCATGTGCGGGTGCTCGGTGCGGGTGAAGACGTGCACGTTGTCGTCCGAGTCACACGCAACGGCCGCACAGAGGCCCCATTTCCAACCCTTGGGCAGCTCGCCCCAGCCCTCGACCAGCTCGTACTGGCGCGGCCCGACATCAATTTTCATCGAACGGTCCTCCGTCTCTCAATCCTGTTCCCGGTAGAAGCATCCATCTGGACACAGCGAACCTGAAGTGCCGCCAGTCCACTGGCGGGCCCATTATGCACTTGATTTCGCAGCCAGTGTTGGCGGGGATTGGCGAATTGGGTAGCGGGTGGGCACGATGGCCACCTACGTTGTGATTGATGAGCAGCTGGTCATCGGTGGACCAGCGGTTAACGGTACGGGTCCTATGGCGGCTGGGCTGCCACTGCCCGAATCCCTCGCAGGCGCATCGAGGTTAATCGTCGAAAACTCACGCCCGAAGTGAAGCAGGGAACAGCTGGGTAACAGAGGATTCAGGGGACGCTCACGTCTAAGCCAGCGTTCCGGCAGCACCTGTGCCCACCGCATTATCGAAGGCTCGTGTCGTCTTGGCTCTCAGCTCTCAGGTTTCGAATATGGTTAGTTCGGAACTGGTCGCCGTCCCGTTGTTCAAACGCCGCCGACCGCTCGAAAGGGTTTCACATGGTTGTCATAATCATGGGCACAACTGGGTCGGGTAAGACGACCGTCGGCACGCTCCTGGCTTCGACTCTCGGATGGACCTTCGCGGACGGGGACGACTTTCATTCGCCGGCGAATGTCGCCAAGATGCACGCCGGCATCGGCCTGACTGACGAGGACCGCGAACCCTGGCTTGAAGCCATGAGCGTTGCCATCTCGGACTGGCTTGAAAAAGGCACGAATGCAGTCCTTGCCTGTTCGGCCCTCAGGCGTAGCTACCGGGACCAATTGAGAGTTGGTCCGCTGGTCCGATTCGTCTACTTGAAGGGCACCTACGAAACGATCCGGCGAAGGCTCGAGCATCGCCGGGGACACTTCGCGGGCGTTGATCTGCTGAGGAGTCAGTTCGAAACGCTGGAGGAGCCTGCCGCGGACGAAAACGTCCTTGATGTGTCCATCATTAAGAAGCCAGAAGAGCAGGTCGCGGCTATCATGCAGTCACTCGATCTGAGACGCCAACCCTGACATTCCCTGCGGGAGGGAGCACGTGTCCGAATCAACCACAAGCCGAAGCAAGCCATTCACGGGTGATGAGTATCTCGAGAGCCTCAAGGACGGACGTGAGGTCTGGATCTACGGCCAGCGCGTCGCCGATGTCACGACCCATCCTGCGTTTCGCAACACGGCCCGTATGCTGGCACGCCTGTACGACGCACTGCACGATCCCGAGAAGCAGAAGATCCTCACGACACCAACGGACACGGGCAACGGCGGCTTCACGCACCGCTTCTACAAGCCCTGGAAGGATGCGGCAGAACTCGTGGCTGCCCGCGACGCGATCGCCGGTTGGTCTCGTCTGTCGTATGGGTGGATGGGGCGAAGTCCGGACTACAAGGCGGCCTTCCTCGCCACGCTGGGAGCGAACACCGAGTTCTATGAGCCTTTTCAGGAAAATGCGAAGGCCTGGTACAAGAAGACGCAGGAAGAGGTTTCCTACGTCAACCACGCAATCGTTAACCCTCCGGTCGATCGCAACAAGCCCTTGGACGAGGTCGGCGACGTGTATATGCACGTCGTCGAAGAGCGTGACGACGGGTTGATCGTCTCGGGCGCCAAGGTGGTCGCGACTACGTCGACGCTGACGAACCACATCTTCGTTGGCCACAACGGCGCTCTGCCGATCAAGACGCGGGAGTTCGCCCTGGTCTGCATGGTGCCTGTGGCTACACCGGGCGTAAAGCTGTTCTGTCGCCCGTCTTACGAGATGACCGCTGCCACCATGGGCACACCGTTCGACTACCCGCTCTCCAGCCGCCTCGACGAAAACGACTCGATCCTGGTTTTCGACAGGGTCCTCGTGCCATGGGAGAACGTCTTTGCCTATGGCGACCCGCAAAAGGTGAACGACTTCTTCCCCGGCTCGGGCTTCTTGCCGCTCTTCATGTTCCACGGCTGCACACGCCTCGCCGTCAAGCTCGACTTCATCGCTGGCTTGCTCCTGAAGGGCATCGAGGCCACAGGCACCAAGGACTTTCGCGGCGTGCAGGCCAACGTTGGCGAGGTGCTTGCCTGGCGCAACCTGTTCTGGGGCCTGACTGATGCAATGGCGCGTACGCCAACGGAGTGGACCAACGGCTACGTACTGCCAAACCTTGAGTACGGCATGGCCTATCGCGTAATGGCGAGCATGGCCTATCCCAAGATCAAAGAGATCATTGAGAACGTCATGGCGAGCGCGCTGATCTACATGCCGTCGAGCGCGCTCGACTTCAACACGCCGGAGATTCGACCCTACATCGATCAGTATGTTCGGGGTTCCAACGGCTACACGGCGGAGGAACGCGTGAAGCTGATGAAACTGCTGTGGGACGCCACAGGCAGCGAGTTCGGTGGCCGCCACGAGCTCTACGAGCGCAATTACTTTGGCGACCACGAAACCATCCGGTTCCAAACGCTGTTCGCAGCAGAGGGCTCTGGCGCTGCCTCTCGCTACCGTGGCTTCGCGGAAGAGTGCATGGCAGAGTACGACCTCGATGGATGGACGGTGCCAGACCTGATCAATCCGAATGACGTCAGCAGCATCATGAACCGGTAGCCCAATCACGGTATTTCCGTAACGGACGTGTCCAGCTTCCCAACACGACATCCTCGATAGTCAGTCGCCCAGGATGGTCGCCGGCTTGATCGGCGAGATTACGCGGCACGACTCAACCAGCTCGCCAAGCTGCATCTGCTGGCCTCCGCACTGCACCGAGAGCCACCCCTCAATGGCGCGGTCTACGGACTACCCTCTCTGGATGTTGCGGAATGCGTTTGAGCCTGCAACCATCGCCGGCAGCCCACCCATCAAGTAGGCGACGCCCAGAGCCTCTTTGATCTCGCCTTCGGAGGCGCCGAGGGCTCGCGCGCGGTTGGCCAGGTTCGTGACACCGCTCTCATGGTTCAGCAGGCTATCGCAGATCATCATCATCAGCGTCTTCACCTTCGTAGAGAGCGCGCCTTCGGCCATGATGGAGTTGCGGGCGTCGGCGACAACGCCTGCCAGTTCGGGCGCATGCTCATCGAGCAACTGCTGAAAACTCACCGGTTGTGCCTGCGTCATGTGCCACCTCCGCGCTGCAAGAAAAGTGATACCCGTACAGTAGGGCAGGTGGGCAAGCGTCGTCTAGCGAAGCGCGACGCGGCTAACAGGTGTCACTATGGCAGCATCGTGTCGCCCGGGCCGGCAGGCGCTACTATCGTCTGAGACTCGCCATTTTGACGAGCAGGGATACTGAACCTGAGAATCGAGGCGCGGTAATGGCAGCCGGTGGCACCTTCGCATACGTGTCGAACGCGGACAGCAAGGACATCATCGTTCTGAATCTCGACTTGGCCAGCGGGGCTCTCAGCCAGGTGCAGCGGCTGGAGCTGAGCTCGCCCGGGCCCCTTGGTCCGCTAGCGGTGAGCCCCGACCGACGGGTTATGTATGCGGCCCAGCGCGAGGCGCCTTACTCGGTCTCATGCTTCGCCGTCGATCAGCTCAGCGGTGAGTTGGCCTATCTGTCGAGGGCGCCACTGCCCCACAGCTCGCCCTACATCATTACGGACCGAACCGGACGATGGCTCCTTGCCGCCTCTTACCAGGGCAGTGTCATAAGTGTCAGCCCTATCAGCCCGCAGGGTATTCCGCAGCCGCCGCACCAGGTCATCCGCACCGAGCCCAACGCGCATTCAATCCAGATCGACGCGGCCAATCGTCACGTACTGGTGCCTTGCCTCGGCGGCGACGTGGTCATGCAGTGGTCCTTCGATGCCGTCACCGGCAAGCTCGCAGCCAACTCGCCAGCCGCCGTCAGAGTCGAGAAGGACGCCGGTCCCCGCCACTTCGTCTTCCACTCAAACACTCGTCGGGTCTACTTGCTGAACGAGCTGAACGCGTCGGTCTACGTCTTCGAGTACGACCCCGAGTCCGGTACTCTCAGCGAGCTACAGACGATTTCAGCTCTACCGGCAGATTTCAGCGGGCCGCCGTTTGGTATGCCCGGCGTGAGCACAAATGGCGGACCCAAAGCCGCCGATCTGCACGCCAGCCCGGACGGACGTTTTCTCTACGCATCGGAGCGGACCACGAGCACCCTGGCAGCATTTCGCATCGACCTGGATTCGGGTCGCCTCCAACGCATCGACAGCTACGCCACGGAAACGACGCCGCGCGGATTCAACATCGATCCGACAGGTCGCTTCTTGCTGGCCGTCGGCCAGAGCTCGAACCACCTCACGGTCTACGCAATCGACCAGGAGTCTGGCGTGCTTACGCAGCTACAGCGGTACGCCATGGGCCAGGGTCCGAATTGGGTAGAAATCTTGCGACTACCTTAATAAGCTCGCCCAGAGGCCGAGCGATGGGGCCGTAAAAAGCTGAAACCATTTGTAACTAGTGTTCGCACAGGGCCGGCCTCTGCGTGGGCATGGATCTGAAGCTAATCGGGGCGATCACGCCAACACCGGCCTTCAGAGGTCTAATCGAGAGCGGCTCGATGTTGGCAATAAGTTGAATCGTGACAGGCGCCTCAGGCGTGGTTCTAGCCGCCAAGAACTCCATCGCATTCTCGTAGATGTCCGGTTCAACCTGAATCTCGCCGCGAGAAACCCTCAACGCCCAGTGGAAATGTTCAAGGCGTGCCTCTTCTGCGGCCGCCTCGATCTGCTTCCTCTTGACTTCGGCGCCTCTCATCCTCCCGTCAGCCCATTTCCGCCTGAACTCCGCAGGTCCATTCAGGACTGATAAATGCGTGCTTTGGTTGTCTGGGGTTGCCAACGTCCGCAGTCGGCCACGAACGTTGCTGTCAAAACTGCTGTCAGTTAGAAGCTCGGTATACTGGCTGTGCTATGCCTATATATGAGTTCACCTGCAATGTGTGCAACGCCCCGTTAAGCCTCTTCGTGCGCTCAATGAATTCCCAGGTCAGTCCGAAGTGCGGGAAGTGCGGTAGTACTGATCTCACGCGGGCTATCTCCAGCTTCGCTGTCCTGGGCGCCAGCGGCTCCGAGTCTGGGTCCAGTGATGCGGACCCGGACATGGCATCGATGATGCAGAAGATGGGTGGCATGGACGACTTCGGGGCGTTCTAGCGCAGCCAGTCTGGCTGTTAAAGACAATGGCTTCGCGACCCTCTCCCAACTCCTGTCCTCTTGACCTTCGAGCCTCCGCAAGTACGTGGTCGTCACCGCAAGACTGCTGTGGTCCAGGAACCGCGGCACCTCCTCGACCGTCTCGCCCGCGTCGCTTATGGTCTGGCTGAAGGTCGCTCTTCCCGATGCTACGATGATTCGAGGGGCACACGGTGGAATTGAGTCGCACGGAGCGGAGAATCCAAGTAGCGGCAGCCGCGATTGGTTTCGGAGTCGCCGGCATCGTCTCTTACCTTGTGGGTACCACGTCCGGAGTCGAAACAGGAATCGCGACCTTCTTCCTGAGTTGGACTTTCATTGCCGTTTTTGTACTGCTGGTGCGGTTCGTTGTGCATCGTCTGCTGGCGGATGAAGTCGTCAGTCTACCGAAGGGTAGCGTTGTTACGCACGGCATGCTGGAAGAGTCAGTCTCGCCGCGCCGCCGTCGCAAACGCCGCCGTCGTTAAGCGGCAACAAAAGCCCGAACCGCACCGATCTAGAGCCTTATCAACGCCGCCACCTTCGTCCAGTTCGTGTTTTCCTGCCATCCAGGCGCCGCAGGTAAGTCGTCGTCACGGCCGGCTGCTGTGGTCCAGGAATCACCGGAAGTTGGGAAGTTCGTCTAAGGCGTTTGTTCCTCGTCCGAGGCGGGCAGCTGGTCGTCGTCCATGGGGAGGGCGTCGATCTCTTGTTCTGCCTTCAGCCAATCCTCCTCGTCCAGGCCATCAAAGCCACCGCGCGCCTGATAGATTTCGTAGGCGCGCTCCTGGATGAGCTCGATGCGTCTGCGCTCTGCTTCGTCCTGATTGGTCATTGCCTACTCCTTCTGCGGACCAGAGTAGTGCTCGGGCGTAGGTGCTAGTCAGGGTCAAGAAGCCCCTATTTCTGGCCTCGCACTCACACGCCGATAGCCTCCGCCACCTTTTCCCACCCCGGCCCCTCCAGCCTTCGGAGATAAGTCGTCGTCACCGCCAGGCTGCTGTGATCGAGGAACCTCGACACCTCTCGACGGTCTCGCCGGCCGTCGCGATGTGCTTGGGAATTTTGAGGAGGGACCAGTCCGAGGCCTAGCGTGTTTGGCCACGCTCGGTCGCGCGGGTAGTCTGTGGCAAATCGAAGCCGCCTGGAGATGCAATGAGACAGATCATTCTCCGACTCGCCAGCTTTGTTGCGTTCGGCATCGGCGTACTGGTCATCTTCGCGTCACCGGTCGGTGGGCGGATAGGCCGTGGCGAGCCGCTGCAGGGAGTAATAGGAACGCTGGTAAACGAGACCTCAGGTGGAGGCGAGTTGAACAAAGACGAGTTGCTCGCTTTGAGCGTACTCCTGCTGTTGGCGGGCCATGAAACGACTACAAGCCTGATCGGCAACGGCATGCTGGCTCTCCTGCGTCAACCAGACGAGATGTCACGCCTCAGCAACCAGCCCAGTCTGATTGACTCCGCTCTCGAAGAGCTTCTGCGCTGCGAGAGCCCGATTCAGCTCACGTCGCGCCGTGCAACCGAGAGCTTTTCGCTAGGCGGGAAGCAAATCCGGGCCGGCGATTTGCTCGTGCTGAGCTTCGGCGCTGCCAACCGCGACCCAGAACACTTCGAAGAGCCAGATCGCCTCGACATCGTCCGCCATGACAACCGGCACATCGCGTTCGGCCTGGGCAACCACTATTGCCTCGGGGCTTCGCTGGCCAGAGTCGAGGGCGCGCTGGCGTTCAACAAACTGCTCGAGCGCTTCCCGCGTATACGTCTGGCTGAGGACGCACCGATTAAGAGACGCAAGGTTCTCGTGGTTCGAACTATCGAGTCTCTACCAGTAACGCTGGCCTAGGCGCTCGCCTCTCGGGCAACTGGATAGAATCGTCATTCGTCCCAGGCCATCAGCCGTTAGCTTCGAGCAAGTGCACCACCCGACACAATCCGGTAATCGTGTCCCAGGGAAATTGCGAGACACGTAGTTAGGAGTCTCCGGGCTTTGACCTTACATAGAGCCCGGTGAGACACAGAGAAGGAGGCCGGCGCATGCGGGCCTCTTCGGCTTGTCCTTCCTTCGATGCCGAGTTAATGCATGCGGAGATCGACGGGTCGTTCTCGTGCTGAGGAGCGCCAAGCCCTTACGGGCGAACGCGGATGATCGTCTTTCCCTTGCGTCGCTCGGTCGAGCTGAGGACGGCGACAGCATCGTCAAGGGTCGCGACGGTGCCGATGTTCGTCCTTAGTCGTCCATCCCGCACCCGCTGGACGATCTCACCCAGTTGGGCACGATCGGACTCGACAACGAAGTCGACCGTCAGTCCATCGTCGGGCCGCGCCTCCGGCGGGCCGACGATGGACACAAGCCTGCCTCCGGCGCGAATCATGCCTGCGGACCGCTTCTGGATGTCGCCGCCGATGACATCGAAGACCAGGTCGACTTCGCCGACGTCTTCGAGGGCGTCGTTGTCGAGATCGACGAACTCCTGTGCGCCGAAGTCGAGCGCCTTCTGACGGTCGGCGGCACGTCCGGTGCCGATGACATACGCGCCGGCCTCTCGTGCGAGTTGCGTCACCATCGTCCCGACTGCACCGGCCGCGCCGTGCGCGAGGACGCTCTGGCCGGCCTGAAGGTGGCCGTGCTGAAACAGTCCCTGCCACGCGGTTAGGCCTGAGATCGGCAGGCTCGCGCCTACCGTGAAGTCGACGTCGCCCGGCAGCGGCGCGAGGTTGCGTGCCTCGATGGCCACATACTCGGCCAGGGTGCCGTCGCGATGCCAGTCGGCGAGGCCGAACACCCGCTGTCCCACCGAGAGCCCCGTCGTTCCGTAGCCGAGGGCGGTGACCACTCCGGCCAGTTCGTGGCCTGGGATCGACGGTGTTCGGTCACGGTCGCGGCGATCGGTCCACGTCGAAGGCCACGCCATCTCAGTCGGGACGAATCCGGACGCATAAATCTGAACGATGACGTCGTTTATTGCTGCCGGCGGCTCGGGCCGCTCAACCAGCGTCATCCCGGCCGTTCCCGCAGCCTTGTCCGTCACCACAATCGCCTTCATCCGGCGCCTCCCTGTATCCAGTCCTCAATCTGTGCGCCATGCACGGCTCACCACCATAGATAACGGCCCAGGCTCAAGAAGCCCCAGATGGGACACCAAGAAGTCATCGGGATGGGCGGGCACGAGGGCTTCGCCTAGTCTTCCGGTGAGAGTGCCGTCGCCATTACGGTCCAGACGACCCACAGCATGCCACAGATGGCGAGCGTCGCAACGGGGCTTAAGAATGCGATACCACGGCCCTTCATTCTAGGCCGGCACCTCTGCTCTCTGGTCGCCTTTTGCTTGTCTCGGGTGCCGTCCAGCTTTGCGCGCAGGCTTGGCTTCAGCGGGTCTTTGCCGTTGAATGACTCACGGACAGGCTCTCAATGCGGTGGTCGTGCTGCGCGAGCCCCTGCAGGAGGAACTGGACGAGATGCGCAGCTGGCTGGACGGCATTCCGTCAGAGTCTTTCTAGCGAAACGGCAGGCCAGCAGCCTGACTGAACTTGCCTCGCCGGTTGCTAGCTTCAGGGAGATGACCGAGGACTGCGCGATCAGCGTCCGCAGCACCATCAACGAGGCCAAAGACAACGCTGCCCCGGCTCCGTAACCTGCCCGAAGGCAAGCATCGCCGCATCTGCAAGAACCTGGCCTCGAGAACGGTCGCCATCTTTCAGGCTGCGTCCGAAGCGTCCGAGCGTCCGAAGCGTCCGACGTCCGACGGCTTCCCGCGCTTCCATCAGAAGCGCGATGCTAAAGACGTGGCGATGATCTACGGCCTCTCGATCCAGCGGGACGCCTAGACTAAGACATGCCTGTTTATCCGCGTCGACACCACGCACCTGCAGACTAAGTGGCAGCTGCACGAGGGCGGCAATCTCGAGCATGCCCTTAGCGGCTGGTGGAACATACCGCTGCTAGATATAGAGGACCAGGATGGTTGGCTGGAGGCGAAAGTGCTGGACATGATCAGGACGCTGCGCGAGACGCGTGACTCCTACAAGTCCCGCTTCTAAGCCGACACTATCGCTAGATAGCGTGGAAGCGTCGGGACTCTGAATTGTTGTCTTATTCGGCTTTTGAGCTAAACCGGAGGATGAAGGCTATGCCAGTCCGTGACCTGCTCGTAGGCGTGGCCAATGCGACAGAGCATTCGCTCCGATAGATGCTTGCCAACAAACTGTAGGCTAAGAGGCATTCCTTCGCTATTGAGACCAGAGGGGATCGAGATTGTCGGGGCACCATTGAAGTCGAATGGCACCGTGAATCGCTGGAAGTGTGCTGCTCGCCTGTTGTCCATCGGGCCGTACAGCGCCTCTTCTGTGACGGGATATGCGGCACCAATAGTTGTGGGGCACGCGAGAACGTCGATGTCCAGAAACGCGGTCCTAAATACGCCGTTACATTCATTTCTCATGAACGTCGCTTTGGCGTATTCCGCGCCGGTAACTGCCGCGCCTTTGTCCAACCATTCCTGGAAGTACGGACCGTAATCGTCTCTGCGAGACGGATAGGTGGCCCCATGTGCTACGACGGCTTCTGCCGTGCAGAGGGTTCGCCAGTAGGGCAGGTACGGATCGATGTCTGGAAGGTCGATTTCGACAATTGTTGCGCCGAGGCTCTCCATCGCCTTCAGGCTTTCCCGAACGGCACTGATGACTTCCGGATCGACACCACTGGTTGAGTAGGATTCGTTCCAACCAATGCGTAGCCCTTCCACGCCATCGTCTATGCCTTCCAGCATGTCCGGTACCGGGTCTAGCAACGCCGTCGGGTCGTTGAAATCTCGGCCAGCGATGGCCTGAAGCATGATGCCGGCGTCGGCTGAGCTGCGCGTGAGCGGCCCAACGTGGTCCAGGGACTGTCCCAGGGCGTGAACGCCGTAGCGGCTGACACGACCGTACGTGGGCTTCAGTCCGACCGTCCCGCAGGCTGATGCAGGAAAACGTATCGACCCGCCTGTATCGCTGCCCAGTGCTCCAAAGCACAACCCTGCGGCAGTGGCTACACCGGAACCGCTCGATGAGGCCCCAGACCACCTGTCGATGTTCCAGGGGTTTTTCGGAATCTTGAACTCCGGATGGTATCCGGCCATCGCTCCTTCAGTTAGGTTGAGCTTGCCCAGAATGACAGCGCCTGCTTCGGCCAGCTGGGTGACTACGGTCGCATCGAAATCAGGAACGAAGTCCCTCTGAACCTTCGCGCCACCCATCGTTCGCACGCCCTTGGTATAGCAGAGGTCCTTCACTGCCACGGGTACACCGTGGAGCAGTCCTCTGTAGTTCCCAGACGCTATCTCCTGCTCGGCGTTCCGAGCCTGCGTCATTGCCGACTCGGCCATCACCGTCGCGTAGCTCATTAGCTTCGAGTCCAGGGACTCTATGCGCTCAAGCATGGCTCTTGTGAGTTCCCTTGGAGAAAGCTGCTTAGATTCGAGGAGTGTCGCGATTTCGCGAATGGTCTTGAAGGGCAAGGGAGTTTCGGGCATTCAGGTGCTCCTCATGCTGTGGGGTTCAATGATTGCCTGATGCTCACGGTGCACGTCCACGAGAAGGAGACAGCGCTCGGCAGCGATTGCCGCATCAATTATCTACTCGCACAGCCTCCCAGCCGCAACCAACTCGCGAGGACCGACGGGCCTGCCGCTATCGTCTCTCTGCTGGCGCCCAGACCTCCAATGGTTGTTACACCATTACCGGATCGTGTTAACTCGCGTCGATCGAGCGTCTCAATTACAACGACCCCTCTTGATCTGTTCTGATAAATAGCTCTATGTTCCGTACTACAGAACACAGGAGGCCTCGATGCCCAGCTATCACACGGGTGCTCTCTCGAGCCGAGCCCGAGAGATGTATGAATTCGTCAGCTCTCGCGCTGAGCAGAACGAACGAGAAGGGCGAGTGTCCGAGGACGTCGTCGCGCAAATGAAGCAGGCGCGTATGTTCCGCGCCTTTCAGTCTCGCCGATTCGGCGGCCTCGAGAGCCATCCGGCCGACTTCTTCGGCGCCATCGTCGAGCTTGCCAGGGCGTGTCCGTCTACCGGCTGGATTCTCGGCATCATGGGCATCCACCAGTTCGAGCTAGCGAATCTGTCTCTCCAGCTGCAAGAGGAGGTTCTCGGCGACGATCCGGACACACTTGTGTCTTCCTCGTACGCGCCTCAGGGCAAGGTGCGACGAGTCGAGGGCGGCTTCGTTCTCGACGGGCAGTGGAAGTCGTCGAGCGGTGTCGATCACGCAGCGTGGGTCGTGCTCGGCGGCATCGAGCAGGCGACCTTGCCTGACGGCAAGCCCGTGGCGCGTATCTTCTACCTGCCCTTGAGCGACGCTACCCTGATCGACGACTGGAAGGTCATGGGGCTCTGTGGAACCGGAAGCAAGAGTGTCGTGCTGCACGATGTCTTCGTGCCCGAGTACCGCACCGGCTTGCGAGGCGGCTTCCAGGGCGGCGACGGCTCTGCGCTTCGGATCAACGATGCGCCGCTGTATCGGCTGCCTCAGAGCCTGATGTACCTCTTGCCGGGCGCGGCGCCCGTGATCGGCGCCGCCAGGGGTGCTTACAGGACGTTCATAGATCAGATAAAGGCTCGCCGGCCGCGACTCGACGGCAAGACGGCTATCGAAGACCCGATGGTGCAGTCCAGGGTCGCGAAAGCCAGGATGCTTATCGATGTTGCCGAGGAGCGCATGATGAGCGGCGTAACCGAGATGACGGCGACGGTTAACGAGGGTCGTGAAATCGCCCAGGAGGATTTCGCACGCTACCTCTGGGACTTTTCACGGCCCGCTGAACAGTGCGTCGAAGCTGCACGTCTCCTGTTCGAGACACTGGGAGCCAGCGCCGTGTACTCGAGCAATCCTCTGCAGCGCTTCTACCGCGACATTCTTACGATGCGTCAACACGGCACACAGGACCCCGACCGCGGCGCACTTGCCGTCGCGAGGTCAGAGCTGGGCCTGGCTTAACACAACATTCGCAGTTGCCTCGGCGCCACTGTGGCTCGAAGATCGGCGTGGTGATCCATGGCCAGCTCTGAAGATGTAGCCGAAGCCAGACAGACGGTCCGGGCCGTAGAACGCGCGGGCCGTATTGTGGCTGCGCTCGCCGCCCAACCCTATCCCATGAGCATCAGACAGCTCGGCAAGATCGTGGGGCTGTCGCCCGCTTCAACCCACAGATTGTTAAGCACCCTGGTCGCGATGGGTTGGGTAGACCAGAACACCCATACGTCGCGTTACAGGCTGGGTACCCATCTCCTCGGCATCGGCTCCATGGGTCTAATCACCAACCCGATCGTCCAGAACGGCAAGACAGTCCTCATCAAGCTCGCGAATCTTTCCGGGCACGATGCTGTACTCAGCACGCTGGTCGGTGGCCGTGTTGTGCACCTCGCGCGCATCCAGGGCATAAAGGGCAGGCAGGCAGAGTTCGAACCCGGTGTCTCCCAGCCCGCTCACGCCATGGCCGACGGCAAAGTGCTCCTGTCATACCTCCCGAAAGTCGAGCGACAGCGAATCTACGAAGTCGAACTGCGGCGCTACACATCGAGAACGATCACAGAGCCCGAACAACTCGAGCTGGAGATGGCGTGGGTCAGGCAGAAGGGCTACGCGCTCGACCGCGGAGAGCGCTTCGAGGGAATGGGCGCGGTCGCGGTGCCGATTCTCGGTTCGGATGACTTGCCCCTGCTGGCGATGCTGTGCATCGGCCGCGTGCAACTCAACGAAGAATACCTGCAGTGGCTGGCCGAACAGATGCTGACCCTGGCCCGAGAGATGTCCGAGCAGCTGATCGTCATGGGCGACATGCCCGGGCCGAGCAACGATTTCGCTCGCTACAACCTCGAGTAGGGTGCTTAACGTAGACCACCACGGAAACTGCGTCATGATGGCGCCCGACTTCCGCACGCCACACTATGACCAAATTGTGCGAACCACCGCGGCATCGCCCTGGGTGAGGAATTTTCCCGGGAGGGTGGTCACCACGACCAAGTCTTCTCGGTCTTCCTGAATCAGCGTGAACTGTTCGACCACGTTTTTCAGCTGAGCGCCGCCGATAGCCTTTCTACGAAATACTGGCTCAAACGCACGGACCTCCCAGAGGTACGAGTCCCATATGACGAAAACACGACCGTGCGGCTCGCCACCACGCTGCGGTTTCACTTCAAGGAGACGGAGGGGCGCGGCCACAATTGTGCGATCGAGGTCTCCGAGCGCGAAGGCGGTATGTATTTCTTCTGCTACCTGGAGGACTACGGACGCACAGCCGTGGACGGAGAGTTGAGAGCTCTTGACGCTACGCCAACGGAACCGGTAGAAGATGCGGCTGCGTTGCTAGGAGATCTTGAATCACTTTGGCGCCAAGCGAACGCGTCCGAGAGGTCGCGCATCCTCTCGACGTTGGTTGACGCCGTTTACATGGGCGGCGACGGGAAGATCGTTGCCATCGTCCCTAAGCCAGCGATGGTACCAATCTTTGCAGCAGTAGCAACGCGGCCGGAGACCGGCGTGTCTCTAACGGCCGCGGTGGTCGGTATGGTGGAGACGGGGGAGAATCGAACTCCCCGTCCAGAAGAAGAACGTCAGGGATCTACTACAAGCTTAGCTGGGCATTTGATCTCGCCGCGTCGCGCGCCGCTCCAGCAGGCTCGCTCCAGGCACTTCCGGTTGTCTTAGGCCGCGCTTACCGGCGTTCGCGTAGCAGCACCCCGACATTGCGTCGCCGACTCTCCCCCCATCGGGGTGAGGAGGAGGTCAACGTCACCGCTAGTTAAGCGGCGAGGGCGAGTTGTGGTTCGCCAGTTACTTTTTGCCACCTGATTAACGAGGTCGATGGCGCCTCGGCTTGCAATCCGGGTACGTCGTTCCCTGTCGAAACCTGTCGTCCCCGTGTACTCACTTATTATACCTCGTGATGCCCGCGCCCGTGGTGATCCTCGTACGCACGCCCGATGAGATGCAGGAAGCGCTCTCGATCCGGCGTCGCGTATTCATCGAGGAGCAGGGCGTGCCAGAAGACCTCGAGATCGATGAGTACGATGCGGCACCGGCGCTGGGTACGGCGGCGCTGCACGTGCTCGTGCGCGTCGATGGCGTCGCGGTGGCGACGGGACGCCTCCTGCTCGAGTCGGACGACGGTCACCTGCATATCGGACGGGTCGCTGTACTGGCCGAGCTGCGCGGCCTCGGTTACGGCCGGCTGGTGATGCTCGCGCTGCAGGACCTCGCCCGTGAACGCGGCGTCGAGGTCGTGACGTTGGCGGCGCAGCTGCACGCCGTCGGCTTCTACGAGAAGCTGGGCTACGTCGCTCACGGCCCCGTCTTCCTCGACGCCGGCATTCAGCATCGCGCCATGGATCATTCTGTCCTGCGCGGTTCGTCCGGTTGACGCTGCGGTGTCCCGGAGACCAGCCGTGGGGCGTCCGGCGTCTCAGACGCTGAGTTTGCGTACTGCTTGGTTCTGGTCGGGCCGACTGACAGACCGACTCGAAACGACAGCTCGGCAAATGGGCCGTGACCTCATTCCGCAGGTTTTGAGGAGGCTTGTGGAGGATTGCTCGAGTGCGGAACTCTTCATCACTTAACTCTGCTACAATGGCCGAACTCTATGGATACTCGAGCGGCATCGCCGCTTCTGCATAGCCCGGTTCCTGACTTCTCCGGAGAGCGCGCTTGAGTCACGCTCCCGGCGACCAATCTGCAGCCAAACACGATCCGATGGCGGCGCTCAGGCAGCCGCGTTTCCAGGTCTACACTGCCAGCCGCATCTTTTCGACCATGGGCAACATGGCTTTGCAGGCCATCCTTGCCTGGCACGTCTATGCACTGACGCACTCAGCGCTGAGCCTCGGTTTCCTCGGGTTGGCGCGCTTCTTGCCGGCTCTCGGCGTCGCGCTAATCGGCGGCGCCGTCGCCGACACGTATAACCGCAAGCTCGTGATCATGGCGGCGCAGACGGTGCCGTTTAGCTGCGGCGTCATCCTGGCCGTTGCCACGTTCGGCGGCTGGGTCAGCGCCGACCTGATCTACGGGCTCGTGCTGGTCATCGGGCTCGCCTCGTCGTTCGAGAACCCGGCGCGACTGGCGCTACTACCGAACATCGTTAGCAAAGAGACGTTCGCCAACGCCGTAACCGTTAGCTCCACGTTGCAGTCTCTGGGCATGGTTACGGGTTCCGTGCTGGGCGGCGTGCTGGTCGCGATCAACATCGGCGCGTCGTATGCGTTCTACGTCTGCCTGATCGGCGGCGCCTTCACCATGATGTCGTTGCTGCGCTACCAGCAGTCGAACGATGGGCCCAAGCGTAGCGTCAGCATCGCGGCGATCAAGGAGGGCGTCAGCTTCGTGCGGCATCGTCAGGTGCTGCTCGGTGCGATGTCGCTCGATATGTTCGCCGTGATCTTCGGTGGCGCCAAGGGTCTGCTGCCGATCTACGCCACCGACATCCTCCACGTCGGCGGGTTCGGTTACGGCATCCTGCTGGCGTCGATCGATATCGGCTCGTTCATCATGTCGGTATTGCTCGTCTTCCGGCCGCCGATTTACCGGACCGGCCGGGCACTGGTGTACTCCGTGGCGATGTTCGGCATCCTGACGATGGCGTTTGGCCTGTCGCGCAGTATCTACCTCTCGATCGGCCTCTACATGCTGATCGGGGCCGCAGACGAGATCAGCGTCGTCATGCGTAACGTGATCATCCAGCTCGCGACGCCGGACGCGTTGCGAGGCCGCGTCAGCGCCGTGAGCCAGGTGTTCATCCAGGCGTCGAACCAGCTCGGGTCCATGGAGTCGGGCTTCGTGGCCGCGGTCACGTCGGCGACCTTCGCGGTCGTGAGCGGCGGCGCCGGCGCGGTGGTGGTGTGCAGCTTCATCCGCCTGCGCCTGCACGAGCTGTTCAACTACACGACGCGCGAGAATGCCGAAGCCGAGGTACTCGCCCGCTCGCAGGTCGAAGAGCCCTCGGTCGCCGCGGGCGGTTAGCCTCGATTCGCAACAAATAGAGAAAGCGCGACGATTTCGTCGCGCTTTGTTACGCATGCCGGCTGTCGTTCGGACTACGCAGCCGTGTTGAGACCACGCACGAGGCGCAGCTTTGCGCCGCTGACGGCGTTCTTCGTGATCAGCAACTGCACGACGTCGCCGGCTACGTAGTCGACGATCTCGTGGCCCAGCCAGAAGTCGGGCGAAAAACGTACGTGGACCTTGAATGCGTCTGCCATGACGTCGCTAACGACGCCGACGCACTTGCCTTCTGCGCTCATTATCTTCATGCCGCTGTCGATGCGGGGCTCGGTCATTGCGACACCTCCTTGCTTTGGGCGCACTGCAACGAGGAGACATTAGTTGAGGCCGATTCGCAATCAGGTAAACCCCTGACGCCGCTGCATATCGAATACATAACAGCGCGCCATTCAGCCCATCGATTGCGAGTTCGAGAGGCGATTAGAATGCGACTAACGGGACAAGTGATCGGAGATTATTGTGAAGCTGGACGCTAATGAAGCTGAGCTACTTTCCTGACACAGACACGCTCTATATCGCGCTGAGCGACGAGTCCAGCGTCGATGCGGACGAAGTCAGCGAGAACGTCGTCCTGGATTACGACTCGAAAGGTCACGTCGTTGGCATCGAGTTGGAAGCCGCTTCGAAGAACTTTGACCTTACGAAGCTTGACGTAACATCGTTGCCGATCGCCGGCTAACGCCTATTGCATTACCCCGACACGTACGTTGCGGAAGCGCGAGGCGCTGGCGCCGTGGCCGGTGTGCGCTACCTGCTCGGGCTGCCCCTTGCCGCAGTTCGGCGTGCCCCAGACCACCCAGCCGTCGCGATTCACGATGGCGTCGCAGCTG
This sequence comes from uncultured Chloroflexia bacterium, assembly GCA_963732945.1. Lineage (GTDB taxonomy): Bacteria > Chloroflexota > Dehalococcoidia > DSTF01 > WHTK01 > WHTK01. The sequence continues at coordinate 116,087 of CAVTBL010000010.1, forward strand.
CCCCAGAACTGCGGCGTGATGCCGGTGTAGGTCGCGTTTTTCACCAGGTCGCCGAGCTTGCCGTTTTTGATCTCGCGCGCCAGCTCGGTGCCGAACTGGAAGTTGAGGCGCTTGTCGTCGATGCTCCAGGAACGGTTGGTCTGCATGTAGATGCCTTCGTCCGTGTCCGCGATCAGGTCCTCGAAGCTCCAGTCGCCGGGCTCGAGGCTAACGTTGGTCATGCGGATCAACGGCAGGTGGCGCCACGAATCGGCGCGCATGGCACCGCCCGACGTCTCCGGCACCAGCGCTGCGAGATCGGGACGCAGCGTGCGTAGCTGGCGCGCCGTCTCGCGCGACGTGAGGTAGCCGAGGAACTGCCCGTTGCGCACCACGGGCGTGTGTTGCGCCGCGACGCCCTCGTCGTCGAAGCCGAAGCTACCGAGGCCGCCCGGGACGGTAGCGTCGGCGGTGAGGTTGACGGCGTCGGAGCCGTAGCGGAAGTCGCCGAGCTTTTCGGTCGTGAGGAAGCTGGTGCCGGCGAACGCGGCCTCGGTGCCGAGCACGCGGTCGAGCTCGATGGCGTGGCCGCAGCTCTCGTGGATCTGCAGCCCGACCTGCGAGCCGTCGAGGATCACGGTCGTGACGCCGGGCGGACAGGCCTTCGCCGTGAGCAGCGCCGAGGCCTCTTCGGCGATACGGCCCGCGTTGGCCGCGAGGTCCCAGCGTTCGACGAACTCCCAGCCCTCGGTCGCCTGATGCCGGCCGATGCTGTTGGGGTAGGAGCGCACCTGCACCTCGTCCTCGGCGACAGCGGTCGCGACGATCGAGGCGCCGGTCTCGTAGAGGTCCTGCTCGATGAATGCGCCCTCGCTGGAGGCGAATGTCTTCTGCTCGCGCTGGTTGTAGAGGTTCGATTCCGCCATGACGATGTTCGGCACCGAGCTCATCGACGCGTTGACGCGCAGCAGCAGGTCGATCTTGTCTTCGAGCGACACGGCGAATGGGTCCTTCAGAATCGGCGTGACATAACGCGCAACGTGGCGCACCGGCGCGCCGATGTCTGCCTTCGGTCCGCCGGCCAGCGACGACGCCTTCGCGATCTTCACGGCCTCGGCGGCGACGCGGTCGGCTTCGGCGGTCGTCATGCGGTTCGACGACGCGAAGCCCCAGTAACCGTCGACGATGACCCGCACGCCGAACCCCAGCGACTCGTCGACCACGAGGCCCTCGACGTTGTGCTGACGCGCCGTCACGGACTGCGATTCGAACTGCACGATACGAACGTCGGCGTAGGAAGCGCCGCGCGACCGGGCGGTATCGAGGGCTCTGAGGGCAACGTCGCGCATAGGGAACTCCAAGGCTAGATGAGCTAAAAGCTACAAGCTGCAAGCAACAAGGCTCAGTCTACACGGCGGCATGCAGGGGAGGAGGCGAGGGATCTTTCCCGCTCGTCCTGAGGCTCTCGAAGGGCGAGCCAGCGCTGCGCTTACGAAACCGCCTCGCCCAGCGCCGCTAGCGCCCGCGCTTCCAGCGTCTCCAACGGCCTCGAGGCCAGCACTGGCAGCCCGAGCGCTTCAGCCTCGCGCCTGATCTCCTCGCCGTAGAGCGCCTGCATCGCAACGTGGTTGCGCTGGGATTTGGGCGGCAACTTGTCGAGCCAGTCGCGGCGGTCGCGCAGCCGAGACTCGATCTCGAACGATGATGGCTCGTGCAGAAAGATGCTGCGTACGTTGTCGCCGACGTCGTGCCCGTCGTAGGTGCGCTGCAGGGCGAACGACGGCAGCAGCCACGATCCCTCGATCACTGCCGGCGTTTCGATGAGGCAGTGATGCGCCACGAGACGTTCGCTAGCCCACGAGACGTAAGTGGCCGTTCTGAGGTAGGTGCTCGACGAGCATGGCAGGCGCCTCTTCCCATACCGATTTTTGCTCGAACACGTGCAGTCGCGGCTCGACCTCCGGCGGAAGCGCGCGCTGCAGCGTGATCCAGAAGAGGTCGAGGTCGATGTAGCGCGCCTCGAAGTGGCGCGCCAGGGCTTCGCCGAGCACCGTCTTGCCGGTCGCCGAGCCGCCGCCGATCAGCAGCACCGTCCAGTCGCGCTGCGTCACGGCGCCTCGCCCAGCGCCGCTAACGCCCGTGCCTCCAGCGTCTCCAGCGGCCTCGAGGCCAATACTGGCAGCCCGAGCGCTTCTGCCTGGCGTCGCATTAGGGCGCCGTGGGCCCGGAACATCGCGAGACGCGCTGCTTCTGGCGTCGCGGGACGAGCGTCGCGTTCCCGGACGGCCCGTCTTTCAGCCATGCTCGCGCCGTCGTCTTCGTAGAGGAAGAGGGATCGGACATCGCCGGCCATGTCGACACCGTTGAAGCTCCGTTGGCTGGCAAACGACGGCAGGACCCAGAACGCATCGAGGATGAAGCGTTGCGCGTGCGTGTGATGCCGGGCTAACACGGCCTCGGCAGCGCGGCAGATGCGCGCCGACAGCCGTTCCGTGCGGTCGACAAGCTCCTCGACCGGTAGCTGCCAGACGTCAGCGTCCACGAAGAGATGCAGATCGGGGTCGCTGCCGCGCGGCACGGCGGCCTCGATGGCCCAGCGCAGGTCGTCGCCCTCCATGACGTTGGCGTCGAAGCGCTTCGCCAGCGCCCGCGAGAGCTCGGTCTTGCCGGCACCGGTGCCGCCGCCGATCAGCAGGATCTTCCAGCCAAATGCGGTCATTCGCGTACGATAGCAGAGATGGACGCCGACCATTGGTTCGGTGGTTAAGGCCCAGGTACTTAGTTGTGTGACTGCTTGTCACACAACAAGCCTTAATCCGAGAGGGAATCCATTTGCTGGACGGATCGTCCTTTGTCGCGCTCCTGGTACTGGCGGTGGCTGCCGCGATGCTGGCCCGCTACCTCGGCCTGCGCATGGCTGCGAGCCGGGGCTACGGCAGGCGAAAGCGGCGCATTCTGGTGACTACATCGATGCTCGTAACGATGGCCATGGTGGAGCTCCTATTCCTCTTCGGTCTGCATTGGTGGACCTTGCCCATCCTAATAGCGTGGCTCGCGGTTTTGAGCCTTCTCTGGACGGCATTCACCTGGCTGATAGACGTGGTCATGTCAATTCTCCATCTCCAGTCAGAGAGGGACGTCCCGTGACCATGGAACGGTACTTTGAAGCGCAGGGTGACGAGCGGGAGGCCTATCTCGGCTCGCTCAGCCCGGAGGAGCTGCTGCAGCTCGGGGTCGACCTGTACAACGCTGGGCACTTCTGGAACGCCCACGAAGCGTGGGAAGAGGTCTGGCTCGAGGCCGAACACGACCGCCGTACCTTTTACCAGGGGCTGATCCAGGTCACCGCGGCTTTCGTTCACGTGACGCGCAACGAGTACCCCGGCTCTGTGCGTCTGCTCGATGCCGGCCTCGACAAGCTCGACCGCTATCCGGCTCGCTTCCTCGGCGTCGAGCTGGCACCGCTGCGGGACGGAGCGCGCGAGTGCCTGGCGACGCTGGTGCGTCTCGGCGAAAAACGTATCGCCGAGTTCGACCGCGCCTTGATCCCGAGGATTACGCTGGAGGTGGGGCAGTGACGCATGTGGCGCTTCCTGGAGAGCATCCTCGGCATCAGGCGGCCGGTCGATAACATCGATGAGGACACCGTCGCGTTGATCCTGCGCCTGCATGAGCAGCATCCGACGTTGGGCAGACGAGGGCTGCACAAGGTGCTCGAGGCGCAGGGCCGAGACGTGAATCCGGCCGACCTCAAGCGCTTCCTGCGCTCGCGGCGCATTCGCATCGAGGGCCATGACTCGACACCGCCGCCATCGTCGACATTTCCGCCGATCGCATAGCGGTTGCGGCTGTCGACGCAGCACACCTATACTCAGGAAAGCGGGCGTTAGAACGAACGCGAGGGTTTTGCTTTGACTTACAAGATTGTCGAAACGTGTATCGGCTGCACCGCCTGCACCAAGCGCTGCCCGACGGAAGCGATTACCGGCACCCGTAACCAGATCCACCAGATCGACCCCGATCTGTGCATCGAGTGCGGCGCCTGCGCTGTGGTCTGCCCACCCGAGGCCATCCTGGACGAAATGGGTGACGTCGGCCGGACCTTCCCGCGCAAAGAATGGCCCAAGGCCGTGGTCATCGAGGACAACTGCATCGGCTCCGGCTGCGAGCAGTGCATCTCGGTCTGTCCCTTCGACGCTCTCGAGCTCGACGTCTCCGGTGGCAAGGTCGGGGACTTCTTCGGCGTCGCCAGCGTTATCGAGCGCCGCTGCACCGGCTGCCGCCTCTGCGAGCAATCGTGCGGCTGGAGCGCGATCTACATCGACCCGCCCAGGGAGATGCAGAAGAAACTCGTCTGGCCGGACGAGGAAGCAGAGGCAGAACCCGCGACCGCCGCCGCCAAGGCCTGACCCACCCATCGAAGACGCGAAGAGCCCCTCGAATCACGAGGGGCTCTTTCATTTGACGGACGTTTAACGTCGGTACCGTAATGGCGTGCGCGGCGGTCTGTTTGGATCAGTGTGGCATCAAGGCTTGGTCTGCTCATGCTCGTCGTCGCGGGCGTGGCGTTGCTCCTGTTCGGCGTCAGCCGGGTGCACCGCCACGACTTCAGCACGACTCGCCTCACGATCAAGCCCTCGACGCCGTTCACGATGCGGCTGCGGCCGGCGACCGAGGACCCGAACACGCTGCGAGGCCTCGCGACCCAGAACGGCAAGCTGATCGGCGTCGCGGTCGACCCCGACAATCTCAGTCAGGATCCGCAGTACGGCGAGGTCATGGCGCAGCAGTTCAACCTTATCGCGGTGAAGGACTGGCTCAAGCTCGGCCTCGTACGTCAGACACCCTACGACTACGACTTCACCAACGCCGACAAGATCGTCTCCTACGCGCTGCAGCACGGCATGCAGGTGCGCGGCGTCACGTTGGCGTGGTACGAAGAGGTGCCGTCGTGGGTCTACGACGCCAATCTGACGCGCGACCAGGCGATGGCGCTGCTCAAGCAGCACATCTTCACCGTGATGGGGCGCTACAAGGGCAAGATCGCCTACTGGGACGTGGTCAACGAGGCGATAAAGGACGATGGCTCCGGCCTGCGTGACTCGATCTGGCTCGACAAGATTGGCCCGGAATACATCCAGCTCGCGTTCCAGTGGGCCCACGAGGCCGACCCCGACGCGAAGCTGTTCTACAACGACTACAACGCCGAGGGTCTCGGCGCCAAATCGGACGCCGTCTACAAGCTCGTGGCCGATCTCAAGGCGAAGGGCGTGCCGATCGACGGCGTCGGGCTGCAAGGTCACTTTACGCTGGAACCGCACCGTCGCGCCAGGACGTCGATACGAACATCGAACGTCTGGCCGCGCTCGGTCTGCAGGTGCAGTTCACCGAGGTCGACGTGCGCCTCAAGACGCCGGTTACGGACGCCGAGCTGCAGTCGCAGGCTCAGATCTACGCCACGATGATGCAGTCATGCCTCGACGAGAAGGCCTGCACCGCGTTCGTCACCTGGGGCCTCACCGACAAGTACTCCTGGATCAACGATTTCCTGCCCGGCTTCTCGAGCGGTCTGCTCTACGACGAGAACTACCAGCCGAAACCGGCCTACTGGGCCATCCACAGCCTGCTCAAGACCGGCGACGCCGGCGTCGGCCCCTTGCGCTGAAACCGCCATGCGTCGGTATGATGGAGGCCCGTCACGGCCCCGTCGCCAATCTTGTTGCGAGGTGGTACCGCCGTGGCTCTGACGCGCGCGCAACTCAACCGACACGTAGATGACGTCCTGGAGGCAATGGTCGAACACGACGCCCGGCGCCTGCCGCTGGCTGCCTACGTCCGCTACACCCAGAACACGCAGAAGCTCAAGCTCACGGACGGTCTCTGGCGTACCGCGACCGGCCGCGATCCCGGCGGCAACTACTTCACCGACGCCGAAGCCGGTGAGGTCGGCTTCTTCGGTGCGATCGGCAACGGTGAAGGACGCGCTATCGTCTGCCTGCGCCTGCGCTTCGACGAGGGTGACCGTCTCGCGGAGATCGAGACGTGCGTCGTGCCCGACGGCGGCGCGATGTTCGAGCCGGAGTCGGTCTGTACGCCGCGCTCTGCGTTTCGTGAGGACCTGGCGCCGTCGGACCGCCGCTCGCGCCACGACCTGATTCGCACCGCCAACCTCTACTTCGACGGCATCGAGCTGAACAATGGCAACATCGTCCCGCTCAGCGCAGACGTCTTCCGCATCGAGAACGGCGTCTGCACCGCGAACAGCAAAGAGGTCTATCCCGACATGGGCCCGATGGCCGAGCTGGCCTGCCTGGGCGTGGCGGAGCAGCTCAACCGCGGCCTCTTCGAGTACATCGAGGCGATTCGCGACCGGCGCTACCTCGTCGCGGACGAAGAGCGGGGCGTCGTGTTCGGCGTCTTCTTCGCCGACTACCCCGGCAGCGACGAGGGCGAGGGCACTCCGGCCATCCCGCGCACCACCGCCATGATCTGCGAGGCGTTCAAGATTCGCGACGGCCTCATCGAGCAGGTCGAGTCGGTCGGGACGCTGCTGCCGTACGGGACGAGCTCGGGCTGGCGCTAACGGCAAACGAGCAAACAAGCAAAGGCAGAGGGCCTTTCGTGCAGTGCTCACGCCTGGGTTGAAACTCCCGGCAGAACGGCTGCGTCGCAAGTGTCTAACCAGGAAGTACGAGCCTCAGCCTTTGCTTTGCCGCTTTGCTTGTTTGCTCGTTTGCTTGTCGTTACGCTGCCTGCGTGACCGAGACCGTGCTCAAGGTGAAGCTGCTGCGACCCGGCGCGCTGGCGCCGCATCGCGCGACGCCCGGTTCGAGCGGCCTCGACCTCTACGCCTGCCTCGACGGCGAGGGGCATCTCGATATCGGGCCGGACGTGATCGCTGGTGCCGACCGGCATCGCCGTCGAGGCGCCGCTGGGCTACGACCTGCAGATCAGGCCTCGTTCCGGGCTGGCGCGTAACGGCGTCGACGCCATTCTCGGCACGCTGGACTCGGACTACCGCGGCGAGGTCTTCGTCTCGTTGCGCACGTTCGGCTCACGCCAGACGTACCGTATCGAGCACGGCGATCGTATCGCGCAGCTCGTCATCGCGCGCGTCGAGTACATGGAGGTGGTCGAGGTCGAGGATCTAGGCGAGTCGCATCGCGGCGAAGGCGGTCACGGCTCCACCGGCCGCTAGGCACTGGCATGCGGCATCCTGCGCGGGAACCCAGGGCACGACGACCGTGGCAGCACCGCCCGTGAGCCGCTGACACACCGGAATGTCTCAGCCCTGGTCGCGGTGGCGGTAGACGAGGATCTCGACGTCTGAGACGACGACGAGGCCCTCTTTGACCATGTCGCGCACCTTCGGCAGCACGGCCTCGATGCGCTCCGGCGTGTCGATGGCGTCGATGACGATCGGAAGGTCTTCGGAGAGGCGCAGGACGTGCGCAGTATGGATGCGGCTGTGGGCGCCGAAGCCGGCGAGACCGTGCGTCACCGTTGCGCCCGCCAGCCCCTCGCTGCGTAGCATCTCGAGCAGCGCGTCGGCCAACGAGCGGTGCTGCCAGCGGTCGCTCTCGCCGATGAAGATGCGTAGCTGCTTGCCGGGCCCGTCCATCGTCGTTTCCTGTGTCATATCGCGCGGCCCGCCTGCAAGCCCAGGTAGACCGCGATCAGTCCCAGCGCCACGCTGCCGAGCACATTCGCGATGCCGGTGGCAACGTCTCCGGTCTCCAGCCGGTCGACCGACTCGAACATGAAGGTCGAGAACGTAGTGTACGCCCCGAGGAAGCCGACGGAGATCATGGTGCGCCAGGGGCCGGACGTGAGGTAACGCTCCTCGGTCAGAGCCAGGATCAGTCCGAGCAGGAAGGCGCCGCTGATGTTCACCGCCAGCGTGCCGAGAACGGTGGGGCGGCCGATGAGGTCGTTGACCCAGCCCTGCACCTTGTAGCGCGAAATCGCCCCGAAGGCGCCCGCCAGTCCGATCCAGGCAAGTCGGTCCAAGTCCTTCTCCAACAAAAAAGCTCCTACGGCCATTCCGTAGAAGCTATCAGTCCCGAGATGCCGGGGCGGTTCGTCCTCGGCTCTGCGTTAGCCGGGACACGCGAGCTTCATCGCGCTGCAGCGAGCGTAAACGAAGCGAATCGAACAGCGCAAGACATTGCTGCGCGTCACGCTTCTTCCGGCTCCGACATGATGTACAGCACGTAGTAGGTCAGCCCCGCGAACGACGCGCCGAGCATTGGCCCGACCCAGTACACCCACCACTCGTGGAAGCGCCCGGGCAGGCCCTGCGCCACCTTCGGCAGGGCGAGCGCCGGTCCCAGCTCGCGCGCCGGGTTGAGGCCGGCGCCGGTGAATGGCAGCAGGAACAGCGTGACCACGACGACTGCGAGGCCGATGTACAGCGCCGCCGAAACGCCCTGGTTGCTGCGATTCGATATCGCGACGCCGAAGTATGTCCACACGAGCGCGAACGTACCCAGCGCCTCCAGGATCATGCCTTCGTAGCTCTCCTTGACGACGGCCGTGTTGATCAGCAGACCGCCGCCGCCGGGGATCGCCCTGAGCACGTCGTCGAGAATAAGGGCACGCAGCAGCAGAGCACCGAGGATAGCGCCGAGCACCTGCGCCACGATGAACATGACGCCGCGCACTACGTTCACCTGTCCCGTGATCATGAAGCCGAAGGTAACGGCCGGGTTGAGGTGTCCGCCTGAGATGCCGACGATGCCCGCCACGAGCACGCCGAACGCGAGGCCGCTGGCCAGCGCCATCATCGGAATGCCGTCCGAAAACGACGTGTTCTGGCCTCCCGCGACGAGGAACGACGCGTAAGCGCCGACGCTAATCATGACGAATAGCATCGTCGCGATCAGCTCGGCCAAGGCTGCTTTGAGCGCGCTGAACGAGGTGATGTCTTCGAAGCCGAGATCCATGCCAGTCTGCGCGGCCATTCTTCGCTCCTCGAATCGCAAATCGAAAACGGCCACAATCTAGCACGAACGATCAATCTGTCAATACTGGTTACTCAAATAGCCATCGATTACAGGCACCGGGCAACCAACGCTCTCGGACGATGAGTCAGGTCGTCGAGCACACGCACGGTGGCGCCCGGCAGCGCAGCGCGCACCAGCCGCTCGACGGCGTCTGCCTGGCCGAGCGCGAACTCGAGGACGACGCCGCCGTGCGGCCGCAGGTAGCGCGGCGCCTGGCGCAGCAGCGCTTCGATCAGGTCGAGGCCCTCCGTGCCGCCGTCGAGGGCGATGCGCGGTTCGTGCTCGCGCAGCTCCGGTTCGAGCTGCGCCCAGTCATGCGTGCTGACGTAAGGCAGGTTGGCAACGATCACGTCGACGCGCCGGTCGAGCGGCAGCAGCAGGTCGCCGTGTCGCAGCGCGACGCGACGCTCGACGCCGTGGCGCCGCGCGTTGCCCGCAGTTACCGCGAGCGCGGCGTACGAGGCGTCCGCGGCCCAGATCTCGGCGTGCGGCAGCGACACGGCTAGCGCGACAGCAATCGCGCCGGAGCCGGTGCCGACGTCGACGATCAGCGGGCCGCGCTGGTTCGGCGACTGCGTCTTCGCGAGCTCGACCACGGTTTCGACCAGCGTCTCGGTCTCAGGGCGCGGGATCAGGACGTCTGGCGTGACATTGAACTCGAGACCGTAGAACTCGCGGTGGCCCGCGATGTAGGCCGATGGCTCGTGCGCCAAGCGTCGCGCCACGAGGGCTTCGTAGCGCTCCAATGTTGCTGCGTCTAGCGCGTCGCCGAGGCGCTGGAACAACGCGGCGCGGCTAAGGTCGCCGAGGGCGTGGCGTAGCAGCAGGTCGGCCTCTAGCTCGGCGTCTTCGATGCCGGCGGCGTCGAGGCGGTCGCGCATCTCGAGCAGCGCCTGACGCAGCGTGCGAGCCTCAGCCACCCGGCTGCTCGCGCTCGTGGCGCTTGATGGCGTCCTCGACGATGGCTGTGAGCTTCGAGACGGCGCGTTTGGCGTCGGACGGCTTCGCATCGGCGGCGGGCAGGACGGTTCGCACCTTCGCCTCGAAGCCGTGGTCGGCGCCCGAGAGCGACAGCAGAAGCAGGTCGATGTCCTCGATCAGCCGGGGCAGGGAAGACGCACCCTCGTTGTAGGAGCGCAGCGTACTTAACATAAACCGTAGCTGGCGCAGGTCGCGGGCGCGTTCAATGCGGTTGGTCATTCGCGGGCCTCGTCGAGGCGAAACCGGTGGTCGCTAAACCAGCGACGCTTCGAGGCGCTGAGCCTGGTCGGCAGTGGCCACGGCGTCGATCACGTCGTCGATCTTGCCGTCGAGGAAGCCGGGCAGGTTGCTGCGCGTGTAGTTGACGCGGTGGTCGGTTACGCGGTCCTGGGCGAAGTTGTAGGTACGGATCTTCTCGGCGCGCGCACCGGTGCCGACCTGGGAGCTTCGCGAGTCCGAGACCAGCGCCGCGGCCTCCTCCTCTTTCGCGGCGAGCAGACGGGCGCGCAGGATGCTCATCGCCTTGACGCGGTTCTTGAGCTGCGAGCGCTCGTCCTGGCACTGCACCACGATGCCGCTGGGGATGTGCGTCATGCGCACCGCGGTCGCGACCTTGTTGACGTTCTGGCCGCCGGCGCCGCCCGAGTGATAGATGTCGATTTTGAGGTCATTCTCGTTAATATCGACCTCGACCTCGTCGGCGACGGGCAACACCGCGACGGTGGCGGTCGAGGTGTGGATGCGGCCCTGCGCCTCGGTCGCAGGCACGCGCTGCACGCGATGGCCGCCGCTCTCGTACTTGAGTCGCGAGTAGGCGCCGCGGCCGTTGACCTCGAACACGATCTCTTTGAAGCCGCCCTTCTCACTGCCGTTCGAGGACAGAACCTCGACCTGCCAGCGCTTGAGCTCGGCGTAGCGCGAATACATGCGGAACAGGTCGCCGGCAAACAGCGCTGCTTCTTCACCGCCGGTGCCGCCGCGAATCTCGACGATTACGTTGCGTTCGTCGTGCGGGTCGACGGGCAGCAGCGCCAGCTTGAGGTCGTTCTCGAGACGCTCCTGCTCGGGCTCGAGCGTCGTCAGTTCGTCGCGCGCCAGGCGCGCCATCTCGGCGTCGTCGCCGTCGGCCAGCTGTCGCGCCTCTTCGACCTGCTCCTCGACGTCGCGCAGCTTGCGGTAGATCGAGACCACGTCTTCGAGCGTCGAGCGCTCTTTGGCCAGCGTCTGCATCTTCTGGAAGTCGGCGAGCGCGTCCGGCTCACCCATCTGCCGGGTCAGTTCTTCGTAGCGCTCTTCAAGGTTGCGAAGTTTGTCCTGCATTTTCGTCTCAAGATAAAGGCCCCCTCGTTTGGGGGCCTGCCTGGCTCAGTATAACAAAGCCTTGCTCAGGCACGGTGGCGTGCTTGCGGGCGATTCAGCACCTGCATCGAAGCCCTCCGAGGCCGATACTGTCGATGTGATCGAACCGACGGAGCCATCCGAGCACCAGAACCCCGCCGTGGCGTTCGATCCGTTGCTGCCGCCGCAGATGGCCCAGCGTGCCGAGACGCTGGGCGTGTCGAAGGCAAATACGGGGGCGCTGAATCTGTTTCTTCTGGCCGTTCTGGCCGGCGCGTTCATCGCCCTCGGAGCGGAGTTCTTCACGGTCGTGACGACGGCGACAGGCCTCGGCTACGGCGTCACGCGACTTCTCGGAGGCGCGGCCTTCAGCCTTGGACTGGTGCTCGTCGTCGTAGCAGGCGCTGAGCTGTTCACCGGCAACAACCTCATCGTCATGGCGTGGGCCAGCCGTCGCATCAGCACGACCCTGCTTCTGCGCAACTGGCTGCTCGTCTACGCCGGCAACTTCGCCGGCTCGCTTGGCACTGTGGCGCTGATCTACGTCAGCGGCCAGTGGCGGTTCAACAACTTCGCCGTTGGTGCCAACGCCCTGAAAATCGCCAACGCCAAGGTCAACCTTGGGTTCGAGCAGGCGATAGCGTTGGGCATACTCTGCAACGCGCTCGTCTGTCTTGCCGTCTGGCTGTGCTACAGCGCTCGTAGCAACACGGACAAGGTGCTGTCCGTTCTGTTCCCGATTACCGCTTTCGTGGCCAGCGGCTTCGAGCACAGCATCGCCAACATGTACTTCGTGCCGGTCGGCCTGCTGCTGAAGCACAAGACGCAGGTCGTGTCCGCAGCCGGCCTCACTGACGCCGGCATGCATCACCTAACGGTAGTCGACTTCGTCGTGCGCAATCTCGTGCCCGTAACGCTCGGCAACATCGTAGGCGGGGCAGTGCTGGTCGGCGCGGTCTACTGGATCGTCTACCTGCGACCGCGGCCGGATTAGTCCTGGGCTCCGCCTAGCGTCTCAGCCTCGCGGCCACGTCGGTCATCGCCACGCGCTCCTGCTCCGACGTGCTCAGATCGCGTAGCGAGACGCTCTCGGTCGCCAGCTCTTCGGCGCCGAGCACCAGCGCGTTGCGCGCCGCGACCGCGTTGGCGTGACGTAGCTGTGCCCTCAGGCTGCGACCGCCGCCGCTGATCACGGTCAGCCCGGCGGCGCGCAGATCGTGGGCCAGGCGCAGCGCCCTCGCCTGCGCCGACGCATCGGCGACCGCGATGTAAGCGTCGGGTGAAGCCGGCGCCGTCGGGCCGAGCTCGAGGCGCCTGAGGTTGAGAATGATGCGCTCGATGCCGGCGCCGAAACCGATGCCGGGTGTGGACTTGCCACCGAGCTGCTCGATGAGGCCATCGTAGCGTCCGCCGGCGCCGATCGAGCTCTGCTGCGAGCTCGAATCGACCGGCTCGAACTCGAAAGTCGTGCGCGTGTAGTAGTCGAGGCCGCGTACCAGCGTCGGCTCCAGCACGTAGGCGATGCCGAGCTCGTCGAGCATCGACTTAACAGCCGCAAAGTGCTCGGCGCATGGCTCGCAGAGGTTGTCGCTGATCTTGGGCGCGGCGGCCTTGAAGGGCTGACACGGCTCGTTCTTGCAGTCGAGCATGCGCAGCGGGTTGATCTCGTAGCGTCGGCGGCAGTCGCCGCAAATCTTGTCCAGCTTGTCGGCGTAGTAGGCGCGCAGCTTCACGAGATAGCCCGGCCGGCAGACGCCATCTCCGATGCTGTTGAGCAGCAGGCGGTAGCGCATCAGGCCCAGCGTCTCGTAGTAAGTGCGCAGCAGGTCGAGCGCCTCGGCGTCGATCGACGGGTCGCCGTCACCGATCGCCTCGATGCCAAACTGGTGGAACACGCGGTAGCGCCCCGCCTGCGGCCTGTCGTAGCGAAAGAAGTTCGAGATGTAGAACAGGCGCACGGGCTGCGGCAGCGAGCCCATACCGTGCTCGAGATAGGCGCGGCACACTGCCGCGGTGCCCTCGGGTCGCAGCGCCAGCTCGTCGCCGCCGCGGTCCTCGAAGACGTAGATCTCCTTGTCGACCACGTCGGTGCCGTGCGCCTCCTGGCGAATGAACACGCCGGCGCGCTCGAAAACGGGCGTCTGTATCTCGGCGTAACCGTAAGACTCTGCGACGCGTACGGCCGTGTCGCGCAGCCAACGCCAGTAGGGCTGATCATCGGGCAGGATGTCTGCGGCGCCGCGGGGGGCTCTGAATTGCTCTGGCATATAGCAAGCGTAGCAGCGCGGCGCAAACCGGGGAACAAGCCACGGGGCTTTGGCTGGAGCCGAAGTTTCCTCCACCCATTCGCGCGACGGCTGTGAGCGAACTGCGCGCGGTTACGCGCCTGGTCGTATATGTCGAGACCTTTGGCGACTACCTGAGCCCAGCCGGAAGCGCGATAATAGATACGTGATCGCCGACATCCGTTCTCGTCTTTCCGTTTACAGCCCGATCCTTCTCGACGAAACCGGAGGCAAGCGCGCCGCGGTGCTTGTTCCCGTCTACATGCACGAGGACACACTGCACATCGTGTTTACCAAGCGCACCGACCGTGTCGAGAGCCACAAGGGCGAGATCTCCTTCCCGGGCGGCAGACGCGACCTCGAGGACCGGGACTTGATCGAGACGGCGCTGCGCGAGGCGCACGAGGAGGTCGGCCTGCGTCCAGAGCACGTGACGATCATCGGCCAGATCGACGACATGGTGACGATCAGTGATTACCACGTCAGCGCCTACGTCGGTGAGATCGACCCCGCGGCGCTGCCGTACATCTGGCTGCCTCAGGAAGCCGAGGTCGCAGAGGTGCTCGAAGTGCCGCTGTCGCACCTGCTCGACGACGCAAACATCACCGAGGTCGTGGCCCGTCAGCGCGACGGCGAAATCGTGACGCGCGAGGGCTTCGTTTTCCACGAGCACGTGATCTGGGGCGCCACCGGGCGCATGCTGCGCAACTTCCTCACCGTCGCCGTGCCCAGCGTGGTCGAGGGGGCTCCGACTCCATGAAGCTGATCCTCGTGCGTCACGGCGAATCGGTCGGCAACTTCGAGAATCGTCTGCAGGGTCAGGCCGACTACGACCTCACGGACCTCGGCAAGCGCCAGGCGGCGCTCACCGCTGACCGCCTGCACGGGCTCGGCACTTCGGCGGTCTACTCGAGCCATCTGCTGCGGGCGCACGCCACGGCCACGGCGATAGGTACTCGGCTGGGCGTCGCGCCTGGCGTCATCGAAGACGTGAGCGAGTACCACTTCGGCGAGATGTCCGGCGCGACTTACGCTGAGGTGCGAGAGCGCTTCGGCGCCGTAGCCAACGCGGCCGAGCGCGTCTACCCGGGTGAAGAAGGACGCGACGTCTTCTTCAAGCGCGTCACCGAAGCGCTGTGGAGCGTTGCAGATGCGCATACCGACGAGACGGTTGCGGTCGTCTCGCACGGCGGGCCGATCGCTCTGTTCTGTCAGGCCGTGCTGGGCTTGCCGTATCGCAGGCCGATGCCTTTTTCGATCAGCAATTGCTCGCTCAACGTGATCGAAATCGAGCCGGTTAAGGACGGCGAAGTACGCCGCACTAAGCTCATCCGTCTCAACGACGTTTGTCATCTCAACAGCCTGGTCTAAGCGCTAAAATTGCCTCTGGCATTTTTTGTGATAAACCCTTAACCTATCTCTAGTAGACGTAACGAGGGTCGAAGACTAGGCTAATTGCGGTTTCATATCTCTAGTTCGGGCTGGCGAACAGTGGGGCAGCTGTAAGACCAACCCAACGCACGGAAGCACCCCTCGGCCCAACCCCGAAAGGAGACCTCTCATGAGCTTCTTTGGCAACAACACTCGCCCAGACGTCAGGCCCGCATCGGAGGGCGCAGAGCGCAGTCCGCGCACCGAAACGCGTTTCTCCACCGACACGCTGCCGCCGGCCGCCGAGCCGCCGATGCCCGGTGCCTACATGGGCAGCGACAGCCGTAGCGCCGGTATGTCGGGCAGCCCGGGGCCGACGCCTCCGGACCGCTGCACCAACATCATCGCGCCCGGCGCGAAGTGGAAGGGCACGCTGACCGTCGAGGACAGCGTCCGCATCGACGGCATCTTCTCCGGCGAAATCCAGTCGAAGGCAACAGTGCATGTCGCTGAGGGCGCCCAGGTCGACGCCAAGATCAGGGCCGCGTTCGTCGTGATCGCCGGCACGTTCCAGGGCGAGGTGCGCTGCGAGCAGCGTGTCGACCTCCTGCCTCACAGCAAGGTCAGCGGCGACATCAACACGAAGGTGTTCATCGTGCACGAAGGCGCCACGCTTGACGCCTCGATCTCGATGACCGGCGACAACGCCGCCCGCCAGAGCAGCGGCACGCGCGCCTCCCGCAACGGCAACAGCGCTCCCGACCCCGAGGACGAACGCCGCTCCCGCGAGGTTGCGAGCAACGGCGTCGAGGCGAAGGCCTAGGCTTCATCTCCAGAAAACAGAACGGGCCGGGATCGTGACGATCCCGGCCCGTTTCTTTGTTTGCGTGACGAGGGCTTAGCGGCGCCCGCCCGCCGTGTGGCCCATGATCTCGTCGATTTCCTTGAACTCTTCTTCCGTTAGCTTCCAGTCGGCAGACTTCGCGTTCTGCTCGACCTGCTCCGGCCGCGTCGCGCCTGCGATCACGCTGGCGACGTAGGGCTTGCTCGCCAGCCAGCTGAACGCCAGCTCGATCATCGTGTGGCCGTGCTCGTCGGCAAACGTCTCGAGCTTGGTGAGCATCTCGTAGTTGGCGTCGCTCAGGATGCGGCCGGCCATCGGGCTGCTGCCGCTGAGACGGGCGCCTTCCGGCTGCTGCTCGTCCTTGTGGTACTTGCCGGTGAGGAAGCCACTGGCCAGCGGGAAGTAGGGCAGCAGACCAAGGCCGTATTTGAGGCAGGCCGGAGCCAGCTCGGTCTCGACGCCGCGGTTAAGCAGGCTGTGCTCGTTCTGGGCGCTGACGAAGCGGTTCAGGTGCTCGGTGCGAGCGATCCAGTCGGCCTCGACGACCTGCCAGCCGCTGAAGTTGCTGCAGCCGATGTAGCGTACCTTGCCGGACTTGACGATGTCGTCCAGCGCCGCGAGCGTCTCTTCGACCGGCGTCTTGGCGTCGGGGAAGTGCACCTGGTAGAGGTCGATGTAGTCGGTCTGGAGGCGTCGCAGGCTGTCGTCGACTGCCTCCATGAGGTACTTGCGCGACAGGCCGGACCAGTACGGTCCCTCGCCCATGTTAGCCGCCGCCTTGGTGGCTATGACGATGTTGCGGCGGTGCGGCTTGAGCGCCGGCCCCATGAACTCTTCCGACTTGCCGCGTCCGTAGATGTCGGCGGTGTCGAACAGCGTGATGCCCATGTCGATGCACTTGTCGATCACGGCGGCGGTACCGGCGGCGTCCACGCGACCGCCGAAGTTGTTGCAGCCGAGGCCGACCACAGATACCTGCAGGCCCGACCTGCCGAGCGTCCTGTACTCCAAAGTTGTCCCTCTCCTGGAAGAATTTGATCGATGGCGCTGTATAGAAACCAGCACATTATATTGCACCCGCACTTTTGAGCACGCTTCTCATCCTGTAAGTCCAGGCAACCGTCACCGTACGCCGGGGATGGGCTCGAACGTAGAGGTCGAAAGGACGATTGCACGCCGAGGGTGGCCGCCAGGCTGCAGCGTCTCGTCAGGCCGCCGCACCATCAATACCTATCAAGCGCGATGAGGGCAAGCTAAGAAGGTGCTGGAGCAGGGCGCCCGAGCCTTCGATGCCCGTGCCGGGTGCTAGGCGATTTCGCGGGCGGCCGGGTCGGTCTCGCGGGCTACGGAGAAGACGCCGTGCACGCCCTCGATCTTCGCAAACAGGCGCGATAGCTGCTCGACGCCGGTCGTGTCCAGCGTGATCGCAGTCGTTACCGTGTGGTCGGAGTGGGGCTCGGTGCGCATACCGGCGATGTTGACCTTCTCGTCCGCCACCACGGTGCTGATGTCGCGCACGAGGCCGACGCGGTCCCACGCCTCGACCTTGACGGTCACAGGGAACAAACGTCCGCGCTCGCCCCACTCGACGTCGACGAAGCGCTCACGCTCCGTGCTGTTGATCACGTTGACGCAGTCGCGGCGGTGAATCGTCACGCCGCGGGCGCGCGTCACGTAGCCGACGATGCGGTCGCCAGGGACGGGGCTGCAGCAGCGCGCGATCTGGGTCAGTACGTCGCCGGTGCCGAGGACACGTATCGAGTGGCCGTAGTCCTGTGGCGGTGTCGCGGGCGCAGGCGCGTGCTCGACCTCGTGCTCGGGGCGGTGCAGGTGCAGCGCGACCCGGCCGGCGATCTGGTTCATGCTGATGCCGCCGAAGCCCAGCGAGGCGTAGAAGTCCTCCGCGTTTTCGCAACGGAACCACTTCAACAGCTCGGGCAGCAGGTCCGGGAGGCTGACGCCGAGGCGACGTAGCTCGCGCTCCGCCATCTCCTTGCCGCGCAGGACGTTCTCGTCGCGTTCCTGGCGCTTGAACCACTGGCGCACCTTGGAGCGCGCGTTGCCGGTGTGTACGTAGCCGAGGTTCGGGTTGAGCCAGTCGCGCGAAGGACCGCGCGACGAGCGGCTGGTCACGATCTCGACGACGTCGCCGTTCTGCAGCTGGTAGGTCAGCGGCTGCAGGCGTCCGTTGACGCGCGCTCCGACGCAGTGATAGCCGATGTCGGAGTGAATCCGGAACGCGAAGTCGATCGGAGTCGAGCCGGACGGGAGGTCCTTGACCTCGCCCTTGGGCGAGAACACGAACACCTGGTCGCGGAACAGGTCCGTCTTGATGTAGTCGACGAACTCTTCGGCCTCAGCGGTCTCGCGCTGCCACTCGAGCAGCTGGCGCATCCAGGTAATGCGCTCCTCGAAGGCGCGGTCGCGCGGGCCGCCCTCCTTGTAGCGCCAGTGCGCCGCGACGCCGTACTCGGCCGTCTTGTGCATTTCGTAGGTGCGGATCTGCACTTCCAGTGGGCGAGCGCCGGGGCCCATCACGGTTGTGTGCAGCGACTGGTAGACGTTCTCGCGCGGGTTGGCGATGTAGTCGTCGAACAGGCCCGGCAGCGGACGCCACAGCCCGTGCACGATCCCGAGCGCGTGATAGCAGTCGGCCAGCGAATCGACCAGCACGCGAATCGCTAGCAGGTCGTAGATGTCGTTGAACGACTTACCCATCTGGGAGTACTTCTGCATCTTCTGGTTGATGCTGTAGACGTGCTTGGCGCGGCCCGAAAGCTCAGCCTTGACGCCCTGCCGCTCCAGCTCGTAGCGCAGCAGCTTCTCGACCTGCACGACGTAGCGCTCGCGACTCTCGAGGCTCGCGGTGAGCAGGTTCGTGATCTTCTCGTAGTCCTCCGGCTCCAGGTACTGGAACGCGAGGTCCTCGAGTTCGTGCGCGATCTGGCCGAGGCCGAGGCGATGCGCCAGGGGTGCGTAGATCTCCATCGTCTCGCGTGCCACGCGGGCCTGCTTGTTCGGCGGCAAGCCGTACAGGGTGCGCATGTTGTGCAGGCGGTCCGCCAGCTTGATTACGACGACGCGAATGTCCTCGGCCATCGCGAGGAACATCTTGCGCAGGTTGTCGGCCTGGACGGTGTCGTCCCAGGACGGCTCGTCGGGGCGCAGCAGGTTGAGCCGGCTCAGCTTGGTGACGCCCTCGACCAGGCGCGCGACGTCGGCGCCGAAGCGGCGGGCAATCTCCTCGTTCGGGACGCCGCAGTCCTCGACGACGTCGTGCAGCAGCGCGGCGGCGATCGCGGCGCCGTCCAGGCTGAGGTCGGCGACGGTCATCGCGGCATCGACAGGGTGAATGATGTACGGCTCGCCGGTCTTGCGGCTCTGTCCTTCGTGTGACAGCGCCGCGAAGTCGTAGGCTTCTTCGATCAGTCGAGCCCGTTCCGGCGGAATGCCATCGCCGGCGCGCGCCACAATGTCGGCGGCTGTGGGCATGTTCGGGGTAGTGGTGGTCATCGTGACGAATCTACTCTATCACTGATTCTGCTCAGCGAACGCCACGATGTTCTCCGGCTTTATGCTGACGGCCCGGTTGCTTATGATTTAGGGAAGCACCCGGACCCCGCAGGATTTTCGAGCATGCAGCGGCGTGGACCTGAAATAATTCGCCGCGTAGCACGTTAGAAGAAGGCGAGAGGCACGGAGAGTCTCATGTATCACATAGTCCTGATCGCCATCATCCTCACGCTATCGCTAGCTATGTGGAACCTGGTGCACACCATGCCACGCAGCGTGGCTATGATCGTGCCCCCCAAGGTTGCCTACTTCGTAGGCGTCTTCTTCCTCATATTCGGCATCTTTTTCGCTTTCGTTAGTGCCTACGGGCTACATGATGCCGGCGGAATGATCGCTTTCTTCATCCAGGCCTACGTTGGCGTCTGGTTCCTCACGATTCGCGTCCACGGCGACGAGGACGCGATTCGTCAGATGTTCATGATCATGGGCGTCATTCTTCTGACGATTGTGGCGGCCTACTACTTCACCGACCCGAAGATCGTCGCCATGATCTCGCTGATCATGGTTACGTCCTGCTTCTGGCTTACCACACGCTTCCTGCGCTCCATCGACCGCGGTCGCTAGGTCTCTCCAGACTCGAAGGGGCCGAACCGCCGTTGACAGGGCGTTAACACGCGTGGTACATGCTAGGGGGCTGTTATCCGCAGCGCGGGCCGGGCACGTCCTGTACTGGAGGGGCCCGCCGGACCGGGAAAGGACCTAATCAACTGGCCTCCGAAACGAGACCTCTCCTCGACGACAACGTTCCCGAATCTGTAACCGTAGACGCACTCTCGGCGGATCTTTATGACGACCCGTCTACCAGGGATGTGTTCGCGAAGGCGCGCTCATTCCCGCTCGTCAAGACGGCGAAGGCGTTCGGTTTCTATCCCTTCTACAAGCCCCTCGAGAGCAACGAGGGCCCGGAGGCGATCATCGATGGCAAGCGCGTCATCATGCTCGGCTCCAACAACTACCTCGGCCTGACGCGTCACCCGCGCGTGGTCAAAGCGGCGCGCGACGCCGTCGAGGTCTACGGCACCTCAATGACCGGCTCGCGTCTGCTCAACGGCTCGACCAAGCTGCACGAACGTCTCGAAGAGCTGCTGGCAGCGTTCTTCGAGACCGAGGCCTGCCTCACGTTCACGACGGGCTACCAGGCGAACCTCGGTGCGATCTCCGCGCTGGCCAACAGCCGCGTCGCTGTCGTGATCGACAAGGCGGACCACGCCTCGATCTACGACGGCTGCAAGCTGTCCGACGGCGAAATGTTCCGTTTCCTGCACAACGACATGGACTCGCTGGATAAGATCCTGGCCCGCGTCACGCAGGAAAAGGCCGCGATGGTTGTGGTCGATGGCGTCTACAGCATGGGCGGCGACATCGCACCCCTGCCTGACCTCGCTGAGGTCTGCCAGCGCTACGGCGCGCGCCTGATCGTCGACGACGCCCATGGCGTCGGTATGCTCGGCCGCGGCGGACGCGGCACCGGTTTTCACTTCGGCGTCGAGAAGGACGTAGACCTCATCGTCGGCACCTTTTCGAAGTCGCTGGCCTCGATTGGTGGCTTCGTTTGCGGCCCTGCCGACGTTATCGAGTGGGTGAAGCACTTCGGCCGCCCCGGTCTGTTCAGCGCCAGCCTGCCGCCGGCCTCGGTCGTCGCGGCGACAACCGCGCTCGAAGTCCTCATGGAGGAGCCGGAGCTGGTCGACAAGCTCAACGCCAACGCGAAGCTCTATCGCGACGGTCTGCGTAACGCCGGCTTCGACATCGGCGACACCGAGACGGCGATCGTGCCGATCTTGGTCGGTGACGAGCGCAAGATGGTCGGCTTCTGGAACGAGCTGCTGGCCAAGGGCGTGTACACCAACGCCGTGATCATGCCCGCCGTGCCGCGAGGCCAGGCGATCCTGCGCACGAGCTGCATGGCGACACACAGCGCCGCGCAGCTTAATCTCGCGATTGAGCTCATGGCTGAGCTGGGCCGGCGCCACGGCCTGATTTCCTAGGCGGCGGTTCACACCGCCCGCGCTTACGCGTAAGCTGAGGCGCGATATGGCCAGCGTTTCTTCGGGCACCAGCCGCTTAGCGGGGCTGCAAGTCATGCCTGCGCACAGCAAACAGGAGGTCGAGAGCTTCCTGCGCCTGCCGTGGCGCCTCTACAAAGACGACCCCGCCTGGGTGCCCAACCTGCTGATGCTGCAGCGCGACGTGTTCAACCAGAAGAAGAACCCCTTCTTCGAGCACGGCGAGGCCGAGCTCTTCCTCGCGCTGCGCGACGGCGAGCCCGTCGGCCGCATCAGCGCTTCGATCGACCATCATCACAACGCGAGTCACGGCGAGAAGACGGGCTTCTTCGGCTTCTTCGAGTCCGTGAACGACCCTAACGTCTCGACGGCGCTGCTCGGCGCTGCCGAGGACTGGCTGCGACAGCGCGGTATGGACGCTGTGCGCGGGCCGTTCAACTTCAGCATTAACGAAGAGGCCGGGCTGCTGGTCGAAGGCTTCGACCAGCAGGCGATGATCGCCGTAACGCAGGCGCTGCCGTATTACGACGGCCTCGTAAAGCCGAATGGCTACGACAAGGCGATGGACCTGCTCGGCTACCGCTGGGATATCAAGCAGCCGCCCGAGCGCATGATGGAGGCGATCGAGAAGACACGCGCCGTGCCCGGCCTCAAACTGCGTACGGTCAACGTCTGGCGGCTGCACCGCGAGGTCGATATCCTGCTCGACATCTTCAACGACGCCTGGAAGGATAACTGGGGCTACGTTCAGGTCACTCCCAAAGAGGCCAGCAAGCTCGCGGGCGACCTGCGCCTGATCGCCGACCCGAAGGTAGTGCTCATCGCCGAGATCAACGGCGAGCCCGCGGGCATGGTGGTCGGTCTACCCAACCTCTACGAGGCGGTTCGCGACTTCAACGGCTTCCTCGACCCGATCAAGGCGATCAAACTGATCTGGCGTCTCAAGGTCCGCGGTCCCAGGACGGGCCGGGTCATGCTGTTCGGGGTCAAGAAGAAGTTCCTCACGCGTCAGCTCTACGGTTTGCCGTACCTGCTGCTCTACGAGCTCTACCGCGGCGCCATCAAGCAGGGCTACGAGTGGTGCGAGGAAAGCTGGATCCTGGAGAACAACGGTCCGCTGAATGCGATGATGCCTCACTTTGGCGCCTACGTGTACAAGCGCTGGCGCATCTACGAGAAGTCTCTCACCACGTGAAGGTTCTCGTTACAGGCGCTAACGGCTTCGTCGGATCGCACGTCGCCGAACGGCTCGCCGCGCGCGGCGATGTCGAGCTGCGTCTCATGCTGCGTCGCACCAGCAACCTCGACTTTATTCGCGGCCTCGAGTACGAGCGCGTCGAGGGCGATATGCGCGACCCCGAGTCGCTGCGACACGCCGTTCAGGGCGTCGATGCGGTCGCACACGTGGCGGGGGCTACGTCAGCGCTGACCGAGTCCGCGTACCAGGAGACGAACGCGCTCGGTACCGCGGTGCTGGCAGAAGCTGCCGTGAAAGCCGGCGTCAAGCGCTTCGTCTACGTCTCCAGCCAGGCCGCGCACGGTCCTAACGACAGTCCGGAGCCGCGCATCCCCGATCCGCCGCGCCCGATCACGCCCTACGGACGCTCCAAGCTCGAAGGCGAGTACCCGGTGCTGGCGCAGCGTAACGGGATGAGCGTCGCTGTACTGCGCCCGCCCGTGGTCTACGGACCGCGCGATCACGCTTTGCTGCCGTTCTACCGCATGGCGAAGCTGCACTTCGTACCGGTGTACGGCGCCGGCGACCGGCTGCTCACCTGGATCAACGTGCAGGACTGCGCCGACGCGATCATCACTGCCACGCTCGCCGTGGGGCCCAGCGGCGCCGTCTACACCCTGTCGGACGGCTCGACCTACACGTGGCGAAGTCTGGTACAGGCCTTCGGCGCCGCACTCGGCAGGCGCGTCTTTGCCGTACCGACGCCGCCCGCCCTGTTCACGCTCTCGGCGTACGGCGCGGGGCTGCTCCAGACGATTACGCGCCGTACATGGCCGCTGAGCCCGGATGAGGTGCGTCACATGGAGCCGCGCTACTGGGTCTGCGATCACGCCGCGATTACCCGCGATCTCGGCTGGACGCCGCAGTTCGACCTCGCAACCGGGTTCGCGGACATGCTGCGCTGGTATCGTGAGCAGGGCTGGCTCTGAAGCGCCTTCGCAAGGTCGGGGAGCAAAGTGTCAGGTTCCGCCTCGCAACGACACGTGGGACAATGTCCCGAGAAGAAAGGGGTGCCTAATGGCGTCACACACTTACAAGGTTATCGAGCTCGTCGGCACTTCGGACGAGGGTGTCACTCAGGCGATAGAAGAAGCGGTCGGCCGCGCGGCGAAGACGATCAAGGGACTCGACTGGTTCGAGGTCGACAACATTCGCGGCCAAATCGACGACCAGAAGGTCGCCTGGTACCAGGTCAGCGTCAAGGTTGGCTTCCGCATCATGTCTGAGGACGAGCTCAAGGGCTAAATCCCGGCTTGGCATCGGACGCACTTCCGGATTACGTCCGCGCATTACAGCGCCGGAGTGCGTATCCGCGTGCCGTCCGCAAGATCGAGCTCATCCAGACGCACATCTCCTTCGTGTTCCTGGTCGACGACGAGGTCTACAAGCTCAAGAAGCCTGTAGACCTCGGCTTCGTCGACTTCGGACCCTGGCTCAACGTCGCGAGGCCTGCGAGAAGGAGGTCGTGCTCAACCGCCGCGGTTGTCCCGGCGGCGTCTACCTCGGCGTCGTGCCGATCACGCGCGACGGCGATAGCTACCGCGTCGGTGGCGAAGGTGAGCCCGTCGAGTACGCCGTGCACATGAAGCGCCTGCCCGCCGAGGGCATGATGGACGCTCTGGTGGCCCGCGACGCCGTCGACTTCGACATGATCGGCCGGGTCGCCGCTCGACTCGCCGAGCTGCACGACGGCGCCGAGCGAGGTCCCGAGATCACACGGCTAGGCGGCTTCGAGACGATGCGCGGCAACTGGCAGGAGAGCCTCGACCAGATCGAGCCGTTCGTCGGCCGGACGTTGAGCCGTAAGCGCTTCGACCGCATCGAGGGCTATGCGCACGGCTTCATGCGCGACGAGGAGCCTCTCCTGCGCGCTCGTGAGGGCGAGGGCCGGGTGCGCGACTGCCACGGCGACCTGCGCAGCGACGCCGTGTGCTTCGACGACGAGGTGCCGGGCGGCATCTGCATCTACGACTGCATCGAGTTCAACGACCGCTTCCGCTACATCGACACCGGCCTCGACGCAGCCTTTCTCGCCATGGACCTCGACTACCGCGGCCGCGCCGAGCTGTCCGACCTGTTCGTCGGCCTCTACGCCGCCGCGATCGGCGACCGAGAGCTGCCGGTGCTGCTCGACTTCTTCAAGTGCTATCGCGCCGTCGTGCGCGGCAAGGTCGAGAGCCTGCTGCTGGACGACCCGCACGTGGGCCAGAAGCAGAAGCGCGAGGCCGGGCGCCGCGCCCGTGTCTATTTCAAGCTGGCGGAGTCGTACGCATTGGAGCGCCACCGTCAGAGCCTCGTCGTCGTTTCAGGGCCGAGCGGCAGCGGCAAGAGCGTGCTGGCGGGGGTGCTGGCGGGTCGTCTGGGCGCGGTGCTGCTGTCGACCGACATGCTGCGCCGCGATCTGTTCGAGCATCCCGAGGGCCGGCGCGAAGCGATCGATGCCGGCCGCTACGCGCCCGGAGTCGCGCGACCGCATTTACGACGATCTACGCAGCCAGGCCGAGGCGTTCCTCGCGCAGGGGCGCAGCGTCGTCGTCGACGGCACCTACATCGAGCGGCGCCAGCGTGCGCCGATCCTCGAGCTCGTTCGGGAGACGCAGACGCCGTTTCTGCTGGTCGAATGCTCGGCGCCGGACGAGGTCGTCAAGGCGCGACAGCTCAAGCGCGAGGGCGAGGCGTGGACGACGTCAGAAGGACGCTGGGAGGTCTACCTGGCGCAGAAGCAGCGCATCGAACCCGCGACAGAGCTGCCGGAATCTCAGCGCCTCGCCATCGACACCACGACGCCGCTGGTAACGCAAATCGATGCCGTGGTCGAGCGGTTGGGGCACTAGAAACCTCGGGTGCCGTCAGAGATTGGCGCCGTCGTCCCACTCGTCCGTGGTTACGTAGGCCTCGGCAGGCAGGGCATCGGCGTCAGGGTTGATCCAGCTTGGCAGCAGGCAGAACAGCCAGAACTGAACGCCGAGTACGGCGAGGGCGACGAGCCAGAGTGGAATTGTGCTGATCGTTTCCATATCGATCCACGATACCGAGCACGCGATTGCACCCAAAGTGCCCTGGCATCAAGATTTCATGCCTATTCGCCGGAGCGAATGCTCAGGGATTTTCGGCAGCGTAGGCGCGGTCCAGCAGCTCGATGACGTGTACGACCTCCTGCGATCCGTCACGCAGACGCACGCCTAGGTCCAGTTGCAGCATGCAGCCGGGGTTCGCGGTGCTGATCACGTCGCAGCCCGTCGCCAGCGCGTCGTCCATCTTGTCCTCGAGCAGCCGCCGCGACATCTCGGTTTGCGTGATGTTGTAGATGCCGGCGCTGCCGCAGCAGCGGTCCGGTGTCGCCATCTCGACTAACTCGACGCCGGGGATGGAGCGCAGCAGCTCCCGCGGCGCCTGGCGGATGCGCTGGGCGTGGGCCAGGTGGCAAGAGTCCTGGTACGTCACCTGCGCCTCGACGCGACCTGATGGCGCCACGAAGCCGGTCTCGATAAGAAGCTCGGTGACGTCGCGCACTTTGGCGACGAAGCGACGCGCCTTGTCGGCGTACGCGGGTTCGCTGGCGAACAGCTCGTCGTACTCCTTCATGGCGCTGCCGCAGCCCGCCGAGTTGACGACGATGTAGTCGGCGCCGCTGTCGAGGAACGCGTCGATGTTGCGCCGCGCCAGCGTCCGCGCCGCTTCGGGGTCGCCGTTGTGCACGTGCAGCGCACCGCAGCAGCCCTGCTGCTTCGGTACCAGCACGCGCATGCCGTTGCGCGCCAGCACTCGCACGGTCGCTTCGTGAGTCTGAGGATGGGTGAGGCGCATGATGCAGCCGCTGAGCAGGGCAACGTTCGCCTTGACGGCGCCGGCGGGGTTTGCGGCGACGGCAGGTGGGTCGAAGGCGTGGTCGGGCAGCTTCGGTAGCATCGCTTCCATCTGGCGCAGTCGCCTGGGCAGCAGACGGCGGGCCAGCGGCGCGACCGGGGTTCGCTGATAGAAGCGAAGGCCTGCGAACATCGCGTTCAACCGCCACTGCGACGCGAACAGCGTGCGCAGAGTGAAGGCGCGCAGCTTCCACGAGCGCGGCTTGTCGGGCCGCGACTGCACCAGGGCCCGCGCGCCCTCGATGATGCGACCGTAGGGCACGCCGGAGGGGCAGGCGGTCTCGCAGGCACGACACTGCAGGCAGAGGTCGAAGTGGGCCACGACGTTCGGCGTCGCCTCGATCTCGCCCTGCGCCAGTGCCTTCGCGAGCTGGATACGGCCGCGCGGCGACTCGGTCTCGAGGCTCGTGACGACGTAGGTCGGGCAGGCCTGGAGGCAGAAGCCGCAGTGTACGCAGCGCGCCAGGTCTTCGGCGCGCGGCCCGACCTCGAACATGTGCACGTGGTCTTCGTGAGTCGTCGTCATCGCTCGCAGCGTAGCACGCGCGGCTCAGATGCCGCCTACGAAGCGTCCCGGGTTCAGGGTCTGCTTCGGGTCGAACTGCTGCTTGATGCGCTGCATCAGCGCGAAGTCGCCGCGCGTCTCGCCCCAGACGTCGATGCGCTGCTTCAGGTCGAGGGGCGCCTTCTCGATCACGAGCGCGCCGCCAGTAGCTACGCAGCGCCGTCGCAGGGCAGTCAGCGTCTCGGCCGCTGGGGCGGCGTCCCATGCGCCGTAGAGTACCCCGACGCCGGGATACGCGACCACCGTCGCCCCCTCCTGCGACAACGCCGCCGCAATCTCAAATACGGCTGTTGGCCAGACGCTGCAGCGTGCGACGACCGGCGCAACGTGCCGAAGCATCTGAGTGGAGCGCCAGTCTGACGGCGACACTTCGACGGCGCTGAGGGACGCTGTCTGGGCCAGCGATGAGGTCTCGAGCTGCGAGCGTTCGACCGCCGCGACGCCGCCTGCGAAGCGTGCTGCCAGCGTCCAGCTCGGTTCCGACGCCGTCCTGCTCAGAACGAGGCCGAGCAGCGCCAGGCGCGCCTCGATGACCGCGTTTGCCAGCTTCGCCAGCGTGTCGAGATCACCCGACACCGCCACAATGGCGTCGCGGACGGGAAGGGGCGCGACCTTGAACGCCGCCTGGACGATGACGCCCAGCGTACCCAGGGCGCCGATCTGCAGCTTACCCAGGTCGTAGCCCGCGACATTCTTGACCACGCGCCCGCCTGACTTCACGAGATCGCCCGACGCCAGTGCCGCCGTCATACCGATTACGAGGTCGCGCGCTGAGCCGTAGCGCAGCCGCGACGGCCCCGAGGCGTTGGTCGCGAGCACGCCGCCGATCGTCGCTTCGTCCGGCAGGGGCGGGTCCAGCGGCAGCCACTGGCCGTGCTCGCCCAGCAGGCGCTGCAGCTCGATCAGGCGCACGCCGGCCTCGACGGTCACCGTGAGGTCGGCGGACTCGTACTCGACCACGCGGTCGAGGCGTCGCAGGTCCAGTGCGAGGTGGTAGCGCTTGGGCGGCATCCCGAGGCCAGTCTGCGCCCCGCCCCCTCGCGGCAGCACGCCGGCGCCCGCGGCGTCGGCCGCGGCCAGAACCGACGCCACGTCCTGCTGCGTCGACGGCGTCGCAACAATCGGCGGCGACTGCCCGTCGACCGCGTACGAAGCGTCCGGAGAGAACGACAGCGCTTCAGCAGGGAACGTCGAACGCAGAGTCTCGGTTAGCGCGACCAAGTCAGGCGTGTCGGACATGCGCCCAGCATAGCGGCGCAGCGCGTTCTGACGTAGAGGTGCGTGCGAAGTGCGGGCTACGCCGGACTCTTTGCTCGTTTGCCTGTCTGCTGTTTGCCCTTAGCACTCGGCGCCTTGCCGTTTACGAGGCCCTTCGGGTAGAGGCACTCGGGCTGCAGCGGGCAGCGCTCGCAGGCCGGGTTGCGGGCGTAGCAGGTGTGACGGCCGTGGCGGATCAGCAGAATGTGGAAGCTGAAGTGCTCGTCGGATGGCACCAGCGCCTCGAGGGCGGTCTGCGCCTTCTCCGGCCCAAGCTTCTCCTCGACGAGGCCGAGGCGGGTCGCGACGCGGAACACGTGCGTATCGACCGGCAGCCCGGGCATGCCGAGCCCGAACAGCAGCACGCAGGCCGCGGTCTTGGGCCCGACCGCCGGCAGCGTTCTCAGCCACTCACGCGCCTGGTCGACGGGCAGGTCTTCAAGGAAGCGCATATCGAAGCCGCCGGTACGCGCCTTGACCTCGCCAAGCATGGCCTGCAGACGCGGTGCTTTGGTCGGCGCGAGGCCGCCGGGACGTATAGCGTCCTCGACCTCGTCCAGAGGCGCGTCGATAATCGACTGCCAGTCCGGGAAACGCTGCAGCAGCCGCGCGAAGGCGCGCCCAGAGTTGTAGTCGGCCGTGTTCTGCGACAGCAGCGTCAGCACGAGCTCCGCCGTGGCGTCGCCGTGCGGGCGCCACTCCGGCTCACCGTAGAGCTCTCGCAGTCGCGCAACGACCTCGTCAGGGCTGAGCGTCCTGGGTTTTGATTTCGGCACGCTGATTCGTTCTCCGAGGCCATCATAGCCCGCGCCCGCTTCGAGTAGACTGGCGCCACCGAATCTGAAGGAGGCTGGGCCATGGCCGTACCCGGGATGAGCGCCGAGGACCGCTGGAACGTTTTCGACCTGATTGCACGCTACGCCGAATGCGTCGATGAGGGCGACGTCGAGGGCTACGTTGGCCTCTTCGCGCCCGACGGCGTGATCGAGCACGGCGCCGGGCGTTGCGACGGTCACGACGAGATCCGGCCCTGGGTGGCCGAGTTGCTGGAGATGAACCGCATCGGTCCGAAGTCGGGGCTGCGCCACGTGATGGGTACGCCGATCATCCGCGGCGATAGCGAGACATGCACGGCACGTACCTACATGATGATCCCGCGTCAGGAAGACGATGGCTCCGTAACGTTGCCGCTGGTCGGCACCTACCTCGACTCGTGCGTCAAGGTGAACGGTCGCTGGCTGTTTGCCAAGCGCGTTATTCAGATGGACCTCATCGCGAAGACGGCGCCGGGCCGTTAGTCACCGGCATCGTGTGTTTGCGCGCAAGCCCTTCGCAACGACGCCGGTGGCCTACATAGCGCGTAGGAGCTTGATGCGCTCGTCGATCGGCGGGTGGGTCGAGAACAGGTCGTTGAGAGCGCTGGCGTGGTGCGCCTCGAGGGGGCTGACGAAGTAGAGATGGTCCGTGGCCTTGGTGGCGGCGTCGAGCGGGTCGGTGTCGCCCTTGAGCTTCTCAAGCGCACTGGCCAGGCCTTCGGGGTTGCGCGTCAGGAGTGCTCCCGAGGCGTCTGCAAGGTATTCGCGCTGACGTGACACGGCCATGCCGATGATGCGGGCGATGATCGGCGAGATGATCATGAAGATGATCGCGACGACGGCGATGATTGCGGCGCCGTTGTTGTTTTTGTCGCGGTATGAGCCGCGGCTGCCGGCGCCGAACCAGGTCATGCGCAGGCCGATGTCGGCGAGCAGCGCAAGGGCGCCGATTAGCACGACAACCGTTGTCATAACGAGCGTGTCGCGGTTGCCGATGTGCGATAGCTCGTGCGCCATCACGCCCTCGACCTCGCGGTACTCGAGCTTGCTGAGCAGGCCGCGCGTAATCGCGACCGAGGCATGCTGCGGGTCGCGGCCAACCGAGAAGGCGTTCATCGACCCATCCTCGATCACGTAGACCTTCGGCATCGGCAGGCCCGAGCCGATGCAGAGGTTCTCGACGATGCGGTAGAGCTCAGGCTCCTGCGTCTTCTCGACGCTATGGGCGCCCGCGACGCTGAGAGCGACGCTATCGGACGAAAAGTAGCTGAAGCCCACGAACAGCAACACGAAGACGATGATGATCGGCGACAATCCCACCGGCAGCCCGGCGACGATGCCGACGGCGGTCGCGGCGCCCGCCACGACGAGGAAGAACAGCACCATCAGCAGCCACGTCTCGCGGCGGTTGGCGCTGATGCGGTCGTAGATCAGGACCGGCGGGTGGTACTCGCTGGCCATCAGGCGGCCTCGTCTGAATCAGAAGCCGTGATGCGCTGGACGCGATCGTCCGTCAGGTCACTCGCGCTTTGGGGCACGCCGGAGCCCGGCGTTAGCCGCCGCTGGCCGGTGGCGCTGGGGGCGTCGGCGTCGGACCCGCTGGCGGTTGGGCGGCGGCGGGCGGAGTCATGATGTTGCCGAAGTCGACGTGCACGTCGCGGCGGTCGGCCTCGTCCTCGACTTCGAAGAACTCTTCCGGCTTGAAGCCGAAGTTTCCGGCGATGATCGCGGTCGGGAAGGACTGCGTCTTCGTGTTGTAAGAGAGGACGTTGCGGTTGTAGAACTGCCGCGCGTAGGCGATCTTCTCTTCTGTGTCGGTAAGTTCACGCTGCAGCTCGAGGAAATTCTGGTTCGCCTTGAGGTCCGGGTAGGCCTCGGCGACCGCGAACAGCGAGCGCAGCGCCTGGGTCAGCATGTTGTTGGCTTGTGCCGCCTGCTGCGCAGTGCCGGCGTTGTCGAGTTGGGACCTCGCCCGCGTAACGTTTTCGAATGTCTCGCGCTCGTGCGAAGCGTAGCCGCGCACCGTCTCGACGAGGTTCGGGATCAGACTCGAACGGCGCTTGAGCTGAATGTCGATGCTCGACCAGGCCTCTTTGACCTGCAAGCGACCGCGCACCAGCCCGTTGTACATGCCGACCAGCATGAAACCGATGATTACGATCAGGACTATGACGACGATGGCTACGATTAGTCCCACGTCAGACCTCCTGGCTATTCCGCCCTGTTCCTGATCTTATCACCGGTGGGATGTATTTGTTGCAGACGCGTTTTCGGCGACGCTGGTTGCCGTCGAAGTCATGCACTACAACGATGCGCAGCTAGCCATCGTCCGTGTTGTCTGACTCCCGAGAACCGATTTGAATCTCGCCTCTCCCAGCGGGAGACGCGTACGTTTCGGCCGTTGATGGCTCGGTCTAGGGTTGCTGCGACTCGTTCAGCATGTCCCAGGCTACGATGGCTGCTCCCATGGCGGGAGCTTCGTCGCCGAGCTCGGCATCGAGGATGCGGACATCGGCCGCGTGCTGCGGGAAGGCCTCGCGCGGCGGCACTGCGAGCGCTGCCTTCATGTAGACCTCGCTCTTGCGGACGCTGCCGCCGATTGCGATGACCTCCGGGTTGAACAGGTCGACGAGGTTTGTGAGGCCGGAGCCCAGGTAGGCGCCGGCGCGCTCCAGCGCCTCTCGAGCAGCGCTGTCGCCGGCCTCGCTGGCGAGGTCGAGGATGCGCGCCGTGACTTCGCTGCCTTCACGCCGCGCGATCTGGGCCACGAGGCCGTCCGGCTGCTGTTGCGCGATCTCCCGAGCGTAGGCGTCGAGGGCGCTGCCGGACGCTAACGCCTCCAGGCAGCCGCGACGGCCGCAGTTGCACATGCGGCCACGCGGGTCGAGCTGCATGTGTCCGAGCTCGCCCGCGCCACCGGAGGCGCCGTGATACAGCCGTCCGTTCAGCACGAGGCCTCCACCGATACCGGTACCGGCCGCGACCAGGATCATGTGCTGCGTACCGCGACCGGCGCCGAGGCGATGCTCCGCCAGGGCGCCGGCGTTGGCGTCGTTCTCGATCCAGGCCGAGATGCCGGCGCGCTGCTGCACGAGGTCGGCCAGCGGCACGTTGTGCCAGCCTGGCAGGTTCGGGGGCGTGGTCACGATGCCGAGCTTCGGGTTGCTGGGGCCGGGACAGGACACGCCGATGCCCAGCGCGACGCGCTCCCCTGCCGCCGCTTTCGCCGACTCGACCATGCGATCGATTACGGCGTCGCGGCCTAGATGGGCGTCCGTAGGCCGGCGATCCTCACCGACGACCTTGAGGTCGCGGTCGACGCAGAGGCTGAGGATCTTTGTGCCCCCGAGGTCGATGGCGATAACGTAACCGGGCTCAGTCATGTGCCGAGATTACGTTCTACGGCGGGCAGGCACAACGCCCGGCCGGGGTGCCGACCCTAGATCGGCGCCTTGATGTCGATGCTCGACTTGAAGTCGAAGGTCGTCGTCGAGACCGACTCGCCGTCATCCTGGACGACTCTCACGGGCAGGTTGTCGGCGACGCAGACTTCGACCTTGTTGTTGCTGGCCGTGTCCGTGTAGGTGTAAATCTGGCACTTCGTGCCGTTCACCGTGTCGGTCCCACCCTTGGTCACACTAGAGTTCTGCGCCGCGCTAATCGTGTCCTGGAGGCTGCTGGTATCGAACAGCGGGCCGGAGGCGCCGGTGGCGGGTACTTTGATCCAGGTGCCGCTCTGCTTGATGTAAGTGTCGCTGCCGATCGAGATGATCTCGTAGTCAGAAAGCGTGACGTGGAACTTGTCCGGCGCTACGTACTGAAATGTGCCGTTGCTCGTCGGGTCCGCCGAGTCCTTGATCACTGCGCTCCAGCTCTTGGAGTTGGCGAAGTTGGTCAGGACCGTGACCAGCAGGGCCGTGTTGCCGTTCGCCGAGGAGCCGGTGCTGGCCGCGGTCGGCTTCGGAGCCGTCGAGCCGCTGCTGCCGGTCGAAGCCGTGGCGCCCTGCGCCGAGGCGCCAGTCGGCGCGACGGTGGACGCGGTGCCGACGACGCTGTTGGACGTGGTGTTGTTCTTGCTGCCTCCGGAGGAGCAGGCAACGAGCAGCCCCAGCAGGGGTGCGCCGATCGCCGCCAGAATCACACGCTTGTTCAAATGAATCCTCCTCATGGCCGGGATGAGTCCGGGTTGGTAGTTGGTATCCCTGACATTATGTTCCTCCTTCACCTTAGAGTCGCGTCGAATGCCGGCGCAAGGCGTCGATTTTCACGGGACTCGCAGGCTGCTGAGGCACAGAGAGAGGGCCCGTCCTGAGACGAGCCCTCACGATTGTACGCTGTTTCGAGCTTGCTACTCTTCTTCGTCTTTTGAGGGCTCGCGGGGCCACAGGGTGAGGCAATGCTCGCCCTTGAGAACCGCCATTGTCGCGTCGCGGTCGAGGTTGAGCAGTTGCTTGATCGCGAGGTCGCATTGGACCTCGACGTTGGGATCGTCGCCGCAGACGGTGCTGCGGATGCGGTCCCAAATGCCGGACTGAACCATGAAGGATGGCGAATGGGGCCAGGCGAAGAAGCTGAAGGACTCGGGAGAGCCGAGCGAGGGCCTGCGGCGGTTGAGCCAGTGCATGCGGTCTCGCGCGGAACGGGCCGGCTCGACGACCTGGATCATTGGCGTCTCGATGTGGTTCGAACGGGTGTCGACGATAAGGCGTTCCGGGAAGGTCGCGAAGCCGACGGTAAACACGTCAGCGCCGGCCATTAGCTTGTTGATCTCGTCGAAGTCAACCAGCACGCCGTTTTCGCTGTACATATGCGTTCCGCCTCCTTCCACTCCGAGTCTCACAAATACAATGGCGGCGTCCGCGCGATTGTCGCGCAAGACGCCGCCATATTAGTCAACTAGTAGCCGGGTGCGCCAGCGCCGGCATGCTCCGGAATGTCGGTCACCAGGCAGTTGGTCGTGAGGACCATGCCGGCGATGGAGACCGCGTTCTCGAGGGCCGAGCGCGTGACCTTCAGCGGGTCGATGATGCCGCGGCCGATCATGTCGCCGAACTCGTCGCGTGCGGCGTCGTAGCCCTGGCCGGCTGGCAGAGTCTTGACCTCCTGGACGATGACGGAGCCGTCCTGGCCGGCGTTGACCGCGATGCGGCGCAGCGGCTCTTCCAGGGCGCGGCGCAGAATCGTGACACCGGTGCGCTCGTCGCCTTCGAGGCCGAGGTCGTCCGCGGCGCCGAGAGCGTTGATTAGCGCCACGCCGCCGCCGGGGACGATGCCCTCTTCGATGGCGGCGCGGGTTGCGCTGAGCG
Organism: uncultured Chloroflexia bacterium; assembly: GCA_963732945.1. GTDB lineage: Bacteria > Chloroflexota > Dehalococcoidia > DSTF01 > WHTK01 > WHTK01. The sequence goes on from CAVTBL010000010.1 coordinate 150,515, forward strand.
CGTCCTCGACGCGGTGCTTGCGCTCCTTGAGCTCGACTTCGGTGGCGGCGCCGACCTTGATGACGGCGACGCTACCGGCCAGCTTGCCGAGGCGCTCCTGCAGCTTCTCACGGTCCCAGTCAGACGTCGTCGTCTCCAGGGCGCCCTTGATCTGGACAATGCGGGAGTCGATGTCCTGGCGGGTGCCGTGACCCTCGACGATTGTGGTCTCGTCCTTGGCGATGACGACGCGGCGGGCGCGGCCCAGGTCCTCGAGCTCGACGGAGTCGAGCCGGCGGCCGAGGTCGTCGCTAATCACGACGCCACCGGTGAGGGCAGCGATATCGCCGAGGTTCTCCTTGCGGCGGTCGCCGAAGCCGGGGGCCTTGACGGCGACGACGTTCATCGTGCCGCGCAGCTTGTTCACGGCCAGTGTGGCCAGAGCCTCACCGTCGCAGTCCTCGCAGATGATCAGCATGTTCTTGCTGACCTTGAGGAGCTTCTCGAGTATGGGCAGGATGTCGGCAACAGCCGTCACCTTCTTGTCGGTGATCAGGATGTAGGGGTCCTCGATCTCCGCTTCCATCTTCTCGGAGTTGGTCACGAAGTAGGGGGAGATGTAACCGCGGTCGAACTGCATACCTTCGACGTACTCGACTTCCGTCTTGATGCTCTTCGACTCTTCGACAGTGACGACGCCGTCCTTGCCGACCTTCTCCATGACTTCGCCGATCAGCTCGCCGACGGCTTCGTCGTTATTGGCGGAGATGGCCGCTACCTGGGCCATCTGCTCGCGCTCGGTTACCGGTGTGGCCAGGTCGCGCAGCTTGGCGACGACCTTCTCGGTCGCCTTCTCGATGCCGCGCTTCAGGGCCATCGGGTTGGCGCCGGCGGTGACGTTCTTCAGGCCCTCGGCGACGATCGCCTGGCCGAGAACGGTCGCTGTGGTGGTGCCGTCACCGGCGATGTCGTTCGTCTTGGAGGCGATCTCCTTGGCGAGCTGGGCGCCGATGTTCGGGAACGGGTCCTGGAGCTCGATCTCCTTGGCGATCGTGACGCCGTCGTTGGTGATCGTCGGGGCGCCGAACTTCTTGTCGAGGACCACGTTGCGCCCCTTGGGGCCGAGCGTAATCTTCACGGCCTCGGCCAGGGCGTCGATGCCCTCTTTCATGGCCGCTCGGGCTTCCTGGTCGAAGAGCAGCTGCTTTGCCATGCCTGACCTCCTCAGTCTTTCTTATGAGATGTCTTATCTGGGATTAGCACTCTACGAAGGTGAGTGCTAAAGGCATTTTGGACAAATCGGCCTGCAAGCGCAAGGGGTGGCACCGGACAAATTACGGATAGATGAACAAGTGAGCCCCGGGGCTCCGTATCCGGACTCCAGGGCTCGATAACGGCGGCGTCGCTTAACGGATCGACGCTTGACAAAGTCTCCATAAGTGATAGTGTTTATCACCAGAACTCCGGAGTTCTGAAGCTCACCCAAATAGACGTTAGGAGGGTGAAATGACGGACAGGATTCGCTGGGGAGTCTGGCAAGTCGACTACTAAGCCCTGTCGGGCCGGCAGGGCACCAGCAGAGAACGGGTTCCGCCGAGTAGGATTCTCTCGGCTTACGGTTCAGCCCGATGCACGGGAGTTGCCTGGAGGCAGGACCTGAGTAATTCGACCCAACGCCGGAGGCCAGAAGTGGCCTCCGGCACTTTGTTACAAAGCGTATGACCCTCTCCCAAGAAACCAACCTCTGGCTCGCAGAAGCGCTGTGGCGACTGGGCTCGATCGAGTTCGGCGAATACACGCTGGGCCGAACTGCGGTCCGTTCACCGATTTACCTCAACGTACGCAAGCTCATCGGCCATCCGGCCGCGATGGTTCGCGCTGCCAGGCTCATGCAGACCGAGATCACGGCTCTGCAGTCGATGCGTAATCCGCAGGTCGCGCAGTTCGACCTCGTCGCGGGTGTGCCGCTCGGCGGCCTTCACATCGCCACTGCGTACTCGCTGACCGCGGACGTGCCGCTGGTCTACCTGCATCCCGGCCGTGACGAAAGCGTGATCGAGGGCGTCTACAGCCCCGGCCAGACCGTGATCATCATCGACGACCTGGTCACGGGCGGCGGCAGCATCGCCGAGACGGCGGCGCGTCTGCGCGAGGCCGGCCTGCTGGTGCGTGACGCCTTCGTGCTGGTCGACAGGCAGCAGGGTGCGCGCGAAAGGCTGCGCTCCGAGGGCATTCACCTGCGGGCACTACTGTCGCTCGAAGTCATCCTCAACTACCTCATGTCCAGCAGGCTCATCGAAGAAGAGACCTACCGGCGCTCGATGGCCTACCTGGAGGCCGGTCGCCCTTAACGGGCGGTGCTCTCGCACCTCATCTTCCCATGGCAGACGAATACGAAGCTCTGCTGCGCGCTGCCGCGATCGCTACCGAAACTACGAACGCTGGAGGTCATTCATGACCACACCCCGTTGGCTGTTCCTCGCGGCGGCTGCCGCCCTTCTGACGCTGGTAGTCGCGTGCGGCGGCGGTAAGTCCGCTGCGGCAGGCGGCTCCGGCTCCGCCACGAGCCAGTCGCTCGACCTTGCGGCGACCGCGCAGAAGCTGCTTGCAGTTCAGAGCTTTCGCTTCGGCGGCGACTTGAAGATCAACCTTGGCTCCGCCTCGGGCAGCAGTGGCCCTGTGTCGCCGTTGCTGGCCATGCTGGGCGACATCAACGTGCAGGGCGCGTTCGTGGCGCCGGGCGACCTCGAAGTGACGCTGAAGGCGCTCGACCAGCAGGTGCAGTACGTCCAGATCGGCAGCGAAGCCTGGCTCAACGATGGCCAGGGCTGGAGGAGCGGTCAGGCGATCGACATCTCCGGCATCTTCAATGGCACCGTGCCCGGCGTCACGCTGCCTGACGTGGTGCTCAACGGCGCGAAGACCAAGTCCGAGACCGTCAACGGCGTGCACACGACGCACTACGCGTTCGACAAGGCCTCGCTAACCAACATCGCGACGAGCGTTGCGGGCCAGAGCGGCGCCAACTTCGACGATATCTCGGCGGCTAACCTTGACCTCTGGATCACGAGCGACGGGCTGCCGATAAAGATGGTGTCGCACACGGCCAGCGATTCGAAGCTCGGCACGACGACGATCGACGCGAGCTTCGAGGTCACGGACCTCAATTCGAAGGTCACAATCGACCGGCCGGTGCCGTGAGGGAGAGCCAGTGAGCCACACCGCATCGACCAGACTGCGCAGTCCGATGACATCCTTGCTAACCACCGTGGCGCTGATTGCGCTGGTAGCGGCGTGCGGCGGTGGCAGCAAAGAATCCGCCGATTCGCCGGACAGCGGCGCGGTCTCGGAGAAGCAGGCGGGTGAAGTCGCGCGGCAGTACTTCCTCACGACGTTTGGCGTGCTCAGCGGCAAGTCATCACCGCAACAGCTCATCGACCTGTTTGCGCCCGAGTGCCGCGACGGCGTGGACGCGCAGAGCATCGCCGCGACGATGCTGCTGGCGCGCGCCTTCCTACCCGGCCTCGACAAGCTGAAGATCGAAGACGTGGACCTCGGCCAGCTGAAGTACGAGACGAATGACAAGGGAGTCCTGGTCTCGCCGGTCGATCCGAATGTGGCCCGCGTCAAGGTCGACGGCAAGTTCATCGACGTCGGTGAGTATTTCAAGTCGGTCGGCCTCTCGGACGGCGCTTCAACGACGACCGAAACAACCAACGAGCCACTGCTGATCGTCAAACGTAACGGGAAGGCGGTGATCGGCGACTGCACCGGTCTCAGCGACTACGCGGTCGGATCTTCCGGTTCGTCGGGCTCTTCCGGGTTTACGTTCTCACCGACTCAGGCGACCGGACCGGGCAGCTCGCGCACCGACCCTATCAAGCTCGGTGCAGCTGCGACTGTCGAGGACCGCTGGAAGATCACCGTGCTCAGCGTCGACGAGGACGCCTGGAACACGATCAAGGCCCAGGACAACTTCAACGACCCGCCCGCCGCGGACGAGCGCTTCGTGCTCATAAGAGTCGGTATCGAGAACGTATCGTCGGATGACAAGCCGCAGCAGATCGGCGACTTCGAGTTCAGCCTCACGGGATCGCACAACGAGCTGTACTCGTCGTACAGCAACGACCACAGCTGTTTCGCGCCGGATTCGCTCGACGCTCAGCTCTATCCGAAGGGTACCGCTCAAGGCAACCTCTGCTTCCGCATCTCGAAGGACGAGACGGGATTGCTGCTGGTGTGGAACTCGTTTAGCGGCGGGCAGACCTACTTCAAGCTCGACTAGCAGTTGCAGCAGTTAGCAGTTAGCAGCTAGCCAACTCTCTTCGTCGGCGTCGCTGATCGCGCGAAGCGCAGCCGGATGTAGGGACGAAGCTTCAGCTCCGTCCGATGGACGCCCCGTCTCTCGGACGACATCACGTAGCTGGCCAAAATGCGGCGCGTCTCCGTTTCAGACGAGAGGCTATCGGGATGCAACCTGCTTCGGACGGAGCTGAGCTGCGTCCCTACATCTGCTAGATGCTGCTGTGTTAGAGCGTTTAGAGGAGGCGGCGCAGCGGCTTGCGGCCGGGCCGCGGGTCGTAGTTCGCCTTGAACATCTCGAGCTTGTCGCGCTCGATCAAGTACTTGCCGGCGAAGATAACGGCGGGAACCTTCTTCTGCTTGATCAAACGTCGGAGGCTCTGGGGATGAATGCCGAGGATACGGGCTGCCTCGACGAGGTCCATGTAGTTGTCGAACGGATCGCTGACCATGCTGCCTCAGACGCGTGGGACTAGATTTCGCGACGCAAGAGTGACTATAGCATGAAGAGTCAACAGCTTAAACCGTTCTGCGTTTAATGTTTGTTCGATTTGTCACGCAACCGCTTGCGTAGTGCGGCCGCGTACACGGCGCCGGTACGCGCACCGTGCTTCTTGATGCGCTCTCGCTCGCTGCGTTGCCGCTTCTCGCGACGCTGCCAGCGCGCCGAGCGCTCATGCGTGTCGCTATGGTTCTGCATCACATCTCAATCCTAACGGAGGCAAAGAGGTTGCGTAGCTCCGATTCACGAATCTTCGGGAACTGGGCGGTCCACCAGCGTTTTCGGCCCGCGATCGGCGTCGTGAGGCTCGCGTTTCGGCGCTGGCTTGCGTAGAATCGCGGCGGATGCAGACGGAACGGCGCGTAAGCTCCGGAAGAAAGCGGCCCTGCCGAAGCACGGGGCTAGCGTGACAACCTCTCCCTTCCCCCTGGACGGCGTGCGAGTCGTAGCCTTCGAGCAGGCGGTGGCAGCGCCTCTGGCAACGCGACACCTTGCAGACCTCGGCGCCGACGTAATCAAGGTCGAGCGTCGCGGCGAAGGCGACTTCGCCCGCGCCTACGACAGCGCCGTCAACGGCACCTCGACCTGGTTTACGTGGCTCAGCCGTCGCAAGCGCAGCCTGACGCTGGACGTCAAGCTGCCGGGCGGTCGCGAGGTCGCCGAACGCCTCGTGGCCGGCGCCGACGTGGTCGTGCAGAACTTCGCACCGGGGGCCTTCGAGCGCCTCGGCCTCGGCGTCGAGCAGCTTCACGAGCGCTACCCGCGCCTGATCGCGGCCTCGATCACCGGTTACGGCGAAGACGGCCCCTATCGCGATCGCAAGGCCTACGACCTGCTGCTGCAGGCGGAGGCGGGCGTAATCTCGGTCAGTGGTACGCCCGAGGCCGCTGCGAAGACCGGCATTTCGGTGGCCGACATCTCGGGCGGCATGTACGCTTTCAGCTCGATTCTCGCCGCGCTTTATCGCCGCGAGCGCACGGGCGAAGGCGCCGCGATTCGGATCAGCCTGTTCGATTCGATCATGGAGTGGATGAGTCCGCTGAGCCTCATGGCGACGTATGGACCGCATCCCAAACGCGCCGGCGCGCGTCACGCCAGCATCGTGCCCTACGGACCCTATCGTGTCGGCGGCGGACGGCAGGTCGTGCTGGCGGTGCAGAACGAGCGCGAGTGGCAACGGCTATGCATCGAGGTGCTGGAGCGTCCCGAGCTCGCGGCCGACCCGCGCTTCAAGAGCAACGAGCTGCGTCTGGCGAACCGCCTCGCGCTCGAGACGCTGATCGAAGACGTGCTCTCGCAGCTCACGGTCGAGGACGCTGAGTTGCGCCTCGAGGCGGCCTCAATGGCCTACAGCCGCATGAACGACGTTGCCGAGGTGTTGAGCCATCCTCAGGTGCTGGAGCGCGACCGTCTGCTGGACATCACTCTGCCGGGCGGCGCCGAGGCGCAGGTGCTGCGCGCGCCCTTCAACATCGCCGGCGCGGAGGAGCCGGATTCGGCGGTACCGGAGGTCGGGCAGCACACGGACGCGATTCTCGGGGAGCTCGGTTATGACGCGGCGGCCATCGCTCAATTGCGTGACGACGGCGCAGTTTAGTGGCGTTGGATTCGACGTAGCTTAATCCATCGAAGAGTTCGATGCAGCGCATAGGTCGCACACGGGGCTGCTGGGCTATCATGGCTTGTAGACGGTTCGTTGAGGAGAGGGCGCATGTCGCTCGAAAGCCAGGCCGATAAGCCGGCGAGAATCCGTAGCCTTTTGCGTAGCGTAGACATAAAGGGGAGTAGACGCCGCTCCGCTGAGTCGCAACGCATTTCGGACTACGGCGCCGCGACAGACGAACGCCTGATCACGGCTCTCGAAGCCCGCGACGAACGTGCTCTCGAAGCGATCTACGACCGCTACGGCGATTACGTGTACTCCGTGTGTATGCGCATGGTGGGTGACGTACAACTCGCCGAAGACCTGACGCAGGAGGTGTTTCTCCGTCTCTGGCGCCGGCCGGACCTCTACGACGAGGGTCGCGGGCGCTTCCTGACCTGGCTCCTCAGCGTCGCGCGCAATCGTGCGATTGACGAGCGACGCAGCCGCGGCCGGCGCTTCATTCACGAAACGCCACCAAGCCCGGCCGTCGAGGAGATGCTGGAGGCGACGCCCACGTCCGAAGACCGGGACCTGGCGATCGTGAGCGAGCAGCGTGTGACGGTGCAGAAGGCGCTATCCAAGCTGCCGCCGGAGCAGAAGCTGGCGATTCAGCTGGCGTACTTCGGCGGCTACACGCAGCAGGAGATAGCTGTTGGGCTGCACCAGCCGCTGGGGACGGTGAAGACCCGCATCAGGTTGGGACTACAGAAGCTGCGAATGCTCCTTATCGAGCAACAGGGAGAGAGCAGAGGCGACTTTGACATGTGACGACATGCGCGACGACCTGGAGGCGTATGCCCTCGGCGCTCTGGATGCCGAAGCCGCTGCCCAGGTCTCGCAGCACCTCAGCGAATGTCGCGATTGCGATGCCGTCGTACGGGCCTACAAGCACGCCATCGATAGCCTCGCGCTGACCGTTCCGCTGTACCACGCCTCCCCGCGACTCAAGTCGCGCATCATGGGTGGCGTCGGGGTGCTGCGCCTGCCGTCGCTCTCGACGCTGCGGCGTCAGTGGTGGGCGGTTTCGGCCGCGGCGCTGTTGCTCGCCTTCGCCATCGGTAGCATCACCTGGGCAACCGTGCTCTCACGCCAGGTCAACAGCCTGCAGAGGGACAACGCGCGCCTGGCTCAGCTATCGGAGCTGGATGCGGAGCAGAGGCAGGCGCTGCTCAACCTCGAGGACCAGCTCAACTCGGCGCGTAACGAGCAGCAACGCATGTCGAGCACCCTCGATCAGCAGTCGACTCTGTTGGTCGTAGCGCTCGATCCCGACCTCGTACCGACGGAGCTGCGCGGCACGTCGCTGGCGCCGGGTTCGACCTGCAGCTACGTCTGGAGCACGAAGCAGTCGGTTGGAGCGCTAACCTGCAAGGGCCTGCCTCAGACCTCGTTCTCGCTTTCTTATCAGCTATGGGCGATCAAGGGCGATAAGTCCGTGGCGCTGGGCTCGTTCCTGCCGAACTTTGACGGCACCGCGAGCATGCTGGTGAAGTTCCCGCCGACTTCGCAGGGCGCCGTGACGACGCTATGGGTGACGCTGGAGCAGACCAGCGGCACGCCCAGCCGCCCCAGCGAGCAGATCGTGCTCGAGCCGCTGCCGGCGCAACAGGCGGTTCGCTAACTCGCTAACGGCTTCGCGTCAAGATGTAGTAATATTTAGAGTGATGGCAGCGCCCACAGGCCTGTTCGACTTGAAGCTTGCGCTCGACGAGGATGCAGCATACTGTCCCGTCCGCGCGACGCTGGCGCTTCTCGGCCTCAAATGGGTCCCGCGAATCATTTACGAGCTCATGGAGGGCAAGCGCCGCTTCAACGAGCTTGCCTGCGCCGTGGGCGGCTGCAACTCCCGCACCCTACGAGACCGCCTCAAGGGCCTCGAAGAGCTCGGGATCATCGAGCGTAACGTAATTGCTGTGATGCCGCCTTGGGTCGAGTACGGGCTGACCGACAAAGGCCGCGAGCTCGGCACCGCGCTGCGACGCCTCGAAGAGTGGGGCAAGACGCACATGAGCGAGCCCATCGTCTAGCGTGGCGCTGGTCCTCACCTCCCTCACCGCGGGACATACCTTCGAACCTCTAACGTTCACAATCAGCGCCGAGCAGTCGCGTGCCTACACCCAGGCGACCGGCGACGCGCAGCCCGTATACGAGGCTGAAGGTCTCGCGCCGCCGCTCGCGGTCACGGCACTGGCGCTCGGCGTGCTGCTCGAGGCCGTCGGTCTGCCGGACGGCGCGCTGCATGCCAGCGAGTCGATGCGCGTGCTCAAGCCCGTGCCTCTTGGCTCTACGCTCGAGTGCCGTGCGCGACTGGCGCAGCGCTCGCAGCGTGCCGGCTGGATCGTTACCGCCCTCGACTCCGAGATAACGCTGAACGGCGAGACCGTGATCACGACGCGCGCCACCGTGATGTGCCCGGTGGAGGCGTCGTGAACGCGCCCGACGTCGCACCTGTGTCGCGCAGGCTGCAGCAGTCCATGCTCAACGCCTACGCCGACGCCAGCGGCGACCACAACCCGATCCACATCGACGAGGCGTTCGCGAAGACGACGCAGATGGGCGGCACGATCGCGCACGGCATGCTGGTGCTGTCGTTCATCTCCGAGATGATGGCGGGCGCGTTCGGCAAACGCTGGCTCGAATCCGGCTCGCTGGAGGTGCGGTTCCGGAACCCGGCGCGTCCCGGCGATACCGTCACGGCCAGCGCGACGCCCCAGGCGCCGAAGGACGGTCGCCTGCGCTACGCCGTCGAGTGCGTCAACGACGCCGGCGAGCAGCTGATCACGGGCACCGCCGAGATTGGTGCAGAGGACACAGTGCAGAGTGCATAGATCCCTGGCGCATTTCGGAGATGTCAGTCCGTCCTTCTGCGCTCTGAACTCTGTACCCTGCACTATGATCGTCGCATGACGAACGAAAACTCCGGCCGGCCCTGGCCGCGCAACGCCGACCTTGCCCGCTGGTGCTACGCCTGTGGCGACCTCAACCCCATCGGTCTGAGACTCGAGTTCCGTATGGAGGGTGACTGGTCCGTTGCCGACTTCGTGGCGCAGCAGGCGCACCAGGGCTACCCAGGCTACGTACACGGCGGCGTCGTCTCCAGCCTCCTGGACGAGGCGATGGGCTGGGCGACCTACGGGCGCGGCGTCTGGGCCCTCACGGGCAAGCTCGAGACGCGTTTCCGAGACATCGTCCCGACGCAAGAGCTTCTTACAGTACGCGGCACGATCGTCAAGGACCGCGGCCGCACGCTCGAGGTCATCGCCGAGCTGCGCGACGCGAACGGCAAGCTGCTGGCGGACTCGAAGGGCCTGATGTTCCGCGCCACGGGCGAGCAGGCGAAGCTGATCGAGCAGGCAGCGCGGGAGATGGCGCGCCGCGAAGCCGAAGCATAGAAGCGCCAACAGAATGCCGATCGAGCTGCCGCGTCAGGATCCCTGCGTCATTTGCGAGGGACTCGCGGGGCGCCTGGATGATTGGGTCCCCATAGAAGACGCTGAGCTGACTCTAAGCCTGATCCCGGAGATTCAGTTCGAGGTCGGGCAGGCCTTGATCGTTCCAAAGAGACACGCAGTGTTGCTCTCTGATCTGACAGATGAAGAGGGTGCCGCAGTCATGGCAGCGTCACGGCGGTTGATGCGGGCGATGGAAGCTGCCTTCGGGCCAATGGGCGTGTTTGTGTTTCAGAACAACGGCGTGTACAGCGGGCAGGTTACGCCGCACTACCACATGCATGTCGTGCCGCGTCAGTTCGGTAGCGATTGGGGTGTCGGGCCGTTGCACATCGGGCGGTTCCCGGAGGCTGGATGGGCTCCGACCTCGCCGGCCTTCGCCGAGACGCCAGACGAAACTGCAGCCCGAGTCAGTCGAGCCAGGGTTTCCGTGGAGGCGCGGCGTGAAGCGGCAGCCCGTATCCGAGCGCATCTGCCAAGCTGAACTTGTGATGTCTGGCGTCGTTGAGATCAGGGAACGTCGCGTCATAGAAGCCTTCTTGCGACGTAATGCGGAGCGTCACGTCTTCGAGATAGGTGACCTGGACGAACGCTTCTGGCCGCACACTACCTGGTACGGCTGGCATGGAGACGCTGGCCTGGAGCAGATTGCTCTGCTCTACCAGCCTCCGGGACGCTCGGTGCTCTTGATGTACGGCGATCCACCTCTCGAATCGGCGGCAGCGTTTGCGCGTGACCTCGTGGCGCTGCTGCCACAACGGATGTACGCGCACCTCGGCGTCGATCTCGTGCCGATTTTCGAGCAGCGCTTCGTGCTCAGCGGCGACGGGCTTTGTTTGCAGATGAACCTCAAGCGACCAGACGCGATCACGGAACCACGCTACGAAACTGTGGTCCTGACTCCCGACGACGCCTCCGCGCTGGCCGCGTTCTATGCCGAGCATGATCCCGTCACTCAGTTCGACACGGCGATGCTTTCGACGCTGCGGATGCGCGGCGTTAAGCAAGGCGCCGAAATCATCGCGGTTGCTGGCCTACATGTTTACTCGAAGGCGTACAGCGTTGCGGCATTGGGCGGTGTGGCGACTCACGCTGCCTACCGAAGGAAGGGTCTGGGCACCGGCGTGACCGCCGCACTGTGCACGTTCCTGCTCGACGAAGGCATCGAGACGATCGCCCTCGACGTGATGTTAGACAACACAGGCGCTATCTCGATCTACGAGAAGCTCGGCTTCGAGCGCGGGCTCGTGTTTCGTACCGGGACGCTGGAAGCGCGCTCTTAGCTAGGCCGTCTGCGCTTTGCGGGCCGTGACCTGCTTGTAGACGTTGCGCACGTTGGCCTCGTCGACCCAGGTGTTGCGTGGGAACAGGCGCTGGCCGATGGGATACGGGTCGACGGCCGGGCAGGGCATCGCGATGGCCTCATCTTCGCTCACGCCGCGGTCGATCAGCTTCTCGATGACGCCAACCCAGTCGCGCACGATCTGCGCCTGAGTATCGATGTAGCGCTTGTCGCAGGGCTCGCCGTGCCCCGGGACGATCGTCTCGACGTCGAGGGCGCGGATGCTCTCCAGCGCGTCGAGCCACTGCCACGGGTTACCTTCCTGGATGAAGGTGCGGCACCTGTGGAAGATGTTATCGCCGGTGAATACGACGCCCTCGTTTGGCAGTACGACGCTGGTCTGCGGCGCCGTGTGGCCGGGCATGTGTACCAGCTCGATGCGCTGATTGCCCAGCTCCAGCGTCAAGTTGTCGTCGAAGGTGCGAGTCGGGCGGTTGAGCGGGTAGTCCGGGTGGTTGACCAGCCAGACGCTGTCGGGGTCGTTCTGCTTCATACGCTCGATGGACTCTTCGCTGAAGAAGGTCGGCGCCAGGGCGTCGTAGCGAGCCTGCAGCCCGGTCTGGCCTATGACCTCGATACCCGGGAAGTAGGCATTGCCCCAGATGTGGTCCTGGTGCGGCTCCGTGTTCACGAGATAGCGAGGCTTGCCACGCGACTCGATCGCCTCGCGCCAACGCATCGCATCGATCGGCTGCTGCGGCGTGTCGATGAGCAGCACGCCGTCGCTCGTGACGACGAAGCCGGGGTTGCAGCCCCAGAAGTAGATCTCGGCGTAGACGTTAGTGCTGATCTGGCGCATAGCCCTCACCCTCCGCTCCGCCCCGGCTGCAAGCTTCAAGCTTCAAGCTGGGGCTATCTGGCTTGAAGCTTTCAGCTTGAGGCTTACAGCTTCTTTAGACGGGCGCTCCGGTAACGAACAGCAGGCCACGGCCGAGCGCCTCGCCCGCAAGGATAGCGCCGACGGCGATGTATAGCAGCCCCGTCGCAGACATCATCGAGCGCTCTTTGCTGGAAACGTAGGCCATGTAGGTCAGCGCCGCCGGGAACAGGATGCCGATGCCGACCCGCAGCCAGAAGCCGGGGTTCTCGGGCAGCGACACTGCCAGAAGCGCATCCGTGTTGATCGGCGCACCCACAGGGATGATCGCGTTGATCGCCGTAACGATGAGCTCGATGCCGATGGCTGCGAGAGCGATCAACGCGAGCTCGTTCAGCGGCTTTTCGTCGAGCGTAGGCTTCACGAGGTACCAGTGACCCCAGATCATCGCCACGCTGAATACGCCGAGGGTGAGCGAGCCCGCGAATAGGGTCAGCAGCGGTCCGGCGACGCTCCAGGTCGGCAGGCGCACCAGCGAGGCCAGCAGCACGAGCACGACGCCGGAGATACCGACCGTCGTGGCGCCGGTCGCGTGCGCCAGAAACGTCTCGTCGTCGTGGCGCACGTAGAAGGCGTGTATGACGCTGAACAGCAGCAGGGCCAGCGACAGCCCACGGACCGGGTTCATGACGCCGGGATCGAGGGCGTAGCCGCCGGCGCTGTGCGATGGGTTAATCGCGACCGCGACCAGCGTCAGGAGGACGGCGCCGCTGACCGTCATCCAGGTCACGACCCGGATGAATGCCGGCTCGAAGATGCCGCGCAGCTCCGTGTACAGAACCAGCGCCGCGACGCCGGCCGTGAACTGCGCCAGGAGCAAAAGTAGCGTGTAGGGCAGCGATTCGACGCTCAAATCGATCCATCATCACACCGCCGTCCTGTATGCACCAGAAGGCAGCGCGGAGGCGACGGCCGCCGCGATCGTTAGGGCGACGTTGTAGCGCTGGCGGGCTCGAGGTCGAAGCTCTCGCCGATGCCGTTCTCGGGCGAGGCCGGCGTGATGCAGGCGGCGAAGTACGAGCCCGCCTGGTCGATCGTGAAGTTGTAGCTCAGCGTCTGATGCGCGACCTTGTCCTTCGGCTTCGTGTCGGGCGACGGCGGCAGCACCGTCTCGCCGATCAGAGTGGCGCGCTCCTCGAACAGGATGCGCCGCTGGTCGTCTGTGACGGCGTCTGGCTCCTCGTAGTAGCAGGCGATGCGTACCGGCACCGGATAGGCGTCGTTCACCACGATCGAGATCGTCATCGGCTTCCCGGCCACGAAGCCTCCGTCGAGCTTCAGCTCCTTGAGCGACTCGGTACCGTTGAAGTTGGCGATGAACGAGACGCGGCAGCCCGTCAGGACGAGCATCAGCAGAACCAGGGGTAGCAGTCGGCGGAGGCTGGAAGACGAGACCGCAATTCGTGCTGATCATAGCGGAGTGCATAGGCATAGACATAGGCATGGACACGGAATTCGGCAAACCCTTTGCGGTATGCCTGTGCCTATGTTGGGGGCGATGCGGGGCGTCTTGCTACAATACTCCCGAACCAAACACGAAAGGTTGTCACGTGGACGAACGACTCCCTGCCTTGAGACAGCGCATCTCGGAAGCCATGGTGCGCCTTTGACATCCCTAATCTAGAAGCCGAAGCCCAACGCATCGAAGCCGAGACGCAGAAGCCTGACTTCTGGTCAGATAACGTCGCCGCGCAAGTCGCGATGCGGCGCCTTTCGCAGCTCAAGGAGAGCGCCGAGACCTGGCGCGGCCTCGAGAAGCGCGTCGAGGAGACGATCGAGCTGGCAGAGCTGGCCGACGCCGAGCCCGACGAAGAGATCAGCGCCCACGTCGTCGAAGAAATCGAGGCGCTCGAGAAGCGTCTCGACGAGCTCGAGTTTCAGCTCTCGTTCGCCGGGCCTTACGACGCGCGCAACGCGATCCTGGCGATTCATGCCGGCGCCGGCGGCACCGAGTCGCAGGACTGGGCCGAAATGTTGCTGCGCATGTACCTGCGCTGGTGCGAGAATCGCGGCTTCGAGACCGAGGTGCTCGACTCGATGCTGGGTGAAGAGGCTGGCGTCAAGAGCGTGACCATCGAGGTGCGCGGATCCAACGCCTACGGTTACCTGAAGAGCGAGCGCGGCGTCCATCGCCTCGTCCGCATCTCCCCGTTCGATTCAGCACACGCACGCCATACGTCGTTCGCGTTGGTCGAGGTCTTGCCGGAGGCCGAGGGCGGCCCCGAGATTGACATAAAGGAAGAAGACTTGCGCATCGACATCTACCACTCTGCCGGCCACGGCGGCCAGAACGTGCAGAAGGTCGCGACGGCGGTACGCATTACCCACATCCCTAGCGGTCTCGTGGTTACGTGCCAGAACGAGCGGTCACAGGGCCGCAACAAGGAGTCGGCGATGCGCGTCCTGGAGGCGCGGCTGCTGGAGAAAGAGGTGGAGCGACGGGCGGAGGAGCAGGCGCGACTCAAGGGCGAGCACGTGGAGGCAGGCTGGGGCAACCAGATTCGCAGCTACGTGCTGCATCCGTACCGGATGGTGAAGGACCATCGCACCAACTACGAGACGTCGAACGCAGCCGCGGTGCTGGACGGCGATCTGGATGGCTTCATTCAGGCGTATCTAAAGACGACGATGGGCAGCGGCGGATGATCGGACGGCTCGCGATGCTCGGCGCGCTTTTGCTGCTGACGATCGCGTTCTCAGGCGTCGCGACGCCGCGACTAGCCTCCGCGGCGGGCATCGAGGTGCGCAGCCAGACCGCAACCAACCAGTTTCCCAACGGCATCAAGTTCAGCGCCGTCATCGCCAGCGACGCCGACATCAGCGACGTGCGTTTCCACTTCCATATCCTGCCGGACGGCGTCGAGGCCCAGTTGAAGCCGCAGTGCAGCACCGGTGCGACCGTCACCTGCAGCGCGGTCCTCGGCAGCACCGCGCAGCAGTACATGGTCCCCGGCGCCAAAATCGACTACTCATGGGATATCACCGACGCGAGCGGCGCCAAGCTGCTAACCGACGAGCAGAGCACTACCTACCAGGACACGCGCTTCCAGTGGCAGCAACTGTCGGCAGGCAAGCTCACGGTGAACTATTACTCCGGCGACCCGGCCTCCGCGCAAACCGTGCTGCAGACTGCCCAGGAAACGTTCGACAGGATCGGTAAGCTCGAGGGCACGACCGTCGACTTCCCGGTGAACATCTGGGTCTACCAGACGGCGCAGGCGATGTCGCAGGCCATCGCGTCGCGGCAGGGCACTGGGTCGAACGGCTCCATCGTCACTCTCGGCGAGGTCGCGGCGTCGGACACGGCCCTGATTTCGCGCGACACCGACTTCATCGATATCGTCCGCCACGAGCTCGCGCACATCGTCACAGGGGCGGCGACGCGCAAGTACATCGCGCCGATTCCGGTCTGGATAAACGAGGGCATCTCGATCTACTCGCAGAAAGCCATGCTGCCGGACGAGCAGCAAGCCCTCAGTCTGGCGATTCAGCGCAACCGCGTGCTGCCGATCACCAGCCTGGACGTGTCGGCGCGTAGTACCGGCGACGTCGTGTCGCTGTTTTACTCCGAGTCGGGCTCGATTATCAACTTCATGGTCAACCAGTACGGCGACGACAAGTTCGCGCAGTTCATCAAAGCGCTGTCCAGCGACACGACGGACGGAGCGTTGCACACCGTGTACGGCGTCGATCAGCTCGGTCTCGAGAACGCCTGGCGCCAGAGCGTCGGCCTGCCGCAGGTCACGCTGAGCGGCAGCTCCGGTTCGAACCCGCAGGAGATTCCGACGCTCGTTCCGTTCGGCTCCAACCCGAACCCGACCGCGGCGCCGACCAGGGCTGCCAGCTCGCAGCCCAAGGCCACGTCGACACCGAAGGCATCGTCGAGCAGCACGTCGACGAAGTCGAGCGGCGGCAGCAGCAGCCTCGTAACGATTGCAGCGATTCTCGCCGCCGTGGTGCTGATTCTGCTGCTGGCTGCGGGCGGTCTCTACCTGCAGAGCAAACGGCACTAGTCTGCGGCGTCCTGCGCGTCGCGCTTTGGGAATAGGCGCCGCCCTGCTTGACCGCCCGAGAGCTGCCGGCTAAACGGCGCACTTCAGGGCATGCAAAGTGGGCATGCAAGTTCAGAGTGCGCCGGGGCGGATCTAGCTCGGAGGCTCCGTGCCATACTCGGACTGCTGTCCGCTGCACTCTGCACTCTTTAGCGGTTAGTGTCGGCGCTGGCGTTGCCGGTGTTCGGGCCGGACCGGTCGAGGTAGAGGAAGGTCGCGCCGAACAGGTTCGGGCGGTAGTCGTACAGCGCCGGCGTGCTGCCTACCGCGTCCGGCACAAGGTAGAACGCGTAGCCCTGCGAACGCAGCGCCTCGAACGTCGGGTAGGTCAGCAGCCAGACGTAGCGAATGTCTTTCGTCTTGTCGACCGACTCGCCACGGTCAGTGAGCATGCTGATCGCGCCGTAGTCCTGCTGCAACACCTTCGACTGCAGCTTGCCGCGCTCTCGCACCGCGAGCTGGGGATAGATAAAGCCCGCCATGACGACCGAGTGGTCTGGCAGGTCGTTGGCCATGATGTGGTCGATGAACTCGTGCTGGCCCTGCATCGTCTGGGCGTTCGAGATTAGCAGGCCCCATCCCGGACGTGCCGTCTTGAGCGACGCAAGCGTCAGCTGATCGCCCGGCGTTGTGAGGTCGAAGACGCCTGCGAACAGGATCGCTACGACCGCGATCGCCAGGGCAGGTCGCGTGAAGTAGCGCCCCATGAGCAAAATGCCGAAGGGGAACACCGGGATCAGATACGCAATCTCGTGCGGCAGGCGCGAGAACGAGATGAAGTACAGCACGATAACGAGCACCCAGACGCCGACCTGCACGTTGTGGCGCAGGTCGTGCGGCAGCTCGCGCAGGCGGCGATACGACAGCACGAGGCCCAGCAGCAGCCCCAGCGCTCCCGTGACGCCCAGCGCCTCCTTGCCGAGAAGACGCAGCACGTCTTGCCAGGCGACGGATGCGTCGTAGAAGTTGAAGAACTTCAGCCCGTAGACCACGAGCACAGGCGAGTAGGTGAGCATGGCCGCGCCGCCCGCCGCCAGGCTCATCGCCGGGATCTCGCGCACGCGCTTCTCGCGCCACAAGAGGTAGACCATGGCGGGCCACAGCAGCACGCTCTGCAGCCTGAATCCGACCGCGCAGCCCAGCGCGATGCCCGAAAGCACCGGTCGCTGCTTCAGCGTGAAGTAGTAGGACACCAGTAGCGCCGTCAGCGTCCACATGTAGTCCATGGTTGCGATGCTGTTGATCACGAGCAGCGGCGCGAACGCGAAGCCGACAATCAGCAGACCTCGGTTCGGCAGGCCGACGTGCTTTACGATAAGCGCGAACACGTAGACGCCGAGTAGCGACGCGCAGGCCGTGGCGATGTTCGTGGCGATCCAGCCGCCAGGAATGAAGATCGTCATCACGAGCTCGTGCAGCGGGTTGCCCGGCAGGCGCGACGGGTAGTAGTGGCCGGTGTCGAGCAGGTGATGCGCTGTTAGGGCAACGCGCCATGCGTCGGGGTCGGTGCCGTGGCCGTAGTTCACGAACGGCAGGCGCACGGCGAAGAACACGATGGTCAGCAGGACGAACGGCTTGAGGAGCGTGAAGTCGGTCTCGCTGAGGCCGTCGAAAGCCGAGTGTAGGCGGGTCGTGAGTTGGCTCATCCACGCCCCGGGATGATCAGCCCGCTGGGCGAGGTACGCATCGTGCTCTGCTGCGACTCCTGTGGTCGCGGCAGCGGCGTGACGAGCGCCGAGTTGCCGCCGATCGCCTGCTTGCCCTCGGCGATCAGCAGGAGGTTCTGGGCCAGGACAGCCTCGTTCATCGCGCCCGGTATCGCTACGGCGTCGTTGACCACCGTGAGCGGCACACCGGGTATGCGATAGCGCTGGACGATCTCTGGATACTCCGCGACCTCGATGATGCTGGTCCTGACGCGCACGCTGTGCAGTGCGAGCCGGACGGCGGCGCGTGCGACCAGCGGGCTGTAGGTGCAGGCGGGCAGCACAAACACCTGCACGCTCACATCGCTTTTGAGCCGTCGCAGCGTCTTGGCGGCTTCGGGATCCAGCGGCGCCGGACCGCGCGCCGCGTCGATCAGCGTCTCGACGAAGCCGAGGAACGGGTTACCGGACGGCATGCCGAAATAGCGTACCGGACGGTTCGCCATGCCACGGATCACGGTGCCGGGCGCCTTGTCGACGCCGAGCTCCTTTGCCAACGCGGCTTCGTCCTCGATGTCGTGTTTCGTCAGGGCGATGCGCGGGCTCAGCGCCGCGAGCTCTTCGAGCAGCTTGCGCATGTCCTCGCAGTAGACGCATTCCTGTCGCCCGGCGATGAAGATCGGCGACGTCTTCTGGCTGAAGTAGTCGATGCGTACGCGGCTGGTGAGGTCGCGGGCGAAGCGTTGTCGCAGCATCTCCTGGTCGCGTAACGGGATCACGTCCGCGCTCCTCCCGGAGGTGTGTTGCCGAGCTTCTGATAAGTCGCGAACAGGCGGTGGAAGGCTGTGAGGACCGTCGCGACGGCCAGGATCCAGAGGATGGGATGCAGCAGCCCGACGATCAGGCCGAAGGTCAGGAAGCCCAACCGCACGACGCGCGTGAAGATGCCGTCGTACAGCGCGACGCCTTCGACCTCGGCACGAGCGCGCACGTAGCTGACGCACAGCGAACCCACGGTCGTGACGAATACGAGCATGGCCTCCTGCTTGGTGCCGTGGCCGAGGTAGTAGTAGAGCAGCCCGCCCAGCACCGCGCCCTCGAACAGTCTGTCGATCGTCGAGTCGAAGACGCCGCCGAACTTCGTGACGCGGCCCGTAGTACGTGCCAGCGTGCCGTCGAAGGCGTCGAGCGCGGCCGAGGCCACCAGCACGACGCCGCCCAGAGCAAGCGAGCCGTTGGCAATGATCACGCCGGCGATTATGCCGCCGACGAGCTGCGCCATCGTGAGCATATTCGGCGTCACGCCGATGCGCGCCAGCACGGAGACGACCGGCCCGGTGACCTGTCGCGGGAGGGAGCGCGGCATCGTGAACACTAGAGGCCACCCCTCCCCAGACCGCACGGGCAACAGGTAACAGGCAAGGGACACCAGGGAGCCAATCCCGGCCTCGTTGCCGGTTGCTGGTTGCTGGTTGCTGGTTGTCTCCTCATGCTCCTACCACCCTGGCTGCGTCCAGCGCGAGACCCTTCTCGTACGCCAGACGCTCGTAGTACGACAATACCCGCTGCGAAACGCGGTCCCAGCTATAGTGCTGAGCGCGTTCGCGACCGCGCTGCGAGATCTCGTTGCGTCGATCTGCGTCGTCGACCAGCTCGATCAGCGAGCCGGCCAGCGCCTCGCTGTCCTTGGGGCGCACGAGCATACCGTCGACGCCGTGCGTGATCACGCCAGCGAAGCCGGAGATGTTGGTCGCGACTACAGGCAGGCCGGCAGCCATCGCCTCGAGCAGGATGATGCCCTGGCTCTCGTTGCCGGTATTCGGGGCGCAGAAGACCGCGGCGCTGTGGTGGTAGCGCGGCAGGTCGGCATCCGAGACGTAGCCGGTGAACACGACGTCGCTGAGGCCCCTCTCGAGGCACCAGCGCTCGTAGGCGCGGCGCTGACGCGGCGTACCGCCGCCGACCACGACGAGACGCGTTTGCTTCCGCGCGGCCTTGACGCTGTCGTAGGCCCGTAGCAGGTAGCGCAAGCCCTTGCGCTTCTCGAGCCGGCCGACAAAGAGGATGTTGATCATGCCGTCGTTGAGTTGCGGCAGCGGTTCCTGCGGCGCCTCGAAGCGTTCGACCTCTACGCCGTTGGGGATGATGTTGTAGTAGCCCGGGAAGTGCGGCGCGATCAGGGCCGCGGCCGCCTGCGACACCGCGATCTTGCCGTCGAGGCGCCGGAATGACGCCATCAGCAGGCGTCGCGTGTAGCTGTAGAGACGGGCGCCGCTGTCGCGTGCGGCATGAAAGGTGCCGACGTTTATCGCGTCCGAGAAGCGCAGGAACTGGATCGGCAGAAAGGATACCAGCGGTTCGTGTACGTGCACGACGTCGAAGCGCTCTTCGTCGAGGATGCGGCGCACCGGGTTGGCGAGGCGAGGCGACATCGACATGCGCGCGATAGAGCCGCCGGCTGGAATCGACGACGGCCGCCCGATGACGATCGAGTTGGAGCGCAGGTTGCGCAGGTCGGACGCCGGCGCGAGCAGGCGCACATCGTGGCCCAGCGCTTCGTAGTGGTCGGCCAGGTGGTGGATGTGCGAGTTGACGCCGCCCGGCACCGACAGATCGTAAGGAGAGACCAGCCCGATCTTCACGCAACCGCCCCCAGCCCCGCGCCCGTAGGCTCGAACCAGGAACGGAGAACACGAGGATATCGAAGCGCCTTCTTGTAGCTTGCAGCTTGCAGCTTGCGGCTCATCTCGCATACCTGCTGACGAAGCTCCAGGCGGTGCGACGCCAGCCGAGCTGCTTCGGTGTCGCGCGCAGACCGGCGATCGGCAGCGATAGCGTACGCAGGAGCCCGGCCTCGCGCAGGCTCGGGTATTCGCGCTGCTTGCCCTTGACGCTGCCATCGGCGAACGCGGTGCGCAGGTCGACGGCGCTGGTGCCTTCGAAGCGCGTGTAGCCGGAGCCGATCGCCTGACGAAAATGCGCGTCGGAAGCACCTACGCTTGGCAGCTTGTAGCAGCGTCGGTTGAGGCGCCGCGCTTTGGCCAGCGCCAGCTTGGCCGGCGGGCTGCCGCTCGCCAGCTCGATGGCGTCGAACCTCAGTCCCGCGGCCGTCACGCGGTCGAACGTACCGGGCCCGATACTGCGGGTCAGCCAACTCATAGGGTGCGGTACGAAGCAGACGCCGCCGTGGGCGTGCACGGCCTCGATCGTCTCCTCGACGCGGCGCAGGCTCGCGACCGGCGATTCGAGATAGAGCGCGACGAGATGACCCTCGAGAGTCGTGATCTCGACGCCAGGGACGAAGTCGAAGTGGTAGTTGCCTCGGGCCCAGAGGTTTCTTGCTCGCAGCGCTACCTCGAGGCTGTCGTGCTCCGTTATCGCGATGACGTTCAGATCGGTGTGCGCCTCTACGTGGTCGAGAATGGACTGCACGCTATCGAGGCCATCGCCTTCGCGAGTGTGAATATGCAGGTCGGCCTTGCCCATCGGCGTCATTGTAGTCTCAGGCCGGCCGAGTGGCAGTCTTGGTGCGCGGTACAGCCGGCTTCACGACGACGGGCTTCCAGATACGCTCCAGGGGCATCCACTGACCGGGGTCGGCGGCAATCCACTCCTCGGCGCGGGCGAGGAGTGCACGTGCGTTGACCAGCGCGTCTTCCTTGGGTTGTCCCGTGTCCACGAGCTCCAAAGGCTCCTCGAAGTAGATGTCGAAGCCTCCGTCCTCCGCGCGGCGGCAGTAGCCCGGCATCAGGGCCGCGCCGGTTCGTGCTGCCATCTCGACGGCTCCCAGCGGCAGGCGCGCCTCGACGCCGAAGAACGGCAGGGGCGAGCCCTTGTCCTGGATGTCGCGGTCGCAGGTAATCGCCAGGCAGCCGCCGTTGCGCAGATGCCGCAGCGCCTCGCCGACGACCTTGAAGCTGACGTCCTCGTAGCGCGGGCCGAAAGTGGATCGCAGTTCGTCCATGAGCTGCGCCATCGGCGGGCGCAGCGGCTCCGCCAGCACAAGGATGTCGAGGCCGAGGATGGCGCCGACCTGCACAGCGAGCTCCGGGTTACCGAAGTGCGCCGTCGCAACGACGACGCCCTGACCAGAACCGAGACGCGACTTCAGCCGCTCGAAGCCGTGCAGGCGCACGCTGCGTCCGATTTCAGCGCGCAGGTCCATGCGAGGGAAGCGCGCCAGGTCGACATAATAACGTCCAACGTTGCGAAACGCCTCGCGGGCGGCGTTCTGGATCGCGTCCGGCGGTGCGTCCGGTCCCATCACGTGACGCATGTTGTCCTCGACGTCGCGCCGGGCGCCCTCGCGCAGCCGGAAAGCAGCGTCTGCAGCGACGCGCACGATGGCGTACGCCAGTCCACGAGGCAGGTGCGCGCAGAGCCGCGTCACTCTGCACAGCGCCGTGCCCAGGGCGGTCGTCTCGCCGGCAGCGTTCGAGCCGCTCGTTGCCTGCTCAGGCTTCACCGCTGCATGTTTCCAGACCGGGTGGAAGGCGAACCACTGGTCGGGAAAGCGCCGCACCAGCTTCTCCAGCGAGTGGGCTGCCGCCTGGGTTAGACCGCGCACGTCCGTTTCCTCATCGCCGGTCAAATCGTAGTCCATATCGAAGTCGATGATCGGCGCCAGGCGTTTCGGGTCTTTCGCGTGGCGAGCGACAACGCCCGGCATGAGACGTGAGCCCGTCCGCACCGCGATGCGTGCCGGCGCCGTTGAGAACTCCGCAGGCGCGCCGAAGAAGTCGACCATGACGCTGTCGCCGGGTGCGACGGTGTCGACCATCATCGCCAGCGTCTCACCGCGATGGAGACAGCGTACGACGCCGAATTTCGCCTGCTTGACCGCGATGACCTTCATGCCGAGGTCGCGGCGCAGACCCTGAATGAAGGCGTCCATCGGCGGATAGTCCAGGTTCTCAGCGATCGCGTTGACTGGGCAATAGGAGGCAAGCGCACCAGCGCCAAGCTCGGCCTGTCCGAGGTGCACGGTGACGAAGACGATGCCGGTTCCCTGGTTGAGAGCGCAGTCCAGCCGCTGCCAGTCTTGGAAATCGATGCGTCCGGCCAGCTCTTCTCTCGAGAGCGACGGTAGCTGGTAGAAGTCGATGACATAGCGAGCGAAGTTGCGGAACACGCCGCGTGCCGCCTGGCCGGTTCGCTCGTCACCCACGACGCGGCGGAGGTTCTGCTTGAGGACCGCGCGACGATGGAACATGAAGAGGTAGCAAAGGTCGGCGAGCGGGTTAGCGAGGGCGTACCAGAAACCTGTTGGTAGGTAGCGTCCTACCAAGGCACCGGTTCGAGATATCCAGTAGGCGACGAACCAGCGCAGGGTCCGCCAGGCGGCGCTCATTGAAAATAGTATGACCGGTTCCTCCCCTATGCGCTGCACCCGTGGAATAGAAAGAG
This sequence comes from uncultured Chloroflexia bacterium, assembly GCA_963732945.1. Classification (GTDB taxonomy): domain Bacteria; phylum Chloroflexota; class Dehalococcoidia; order DSTF01; family WHTK01; genus WHTK01. The sequence goes on from CAVTBL010000010.1 coordinate 173,715, forward strand.
GCCGCGTCTGCTCGATAGCAGATGCGGCCTCTTGAGAGAGAGACTTTCTATGCTTACCGAAGGCCTCCGTCGCCGGTGTTCGGCGGGGAGATGACCACGTTGGTGAGGACCTGTGAGACCGGCGTGGCAGTCGAGGCCGGCGGGACAGGCGTGAACGTCGCGGCCGGAATCGGCGTCCCGGTTGGGCTCGGCGTCGGCGAGGGCGAAGGTGTGGGAGAGGGCGTGAACGTCGGCGTAGGAGTCGGGGTTGCCGGGGCGCAGTTGATCGTCACGTCGTCGGGGCCGGCATTACCGGGCTGGTCGGCGGAGACGGTAACCTGCGTGGCTTGTGTGCAGGTCGCGATCATCGTGAGCGTCACGGTCAGGGGCTCGCTGGCGGAGTCGGGGTCCAGCGTGTTGGTCATGACCGTGACCGTGGTCGTGCCCTGGCCGGAAACGTTAGCCATTCCCGTCGCGTCGCAGCGGCCGGCGAGCTGGTCCGATCCGATGCCTTCGCAGCTGCTTACCGTGAGATGGCTGGTCCCAAGGTCTGATTTGATGACCAGGCTGCCGTCGTCGTCCTCGGCCGTAACAGTGATTGTGATGACCTGGTTCGGCACGAAGGTCGGTACAGATGCGTAGACCCCGCTGATGTCACCCAGCGCTTGCTTCGGTGTAGGCAGCGCGATGGCGGCGACGAGAAAGGCGGCAACAGCTATCGATAGACCGAGTCCGGCAAGGGTGGGGCGGGGCATAGGAGACCTCTCATTTAGATACTCGCATAATCATTACCCCACCAAAGCCAGTGGCAATATAGCACATAGCATCCATAAGATGTGAAGCCCATCGCAATCTCTAGACGCCCGTTCGCGATGGAAATGCAATGTACTCATGGCGGACCGAGGTCGCCTATACGCGTCGAAGCAACGGGTTCTGCAGGGTTGCGCAGTCGTAGGGGTCGATCTAGACCGTTATCTCTTCGCCACCGTCGACGCCGAGCACGTTGCCCGTGAGCCAGTGCAGCCGCTCGTCCGTGAGAGCTGCGATCGCCTGCGCGATATCCTCGGGCGTGGTGGCGCGACCGCTAGGGTTGCTGAGCTTGACGCGCTCGAGCAGGTTGACGCCCTCCGGGATGCGCCGCAGAGCCGGTGTATCTGTGACGCCGGCACGAATCGCGTTGGCCGTGACACCCATCGGCGCGAGCTCGTAGGCGAGCTGGCGGATATGCGCTTCAAGCGCGGCCTTGGCGGCTGAAACGGCGCCATAGCTTCGAATCACGCGCGTCGAGCCCGAGCTGGTCATCGCGAAGATTCGGCTGCCCTTGCGCAGCAGGTTGTGCGCCGCCAGGTCCTGGGCCCAGTAGATCAGGCTGTTGCCCATGACGTCCAGCGTCATCTCGAGCTGGCGCTGGCTCAGCGCCTCTTTGGCCGACTCCGCGATCACAGGCATCAAGGCCCCGAAGGCGAGCGAGTGCATCAGGACGCGTACGTGGGAGTCGTCTTCCGACGTCGTCTTGACGATAGTGTCTATCACCTCGGCGCGCTTTCCGGCGTCGGCTGCGTTGACGTTGAAATACACTGCGCGCCGTCCCTGGTCCTCGATATCCTTGATGATCGCCTGGGCGTTGGGCAGTGTGGCGCGCATGTCGAGGTGAACGCCGAAGATGTCGAAGCCGCTACGTGCGAGCTCGCGCGCCGTGGCGCCGCCGAAGCCGCTGGAGGCGCCGAGGATCAGTGCCCAACCTTTGCTATCAGCCAATTGTTTTCTCCTGGTCGGTTGCCGGCTCCTCTGCGGGCGCCGCATCAGGGCTGAACAGGCCCTCGGTCTCCATGAGGCGTTTGGCGAACTCCGAGCCGTCGTTCTTGCCTTCGAGCTTCTCAGCGACGGCGTCGTACAGGTCGATAGCGAGCACGATGCAGTAGCGCATGCTCTCGGCCGCGACCCGCAACGAGTTCGTGTACTGCTGCTCGCGATCGCCCGGCGCGGCTTCACGGAAGCCGTTGACCACGATGATGCCGTGCGGTGGCGCGTTGCCATCGTCCGCTATCTTGGCTTCGAGACGGGCACGCAGACGGTAGTGCGGGTCCATGCCGATGACCTCGGTGCTCGATTCCGCCTCGATGAAGGCGACTGCGCCGCGGTACGAGAACGTTGCCGGCGCATCGGGCGTCGAATATTGCGCGAACCCGAGCAGGGTTAGAGCGTCGCGCACGGGCAGCTCGTAGCCGTACTTGCCTTCCTGCCAGAGGATGCGCCGGAAGCGGTCGATACCGCGGTATTCGTTGCGCGCCTTGTCGAGCTCGCCTTCGATCTCGTCCAGTTTGGCTTCGGCGTCTTCCATGCTGCGCCGGGCCTCGTCGAGGCCGGGCAGCTTCTCGCCCTCGAGCCACTCGGGCGCGTTGCCCTCGGCGGATGTGAGCAATGTATTGCGAATCGCCGCGACCAGGTCGCTGGCGAAACGGGAGCGCTCGGCGTTCGTCGGGTGCTGCGGGGGCGCCGGCACGAAGATCACGCGACCGCCACCAACCGGCACGTCGATGGCGATGGCGGTGCCGCCGTTGCTACGCGCGATGACTTTTGCGCCGGGAAAGCCCTGGGCGCCCTCAGCGAAGGAGGCGCGATAGAGGATGTCGTTGCGGCGTGCGTCGAGGAAGTTCGCGAAGGGATGCTCCCAGTCGACGACGCTGAGGTGACGCCCGCTCGCCGCTTTGACATAGTTAGAACCGTAGTCGCAGCCTGCCGGGGCGGGCAGCCAGTAATAGCGGTGTGCTCCGGTGAAGCCGCCGACACGTGAATGCGGCACGTCCGGGTAACCGAAGCAGACAACGAGACCGCCGCGCGCCAGCACCTGCTCCGTCTCGTTACGTCGACGGCGCAGGATGTCGGCCAGGCCGACCGAATCGGAAGACGTGGGTCCGTCGAGGACCGGCACGTCGTCGTAGGTCAGGTACTCGCCTTCGCCGCGCAAGATGTTCTCGATAACAGCCGAGACGCCGTTGGCCGGGTCGACGACCATCGCGTCGTAGTCGTAGAAGGAGAGCGCGCTGGCCCAGTTGAAGTTGTCGACAACGGCGTCCGGTATGCCCTGGCCTAGCGATAGGATGCGCACTCTTAGTCTTCCCCCAGATCGAGGTCGCGCAGGTAGGCGCGCAGGTCAGGCCCAATGTCCGGTCGTCGCAGCCCCAGCTCGATGGACGCGCGTAGGAGCGACAGCGGACGGCCCGTATCGTAGCGCGTACCTTCGAAGCGGTAGGCGTACATGCCTTCTTCGGCCGCGACGATTTGCAGTGCGTCCGTAATCTGCAGCTCACCACCATAGCCGGGAACGATGCGGTCGATCGCGCCCCAGATTGCCGGCGTTAGCAGATAGCGTCCGACGATCGCCAGGCGGCTCGGGGCTTCGTGCACCGGCGGTTTCTCGACCATGCGATGCAGGCGCGTCACGCGATTGCTAATCGCTTCTCCGTCCACGATGCCGTAGCTGGAGACTTCCTGCTCGGGCACCTCTTCGACGGCAACGACGCCGCCACCGTGCTCGTAATAGCAGTCGATTAGCTGCTTCGTAACCGGCGTCCCGTCCACGATCACGTCGTCGGGCAGGATCAGGACGAACGGTTCGTCATCGACTAGATGGCGCGCCGTCGAGACAGCATCGGCGAGGCCACGCGCCTCGCCCTGGCGCACGTAGGCAATATTGCCCATCTTCGAGATGTCCTGGATCTGTTGCAGACGCGCCATGTCGCCTTTCTTGGCGAGCAGGTCCTCGACGTCGCGCGATCGGTCGAAGTAGTCCTCGACGGCTCGCTTGCCGATCGCGGTGACGATGATGATCTGATCGATGCCGGAGGCGAGCACCTCTTCGGCGGCGTAGTGGATCACCGGCCTATCAACCAGCGGCAGCATCTCTTTGGGCTGCGACTTGGTAACCGGCAGCATGCGTGTGCCGTAGCCTGCGGCGAGGATTACAGCCTTACGAACAGGTTGCAGGAGTCACCTCGAGGTTCAGAATCGCGGGACGAGCAGTCCGATTCTAGCATGGCGTTTCGGTTTAACAGGCGTAGCGAGGGCGGCGAAAGGGCTCAGGTTGTACCGTTACGGTTTGTTTACTGTTCCCTCGCTCGCGTGTTCCTGTATGATCCGATGTGGCTCGCCCGAGCTACCGCTCTTTGTCTTGCGAGCTTAGATTCAGGAGGAGAAATGAACCGCTTCGTTAGCCCGTTACTCCGTCTCATGGACCGAGTTAGCGCGCCCGAGACCATCTCGGCCCACTGCGACATCCCTTGCGGCATCTACGACCCGCACGCGGCGCAGATCGCTGCGCTCACCGTCCTGCGCATGAACCAGCTCATGGGCCAGGTCGACCCGTCGGCCGACAAGGCCGCAGCCAACTCGTACGGCCGCTACGTCACCGTCAAAGAAGAGCACGCCGAGGTCTGCAAGCACGAGCTCGACATCCTCTGGCACGACTACTTCAAGCCCGAGCACCTGGCCAAGTACCCGGACCTGCACGCGACGTTCTGGAACGCCACCAAGCAGGCCTCGAAGTGCAAGCAGACCTTCGATGAGGCGGCCGCGAACGAGCTGCTCTCGATGACGAACCGTATCGCCGAGATCTTCTGGGACACCAAGGGTGTGCCGACTCGCAAGGCGGGCTCCAACCAGGCCGTCGGCGGCCAGCTGGTCTACGTCAACAACCAGTAGTTAGCAGTTAGCTGCTAGCAGTTAGCTCCTGGCTTCGAGCCTGGAAGGCCGGACGATTCGTCCGGCCTTCTGCTTTCTGCGCTGCTATGCACCGTTGCTTGGCCAAACCGCATGCCCTTCGCGAGGCAATCTTGTTGCCACTGACGCCTTACGATGCCAGATTAGACATATGAGACGCACCATCGGTTCGTTGTTCGCTATCGCGGCGGTGCTGGGCGCCCTGCTGTCGGGGCGCATCGCGCGACGCTTCGTCGTCGATGGGCGCAGCATGCTGCAGGCGTATCGCCCCGGCGACAAGCTGGTCGCCGAGGGCGTGAGCTACCGGCTGCGTCAGCCGCGTGTCGGCGAGGCCGTCGTCGTGCACTGGCCTAACGGGCTTACGCGGCCAGCCAGCACGCCGTCCCTCGACCTCAAACGCATCGCGGCCGGCCCCGGCGCCGAAGTCACCGTCGTCGGCCAGCCCGACTTCCTCGGCGAAAACGAATGGTTCCTGGTCGGCGACAACCTGGACGAGAGCACCGACAGCCGCGAGCTCGGTCCGGTAAAGACCCGCGACCTGGTCGGCCGCGTCTGGTTTAAGTACTAGCGGTCAGCTTCAAAGCGCTTAACCGCAAGCCGCGAGTTCTGCGAGACGACAATGATGTCATTCCGAGCGCAGCCGAGGAATCGCCGCTCGTTGTTCGGACAAGTTCTGTTGAACGCTGCTATGGTCACGTGACCTGCATGCGTCCTTGTAACGCATAACGCAGGACCAGAATTCCGGACAATGGTGCGCATTTTGGGCTCGTATCATCCTTGGCCGACGTCGGCCCATGCCCAAGAGACGAACGTTCGGCGTCGAAGCACCGGGCAGGGTCGGCAAGCGGCGATTCCTCGGCTTCGTTCGGAATGACGCCTACAGGCCGCGATCCGTTCGTGAGATTCAGATGAAACTTCGGCTGGTCGGCGGGTAGCCCCGCGCCGTCTGCTAAGACCGGAAGTAGCAGCGACCGTCTGGACGCTGGTTGAGGGGCGTCGGACAGCGCCAGTCCGTGTCGCCGAGCTGCTCCGCGTTGAACCAGCGACCGCAGTAAGCGCACTCGATCTGGCGGTGGCCAACCGGGCCGGTGAACGGCGGGAACAGCGACTCGAGCTCCTGGCGAATCGGGTCCTCGGGCGGGAAGAACTGCGAGAAGTCGCCGGTCGGCTCCGTGCGGACCAGGCCCTGGTCGCGGTTGTGACGGATCTTCTCCTGCAGCATCATCAGGCCCGTTAGCAACGACTCCGGTCGTGGCGGGCACCCCGGCACGTAGACGTCGACCGGGATGATGAGGTTGACGCCGGGCAGCGTGCTGTAGCCGAAGGCGAACGGACCGCCCATCGTGGCGCAGCCGCCGAACGAGATCACCCACTTCGGCTCCGGCATCTGCAGGTAGACGCGACGCACGGACGGCGCCATCTTCCATGTCACGGTGCCGGCGACGATCATCAGGTCTGCCTGGCGGGGCGAGGCGCGAAACACCTCGGCGCCGAAGCGGGCGATGTCGTAGCGCGACGTCGCCGTCGCGATCATCTCGATGGCGCAGCAGGCGAGGCCGAACATGGCCGGCCACAGCGAAGAGCTGCGGGCCCAGTTGAGCAGGTTCTCCACCGAGCCGAGCAGCAAGTTCTGCTCGAGGTCCTGGTCGACCGTCGTAGCCATGGGGATGATCGGGAAGTCTTGCTCAGCCATACGCCCCGATCATAGGCGCAGGGCGAGATTAGGACAACGCTTCGTCAGGTCGTTATCTGCGGCGCGAGAGCGCGCAGCTTCTGCACCGCCGACGGCAGCTTCTCGATGAGGTAGTCGACGTCGGCGCGCGTGTTGCCGGTGCCGAGCGTGATGCGCAGGCTCGAGCGCGCGATGTCGGACGGCACGCCCATCGCCGTGAGTACGTGCGACGGCTCCAGCGAGCCTGTAGTGCAGGCCGAGCCGCTGCTGGCGCTGATCCCGTTGAGGTCGAGCTGAATCAGCACTGCCTCGCCCTCTACGCCCTCGAGGCAGCAGCTGAAGCTGTTCGGCAGGCGTTTCGAAGCCTGTGAAGCGCCTGTGACGCGCAGGCCGGGCACTCGCGGCGGCAGCTCGCGCCAGAGGTAGTCGCGCAGGCCGGTGAGGCGGGTGTTGCGCTCAGGCATCTCGGCGTAAGCGAGGGTCAGCGCCTGCGCGAGGCCGACCGCGCCCGCGACGTTCTCGGTACCGGCGCGGCGGTTGCGCTCCTGCGAGCCGCCGAGCAGCTGCCCGACGAACGGCGTGCGCGGCCGCACGTACAGCGCGCCCACGCCCTTGGGTCCGTAGAGCTTGTGCGCCGCTATCGACAGCATGTCGACGCCCAGCTTCTCGACGTCGATGTCGAGCGCGCCGGCGGCCTGCACGGCGTCCGTGTGAAACACGATGTGGCGGTCGAAGTCCTTGACGGCGCGCACCAGCTCGGCGATGGGCTCGATCGTGCCTACTTCGTTGTTGGCGTACATGATCGAGACCACGGTCGTGTCGGGGCGCAGGGCGCGGCGCAGGTCGTCGACGTCGACGAAGCCTTCGCGGTCCACGGGAAGGTAGGTCGCGCTGAAGCCCTCGCGCTCGAGCTGCTCGACCGTGTGCAGCACCGCGTGATGCTCGATCTGGGTCGTGATGATGTGGCGCCCGCGTCGTAGCGAGGCGAAGGCAGCGCCGCGAATCGCCGCGTTGTCGGATTCGCTGCCGCCGCTGGTGAACACGATATCGTTGGGGCGCGCGTTGAACACCTGTGCCACGTCGCGGCGAGCGCCTTCGAGCACCTGGCGCGCGCGCCGGCCCTCGGCGTAGATACTGCTCGCGTTGCCCCAGACGCTCTCGTAGACCGGCAGCATCGCCTGCAGGACGCGCGGGTCGAGCGGCGTCGTCGCAGCGTGGTCGAGGTAAATGCGTCGGTGATCCTGCGTCATGACTCGAGATTAGCACGCGGCGGAAGCAGGGGTCCGCAGTGCGAATCAGTACCCCGGGCAGAACGCCGAGGCATCATTCGAGGCGAGTCTTTGCTCGTTTGCTTGTTTGGCTTTTGCCATTACGCGTTTGCCCTAAATCGCCGGCGCTTCGGTGGCCTCGGCGGCGCGCCACATGTACCACGAGCCGACGGAGCGAAACGGCGCCCAGGGCGCCCCGATCGTCAGCGCCTCCTTCGGCGTCGGCGTCGCTTCAAGGCCGTAGGCGACGCGCATGCCGTTGCGCACTCCGAGGTCGCCGACCGGCAGCACGTCCGGCCGCCCGAGGTGGAACATGAGAAACATATGCGCCGACCACTCTCCGAGGCCCTTGACCGCCGTAACGTGCGCAATGACCTCGTCATCGGTCATGTTCGGCAGGTTGGCGAAGTTAAGACGCGCGTCGACGACGTGCAGCGCCAGGTCACGCATATAGCCTGCCTTCTGGCGCGAGACGCCGGCGCCGCGAAACATCTCGTCCGTGGTCTCGAGGATCTGCGCGGCGGTCGGCGGTTCGTCTTCGGGCGGGTGCAGCGCGAAGAGGCGACGCTGAATCGCCGTCGCCGCTGGTCCGGCGAGTTGCTGGAACAGGATCGTCCGCAACAGCGCCGCGTACGGGTCGTCTCGGTGCGCCGGCTCGTACTGTCCGGAGCGATCGATCACGCCCGCGAGCACCGAGTCGACCTTGCGTAGATACGCCAGCGCCTCTTCGACCGAGAACAGGGGTGCGTCAGTCATGGTGGGCCCATTGTGGGGCAACGCGCATCGCGGCGAAAGCACAGCGATTGAGTGCTGAACAACGCGAGGGGCGGGCAGAAACGAGTCGATCAGCCGCGATTTGCAAGCAGGGACTGAAGCAGCGCCTGTTCTCCGAGGCTCAGCTGCAGGTCAGAGACGTCCAGCGCTTGCATGAACGTAGCGCTGAGCTCGACGCCTCCTACCTCTTTCGAAGCCTCGTCGTATTCCGTGGCGCTCGCAACGTAGACGAGCTGCAAGAAGTCGGGATACGCATAGTGGTAGCCGGCAGGGCGGGGCTGAAGGTGGTGGAAATGCAGAAGTCCGATTTGTTGCAGGCCGTCGATTAGCCAGCCAGACTCCTCTGCGACCTCGCGCCGTACGGCATTTAACGCGGACTCACCGTTCTCCAGACGGCCGCCTGGCAGGATATGCGTTGTCCCCCAGATGTCGCTGAGCACGAGCACGCCGCCAGCGCGCAGGACAATGGCGCGTGAGGATGAAACGAACGCAGGTGGTGGTTCTTCGTGCGTCACGTAAGTCGAGACCAGAAACGAAAGTCCATCCGGCCAATCGATGCGCTCACGTGCAGCCGGTTCGAGACCGGAGAGGAAAGAGCGAAGGGCCGGCGTGGGCACGGCTCAGGCAGTCGCAGCCTGGTAGCCCGCGAGGGCGCGTCGCAAGGCGTCGATGACCAGGGCGGCGCTGTGCAGCTTGCTGGCAGGCAGGCCGCCGACGGCCTTGGATATGTCCTCGTGCGTTAGCTCCGACGCCTCTTCGAGCGACATCCCGGTGATCATCTCGGTGAGGACGCTGCTGGTCGCGACCGAGGCGGTACAACCCTCGGTCATGAAGCGCGCCTCAGCGATGCGCCCTTCTTCGATACGTAGCATCAGGGCCAGCGTGTCGCCGCAGACCGGGTTCATGTTGTAGCCGCGCGCGTTCGCGTCGTGCAACACGCCCTGGTTGCGAGGGTTCTTGGCATGGTCGAGGACTATGTCGCTGTAGGATTCGCTCACGAGATCAGTTTAGCAGCGGGGTCAAACCAGGAGGCAGGAAGCATGGTGCTCGAAGTCGCGATCCTCAATGTGAAGCCCGGCGAGACGGGCGAGTTCGAGGTCGCGTTTCACGAGGCAGTGAGCATCATCTCGGCGTCGCGCGGCTTCGAATCACTGGAGCTGCAGCACTGTATCGAAGAGGAGAATCGCTACATCCTGCTGGTGCGCTGGCAGACTCTCGAGGACCACACGCAGGGGTTTCGCGGCTCCGAGGCGTATCAGCGCTGGCGAGCCCTACTGCACCACTTCTACGACCCGTTCCCGATAGTGGAGCATTACGAGCTGGTGCTGGTGAAAGGCGCTGCGTCGTAGGAAGGCACACCCTTTCCCATGAGCAGCACCTTGATGCGACCGAGGCCGGAGGCGTCAGTTAGCTCCATAACCGCCTTGCGCAGCGCGTAGTACGCCTCGATCTGGCTCGGCTCCGGCGGCGTTGCCAGCGCCTCTCCGATGCCGAGCGCTGCCAGGAACTCGGTCTGTGTCGTGGTCCCAAGATCCTGCAGACCGGACGCCTCGCCGGCGCGACGCACGCTGGTGAAGTCGACGCTGGCCGTGATGTCCTGCCGCCCGATGCGCACAAAGGGGTCGTCGGCAGACGTGTGGCGGTAAAAGGTGAGCAAGGTGCCGCGCTTGCGCCAGGTGGCGTAGAGGTCCGTGGCCTCGTAGCCGTAGTCCAGGGTGAGAATGTAGCCGCGACGTAGAGCGTGTGCGGCGCGCGCCAGCCAGGCCGGTGCGGCCAGGCAGACCTCGGCCTCGCAGTCTTCGGCAGGCGCGACGCCGAGCGACTCGAAGTGTGACGTGACATCGGGGCGCGGCTCGGACTCTACGTCGACGAGGCGGTCGTCCTGCAGGCCGACTCGCAGCTCGTAGAGGCGGCCGGCGCGGCGTCTGAGACGGCGGAAGGGTAGGGCATCGAGCAGCTCGTTGCTGAGGATGCAGCCCTCGATCTGCGGCGCCTCCGGTAGCGACGCGGCGACCTCGACCTTGTCACGAGGCAGGTCAACGGCTTCGAGGCGACGCCACGGGTCGTCGCCGCCAAGGCTGACATCCTGCACGACATAACGTATCGAATCGTACAGGTCGGGCTCGGCGCTACGCAGGTAGCGCAGCACGTCCGAAGCAAGGCGCCCCGAGCCCGCGCCCGCCTCGAAGGCATCGAAGCGTGCGGGGCGGTCGAGGGCGCGCCAGCAGGCGACGAGCTGACGCGCCATGCAGGCGCCGAACACGGGGTGCACGTTGGGGCTCGACTGGAAGTCTAGGGTAGGGTCGCAGGCAAAGTAGTAGCCGTGCCGCGGGTGGTACATGGCGAGCTCGTAGAACTCGGCGAAGGCAATCGGCCCGGATATGCGGATGCGGTCGAAGATTAGCGCTTTGAGGGCCGCGGTGTCCGTGACGTCGAGGTCGCGCAGGTTCACGCAGCGAGTGTAGGGGATTGGCATCCGGCAAACCACGCGGAGACTGGCATCCGGCAGACTACGCAAGACGCGGCAATGAGCGGCACGTTCCGTGTAACCAGCCTGCGAGTCGATCTCTCGGATGGGACGTGACAATCTGAAGGCGGGAAGCAAAGGAGGAGCCGATGGAAACAGACAGGACGAAACAACCGGCGGTAGGACGGCCCTACTTCCCCGGCTACGGCCTGAGTGATGACGCGGGCTTGCTGCCGTGGTCGTGGGCGGAGAGCCGTTTGGCCGAAACGCACACGTACTGGCTGACCACGGTGCGAGCTGATGGGCGGCCGCACGTAATGCCGGTCTGGGGCGTCTGGCTGGACGGGCGCTTCTACTTCAGCACCGGCCCGGAGACGCGCAAGGCGAGGAACCTGGCCTCGGAGCCGCGCTGCGTTGTGAGCGCCGGCAAAGGCAGCGATGACGAGGCAGTGGTGCTGGAGGGCAGCGCGGCGATCGAGACGGACGCGACGACTCTCGAGATGGTGGCGCAGGCTTACAACGCGAAGTACGACTGGTCGCTGCGGGTACGTGACGCCGGCGTGTACGACAACGATGGCAACGGCGGACCGCTGTTCGCTGTCACGCCGGAAGTCGTGTTCGGCTTCGGCGAGGAATTCAGCTCGGCGACACGCTGGCGCTTCGAGACTTCAGCGGCTGACTAGCAGCCGACAACGGTGACCAGCACCTGGCGCATGCGCGGGTGGTCCAACTCGATCAGGAAGACATGCTGATAGGTGCCGAGCGCGGTGCGGCCCTCGATAACCGGGATCGTCTCCGAGGTCGAGAGGAAGAGGTGCTGGCAGTGGGCGTGGCCGTTGGCGGGCTCGTCGTCGTGCATGTTGACGACGCGCCGGCCGAAGTCGTTGTGCTCGTAGTAGGCGTTGGCGGGCGCGATCTGCCGCAGAGTGCGGGCCATGTCGCGCAGCAGCAGGGGCTCGGCCTCGTTGATCCTGACCGCGGCTGTCGTGTGGCAGGAGAACACGGTGACGTGGCCGAACGTGACGCCCGAATCGGCGACGACAGCGTTGATCTCGTCCGTGATGTCGTGGAACCCGGGCGCAGCCGTGGTTTCGAGCTCTAATCGCTCCGTGATAACGATGGCCTGGGATTGCTGCCGAAGGACCGGCGAGCGGTGTACCGGGTCCGGACGAATCGTCTGTTCGAGCATTTGAGCCTGCTCCTTCCAGCGGGGTCGGGTGCTGATCCAGTTTAGCAGTATCAGCGTTAGACAGAAGTTACCGAGATTGTTCCATTTAGGAGCCAGCGCCTATAATTTGAGCATATGCCTAAGAAGAGGCGCCAGGCGCACATCCCGCAGACCGTAACCCGCAGACGCAGGCCGACGCGTCAGCCGAACGCATTCCCGGAGTCGGAGCCCAGGACGGACCTTGAAGGTAACCCGATCTTCGCCGACGAGCCGATTACGCCCGAGCTGACCGGCGCATACGGCGGTGCCACGAGTCCCGTCGAGACGCGGCCGGAGTGGATCAACAACCAGCGCTCGTCGGATGAAGCGCGTCGCCCGACCGGCCGCCGGCTCGAGCAGCTGCGGCGCAGCAGCTCCGGAGAGCACACTACAGGCGGTCGTATCATCGCCGGGCAGTTGCCGACGTTCGAGCGCTCCTACCTGGTCAGCGAGCTGCGACGCATCTTCATCACGTCGGGTGCCCTGCTCACGCTGATCATCATCCTCAACTTCGTGATGCACTAACCAGCGTCAAAGCGCCGCCACACTCCCTCGATGACCTGGTCATAGGCCAGGCCCCAGGGTGGGCGCAGGAAACCGAGAGCCCGAACGTCCTCGAAAGCCGCGCCGTAGTGCGACGAGCGGCTGAAGCTGCCACCGCCAACGACCCGGCACAACCTCTGGGTTACCGATTCGGCCAGTTCGGCGATCGACGTCTTGCCGTGTAGTGCTTCGAGAGCGGCGCCCGTGCCTCGCGTTTCGATGGCGCGCAGGACGCCCTCGTACGCCTGGTCGATCAGCCAGGCGTCGTTCTCGATGCGGGCCCAGTCGACTTGCTCGTAGGGCCGCAGGTCGGCGTGACGGCGTCCAAGCTGTGCTCTCGCGGCTGCGACGGCGCTCTGCACGGTGCCGACGACGACGGCGATGAACAACGGTAGGCCCAGCACCGCAGCCGGTCCCAGACCCGCGACGCCGGGCGGCTGCACGATGCGCGTCACCGGGTAGGCCGTGAACTCGAAGGCGTGGCTCTGAGTCGCCGTCATGCCGTGACCGTCCCATTCCGCGATCAGCTTCATGCCGCTCGAGCCGTCCCATTTGGCGTCGCGCACGTTGAGGAAGAACAGCGTGACGACGTCCTCGCCTTCGGGCCTGGCGCTGGTGATCATGTAAGACGTTATGCCGGAGCCGCTGCCGAAGTGCTTTTGGCCGGAGAGCGTATAACCTTCGCCGCTGCGACTGGCGACGGCGCGGGAGCGCATGACGTCGCCGCCGCTGCCTGGCTCGGAGGTGACGGTGCCCCACCAGGCGCCATCGAGCGCCGACTGCGCCACGAAACGCCGCTGCTCGTCGAGCGACGGGTCGTCGAGGGCGAGCCAGTAGGACGTGACGGCGGGATGCATGGCGCTTACCAGGGCCACCGACGGGTCGCCATGCGCCAGGGTACGCAGCATCTCGCAGTAGGGACGGACCGCGGCAGGGATGTCGCGCCACAGGCCGCCCATCGATTCTGGTACGCCGACCAGCAGGTAGCCTGCCTCTGCCAGAGCCTCGAAGTCGGCGCGGTCGAGGTGTCGCCGCACCTGTCGTTCCCGCCGTTGCGTCGCGAAGCCCTGAGCAATAGTTGCGATGCGCTGCTGAACCTCTGCGATGTCCATGAGGTTTGCTCCTCCCGTGTCGGAGATTCTAAAGGCGTTTTCGGATGGGTGGTAGGTGGATCAACTCCGGATGTGGGCGCCGCTAGAACTTGAGCCGCGACGCCCCGAAGTAGCCGCCGAGGCCGGCCACGATGAGGTCGTCGAGGAAGATAGCGTTGTGGTGGCCGAGCGCGACGTGAACCAGGACCGCCAGGAGCACGCCGAGCACGCAACAGAACTGCAGCGCCGTGCCCCGTTTGCGGTTCGTCGCCAGGCTGACAGCTTCGCTGATCGCCCAACCTACACCAAGACCGATGAAGGCTGCGAAAAATATCCCGAAGCCTATGTTGCCGGCGACATAGGCCCAGAAGCCGCCGACGGCCAGGCCGCTGAATAGCGCTGCGGTCATGCCGCGGGCAAAAAATGCTGGGCTGACGTCCAGCGTCGGGATGCGCGTAACGTGCGCGCACTCGGGGCAGCGGGCGCCGACCGGCGTCATGACGAGGCAGCGAGGGCAGATGGGGGTGTTACAGCGACCGCAGCGTAGATAAGTCTCTACGTGGGGATGTCGGGCACAGAATGTCCCGCCGTCTTGCGGGCTCTCTAGCCCAGTGCCAGGGTCGACACCCACGGCAACTCTTTTTCTAGAAATGCTTTCGCGACGTTGTCCGGCATGGGAATATCGCCCGGCTCGCGCTCACCGGGGTTGTTGAGGGCATGGTAGTCGCTGCCGCCGAGAGGCAAGACACCGTACTTCTCAGCCATCGCGGCAAGGCGAGCAACCGTCTCGGGGTCGTAGTCCTTGTAGTAGACCTCCATGCCCGCGAGCCCGGCCTCGATCAACTCGGGCAGCACGACATCGACGCTCTTCGTGTAGGACGGGTGGGCCAGCACGGCCGGAGCGCCGTAGCGGTGCAGCGTCTCGACGGCTTCGAGAGGCGTCATCTTCTCGCGCTCGGCGTAGGCGGGGCCGTTGCGGCCGATGTAGAGGTCGAACGCCTCCGGGATCGTCTTGACGTGGCCGGCTTCGACCAGCGCCTGCGCGACGTGGGGCCGCCCGACCGAGGCGTCCCCGGCAATTTCGAGCACTCGCTCCCAGCTAATCGGCTTGCCGATAGCGGCGAGCTTTTCGCACATCATGCGACCGCGCTCGAAGCGGCCGGCGCGGAAGCGAGCCAGCGCCTCCTGCAGTTCCGGGTTCTTGATCTTCTCGTAGTCGAAGTAGCCAAGGACGTGCACCTCATCGCCCTCGATGTCGGTGCTGAGCTCGACGCCGGGGATCAGTATGAAGCCCTCGTACTTTGCCGCGGCCTCGCGCGCCTCGGCGATTCCCTCGGTCGAGTCGTGGTCGGTGAGCGCGAAGATGCGCACGCCGTTCTTCGCCGCGAGGTCGACGAGCTGCGTAGGAGTCAGCTTGCCGTCCGAGGCGGTACTGTGGTTGTGGAAGTCTGCCTTAGCCATGCGAGGGGTCCTTCAGCGGGGTCTGGGGTGCCCCCAGGTTCAAAGCCGAGTTGTGGAAGTCTGCCTTAGCCATGCGAGGGGTCCTTCAGCGGGGTCTGGGGTGCCCCCAGGTTCAAAGCCGAGTTGTGGAAGTCTGCCTTAGCCATGCGAGGGGTCCTTCAGCGGGGTCTGGGGTGCCCCCAGGTTCAAAGCCGAGTTGTGGAAGTCTGCCTTAGCCAATTCTTGCCTTTGCTTGCTTGGCGCGATTGGGTCGCGCGACCTAATTGTCGAAGTTGTGCTCCCGATCGACGCGCTCGACTGAGACTGCGCGTCGCGTGGTGTCGTCGATTTCGACCAGCACGCTGTTCATCACCGCGACGGCGCAGTTGTCGGCGACCGGCAGGCGTGTCGGCAGTTGCGTCAAGAACAGCCGGTGCGACGCCGAGACCTCGAAGCCGATGACGCTGTCCCGGGCGCCCGTCATGCCGGCGTCGGAGATATAGGCGGTGCCTTTTGGCAGGATGCGCGCGTCGGCCGTAGGTACGTGGGTGTGGGTGCCGAACACGGCGGAAACGCGCCCGTCGAGGTACCAGCCCATAGCGACCTTCTCGCTCGTGGCCTCGGCGTGGATGTCAACGAGCACCGGGCCCTCGCTGTTTTCGAGCAGAGCATCGGCGGTGCGGAAGGGACAGTCGATGTTGGGCATGAAAGTGCGGCCCTGCAGGTTGAGCACGGTTAGACCCCTGCAACGCAAGATGCCGCGTCCCGGCGTCCCCGATGGGTAGTTCGCGGGGCGCAGAATCGGTGCGCCGGAATCGAGGTCCTCGACGATTTCGCGCTGGTCCCAGATGTGGTTGCCCGACGAGATGATGTCGACCCCGGCGGAGAACATCTCCTTCGCGGTCTTGTGAGTTAGACCGCGGCCGGCAGCGGCGTTCTCGCCGTTAGCGACGATCACGTCTATATGCAGGTCGTGACGCAGACGCGGCAAGATCGCTGTAAGTGTGCGACGGCCCGGATGACCGACAACGTCCCCGATGAACAAGACCCGCATACGTAGTTCAGTGTACAGTTTCGGACCACTTAGGCGCGCATCGGGAGGAGCATTCGAAGCGCAAAGGGCCGATTCTTGCGTACTCGGCGTTTGTCGTCTGGTCAGGCTCCGGCGAGATTCAGCCGTTCTGCGGCCTCGATGCGCAGCCGTTTGAAGCTTTCACCGCCGCCGCGCGCGACGTCCTTCTTGGCGTCGAACGCGAGGTTCCAGAGTCCGGCCGCCCAACACACCGGACGCTCGGCCTCGGTCCATGGCCTGCCGCGAACGGCCTCGTAGGCATCGAGGAAGGCCGTGCTCTCGTCGAGCGTCGCGGCTGAGTAGGTGTCCTGGGTGAAGATCACGCTGGCGCCGCCGGCCAGCGCGGCCTCCGGCAAGTATGCGAGGCTGTCCCAGTCGTGCACGACGTGCAGGTTGCCGTCGCGCCACTCGACGTTAGTCGCCGTCCAATCGGCATGCCCCACTAGGTTAGGCAGGGTCGAAGCGTTGAGCAGGCCGGCGACGCGCCTTGCGACGTCGTCGAGCCACGCCGTGTCGAAGTCGTTGAGGTCGTCCGGCAGGTCGTCGGCGGGCGGCCAGAGTCCGGGGCCGCCGTGACGCCAGCCTCCGAGCCATGGCGGCGGCGGGTCCAGCGGCAGACGAGGCTGGTAGCCGGCCGTGAGCGACAGAAGACGGTGTAGCGCCTCGGCGAACTTCGGCGCGGCTCCGGGACCTCGCAGCTTCTCTCCCGGCTCGACGTACGCTTCGGCGGTCAGCAGCTGCGTGCCGTGGAACGACGGCCCGGCTAACGGCCGCGGGCACGCGAAGCCGCGTTGCCAGAGGTAGGTCTGCACGTCGAGGCAGGCGAGGACGCGCTCGGCGGGCGGACGCAGCTTCAGGACGACCTCCTGTCCGTCGGACAGGCGATAACCGACGACACGCGAGAGATGCTCGACCTCGAAGATCGTCTCGACCGGCGCGCAGCCGAACACCTCGACGCACCAGGCGGAGAGGCTGGCATCGATCTGGTTCAGCCGTCACGAAGGCACGCCGATTCGCGGACTCGGAGTGTCAGGCGTTCGTACCCCGGCGGCTAGCGAGCGATGTCGGTCGCACGCGTCTCGCGCACCACCGTCACCTTGATCTGGCCCGGGTACTCCATCGACTCCTCGATCTTCTTGCTCACGTCGCGCGCCAGACGCATCGCGCCGAGGTCGTCGATCGACTCCGGCTTGACCAGGATGCGTACCTCGCGGCCGGCCTGGATGGCGAACGCCTTGTCGACGCCGCCGAAGCTGGTCGCGATCTCCTCCAGCGCTTCGAGGCGTTTGATGTAGGACTCGAGTGCCTCCATGCGCGCGCCGGGGCGTCCACCGCTGATCGCGTCCGAGACCTGGACGAGCAGCGCCTCGAGCGTGCGCGGCTGCACCTCTTCGTGGTGGGACTCGATGCAGTGAGCGATCGGCTCGGGGATGTTGTAGCGGCGCGCCAGCTCGGCGCCGAGGATGGCGTGCGTGCCTTCGAACTCGCGGTCGATCGCCTTGCCGATGTCGTGCAGCAGGGCGCCGCGGCGCAGCACATTGACGTCGCAGCCGATCTCCTTCGCCAGCATCGTCGCGATTTGTGACGCCTCGACGGCGTGCATGAGCTGGTTCTGGCCATAGCTGGTGCGGTACTTGAGCCGGCCCAGGGTACGCACGAGCTCGGGGTGCAGCCCCGGGCAGTTCGCCTTGAGCATCGCCTCTTCGCCGGCCGATCGGACCTCGTTCTCGACGTCCTGGCGCGACATCTCGACGACCTCTTCGATGCGGGTCGGGTGGATGCGGCCGTCGGACAAGAGACGTGTTAGCGCCAGGCGCGCGACCTCGCGGCGCACGCCGTCGAAGGACGAGAGCATGACGGCGTCCGGCGTGTCGTCGATGATCAGGTCGACGCCGGTCGCGGCTTCGAGGGCGCGGATGTTGCGACCCTCGCGGCCGATAATGCGGCCCTTCATGTCCTCGCTGGGGATTGGAACGACGCTGACCGTCGATTCGGAGACGGTCTCGGTCGCGATGCGCTGGATTGTGGCGGTAAGGATCTCGCGAGCCTTGGGGCCGGCGTTCTCCTTTACCTCTTCTTCGATCTGACGTACGAGGCGGTTCGCGTCCTCGCGAATCTCGGCCTCGACTTCGGTCATCAGTAGCGTGCGCGCTTCGCCCTGCGTGAGGTGCGAGACGCGTTCGAGCTCTACGAGGCGCTGACCCTGCAGCTCTTCGACCGCCTGGCGAATCTCTTCGAGCTTGCGCTCTCGGTCCGCGATAGCCTGGTCGCGGCGGTCTAGCGTGTCCTGCTTGCGATCTAGATTCTCGTCGCGTTGTGCCACGCGCTGCTCGAGGCGTAGAACATCCTGGCGAAGCTCTTTCGCCTCGGACTCAGCCTGCGTGCGGATACGGATGGCCTCTTCTTTAGCCTCGAGAAGGAGCTCCTTCTCTCTGGTCTGAGCTTCGGCGATGAGTCGTTCGGCGTCAGCTGTGGCAGCTTCGCCGAGGGCCTTCTCCTTCCGCGCTCGCAAGACCTGTCCGACGAGAATCCCAACCGCCAGCGTGAGCACGCCGACCACGACGCTCACGACAATGGCCGTGGGCATTAGAACCTTCCTTTCCCTGTGCGTACGACAAAGTCATCAATTCTTGTCAATGAAACGGAAGAAACCTGTGAAGGTTCTTTACCAATTCTTAACGTGATCTTAGGTTCGGATTGATGGGCATGTCAACGAGAGAAGGGCGGATTGGCACTTGGCAGGCGGTCGTTGGCTATTAGCGCTCAGCTGTTGGCAGACATTGGGATTCTGGCTGTTCGCCGGTGGCAGCCGAAGCGAATTCAAGCCACTTGCAGCTCGACGCGCTAAGCCTTCGGCCAAGTGCTAATAGCTAATTGCCAAGAGCCGTCTATACGTAGGCGTCGGGGCCGTAGGCTTGTATGCGCCTTCGAGTGCACTTCGCCGCAGCCCTTCGAGGTCGGGAAGGCCTTGCAGGGGTTGAAGCGTCCCTTCGCCTGTCGCGTCGTCCGGGGGTGGCGGTGCCGAACGCGAGCTTGAGCTTCGTCATGGCGGCGATGTCGGCGTCCGAGAAGATCCACGGCATGAAGTCGCGCTTCTCGAGGCCGATGCCGTGCTCGCCGGTGACGGAGCCGCCGACGTCGACGCAGATGCGCATGATCGCCTCGCCGGCGTCGAGCACGCGGGTGGTTTCGCCGGGGTTGCGTTCGTCGAACAGGATGCAGGGGTGGAGGTTGCCGTCGCCGGCGTGGAAGACGTTGGCGATGGCGAAGCCGTACTGATCGCTGATGCGCGCGACGCCCTGCATTGCCTCCGGCAGGCGGGTGCGCGGCACGACGCCGTCCAGCACGTAGTAGTTGGGGGCGATCTGCCCGAAGGCGCCGATCGCGCCCTTGCGCCCCGCCCAGAGTCGATCGCGGTCGGCGGGGTCGGTGGCTTCGCGGACCTCGCGGGCGCCGGATTCGCCGCAGATCGAGCGCGCGAGGGTGGCGTCTTCGGCGGCGGCCTCGGCGAGGCCTTCGACCTCGATCAGCAGGACGGCGCCGGCGTCTTCGGGGTAGCCCATGTTCGCCTTCGCGAGCGCCTTGAGCGTGACTTCGTCCATCATCTCGAGCGCGGCGGGGACGAGGCCGGCGGCGATGATCGCGGAGACGGCGCTGGTGGCGTCGTCGACCGAGTCGAAGATGGCGAGCAGCGTGTGGGTCGATTCGGGCAGTCGCAGCAGACGCACGAGGGCCTTCGTGACGATGCAGAGGGTGCCCTCGGAGCCGACGATGATGCCGGGCAGGTCGTAGCCGGGGAGGTCCCGCGCGGCGCCGCCGACCCAGACGACGTCGCCCTCGGCGGTGACGATCTCGAGGCCGAGCACGTGGTTGGTGGTGACGCCGTAGGCGAGGCAGTGCGGGCCGCCGGCGTTCTCGGCGACGTTGCCGCCGATGGTGCAGGCGCGCTGGCTGCTGGGGTCCGGGGCGTAGTAGAGGCCGTGTTTGGCGACGGCCTGGCTGAGGCTGCAGGTTGACGACGCCGGGCTCGACGAGGGCGGTGCGGTTTGCGACGTCGACCTCGAGGATGTGGTGCATGCGCGTGGTGGCGATGATGACGCCGCCGACGGCCGCGACGGCGCCGCCGCTGAGCCCGGTGCCGGCGCCGCGCGGGACGACGGGCAGGTCGTAGCGACGGGCGATCTTGACGGCGGCGGCGATCTCCTGAGGCGTGTCGGGGAAGACGACGACCTGGGGCTGACCGCGCTCGATAGTGCCGTCGTACTCGAAGACGATGAGGTCTTCGGGGGTGTGCAGGACGCGGTCGCGGCCGAAGACGCGGGTCAGCTCATCGATGGCGACGGGCGGGATGGGGCGGGCAGGCGACGGGTGAGTCGTGGTCATGAGGCCATTCTAGCGGCATACGGCACAGGCATGGGCAGAAGGGCCGGGACGGGCAAGCGGGCAAGACGGGCAAAGAGCACGGGCGCGGGCTCTTGATTGACTTGATTGACCTGGAAAAAATCTCGCGGTTTGCGGGGTGGTGGTGAGTCTGCGGGCGCGGACAGTGGGCGCGAGAAGTTGATTGAATCCGGAGTCGAGAGGCGACGGGAGGGGCTGGGGGGAGAGGCGTGGCGTCGGGTGGGAGCGGTGGTAGCGGCGCATGTCGGGATCGAGGGTACTCGGTGGAGGCGGGAGGTCTAAGGGGGAGGAGGCGCGGTGCAGAAGCGGTGTGATCGGCTAGAATCGTCGGCGAGATAACAACGATGAATGTTGATGGAATTGTCGGAGCAATCGTTGCTGCCGGGGTTGCTGGGGCTCCGATTGGATACGCTGCATGGCGAGGATTCATCCACTTTAGAGACTTCATTCACGACGAACGAAAGTCAGCTAACGAAGAACGCCAACAATATCTTCAGATGGCCCGCGAGCAGTCAACGCAGATTCGGGAGTCTGAAGGCGAAATGCGGGACGCCCATAAGCGGTATGTCGATGCAATCTACGAAGCCCTCGTCGTTGAGCGGAATCCGACCATTCAGGTCGAATTGGCGGAACGTTATCGACTTGCCCGCATTGCCTATCTCGATCATCTCAAGTTAGGGGCGCGCTTTGCAGACACTGCCGACCAGACAAGGTTGGCCGATCCGAAATATGTCAGGTCGGTCTGGATAAGACTACGCGAGGAAACGCCGCCAGCTACTAGCAGTGCTCCCGTCTCTCCGGAGAGACGGGCAAGCATTCGCGATCTCTTGGAAGAGGCGCATCAGGTCCCTCAAGGGGAGAAAACCATTGATGACATCTTGGTTGAAGCGAATGCAAAGCGAGCAATTGGTGATGACGAAGATGCCATAGCTCTCTATTCACTGGTAATCGAGTATTCGAGAGTCGCTAAGGGCGCAGTGAGCCCAGAGGCCCTGTTTGGCCGGGCAATGAGCCTGACCATGCTGGAACGCCTGGAAGAAGCGTTAAGAGATTACGACGCATTTTTGGCTCAATCCCCCGTCGACACAGTAAACAGGGCCGCAGCTCTTAACAATCGAGGGACTATCCTGGCTGACCTAGGGAGAAATGATGAGGCGCTCGACAGCTACGACTCAGCAATTCTGCTCGGAGATCGTGACGGGGCTGGGCGATACAATAGGGCACAACTTCTGAGAGCGCTAGGTAAATACGAGGATGCCGTTAGAGAAGTCGACCTTCTCTTGGAATCGCATCCGAATAATGCTAACGCCTTAAATGAACGAGCAATGGATGCGCTCAAGGCTGGTCAATTTGAGCGAGCCCTGTTCGACCTTCAAAGGGCTGTATCGATCACTTCGGCTGCATTGACAGAGAGTCCGACCTCCAAGCCTTTGAGGCGGGACCTTTCGGCGATGCTGGCTAATCGAGGAACCGCCTACTCCGATCTTGGTCGTCATGATGAGGCATTCAGAGACTTTGAAGAGGCGCTTCGGCTATCAGTTACGAATGAGTCGGCGTTGACAAATCGCGGGAATTTACTAGATAAGCTAGGTCGATATCCTGAAGCGGTCCATGAATACGATTTGGTTTTGGAGATTAAACCCAAATCTGCAACGGCTCTATTCAACCGAGGATCCACAAAGGCAAGAATGGGGCTCCATGAGGAGGCCTTGAACGACCTGAATCAGGCCGTGAACCTTGAGCCTCACGATGCTCGCATGCTCTTCAATCGCGCACAGGTCCTTGAACGGCTGGGAAGGACTGCTGACGCTTTGTCTGATTACGAACTTGCCGAGAGTCTCGATCACGATCCTAAAGCAGCAGAGGCTATCCAGAGGCTCCGAGCGCAAGACGCCAGTGCTTCACCCTAGCGGCCTCGGTCGCCCAAGGCGCCGGCGGCGTACGAGGCGCGTCGCGGTCGAGGCGTTGGGTGCGCTCTGCGAGCGCGACGGTAGGCCTCTGCGACGATGGGGCGTTGAGATTCTTCGGCTTCGCTCAGAATGACGGCTTAAAGGCGCCTCGCGGATAGGCAAAGTGCTTCCCATGTGGTGGAAGGCGTAGGGAGTGCGTGGCGGTCGGGGCGTTGGGTGCGCTCTGCGAGCGCGACGGTAGGCCTCTGCGACGATGCGGCGCTGAGATTCTTCGGCTTCGCTCAGAATGACGGCTTGTGGGCTGCTGCCGGGCGTAACGCGGTGTCTCCCGATCTCGGGGGCGAGTGATGGCCGTGGTGGTGGGAAAGCGGTGCTTCGGTTGCGCTCGGGATAACGGCGGGGTGTCGAGCGGCCGACGAGCGGCGATTCCTCGGCTTCGCTCGGAATGACAAAGGGTTTGCGGGCAGTGGCGATGCGTTGTGTGTAGGGGCGACCCGACGAGTCGGGTCGCCGCTACGTTTTTGATTCGACGACGCTCCTGGAACTGAGCGGTAGCGCTGCGGCGTCTGGCCAGGACCGATAGCGCTACGCAGTTTGCCGTTAGCGCTGCGCCGTCTGCTAAGACCGCCGTCTGCTAAGACCGGCAGGGACCGGCGTATGGCGATGTGTGCCGATTTGCGAGGAATTGCTTCGGAGCATGTTGTCTTATGCCGAAACATCTGGTATCTTCAGGGCGTTCATCATGATGTATGGGGTGGTATAGCGAGCGATGAACCTGAAGCTGTTCACTATCGACGAGGTGGCGAGCTATCTGGGCGTGCACCGCGATACGGTGTACAGCCTGATCCGCAGCGGTCGTCTGGCGGCGACGCAGCTGGGTGGTCGCAAGACGGGCTGGCGGATCAGCGAGGCGGACCTTACGGCGTTCATCGACGCGGGCAAGACTGCGACGCCCGCGATGAACGGGAACTCGCTGTCGGAGCAGCAGGCCATGGAGCGCTTCGAAAACCGGCAGCGCGAGGAGATGGAGTCGTTCCAGCAGGCGCAGAACGACGAGCGCCGCGACTTCCTGAGGCGCCGCATACACGACCGTGAATCGGTGGACGGCGCGCCGGCTTCGTAGCCGCCTTTCAGAATCGTTGCAGTTCGGATGCGCGTGGTTCCGCTGCGGCCGGCTCAGCACCACATAAATCAGCAAGATGCCCCGGCGGTGATAGGGTGCTTCAGCACGATGCGGGATGCGGAAGCGATCTCGACGCGGCCGTTCGACCTACACGCGGCTCCGAATTGGGAGACAATACCTGCTGAGGTTGTGTTATGGGAGAGACATCCAACACCAGTACCTGCATTGTCGTAGGCTGCGACAGGATAGCCGCCCTCTCGGACGTGACTCAGGGCGAGTTCTGGACGTACAGGGCTGACTACTGCTCTGAGTGCTTCGAGGCGCTGATCCTCGGCGCGACGCCGAAGCTCGATGCTTCGCGGCTAGTGATTACGCGCGTGCAGACGGGAAACGGTTGCGCGGGCCGATTCGCGGCGCTGCGCGAGATGCTGGAGTCGTCGCGAGGGCGGGAGAGCATCGAGGCGTGAAGCCGGTGATTTGAATCGGGAGCGTGTAGGCGCTCGTCAGGGTGTGTTTGTGTAGGGGCGACCTCGAGGGGTCGCCTTTCGTTTTGGGTGAGGGTCGTCAGCGGATGGGGAGCGGATAAGCGGCGATTCCTCGGCTTCGTTGGGAATGACAGATGGTGCGTGACCGGGCGATGTTCTGCGCGTCGCTACGGTATCGTGATTCGACGACGGGGCGATGAGTGAGCGGAAGCGGGGCAGAAAATGCGCGGATGGATAACGGACCCGAGCGGCGAGGCGGGCTTACGGCTGGCGGACGACCTGCCGGAGCCGGAGCCGGCGGCGAACGAGGTGGTTGTCGGGGTCAGGGCGTACAGCCTGAATCGCGGCGAGCTGGGGCTGGTGCGGCTGCGGCCAGATGGGTTTCGCCCCGGGCAGGACATCGCGGGCGTCGTGGTGCGCACGACGGAGGGCGGTCCGGCGGTGGGCACGCGCGTGGCCGGCATCGTCGACTGGCACGGCTGGGCCGAGCGCGTGGCGGCGCCGCTGAACTACGTCTCGCCGATCGCCGACAACGTGACGTTCGAGCAGGCGGCGACGCTGCCGGTGGCGGGGCTGACGGCGCTGCGAGCGCTGCGGGCGGGCGGGAGCATCGTCGGTCGCCGGGTGCTGGTCACGGGTGCGACCGGGGGCGTGGGGCAGTTCGGCGTGCAGATCGCGGTGGCGGCGGGCGCTCACGTGACGGCGCTGGTGAGCAGCGAGGAGCGTTTCGAGGAGGCGGAGGCGCTGGGGGCGCACGAGGTGCTGACTTCGCTGGAGGATGAGCACATCGAGCCGTTCTACCTGGTGCTGGAGGGCGTCGGCGGGCCGAACCTGGCGGCGTCGCTGCACCGGATGCAGCCGGGCGGGACGATCGCGCTGTACGGGACGGTGGGCGGTCGATCAGAGATCGCGCTGTCGGACTTCCGGCGGCGTGCGGGCGTGAAGATAACGGCGCTGTTCCTGGACAACGGCCCGCATGAGGCGATCGGTGTCGAGCTGGGCGAGATGGCGTCGATGATCGCAGACGGGAGCCTGAAGCCGCTGATCGGGCTGAACCTGGGCTGGACGCAGACTCGAGAGGCGATCGCGGCACTGAGCGAGCGTCGAGTACGGGGCAAGGCGGTCCTTAGCGTTTCTTGAGCTGCTGACGCCGGCGTACCCCTCCATCGGAGGACGGGGCGAGCGTTTGGCGGTGATGACGGGCTCTGCAGGATGAATCCCTGCTGCTTCGAGGTGCGCGGCGTGGTGTGAGGCGTTCGACGCTCCCGAACCGGTAGGACTGCGGCCACCGGAGGCATGACGAGCGGCGATTCCTCGGCTTTGCTCGGAATGACACCTCGCCGGCGGCATCGGTTTAATCGAGTTTGAGTGACGAGTAAGAAGTAGGGGCGACCCTTGCGGTCGCCCCTACTTCTTCGGTGATTCGACGCACGAGGCGCTAACTGAGTGGTGGTAGCTCCGCGCCGTCTGCCAGGACCTAGGACCCGGCGGTGGGTTCGGCGGCGGGCTGCTCCACGGTGTCGACGCGGATGGTCGGCAGGTAGCGAACGAGCCAGGCCGGGGCCCACCAGTTGGCTTTGCCGAGCAGCTCCATGGCCGCCGGGACGAGGATGAGCCGTACGACGGTGGCGTCGACGGCCACGGCGAAGGCGAGGCCGAAGCCGATGAGCTTGAGCGAGCGGTCGGCGCCGAGGATGAAGCTGCCGAAGACGCAGACCATGATCAGCGCGGCGGCGGAGATGACGCGACCTGTGGAGGCGAGGCCATCGGCGACGGCGCGACCGTTATCGCCGGTGCGGTCGTACTCCTCACGCACTCGAGTCAGCAGGAAGACCTCGTAGTCCATCGAGAGGCCGAAGACGATGGCGAAGATGAACATGGGCGCCCAGGCTTCGACGGGGCCTTCTTTGCCGAGGCCGATGAGGCTGGAGCCGATGCCCCACTGGAACACGGCGACCGTAGCTCCGAAAGCGGCGCCGATGGAGAGCATGTTCATGATCACGGCCTTGAGCGGCACGACGACGCTGTGGAACACGGTCATGAGCAGCAGGAACGAGAGCAGCAGCACGGCGCCGATGAAGATCGGCAGGCGCTGTCCCATGTAGTCCGAGAAGTCGACGACTGCAGGCGGCAGGCCGGTGAAGTAGGCCTTGACGTCGGTGCCGGCGACGGCGGGCGGCACGGCTTTGTCACGCAGGGTGTGGACGAGCTGGGTGGTCGCCTTGTCCTGCGGCGAGGTCGTGGGGAAGACGTACATGACCGAGAGGCCGTTGCCGACGCTCTGAGGGTTGGTCGCTGATGCGACGCCGGGCGTGGCCTCGATGGCCGACTTGACGTCGGTGAGGGTTGCGGCGTCGTTGGCGCCGCCGGGGGTCTCCATGACGAGGAAGAGCGGCCCGTTGAAGCCGGGGCCGAAGCCTTCGGAGAGCAGGTCGTAAGCCTTGCGAGTGGTGTCGGTAGCCGGTCGGTTGCCGGCGTCGGCGAAACCGAGTCGCAGGGAGAAGACCGGGAAGGCGAGGATAACGAGGACGGCGGTCGCGCCGATGAGGGCGGGCCACGGGTACTTCTGGATGACGCGGCTCCAGCGGTACCAGAAGGAGTTCGCGACCTGGACCTCGCTGCTGAAGGGGTGGGGACGGCGCTGGTTGCCGCCATCGGAGGCCTGACGGAAGAGGCCGGCGAAGAAGCCGGGCAGGCGCACCGGGACCATGGCGATCCAGATGGGCAGCCGGGCGAGCCCGCGTGGGCTGGGGACGCCGAGCTTGGGGCGATCGATGTTGTGGCCGACGAAGCCGAGCATCGCGGGCAGCAGGGTGATCGAGCCGAGCATGGTCATGAGGACGGCGCAGACGGCGCCGATCGACATGCTGCGCATGAAGTCGAGGTTGAGCAGGAACATGCCGAGTAGCGAGATGACGACGGTGAGGCCGGCGAAGAGCACGGCGCGACCGGAGGTATCGATCGCGAGGGAGACGGCTTCCTGCGGCGTGAGGCCGTCGTGCAGGGCGCTGCGGTAACGGCTGACGATGAGCAGGGCGTAGTCGATGCCGACGCCGATACCGATCATGGCGGCGACTTCGGTGGTGAAGTCGGGGACGGCGAGCAGGCGGGTCGTAAGGCCGATGATGGCGGCGCCGCAGCCGATACCGAACAGGGCGGTGACGATCGGCAGGCCCATCGCGAGGATGGAACCGAAGGCTACGAGCAGAATGACTACGGCGGCGAGGAGGCCGACGAGCTCGCTGTTGAAGGCCTGCTGTTCGGCGAAGATGTCGCCGGCGAGCTGAATGTCGAGGCCCTGGGGTGCGCCAGCGACCTCGTCTTTGTAGATCGCCTTGATAGCGGTGCCGTCGTCGGTGTACTGCTGGTTGGAGCGGTCCGAGAAGTTGACCTGGGCATAGGCGATCTTGCCGTCTTTGGAGATCTGGTAGGCGTTGTCTGGCGAGTAGGGGCTGGCGATATCGAGGTCGGCGACGGCGCCGTTGATTTTGGTGAGGAAGCCCTCGATATAGGCCTGGACGGCCGGGTCCTTGACGCCTTGATCGGCCTTGAAGACGACGTCGCCGGAGAAGCCGGAACGACTGCCGGCGCCGCGGGCCTTGAGGAGGTCGTTCGCGGCCTGGCTTTCGGAGCCGGGGAGCTTGAAGTCGGTGCGGTAGGTACCCTGGAAGGCCATCGAGATGACCGTGAGGCCGACGAGCAGGACGATCCAGCTGACGACGACGAGGCGCCGGCGGGTGTAGGCGAAGTTAGCGAGGCGTTTCATCCGGTGAGTCTCCCTTCGGGGCTGGAGGTGTAGGTGTCGCGAGCGAGTGGTTAGACGAGGCTTCGCAAGGCGGGCCCACCAATACGACGAACGGCGGGCCCAAAATGCGACATTTCAGTAGGATTAGTGTGACCTTTTCTTGCGGGGGAGCGGAAGAGGGTCCGTGTCAAAATCTGGTTAGCAAGCATCGTCGTTTGGCTTGTTACATTGCGCCTGTAGGTAATATCTTAGACACTCAGTATCTGCACCATGCAGAGAATATCGGGCGGACAGGATGACGTCAAGCGATCAGGATGCGCATCGGGAGCGGGTCTACGAGGTGGCGCGGGAGATGCGCCTGATGAGCACGTTCGATGCGCTGTTCAGCCACGCGGCGGCAGAGCACGTGGGGATGCACCCGACGGACATCGAGACGATCGACCTGCTGAACGTGCTGGGTCCGATGAGCGCGGGAGAGCTTTCGCAGCTGACGGGGCTCTCGAGCGGGGCGACGACGCGGCTGATCGACCGGGTCGAGAGCGCGGGCCTGGTGCGGCGCAGGCCGGACGCGCACGACCGGCGCCGGGTGATCATCGAGCCGGTGTACGAGAACCTGAGCTCGGTGGGCGAAGCGTACGGGCCGATGGCAGCGAGCCTGGGGCGCCAGTGGGCGCACTTCAGCGATGAGGAGCTGGCGGTGATCGTGCGGTTCCTGCGCGAGACGAACTCGGTGCTGGTGGCTGAGAACGCCCGGCTACGCGGCGAGGCGGTCGACGAGGGGTTAATGGGGCGCATCGAGGTGAACCGCGGCCATCGTATGCTGGAGCCTCCGTCTTTCTAGAAACGGCGGGAGCTACCTCTGCCTCCTCTTCTTTTCTCGCCTCGCTGCCGCGCGTGCCTCTCCCCTTCGACCTTGCTCAGGGCATGCTTGCGAGGCGAGGGACTGGCGATTTCGGGGCGAAAGACCGGTTGAGGGAACGCTAGTCAGACGTTGGGGCGATAGCCCTCACCCCAGCCCTCTCCCTGGGGGAGAGGGGACACGTCATCGGATCCGCGCTCCGCCTTCGTGGTTGGCGGGGGGGGCCGGGGTTGCTTCGCCTCGCTGTCGCGATGGCTCGCAACGAGGGGTTGGGTTTTCCCGCGAGCGGCTCGTCCAGAGATGGAGCCGGATGAGACTAAGCTTCGGATAGAGGAAGGGGCATCCATCGCGGATGCCCCTTCCTTCTTTTGTTGCTTCGTGTCGGTGGTCCGACCTGACGGTAGTAGCTCTCGGGTTAGTTGCCCCAGAGCTGGCGGGTGGCGATGGCGCAGCCTTCGGCGCCGGCGCGGAACTTTGCCCACGTAATCGAGGGGTGAGCCGTGCGCTGGAGGCCGCAGTCGGTGCCGGCGATGACGTTCTCTTTGCCGACGAGGTTGGCGTAGCGGACGAGGCGCTGGGCGACGAGCTGGGGGTGCTCGACGAACTCACGCGCGCAGTGGCCGAGGACGCCGGGCATGACGATCTTGCCGTCTGGAAGCGGGTGGTCCTTGAAGACCTCCCATTCGTGCTCGTGCATGGGGTTGGCGGCTTCGATGCTGTAGCACTGCGCCTTGACCTTGTACATGACGTCGATGATGTCGCTGAGGGGCAGGTCCTGAGTGTGGGGGTGGTGGATGCTGCCCCAGCAGATGTGGAGCCGGACCTGCTCCTCGGGGATGTCGCGGATGGCGTGGTTGATCGCTTCGACGCGGATGTTGGCGAACTTGACGTACTCTTCGGCGCTGAGCTCGGGGTGGCAGGCGTAGCCGTCCGGGAGGTCGGGGTCGTCGAGCTGCAAGATGAAGCCGGCGTCGGTGATCATCTTGTACTCCTCGTGCATGGCGTCGGCGACGGCGTAGAGGCACTCTTCTTCGGTCTTGAAGTAGTCGTTGCGCAGCCAGTGCTCGATGGTGCCGGGCGCGAGGGCGGTAAGGACGCCTTCGGCGACGTCCTGGCCCTTCATGGCGTTGCGGAGGTTCTGGATGTCGCGCTGGGTCTCGGCCTGACCTTTGTAGGTAAGGGGGCCAACGGCGTAGACGCCCTGGCGCGCGAAGCCGCCGCCGGCGAAGCCCTGCGTGAGGCTGCCGAAGTATTCGGGGAAGGAGAGCTGCTCGCGCGCGGTGATCGGCAGGGTGCCTACGGGGTCGCCTTCCTTGATGTCGCGCAGCTCGATGCCGGCGAGGCGGCCGCGGGCGTAGGTCTGCCAGCTGGACTTGCCGTACTCGCCGTCGTTGACGACGTCGACGCCGTTTTCGGCCTGGAGACGGACGACTTCGTCGACGCCGTCTTTGACGAGGCTGTCGAGGTTGGCGTCGAAGGGGTCGCCGTCTTTGTGGGCGCGCATGGCCTCGGCGAGCGCGGGCGGGCGGTGAAGACTGCCGGCGTGGCTCAGGAGGATGCGATCTGTGCTGCGTTTCACGGTTGTCTCCTCTAGTAAAGGGGCGAAGTTAGGGATGTTCGGGGCGGGCGCATCTTAACAGGGCGTGATGTTGGGCGCGACCTGTCCCTCGCTGCCGCGCGTGCCTCTCCCCTTCGACCTTGCTCAGGGCATGCTTGCGAGGCGAGGCACTGAGGACGATGCCAGCGCTGTGGTGAGGGCGGGCTCTGCAGGATGAATCCTGCAGCTTCGCGGTTCGGGGCGTAGCCAGCACGCGGAGCGTTGAGTCCGGCGGCATCGGAAGGTGATGGTGGACGCTGGGATGCCGGTTGTGTGACGCGGTGTGGTGACCCCTCACCCTAACCCTCTCCCATGGTGGGCGAGGGGACACGTCTGGTGGTTGCCGGGTCGAGTTCTAGTAGTGCGCGCCGCTGGTCAGGTGAGGGCGGCCTCGTAGGCGGCGCGGAAGGTGTCGGCGCCGAGGCGGAGGAGGCCTGAGGCCGAGATCGTGACGAAGTTGGCGCCGGCGCGGACGAGGGCGGCGACGGCGGCGGCGTCGCCGGGGTTGTTGCCGCCGACGCCGGCGCCGATGCCTGCAGATCGGGCTTTCGCGATGGCGCCGAGCATGGCGCTGCGCACTTCGGTTTCGGGCGGGAAGCCCATGCTCTGGGCCAGGTCGTTGGCGGCGATGTGCAGGACGTCGATGCCGGGGACGCGCAGGATGGCGTCGAGGTTCGCGATGGCGTCGACGTGCTCGCACATGGGGATGACGAGGACGTTGTCGTTGATGAATCGCGTCGATTCGGCGCGCGTGACGCCGACGTTGTAATCGTGGGCGCGGGTGCTGCCGATGGAGCGGTCGCCTTCGGGGTAGTAGCGGGCGGCGCGGGCGACGGCGAGGGCCTGCTCGGCGGTGTTGACGTGAGGGACGATGACGCCCTGCACGCCGCGGTCGAGGAATCGCAGGATGGTGGCGGGGGCGTGATCGGGGACGCGCGCGAGGGGCGTGAGGCCGGAGGCTTCGCAGGCGCGCACGAGGTTCTCGACGTCGAACAGGCTCATGGGGCCGTGCTCGCAGTCGATCATGACGAAATCGAAGCAGCCGATGCGGGCGAGGAGCTCGAGGGAGGCGGGGGCGTTCTCGTTGATGATGACGCCGGTGACGGTAGCGCCGCCGGCGAGCTTCTGCTTCGTGGTGTTGAGTCGCATCGTAGGGCTCCGTTTCGGGTGTAGGGCGGGATCGGGGTCAAGATGACGGGTCGTAGGGTATCAGGTTGGGAGGGGCGCTACCTCTCCCTCGCTGCCGCGCGTCCCTCTCCCCTTCGACCCTGCTCAGGGCATGCTTGCGAGGCGAGGGACTGAGGACGACGAGACGGGTGGTGATCTGGACGGGCTCGGCAGGATGAATCCTGCAGTCCGGAGATGAGAGGCGAGAGGCAGCTCCCGCGACGGACTACGGTTGCCTCACGAAAGGAACGCCGGAGCGAAGATCATCCTTGCAGAGTCTGTCGGCAACAAAAACAGCGTGGGCGTGCAGATTATGTGCGAGCCAGTCGACTATGAAGCAGGAGAATCCGTCTTAACAGATGCTGCCAGAGGTGGGGCTGTTGCTGTCATCGTTCTCGAACAATCGAACCGCGCTGTGTATTCTGCTGGCCGTTGTCCCGACGACGACGCTGGCTTACGTATCTACGCTGATCCTGCCGGCGGTGGTCGTCATCGTGCTGACGGCCGCGATCACGGTTGGGATCTGCGTCATGGCGATGCTGCAGCACGAGAGCCAGAACCGGGGAGCTTCGGGCGCAAGGCAGCTCATGAGCTCGCTTCTGGAGCGCCAGGTGCTGAGCGGCAAGAGGCTGGCGATCGTCGACCCGGAGACGATGCTGTTCAAACGCTGGTACTTCGACCTGCGCCTCTCGGAGGAGATCAACCGCTGCAAGCGCTACGGTTCCAGGATGAGCGTTCTGGGCTTGAAGAGGGTTGATACGCGCGATGCCGACGGCGCTTCGGCGGGTGAGACGGAGCTCGATTTCGTGCAGGCGTTCTCGCGCAACTTGCGGGCGCTGGACCTGGCGACGAGGGTCGGCCAGGGGCAGTACTGCGTGTGCCTGCCCCACACCGACAAGACGGGCGGCGATTCGGTGGCGAGCCGGCTGATAAACGGGTTCGGCGGCGGTCGCATCGCGATATCGGTGGTCGAGTATGCGGCAGAGGATGGCGCCGTGGGCGATAGGCTGATGGAGCGCGCGATGGCGTCGGCGTCGGTGAGCGCGATGTGGCAGGACGTGCGGGAGCCGGGAGCCGTCGAGGCGCCGCTACCCATCGATGCGGTCGAGGTGGTAGCAGGCCTGCGCCTGGCGGAGAGCGACGAGATCCGTCTGGCCCCGGGCGAGTCGGCGAAGAGCGTGAAGGCAAAGCTACGTCGCGAGGCGAAGAAGGCCGGCATCGCGGTGACGATCTCGGAGCATGACGGCGTGATCGAGATTCGGCGCGCGAGCCAGGCGAAGCCTGACAAGGTAGCGGCGTAAAGCGCCAGCGCTTCATTAACAGCACTCAGGGCTTCGACGCAGCGGGGGTAACCTCTCCCTCGCTGCCGCGCGTCCCTCTCCTTGCGAGGCGAGGGACTGAGGAGGACGGGGCGAGTATTTGTTGCGACGGGCTCTGCAGGATAAATCATGCAGCTCCGAGATTCGCGGGCTGGCTGGGCGTCTTCGTTAATGATAACGCCGGCTCGCGGAGGTGCGCTGCGCGACTCCTGTTTTTTTGAGGCCCGCCGTGAGGCTCCGTTTAGATTGACATTGAGATTGACATCCCATGATGGGAACATTTATTCTACGTTGACATTATGATTGGAATACCGAAGAAGCGGATGCAATGAACGAAGTCGACGTTGCCACGGGATACCACGATATGCAATAACGTCTGTGAGGTTCCACGACTACAAAGCCCTAGAAAATTTCTCGGTTCACCTTCAGCATATGAATATGCTTGTGGGTCCGAATAATGCCGGCAAGTCTACAGTAATTGGGGCCTTTCGGATTCTATCCGCAGCATTGACACGAGCCCAAGTTCGTCGACCAGAGTGGCTGGCCGCCATCGGCAAGAGTGGTTATCCAGTCGCTGAAGAAGCGCTCCCGGTATCCACTGAGAACATCCACACTAACTACATGGATACCGACTCCAGCGTAGTGTTCTCGCTCTCGAATGGCCGCAAGCTTACCCTTATATTTCCGTCAAGCGGCGGATGCTTTCTTCTGCCAGATGACGAAGGGAAGCGCATCACGTCGACGGCTGACTTCAAACGTGAGTTTCCTATAAGTATTGGATTTGTGCCAGTGCTCGGACCACTTGATAATGACGAGGCGCTCGTTCAGGAAGATACTGTCAGACGAGGTCTCGCGACTCATCGAGCCTCACGTCACTTCCGTAATTACTGGCACTATAACCCAGCTCAATTCGACGCATTTCGGTCACAAGTCCAGACTACTTGGCCGGGCATGGATGTCCTATTGCCAGAACTGACCAGCGTAGGCGACAGCAAGCTCGTCATGTTTTGTACTGAAGATAGACTGACTAGGGAACTCTATTGGTCTGGTAGTGGATTCCAGATATGGTGCCAAATTCTGACTTATCTCGTGAGAGCTGAGGGCGCCACCTTACTGGTCATCGATGAACCGGAGATATATCTACACCCTAACCTGCAGCGTCAATACGAATATCTTGCGCGAGGCTGGCCCTGACATTCTGTTGGCGACGCACTCCTCAGATATTGTCGCTGATGCCGATCCACAAGATTTGCTCTTAGTAGAGAAGAATCGTTCGTTCGCGAAACGCATTGACAGTCCCAGAGCTATCTCTTCTGCACTGACTCTACTTGTGTTCCGTTCAAAATGCTGCGCTAACTCACGTGGCTCGAACAAGGAGAGTGGTATTCGTTGAAGGTAATGACTTACGCCTCCTGGATCGGTTTGCAAGAAGGATCAACATCACCGGGCTCTCTAGCAACCAAGAATTCGCAACCATCTCCTTCGGCGGTTTCCCAACTATTGGGCAAGTCAAAGCAATGCAGACAGGAATACGCGAGGCGTTAGGAACAGTCTGTATTTTTGCCGCGGTTTTGGATCGTGATTTTAGATGTGATGAAGAGGTGCAGGCTATAGAGTCCAGGCCTGCGTGAAGAGATCCTTGGTAGCGCACATACATGGACAGAAGGAAATTGAAAACTACCTTCTAGTACCTGAATGCTTGGATCGAGCAATTGAGTCTGTGCTTGCGGATTGAGTGAGACGTGGTGGGTCTCATGTCGGGATGTTAGAGTCTTCAGCCGAAATATTGACTCGGCTTACAGACACATTGAAGGGCAGTGTAACTAGTCAATACCAGGCCAAGCGCCTCGAATTCATTCCTCGGCAGGGTCGTGATCAGTCGACCATCCTTGGGGAAACAATTGCATTGTTCGATGAGAAGTGGGCGACTCTTCCGGGCCGCTTGCGACTTGTGCCTGGGAAAGAGGTATTTGCGATGTTCAATTCATATCTTCAAGCTACATATGGCTTTGCTGTTACAGCTCGTCAGGTCATAGATGTAATGCGGACAAGTGAGATTCCCGAAGAGCTGAGGGGCACACTCCGGGATTTGGACCGGTTCCGGAGGGCCGATCCGGAAGCAGAGATATGAGTGGATTCAAAGCGACGCTTATGCAGGTTCGAGACTTCGGTTCTAGGACCACGACCGGGATGAGGCGCGTCGTCTTCTTTTCGTAGTCGGCGAAGACGGGGACGCGGGCGACCTGGGCGGCGTAAAGGCGGTCGCGTTCGGCGCCCTGGGCTACGACGGCGCGCGCGTCGATGATCGAGCCGTCGCCGAGCTCGACGCGGACGTCGGGGTGGGCGACGAGGTTGTGGTACCAGTCGGGGTTGGCCGGCGCGCCGCCTTTCGACGCGAAGATGACATAACGACCGTCGTCGGGCAGGTAGGCGAGCGGGTTGATGTAGTCGCGGCCGCTTTTGGCGCCGGTGTGGTAGAGGAGCAGCAGGGGGATGCCCTTGAACATGGCGACGTCGCCGTGGTTGGCGCGGAACTCTTCGATGATGCGGTCGTTCATGTCGTTGCGGTTGGTGGTCACGGACATCTCCTTCGGAGGCAAACGAGCAAACAGGCAGACGAGCAAAGGGCTACGGGTACATAGTGCGGGGAGTAGCTTCGCGGGGCAATCGGGCAGGCCGGGTGCAGAAGCGATAGTTGTCGGCGATGGGCGTAAACTCCGTGGCGTGAGGCTGGAGTCGCTGCCCGTGCGGCGGACGTAGGATGCCAGCGATTCCCCGAGGAGGTCATGATGGCTGATCAGGTGCCGGTGCTGAACCCGCTGGGCTTTCCGCCCAGGGTGAACTTGAAGAAAATGGCGCCTCGCCTGGAAGGGCTCGAGGGCAAGACGGTTTACCTGGTCGACCCGCGCTTCGACGATTCGGGGCTGTTCATGGCGCAGCTGCAGAAGGTGTTCGAGCAGCGTCTGCCGGGCGTGACGACGCGCATCGTGCAGATGAACAACGTCTACCACCACGACGATCCGAAGACGTGGGAGGAGATTCGCGCTAACGGCGATGCGGCGATCATCGGGGTTGGCCATTGAAGCACCTGCGCGCCGGCGGTCGCCGTGCATGCAATGACCCTCGAAGACAAGTACAACGTGCCGACCGTGGCGCTGCACACGAACGTGTTCAAGACGCTGGTCGGCTCGGTGACGCGGTTGCGGGGCATGCCGCAGGCGCGCTACGCCTTCGTGCCGATGCCGGTCATGGGCAAGACGGCCGCGGAGTTGACGGCGTACATCGAGGGCGAGGACCCGGTGAACCTCCGCCCGGTGTGGCAGGAGATCATCGAGGGGCTGACGGTCTCGCTGGAGCTGGATAGCGAGGACGTCAAGGGCCTGACGTTCGACCGGTCGACGCCGCGCGTGGTGGAGCCGGCGACGGAAGACGAGATGCAGGAGCTGTTCCTGCGCAACGACTGGACCGACAAGCTGCCGATCGTGCTGCCGACCGAGGAGCGCGTGGCGGCGATGCTGGCGGCGACGAGCCACAGGCCGGACGAGGTCGTGGGGCGCTTCGGGCACAACCTGCACGAGATGTGGGAGTTCACGGTCGAGAAGGCGGCGGTGAACGCGGTAATGGCGGGCGCGAAGCCGGCCTACTTCCCGGTGATCCTGGCAATGGCGGCGAGCGGTGTCAGCGCGCGCGGCACGTCGTCGAGCTCTTCGGCGAGCATGGCGGTGGTGAACGGGCCGATACGCCACGAGATCGAGATGAACAGCGGCATCGGCGCGATGGGGCCGTGGAACCACGCCAACGCGACGATCGGGCGTGCCTGGGGGCTGATTTCGCAGAACTGCGGCGGCGGCTCGAAGCCGGGCGTTACCTATATGGGGTCGCAGGGCAACGGCTACGCGTACAACAACCTGACGTTCGCCGAGAACGAGGAGCGCAGCCCGTGGGAGCCGCTACACGTGCAGCACGGCTTCAAGCCGTCCGATAGCGCGGTGAGCCTGTTCGCCAACGTGTGGTCGACGAACTTCACCCTGGGGCTGCCGGAGAAGCACTGGCGCGACCACGTGTACCACATGCTGCGCGGCATGGACCCGAGCTGCCATCCGTGCCTGCTGCTGGACCCGCTGACGGCGCAGCAGTTCATCGACCGAGCCGGGTTCGTGCAGAAGCAGCAGCTCATCGACTACGTCTACGAGACGGCGCAGATGCCGGCGGGCGAGTACTGGGACTACCAGATCAACCTGAACTACGTGTATCCGCGCGCGACGTCCGGCGAAGAACCATACGCTTCGCGGCTGGCTGCGGCGCCGGACGAGCTGGTGCACGTGTACAAGCCGGACGAGATCGAGGTCGTGGTGGTGGGCGGCGAGGCGAACGCTTACTGGCGGCTGATGGGCGCTCGGCGTGCGAAGACGGTGTCAATCGACGAGTGGCGCTGATGGCGGCTGCCGTCTTCTCGCTCGCTACCGCGCGTCACGGATCGCTGCGCTTCGTCGAATGTCGGTAGGGATACTTGAGGATGCGGCGAAGCGCCCCCGTTGCGAGAGCGACGGGGTAACGGCAGATCACGGGATCCTGCAGCTTAGAGCGTTCGGTTCGTCGCGTTAGCGGAGGTCGATGACCTCGCGCTGACGCCGATCGCGATGACGAAATGCCTCTTGCGACCTGCAATGACAACAGGACGACGATGAAGCTCAGTCGGCTCGAATTTGGCGTGGAGCGCGAGGGCGGCGTTGTGCGATGCTGGCGGCGTCGGGGCTGTGCGACGGAGGAGGCATCGATGCAGGAATACGAAGTGGTCGTTCTGGGCGCGGGGCTGGCCGGACTGACGGCTGGGATGATCGCGGCGCAGCACGGCGTCTCGGTGGTGATCGTCGACCAGATGGGCGCGGCGGGCCAGGTGCTGAACGTCGACCGCATCGACAACATGCCGGGCTTCCCCGACGGCGTCGCGGGTTACGACCTGGGCCCGACGGTGCAGATGCAGGCCGAGGCCGCGGGCTGCGAGTTCGCGATGGACACGGCCGAGGCGCTGGAGCGCGACGGCGATGCGTACGTGCTGCGCTGCGCCGAAGACTCGTTTCGTGGGCGGGCCGTGATCATCGCCGCGGGGTCGAAGCTGCGCAGCCTGGGGATTCCGGGCGAGGACCTGTTCGAAGGTCGCGGCGTGTCGCACTGCGCTTCGTGCGACGGGGCGTTCTTCGCGGGCAAGACGGTGGCGGTGGCCGGCGGCGGCGACTCGGCGCTGGAAGAGGCGGCAGTGCTGACCGACTACGTCGAGAGGGTGCTCGTGCTGCATCGAGGCGCCGCCGTGACGGCGCAGCGGTTCCTGGTCGAGGCGGCGTCGGGCAAGGGCAGTATCGAGCTGGTGGCGAACAGCGAGGTCGAGGAAATCGTCGGCGGCGATGACGGCGTGACGGGCGTACGGGTGCGCGACTCGGCGACGGGGGAATCGCGGCTGGAGGCGGTCGCGGGCGTGTTCGTGTACGTGGGGCTGGAGCCGAACACGGCGTTTCTCGAGGGCGTGGTCGAGCTCGACACGAGCGGGCACGTCGTGACGGACGTGAGTCTGAAGACGTCATTGCCGGGAGTGTTCGCTGCGGGGGATATACGGCAGGGGTCGGTGTCGCTGGTGGCGTCGGCGATCGGTGACGGTGCGACGGCAGCGGTGAACGCGTGTCGATACGTGCGGGGGGCGTAAGGGCGTCGGGTCAGGAGGCGCGTAGTATGCTGGCTTCGCCCCACCTTTTAGCAGCGTCTTCGAACGTCTTCTGGAAAGCTCAGGAATCGATTCAATGGAAGGTCACGAGTATCTAAGGACGCACAATCTTGAGGCCGAGCATATGGTCCTGGACCTCGGCGCCGCGCTGACGGAGCTCCACGGCCAGAGCGCAGGTTGGCAATCGCGAGGTGCGGTCACACTCGTGAAAGAGGGCGGGATGAGCCTGGTCCTGACGCACCTGCATGCCGGGGCGACCTTGCAGGAGCACGCCGCGCGTGGCCCGGCTACGGTGCAAGTCCTGGACGGCCACGTTCGCATGGAGATAGGCGATGAGTCGATCGACGTGCCGGCGGGACGCCTCGTCGCGTTCAAGGGAAGCGTGCGCCACAAGGTAGAGGCGCTCGAGGATTCGGCCCTGCTTCTGACGATTTTGGAAGGCTAGCTCAGACAAGCTTTCCCCTAGAGCCGGCGCCGGCGAACCCGTGTCGACATGTGCGCGGTGCCTGACGAGGATGCGTCGGCGGGCAGAGCGTGGCATCGCGGCCAGGGAAGCGCGGGGATGACAACGAAGCCGCTATAATTCGGACGGAGTGTCCTTCCCAGCGGGGGTAGCTCAGTTGGTAGAGCTCCTGCCTTCCAAGCAGGTTGTCGCGGGTTCGAGTCCCGTCCCCCGCTCCAGATTTCAGACTTCCCTCTAGACAAGCGATCTTAGCCACCTCTTTCGTGCAAGCAGGTCGTCTGCCTCTTTGGAGGCAGGACGAGCGTCTTGCTTCCGAGCGTTCCTGTACTCCCGAATGCGGGACGGTGTGGTAGTAACAGGCGTGGTTCAGAGCTGCGAGCTGCCCGGAGTAGCTCCATCGAGGCGCCCTTGTCGCGGCCCGTGGAAGTAGTAGGCTTGGTACGAGGCGCACGGACTGCGACCTTCATCATGGCCTGGGGCCGACTGACGGATTCACGACCCCGTTATAGCCCGACAGGCGAATGAGATGAGTCGGAGGTAAGGCAATGGTGCTCGCGACCGCTTTCGAGAATTACGTAGAAATTGAGGCCCTGCCTGGGATTCCCTTCCTCGGCGCGCCGAGCGATGGACGTGAAGTCCTCCGCGATATCTTCGTGCGGGAGGAAGGGCAGAGCGAGGATGAAGAAGAGGACGAGGTAGAAGAGCCTGACGAGGATGAAGAAGAGGACAACGAGGAGGAGCCTCGCCCTTCGTCCTCGGACGAACGGTAGGAGCGCCGACCGGGCCTGAGTCGGTCAAGCCAGCCTCTGCCCGCGTCAGGGGCCAGAGACCAATCATCCCATGCTGAGCATGTCCTGTTGGCCGTCGCTGACGGAACCTCTACGGCCCCGAGCCTGATGGCGGCTGCAGCTATCGCGTCCCCGAGCTTCGGCTGGAGGTGCGGTATCACTCGCCGACCGTTCAGCAGCCTGCAGCGCCGGTGTCATGCGGGTCGCGGCGCACCTGAAAGACGTCGTAGCCGTATTGCCTCACCTGGAGGGTCGTGCACAGTTGTAGCGAATCGAGGTTGACGGGCTGGTCGGCGAGCTGACGCAGCATGTCCTGCTCGTTACTGCTGTAGTGGCGGTCGAAGTCGTCGAAAATCACCACGTAGTCGACATGGCGGCTCTCGAGGAAGCGGGCGTAATCGGCCGTCGAAGCCCAGTAGCGGCGGTCGATGCTCTCGGGGAAGAACTCGGAGTCGAGCCGGGCGCCTGCCTGGAGGAACTGGTACATACCGACTTTGCCATCGGAGTGGAGGCCGTCGTTGATGCGCAGGATTCGGTAGGTCGCGCCGGGCACGAACAGGCTGGACGACGTGTAGGTCAGGAGCGATTGGTCCGGCTGGCGCAGCAGCCCGCCCCAGGCGTAGAAGCCGTCGCGCGGCTGCAACATGACAAGGTTGAGCACAATCAGGCCGGGCAGCAGCCAGCGAGCAGCGTTTGGCCGGTGGCGCTGCAGCCAGACCAGGATGAAGGGCAGGAGGATTACCCACGATCGATAGCCGATCGTGCCCACCAGGTTATACAACTGCACGGCGCGCGAGGTATCGGCGACGGTGGGAGAGAGCAGGACGATCAGCGCCGCCGGCAGCGCTATGACCAGCGTGACAAGGTAGGCGGGCAGCAGCCGCGGCCGTAGTGCCGGGTCGCGCCACAGGGCGATCAGCACGCAGAGTCCGACTACCGGCAGCATGACCGGCGGATGGGTGGCCTGGCTGAGGCCGCAGAGCAGAACGGCGGCCCAAAGCCGGTCGCGGCGCCAGCAACCGACGGCGCCGAAGAAGATCAGCGCCGCCCAGAGGAAGGACATCTGGTCGGCTATGAGGCCGTCCAGCAGCGGCGGGTTAACGAGGACCAGCGCCGGCCAGTAGCCGCGGCGCAACTCCGGCAGGGCCCAGAACCCGGTCGCCACTGTACCCGCCGCACCCAGCACCAGCCAGAGCGTCACCACCCAATCGCCCAGCAGAGGGCGCAGCAGCGCCGCCGTGAACCAGGGGATGAAGCCGTAGGGGAAGGCGAAGGCTTCGCCGTGGCCAAGCACCGGCATGTGCAGCGGGATGACATGGTCGTGCCAGACGCGCTGGCTGACGTACCAGACGTGCGCGTAGTTGTTCAGCGAGTCGCCGGTCACGAAGATGGGGTGAGTGAGCACCAGGGCCAGCACTACAGCCCAGGCCAGGCAGACCACGGTGACGATCAGCCGCGGGCCCGTCACCTGTCGGTCAATCATCGTGTGCGGGTGGCGCCGAACTCACAAGGACCTTTCGTTGTCGGCGCCGGCAGAGATGGTCTCATCGTCTCCTCAGACGATACCTGAGGTCCTCGCTGTGCAAAACCGAGGCGTCAACCGGGCAACACGAGTCTGAGGAGTTGACGTGGGCGCTTGCGGAAAGAGGCGTGTCGCTGCGAGACTGGCCGCCTCAGACGGTGGCGCCGGAATCGGACGTTTCCTTATGCCGCCTGATCGGGGGTATCCTTTTTTCGTTCGAAGATCGGAGAACTCTTCCCGGGGTGGGGTGGCAGGAGCGGATGGGGGGAACAATGAGCCTCCAGTGGCGGTCATTTCTCAGAGTTAATCGATTTCTGGCGGATGCAAGCTTGGGGCTGCTCGTGCTACCGACCGTGGCGGTTGCAGGATCGCCGGCGTATTCGACCTTCGCGTACGAGGCTCTCGCGCTTCTGATCGGTGTCGGAGCCTTCCTGGCGGTCCATAGTCTACGCACAGCCGGCGTGCGCCCGGCGCTGGCCGGCCTGGCCATGGCCGGCGGCATGGCATGGGCGCTGTCGATTGCCAGCTATTCGCTCGCAGGCCCGATTGCCGC
Organism: uncultured Chloroflexia bacterium; assembly: GCA_963732945.1. GTDB lineage: Bacteria > Chloroflexota > Dehalococcoidia > DSTF01 > WHTK01 > WHTK01. The sequence continues at coordinate 215,595 of CAVTBL010000010.1, forward strand.
TGGAGCACTTGGCGCCGGCATCGGCCTCAGCTACTCCGAATCGCTGAGGAAGGGACTCACCGTCTCCGCCGTTCCCTTCGCGCTTTTGCTGGTCGCCTTGCGGTGGCTCCTCAGCCGGGATGCTGCTCTCGCGACCGGCATGATCGAGATGAGCGTTGCTACGCTAGCATCGCTGCTCGTCATGAGTCATGCGAGACAGATCGCAAGGGCCAGCGCCACGCCGACCGCGACAACAACGGAGCGAAGGCCTTCCCTGGCGATTGGCCGTCGAGAGTTCCTCGAAGGTGCCCTGGGAGCCGGCGCTCTCGTCAGCTTTGCCTACCTGGGTGCAACCCTTCCGGAGGCCGGCTGGTTCGGACCGATGGTCAATCACGCGTCGCGCGGCAAAAACCTGGTCAGCGTTACGTTCGACGACGGACCTAACATTGGATACACGCTCAAGGTCAAAGACATACTCGATTCGTACAGGGTCAGAGGCACCTTTTTCAGCGTGGGCAAGGCCGTGGCGGCGCGGCCGGACATCTCTCGGGCGCTGGTGGACGGCGGCCATGTGGTCGGTGACCATTCCTACAGCCATGACTACTACCGCTGGCTCGATCCGCGCTATCCCGAGCTTCAAAAGACTCAGGACGAGTTTTTTCGCCTGCTCGGCGTCCGGCCGGCATTCTATCGACCGCCCCACGGCACGCGGTCTCCCTTCGTGACGCGCGTGGTGAGCGATCGGAAAATGAAGACGATCGGCTGGGAGGTCGACGCGGGCGACTGGGACGCGACCGACGGAGAGCTGGTAGCGCAGCGGATACTGGCAGGGGCTCAACCGGGCTCGATCATTCTCCTGCACGATGGGCTGGACGGCGACCTCACGGCCGACCGGTCGGTGCTGCTCACGGCACTGCCGCTGATTCTCGAAGGTCTGAAGTCGCGTGGACTCACGCCGGTTGGACTGGACGAGCTGCTGCAGACCCCGGGTTACCTGGCCTAGTAACACCAGGCGCACTGACGCCTCGCACTTCCTGAGCTAGAAACCGGTACTAAGGGTTGGGTCGGGGCAGCTCGACGCCGTCGATTTCGGGGCCGTTGGGCGGCATCTGGTTGGAGATCAGGGGGCGCTCGGCGCGGCGCTTGAGGTTGCTGAACTGTCGGTTCTGCATGATCCAGTGCGTGGGCTCGATGACGAAGAAGCCGAGGATGGGCTGGAGCCAGCGGGGGCGGAAGGACCAGTAACCGCTGACGACGAGCCGGGTGCGCTCGCCCGGCAGCTCTTTGAGCAGGAACGACCAGGTCGAGTCGGTGTAGAAGCGAGGCCGCGGACCTTTGGGGTCGTACTCTTTGCCGCGCAGGTCGAGCGTCATACGTAGCGAGAGGAAGCGCTCGGGCTCGAGCTCGGCGACCTCCCACCATTGGGTGCCGTCCGGTTTGGCGACGAAGTGATCGCCGACGGAGACGTTCTGCCATGCGGGGTAGATGTAATCGGAGCTCGGCCGGCCGAAGTTGTCGAGAGCGTCCCAGCTGTACCAGCCGGCGCGGTCGACACCCATCTGGATCAGCCAGGGCCAGACGCGGGAGGGCGGTGCGTCTATGGTGGTGGCCATCGTGGGGCTGCGGGTCCCGTCGGGGACCATGGCGGCGCCTGGATAGGTCTCATTCACCTCGTCTTCGGTGGCGCCCCAGCGGATGAGACGAGGCCTTACGGCGAAGGCGTAGCAGGCGGCGAGGCCGATGGCAGCGAGCTTTCGCGGGGTCATCTAATTCGATTGTACGGGTTCCCGGGCTATGAGCGAGGTTCTCCAGTTAGCGCGGGTCTTTGCTGAGGATGACGCCGGTGCCGTGGCCGAGCATGCCGGTGGCGACGAGCATGTTCTCGCAGTTCGGGATCTGGCGCGCCCTGTCGCCGGGATGGTGGTCGGCGCGGTTCTGAATCTGGCGCACGCCCTCGATCCAGTGGGTGATGCCGTGCAGGCGACCGGCGCTGCAACTGCCGCCGAAGGTGTTAACCGGCAGGTCGCCGCCGAGGCCGATGCGGTCGTTCTGGATCCACTCCCAGGCGGTGCCGACGGGGCAGAACTGCATGCCTTCGAGCCACCAGTAGATGTCGGGCGAGAAGCCTTCGTAGAACATGGCGCCGTCCATGTCGGAGGGCTTCATGCCGGTCGAAGCCCAGAGGGTGCGGCCGATGTTGGCGGCGACGTCGTACTGCCACTCCTCGGGCGGGCGCTTGTTCCAGCTGTAGCCGCCGGAGCCGAAGGCGGTGACGTAGGCTGGCGGCTGCTTGAGGTCGCGGGCGCGGTCGGCTGACGTGAGGACGATGGCCGCGGCGCCATCGACGGGCATGTCGCAGTCGAAGAGGCAGAGCGGGTCGGCGATCATGCGCGAGTTCATGTAGTCGTCGAAGCTGAGCTCCTGCTTGTAGAAGATGGCGTCGGGGTTGAGGTTGGCGCCCTTGCGGGCGTTGACGGTGTAGGCGGCCATGTGCTCGCGCTTGGCGCCGTACATCTTCATGTAGCGCATGTAGGCGGGAGCGAAGTGCGTCGGGGCGTCGCCGGCGCCGTAGGGTGCGCTGAACGCCTGGTTGCCGGAGACGCGCGGCGCCTCTCGCGGGGTTGACGAGGCTGATTGGGCGCTGCTACCGCTGCCCATGGCACCGCTGCGGGGCTGATACATGGCGCGCCAGACGAGGACGTTGGTAGCGCTGCCGGTGGCGATGGCCTGGATGGCGTAGCCGATGGCGGTGCTGATGTTGCCGCCGCCGTCGCCCCACCAGTTGAGCTGCTCGATGCCGAGGGCGCCGACCATCCAGCCGAGAGGCGCGGCGCTGATGCCGGGGACGGGACCGACGCCGGGGCCGGGGCCGGAAGGGTAAGTCGCGAGGCCGTCGATGTCCTGAATCGTGAGGCCGGCGTCCTCGATGGCCTCGATCGAGGCGTCGACGGCGAGGGCGCCGATTGGGCGCTCGAGGCGGCGGCCGACCTGCGAGTGGCCGACGCCGACGATTGCAACCTTGTTCTTCGCGTCGAAGGGCACTACTTACCTCACACCAGGTGCCGCTTGGGCCAGGCGCCACTGGGGCACGACTGCGTCGCCGCGGTCCTCGTAGGACATGACGACGGGGACTTCGATGTTCAGAGAATCGTAAGCGTCTGGGGAGACGCCGACTAGGTTGGTGGTGATGTAGCAGGTCGGTTCTTCGTCGATGTAGGCGTGGCAGACGACGTAGGGGGTATCGTCGCGGAAGCCGCTGACCGTGCTCTGCCAGACGATGGTGTAGCTGTGAATCTTGCCGCGGCCGCTGACCTCGGTCCAGTCGAAGACCTCGCCGCGGCAGCGCGGGCAGATGACGCGCAATCGGGCGCTGAAGAGGCCGCACTTTGCGCAGCGCGGCAGGACGAGTCGATGCTCTCCGGCGCCGTCCCAGTAGGGGCGATCGGCGTCGGAGGCGACGGGGATGGGCTTCTCGGCAGCAGTCATGGAGACTCCGGTTCCAGGGTGGCTAAGCTTCAAGCTACAAGCTACAGGCCGGAAGCTTCAAGCCACAAGCTTCAAGCTGAAGGCTTTAAGCTACGAGATGCGAATTTCAGCTACAGGCTTGTAGCTTGCAGCTTGGAGCTTTCAGCCCTAGAGGAGCGAGCAGATGTCACGGCCGCGCAGGATCGGGTTCATTGGCGTAGGGCACTATCACTCCACCTGGTTCCCATCCTACCTGAGCATCGTGAACCGGCTGGGCATCGAGATCGTTGGCGTTCACGACCCGGACGAGGCACTGGCAGCGGACCGCGCGAGCCGGTTCGGCGGCGTGCCGTACACCGACTATCGCAAGATGCTGGACGAGACGAAGCCGGACTTCGTGATCGCTCTGGGGCGACACGTGGCGATGCCGCCGGTGTTTCGCTACCTGGTCGAATCGGGCGTGCCGTTCTTGATGGAGAAGCCGTGGGCGACCGACCCGGCGACGCTGCAGGAGCTGGTGGCGCTGGCGGAGTCGCGCAAGGCGTGGGCGGCGGCGCCGTTCCCGATGCGCCACACGTTCTGGGCCGAGAAGGCGCGCGAGCTGATCCAGAGCGGCGAGGCGGGCAAGGTGTCACACGTGCTGTTCCGCATGGTGCGCCCCGGCGAGAAGCGCTACATCGAGCAGGGCAACGAGTGGATGCTCAACCGCGAGCAGGCCGGCGGCGGCGTGCTGATTAACCTCGGTTGTCACGGCTTCGACCTGGCGCGTTTCATCACGGGCGAGGACACAGAGGTCGTCTCGGCGGTGACGAGTCACGCGGCCTGCGGCCTCGAGGTCGAAGACTACGCCTTCGTGACGCTGCGGACGCCGAGCGGGACGATCTTCCACAACGAGGTCGGCTACACGTACCCGGCCGAGGACGGCAACGACAACGAGCGCAAGGTTTCGAGCGAGAACATGCTGATCACGGGCACGAACACGGGCGTGCGCATCGTGGCGCCGGGGCGCGACGAGGTGATCGAGCAGCCCGAGGGCTACGTGTCGATGTGGAACGCGGTGGTCGCGGAGTGCATCGAGGCGCTGGCGCGCGACGACGGACCGCCGGTCGGGGTGCGGGAGGCGTACAAGAGCCTCGCGCCGGTGTTCGACGCCTATCGCATCGCGGGGTACTAGACGTGGCGACGAACCTGCTGTGGGTGGCGTCGAGGCCGAAATCGCCGGAGCGCGACGAGGAGTACAACGTCTGGTACAACGACTTCCGCCTGCAACAGATGCTGAAGCTACCGGGCGTGCTGGCGGCGACGCGCTACAGGCTGGCGCACCTGCAAATGGAGTGGTTCCCGCCTGCCGCGGTGACGCCGGCGTGGCCGTACGGCAAGGAGTTCACGTACGTCGCGCTGTACGACCTCGACGCTGCGGTCGACCCCAGGGAGCTATGGGCGCGGATGCAGCAGCGCGACCCGGCGGGCATGCTGCCGAGGCCTGAGGACGAGCCGGCCGAGTTCGACACGCCGTGGTTCTACGAGGCGTTCACGGGGCGCGAGGCGTCGGCGTGGCCGCACGTCGCGGGGCCGGCGCCGCAGGCGCGAGGACGGCGCGCCGAACCACATCTTCGTGGTGCCGATCAGCCCGCTGCAGCCGGAGCTGGATGACGAGTTCAACAAGTGGTACATCGCGCAGGTGAACATCCGGCGGCCGGGCATCGCGGCGGGTGTGCGCTACAGGCTGTCGGAGCATCAGCCGGGTCTCGGAGGCGACGCGGCGGGTGCGTGGCCGTTCGGGCAGCACGCCTACCTGATGATCTACGAGCTATACGACCCGCTGGCGGCGTACAACGACCTGCGCGCCAGCGTGATGGCGACACGACCGGCGGGCGCCGCGGCGAGGCCGACGTGGTCGGCGTCGTGGGCGGCGCTGCGCAAGGTGGACGAGCACATCGTGTATGAGCCGATCACGCATCGGGTGTTGCCGCGGTGGCTCAAGTAGAGGCGAGACGACCCAGGGCACATGAGGCTGCAGCCGGGGGACCTAGCGTTTCTCCGCAGGCTTTGCTGTCGGCCTGGCTTCGCAGGCGGATGAGCGGCGATTCCTCGGCTTCGCTCGGAATGACGCCGCTTTGGGCCGCTGGCTGGGGAACAGCGGTTAATCGACACTGCGGAGTTGTTGGCGCCTTGGTGCGCTCTGCGAGCGCGACGGCGCGCCACTACGCCGATGTCGCGCCGAGATTCTTCGGCTTCGCTCAGAATGACAGCGTCGCGATACGCGCCTACTCGCAACGGCGCGAAAGCAGCGCGCCGACGGGGAGATCCTTCTAACGCAGCGCCGGCATGACCTCGGCGGCGAAGCGGCGTAGCTGCGCGGCCTGATCGCCCTGGTTGAAGCGCACGATCAGCGTGTTGGCGCCGGCGGCGACGAAGTCACGCAGCCAGTCGATGCAGAAGCTGGCGGGCCCGGCGCAGACGGCGTGAATTTGGGTTAGCTCTTCGTAGGCGCCGTGGTAGTAGCCCTCGATGAAGGCGCGCATCCGGGCTTCGGCTGCGGCGCGGTCGTCGTCGATGTCGAGGGTGACGTAGACGCCTCGTCCGAGGTTCGAAACGTCGCGGCCGGCTTCGGCGGCGAGCGTTTGCAGGCGGCGCCAGGCGGTATCGAGGGCGCCGGGGTTGGGCGCGAGCATGAGCCATCCGCCGGCGAGGCGCAGGACGCGGTGGAAGGAGCGGTCCTCGCTGGCCGAGAGCCAGACGGGAATGCCCGAGGCGTCGTAGGGGCGCAGGCCGGCGCTGACGTTGTCGAGCTGGAAGTGACGGCCCGTGTAGGTGACCTCAGAGTCGTGCCAGAGACGCTGCATGACCTCGATGCCCTCCTCGAACAGGCCGATGCGCCGGTCGAAGGGCAGGCCAATGGCCTCGAACTCGGCGCGGTTGGCGTCGTTGCGGGCGGCGGTACCGAGGCCAAGCACGAGACGTCCCTGCGCGACGAGATCGAGGCTGGCGACCTGGTTGGCAAGCACGACGGGGTTGTGCAGGGCCGAGAGCAGGACGGCGGTACCTACCTCGATGCGCTGGGTGCGGGCGGCGACGGCGGCGAGGGTGGTCAGCGGCTCGAATCGGGGGCGGGCGAGGATGCTGTCGCCGGCCCAGACGCCATCGAAACCGGCAGATTCGGCCTCGACGGCGAGGTCGAGCAGGCGCGCGAAATGCTGCTGCTGACGGTTCATGACCATCTCGCGGGTCGGCAGCAGGAAGCCCAGGGAGAGCGGCATAGAGACCTCGCTTTCGGCTGCAGCGAGTATGCGCAGGATCGGCGATGGAGGTCGACCCATCTGGTTTACGGGGTGTAATAATGCCGCAAGACGCATAGCCCGGCGCCGGGCGCGGACGTATGATGGGCGGCGCAAGCGGCTGAAGCGAGATCGAGTTGGGACGAGGAGGCCTCGATGCAGAACAACGTCCTTCTGGTGCACTGCAACCCGAAGAGCCCGGAACGCGACGAGGAGCTGAACAACTGGTTCAACAACTTCCACCTGCAGCAGGTGCTGAAGACGCCGGGCATCGTGGCGGTGACGCGTTACAAGGTGTCGCACGTGCAGATGGAGTGGATGACGCCGATGGCTAACGAGCCCGTGTGGCCGTACGGCAAGCCCATCTACCTCAACGTCTACGAGCTCGACCGCGAGATCGCGCCGCGAGAGGTCTTCCAGGCTCTGCGCGACGGTGAGGACGCGCGCAAGTCGCACGACCCCGACAACGACCCGGTCGAGTGGGGGCCGCAGCTGCTGTACGAGCCGATCACCGACAAGGAGACGTGCGTCTGGCTGCAGCCCGAGCGCGCGAAGGTGACGCCCAGCACTGCCGATGGCGCTGTGGGTCGTGTACTCGACGGCGCTGCCGGGGGCGGAGGAGGCGAACAACAACTGGTACGTCGGCCAGGGCAACCTGCGCAACCCGGGGTTCCAGTCGATGGTGCGCTACAAGCTTTCCAGCGTTCAGGGCGCGATCGACGGGCGCGCGCCTGGCGTCGAGGGCGCGTGGCCCTACGGGCAGGAGGAGAACCTGGCGCTATGGGAGCTGGACGACCCGCTGGCGGCGGCGAACGCGCGGCGTCGCAGCATGGGCGCGGCGATGCCGGGCCCGCGCTACTCGTGGATGGCGCCGCTCAACCTGCTGCGCCGCGGCGGCGAGCACATTGTCTACGAGCCGGTAACGACGCGTGTGACGCCGATCTGGCTCAAGGACGAGGACTAAGAAGCGCCGAAACAGGCGCCGAGCGCGAAAGGGAGCAATCGATGACGACTGCGACGGGTCTACTGGCGGTGTGGATGCAGATCCCGGAGGCAAGCGAGGCCGACCTCAACGCGTGGTACACGCAGGAGCACCTGCCGGAGCGGATCAACTGCGCCGGCTTCCAGACGGCGATTCGCTACCGCTCGATCTCGGGCGAGCCGAAGTACATGGCGGTGTACGACCTCGATACGCCGCAGGTGCTGTACAGCGAGGCGTACAGGGCGCTGCAGACCGGCGCGACGGAGTGGACGCGGCGCATCGGCAGGACGCTGGTGGGCAACATCCGCAAGGAGTTCGAGCTGCTGGAGACGGTCGGTGAGGCGCCATCGGAGCCGGCGTCGAGCGTCGTGATGATCCGGCTCGAGAGCGATTCAGAGGACGAGCTGCGGCAGTGGCTGTCGCAGCGCCTGCTGCCGGCGCTCGCGGCGCTGCCGGGCGTGCAACGGGCGCGGAGCTATCGGACGTCGGCGGGCGCGCCGGGGTTCCTGGTCTACGTCGAGCTGACGGGACCGGACGTGTACGGCAGCGAGGCGTGGAAGGCGGCCGAGACGAAGGCGGGCATCGAGGAGATGATGCCGAAGCTGAGGGAGATTGCGGTGAACTACGCGAGCTTCATCGAGGCGGGGAAGAAGCCGGGTTAGGACGTTCCGTGGTGTGAGGACGGCGCGCCGGGCGCGATGAATCGCGCCGCTACGAGGCGCACGCATGCTCGCGGAACGACGAGCGGCGATTCCTCGGCTTCGCTCGGAATGACGCCGCCATATGGCGCGTCGGGCGCGATGATCGCGCGCCAACGTGGTGATGGGGCGTCAGGCGCTCTTGGCGCGGGCGCGAGCACGAGGCGCGGCTTCTTCGGGCTCAGCGGTTTTGCGGCGTCGAATCTCTTCGACGCTGGCGCGCAGGGCCTCGGTGAGGTCGGTGATCTTGGCCGCGGCGGGCGCCGGCGTCTCGATGGTCTGACCTTCGGCCTTCTGTCGAATGAGCTCGAGTAGAGCCTCGCGGTAGTTGTCCTTGTACTGCTCGTAATCGAAGTCGCCGGTCAGCATGTCGACAATCGACTTGGCCATGGCGAGCTCGCGGTCGTTGATCTTGACGTCTTCGCCGGGCACGGCAAGCTCGCCGGTGGATCGCACCTCGTCGTGGTAGAACATGGTCTCGAGCACGATGGTGTTGCCGTAGATGCGCAGGGAGCAGAGCTGCTCTTTCTGGCGTAGCGTTACCTTGGCGATGGCGACGCGGTTGGTCTCTTCGAGGGCGCGCATGAGCAGCGCGAAGGGCTTGAGGCCGATCTCGTCGGGCTCCAGGTAGTAGGTCTTCTGGTAGAGGACGGGATCGATTTCGTCGAGGCTGACGAAGGCTTCGATATCGATCGTGTGCGTCGTGTTGACGGGGACCTTCTCGAAATCCTCCTCCTCCATGACGACGTAGTGGTCCTTGGTGATTTCGTAGCCTTTGACGATGTCCTCGTTGTCGATTTCGACGTCTTCTTCGGCGCAGAAACGCTTCTGACGGATACGCGACATGTCTTCGGCGTGCAGCATGTTGAAGCGCACGTCTTTCTCTTCGGTCGCCGTGTACAGCTTTACGGGGATCGACACCATGCCGAAGCTGATGGCGCCTTTCCAGAGCGGTCTGGGCATCGGTTTCCCTCCGTTTCGCCGTGGCAGGGCGTAAGGCTTGTTATTGTAAGGCAACGGTTGATCGCGCGTATATCAGGGAAGCTATCAGCTGTCAGCGATCAGGTTTCAGCATGGTTGTCGGTTCTCAGTTTCAAGTTGTCAGTGTGGAGTTGCCGCGTCGGCTGTCGCCTCCTCGCAACGGCAAAATGTCCCGGCGTCGCGCAGGCGCCCTGGCAGACGGGGCGAGCGGCGATTCCTCAGGCTTCGCTCGGAATGACCGGCATTTTTGGTGGCGTCTGCGCTGGAGGCGCGGTGCCGTAAAGAGCTGAAAGCTGACTGCTGATCGCTGAAAGCTTGCCCGTGCTACGGCGCGCTGGCGCCGGGGCCGTGACGGCCGTGCAGCATTGCGTCGATGGCGTCGGGTTCGTCGGGGCGGCGGTCGAAGAGGGTGCGGACGTCGGCTGAGAGGGCTTCGGCGTAGATGTAGGCGCCGAGCGCTACGGCCATGTTGAGCAGGACGGCGGCGCCAACGCCGATGAACAGGAAGCCTGAGGCGGACGTGTTGAGGGTGCCGTCGGCGTTGCGCAGGCCGTCGTAGGTGGCGGGCGAGGCGATGCGCAGGCCGAGGCCGGCTTCGACGCCGATCGCGATGAGCATGGCGATGACGCCTGCAACGAGCTGGAAGGTCGTGAGGCTGAAACGGTCACGGGTGCGGACGAGAACCTGTCGCAGGACGAGGGCTCCGGCCACGACGCCGGGCACGGCAAAGGCGAGGCCGACAGCTGTGGTCTCCCAGTTGGGTATGCCGACGTGGGTGGCGGCGCCCCACGCTGCGAACGACGCGACTACGGCGCCGATGCTCGAGACGAGCAGGCCGAAGGGCAGAAGCGCCAGGATCAGGGCGACGGGTCTTTGCCGGTTCATCGTCTTCGATGATACGCCTGACGTGTTAAGCAGGGGCTAAGGAAGGCGCGAGGATCTGCGAAGTCGTGAGGCGAGCCTAGGGAACGTCATCGGTTCGACAAAGGAGCCGTATCTTGACGGGCTTGACGGTCGACGCGTTTGGTGAGGTGCGCCAGATTCTTCCTGGCGTCAGAACGACGGCTTCAGAAGACTGTCGCCCCTCGCAGGGGGCGGGTCGGCAGTCGCATTGGTTAGACCGGCATGGTTCGGTTGGTGAGGGCGCGGCCGATGCGCGCGGCTTCTTCGTTGAAGCCGGACATGACCTTGACGCCGTCGTCGAGGAGGTGGCGGACGCGCTGCTCGACAGTGAGGCCGCGGTCGTTCCAGCTGCAGAGGAATGCGACGTTATTGCGCTCGCAGGCGGCTTTGACGGCGAGACGGGCCGCGTCCATGTCGGCGGGATAGGGCGGGTCGTGGGCGTCGAAGTGGCCGAAGGCGAGGCCCATGTCGCCGGGGCCCCATTCGGCGAAGCCGATGCCGGGCACAGAGAGCGTCTCGCCGGCGTTGGCGAGCGCGCGTCGATTCTCGATCTTGAGGCCGAGCAGCAGCTCGCCGTCCGGGTTGAGGGGCCAGGGCTCGGCTCTGCGAATGTAGTCGTTGCCGCTGAGGCCCCAGATGCGGCCGGCGCTGTTCTGGCCGCCGGCGCCACGTCTGCCGACATCGAGCGCCGCGCCGACGCCGATGGTCTGCGTGGGGTAACGACAGGCCTCGACGAAGGCGCGGGCGGCGCCGGGCGTCTCGGCGTGGCAGAGCAGGATGCCGTGGACGCCACGTGCGAGGGCCTGCTTGATCTGCCAGGAGTTGGCCCGCACCGAGTCCTCGGAGGTGCCCTCGGCGGGTAGGGTCATGATCACGGCGGGCGTGCGGTGGCCGCTGGGCGTCGGGCCGCCGTCGACGAGCCCGAGCATGTAGGACTCGAGGCCTTTCATGTCCCAGGGCTCGTGCTCCATCTCGAGGTTGATGTAATCGGCCCAGGTCCTGGCCATGGCGCGGCCGTTGTCGTAGGTGAGCTCGCCGGCGCCGGTGGAGTATATGGGCTGGCCCTGCTCCAGCAGCTCGATGGCGCGGTTGATGCGGTTCGGCACAGGTGCACCTCCGTTTCGGGGTCAGTATGGGACCGGGGGGCGAAGAAGCAAACGAGCAAGCGAGCAAACCAGCAAACGAGCAAACGAGCGGCGCATCGCCAGACGGCCTGGTGCCTTGTTCTGAGCTCGGGATGCCTGACGACGTGGCGCCGGTGCGCTCTACGAGCGCGGCGCTTCGTTCCGGCGCCGACGGAGCGTTAGATTCCTCGGCTTCGCTCGGAATGACGGCGTGGTAAGCCGGGTGGCGCCGAGGGTGAGGACACGGCGAGCGGCGATTCCTTGACTTCGCTCGGAATGCGACGTGGCGCCGGTGCGCTCTGCGAGCGCGGCGCTTCGTTCCGACGCCGCTAGAGCGTTAGATTCCTCGGCTCCGCTCGGAATGACGGCGTGGCCGCGGCTTCGCTATTTGCCGAGGACCTCTTTGCGCACGATGGCGGTGCCTTCGCAGAGGGCGCGCAGCTTGGCGCGCGCGATGTCCGAGGGCAGGTTGCGCAGGCCGCAGTCCGGGTTGACCATGATGCGCTCCGGCGGCAGGACGCGCAGGGCGCGCCGTACGCGGGCCGCGACCTCTTCCCTGGTCTCGATGTCGTTGGACTTGACGTTGATGACGCCGAGGCCGAGCGACATGCCGTTCTTGGCGACGTGCTTCTTGATCAGCTCCAGGTCGTCGTAGCCCTTGCGGGCGAACTCGAGGCAGAGCTGGTCGATCTGGGCGTCCATGATCTTGGGGAATAGGAAGTCGTAGTGACCCTCCCAGAGTGGTCGCAGGTTGCGGTTGCCGTAGCAGACGTGCACGGCGCAGACGGTCTTCTCGTGGTCGACGCCATCGAAGACGGCGTTGAAGGCTTTGACGGCAAGCGGGACCTGCTCCGGGTAGCCGGCCAGGTAGGGCTCGTCAATCTGGATGACGGTGGCGCCGGCCTGCGAGAGCGCCTTGGCCTCGCGGTTGAGGACGTGCGCGAAGGCCATGACGAGGTCGTCGTCCCTGGCGTAGGCCTGGTTCTTGACGCGGCGCGAGAGCGAGAAAGGGCCCGTGAAGGAGAACTTGATCGGGTGGTCGGTGAACTCGCGGGTGAACTTGAAGTCGTCCAGCAGGCCAATGGGCAGGCCTTCGCCCTCGTCCTCGTCCGGGATCGGGTGGGGGACGACGGTGTCGTAGTAGTCGGAGTAGAACGCCTTGGCGGTCTGCTGAATCTCGACGCCGGGCATGCGCGCAAGGATGTAGTCGATATCGTTGTCGCGGCGTAGCTCGCCGTCGGAGACGACGTCGACGCCGGCGCACTCCTGGTCCTTGATCGCGGCCTTGATCGCGACCTCGTGGATCTCGCGCAGGTAGGCGCCGGAGATGCGGCGCTGGTAGTAGTCGGTCTTGAGGCGCTCGAGCCACTCGGGCACCGAGTAGGAGCCTACGACCGAGGTCGCGAGCGGCGGGACGAGCTGGGGGCGGGCCTTCGGAGCTTCTTCCGTGTCTTTCTTGGCGCGTGTCTTGGTCTCTGCCATGTCGTTTACTCCTGAACCCGGGCTACGAGGGTCATGATGTTCGAACCGCTGCGGTGCACGAAGGGTACGAAGTCGGCTTCGAAGCCGTTGCGGCGGCCGATGGCGGAGAGCAGGGGACCGTTGACCCAGTTGACCACCGAGCCGTCGTATTTGCCGGGACCGCGAAAGCTGCGCTCGTACTGCGAGGAGTCCGTAACGAAGATGTCGTGGCACTGCAGCTGACCGAAGGGGTGCAGCAGCGGTAGCGAGTCGACGAAGCTGGCGGCGGCGCCGTTGCTGACGTGCATGCGGACGTCGCCGATGGCGGTGAAGATCGGGCGCAGGGCTTCGCCGCGGACGCCGCCGCCGATCTGATACGAATCGAGCTCTTCCATGGAGACGTAGCGCTCTTCGAGGCGAATCGCGTCCCAGACCTTCTGCCAGAATGCGACCGCGTCCATCGGGCCGTTGGGGAAGTGCACGGAGTCGGCCTGCGAGAGGAGCTCGGGGCCGAGCTGGAGCAGGCGCCGGGTGAGCGCCGGCAGCTCGTCGGGCTTGGCGCCGATGCTGGCCGCGATCTCCGGGACGGCACTTCCGGCGATGTAGGCGCGCACCTCGACGAGGTAGGTGTGGCCGCCGATGCGCACAATCTCGTCAGAGGGCAGGTTGTCGTAGACGTTCGAGATGTAGATGAGGAAGGCTTTCGAGCGCAGGAAGCCGAGCGTCTGGGTCGGCACGCGGGCGTCGAGGACGAGGCTGCTGCAGCGAGCCGCGTGTTCTTTGACGTTCTCGCGGGCGCGCTCGAGGACGTGAGGCGAGTAGTCGGCCATGAGGTAATGGAGGCGGCGGTAGTAGTCGCCGTGATGCTCGCGGTCCATGCGCAGGAACTCGTCGAGCCAGACCTTGGCCTGGTTGCCATTGCCGACGCCGAGCTCGAGCACGTGCAGGTCTTCCGGCAGGGCCTTGCGGGCGGCGAGCTGGTCCCAGACCTTGAACAGGCCTTCGATGATTTCGTGGGCGGCAGCGCTGTTGCGGGCATCGCTCTCGCCGCCGGGCAGGGCCTGCTCGTACTCCTTGCCGGTGGCTTCTTCCCAGAAGCCGAGGGCGTTCCAGTAGAGGCCGTTGAAGTCCCAGATCAGGCTGGAGCTGCCGGGCCGCCAGTCTTCGAGGTACTGGTTGCCGTTGCTGGCGCCGTTGGTCAGGCGATTGAGGGCGCCGGCTGTGAGGCCGTAAAGGTCCTCGACGCTGCCGGCGCGCCGCATGTCGACGGCCAGCTCGTAGATGTCGACGCCGTCGGAGGCCTGAAGGAACGAGGGTTCGATGTTGCGGACGTCGACGATCTCGCGAAAGTTCTGACGGTACTGCACCCAATCGCAGGTTATGCGCAGTCGCGTGAGATCGACGGAGCTGTCGCGGACAGCGTTGGTAACGGACTGCAGAACCGAGCCGAGATCGACGGGGTTCTTGGCACGGAGCCTTTCGGTGGCGCGAACGTCAATTTGCACTGGCTTGCCCTCCACTCGTATTAGCCGCCGGTGAGGCAGCGGCGCCAACCTCTGCGAACGCGGGCTCGACCGGCTCTCGTTTGCCAACGCCTGCCCGCGTCATGACTTCCGGGATGAAATCATCCCACCCGGACGCGATTACGTGCACGCCGCGAATGCCGGGGATCTCGCGTAGCTGCTGAATCGTTTCGGAGCAAAGCTCCATGGCCTCGTGCTCAAGTTTGTCCTCCGGTGTGCCCTTGATGCGTCGCACGACGTGATCGGGAATGTAGACGCCGGGCAGCGAGGCGAGGAAATCGAGGGCGCGGCGCGTGCGTATGGGACCGACGCCGGCCAGGATATAGCAGCGCTTATCGAGCCCGAGGTCGCGTACCTGCTGCATCCAGCGCTCGACGATCGGAACGTCGAAGACGAACTGGGTCTGGATGAATTGAGCACCGGCGGCGATCTTCTTGCCGAGGCGCTCGGCGCGGAACCGCTGCGGTGCGGCCGATGGGTTCTCGACGGCGCCGATGAACCAGCTGGGCGAGACCGAGAGCTTCTTGCCGGAGAGGAGATGTTTCTGCTCGCGCAGGGTGCGGGCGGTCCAGAGCAGCTGAATCGAATCGAAGTCGAAGACCGGGCGGGCGTCGGGGGAATCGCCGAAGCGGGGGTGGTCGCCGGTAATGCAGAGGATGTTCGGGATCTTGAGGGCGGAGGCGCCGAGGAGGTCGGCCTGCAGGGCGATACGGTTGCGGTCGCGACAGGAGAACTGCATCACAGGCTCGACGTCGGCCTGCATGAGGCCGAGGCTGCCTGCCCAGCTCGACATGCGCGTAACGGCGCCCTGGCCGTCCGTGATGTTGGCGGCGTCGATCCAGTCGTGCAGGTGGGTGGCGATGCGCTTGATGCCGGTGATGGTGGCGCCGCGTGGCGGAACGACCTCTGCGGTCACGGCGAAGCGTCCGTCCGCCAGCGTGCGATGCAGGCGTCCGTAGATGTGCTGGGGTTTCGCGGGCGCACCGCTGTTGGTCACGCTTGCGCTCTCCTAATCCCTGGTTGCCGGCGCATCGCGGTTCGCGCCGACCCGGCCGCTGCAGCCTCGCTTAGGGCTACCAGCAGACGGCTCGCCATTCTACAGACTCGGCGCTTCGTCCAGGCCGTCGTCGTCGGTCCAGAGGCGGTCGTCGCGGCCGCGCCAGTAGTTGATCCACGAGCTCTGACCCCAGAGCTGGTTATCGATGGGACGGACGAGGCGGCGCAGGTCTTCGATGTGGCCGGTCTCTTCGGCTCGTTCGTAGGCGGTGACCCAGACGCACTTCATGTCGGGGTAGACCTCGCAGCGGCCATCGGGGAAGACGCCGCCGCAGGGGCCGTTGCGAAGCTGCTTCGGGCAGGTCTGCGGGCAGGCGTAGGCGGTAGTAGGCAGGGCGCACTGGGCGCACATGCGACAGCCGAAGAGCTGACGCTTCGCCTTCTCTTCGATCCAGGTGAATGCCTTGTAGACGGGCGGCGTGGCTTCGGCGAAACGGGCGAAGCTGCGCCAGACGAAGTTGGGCTCGAGGATGCGATGCAGGCTGAACATCGTGCGCGCCGAGGCTCGCGGACGCCGTGGCGTCGGAGAGACCTGGTGGCTAACGCCGAGCTCTGTCTGGGCGCGTTGAGGCCCGGCCGGAGTTGCGGTCATGCCGGTAGTCTCGTCCTCGGGCCGTTTATGTTGCATCGGCCTGCTTCCCAAAGCTGGTTGCGCTTTTATTGTGGCCCTCTCACAATGAGCCCGCTTTAGCCCACGAGTACGATGCTGGGGATCGCGCCCATGACGCGATCTCCCTTACACGCATTAGGCCCGGCATACGAAAGCAGTTCAGGAGGCAAACATGAAGAGCGACCTCGAGATCGCACAGGAGGCGACCCTCCAACCGATTAGCGAAATTGCCTCTGGACTGGGACTGCTCGACGACGAGGTCGAGCAGTACGGCAAGTACAAGGCCAAGATTTCGCTCGAGGTGCTCGACAGGCTGAAGGACAAGCCGGACGGCAAGTTCATCGTAGTCACGGGCATGACGCCGACGCCGCTAGGCGAGGGCAAGACGCTGACAACGGTCGGACTGTCGCAGGCGCTGAACCGGCTCGGCCACAAGACGATCGCGACGATTCGCCAGCCGAGCCTGGGGCCGGTGTTCGGCATCAAGGGTGGCGCGGCCGGCGGCGGCAACTCGCAGGTGGTGCCGATGGAGGACTTCAACCTCCACCTGACCGGCGACACGCACGCCGTGTCGATGGCGCACAACCTGCTCTCGGCGCTGATCGACAACCACCTCAACCACGGCAACGCAATGGAGATCGACCCGTTCTCGATCACGTGGCCGCGCGTGCTCGACATTTCGGACCGGGCGCTGCGCAACGTCATCGTCGGCCTCGGCGGCAAGGAGAACGGTTTCCCGCGAGAGACGACCTTCGACATCGCCGTAGCGTCCGAAGTCATGGCGGTGCTCGGCCTCGCGTCGAGCCTCGAGGACCTGCGCGAGCGCCTGGGACGCATCGTGGTGGCGACCCGGAAGGACCGCACGCCGGTCACCGCGAACGACCTCAAGGCCGCGGGCGCGATGACCGTGCTGCTGCGCGACGCGATCAAGCCGAACCTGCTGCAGACGCTGGAGCACGGGCCGGTGTTCGTGCACACGGGACCGTTCGGCAACATCGCGCACGGCAACTCGTCGGTGCTGGCGGACCGCATCGGCCTGAAGCTGGCCGACTTCGTGGTGACGGAGAGCGGCTTCGGCAGCGACATGGGCTTCGAGAAGATGGTTAACATAAAGTGCCGCGAGTCAGGCCTGAAGCCGGACGCGGCCGTGATCGTGGCGACGGTGCGAGCACTCAAGGCGCACTCGGGCAAGTACCGCATCGTCGCGGGCCGTCCGCTGCCGGCGAACCTCGGCGACGAGGACCTGGAAGCGGTCGAGGCGGGCATGGGCAACCTCGAGAAGCACATCGAGAACGTGAGCAAGATCGGCGGCCTGCCGGCGGTCGTGTGCGTGAACCGGTTCAGCTACGACTCCGACTCCGAGATCGAGCTGGTGAAGAAGCGCGCCATCGAGGCCGGCGCCTTCGCCTGCGAGGTCAGCGAGGTCTGGGAGCACGGTGGCGCCGGCGGCGAGGCGTTCGCGCGAGCGGTTGTCGCGGCGGCGGGCCAGCCGAACAAGTTCGAGTACATGTACACGGACGAGATGACGGTGCAGGAGAAGATCGAGGCCGTCGCGGCGAAGATGTACGGCGCGGACGGGGTCGACTACTCGCCCGAGGCGCGCCGTCAGATCAACCAGATCAACAACTGGGGCCTGAGCAAGCTGAGCATCTGCCTGGCGAAGACGCAGTACTCGATCTCGGCGGACGCCAACCGGTTGGGCCGTCCGACGGGCTTCCGAGTCACGGTGCGAGAGGTCAAGGCGGCGGCGGGTGCAGGCTTCCTGATCGCCTACCTGGGCGCGATTCGCACGATGCCGGGTCTGCCGTCGGAGCCGGCGTCGAACAACGTCGACATCGACGAGCGAGGGTTCGTGAAGGGGCTGTTCTAGGCCTCCACCCGGTCACCCCCCTCCCAGGGGCAAAGGGCAAACGAGCAAACGGGCAAAGAGCGGCGAGGCGTTTAGGGCGCTTCGCCGCTTCCTATGTGGTCGGAAGCGTCGAGCCAGCCGAGCGCCTTCTCGTGGGCGCTATACTAGGCTGGCGTTAACGGCAGGTTTCGTCTGAGTTGAGGTGAGTGCGCCTGCCGGGGCGGCATTTGTGGTCAACCACAAGCCGGGACGCGGGAAGGCTCTGCGATGGTCCGCACCACAACTCCTCGGCGATCGGCACAACGTGACGCTTCTGAGCTGTTCGGTACGAAGGTGCTGGTCTGCGACGGCGCCATGGGGACGATGTTGCAGGCGGCCGGGGTGTCGCTGGACATCTCTTTGCCGGAGCTGAGTGTATCGCGGCCGGAGCTGGTGAAGGCGATCCACGGCGCGTATATCGCAGCCGGCGCGGACCTGATCGAGACAAACACGTTCGGGGCGTGCAGGACACGCCTGGCGCGCTTCGGTCTGGAGAATCGGGTCGTCGAGATCAACCAGGCAGGCGTGAGAGCTGCGCGCGCGGCGGCGGCCACCACGGACCGTCAGGTGCTGATCGCGGGGTCGGTTGGGCCCGCGACGCCGGCGAGCACGCGCGGCCGCATCTCCAACGCGGTGCTGCGCGACGCGTTTCGGGAGCAGATCCAGGCGCTGGCCGACGAGGGCGTCGACCTGATCATTTTCGAGACATTCGGCAATACGGATGAGCTAATCGAAGCGATAAGCGCGGCCAGGGAGGTCGCGCCGGCCCTGCCGCTGGTGGCCCAGATGACGTTCCTCGAGGACGGTAAGACGCTGGCGGGTGAGACGCCCGGCGAGGTCGCAACCAGGCTCGACGGGCTGGGCCTGGCGGCGCTGGGTGCGAACTGCACCCACGGCCCTCAGGGGCTACTCGAGATCCTCACAGAGCTGAGCCGGCACACGTCGCTGCCGCTGGCGGCGCAGCCCAACGCCGGTTCGCCGACCTTCGTCGACGGACGCTTCCAGTACGCGACCGACCCGGCGTACCTGGCGCGATATGCCGGACGCTACGTGCAGGCCGGCGCCGGCCTCGTTGGCGGCTGCTGCGGCACGACTCCGGCGCACGTCGAGGCGATCGCGGCGGCGGTGAAGGGCCTGCGACCGCCCGCGCGGCGTCGCTCTAGCGCGGCCACGCCGGGGCACGGCGCGCCCGGAGCGGTCGAAGAGGACGTGGCGCCGAGCCTGCTGATGCAGCGCCTGGCTTCGCACGAGTTCGTCGTGATCGGCGAGATGGGACCGCCGCCCGGTGGCGCCGCCGACCAGGCCGTGCTGGACGCGGCGATCCTCAAAGAAGAAGGCGCAGGCGCCGTGCTGATCTCGTCGCCGAGCAGCCCTCGGGCGCAGGTTAGCCCCACGAGCCTGGCGGTACTGCTGCAGCAGCGCGTGCCGGGCCTCGAAGCGATCCTGACGGTGGCGACCTGGGAGAAGAGTGTGATGTCGCTGCAGGCGGACCTGCTGGGCGCGCACGCTTTCGGCGTACGACATGTCGTGTGCCGCACCGGGACGCCGCCACTGCTGGGCGACTACCCGAACACGGGCGGTTTCTGGGACGTCGACTCGGTCGAGCTGATCCAGTTGCTGCGAGGCCTCAACGAGGGCCACGACCGCCACGGCATTGCGCTGGCGCATCCGACGGCGTTCGTTATCGGCGCGCGTATCAACCCGGCAGCGGACGACTTCGAGCGGGAGATCGCAGACACGCGACGCAAAATCGAAGCGGGCGTCGATTTCCTGATCACGCCTCCGGTGTACGACGTGGCGTCGTTGGAGAAGCTGCTCGAGGTCGCGGCAGGTGGGCGACGAGGTGCCGGTGCTGCTCGGCGTGATGCCGCTGCGCGATTTCAACCACGCCGAGTACCTGCAGCACGAGGTGCCGGGTGTGTGGCTACCCGATGACCTGCTCGAGCGGATGTGGCGGGCTCGTGAGAACGCCGCCGTCGAAGGCCGGGCGATCGCGCGCGAGCTGATCGAGCAGGCCCACGCAAGTTCGAGATTGCGCGGCGTCGTTTTGAGCTCCTCGATCAACGACGTTCTGGAGCTGACCGGACTGATCCGCGAGGTGACGCCATAGCGACGCGACGCAGCGCCAGCGAGACCGCACCGCCGCGCCGGACGCGAGCCGCTGTGCTCGAAGACGGGGCGCGAGCGCCGGCGGAGCGCGCCAAAGACGCCTCGATGCAGCTGCTGCAGCGCGAGAACACAACGCTGCGACTGCTGGTCGCGATTCACGACCGGCTGGGCGCGCTCGTACTGCAGGGCGCGGACGCATCGGCGATAACGGTGGCGCTGGCAGAGCTGGTCGACCGGCCGGTGATCCTGCTCGACACGTTGCTCAGGGCGGTGGCGCTGCAGAGTCGCAACGGCGGCTCGGTGCTGCGCTGGGAGCCTACCGAGGCTTACGTCGGCCGGGTGCTGCAGACGATCGCGGGAGAACGGCGCTCGATGCGTCTGCCGCCGTTGCCGGCCTGGGGCGTGAACTACGGCTGCGTGCTGGCGCCGGTTGTTGCGGGCGATGCGGTGCTCGGCTACCTGGCGATTCTCGAGCCGGAGACGGTAGACGCGGAGTCGTCGGTGCCGGCCGAGGCGGACCTGCTGGCGGCGCAGCACGCGGCGAGCGTCTACGCGCTGGCCCTGATGCGCGAACGTCTCACCGCCGAGGTGACGACCGAGCTGCGCGACGAGCTACTAGAGGGACTGCTGGACGGTCAGGTAACGGACGAGCAGGCCACGCGCGAACGGGCGCGCCGCCTCGGCTACGACGACACGCAGGTCTACCAGGTACTGACGCTGCTGCTGGACGAGGCGTCGGAGCGCGACCAGGCTTATGCCGGCGACGGCTGGTCGACGGGCTGGCGGCGCCGGGTGCTGGACAGCGTGGCGCAGATGGTGCGCGAACGGGCGTCACACGCGATCGTGACGCGACGCCGAGAAGAGCTGGTCGTGCTGCTGCCGGAGGGATCGGAGCCGTCGTCGGGCGAGCTCGGCAAGGCCGTGACGCTGTACGTGGCGTCGATGTACCCCGAGTGGCCGTTGACGGTCGGCATCGGCGGCGTCTGCCGGGCGCCGCGGGAGATCGCGCGCTCGTACGCCCAGGCGCGCCGGGCGGCGGAGGTGGCGCGTCGATTCGGCCGGCGCGGCGAAGTCGTGACGTTCGACGACCTCGGCTTCTACCGTTTGCTGTTCCAGATCACGGACCGGACCGAGCTGCGGGCGTTCGTGGAGCAGGTGCTGGGCCCGCTGCTGGCCTACGACCGCAAACATCGCACCGACTTCGTGCAGACGATCGCGACCTACCTCTCGAACAACAACAGCCTGCAGGCGACGGCGAAGGAGCTGTACGTGCACGTGAACACGGCGGCCTACCGTCTGCAGCGCATCCAGTCGATTACGGGGCTGGACCTGTCGAAGACGGAAGACTGCCTGCTGGCGCGCGTGGCGCTGATGATCCTCGAGGATGAGGGCACGGAGTAGAGTCGAACCAATCTCAGGGACGGAGTCAACCTAGAAAAGAAGGCCCTGCCTCGTCTCTGGCTGTTGAATTCGTCGTTCCAACGCCGTCGCTTGCTCACCCAATTGTTCTATTAATGGCGCCCTGGCTTTATTCCAGAGTTGGTGGGCTTGCCTGTAACAATACCGATCTTTTGGGTCTCCATGTTTGCTCGGCTTTGAACTATACCGAGGGGTCTGCTTCGTTGACAGAGGCTCCCTCACAATAGAAAGCGGCCCATGTAAGTTGACGGTAAGAAACCCGGTTCTGGTTGGCAACCTTTCTAATTACTCCTTTCCAGATGGTGTGTGCTTGTCGAGGGCAACCCAATATGGGATGTCATTTCCGAGCGATGCCGGTGAATCGCCGTAACGCCTGCCGTGGCGACCAGATATGCAGCGGCTAGAATAATTGCCTTATCCCAATCCCATGTCGCTGCAGGAAGGCATTGCTCCGCCTGAAGAACAACGTGGCGACTTAACGCAGAGCCGCCTTCATTTGTTGCCCGATTCGAAGAAAGGAAGGCGGTCATCCAAAGCGTTGCTCACGATCCGGACTGCGTGCTCACATGGGGAGAGGACAATGATCCACCGGTCTCCCTCGTGGTATGCATGAGCTAAAGCACCGAGCCCAGCCGCATCCTTTTGTTTTCTTGATTAAGCGACCCGCAGGAGCGACTCCTTTTTGCTCTCTAAGGCAGGGTGCAGTGATAGGTGTTGCGAAGCCGGCCAACACTCTTCAAATGTGATAACGATAGTGCGGTTCCGAAGCCATGAACGATCAGGAACTGCTGATAGAGCGTCCGTAGCAAGCTCGACGACGGAGGCAGCTCCACGCCTTACGGCTTTCTGCAGCAGTGAGCGAATCTCGCGATTGGTCGCAAGTCTTCTCTTTCTTAAGGTACATCGTTCTAGCCGAAAAACTTCTCGAATTCAATCCGACTTACTGTACCAGTCGCTGGCACTTACAATCACCAAAGCATAGCCGTTTTTGAAACGACAGCTTGGTTGAGCTTTCTGCTCTCGCAGCCGTGAGTTTTGAGTAGGCATGTTCGCAGGCACTGCTGCCCCCGCTAAGATTCCGTGCTGGATTATCATTATCTGGATTTGATAGGCGACCCATCAAATGAGACAGCACCTTAGGTATTCAGTGACCACTATCTGGATTGATCTTCCTTCTTTGCTGTGCGTCGTACAATTGTTCAGGATCGGCATTCCAGCGAACCGAATCTGGCTCTCCGTCGAACCATTTGGTTGGGTTCTTTTTAGTGATAAATACTTCGCTCCCATCAGGAAGAGTGTCGAGTATATGAACAGACATTTGGAATAGAACTGGGCCATATTTGTTGGGTGCGGAGATTCTTGCATGAATGTCCACGGTATCAAGAAAAATGTCGTTATATATTCCGTACTTTTGATTGATGTAATCGCTATACTGGCTGGTCTGAGGTAGCCCTCTTTGCCTTACGCGTTGGCGAGAGGCCAAGGTACCTAGTTCGAGCAAGGTTGAACTCGTTGTGACAGTGTTGGCATGGAACAAATGTGAGATCGACTTGACTGTTAGAACTTTACGTACGTCTTGACCTTGCACTCGTTGGTCCTTCGTCATACAACGCGCCACTTTGGTTAGTGTCGCAGACAATACATTATTGCCTCCGGGTGGTACAGGGCAAGAGGTTCAAGCACAGAGCGTAGCCAGTGAGGTATTCAATCCAAGTAATGCAGTCAGTGGTTGCGGTTAAGCAGTGGCAGAGTGAATGCAAGAGCCTATAATCGGCAGGAAGTTGCCACTCAATGCTGGAGACCCGGAGGACGACGTGAAGACGAAAGCGGCTGTTTGCTACGCACCCCACACCCCGTTGGTGGTCGAAGAGCTGGAGCTGGACGAACCGAAAGAGGGCGAGGTGCTGGTGCGCATCGTCTCCGCGGGCGTCTGCCACTCCGACTACCACGTGATGAAGGGCGAGTGGAACCCGCCGCTGCCGATGGTCCTCGGGCACGAGGGCGCGGGCGTCGTCGAGAAGGTCGGCCCGGGCGTGACGCTGAGCCAGCCGGGCGACCACGTAATTCTCAACTTCCGGCCGAACTGCGGTTGGTGCAAGTTCTGCACCTCGGGCCGGCCGGTGCTGTGCAACGGTGCGCCGAGCCCGCGCTGGTTCATGTTCGACGGGTCGGTACGGCTGCACAAAGGCTCGATGGACATACACCACTTCGCGCGCGTCGCCTGCTTCTCGGAGTACGCGATCGTGCCGCAGTCGGGCGCGGTGCCGGTGCGCAAAGACATGCCGCTGGACAAGGCGTGCCTGGTCGGTTGCTCGGTGATGACGGGCGTCGGTGCGGCAATCAACACCGCGAAGGTCGAGCCGGGCAGCAGCGTGCTCGTGATCGGTTGCGGCGGCGTCGGGCTGAACGTGATCCAGGGCGCGGCGCTGGCCGGCGCGGACCGGATCATCGCGGTCGACATGCTGGAGAACAAGCTGGCGTTCGCGCGCGAGTTCGGCGCGACGGACGTGATCGACGCGAGCCGGGGCGACACGGTCGAGCGCGTCAAGGCGATGACGAACGGCGGCGTCGACTACGCGTTCGAGGCGATCGGCTTCTCGAAGACGATCGAGCAGGCGTACGCGGCGACGGACCTCGGCGGCAAGACAATCATCGTGGGAATGGCGCCCGAGGACGACAACCTGACGCTAAGCGCGCTGGACATACCGCGCACCGAGAAGTCGATCATCGGTCGTGGTACGGGTC
>CAVTBL010000011.1:0-28343 GCA_963732945.1 uncultured Chloroflexia bacterium
GGCGCAGCTTCTCGGTTTCCCCGGCGCGCGCCTTGAGGCTGGGGAGCAGAGCCTGAGCTCGTTGCAGAATCTCATCTCGACTCAAGGTTTGCTCGCCGATGGCCATACCAATCAGTTCCTTTCTACGGGCGCAGGTGCATGCGCTTCGCAGATCGGAAGTATAGTTTTGGGCAAAGGCATCTACAAAATCGATTCTTATCATGTATGGCATGCAATACCAGAATGCTAGGAGAGAAAGATGAACCTGGCGCAAGTCGATCTCAACTTGCTCGTGGCGCTCGAGGCGATTCTCACCGAGAAGCACTTGACCCGTGCTGGCGAACGGCTGGGCCTCAGTCAGCCAACCATGAGCCACACCCTATCGCGGCTGCGTCGCATGTTTGGAGACGAGCTACTGACACGGGTTGGACGGGAGTACTACCTGACGCCGCTCGCTGTAGATCTGGTTGAGCCGCTGCGCGACATCCTCAAGAATATTGAATTGACCATCGAGAGGCGACCCGCCTTCGAGCCCAGCACAGACGAACGAGCCTTTGTAATTTCCGCCTCCGACTACGCCACGTTCCTCGTGCTACAGCCTGCGATCGAGCTGATTCAGGAGCTGGCACCCCACGTATCCCTCCAGATTCGGCCTCTGGACAGGAGCGCGACGGACAGCGTAACTGTCGGTGATATCGATCTCGTCATCTGGCCCACAGCCCTCGGCCCGGATTTGCCTTACGAGGTCCTATTTACGGACCGATGGGTAGCGGTAGCCTGGTCCGGCCATGCGGAGGTCGGGGAATCGCTCTCGATGGATGAGTATCTGAAGCTACCCCATGTCGTATACGGAACCGGCCTCCAGGACATCAGCGGACTTGCCGATCGTGCAGTCTACGCGGTGCATCCGGAGGCACGAGTGGTCGTGACGGTACAGAACTTCTTTCTCATGCCTCTGCTACTGGGACATAGCCGGATGATTGCGCTAACCCATGGCCGTCTCGCTCGGCGACTCGCAGGCCTGACAGACATCAAGATTGCCAGGCTCGACTTCGAGACCCCCGAAACTGAGGAGGCGATGTACTGGCACCCGCGACTGACCGCCGATCCTGCTCATCGCTGGTTGCGTAGCATCCTGATGCAGAGCACAGCAACCTTGGTGTGATGCCGACTATGCGTGCTCCGAGGTTGTGCACTGACCCGTCGGCTTCCTCCATTGTCCCCTCTGAACCGTGCACGCTCCTGGCAAAGTGAAGTCCTGGCGACGCCGAATCCAGTGCCTTGCATCAGGAAGCATGCGTTCTGAGAATTATTCCCATTGCTACAATCGATTTTTCAAATCAAAGGGCACTGCATAGACTCGTCGCCAATCACACAAGCTGGGGGATTGCGATGGCGAAGAACTACTGGGCTACTGTCGTTGCAAAGAGACTCACCAGGCGTCGCATGCTGGCGACTGGCGGCAGCGCGGCCGCAGCGGCAGCCTTCTTGGCCGCTTGCGGCAGCAGCAAGAACAATAACAGTGGAGTTTCCTCAGGAGGATCGTCAGGTTCCGGCGGTAGCACTGCCTCGTCTGGAGCCTCGTCTGGCGCCGGGGCCAGCACGGCTACGGGCGCGACGGGCGCTTCGACGGGGGCTGGTTCGTCTGGAGCAGCCCAGTCGAGTCTCATCAGCAAGCCGGTCGATGAGACGAAAAGCGCGGTCAAGGGCGGCGTGTTCAAGACCCGCGAGACTTTCGAGCCCAGCTCGCTTGACCCCCACATCTTCCCCAACAACTTCTTCGTTGCGTCCACCTATAGCAATCTCTGGATGATCAAGGACGGCGTACTGGATTGGTCCGACGGGACGATCGCAGGTGACCTCGTCGACTCCTGGGAGACTTCGCCCGATAAGTTGACGATTACCGCGAAGCTTAGCCCCAACGCTCACTTTGCGCCTGTCGCCCCGGTTAACGGGAGAGCCGTCGATGCCCAGGACGTCGCCGCGAGCTGGCAGCGACACTCGGCGATGAGCAATCAGAAAACCGACTTCTCCAATGCTGCAAACCCGGCAGCACCGATTCTGTCGATAACCGCGGCCGACAACCAGACAGTGGTGATCAAGCTGGCGGCGCCCAACGCCGTCGTCACCGCCCGGCTCGCGCGCTGGACCCCCGGCTCGATGTTCATCGTGCCCAAGGAGGCGCTCGATCCTGCGGTCCTCAACCTGGCGAAGACCTCGCTCGGCAGCGGGCCGTATTACATGTCTGATTACACCCCATCGGTCGGGGTCACGCTCAAGCGCAACCAGGGCTTTGGTCAGGACAAAAACGGCTTCCCGTTCATGGACGAGCTCGATTTCCCGACCGTGCAGGAGTACGCGACCTTTCTTTCGCAGTTCAAGGCCGGCAACATCTACGACGGCACCGGCGTAAACGCAGAGGACGTGCTGCAGACCAAGAAGGACACCAATCAGCTAGAGCTGATGACCACCTACTTCAACACGGTGTTGAATCGCGTCGGCTTCGGCGCTGCTCCTGGTCCATTCACCGACGAACGCGTGCGGCAGGCTTACGTACTCACCTGGGACCGCGATCTGTTCTTGACTACCGTGTTCAACGCGGACAAGTTCAAGGCAGCCGGCCTGGACGTGACGCTCATCAATGAGAGCGGCCTCCAGTCAAACTTCTACAAGGGCTGGCTTGTCGACCCCAGGAGCAGCGACTTCGGTCCGAACTCCAAGTTCTTCACGAAGGACGTTGCCGAAGCCAAGAAGCTGCTCGAAGCCGCCGGCTTCCCGAACGGCGTCAGCGATTACAACCTCTACACGGCTGCACCCGCGGCCGGCCTCCCGGCTGCCTACAGCCAGCTGCTCGAGACTGTGGTTGGGCTTTCGCAGGACAGCGGTCTCTTCAAGCCAAACCGCGTCATCGTACAGAACTTCTTCTCCGAGTTTATCCCGAAGTATCACAACCAGGCCCTAGCTCCCTTCAGTGGCGTGAGCATCTCGCTCTCCAGCCTCACTGAGGACCCAGCCAACTACCTTTTCAGCTACTACAACTCCAAGGGCAGCCTGAGGATGGGTACGGATTCGACTCTCGACGACATGACGTCCAAGGCTATAGCTGAATTCGACGACAAGAAGCGGCTGCAGCTGGTGCAAGATATTCAGCGCTACGAGGGCGGCAAGAACTTCTACCCGCGCCTCGGCGCCGGCACCGGCTTCTGGCTGGCCTGGCCGGCGGTGCGTAATCGAAACGTCTATCAGGGTGGTTCGCGTGGAGGGGCGCCCAACAACCCGGCTACGCTCTGGCTTGACAAATCGAAGGCGCCTCTCAAGTCTTAGCGCACTGGATGCCGATTCTTGCCGCACCGTCACCGGGTCAATGGCGTCGCCATCGATGGCAGCAGCCTGAATGGTAGGGCCAGTCCTGTCTCACGGGTGCCTTGCGTACCACCAAGCGCTAATTTGAAAGAGCCAATCGCAGGAGGTCAGCCTGAATGAAACTGGTTTCGTTCGAAGTTGGAACGCCCTTCGGATCCGTGCGTCGCATCGGAGCCGTCCTCGACACTGAGTTAACGGCGAACGCACGCATTCTCGACCTGAACGCCGGCTACGGGCGGCTCCTCCAGGAGGGTGGCGACGCGCGCTGGCGGGAAATCGCAGATGCGGCGCTGCCGGCTGACATGCAGGCATTCCTGGAGGGTGGGCCCCAGGCCATGAACCGCGCCCGAGAGGCTCTCGATTTCGCGGGCAGCGGCACACAACCGGACTCTGAACGCCAGATGGTCTTTGCCCGCAATTCCATCAAGCTACTGAGCCCTCTGCCGAGACCACGGACGATGCGGGACTTCTCGGAATACGAAGAGCACATGACGGCACGCAGCGGCGCACAGAACAAACAGCCCGGCTTCTACCACTTCGCTTGCTGCTACAAGGGCAACCCGGACATGGTCTTCGGCCCTGACGACCCGATTATCTGGCCGGACTACACCGAGCGCATGGACCCCGAGCTGGAGCTCGCATGCGTCGTCGGCAAGCGCGGTAAAAACCTCACACCGGAAGAAGCGGTGTGACTACATCGCAGGATATCTGATCTTCTGCGACGGCTCCGCGCGCGACATGGCAGGCAAGGAGTACCTGGGGCCGTACAAGATGAAGGACTTCGGCACCAACCTCGGGCCATGTCTCGTGACGCCGGACGAGATCGGCGACGAGATGAACCTGCGCTGCTCGCTGAAGGTAAACGGCGAGACCTGGTACGAGGGCAACACCGGCTGGAAGCGCAACTACACCATGCCTCAGCTCCTGGCTTACGCGTCGGACGAAGAAGAGATAAACCCCGGAGACGTCATCTCTGCCGGCACGATCGGCTTCAGCTGCAGCGTCGACTCGGGTAAGTGGCCCAAGCCCGGCGACGTCGTCGAGCAGTGGATCGAGAACATCGGCGCGATGACCATGCGCTGCGAGCGACACGCGCGCGAAGTCTCCTATGTTCGCGACGGCCTGCCCGGTCTGCTGCCCCTGCCTCCCGGTGCGGAGGACTTCCCGCAGCAGCTCAAAGACGGCACCGCGGACGTCAGGCGGATGTTCTAGCGATGACCCTCCGTGAGGCACCACCCTGGAGCACAGGCCTCGTCGAAGTAGCACCGAACACGTATGCCTACCTTCAGCATGACGGCAGCTGGGGCATCAGCAACGCGGGCTTTCTCGTGGGAGACGACGGCCTGCTAATCATCGACGCGACGATGGTCGCTTCGATGGCCGCAGCGTTCATCGCCCAGATCCGCACGGTTTCACCCCTCCCGTTTCGGCACCTGATCAACACGCACAGTCATCCCGATCACACCGGCGGCAACCGCCTGTTCACGGGCGCCGAGATTATCAGCCATCGCATCTGCCGCGAGGAGATGGCCCGGCAGGCAGCGCCTCGACCGACTGCAGCCGTACCTCCGGAAGGACCGATGGCGGCGATCCCGCGCACGCCGGCGATGCAGCGCATGTTCCAGATGATGGCCGATGACCGGGACCGCTACGTCCCGCTGCCGACCGTGACCTACGACGACAGTCTGTCGCTGATCTACGGCGACACTGAAGTGCAACTCCTGTACCGCGGCCCGGCTCACACCTTCGGCGACACGCTGGTCTACTTCCCGCAATCGAAGGTCCTGTTCGCCGGAGACGTGGCGTTCTTCTACTCGATGCCGCTGGCAGCCGGCGGCAAGATCGGCAGCTGGATCAAGGTCATCGACCGCGTCAAAGACATGGACATCGACCTGATCGTCCCCGGTCACGGTCCGACGGGCGGCAAGCAGGAGCTGGAGGACGAGAGGGAGTACTTCGAGTTCGTCATGGAGCAGACCCGGGGTTGCTTCGAACGCGGCGTCACGCCGGAGCGGGCCGTCAATGAGATCGACCTCGGCCCGTACGCCGATTGGCCGGAATCGGAACGGATGATCGCGAACGTAGCCGTCGCCTACCGTGAGCTGAGGGGCGAGATCTAGCACGAGGGAGTCTATGCCAGGCCCAGCTGTACGCAGAGTCATCACCGGCCACGATTCGCAGGCCAAAGCGGTCGTTTTGAAGGACGAGATTGCACGGGGCGAGCGCTTCACGCTGGTCTGGACAACCGAGGGCTTTCCGGTTGATAACACATCCCCGGAGGATGGTGGCGACCGAGACGTGGGTATCACGCTGGCCGGTGGCACCGTGTTCCGAATTGGCGAAATAGCGCCCGGCGGAAGGTCGCCCATGCACCGGACGAACTCCGTCGATTACGGCATCGTTCTCGAGGGCGAGCTGGACATGGAGCTCGACGGTGGCGAGGTAGTGCACCTCGAGGCCGGCGCCGTCGTCGTCCAACGAGGTACGAACCATGCCTGGATCAACAACACCGATGCCCCGTGCAGGATGGCCTGGATACTGATCGATGCGGCGCCTGTCAGAGTCGGTGACGCCATTCTGCGGCCGACCATGTAGCCTGGACGCGAAACCGAGCGCGCAACAGATCCAGGAGCTCTGAGGAGGGCACACGTGAAGGTAGCTGTCTACGGGCCGGATAACCGTGTTGGTATCGTCGACGGCAGCAACATCGTCGACATCGAAGGAGCATACGCGAAGTTTGCGCGCGAGGTCAGGAACCATCCGGTGCCCTACGCGGCGGCCGCAGCAACAACGCCGTGCAGCCTCGATGCCTTCATCCGGCTGGGAGAACAGGCCCTCTCAGGCGCACAGGAGGCCGTCGAATATCTGACGAGGCGCGCGGGTGACCACACCGGCGTACGCGGCGAGCAGCTTATCTTCGCGGTAGAACAGACCCGACTACACGCTCCCCTGGCCAGCCGCGGCGCCAAGCTGTGCATGGCCGGCGCCAACTACGCCGACCACCTTTTCGACATGATGCACGCCCAGGACCCCAGCGTGACAATGGAGCAGGTAAAACAACGTTCGCGCGAACGGGGCATCGGTGGCTTCTGGAAGCTGGCCGCCCTGGCAGCGGACCCGGAGCAGGATGTGGCCTACCCCGCGAAGACGCAGTGGCTGGACTACGAGGGAGAAGTCGCCGTCGTCATCGGCAAGAGCGTTCGTGACGCCAGAGCATCCGACCTCGCGGACTGCATCTGGGGCTATACGCTGGAGAACGACTGGAGCGCCCGCGACCAGCGTGACAACGTCGTCGGTACCCTCTCGATGAACCTGATGAAGAACTGGGATGGCTGCGTGTCCATCGGTCCGGTGATCTGCGTTGGCGAGATCGACGACCCACAGGACGTGTCATTCCAGACGCGAGTGAACGGCGAAGTGCGTCAGAGCGGCAACACGCGCGACATGACCTTCAGCTTCGCCGAATACCTGGAGTACGTCACTCGAGACATCACATTCGAGCCAGGGGACATGATCGCCGCCGGCACGTGCAAAGGCACCGCCATGGACTCAACGCCGCGCATCGAGGGCGGTGGCTTCGCCAGCGACAAGCTGTTCCTCAAAGTCGGTGACGTCGTTGAGGTCTCCTCGCCGCACATCGGCGCTCTCCGCAATCGAATCGTGGCAAGGACGTAGACAAGAGTTCACGAGTCAGGACGTGCCGGCTCCCGCATGCCAGCCTGTGATGCGTACGTGTTCCACAAGAAGGTGCCGGCTGCGCTTCCACCGGAGCGCGCACGAGCGCTTACACGCGTCCTGGAGATGATCGTGTACGTCATTACAGGAAGGATGAACCTGGAAACGACAGTCGACACCTTGGTAGGCAGCGGCCCACGCTGGGGGTTTAGTGCCGCACAGGTATCGCAGCTCTCGCCCGTTGATTCGACCGTACCAATTGCCGTGATTCGGCAACGAGGTCAGCGGATAAAGGCTCGTCGATAAGGCCATTCTGGCTCCGCGCCGGTTGGAAGAGAGGCTCCTGCACAGGGGGCCTCTCTTCTTTCTCGCAAACGGCGGTGTTGAAAAGCCTCTATCGCTTCTCAAGGCGAAATCCACAGCGTCTCCATAGAAGCTTCAAGTCCTGCCGGTTGTAAGTCCGTAGCCTGACACCACGAGCTTCGAACAGAACCGGAGCACTGGCAGGCGAACGAGCTGGAAGGAGGCGGTGCCGATGGCTGACACAACCGGATGACGGTCAGACCCAGGAATACAGCAGAACGAGCGCCGCCGAATGCGGCCTAATGAAGGAGACGATGATGACGACAGCAACCGCGGTTACGCACAACTACACGTACAGCGAGATCCTCGCAAACTCGAAGAAGGTGGCGTGGAAAGAGGACGACGTCCTCGCCGGGCGCAGCTTCGATATGTCGAAGGCGTTCCTGCCCGACCGGCTGAGCGGCGTAGCCGGCATCGCCTGTCTCAACGCGGACGAGAAGCGAAAGCTCAATCAGATCATGGGCAACGCCTACCTGCATCTCTTCGCCTTCGTCGAGGAGTTCATCGTGCCGAGCGTCATGGAAGAAGCCATCCGCGATCCCTACGGTGATGAAGTGCGCCAGCGCTCGTTGATCCGCTTCAGCGAGGACGAGCTCAAGCACCAGGAGCTGTTCCGCCGCTCCATCCGCATGTTCAACCAGCAGTTCGGCGTGACGCCGGAGCTACTGCCGAATAGAGAAGCCGTGGCGACGGTCGTGCGCAGCAAGTCGAAGCTGGCTGTGCAGATCCTCATCGACGTCATCGAGTGGTTCGTCCAGGTGCACTACACCGAGCACGTCCTCGATCGGACCGACCTCGATGGCCTGTTCCGGGACCTGCTGAAGTATCACTGGCTCGACGAGGCCCAGCACGCCAAGATGGACACCCTCCTGATCGCCGAGACGGTTCAGGACATGCCCCTGGCTGAGCGTGAAGCGGCGATCGACGAGGTAATCGAGCTCGGCGGCGCCATCGACGGGCTCTTGCAGCAGCAAATCGGGATGAATATCGATGCTCTCGTGGTGGCGACAGGCCGCGTCTTTACTCCGGCAGAGCGCGACGAGATCGCGTCGAAGACGCTGCGGGCATGGCGCTGGACCTTCCTGGTTTCGGGTCTCGAGCACCCGAAGGTCGTCCAGCTCATCGATGACATCACGGATGCCGGCGGCGCCAAGATCCGCCAGGTTGCAGAGGCGCTATCGGCCTAGTCAGTGCGTCATGTCTGCCGCGAAGAGCCCTCGTGTCGGCTATCGGCCGTGCGAGGGCTCTTTCGTGCCTCTCGCGGATTCAGGATGTGACCGGTTCCGCAATGAAGGCCCGGACCTCGGAGATGAGCCGCTGCCAGGCCGGTTCATCCTCCAGCGTCAGGTGATTACGGCTGTCGAGGCTCACGAGTCGCGCATTCGGAATCATTGAAGCGATAAGACGACCCTGGGCAAATGGCACGCGCTCATCGCCTGCCGCATGAATCACGAGAGTTGGTACTGTGACCAGCGGCAAGCGGTCCAGCACGTCGATATTGCTGCCCACGATCTGAATCCGGGCTGCATTCTCCCCCGAAGTTGAAACCCGCTGCAGGTCGTTGAACCAGTTCATCTGCTCAACCGTCGCTTCCGGCATGAACTGACTCGTGAACATCTGACGATAGCCCGGGTTATCGCGGCCCCAGCCCTCGCGCATGATCGTCAGGGTTGCTTCGAACAGGCTCTTCGACTCGCCTCGGACGATTCTGCCCCTTGTATAGGCGCCGTACAGAATGAGCTTGCGAACGCGCTCCGGATGCCTTATCGCGTATTCGATGGCGACGGGACCACCCTGCGAAATGCCAAGCAGCGTGAAGTCTGTGACCTGTGCCGCCTCGACAACCGTTTCCAGGTCGCGAATCCAGGCCTCAAACGACAAGTCTTCGACCTCACGATCCGATAGTCCAGAGCCCCTCTGGTCGAACCGAATGATCGTGTAATCCTTCGCCAGGGTCTCCCACCAGTGGCGCC
Source organism: uncultured Chloroflexia bacterium (assembly GCA_963732945.1). GTDB lineage: Bacteria > Chloroflexota > Dehalococcoidia > DSTF01 > WHTK01 > WHTK01. Next base: position 9,354 of record CAVTBL010000011.1, read on the forward strand.
AGACGGGGCTCTGCCACTCGTATTCCAGATGTGTCAGCCAGTTCGGTGACTTGACTAGAGGCGGCCCGTGCCCCACGGTCGCAAACGCGATCTGCACGCCGTCCGATGCTTTGCAGAAGCGCACTTTTTGCTTCAACTCTGCGACTTTGGCAGCTGGAGTCTCTACCGGTGCGTCGGAAGCCGCGTCCCCTGCCGCGACGATGGCATCGTCCTGAAGTTCGCCGACGAATCGGAAGCCACGCCCGTGCAGCGTGCGGATCAGGCGCTGATCGCGGCCGTTATCACCGATAGCGCGACGGGCCGCCATCAGCCGGCTGTTAAGAGCCGCCTCGCTTATGAATTTGTCCCCCCATACCTTTTCGAAAAGCTCGTCCTTGGTCACCACGCGATCGGCGTTCTGTACAAGGCAAACAAGCACATCAAAGACTTGAGGCTCGAGTTGCTCGGCAATCCCGGACCGTCGCAACTCGAAAAGCTGCGTATCCAGCTCATAGTCGTCGAAGCGGTAGATCATCAGCTCGATGATACCTTCAACTCACGTAGGTGTTTATACCGGACTGACGATCGACCTGCTCGGCCCAAATTGCAGTTGTTCTCGATACCAGGGCCGGCGGCCTCGCGAGGTCGCTGCGGAATTAAGGACATCTCCAGCTAACCTCAAGTAATCCGTCATACCGTCACCAAGCTCGCGTGGTCGTTGAGACCTACTTTGCCTGTACGGGCTCCCACCTTTGAGAGCCAGCCCAGGAGGTCCACGATGACAACGTCCAGAGCAAAGCAATCCGGGATAACGTCGGTGCCCATGGGCGGCACGGCCGCCATACCCGGCGTGCTCGATTACGCAAGCAGCGCGCAGGGCGCTCGCGATGTAGCCCGCTCGGCGACTTCGCATGGCCTGCTGGCGAAGCGCATGCCGGCGCTGGACGCCTTACTGAGCGTCCCCGGCTTCGTCCAACTTTGCGTCAGCAATGCGCTAGCGCAGGCGTTTGGCAACCGCCTGCAGGCACTTGCCGTTGCATGGCTCGTTCTGGAGATGACCGATTCGAAAATCTGGCTGGGACTGATCAATGGCGCTCCCGCCATTTCGATCGTTCTGTTTTCCTTCGTCGGCGGAGTCCTGGCGGATTCGCGAGACGCCCGCAGACTGCTGATGCTGACCCGCGCGTCGCTGGCCGTAACGTCTCTCGCGGCCGCAATACTGATCGAGAGCGGTCTGATCGGTCTCGAGTGCCTGGTCGTTTACATGCTGCTCGTAGTCGGTTTGGCAGCGGTCGACATGCCGGTTGCCCGGACGCTGACGCACGATGTCGTCGGTAGTGATGGCCTGCTGGGTGCGAGTGCGACGCAATCGATCTTCACCAGCCTGGTCAACATGGCAGGCCCCCTGATCATCGGTTTGCTGATCGCGCAGATGGGAGCCGGCTCTTCTTTCGGCCTATTGGTGGCAGGCTATGCATTCGCAGTCTTGATGTTGCGAAAAACTCGCTACGCACCGATGGCCCGGCAGCGAGGGACTGGTTCCCAGCCGGTTGCCGACCTGCTAGCTGGCCTCAAGTACATTCGGGCCACTCCCGCCATCGCAACGTTGGCCGGCCTCGGGTTCCTGCTGCCCGTAGCTGGCGTCTACTTCGCCATGGTGCCCGTCTACGCTCGAGACGTTCTGCACGTGAACGCCACGGGACTCGGCACGCTGGCCGCGTCTTTCGCCGCAGGCAGCCTGATCAGCTCCAGTTACCTGGCTGCGCGCGGCAAGATGCGACATCGCGGAATCGCGATTGCGGCGCTTGGCGTGGCGTTCGGCGGGGGCATGGTCGCCTTTGCCGTCTCGAACAGCTTCGCTTTGAGTTGTGCTGTGAGTCTGACGATGGGTGTTATCGCCGGGTTCTGGCAGAACACGCTCAGCACGCTGGTTCAGCTGGTTGCCGCTCCGGAGATGCGAGGCCGTGTGGTCGGTGTGTTTGGCATGGGCTTTCAGATGGTCGGCCTCGGCTGGCTGATCGGCGGCGTCTTGGGCACACTTGTCGGCGTCGAAACAGCGCTGGTGCTCAGCGGAATCGTCTTTTCGACAGTAAGCATTGGGGCCATCGGTATGAGCACCGATGTCAGGCAAATCGACTGAGTCATGGTTCGGCAGACCTAGTCGTTAACAGCCGGTTTACGCGCCTTGACGTGCTTTTAACAGGCCGCTGCTAGCCTTGGGAGCTATGGAAGCTCTGCCCTCACGACTTGTTCCCTTCGAGGCCTGCCCGAACTTTCGCGACCTCGGCGGCTACGCGGGGCTGGACGGGCGGCCGGTGCGCTGGCGACGCCTGTTTCGCAGCATGACGCCTGAATACATGACCGCCGCCGACGTGGCCGCCGCGCGAGCGCTGCGTATCGGCCTCGTGCTCGACCTGCGTGGCCCGCGTGCCGGAACCTCGGGGCCACTGGGCGAAGCGCCGTCGACGCGGCTGGCGCTGGGTCCGGCGTTGTCGCAACCGTTGCCCGTCGACATCGAGCGCTTCATGGCGCTGCCGCCGCACGAGGGCCTGCCGCGCGTGCTCGACATGTATGCGCCCTATTTCGCCCGCGGCCTCGAGGCGATTGTTGCGGCTCCCCACGTCGCGGCCGTCTACCACTGCCGCCTCGGCAAGGACCGCACCGGCGTGTTCAGCGCCCTGTTGCTCAAGCTGCTGGGCGTCGGCGACGAAGACGTCGTCGAAGACTACCTGCTGACCGAGCAACAAGAGCCCGCCGTGCGCCGGCTCCTCGAAGCGCACGGCGACCACCCGGAGCGCGAGCCTCGTGTCGCCAGGGAGCCGGTGAGCCGGCGTGCCATGGAGGGCGTGCTGCAGCGCCTGGTGAGCCAGTTCGGCGGCGCCTACGGCTACTTCGGCAGCCACGGCGTAAGCTCCGCGGCACTCGATGCCTTCGTCGAGGGCATGCTGACGCCGCGCCAGGCCACGGGCGCCCAGGCGCCGGGCAACGCCGAGCTACCAAGGTCGATACCGGCGTAGGCCTCTCACAGGCGACGTCAGCGGCCTGCGCGCACAGAGCCGTTCGCCCCGACGCCGTGGCGCTCGCCAGGAAGGCCGTACTCGATGAGCGCAGCTCGTTCTCCACGGGCCGGGTCGGGGGCGTTCACCCGACGAATTCCGTGAAGAACCAGAGATGTATTCATGAACGTAGCCTGAAATCCTGGGCAGGCATTCAGGAAAACGCAGGTTCTGGTCATAAGCACATGTACCCACGCCGGGCAGGACGCGGGTAGGCGGGAACGTTACTCAAACCCTCGCGCAAGGAAGCGTATCGCTTGAAGGCAGTCTCCAGGCCGGCCATCCGTCGGCTGATTTTCGTATTGTTAGTACTGGCGGCGGTCGGCGGTGTCTTCTACGCCTCTGGCAACGTTGCCTTCGCAAACTCGGTGCAATCGGGCTGCAGCGGCCTGCCGGGTCAGAGTCCAACGTTCACCTCGGTGACCCAGACATCGCTGGTCGTGCACTGGACCGACAACTGCACGGACGAGCAGGACTGGTTCGTCTATCGTAACGGCGCCTCGGTGTCCGGCGGGCTGGGCGCCGACAGGTCCAGCTTCTCAGACGGCGGCCTGACCTGTGGTACGCAGTACAGCTACTACGTCGAGGCGATCAAGTACACGGGCAGCGGCAACCAGATCGCGTTCTCCAGCTCTGCCACGATCACGACCGCGAGCTGCGGCGCCAGCACGCCTACACCGACGAACACGGCTACGGCGACGAGCACGCCGACCAATACGCCGCTTCCGACCAGCACCTTCACGCCTATCCCAACCAGCACGCCGTTGCCGACGAGCACGTTTACGCCAACGCCGGCCGATACGCCGGTGAACACGCCGACCCCGACCAACACCCCGGTCGACACGCCGACAGCCACCAGCACACCCAACGACACTCCTACTGCAACCGGAACGCCGGCCGACACGCCGACGCCAGGGGGTTCGCCCACCGCGACCAGCACGGCAGTCGCAACACCAACTTCGACGGGCACGCCTTCGGACACGCCGGTTCCTACGAGCGCAACTCAGGTGTCGGCAGCGGCACCCACCTCGACCGCGGGTCCGGGGCCGACCGGTACGGCTGCGGCCGCAACGGGCACCGCCGCGCCCGGAAACACTCCCAGCGGCGGCTCGCCTGCCGCGACCGGCGGCTCGCCGTTCGTCACGGGGCAGAGCTTCGCGACGCCCCTTCCGGGTGTAACCGTCTCGGGCACGCCATTCCCGACAGCGACGCCTCCGGCCGCCACCACTACGCCTGGCCGGACGCCGACGCCCTCTCCGACGCCTGTCAAGCAGGTGGAAGCAGCACGCATTCAGCCGCCGAGTAACTTCCTGACCAACGCGATTCCGGGATTCGGGGAGATTTCGACCAACGTCGGCGTTGTAGCCACGAACCTGTCGCTGGCGCTGATCGCGCTGATCCTGATCCTGATTGCGACCACGATCTTCAACTCGACGATCGAGGAGAACGAGGCTGAGATCGGGCTGATCGCGCGGCGCCTCGACCGCGTAAGCGGCGGCGTCGGGGCCGTGTTCGGCTGGGCCACGGACCGCGATCAGACGCCGGACTCGATGCTGGTCGCTGTTGCCAAGGCCGCCGCGATCCTCTCGCTGACCGGCCTGATCTACGCCCTACTCGACCCAAACTTCGGCTTCAACCAGTCGACGCTGGTCCTCGTAGTCGCGCTGATCGGGGGGCTGCTCGTCACGACCTTCCTCTACGAGGGCGGCCAGGTGCTGTGGTCTTCCAAGCGCTACGATGCGCCCGCCGCAATGCGCCTCTACCCGCTGGCGATCATCATCGCGCTGGCATCGGTCGGGCTAACGCGCGTCACGAGCCTGCATCCGGGCGTCATTTTTGGATTCGTCACGGCGGCAGCGATTGCGCCGCGACACGCCATGTCGAGACGCGAGAAGGGCATGATCATCCTGGTTCCCGTGCTCGGCCTCCTGGCCGTCAGCGTGGTCGCTTTCTTCCTCATCGACCCGCTGCGTAATTTCAGCCACGAGCACACGGGGGTCTGGGCCTCGCTACCACAGACGGTCGCAATCGCGCTGTTCGTCGGCGGCGCCGAGAGCGTCCTGCTGACTTTGATACCGGTCACGTTCAACGACGGCGAGAATATCTGGGCCTGGAACAAATGGATCTGGTTTGCGCTGGCATTACCGGCCAGCTTCATGTTCTTCCACGTAGTCGTGAACAACGAGGACTACGGCTCGCTGGCCAGGGATACGAGCAAGCTCGCGCTGCTGATCATTTGCGGCCTGATCGTCTTCATCTCAGGCGCGACGTGGCTGTATTTCCGCCTGCGCAAGGGCAAGGCAAGCGACTGAAGTCGCATCGGCCGTGCATCGTAGCGTCTGAGTTGGGCGGAAGTGCCGGACGGAGCTGAAGCTTCGTCCCTACATCGACAACCCGTGACCGGGACGCCCAGGCATCACGATGCCGCTCGAACGGCCACCCGCCATCGTTGATGACACGATGGGGATCCGCCAAGCTGCGCTCTATGCCTATGCCTATGCCCGCGTCCTACGCCGTGGCCAGTGACCTCGCGATGAACGACTTGATCAGCGCCAGGGCGCGGTCCGTGTTCGGGCCCGGCTCGCGCAGGAAGCCGTGCGGCTCGCCCGGGTACTTCGCCATCTCGATTACGCCGCCCGCCAGGCTATAAGCCTCGACGAAGTCTTCAGCCATCATCCGGGTCAGCGACTCGTCCGCCGCGCCCTGCACCAGCAGTGCCGGCGGCGTCTCGATCGCCTCGCCGCTGCGACAGATGTGCGGCGGGCTCGCCTCGATCATCCCGGCTTCGTCGCCGAAGTAGGCGAGGTGGTTCTGCTGCAGGCCCTCGTTTGCCCTCTCCTGCGCCAGGCGGTAACGAGACAGCGGGTCGATGACCGGCCACCCCATGATCACGTACGCCAGGCTCGCGTCCAGCGACGGCGCCTCGGCCAGGGGCAGGGCCGCGTAGGTCTTCGGGCGCATGGCGCTGAGCATGACCTGGTGGCCGCCGCTCGACCAGCCGGCGCCGCCCAGCGACTCCGCGCTGCCGTTGTACTCGGCCGCGTGCGCCTTGAGCCATCGCGTCGCGTAGTTGACGTCCTCCAGCGCCGCCGGGTGCGGCGCGTCCTTCGACGTACGGAAGTCGATTGCCGCCACGAGCACCCCGCTGGCCGCGATCGCCAGGTCGCTCGATTCGTTCATCATGCGGTCGCCGTTCGCCCAGGCGCCGCCGTGCACGTCGAGCAACGTCGGGAACGGCCCGGCGCCCTGCGGCACGAACAGTCGCGCCAGCCACGCCGTATCGCCGTCGCGCCGATACTCGACGTCGCGTACCTGCACTGCGTAAGTCGCGTTGGGGTCGTAGTGGAGCACCGATTTCGTCGTCATCTCGTCTCCTCCTCGATTGCGCTGATCGCGCGCGCACTCTCTCACCGCACGCCCACCACGTCAAGTCTTTCTACCCCGCTGCCGCCGGACGTCCGCGGGCCAGGCTATGAAACGGGACGGAGGTAAGGGGAGCGCTTCGTCCCGCCCATCGTGAGGCTCTCGAAGAGATGAGCCGACGATTCGCCGTACGCCTACGGAGCGTGTCGAGTCCGGCGGACGGACCTGAAGCTTCGTCCCTACATCTGGTTAGTCGCGCTGCAGAACTCTCAGACTCACCGTCACCCCCTATCAACGTCTCTCAAGGCATGGTGAGCCTGTCGAACCACGCAACGCCACGTCCTTCGACAGGCTCAGGATGCATCGAGAACCGTCTCAGGCTCGGCCGTGCCGTGTAGAACTCGCTTCGTCCGTCTTGGACGCGCATCGCTTATCCGCTAGGGATCCGCAGACGTCTCCGCCAGCAGCGTCTCCACGCGCGTCCAGATCGCCAGAGAGACCGCGTCGACGGGCTGCGTCGCGTCCAGGACGAGCCAGCGCTCCGGCTCCGACTTCGCCAGCGCCAGGTAGCCGCGCCGCACCTTGCGATGAAACGCCGCGTCGCGGCCGCCGACTCGCTTCCCGGCCGCGGCCTGCTCCTGCTGCAGCGACAGCCCGGCCTGCCAGTGGCCCTCGATGCTGTCGCCCGCCGAGCCCTCGGAGACGCGGGTCAACCCCACGGCAGGGTCGAGATCCAGCAGCACCGTCAGGTCCGGCTTGCAGCGCCCGATCACCGCCTCGTTCAGTGTGCGGATCAGCTCGAGGTCGATGCCGCGGCCGTAGCCCTGATAGGCCAGCGTGGAGTCGATGAAACGGTCGCAAAGCACGTCGACGCCCTTGCTCAGCGCCGGCTCGATCGCCTTGTCGACCAGCTCAGAGCGCGCCGCCAGGAACAGCAGCAGCTCGGTGCGTGTGGCCAGCGACGTGCTCGAGAGCAGAATGGCGCGCAGCTCTTCGCCGAACTTTGTGCCGCCGGGCTCGCGCAGCTGCACCACGCGCCTTCCTTGATCTTCGAGGCGCCGGCGCAGCGCCTGCACCTGCGTGCTCTTGCCGGCGCCCTCACCGCCCTCGAAGCTCACGAACAGCCCGCGATTGCTCACCCAGCCATCCTACCCGGTCGCCGCGTGTCTACATACTCGTGTCGTCATGAAGGCGAACGCGGCTCGCCGTATACGCCGTCCAGAGGCTCTCGAAGGACGAGTCTGCGGTTCATCGCATGACCACGCAGCGAATCGGTGTGCGGCGGACCGGAAGGCTCGCCCGTCGCTTGTGTTGCGTCTCGTCCAACGCGAGGCCGGCCTTGAGAAGCGCCTTCTAGCCGACGAGGGGCGTGAGGTGAACGATGCGTCAGGTGAACGACGCATCTTCGCGTTGGCGGGGCGAGGCCCCACCCGAGATTGCCGCGCCTCGCTGCCGCGACGGCTCCCATCAACGACCAAAGGGGACTCAACGCGGCAATCTGGGTGCGTACGGGGCTGGAGACGAATGTAGGGACGAAGCTTCAGGTCGGTCTGCCGGCGCCCGCCTCGATCAAAACGAACCGCGCTAGCGCCGTGACACCGGTACGCGTCCCGAGGCGCGCGGCGCCTTCGCCAGCTCCGCGAGGGTCACGATCAGCATCTCCAGCGCCGTGTCGGCATCGAGTACGCCCGTCTTTACCGCGACGTCGCTCTCCAATAGACGCCGGTATGCGGCCTCGAGGCGGTCCGCCGGATAGCGCGTCGCCTGGTCAATTACCTTGCGCAACGGGAAGTTCGAGAGGCCGAGCTGCGTGCCGATCTGCGGCGCGCTCATGCCCTCTCGCAGCAGCGCCTGCGCCAGCATGAGCTGGCGGAACTGGCGTACGAGCATAAAGCTCAGGAGCTGCGGCGGCTGGTCCTTGGCGTTCATGCGCCGCAGCACGCTGAGCGCGCGGTCCGTGCGACCCTCGATCACGGCGTCGGTCAGGTCCCAGGTCTGGTACTGCACCGCGCCGCTCACCAGCTCGTCGACGTCGGCGACCGTCACGGTGCGGCCGGTGGCGTAAGTCACGAGCTTGTCGATCTCACCCGCCAGCTCGCCGAGGTGGTTGCCGTCGATCAACGAGACCAGCCGGTCGAGCGCGCCCGGCCCGAAGCTGGCGCCGAGACCTCGAATCCGCTCGGCCGCCCAGGTGCGAAGCTGCTCGGAGCGCAGGATCGCGAACTGCTTCGCGGTCGCCTGCCCCTCGACCGCCTCGAGGAAGCCCGCCGGCGCGTTGTCGTCCAGCAGCACGACGGTCGTCGTCTCCGGCAGGTTGGTCAGCACCTCGACGAACTGGTCGAAGTCGGACGAGCCGCTACCCGTGTCGGCCGGCCGCCGCCTTGGCGCTGCGCCGACCCCGGCGTCGTGCGCCCCCGAGGCGCCCCATCAGTCCCTCGACGACCACGAGACGGTCCTCGGCGAAGAACGAGGCGGTGTGGCAGGCAGAGCGCAGATCGGCCGGCGAGAGGCCTTTGCCCTCGAGGCGTACCGTGTTGTGGGCAAGGTTGCCATCGCGGTCCAGCTTCGCGCGAATCGCGATCAGCTCCTCGCGCGCGCGAAACCCGTCCGGACCGTAGAGCACGTACAGCATCTACTCGAGCTCGATCTTCCAGCCGCCCCAGAGCACGGCCAGCGCACCGAAGTACAGCGCCACGCCCGGCCACAGCAGCGCCCAGGCGCCCGCACCGAGGGCATCGCTATTCGCCGAGGCCGCCTTCCAGGCCGCGTAGGCGATCGGCGCCAGCAGCGCGACGAAGGGCATCCACCAGAGGATCAGAGGTTCGCCCTTCTCCTCTGCCGCCTTGCGCAGCTTGCGCCGCTTTGCCGCCACGATATGTCCCTAGGCCCCGCGCGGCTGCGCCGCCATGCCGATGGCATTTTCGATGTCGTCGAGGTGGATGTGGTTGTGGCGCACCGCCGTGAAGCTCAGCATGTCCGAAGCGGCCGTCATCTCGCCGCGGAAGTTCGGGACCTGGCGCTGCAACAACGTCTCGTCCACTGTCGCGACCGCGGCTGCATCGGCGTGCAGACCGTTCGTGATCTCGGTCACGACCTCGTCGACCGGCTTGCCCCTGCGCGCGTCGATGTTCTGCTGGTTGTAGTCGTCGATGCTGAAGCCCGGCGCACGTGTGGGACGGCCCGAGTCCAGCGCTTCGAAGCGCGCCAGCCATCTCGGCACCGCGTTCGCGTCGGCCGCCAGGTGGCACAGCGCATCGTGTACCGACCACGTGCCCTCAGGCAGCGGCGATTCAAGGTGAGCGCGAATGCCGGGCAGCAGCCGTTGCAGGCGCTCCTCCACGCCGCTTATGCCGTCCGTGATCTCAGACTTCGTCGCCAAGGCTTCTCTCCTGCAGACATCGCGCGCGGGGTTGTCGACCCCTGCATCTTAGCAATCGTGGCGTCTGGGCTCGACTATGACCGGCCATCCAGGTCCCGTGAAGCACCGAATCGCCCACGTGTAGCATCCTGAGCCTGTCGAAGGACGCAGCGCCGCGTGGTTCGACGGGGCTCACCATGCCTTGAGAGGCGCCGCGTGCAAAGACGCGCACGACTTCGCAGACGTAGTGTCAGCACGACGAGCTGTCATCTGAATTGAAGACTAGGCCCACCCCAGATTGCCCCTTCGTCAGGCTCAGGACGAGCGCGCCTCGCTGCCGCGATGGCTCGCAATGACAGACCGAGGGACCGTTGTTCACCAGAACCAGAACGAATGACGAAACGAACCCTTCAGGTCCGTCCGCTACTCGCCGTGTTCGCCGCCGAACGGTATCCGCTTAACCGCTACTCATCCGCTGACGATGCGCGCTATACCCCGTGGTTCGGCGTGGGGATCGCGAGCTCGAAGTCTTCCGGCTTGACGCGGCCCTGCTGCAGGTCGAGCGTGGCCTCGACGCCGTTGATGCCGTTCGCGAGCACGACGCCGCCGGAGCGCACCGCGTAAACCTCTGGCGTGTCGACGGCGGGCGGGACCTCACCGGCGTCACGCAGACGGCGGGCGGCGCCCAGCAGCAGCGCGCGCAGGCGGATCACCATGAGGTCGGACGTGCCCAGGTGCTCCCGAGTGCGGTCCATGATCTCGCCCATGCTCTCGGTCACGGCCTCGTCCTGGATGCCGATGCCCCGGATGCCGGTGTAGCTGCCGTTCTTCTGGAAGTCGCGGTCGAGCAGGTAGTCATTCGACTTGTTCTGTGCCATGCGCCACTTGCCGAGGAAGCCGGAGGTCTCCGGCAGGTAGCCGTACTCCGGGTGCAGCTCGTAGGCGGGACGAATCGCGCCGGCGCTGGCCCAGCGGTTCGGCACGCTGATCTGCCAGCGCATCATGTGTGTGTCGTCCACCGGCACGATCGCGAGGATCGCGACGCGGGCGCCGAGGATGCCGACGGGCGGCATGGCGTAGAAGGGGTAGCAGTACTGAGCGACGCGCCAGTAAGTCGTGTCTTCCTCGGCGGGGCGGTAGGAGCCGTAGGTGGCGCCCCAGGGCCGCTCGACGACCATCATCTTGGGGTCACGGCGCTTGAGCGAGTAGTAGTCCATCGACTTCGGCTCCATCTGGTCGGCCGTGTAGGCGCCGAAGTGCAGGAAGCCGATGTGCGTCGTGTCGAGGTCGCCTTCGAAGCCCTGGAGCCAGGAGCAGTCGCGCAGGAACTTCCCCACCGTCGCGCCTTCGACCATGTTGGACTCGATGCCCGGCAGGGGCGGCGGCACGGAGCGAGGTCCCATGTAGACCCAGACGATGCCGTTACGCTCCTCGGTCGGGTAGGCAGTGACGCGAACCTTGGTCCTGAAGTTGCTTTCGGCCGGCTCCGACGGCATGTCGGTGCAGGCGCCGGTGACGTCGAACTTCCAGCCGTGATAGACGCAGCGCAGCCCGTCCTCCTCGTTGCGGCCAAAGAACAGCGAAGCGCCGCGATGAGGGCAGGAGTTCTGGACGATGCCAACCGCGCCGGAGGTCGCTCTGAAACCGATCAAGTCCTCGCCGAGCAGGCGCAGGCGCACCGGCGGGCTGTCGGGAGCGGGCACCTCAGACGTCATCAGCGCCGGCAGCCAGTACTCGCGCATGAGATTACCCATGAGCGTACCGGGCCCCACCTGAGTCATCGCCTCGTTGTCTTGCTTGCTCAACATCCGAAACAGCCTCCTCGCCGCGCAGCCAAAGATATAGTCTCGGTTCCTTTTATCACCTGCGACGTAGATGTCAAGCAAGCAGCCGTAACAAAGCGACGCATCGGGCGCCCGGCGGAGGCCTCCTGGAAGCTGAAGACCTCTCGCCGGACGCCCGCAACGCCCTCAATCGAGACCGCTAAGCTTCACGCCTGACCTCGGCGCGGGCGCGACCGATGAGATGCTCGGTGAGCCAACCGTCTCGCGGGCAGACGGCGGTTCCGACCTTCGGCGAGAAGTCGCGCAGCCGCCGCTTCAGCCTCGCCGCCACATCGAGGGTGCGCTCCTCCCCGGAGTCGGGCAGGAAGACGGCAAGCTCTCTGTGGTTGAGTGTGCCGGGTACATCGTGGAAGCGCAGACACCAGTGGCCGGCGAACAGAAGCTCTTCGCGTAGCCGCATCGTGCCGATAAGCGGCAAGCCGTCGATCGTGAGCGGCATTTTGATCAGCACGACGCCGAGCTCGAGCGCGTCGCGCCGGACCAACTCGAGCGCATCGTCCAGGCGCACGAGGAAGTACCAGCGCCGGTACCAGCTCGTGAGCGGGTCGATGAGGCCGACCGCCTCCGGCAGCGGCCGCCGGTCCAGCAGATCGGCGGGCAAGGTGCTTTCGAGAAACGCGGCCATCACCTGATCGGCACGAAATCTGTCGAAGCCCTGTGAGCTGTTCATAGTTCCGTCCTCTCTGCCGCGGCGCCGGGCGGGGCTGGCGATTGCCCGGCGCCGCGACGAATGGCCTAACGGCCGTCCCTGTAAGCGGGGATCAAGGGCATGCGGTCCGCGGTAGCCAGGCAGGTGTAGACGTTCCAGCGACTTATCTGGCGCGCGACGATCACGAGCGAGGTGCGACGCTGGGTGGTCTTCCAGGGAGAGAAGCTCATGATTTCAAACCTCCATCGCGGGCCGGGGCAGGCGAACCCACCCCGGCCGCGCGAGAACTAGTCGTGCAGGAGCCGCCGGCGTCGCAGGGCGCAGGCGACAACGAACAGACCGATCAACAGGAGTGCGGGGTCGGCAGGCTGGGTGCCATCGCCCCAGCCTCTGCCGAGCAGACCGGCATCACCGGCGGCCGGCGGCGCGAACATGGCCGCTGCCGTACTGCTGAGCAGCGCTGCAGGCGGACGAGCTGACGTCGTGGCCGCTCCGGTCACCGCCGAAGCCGGCGAGACGTAGAGCACGAGCGAGCCGCCGCTGGCCGTGTTACCGGCCGCGCCGGTGTTGGATGGCGCGACGCCGAGCGTGCCGGTGTCAGTTGGAGTCACACCGCACACGGGCGGGCAGGTAACCAGTCCGCAGTCCGGCGGGCAGGTTGGGAAGATCGGGCCACAGAACAGGCTGCAGACCGGTGGGCCGCAGTCAGGCGGGCAGGTCGTGCCGCAGTCAGGCGGACAAGCCGCCGGCGGAGGCGTCGATGCGGCACAGGCCGAGCCGATGTCGAGGTTGAAGCCCGCTGGGTCGTAGCCCAGGCAAGCGTCGAGCACCTGGTTCAGCGCGCCAGCGGGACCGATGACCGGGTCCGCAGCGCCGTTCAGGAGACAGTTGACGTTGAGCGTGGTGCAGGAAGCCGGCGACTGATTGCAGCCGGCGCCGAGCGCCTCGTTCACGTTGATCGGGTTGACGCCGGCACAAACGTCCAGCGGGTTAATGACCTGGTTGGTGGTGTCTGTCACCGGTTGCGTATCAACCGGCGGCAGCGAGAGGTCGCCAATAACCGGGTTGAGACTGCCCGTACCCTGGTCGACGATGCCGGTCACGGGACCAAGCAGGTCGCCGGATCCGCCGCTCGAGCCGGTGCAGGTGGTGCCGGCCTGCGCGTCAACACCAGCGGTGCTGAGGCAGACGTTAGCCAGCGGGTCGGTGATCGGGGCGACGGCCGAGGTGATCGGGTCCAGGATGCCGGAGCCGCCACCGCAACTGCTGCCCAGGTCGACGCTGACGCCGGCCGGAGGCACGTTGACGCACGAGTCGATGACCGGTGCGACCACCGGGTCCACCGTCGTCGTGACGCTGTCGGCAGTGCTGCCGACTGTGCTGCCAACCGTCGCGTTGTCGCCTACCGGGATCGAGGCGACGTTGCTGACCACGTTGGCCAGGGAGGCGGTCGTGCCGCCCGTGCTGCTGCCGCCGAGGGCACTCGTCACGGTGTCCACGACGCCGCTGACGCGGGTCGGTCGAGGTCGTGCCGGCAGCACCGGACGCAGCGTCGACGCTGGCGGCGCCGGTGATCGACGTGCTGTCGGTGGCGCTCGAAGTGCTTGCCGTCGCGGAACCGTTCACGCCGGCTGTGCCGTTGACATCACTCGAGGTTCCACCGGCGCTCGATGTGGTGTCGAGCGTGCCACTGACGGCCGCGGTCGTGTCGCCGAGAGTGGCATCGACCGTACCGGTTACCGCACCGGTGGTGTTGTCGATGGTCGTGGTTACATTCGTCAGACCCGAGAGGTCGAGGCCAAGCGGGCTCGGGTCGGCAGCGTGGACGGCATTGGGCATACCGACCGCGCCTCCTACTCCGAGGACCAGGGCGGCGATCAACCCGACGGCTCTGCCGTGCAGATTGCGTGCCAAGGTAATCCTCCTCCCGCACCGGTGAGGGTGCGGAGACTACGGAAATCCGTGGTCTGGCCTTCCGCGCGTAGGTACGCGGAAGGAGCCGCTATGACGCGTTGATGGCGCGATTTAGCGGCTGAGGAGGTTAGTTAGGCAGGAGGTGTCGAGGGACGGAACTGCCAGGAACGAGGCGATGCCTCGGTGACGGCGAGCACGATGAGGGCTCCGAGCACGGCCAGCACGGCGATGAGTCCCGCGGCGTCCGCAATCGGTGACTGCGTCTGAGACCCGCTACCGGCGCTGCTGCTGCCGAAGCCGGTCGGATCGACGATGACGCTCGCGGCGCTTTGCGAAGGCGAAGCCGGTGCGTCACCATCGAGCGCCAGCGCGGCCGGGTTGCCCAACTGGGAGACGTTCGCGCCGGACGGCAGGCCGAGGCTCAACGTCGCAGCAGGCTGCAGCGCAGCGGAACCAGCGCCAGCCCGTGGGCCAAGGCCGGCGCCCGACGCGGGCGTGAGCTGCGCCGGGAACGCTGCGAAGCCGCCCTCGAAAGTGTCGTAGGAGCCGAGCGCCTGCGTGCTCGCACCGGGGCCGGATACGCGGCCAGACGTTGCGACGGCAGCTGGCTGCGACGCCAGCGGCGGGCCGGCGACCGGGCCGGGCTGAGAAGCCACGGGCGGCGTCGTGCCGGGGTTACTGACCGGCGGCTGAGAGGGATTGAGAATCGGGTCGCCGACCGGCAGGATACCGCCCGTAATCGGATCGGTGACCGGCGTGACGACGCCAATGATCGGGTCCGTGATGGGCTCGACCACGCCGACGATCGGGTCGGTGATCGGCGTGACGACACCGAGAACCGGATCGGTAACCGGCGTGACGACGTTGACGATGGGGTCGAGCACGGGCTGCGTCACGTCGGTCACGGTCTGCGTGATCGGCGCCAGCACCGGCTCGAGCGTGTCGGTAACTGGCGCCGTGACGCCGGTGACGGCCTGCTTCACAGGGTCGATAACGTCGCCGGCCGTCTGCGTGACGGGGGCCGACGGCGTCCGTGACCGGAGCCAGCGTATCGCCGGCAGCCTGGGTTACGGGCGCCAGCGAGTCTGCAACGTTGCTCGTCGTGTCGACCACGGGCTGTAGCACGGGGGCAACGTCCTGGACGACCGGCGCCGTCGTTGTGCTAACGGTATTGGTCACCGGTGCGGTCGCGTCCTGCAGCGTCTGGGTAACGGGCGCCGTCGTGGTGTCGACGGTCTGCGTTACAGGAGCCGTCGTGTCTGTGATGATTTGAGTTACAGGAGCCGCGGCGGTTGCGACCGTCTGACTCACAGGGGTCGTGGTGTCGGCGATGGTCTGCACGACGGGCTGAGTCGTGTCCGTGACTGCCTGGGTCGTGTCGGTGACCGTTTGCGTCAGGTTGCCGACTGCGGCGCCGAGGCCTCCGAGAGGGCTGTCTGCGGACGCAACGCCGGCCATCGCGATCTGCATCGCGATTCCAACCACCATCAGCCCAACCACAGCCAGAAGCCTCGCGGCCACAAAATCTCCTTCGATGGGTCCCACATGGAACCTGACCTGCGCCAGGCAGGCCGCTGCGAAGGTGACGGGGTAACAACTCGAGCGGCTGCAGGTGACAGTCCGCTGCCTCTCGCGAAGATAAATCGACCGGGTGCCACCGATCCTGAAGACTTGTCTGCGAGAAATATTTGGCCTTTATCTATTTGCAATATTCGCGTCTTCGGGGTAATGCACGTTTCCGCCTCACACGCTTATCGTCCCGCAAACAGAAGAGACCGCACGATGGCGGTCTCTTCCTTGCAGCGCCGGCTAGCGGCGCGTCATTTGAACGGCGGCATGACCGAACCCCTCTAGGCCAGCGCCTTCACGGTCCAGCGCCCAAAACTGACGACCTCGCGGGCGCCCTGGCAGCGCGCCATTACCGCTGCCGGCACGCCTCGCGAGACGACCAGCGAGCGGCCGGCATCGGCCTGCTTGAGCACGAGCTGCACGAACGACTCCTCTTCGCGGAGCCCGGCCAGGACCCGCGACGGCAGAGCACGCTGCGCCCGCGCTTCACGAATCGCATCGGCGGCAGCGCTGCCGCGCGCCAGCCAGACGGCTTCGGCTTCGTGTACCGATGCCTGAAGCGCCGCGTTTGCCGCATCGACGCGCGTGTCGAAAATCGCCACGACGCTGCCCGCAGGCAACGCCGCGAGCTGCCTCGCGCTGCTGATCGGCGGTTCGAAGACTGCTGTGGTTCGGATTGCTTCGCTGCGAATTGCCATTGCTGTATTCCTTTCCCTGGTTGCTCGTCTCGCGGCGAGTCGCCGTCCTGCGTTACTCACAGGCTAGACCCGCGTGCTTACGCCGGCGTCCATCGCCGGGCGACACCTGGCGCTAATGCGCGCGGCGTAGAGACGGCCGAACGAGGCGCAGGTCCCGCAGGCGCATACACCCGTAGATGTACGCACAAAACGCGACTGGAAGATGACGCGGTTCGGCGTGGCAATACGTACGCTCGTCATGGGAGTACCTGACGAAGATGAAGAACCTGGGCGGGGTTCTTGAGACCGGCGTTGCTCGGCGCACAAGACGCCCCTACTTGCAGACCGGAATCGAGCGCGCGCTGCGCTACTATCAACACATCGTGAACAACGTGCGCCTGCGCGCGGTCAGCCTGCCGCCGCTGCTCTTCGATGCAGGGCTGGCGCTGTTCCTCGGTGCCGTCGGCGCGGCTCAGCTGGTCAGCCAGCGCGTACCGTTCGAGACACGCGAGCACCGTCCGCCGGGCGTCCGCCCGGAGCCACCGCCCAGCGGAACCGGCCCCGTCGAGAACGCTGCCGGCGGCTTCGCGCCTCCGGCCGACACCATGGCTTACGGCCTGCTGGGCCTGTGTGCCGCGTCGCTCTTGCTGCGCACGAAGCAACCGCTGCTCTCGCTGGCCGGCGTTACGGCCTTCGGCGCCGCCTACCTCGAGCGCGGCCAGCCCGTGTTCGCGGTGCAGCTCATCGTGCTCGTCGCGGTGTACAGCGCCGTAGCCGACTCGACACTGCCGCGCGGCGTACCGATTCTGCTATCGCTGCTTTCGGGCGCCATCCTCGGCGGCGCGATCTGGATGAGCGACCAACCGCTGACCGCGGCCCAGTGGGCCATGGACGCGGCCTGGATCTGCGCCGCGATCTTCCTCGGCGACTCGGTTCGCAGCCGTCGCGCCATCGCCGCACAGCTCGAGCAGAACCGCGAGGACGAGGCACAACGTCGCGTCTCGGAGGAGCGCCTGCAGATCGCGCGCGAGCTGCACGACGTGGTCGGGCACAACATCTCGCTGATCAGCGTGCAGGCCGGCGCCGGCTCGCACGTCCTCTACAAGGACCCGCAGCAGGCAAAGGAAACGTTCGACAACATTCGCAACGCCAGCCATGAGACGCTGCAAGAGCTGCGATCGCTGGTCGGCGTGCTGCGCGAGACCGACAACCAGGATGGCGATCACGTCCCAACCGTCGGCCTCGACGCGCTGGACCAGCTGATCAAGGGTTTCAACGACGCGGGACAGGACGTGCGGCTCAACGTCACGGGCCGCAAGCGCCACCTGGCCGGCATCGTGGACCTGGCAGCGTATCGCATCCTGCAGGAGGCGTTGACCAATACGGTGCGTCATGCGCCCAGGGCGACGGTCAACGTCACGGTCAACTACGGCGACGACTCCGTCTCCATCGACGTGATCAACAACCGCGGTGACGAATCGGCGCCGCACGAGAGCGGCGGCGGACACGGCCTCGTCGGCATGCGCGAGCGTGCTATCGCGATCGGCGGGCGGCTCGACGCGGGGCCCGAGGCAGGCGGCGGTTTCCACGTGCGCGCCGTCCTGCCGCTAGCGGGGGGAGCAGCACCATGACAATTCGAGTCGTACTGGTCGATGACCAGGCCCTGGTACGCGGCGGCTTCAAGGCGCTGCTCGAGTCCGATCCCGAGATCGAGGTCGTCGGTGAGGCATCGAACGGCGCCGAGGCGGTCGAGGTCGCGAAGGCGCAGAAGCCGGACGTGATGCTGATGGACGTGCGCATGCCGCAGATGGACGGCCTGGAGGCGACGCGCGAGATCCTCAAGAACGAGGCAACGGCCTCGACGCGCGTGCTGGTCCTGACGACCTTCGACCTGGACGAATACGTCTACGAGGGCCTGCGATCCGGCGCCAGCGGCTTCGTATTGAAAGACATCGAGCCGCCGGAGCTGATCCAGGCCGTACACGTAATCGCGCGCGGCGAAGCGCTGCTGGCGCCTTCGATCACGCGTCGCCTGATCTCAGAGTTCGCGAGCAGCAAACGCCCGCCGGCCTCGGTGACGGCAGAGCGACTGCGCGAATTGACGGAGCGCGAGCGCGAAGTGCTGGTGCAGATTGCTCGCGGCATGAACAACGACGAGATCGCGGCAGAGCTGGTGATCAGCCCGGCGACGGCCAAGACGCACGTCAGCCGCATCATGTCGAAGCTCGAGGCACGAGACCGAGCGCAGCTGGTGGTAATCGCTTATGAAAGCGGTCTCGTGACCGCGTCTTAGGAGTCGCGTTTATCAGTGGTTTAGCAATTAACAAGATTCTCGCTAACACCTGCGCGATGCCGCGTTACTAGGCTGAAAGCAGGATCAGAGTAGTCTCTGCCGATCGAATCCGTGTGAGCAGTTCGATGCGGCAGAGACCGAAACCAACCGGAGGACACGTCGGAGGCAGCAACGCCCGAGACGAGGAGCAAGCAATGCAGGACCCGCGACGACGCAAGCAGCCTCAGAAAATCACGATTCCAGAAGTCCGAACCAAGGCCGCGCCAAGGCAGCAGGGCCAGGCCAGGC
>CAVTBL010000012.1:0-172697 GCA_963732945.1 uncultured Chloroflexia bacterium
CCGGTCAAGGTTGTTAATGACCAGCACTGCGACGGAGTAGTGTCACATTGATTTATCGGGACATGCTTGGAGGGAGTGAGCATTCATGGATGGCCTAGTGTCTAACACGGCGCGTGTAGTGCGCCTAATTTTTAGCCTTTGCCGATCCGCGTCGCAGCGGAACGTGGGAGTCGGGTTATCGGATGAAGCCCGATGGCCGGGAGTTCTGACGGCCTTCGAGTTCGTACAACCATCTTACAACTGGGCTCTCCAGAGAGTCGTCTCCGTAGACAATCGACTTCAGTCTATACAAACGTATTCAGCATCAGTTACGTTCGCCGCCCCAGTTGTGGCGAAAGCCTTAAACGATAAGCCGCACTTTGACTCAGCGTGGTTCCTGGCCGCTCTTGGACTCTTTGTTGCCGTAGCAGTGGGAGGGACATTAGCACGCAACATAGGCGTCTTATGGCTCATTGACCCAGCGTCTTCTACGAGAAATGGCTTCATCTCTCGGAGTGGCAATTCAAGAAGGACCTGGTCAGCTTTGCAGGCGACGATGCCAGGAGAAATCGCAACGTGATCAACTGGCGAGGGCGAGCAGCAGATATTCTAGGTCTCGCGTTTAGCGCGGAAGTAGTTTGCCTTGCAATTTGGATATGGAAGACGTTCTAGTGCTCCTTACGAGGCGCATTTTCACCTCCCTTGTGTGGGACGGAGGGACTCCGTTGTGGCTCTGGCCTTGGAGGTGGTGGAGGATTACTTGGAGGCAACTTTGGAGGGTTCCCATGTTCGGACATTAGGTATTAACCTGCGTCCCGGGCTTCTGCCCGCCACCCTTAGTTATCTTCGATGGACTCCTGTCGGGAGCTGGTCTTGGAGGCGGAGGCGGCTCCGCTGGCGCTTTTGGTTGAGATGATTTCTGCTCGTTAGACATATTTGAGCGGCTACTTCCGACTCGATGGGGCCTCTTTGTGGCCGATCGACGGAGATTGTTGAGGAGCGGGACGTGCTGGCGGGGTCGGCTGCACAGGCGATAAGGCTGGCTTTGATGGTGTCGGCGCCGACTTCTGCGTGTTCTTCATAACGAGGGATCTCCTCCATGCTCGACACAACACCAGGGTCGTTTCAAGACATGACTTTAGTCTGCTACGATCTTGCAATAATTGTAATCTAGCGGCAGCATGTCGCCAAGCCGCAGGAGGGACGACGATGACGACACAGCAGACTCAGTATTACGGTTTCGGGCTGGCGGAACGGCCCATCCTCTCGGGACGGCGCATCGCCAACAACATGGGCCACGCCCAGCGCTGGATGGCGACAGCCGAGGCCGCCTTCGCCGAGCCGTACAAGGGCGTCACGACCGACGGCAAGGTCGTGCCAGGGCTGTTCCCGCTCGCGCGCACCGGCGTCTCGACCCAGCCAGTCGTCGATGCGGCGCTGCCTTCCTCGCGACGCTCACACCCGAGCAGCGCGACACGGTCGGCTTCGACGTCGACGCCATCGAGTGGCAGAAGTGGTTCAACATCAGCCCGTTCGTGTTCCGCCACGGCCTCATGCTCGAAGACTTGAGCGAGACGCAGCGTAAAGCGGCGCTGGCGCTCGTGCACGCCAGCATGAGCGAGGCCGGCTACGAGAGCGCGCGCAACTGCATGCGCCTCAACTTCACGATCGGCGAGATCACCGGCAAGGCGGACGAGTACGGCGAGTGGGTCTACTTCCTCAGCATCTTCGGCACGCCCTCCGCTACCGAGCCGTGGGGCTGGCAGCTCGACGGGCACCACGTCAACCTGCACTGCTTCGTGCTCGGCGACCAGCTCACGTTCACGCCGGCCTTCCTGGGCTCCGAGCCCGTGGTCGCGACGACCGGCAAGTACGCCGGCGTCAGCGTCATGCAGGAGGAGCAGGACACCGGCCTCGCCCTGATGCAGAGCCTCGATCGCGCCCAGCAGACGAAGGCGACGCTCGGCATGGAGTTTCACGGTGCCCTGGCCGGCGCCTTCCGCGACAACTTCGAGCTGCGCTACGAGGGCATCAACGCCGCCGACCTCTCGAGCCCGCAGCAGGCGCTGCTGCTCGACGCGATTCGTACCTACGTCGGGCGCGTCCGTCCGGGGCACGACGCGGTGAAGATGGACGAGGTCACGGCGCACATGTCCGAGACCTACTTCGCCTGGATGGGCGAATCGACGGACGACGGGGTGTTCTACTACCGCGTACACAGCCCCGTCATCCTGATCGAGTTCGACCACCAGGGCGGTGTCGCGTTCGACAACAAGAAGCCGTCGCGCAACCACATCCACACGATCGTGCGCACGCCCAACGGCAACGACTACGGCAAGGACCTGCTGCGCCAGCACTACGAGACGCACCCGCACGGTGAGCTGTCAGCTTTCAGCGATCAGCTCTCGGCCTTGAGATGCTTGGTTGTCAGTCGGTGAATGAGCTGCCTCAGGCGTCTTGCCAGGCGGCGTCAAGCCGGCGAAGCAATCCCGGGCGCATGGCCGCGTGGGACGCTTTGCCCGCGCATATCTGCCGATACGTCCGGCCATGAAGAGCGCGGGTTCTCCCAGGCGGTGTGCCCTCTCCCTGGCAGGGAGAGGGTTACCGTGAGGCTCGTTGCCGTGACTCCAGAGGCGGGCCAGTCCGACTTTGCGAGGAGCGTCCCGCGAGATGAGGCAATCTTCACCAATGACCCTATAGCCATCCTCGTGAGACCGCTTTGCCCGAAGACGAAACGTTGGTTGGTCGTCCGGGCCGGGAGACCGTCAGCTAGTCGCTAACGGCTAACTGCCGAAGCTGATAGCTGAGCGCTGACAGCTACCTCGTGTGGGTGGCGTGACGCAGGTCGTTGCCGCCGAACGGTAGTCCGAACAGCGGTGCGAAGACGCACACGTCGAGCGCGCCCGCCGCCAGCGGTACGGCGCCGATGATCGCGACGATCACACCCGCTACGCCGCCTACGGCCAGCAGGCCGATGAGCACCAGCGCGATGCCCGCGACGATTCGGACGGCACGTCCCGCTTGTCGTTGCCAGGAAGCCGATTACTGCTTGCATGAGAGACCTCCTGACATCAGGGTCTCTCTAATTGGTCAAGATTGGCAGTGCTGGTTGGACGGGTCGAATGGCCTGTCTCTGAACGGGACTTCAGGCTCCGACGGTGACGGTTACCTTGATCGGGCTCAGCGATTTGTCCGACGCCGCCACGAAGGCGTCACCGATGCTGCTCAGCGGGAAACGGTGCGTCTGCAGCGCCTGGATCGTGCCGCGGTGGCGCGGCAACAGACGTGTCGCCGCTTCGAACTCGCTGCCGTGGTAGCTCTGGCCGTAGATCTTCGAGCCGGCCATGCGCAGCTCCTTGAACACGAACTGGCTGGCATCGATCGTCGAGGGCTTCGAGAACAGGCCTTGCACGATGATCAGCCCGCCGACGCGCGCTGCCGCCATCGCCTGCTCGATAGTACTGGCCGTGCCACCGACGGACTCGATAACGACGTCGGGCTCGAACTCGGCGGCAAACGCGAGGACTTCAGCCTCTGCTATGGGCTCGATGCCAATCATGCGCGCCGCGTTCTTCTGGTGCGGGTAACGGAACGTCATCGCCACGCGGCCCGCGAAGTCGCGCGCCAGGGCGCCGCAGATCAGGCCCAACGTCCCGCCGCCGATGATCAGGACCCGGCTGTCGAGCTTGAGCTCGGCGAGATGGATGGTGCGCGTGCAGACGGCGAACGGCTCGTTGAGGGCGGCTTCGACCACCGACAGCGATGGGTCCTGGCGGTGCAGGTTGCGCGCCGGGACGTCGATGAACTCGGCGAAGCCACCCGGAAGATGCACGCCGATCAGGCGTCCGTTGCGACAGGCCTCGGACATGCCGCGCAGGCAGTAGTCGCAGGCGCCGCAGGCGGTCCAGGGGTCGACGCCATAGAGAGCGTCGGGCAGGCCGCTATCGCCGCCATCCATGATCGTGCCGACGAACTCGTGACCCGGCGTGACCTCGCGGCCGAGGCTGCTGCCCGGCTCACGATAGCGGTGCAGGTCCGAGCCGCAGATGCCACAGGCCGCGACGCGCAATCGCACGTAGCCGGGTTCGAGCGCCCCCGGCTCGACGTCGCGCAGGCCGATGCCGCCCTCGGTCCAGTGGCTCTGCAGCATGACGAACCTCCCGCGCCGTCCGGGCGCCGGCTACTCTACCTTCGTGTCGGCGTCGAGGGGCATGAAGACGCAAAGCCGGCCTTCGGGGCCGTTGCGCGTGATGTGGCCTTTGCCGGTGAGGTCCTCGATCAGGGTCAGCACGCCGGGCTTCACGGTGAGCTTTTGCCCGTCACCGGTCTGGAGCTCGCCGGCGCCGGCGATCGTCGCGATCAGCTGGCGTCGCGGACCGACGTGCCAGTCGACGTCGCTCGACGGCTGCATGACCACGACCTGCACCCCCGTGCCTGAAAGCAGGCTCGAGCGGCCGTTCGACAGCGTTATCTTGACGCGCTCCATGCTGCTCCTGCCGTCTGGGAGGGTGAACAGGCGCCAGACGTCGACGAAATCAGGCATCTTTTCCTCCTAATCGAGCAGCGAGCCGTAGACGATCGAGCGGATCTCGCGGCGAATCGGGTACGTGGACGAAGGGCGCAGCTGGGTCATGAACACGACCGTGAGCTCGTCCTTCGGCGATACGAAGAACGCGGTCGAGGCGGCGCCGCCCCAGTAGTACTCGCCCTCGCTGCCGATGACGCCGGCCTCGGCGGCGCCGAGCAGCACCGCGAAGCCGAGGCCGAAGCCGATGCCGTGGCTCGCGGTCTCGCCGGCCTCCTCGCGGCCCATCTGCGTGAGGTCGCGGCCGCCGGGCAGGTGGTTCATCGTCATGAACTCGAGCGTGCGCGGACCGATGATGCGCGCGCCGTCCCACTCGCCGCGGTTGGCCAGCATCTTGCAGAAGCGCATGTAGTCGGACGCGGTCGAGACGAGACCGCCCGCGCCCGACAGGTAGGTGCGTGGGCTGGTGTACATGCTGCTCGCGTCCGGCCGGTCGACCACGACGATGCGCGGCTCGCCGGCCTCGCCGGGGCGGTAGTTGGCGGCGAAACGCTCGAGGTCGGACGCCGGCACGTCGAAGCCGGTGTCGACCATGTGCAGCGGCCCGAGCACGCGCTCGCGTAGCAAGTCGTCCAGGCGCTGGCCGCTGAGCACCTCGCACAGGTAACCGATGACGTCGGTCGAGATGCCGTAGTTGAACTGCGCCCCGGGGTCGCACTTCAGAGGCAGCTTGCCAACCGCCTCGATCATGTCGCTCAGCGTGCCCGTCGAGGACGAGCTGTGCAGGCCGCTGCTCTCGTACAGGGGGCCCAGCAGCCAGTCGGTGCGGCTGGTGAGGCCGGAGGTGTGGCGCAGCAGGTCGGCGATCGTCATCTCGCGCGCCGGCTCGCGCAGACGCGGGTGCTCCAGCGAGCCGCCGTCGAACACCTTGAGGCCCTTGAACTGCGGGATGTATTTTGATGCCGGGTCGTCGATCTGGAACAGACCCTGCTCGTACAGCGTCATCAGCGCCACGCTGACGATCGGCTTGGTCATCGAATAGATGCGAAAGATCGTGTCCTTCTCGACGGGCAGGCCGGTTTCGACATCGCGCTTGCCGTAGGTCTCGAAGTGCACCAGCTTGCCGTGCCGCGCGACCATGCTGATCGCGCCGGGGAAGCGCCCGTCATCAATGTAGCCCTGGACGACGTGCTTGAGATGCTCGAGTCCCTTCGATGACATCCCGGCGTCTTCCGGCCTTGCATCCACCGTTTCAACCGCGCTCAACGTCCTGACCATTGCACCCCTCCTTCTCGATTCTCAGCGCGAGTCTATTCCTATCGGCCCTTCGTCGCCTAGCGCTGAAGGCTATGACCTCATCAAGCTTCGCGCTCCATGTCCTGAAACTCGAGACGGCGGCTATTATCAGTTCGCAGGCTGGCCTTACTCGTGAATCGGCAGACAGGGGCAGAAGCGTGGAATGAAGCGGATGAGGACGGGGATGGCGGCAACAATCGCTAAATCATCATCGCGAATCGCGGTGCTGCTCGGCGCTGCGATCCTGATCGCGACGCTGCTCGTCGCCTGCGGCGGAGGCGGCAACAATGACTCGGGCGGCAGCTCGGATGGTGCCACGGCCGGCAATGGTAGCAGCGGCGCTGGTCCCGGCTGGCGTGGTGCGAAATCGGGTCAAGTAGAATTGGCGCAGAGCGCGGCTGGAGAGCGCTCGCAGGAAGATGCACCCTGGAGACGAAGACCGTAAGCCTGTCAAGTCGCGAGGCGTCGCAAGTGCTGGCGGTGCTGCGTAACTGGCAGGAAGAGACGAAGGCTGGAGCGGCGCTGGAGGACTCCATCGAGGCGTACTTCAAGGAGGCGGAGGCGCTTTCGAGCGAAGAAATCGACGCGCTGTGCCGGCGCATTGCCGAGGCGAAGTAGGCAGGCTCACAGGACGGCGGCCCGCGTAGACACATGCGGGAGCGCCCGTATCATGGACGTAAGATATTGTGATTCATGAAGCCCGAGCGCGGCGGCGACTAATATCTAAGCTAAGACAGGCAGTCAGATGACGTTTGGGCACTCCTATTAATGGAACCATGGGAAACAAACTGGGAAGACTACTACGAGATTCTTGGAATTGGCGAGGACTCTACAGTCGGCCAAATTCGAGATGCGTATCGCTACAAAGCTCAAATTCTTCACCCGGACCACACGCAAGGCCTTCCAGAGAGTACTCGTCTTCGTAGCGAAGAAGAGTTCAAGCGTGTTAACAGGGCTTACGACGTACTCAAGGAACCTGGGCTTCGCCAGCGATATGACGAATCCTTTCGAGAGCATCTGTCGTCTACTCCGCCCGGGGGTTCGGGCGACCCAACACCGCATGAACCTAACGAGGAGACGGAATTCGAGTCTGGCGAGACGACTAGTCCAAAAGAGCAGTCACAACGATCTCCGAACTCAGTGTCAACCGGCGTGGCCAAAGAGGACTTCAAGTCACAGCGTGTATCAAAGGCAGCCGTTTTGGTGCTTGCAGGAGTTGTTCTCGTCATGGTCTTCGCGCTTTTGCTCGTATTCCGTGGAAACAGTAAGGATAACACTTCCTCGGTAGCTGGAGCGTCGAGCGCGGCGTCCGCGGGCGGCAGCAGCAGCGGCTCGAACGCGCCGTCAGGGCAGGCGGGCGTGACCGGAGCAGCGCTGTTCAAGGAGCTCAAGGCCGCTCGCTTCGCCAAGACGCCCCAGGGCTACGGCACCGTGACTTACGGTGAGCAGGCGCCCGACGCCACCGACAAGACGAACGGCGTGGTCGGCATCGTCAGGATCACATTCTCGGGCAGCACCGATGCGCTGCTGCTCGCCGTGTACGGCAACGCCGATCAGTCTGCGGCCGGCATGCAGAACTACAGCAGTATCCTGCCCACCGGCAACGCGCGCGCGTTCCTGCCCTACCTGCCCGACGCCGATTGCGCCAACGGCCAGGGAGGCAGCGCCTGCGGCATTCAGAGCGGCCTCATATTGGTGATCGCCAAGTCGGCGAATCTTAACGGAGCCGCGGTACTCATCGAAGCCGGCAAGGTGCTGGCCGATTCGTTGCAGGCCAAGGACATCGTACCGACGACAACCGGCAACCCCACCGGCAGCAGCGGCGCAGCCTCCTGCAAGCTGGTCACGGCCAGCGAGGCGGCATCGGCGCTCAAGACATCGGCCGTTACCCAGCGAGTCGACCTGCTGGGTAACTGTCAGTACGTTTCGCAGCAGTCGCCAACCGACAGCGTCAACCTGCTGATCGATTCCGGCGGCCCGAGCAAGTACGACTTCGACCACAACCGCATCTCGGCGGCTCAGGACGTTAGCGGGATCGGCGACAGGGCGTTCATCTTCGTATCGCAGGCGCCCTTCGTGGAGCTGCACATTCTCAAGGGCAACAACTACGTCGTGGTCACGATCTACAACGAGGGCGACTCCAGCCTGCCGGCTTCGATCACGGCACTGGGCAAGATCGTCGCAAAGCGCATGTAGCATCGCCGACTCAGCTCGATTTGCCCTGTGAAGCCGTCAAATATTCGGCGGCTTCATAGCATATTTCCTGACTCCGAAGCGTTATGTCGCCTTTGCGTCGATGCGCGTCGCGTTGGCGCGCCCGCAACGGCCGCAATGAGAACGTCTACAAAGGCCATCAGCGTACACATTTCAGCCACATGAAGGGGCTCTTTACTCTCTAAAGGAGGGAACTTATGACGATGACCAGCGTTGACAAAAAGATCGAAGTAGATCTGCCGGTCCAGACTGTGTACAACCAGTGGACCCAGTTCGAGGACTACCCGCTATTCATGGAAGGTGTGCGATTGGTGCAGCAAACTGCCAACGAAAGGCTGCACTGGTCGGCAGAAGTGGGCGGCGTCGCCAGGGAATGGGATGCACTGATTACGCGACAGGTGCCGGACGAAATCATCGCCTGGGAGAGCGAGGACGGCGCCGGTGTCGATGGCACAGTCGCATTCCATGCCCTCGCACGCGACCGCACCGAAATCGAGTTGCACATGGGCTACGAGGCTGAGGGGCTGAAGGAGCAGATCGGCGGTGCGCTTGGGTTCCTATCCCGAAAAGTCGATTCCGACCTCAAGCGCTTCAAGGACTACGTCGAGCAGCGTGGCGTCGAGTCCGGCGCCTGGCGCGGAGAGATCGCGCATGGCCGCGCGGACGCGGAGTCGCAGGTCGAGCTCGCGAACACGGTCGACGACAGCCACACGCTCTCGACGGACGAAGCGCGCATCGAGAACGATGGCACGCTTCCGGGCTCGAGCACCGCGTCGAACCTGCGCGACGACTTCGGCCATAGCAAGCGCGAAACCGGCCTGCCCGAGGCTGAAATGGACTCGCGCTTCCGCCACGGGCTAGAGGAGTCACGGGAGCCGATTACGAACCGGCCCGAGGGGCAGGACAGCGACAAGTAGCGTCCGCGGACTCGTCAGCCGCTACGTATGCAAGGGACCGCTCGTTGTGGGCGGTCCCTTCGCTATGCCCGGTTACGTCGCCCGGCAGGTTGCGTATCTGAGGACGCTAAACGGCCCGAGGCTGTCTTACCGAGGCAAGGTCGCATCCAGCGACGCAAGGTTGAGGACTCCTCCTCAACGGTTAGGAGCTTCGGGCCAAAGCGAGTCGGATTGACGCCGGCAAAGTCTATATCTTATATTCGCTGCGCTCGTACCCGGGCCGACATTCGGCCGATCACGTACGCCGTGCACCATCCACCGGCGCTAGAAACAGGTAAGCATGGCCAAGAAAGTCTGCGTGATTCCCGGCGACGCCGCGTCACCCGAAGCAGTCCTGCCCGCGCTCGACGTGCTGAAGTCGCTGCGACTCGACATCGAGTGGACGGAGCTTCCGTCCGGCGAAGAGGGATCGGTCAGGTACGAGGGCGATTGGGCGCAGGTCTGCAAAGACGCGATCGACGCCTGCGACACGACCTGGTTCGGCTCCGCGGGCGGCAAGACGCCGGCCATCGGCTACCTTCGTTACGGCAAACAGACGTACGCCAACGTGCGCCCCACGAAGTACATGCCGGGCGCGCAGAGTCCGCTCAAGCACCCGGAAGGCATCGACTTCGTAATCGTGCGCGAGAACCTCGAGGACCTGTACAGCGGCCTCGAGGGCGAGCTTTCGGAGCTGCGGCCGATGGGCTTCACGAGCCGGACAACCCAAACGCCGCTGCATGAGCAGACTGGGGTCTTCGCCCTGAAGGTGATCACCGAGGAGCGTACGCGCGCCATCGTGCACTACGCCTGCAAGCTGGCGATGCAGCGCAAGCAGGCGGGGCATCCCGGCAAGGTCACGTTCTCGGGCAAGTACAACGTGCTGCCGCGAACCGACGGCTATTTTCGCGTCATCGCGCAGGAGGTCGTCGCGGAGTACCCGGATCTTGTCTACGAGCAGTTCATCACGGACGACTTCGCGCGCCGCATCGTCATGACGCCGCACAGCCTCGACGTCGTCGTGCTGCCGAACCTGTACGGCGACATCCTCTCGGACGAGGCCGCGGGGCTGGTCGGTGGCCTCGGTTTGGCGCCGAGCGGCTGCTACGGCGACGAATACGCTTACTTCGAATCGGTGCACGGCAGCGCGCCGGACATCGCCGGGCAGCACATCATCAACCCGACGGCGACGCTGCTCTCGGCGGGCCTAATGCTCGAGCACCTCGGCTTCACGGAGGCAGCGTTACGCCTCGAGTCGGCGGTGCAGGCAACGTACCGCGAGGGAACGACGCTGACGCCGGACCAGGGCGGCACGGCGCACAGTGAAGAGTTCTGCGAGGCGGTAAAGCGCCACTTGCACTAGCGTGCGGCGTCCCTGTGGCACTAGCGCGCGGCGGATTGCGCCGCGCCTGATAAACACCGACTCGCTCTCGCAGACCGCCCGACGGCATGCCTGCGCAGGACGGGACGCGACCTGGGAGCAATGTGTAGCTAGAGAAGGGATGAGTGTCTCATGCCGTACGTCGAGGTGAACGGTTACAACCTGCACTACACGGACGACGACTTCACCGACCCGTGGCGGCCGTCGCAGACCGTATTCATCTACCACTACGGCTACGGCAACCTCAGCCTCTACTACAAATGGGTCCCGATCCTGGGCCGCGAGTACCGCGTGGTGCGCATGGACCGCCGTGGCTGGGGGCGCTCCGAGACGCCGCCCTTCGGCTACGAGCTCACGGTCGAGGACATGATCTCCGACCTCGCGGGCTTCTTCGACGCGGTCGGGATCAGCCGGGCGCACTTCGTCGGCGACCGCTTCGGCGGCTCGATCGGCGCCGTGTTCGCGGCGCTGCACCCCGAGCGTGTACGCAGCCTGACCATGATGGCGAGCCCGATGCACACGCAGCGGGTCAAGCACCTCTTCGGCCCCGGCGCGGACACGGTGCTCGAGGAGGGCTCGTGGCTCGACGCCAACAAGGGCTGGGCGCGCAACCCGGCTTCGATGGGCGACACGCCGGAAGCGCGACTCAAGGCGTTGTTCAACCGCGAACAGATGTCGAACCTGCCGCCGCAAACGCTATCGGCGTTTCGACGGCTCTCGGTCAAGCCTGAGTTCACGATCGAGCCCATCCTCACGCGAATCGCGGCGCCGACCCTGATGATGAGCCCGGACGCCGCCGAGCCGCTGCTGACGATGGAGGAGCAGGACATGATGCGCGACACGATCCCGAGCTGCGAGCAGGTCGTCTTCCCCGGCGCCAGCCACGACATCGCCTACCAGCAGGACGAACGCTGCGCCGAGTTGACGCTGGAATTCATTCGCAAGCACTCGGGCTGAGGCGGCCGTGCCCTCGGTGTCTCTCCGACGCCGGAAGCCGCCCATCCCCTACGTCCCGGCTCAGGACGAACGACGTCTGCATCCAAAATGCTGATGCTTCGACGGCATGTCGCGTCACGACTGGCCGACCTGCGTGTGACAATGCTCCTCGTTATCACGCAGCGATAGCCCTCACCCTGCCCTCTCCCTGAGGGAGAGGGTTCTGGCCTAACTGGCTCTCGTTCGGTGTGAGTTTGCGGTTAGCGCTGGAGGGCGGCTACCGAGCCGTTGCTCGGCGTCTCGGCCGCGTTCATGGCCACGCGCAGGTCGCGGGCGTGACGGATGTGGCGTTGCGTCTCGTCGCCCATCTTCTCGGGGTCGCGCTGGCGCAGCACCTCGAGGTAGCGCCGGTGGTCGACGAGCATCGACTCCCAGCGGGCCTCCGGCCAGTTGGACGAGCCGAAGGGATAGGTGGCCCAGAGGTTCTCGATCATCGAGACGAGCCTCGGCAAACCGGCTTTGCGGTACAGCGCCATGTGAATGTCGAAGTTGGCGCTGAGCGCCGCGGGCAGGTTGCGAGCGCGAATCTGGCCCTCGAGCCGCGCCGTCAACGCTTCAACCTCCTGCAGCAGCGCCGCGAACGCTTCGTCCGAGATATCTTCGAGCGCCTCGCGCGCCGCGAGCGATTCGAGGGCGATGCGTATGAGGTAGGTCTCTTCTACGTGCGCGTCGGTCTGCGAGGTGACGCGCGCGCCCTTGTGCGCCCCGATCTCGACGAGGCCCTGGGCCTCGAGCCGGCGCAGCGCCTCACGCACAGGGATGGGGCTGACGTTGAGGCGATCGGCCCAGTCGCTGTTGCGGATCCAATCGCCGGGCTTGAGGTCGCCGTTAATGATCGCGGCCTTGAGCGATTCGAAGACGCTGTCGGTCTTGGTGCGAAAGACGGCGGGCGCGAACTTTGGCGTTTCGTCAGTAGTGATGGCTGTGTCCTTTGCCATGCTGGCGCTTTGCCAAGGGGCGTTCACCTATGAGCAAGGCGTCCGGCGCTATGAGTCTAGCATGATGCCTATCGAACCCGAACCAGTTCCGCATGTGTGCATCATATATTCTATAGACACATTTCTACGACTCTGCCTATACTCCGCCGTGACCACCCCGGCGAACCTGACACCGAGCGCGCGCGTCGACCTGGATCAAGCGATCGAGTCAGAAGAACCATGAAGTACATCGCTGCTTTCCGTTTTGCGTCCCAGGGCGTTCATAATTCTCATCCTTCGAACTATTTTATGGACACCATGAAACGACCTGCATATACTCCGCCTACCGGAATTCGGAATCTACTCAAAAGCGCCTGAGTTCAAGGAGGATCCGTCGGATGTCCTACTGGAGCAACACTCTTCGACAGCGCATGACCCGCAGACGTGCCCTGGCTGCCACCAGCGCCGGCGCCGCCGCGGCAGCCTTCCTCGCTGCGTGCGGTGGCAGCAGCAACAACAACAGCTCGACCGGGGCCAGCGGCAGCTCCGCAGCCTCGGGGGCGAGCTCCTCCGGCGCCAGCGGCGCGACCGCGGCCTCGGGCGCGTCGGGTGCATCCGGTAGCACCGGCACCAAGCAGAGCGCCCTGCTCTACACGCCAACGAAATCGACCCCCAAGGCGGGCGGGACGCTCAAGCACTACTCAAACGCCGAAATCGACCACTTCGACGCGACGATCTCGGCTACGTCCCAAACGGTCGCCCTGTCTTCCGAGCCCTTCTACCCGCGCATGATCGGTATCGCGACCGGCGCGTACCCGAAGGAGGCCGACGGCAGCTCCAAGCCCGAGACGGCGGAGTCGTGGGAGGTGAGTCCGGACCACCTGACGATCACGTTCAAGATTCGCCAGGGCATGAAGTGGGACTCGCGCGCGCCGACCAACGGCCGTGTGCTCGACACGCAGGACATCATGTTCGCCTGGACGAAGTTCCAGAAGCTGAACAACGCATCGCTGGCGCTGTCGGCGAACATCGACAACATGAGCGCGCCGGACGCCAACACAATCGTGGTCAAGATGAAGGCGCCGGACGCATCGATCCTGCCGTTGTTCAGCGGCCGCGACTCGTTCTACATCGAGCCGCGAGAGGCCGACGGCGGCTTCGACCCGAAAAAGGAGGTGCGTGGGCACGGACCCTGGATCCTCTCGGAGTACGTTCCGTCCAGCCACTTCACCTACACGCGCAACCCGGACTACTTCCTCAAGGGCCAGCCGTATCCGGACAAGGTCGAGCGCCCGATCGTCACCGACATCTCGACGCGCGTGGCGCAGTTCCGGGCCGGCAACATCCACACCGACGTGCTGGCGGACTCGCCGCAGGACATCGTGCAAACCAAGAAGGACCTGCCGAAGACCCTGCTACTCCAGACCGTCACCTACAACCCCAGCACGAGCACGATCTCGACGTTTGGTTGGGAGCCCAACTCGCCGTGGTACGACATGCGCAACCGCCAGGCGGCGTCGATGATGATCGACCGCGAGTCCTACGCCAACGTGATCTTCAACCGCGACAAGTTCGCGGCTGACGGCCTGGACCTGCCGATTCGCTACAACACAATCGTGCCGGGAGGCTGGAGCGACTACTGGCTCGACCCGACAGACACGGCGAAGTTCGGTGACTCGGCGAAATACCTGAGTTACAACCTCGCCGAGGCCAAGAAGCTGCTCGCCGCTGCCGGCAACCCTAACGGCTTCAAGTTCGACTTCTACTTCAACGGCGGGCCGGAGTTCGGCGCCAGCTACGCCAAAGGCGTCGAGCTGTACGCGAACTTCTGGCGCGACGGCGGCCTCGACGTGACACAGTCGCCCGTGACGCCCTTCCTCGACGGTTGGGTGTTCGGCAAGTCGCGACTCTACACGGTGGCGTTCGGCAACCTCGGCAAGTACCCCGGCAACTCGGGCATCATGTACATCGCCGAGCGCAACTACTCGACCGCAGCGGTCGGGATCTACAACCAGATCTCGAACAAAGGTCAGGGCTATCGCGGTATGGTGCCGCCCGGCGGAACGGTGGCGGATGGCGACGCCAAGAGCAACGACTACGCCACGAAGATCAGCCAGGAGTTCGACAAGCAGAAGCAGATCGCGCTGGTGCAGGAGATGATCCGCTACGAGACGGAGCAGATGTACTACCTCCCACGCCCCGCCGCCGAGAAGAGCTTCAGCCTCTGGTGGCCCGCAATCGGCAACGTCGGCTACGACGTCCCGTACCCCAACTCCGCCTTCTTCGCCGACCAGTACATCAACTGGTGGATGGACTCGAGCAAGGCGCCCCTGGCCTCGTAAGCGCCGAGGAAAAGACGGAGAATCGCGGTGCCCGTTCACGCCCGGCCGACGTGAACGGGCACCGGCACGCATAGAGCTAACGCTACGCCGTGAAACTGGGCACAGCCAGCAGGAGGAGGACGTCAGTGAGAGTAGGGTTCATCGGGCTCGGGACGATGGGTGGAGGCATGGCGCTGAACCTCCGCAAGGCCGGCCACGAGGTCGTCGTGCACGACGTCAACCAGGCAGCCTCGGCCCGGCACATCGAGGTCGGCTGCACCTGGGCCGACACGCCGAAGGAAGTCGGCGCCGCATCCGAAGTCGTGTTCACGTCGCTGCCGGGTCCGGTCGAGGTCGAGCATGTCGGTCTCGGCCCGGACGGTCTGATCGAGGGCATGGCGCCGGGCACGGTCTGGTTCGACCTCTCGACCAACTCTCCGGCCGTCGTACGCCGCATTCACGCTGCCTTCGCCGAAAAGGGCGTCTCGATGCTCGACTCGCCGGTTAGCGGCGGGCCCGGCGGCGCCAACAACGGCACCCTGGCGCTGTGGATCGGCGGCAACAAGGACGATTACGACCGCATGCGTCCCGTTATCGACGCGATCGGCGACAAGCCGAACTACATCGGCGAGATCGGCTCCGGCTCGATCGCGAAGCTGGTGCACAACACGGCGGGCTATGCGCTGAACACGGCGCTGGCCGAGGTGTTCACGGCCGGAGTCAAGGCAGGCGTACCGCCACTGCCGCTGTGGGCCGCGATTCGCCAGGGCGCGCTCGGCCGCATGCGCATCTTCGACAGCCTGGGCGGGCACTTCCTGCAGCAGCACTTCGACCCGCCGGCCTTCGCGCTGAAGCTGGCGCACAAGGACGTGCGCCTGATGACCGAGCTGGCGAAGGAGGTCAGCGTGCCCATGCGCCTGGCCAACATCACGCTGGAGGAGATGACCGAGGCGCTGAACCGCGGCTGGGAAGGTCGCGACTCCCGCGTCGCGATGATGCTGCAGATCGAGCGTGCCGGCCTCGACCCCGAGACGATGAAGTTCACGCCGGAGGAGATCGACGTCGTGCGCAAGCAGAGCCAGACGTCATGACTGAGACCTACGAAGTCCTCGCCCTGCGCTACGCCTATCGCGATGCGAAGCGCCAGGACCACTTCCGCAACGAAGTCAAAGACCCGGAAGCACCGATGCCGATGGACTACTTCGTCTGGCTGTTACGCAGCCCGGAGCGCACCGTCCTGCTCGATACCGGCTTCAAACCCGACGTCTCGGCGCGGCGCAAGCGCTCTTACGTGCGCTCGCCCTCCGAGGGACTGCGTCTTGCCGGCATCGACCCGGCGAGCATCAGCGACATCGTGATCTCGCACCTGCACTACGACCACGCGGGCACGATCGACGCGTTCCCCAACGCTCGATTGCATCTGCAAGACGACGAGCTCGACTTCGTGACGACGCCGAAGAACCAACCGACGCGCGGCGCCTTCGAGGTCGACGACGTCAAAGAAGTGCTGCGTGACATGTACGAGGGACGCGTAAAGCTGTACCACGGCTCGGCGAGCCCATGGCCCGGCGTCAGCATCCACCTGGTCGGCGGGCACACGCCGGGCAGTCAGATCGTACGGGTGCACACAAAACGAGGCTGGGTCGTGCTGGCGGCGGACGCTAGCCACTTCTACGAGAACATGGAGAGCGGCAACCCGTTTCGCGGCACCTACGACCTCGACCAGGCGCTCGCCGGCTTCGACACGATGCGCTCACTGGCCGATTCGGACGAGCACGTCGTGCCCGGCCACGACCCCGAGGTCGTCAAGCGCTACCCGAGCCCATCGCCGGCGCTCGAGGGCATCGCGATGCGCCTCGACGAGCCGCCGCGCTCAGGGTGAGGCCTCGATCAGCAGAGTCACGCCGAGCGGAGCGTTGAGCGGCGATTCCTCGGCTTCGCTCGGAATGACGCCGCTAGCGGAACGAAGCTAATCCATAAGTTAGGACGCATGTATGACGTGTGAAGGAGTAAGCAGATGTCGCAGATGAAAGCAGCGCTGTTCCGCAAGCCGGACGAGCCGTTGACCGTCGAGAGCGTCGAGATCGACCGGCCCGAAGGCCACGAGGTCCTCGTCCGCACCGTCGCGTCAGGCGTCTGCCACAGCGACCTCGTGATGATCGAGGCCAACCGGACGCCGCCGCAGCCCGTGGTGCTGGGACACGAGGGCTCAGGCATCGTCGAGGCGGTCGGCGAGGACGTGACGACTCTGAAGGTCGGTGACCACGTTGTCGGCTGCGTCTCGGAGTTCTGCGGCGTCTGCAACCAGTGCCTCACCGGCCATCCGAACCTCTGCACCAACCATCCCGGCAACGCGCCGCGACGCTCGCCCAACCCGCGCGTCTCGCAGGGCGGATCGCCGGTGCAGGCGCTGTTCGGCGTCGGCAGCTACGCCGACCACATGCTGCTGCACGAGAACGGCGTCGTGAAAATCGACGACGACATCCCGCTGGAGAGCGCTTCGTTGATCGGCTGTGGCGTGCTCACCGGCGTTGGGGCGGCGCTGCGCACCGCGCACGTCGAGGCCGGGCAGACCGTCGCGGTGTTCGGCTGCGGCGGTGTCGGTCTGTCGGTGATCCAGGGCGCGCGCATCGCCGGCGCCAGCCGGATCATCGCCGTCGACCAGTACGACTCGAAGCGCGCGATGGCGGAGCAGTTCGGCGCCACCGACTTCGTCGCGTCGTCCACCACCGACCCGGTGCAGGCGATTCGGGAGCTCACGGGCGGGCTCGGCGTCGATCAGGCGCTGGAGGCAGTGGGCAACGTTGCGTTGATCCGCCAGGCGGCCGAGTCGCTCGCGATCCGCGGCACGCTTACGATCGTCGGCGTACCGCCGGGCGGCGCCGTGCTGGAGATACCGTTCGCGGCGATTCGCCCCGAGTGCCGCGTCCAGACCTCGCGTATGGGCTCGAACCGCTTCCGCATCGACATCCCGCGCTACCTCGACCTGTACAAGCAGGGACGCCTGATGCTGGACGAGATGGTCACGCGCCGCGGCCCGCTCGAGAGCGCCAACGACGCGTTTCGGGCGATGCGGGCCGGCGAGGTCGCGCGCAGCATCCTCGTGTTCGACAGCTGATGCAGGACTTCGCCGGCAAGGTGGCGGTGATCACCGGCGCTGCCAGCGGTATCGGCCGCGCGATGGCCGAGCGCTTCGGCAACGAAGGCATGAAGCTCGTGCTGGCCGACATCGAGGCCGAGCCGCTGGCCGAGGCGATCGATTCGTTGCGTGATCGCGGCAGTCGAGGTGACCGGCACGGTGACAGACGTCTCGTCACCCGCGTCGGTCGAAGCGCTGGCGGCGTGGGCGATCGAGGCGTACGGCAAGGTACACCTGTTGTGCAACAACGCCGGCGTGGTCGGCGGTAACGCTGGGCCGCGTTCGCTGATTTGGGAAGCGAGCTACAAGGACTGGGCCTGGGTCACCGGCGTCAACTACTTCGGCGTTGCGAACGGCATCCGCGTCTTCGTGCCGCTGATGCTGGCGCACGGCGAGGCGGGGCACGTGGTCAACACGGCATCGTGTCACGGCCTCATGCCCGGCAACGGGGTCTACGGCGCCACCAAGCACGCCATCGTGAGCATGTCGGAGTCGCTGTACCGCGACTTCGAGCGCGTCGGCGCGAAGCTGGGCGTGACCTGCCTCTGTCCCGGCCTCGTCAACACCGGCATGATCGATTCGGGCCGCAATCGCCCTGATGAGCTACGCAACCCCGGCGAGCAGCGTCCCGATCCCGCAGCAGCTGGCTCGGGCCGCCGCACGCGCCGCGACAGGCCTCGATCCCACCGAGGTGGCCGAGATGGTTATCGTGGCCGTGCGCAGGAACCAGCTCTACCTGCTGACGGGCCTAGAGTTCAACGAACGCATCGAAGATCGTTTGCAGGCGATCCTGACGGGGCGCAATCCACGATACTTCCCGTTGGAGCTGCCGGAGCGCCAATCCGCGACCGGCTGACTGCAGCGCATAACTGAAGAGATAAACGGAGGAGCAAGCATGCGCGGAATGACGTTTGGCGGCGACCGCACGGTCGAATACATCGAGATCCCGGACCCCGTAGCGGGACCGGGCGAGGTCGTCCTGCAGATGAAGGCGTCCGGGATTTGCGGCAGCGACCTGCACATGTATCGCGGCCCGCGCGGCATGGCGCTGCTCGGCGCTACGCCCACGGAGCCGGTGATCCGCGGCCACGAGCCCTGCGGCGTCGTCGCCGAGGTCGGACCCGGAGTCTCGGAGCGCCAGGCGAAGGTCGGGGACCGCGTCATGGTGCACCACTACACGGGCTGCGGCGTCTGCCGTCACTGCCGCACCGGCTGGCCGCAGATGTGCGACCAGATGCGGCCCCTGGTCTACGGTAGCGGCGCCGGCCACGGCGGGCACGCTCCTTATATGAAGGTGCCGGCCGCCACCCTGGTGCCACTGCCGGACGAGCTCTCGTTCGAGGCGGGCGCGGCCTGCTCCTGCGGCACCGGCACGGCCTTCGCGGCCCTGCGACGGCTCAACACGTCGGGCGCCGACACGATATCGATCTTCGGGCAGGGTCCCGTGGGGCTCGCGGGCACGCAGCTCGCGGCCGCGATGGGGGCGCGCGTGATCGCCGTCGACCTGAGCAACGAGCGCCTGGCGCTGGCGAAGCAGATGGGCGCCGCCGAGGTGATCAACTCGGGCGAGGTCAACGCGGTCGAGGCCGTGCGCTCGCTCACCGGCGGCAAGGGCGCCGACCTGGCGATGGACGCCTCGGGCGCCACCGAGGCGCGCCACAACGCCCTCGAGTCGCTGCGACCCTGGGGCTCGATGGCGCTGGTGGGCGTCGGCGGCAAGTTCGAGCCGAGCCTCGGCTGGCTGATGTCGAAGCAGACGACCGTCATGGGTTGCTTCACGTTCTCGATCACCGGCCTGGCCGACTGCGCCCAGTTCGCGGCCACGCGCGACGTGCACGTCGACGCGATCTTCACCGACCGCTGGAGCCTGGACCAGGCAGACCAGGCCTACAAGGTCGCCGATTCGCAGACGGCCGGCAAAGGCGTGTTCATGATTTAGTGCGGTCGAACCAATGACGAGCCTGCTCGAATCCAGGCTCGACGCGATGACCGTCCCGGCGAAAGGATGAACAGTTAGACGATGACTACGAGCGCCAAAGCTCCTACCGAGATCAAGCAGTACCAGATGTTCATAGGCGGCAAGTGGCGTGACGCCGTCTCCGGCGAGACGCTGGACAGCGTCAACCCGGCGACAGAAGAAGTCATCGCCACCATACCCAACGCCGGCGACGCAGACATCGACATTGCGGTCGAGGCGGCAAAGGAAGGCTTCAGGGAGTGGCAGAGCCTGCCGCCCATGCGCCGGGCCCAGATCATGCGCGAGATGTCGGCCCGCATGGCGCAGAACGCAGAGTTCATCGGCCGACTCGACACGGAAGATTCCGGCAACCCGATCCGGACGATGCTGTTCGAGGCAAGGGCTGCCGCCGGCTCGTTCGCAAACAACGCCGACGTCTCGGGTCATCTCGCCGGGCGCCACTTTCACACGCCCGATAACGTGATCAAGGTCACGCACCGCGAGCCTTACGGCGTCGCGGCGAAGATCATCCCGTTCAACCATCCCTACATCTTCGCGGCCGGAGTCTCGGCGCTGATCGGCAGTGGCAACGCGGCCATCCTCAAGCCATCGGAGGCAACGTCCCTCACGGCGCTGGAGCTGGCGCGCATGGCCGAAGGTCTGTTCCCGGCCGGTATGCTGAACGTCGTCACGGGCCTCGGCCACACGACGGGCTCGGCGATCGTGCGTCATCCCGGCATCCCGCGCATCGACTTCACGGGCAGCGTCCCGACGGGCAAGGCGATCATGCGAGAGGGCGCCGAGCATCTGAAGCGCCTCTCGCTGGAGCTTGGCGGCAAGAACCCGCTGATCGTGTTCCCGGACGTCGACCTGGAGAAGGCGTCCGTGGCGTGCATCAAGGGCATGAACCTCGCGACGACGATGGGCCAGTCGTGCCAGTCCAACTCGCGCGTGCTCGTGCACGAGGACATCTATGATCGCTATCTCGACCAGCTCGTTCGGGGCGTCGAGGCGCTTAGAGTCGGTGATCCGCTCGACGAGGACACGGACATGGGCCCGATGGCGTTCGAGGCGCACTACGACCGCGTCATGCGCTACATCGAATCGGGCAAGCAGGAGGGGGCACGCCTCGTCACGGGCGGTGGCCGCCCGCAGCACCTGACACGAGGCTTCTACGTCCAGCCCACGGTGTTCGCGGACGTGAACATGAGCATGCGCATCGCCCGGGAGGAGATCTTCGGGCCGGTGATCAGCGTGCTCAAGTGGTCCGACTACGACGATATGATCCGGCAGGCCAACGACATCGACTACGGCCTGGCGGCGCACATCTGGTGCAACAACATCGACCTCGCGAACAGGACGGCGCGCGACGTGCAGGCGGGCATCGTCTACGTGAACGGCGAGGGCGGCCTCGGCTCACCCGTACCGGGCTACAAGAACAGCAGCCACGGAACGGTAGGCGATATCGCGAGCTACACCCAGGAGAAATGCGTCCAGATCACACTGCACTAGCGCTCCGGGTCGAGCTCAAACGTCCACAAGCAATCGCGCTATATGAGGGGAGTATTCCGGTGAAAGCAGCAGTCCTGAGAAGCTCCGATTCTGTCCTGCCGGTGATCGGCATCGAGAACGTCGACATCGATCGGCCCGGCAAGTACGAAGTCATGGTCCAGACGATGGCGTCCGGCGTCTGCCATAGCGACCTGCACTACCTGCAGGGCAAATCGCGCATGGCGATGCCGGCGGTGCTGGGCCACGAAGGCGCCGGCATCGTCGAAGCGGTGGGCGACGGCGTGACCTACGTGAAGCCGGGCGATCATGTGATCACCTGCGTCTCGACGTTTTGCGGCGCCTGCGAGTACTGCCTCGCCGGTATGCCGCACCGCTGCATCGGTCGCGCCGCGACCTCACGGCGCGAGGGCGAGCCGTCGCGCCTTACGCAGAACGGCGAGCGCGTCGGCCAGCACGGCGGGCTCGGGACGTTCGCCGAACACATGCTGGTGCACGAGAACTCGGTGGTGAAAATCCGCGACGACATGCCGTTGGACCGCGCGGCGCTGATCGGCTGCGGCGTCACGACGGGCATGGGCGCGGTGCTGAACACGGCGCACGTCGAAGCCGGCACCGCGGTCGCGGTGTTCGGCGCCGGCGGCATTGGCCTGTCGGCGATCCAGGGCGCACGCATCGCCGGCGCGCGCACGATCATCTCGGTCGACGTCAACGAGTACAAGCTGCGCACGGCGCGCGAGTTCGGCGCCACCCACACGATCGACGCCTCGGCTGAAGATCCGGTGCAGGCGATCCGCACGCTGACCAAGGGCGGCGTCGACTACTCCTTCGAGGCGATCGGGCTGAAGCAGACCGTGATGCAGTGCTTCGAATCGATCCGCACTGAGGGCACCGCTACGGTGATCGGTCTCATGCCGGTGGGCGAGACGCTGGAGCTGGACGGGCGCATGTTCTTCCGCGGCAAGTTCCAGGGCAGCATGATGGGATCCAACCGCTTCCGCATCGACATGCCGCGCTACATCGACTTCTACATGCAGGGCAAGCTGCGCCTGGACGAGATGATCACGCGTCGCGGCCACCTCGAGGACCTGCCGGAGGCGTTTCGCGCCATGGAGGCCGGCGAGGTCGTCAGGACGGTGCTCGTCCCCTGATCCTGCAGCTCGCCGGCGCCGACGCGGGCGCCCCACTTACAGAGCCCCACGTAAAGAAAAGGAACCGCCTCTTGCGAGGCGGTTCCTTCGTTTGCTGCGAGAGGTCGCGTTAGGCCAGAGGCGCCTTCGTGGGGTCGAGCCACATACCGTAGTGCTCCCACACTTCGTCGACGCCGCCCTGCCAGGTCTGGAAGTTCTGCACCGCCGGCCAGGCAGCCCAGAAGCCGGTCGCGGTGCCCGGCAGCGTCAGCACGTGCTGCATCTGGCCCAGGTAGCGCTGGGCATCGAGCATGAGGCTCTTCTGGGTCGCGGGGTCCGGCGAAACTCGCGCCTTGGAGAGCATGTCGATGAGCTTCGGGTCGCCGGACTTGTCGCCCTTGCCGTTGACGTCGTAGCCGTTGAAGGTCACGCCCGAAGTCGGCAGGTGCAGCGCGCAGAGCGCCGAGATCGCATGAATCAGGGTCGGCGTACCACCCGTGACCGAGTGGATACCGAGGCCTTCGTACTCGCCGGAAGCGTCACGGTCGTGCGGGATGTAGTCCTGCGTGTAGTCCGAGATCGCGGTCTGCTTGACGTTGAGGCCCAGGTCCTGCAGGAAGCCGATGATCGGCTGGCTCTGCTTCTCCA
Organism: uncultured Chloroflexia bacterium; assembly: GCA_963732945.1. Classification (GTDB taxonomy): domain Bacteria; phylum Chloroflexota; class Dehalococcoidia; order DSTF01; family WHTK01; genus WHTK01. The sequence continues at coordinate 22,948 of CAVTBL010000012.1, forward strand.
GGTTGTACTGCGCAGTGGCGGGGTAGCGCAGCTCGGTGTCGAAGCCGTTGGGGAAGCCCGCGGCCGACATCAGCTTCTTGGCTTCCGCGAGGTTGAACTGGTAGTACTTCGAGTTGTCGCCGAAGTCCTTGCCCTTCGGGTCGAGGAACCAGCCACCGGCCTTGTAGGAGTCGATGTAGAGCAGGCCGGAGCACCACGCCGTGTCGACCGGCAGGCCTGCCTGCGCGAACTTGTCGGTGTTGTAGAACGTCTGGATGTACAGGTCGCGGTCCCATGACATCGAGACGGCCTGGCGCACCCGCTCGTCCTGGAACTTATTCTGACCGGCGGGCAAGTGACCAAACGTCATCACGACGCCCGGAACCGTGGTGTCGAACGGCGACTGGTAAAGCAGAATGCGCGGCTCGTCCTTCTTCAGCGTCAGGACGTCCTCTGCGTGCAGCGTGTTCGCCGAGATTCCGTAGTAGACGTTGCCGGCCTTGAGCTCGCTGAGCCGGGTTGCATACTCCGTGACGATCGGCATCTCGATCTGGTCGATGAGATTCGCTTGCTTGTCCCAAAAGTCTGGGTTCTTCACCAGCGTGAAGCCAACCGACGGCGTGTGCGATTTGAGCTGGAAGGGGCCTGTACCGATAATGTCTTTGCCCAGGTTGAGGGCGTTTGTGTCGGCCGCTTCCTTCGGGTACATGATGATCTGGCCGGTAAAGCTACCGAAACTCGCGAACCAGTTCGGCAGATAGACGACCGGCTCCTTCAGCTTCATCACGACGGTGCTCTGGTCCGGCGCCGAAATATCGGTAACCGGGGCGCCGGGCGAGACGCTGTTGAACACCTGTGCGGCCAGCGGTCCCTGTTTCTTGTAGCGGTCGAAGCTGAACAGCACGTCATCGGACGTGAACGCGCGTCCGTTAACCGGCGCAATGTTGTGCCACTTGACGCCCTGGCGCAGCTTGAACGTGACCGTGAGCCCGTCGGGCGCGATCTCCCACGACTGCGCCAGCATCGGACCCAACTCACCGGTCGAGGGCTGTAGATGCCCCGCCTTCGAGCTGAGCAGTGTGTTGTAGACGAAGGGCGCGATGCGGTTGTAGTCCGCCAGGGGCTGCACCGGGTCGAGGCTGCGCGGCTCCGCCTGAGCGTAGTCCTTGAGCGTTCCGCCCGCCTTTGCCTGCGCCGTCGTGTCTGTCGGCTTTGCAACCAGGCCGGATGTCGCGCCGCTCGAACCGCTGGCGCCGCTGGAAGCAGACGCACCGCTGCTGGCAGAGCCACCCGAAGCGGCGCTGGCGCCACTACTGCTACTGCTGTTGTTGTTACTGCTGCTGCCGCACGCCGCCAGCAGTGCCGCAGCGAATCCGGCGCCACCAGTGGTGGCAATGGCCCGTCGCCGCGTGACTCTCCGACTCGCGAATTTAGACCAGTAGTTCATATCCAAGACACACCTTCTTTCTCCCCGTTAAGGCCTTAAGTGTGATTCGAGCGGAACCTAAGCTATTCCTGCCTATTCGATTTGTCAATCTAGACTTCTGTATTGGCTTTCATGAAGTCTTACTATTCTCCGATCGCAAGTCACAGGCAGTTGGCGAGACATTCGGCGGGCGGTGTGGGCGTGTACGAACCGACCGGCTCCACTGCCGGTGCGAATCCGAGTCGAGTAAAAAGCAGCGACCTGCTACGGCGATTCGAAGTGGGGCGGCGCGTTGACGAAGTCGATGACGCGTGTGGCGTCTCCGGCCAGCACGCGCGAGATCGAAGTGAGACGCGGGTAGATGAAGAAGTCGCGCGGCGTGCCGGCAAGATGAGCCAGGTAGCCCGCCACGACCGGTCCGTGGCTCAACGCGTGAAACTGGAAGCGCGAGAGGTAGCGCGCCAGCACCTCGGCCTGCTCGACGCCGAGCGGCGTCAGGTGCTGCTCCTGAGACATGTCGTGGCTCGGCTCGATCTGCGCGTGGCGAATGAGGTAGAGCTCCGTCAGGGCGTGAGGAAGAACAGCTTCGCGAGCCCGGCGCGAGGCTCCTGCGCCGCCGCCAGCTCGCGCAGGCGTTCCGGTGTGGTCACTCGGTCAGCTATTCGTCGTCATCGTCATCGTCGTGCTCCGGCGCCTGGGCGTTGCCTCGCGGCAGCGAGACCACGGTGCGCTCTTCGCGCCGCGTCTTGCGCTGCGGCAGCGCGGCGACGGCCGCCTTCAGCGTGTCGACCCCTTCCGAGGCGAGGACAGCGACCACGCCGGCGGCGCGCAGGCACTGCAGGTCGTCGGACGAAGCGCTGGACGCGACAAGGCAGAGCAGCGGCTTGTGACCCAACGCCGCCACGCGACCCAGCTCGAGCTGACCCGCGACTGTAAGGGGCGACGGCACCTGCGACAGGTACAAAGCCTCGAGCGACAACGCATCGAGTGAGCGCAGGAACGTCTCTTCCGGCGATGCTGGCAGGGCCAGCACGTAGCCCAGCTCTTCGTCGAGCAGGGCCGAGGCGGGCATGGCGTCATCGACGACCAGGAAGTCGAGGCCGGCCTCACGCAACGCTTTGGCAGCGGCCGAGTCGGCGACTTTGGTACCGGCGCCGAGCGGCACGTCACCGGCCGCAGCGCGCGCCTTCTTCGCCTCGTCCGGCGTCAGCGACGTCGAGAACGCATCGATCATCACGAAATCGGCGCCGGCCTTGACCGCGGCCTCGACGCCACCGGCGGTAACGAGCGCTCCGGCGAGCATCGATGGCTTGGGGGCCGGACGGGCCGCGCCAAATCCCATGGGCGCAGCTTCGACTCTCTGACTGCGGCGGATCGCATCTGCAAGCTTGGACATCGGGCGTCTTCCTTTCGGTGCTACCTCACCAGCGTATCGGCAGCGGCGGGCACAGTCCACACGGACGAGCTTCAGGCTCAAGCTGCAAGCACAACAGGCTCGTCTGTTCCTCGATGATTAAGCGATCTGACAGCCTCACAGCGCTTTGCGAGGAAGCGCGAGCAATCTCACGAGGATCGTCGAGAGGCTCCTTCGCGAGATTGCTTCGTCGCTCCACCGCTCGCAAAATGCTGGTGGATTACTCTGATCAGCGTCATTGCAGTGGACCGACCTCTCTGCTGGTTTGCTCGTTTGTGGGTCGGCACCGTTTGCCCGTCGCGTAGACCCATCGTTGCGCGAGCCCGTAAACTAATCGGAAGTGCAGATCACACCCGCGTTCCCCGAGACCCTGTACACCAAGCGACGCCTCGCTAACGGCCTGCGCCTGATCACCGCGCCGATGCCGCATACGCGCTCCGTGGCCGTGAGCATCTACGTCGGCGCCGGCTCGCGCTACGAGACCGAGCACGAGGCCGGCATCTCGCACTTCATCGAGCATCTCTGCTTCAAGGGCACGGCCAAGCGCCCGACCGCGCAGGAGATCTCCGAGACCATCGACGGCGTCGGCGGCATCCTCAACGCCGCGACCGACCGCGAATACACCGTGTACTACGCCAAGGTGGCGCGACCGCACCTCGCGATGGCCGTCGACGTGCTCAGCGACCTGGTGCAGTCGCCGCTGTTCGACCCAACGGAGCTTGAGAAGGAACGCAAGGTCGTGCAGGAAGAGCTGGCCTCTGTGTCGGACTCGCCGGGCCAGCAGGTCGACCTCATGCTTGACGAGATGCTTTGGCCGAACCAGCCGCTCGGCTGGGACGTCGGCGGCACCGAGGAGTCGGTCGGCGCGCTGACGCGCGACATGGTGCTCGACTACACGCGGCGCCAGTACGTGCCGAACAACATGGTCGTCGCGGTCGCGGGCAACGTCGACGAAGACGAGGTCGCGGCCCTGCTCGAAGGTGGCCTTGGCTCGATGGCATCGGGCGCACCGCAGACCTGGTTCCCGGCGCACAACGGCCAGACCGAGCCGCATTGCCAGCTGCTGTTCAAGCGCACCGAGCAAACGCACCTCGCGCTGGGCATGCACGCGCTGCCGCTCAACCACCCCGACCGCTACGCGCTCGATCTGCTCAGCGTGCTGTTCGGCGAAAGCATGAGCAGCCGTCTGTTCATGGAGCTGCGGGAGCGTCAGGGCCTGTGCTACGACGTCAACAGCTACGTGTCGCACTTCCTCGACGCCGGTTCGTTCGGCGTCTACGCAGCCGTGGACCCCACGAACGGCCCGAAGGCAGTCGGCGCGCTGGTCAGCGAGCTGCGACGCCTCGCGGACGGGGTGCCGGACGAAGAGCTGAACCGCGCTCGCGAGCTGGCCAAGGGCCGGCTGCTGCTGCGCATGGAGGACACGCGCTCCGTCTCCGGCTGGCTGGGCGGCCAGGAGATCCTGACCGGCGAGATCAAGAGCCCCGAGGACGTCGTCGCGAAACTCGACGCCGTCACGTCCGAGGACGTTTCGCGCGTGATCAAGACGATCCTGCGCACCGAGACGCTGAACCTCGCGATCGTAGGGCCGCATCGCTCCGATCGCCGCTTCATGCCGCTGCTCGCGCTGTAAGTCCGCGATTCCTTATTTAATTGCCTACGTTTACCTACATCCGATTGAAAGAAATGGTGCACCCAGCACATCTGTGGGTAACTATTTCTGTGCTAATGTCGTTGATACAAAAGAACAAATGATTTGGCCCCGCCGGGATTGAGACCCACTGAGGTGCCTGATGAGCCAAGAGATACGTATTAAGACCGAGTCCATTCCGGAGAGTCTCCGCCGGATGGAGCGCTTTGTGCAGCGTTTCGAACGTCGCTATGAAATGACGTCCGACGAAATGGTAGAACTTGTCAAGACGGGACGTTTCCGAGAGACTGCTGAAATTGGACAATGGTTGACGACGTACCGGCGGCTCAAGGACTTTCGCGACCACGTCAAAGGTGGAGCCACGGGTGGCACCCATACGATAGCTATCTAAATCTTCACCACACTTACATGGCCCGTCTCTTGAACGAGGGCCTGGTCTTGGACAATCACCTCGTATTTATCGAGACAGTTGATGCTGCCGGCGACCTCTTCGAAGTGAAGCTTGAAGGCATCATCGAATGTGTCGACTTAGTATTCATACAGGTCGATAAACGACTCGTGACTTCTCGAAACAGCAGCGGGCAACTTCAGGTACGTACGGTGGACTATAAGTACCACGCATGGCTCGCGGAAGCGTCGGGAGGAACGAGGAATCTCATTCGCTACTGCACCGCGCACGGCATGGACGGCGAAGACAGGGAAGGTCTTCACTGCCACGTATTTGACTTAGCCACCGGTCAAGAACGTGACGTGATCGGAGTAGAACTTGAGAATCTGCCAACTTTGGGAGACTTCATCCCTCTGGCAGTCGACCTTGGGCAGGCAGCAAAACAATCTCAGCCCGAAGCCGGCGTGCCGGGCATTGAATGACGACTGAGAAGCGCAAGGCGCTGGTGGTGCTCTATACCGGCAACGGTAAGGGCAAAACGACCGCGGCGCTGGGCATGCTGATGCGCGCCTGGGGCCGCGGCATGAAGGTCTGCATGCTCTCGTTCATCAAGAACGAGAACTCGAACTTCGGTGAGGAGCGCGCCGCCAGGAAGATGGGCGTCGAGCTGATTCCCGCTCGGTGGCGGCTTCACCTGGCTGAGCAAGGACCTCGAGAAGGACAAGGCGCTGGCGCAACGCTGCTGGGCTCTGTGCAAGGACAAGATCGCGTCCGGCGAATACGACATCGTGATCCTGGACGAGATAACGTACCCGCTGACCTACGGCTGGCTCGACATCGACGAAGTGATCGAGACGCTGCGCAAGCGGCCCGAGAACCTGCACGTCGTCCTCACCGGCCGTGAGGCGCCGCAGCCGCTGATCGACTTCGCCGACCTCGTCACGGAGATGCGCGAGATCAAGCACCCGTTCACGCAGGGCATCAAGGCGCAGCCGGGCGTCGACTTTTAGCCGAGCTGCAAGGCTCGAAGCTGCAAGCTGCAAGCCTCGAGGCTCGCCGAAGGACTTCGAGCGAGAATGACCATGCAGACCGGGGTTCGCCCGGTCGAATCGCCTGCGTCAAAACAAAGAGACCGCCCTTGACGGACGGCCTCTCTGCTCGAAGCTGGAGCTTATAGGCTCGAAGCTCTCTCGCTACTTCGCCTCCATCGCCAGGCTGTACTTACCCTGGCGCGCGGCCGACGTGACCATGGCGCGGTGGTGGAACGCCGCCTGCGCCGCAGGGACGTTCTCCTTCTTGCCTGCCCACGCCTTCTGTGGCGCCGCCTGCAGGCCGCGGCCGAACGAGTAGCTGAGCTGCCACGGCGCACCCTGCTTCATGCCCTCGGCGGCGATGGCCTGCATGTTCTGCGTCGCCTCGTCGTCGCCCTGACCGCCGGAGAGGAAGACGATGCCCGGGACCGCTGCCGGCACCGTGTGCATGAAGCAGTGCACCGTCATGTGCGCGACGTCGGCCGGCGAAGCTCGGTTCGAGGCGCTCTTCCCGGACAGGATCATGTTCGGCTTCAGCAGCGTGCCTTCGAGCACGACCTTCTGGTGCCTGAGCTGCACGTAGAGCTCGTTCAGAACCGCCGTCGTAACCTCGTAGCAGCGCTCGATCGAGTGGTCGCCCACGGCTCCGCCGGCGCTGTTGTCCATCAGCACCTCGGGCTCGACGATCGGGACGATGCCTGCCTCCTGGCTCAACGCGGCGTAGCGGGCCAGGGCGTGCATGTTGACCTCGATGCCGTAGCTGGTCGGCAGCGCCGGGCTGATCGGAATCACCGCGCGCCACTTGCTGAAGCGGCCGCCGAGCTCGTAGTACTCCTTGAAGCGCTCTCGCAGGCCGTCGAGGCCCTGAGTCACGACTTCGCCCTCGGAGCCCGCCAGCGGTACGACACCGGCGTCGACCTTGATGCCGGGGATGATGCCGGCGTCCTGCAGCACCTTGACCAGCGGCGTGCCGTCGGCGCCCTTTTGCTTGATCGTCTCGTCGTAAAGGATGACGCCGCTGACGAACTTCGCGGCGCCTTCCGTGCGGAACAGCATCTCGCGATAGTCGCGCCGATTCTCCTCCGTACTCTCGACGCCGATCGCGTCGAAGCGGCGCTTGATCGTGCCGGAGCTTTCGTCCGCGGCCAGGATGCCCTTCTCCGGCGCCACCAGGGCGCGAGCAATCTTTGCGAGCTCTTGTGAGTTACTCATGGCTGCCTCCCATCATTCAGGCAATTCGAGAATCATTAGAGATCGGGGCTATCATACCGTCGCAAGCAGCCTCACTGAACCGCCGAATGGATAAAGAATGTCAAACAACCGCGTGCGAGCATGAGCCGCCCCAGACTGATTATCGGCACCAATAACCTCGACAAAGTCACCGAGCTGCGCGGGCTGCTGGGCGATTGCGGTTGGGAAGTCGTGGCGCCGCGCGACCTGGGAATCGCCCTCGACGTCGAAGAAACCGGCGCCACCTACGCCGACAACGCCCGACTCAAGGCCGAGGCGTTCTCACGCGCCTCTGGTCTCGCGGCGCTGGCCGACGACTCCGGCCTCGAAGTCGACGCCCTCAACAGCGAACCGGGGGCGCTGCACCACCTGCACGGCTGGGACGGCGTCGACCAGGCGGACCGCATCGCGATCCTGCTGCATGCGCTCCAGAACGTACCGCATGACGAGCGCAGCGCCCGCTTCCGCGCCGTCATCGTGCTCGTGCTGCCGGACGGCCGCGTCTTCGAGGAAGAGGGCGTCTGCGAGGGCGTCATCGGCATCGAGGCGTCCGGTAGCGGCGGCTTCGGCTACGATCCCGTCTTCGTCCTGCCCGAGCGCGGGCTCACGCTGGCGCAGCTCAGCGTCGAAGATAAGAACCGCATCAGCCACCGCGGCATCGCGGCCTCGAAGATGGCGCAACGGCTGCGGGAGATCGCCGGCGGATGAACAGCTCGTCAACGGATAGCGAGCGGATTCGCGGATAGGCCGAGATGGGCATCGTCCGCTTATCCGCTCTGAATCCGCTGATCACCGCATGCTGGGCACGAAGACGAGGACCAGGAACGAACCCAGGTTGAACAGGAAGTGCACGCTGATGTCCGCGAACAACGTCCTGCCGTAGCGATAGGTCAGCGCCAGCACCATGCCGATCAACGTGAACGGGATGATCAGTCCGCCATTCGCGTGGGCCAGGGAGAACAGCAGACCGCTCACGAGCAGCGCCGGGAATCGACCCGTAGCGCTTGTCGAGGCCGCTGAACAGGAAGCCGCGGAAGAAGATCTCCTCGGCGATCGGTGCAGTGCCAACAACGGCGAAGCCGAGGACGATTAGCGCGGCCGTGTGTGAGTAGAACGAGCTGTCGATCTGCTTCGACGGTTCGAGGGCCGAGATGCCGCTCAGGTCAACGAGCGTTTCGTAAAGATTGACCACGAACAGCGACATCAGATAAGCGGCGGCGATGATGCCCCGACCCGGGCGAGGCCACCGATGTTCGGCAGATGTAGCCCGAGATTGGACCAGCTGCCGCCCTTCGATCGGACGATCCAGAAGACGATCGAGACCATGCCGGCGTCCCAGAGCATCACGGTCGCTGCCTGCGCTACCAGCGATTGCGCGGAAGTGTCGCCGTAGTGGGCCGCAACGGGGTAGACGATGATCGTGCCGAGAATGGCGTAGAGCAGAACGACCAGAACCGTGCCGATGACTAGATCTTTGACACCCCAGGTCACGCCGCTGCTCGGCGGCGTCGGTGCCGGACTCAGGTAATCGAAGTCGGAAGCTGTCATGGCCTTACATCCACTCTACAGAGGCATCGCGGTTCCGGCATAGTCGGTGGCGGCTGCGAACGGCACCGGCTACTCTCTAAGCATGAGCGAGTTCGCGCGACAGGAGCTGCATCGCTTCCGCGCCGGCGCCGGCACCGCGCTGACAATCGGCAACTTCGACGGCGTGCACCTGGGCCATCAATACCTCGTGCGCTTCCTGATCGAGCGCGCGAAGGCGCGCGGCCTGCAGCCCGGCGCTGTCACGCTGTACCCGGACCCGGTGCGAGTCCTGCGCCCCGACGAGCCGATGCCCTACCTGACGAGCCTGGAAGAGCGGCTGGAGCTGCTACGCGGTCTCGGCCTCGAGTTCGTGGTGCCGCTAACCTTCACGTCCGAGCTGGCGGAGCTTTCGCCACGCAGCTTCGTGACGATTCTGCGCGAGGAGCTGAACCTCGGGCTGCTGATCATGGGCCCCGACAACGCCTTCGGACGCAATCGCGAGGCCACACCGGCGAACATGGCCATCATGGGCCGCGAGCTCGGCTTCGAGGTCGAGGTCATGCCGGCGCCGCTCACCTCCGGTGACGAGGCCATCGTCAGCTCCACTTCGATCCGTCGCGCGCTGGCCGAGGGCGACCTCCCGAGCGTGGCGCGCCAGCTCGGACGCCCCTACTCGCTGCGCGGGCCCGTCGTGAAGGGCGACCAGCGCGGCCGCACCCTCGGCTTCCCGACCGCGAACATCGGCGTTACGGCCGACCGCGCCCTGCCCGCCTTCGGCATCTACGCGACGTGGGCTTACCTGGGCGAGGCGCGCTACCCTTCCGTGACCAGCATCGGCACCCGCCCAACCTTCGACGGCCTGCTACCCAGCGTCGAGACCTTCATCTTCGACTTCGACCGCGACATCTACGACCAGACGCTGCGCATCGAGCTCGTCGCGCATCTGCGCCCCGAGCTCAAGTTCGCCAACGTCGAGGCGCTTATCGAAGAGATGAACCACGACGTCGCCCGCAGCCGCGAGATCCTGGCCTCGAGCTAGGCCCACTCCACCATCCATATCGTCCGTCAAGCGCGGCCGCGTCGCCTATACGGCGATCCTCTGATTCGGGATCGGGCGAACCCTCAAAAGACCCTGCGAGACCGCCGGCGCTCTTTCGTCGACGTTGGGAAGGACCTGAGACGACACGGCGGAATCGGCGCTACGGACCGCGCTATGACGCCTCGAAATCCGCGACGCATCATCCTGACGCAAGGAAGGATCAGAGCGCTTCGCCAGGAAATGCCAGTGCCTTCTCGCGAACGCACTCCAGCGTTACCGGGCGCCGTCATCCTGAGTGACGAAGGTTCTAGCGAATCACGGAGGCGTCTCGAGATTCACCAGCATTCTTCCTGGCGTCAGAATGACAGTCTTGGGGATCGGTGAAGCGCTATTACGTGATTGGGGCGCTGAACACGTGCGAAGCGCTTTGATCCTTGCTGACGTCAGGATGATGCACGCGGGCCGTGGGCGGCTCGATCGAGTGATAAAGGCGCGACAGGCGAGATTTCTCAGGTCATTCCTGGCGTCAGGACGGCAGGGCTAGCGGACGCTGAAGCGCGATCAAAGTGGGCGCAGCGTTAACGACAACCGATTCGTCTCAGGCCCTTCGTACCTCAGGACGACAAGAACGAAGCGCAGACTCCAAGACGAACCGTATTCTCAGCGCGGCAGCCGATCACGTGCAGCGTGGCTGCCTGCGTCAGGCGGGCGTTTCGGACGCAGCGCGGCGAGCGATTGGCACCCAGGCTTCGAGGCGCTGGCGCATCTCGCGCAGGGTCTGCTGGAACGCCGCAATCTTGATCAGGTCGCTACCTTCGACGGCGGCGGGGTCTGGGAAGCTCCAGTGGATGCGATTAGGGTCGCCGGGGAAGACCGGGCACTCTTCGGCGGCGGAGTCGCAGACCGTGATCACGTAGTCGAAGTGGTCGCCGATGAACTCGTCGACGTTCTTCGATCGAAAGCCGGCGTAGTCGAGGCCGGCCTGATCGAGCACCCTGGCGGTGAAGGGATTGAGGCCCTTGGGTCGCGTACCGGCGCTCTGCACCTCGAAGTCGGCGCCGCCGATGCTCTTGAGCAGCGTTTCGGCGATGACGCTACGGGCCGAGTTGCCGGTGCAGAGGAAGAGAACGGTTATCGGCTTCAAGTCACACTCTCCTTGATACGCGCGCTCAGGCTCTGGTCGGCTCAGGACCGCCCGGCAAGGCGTCAGCAAAGAACCGGCGCCGCGCCCAGAGTGCGACGTAGACAAGGGCCACCAGCGCGGGCACCTCGATCAGCGGCCCGACGACGCCCGCCAGCGCCTGTCCAGACTCGACGCCGAAGGTGGCAATCGCGACGGCGATCGCGAGCTCGAAGTTGTTGCCCGCAGCCGTGAACGCCAGAGTTGCGGTCTTCGGGTAGCTGAAGCCCTGGATTCGACCCCAGGCGAACGACGCCGTCCACATGATCGCGAAGTAGACCAGCAGGGGAATCGCAATGCGCGCCACGTCGAGTGGCTGATGCGTAATCCTGTCACCCTGAATCGCGAACAGCACCACGATCGTGAACAGCAGGCTGTAGAGCGCAAACGGCCCGATGCGCGGCAGAAAACTGCGTTCGTACCAGACGTCACCTTTGCGGCGCCGCCCAACGACGCTGGTCACGAGACCGGCAAGCAGCGGTATGCCGAGGAAGATCAGCACCGAGCGCGCGATGTCCCAGAACTTGAAGTCGACCGACGCCTGGTCGAGGCCAAGCCAGCCGGGAAGAACCTGCAGGTAGAAGTAGCCCAGCAACGAATACGCCGCGACCTGGAAGACAGAGTTCAGCACCACGAGCACCGCCGCGGCTTCGCCGTCGCCACAGGCCAGGGTGTTCCAGATCAGCACCATCGCAATGCAGCGCGCGAGGCCAACGAGGATAAGGCCGGTGCGAAACTCCGGCAGGTCCGAGAGAAAATCCAGGCCAGGGCAAACATTAGCGCCGGGCCAATGATCCAGTTCAGCAGCAGCGACGACACCACGAGCGGCTTGTCTGACGTCACTTCGCCCAGGCGGCCGTACCGCACCCGCGCCAGCACGGGATACATCATGCCCAGCAACCCGATAGCGATCGGCAGCGACGTCGAGCCTACCTCCACGGAGTCGAGCGCGTCGTTGAGTCCGGGGATCGCCCGTCCCAATGCCAGGCCGATAACCATCGCCAGTCCAATCCAGACTGGCAGCAGGCGATCAAGCGTCGAAAGCTGATTGAGGACCGACGACTCGAGCTGTATCGATTGGGCCGTGCTTGCCATGTTGACCTCTTCCAGTGCAGTTCGAAGGCGGGCGGTGCGACTAGATCGCGATCATCGTCTGCTTGAGCCAGATCAGGGCGTCGCGGCGCAAACAGTAGCCGGCACGCGGGCCGGGGCCGCACTGCTCGATCAGCCCCGCATCCCTGAGCACCCGCAGGTGCTCCGACACGGTCGACTGCGCCAGGTCGGTCTCGCGCGTGAGGTCGATGCATTGCTGGTCGCCGCCGCTGCCGAGCTTGCGCACGATCTCCAGGCGCACCGGGTGGGAGAGCGCCTTCAGCATCGTCAGAAGCCGGTCATCACTGAGCTCAACAAACTGCATTACATCGGTAGAATCCGATGCTTCGGCAGTAGTCGCAAGGCGCTGCTGCTAACGATTCGTAAAAGCTGTCGCGTTTATCGACAGTGGCCGTTCGTTGCTCGCGACGCCGAAGAGATTGGCACTGACCCACAGGATGCCCAAGGTTGGCACGTCGGCTATCGCCTCCTCGCAACGACAGACGAAGAGTCCGGCGAATGGGGTGCTCACCGAACTGCGAGGGCGCCGCACCCTCACCCTAGCCCTCTCCCTCCCGAGGGAGAGGGGACTTGCACGAGGACCGCAGGTCCCTGCAACGACGCGATCGAGGGATGCCATGCCGTGGGGTTTAACCCACCGTGTCGCGCACACTCGCGCCACGACAGGGGACACCTGCCACACCGTCCTCATTCGACGGCATCCGCTTATCTTATCCGCTCCCATCCGCTTCCCATCCGCTGACGAGTCGCCCCGTATACTAAGAACCCGAACCCGTAACAGCGAGGAGGTCGCACCGGAGCCGGACCATGACCAAGATCACGGCGTCAGTCGAAGAGCAGATGAGCGTGCTGATGCGCGGCGTCGAATACGGCGACGCGAACATCCAGCGCACCATGGAGGAGGACCTCCGAGAGCTGCTGTCCACCGGACGGCCGCTCCGGGTCTATTGCGGATTCGACCCGACGTTCACCGGTCTGACGCTCGGCAACATGGTGCCGATGCTCAAGCTGCGGCAATTCCAGCGCTTCGGCCACGACGTGACGTTCCTCATGGGCACGATGACCGCGATGATCGGCGACCCGACCGACAAGATCGCGGCACGCCCCATGCTCACGGCCGAGGAGGTCGAGGCGAACTCGCAGAGCTGGCTCGACCAGGCGTTCCGGGTGCTCGACCCGGAGCAGACGACGGTGCAGCGCAACGGCGACTGGCTGGCGCCGCTCAGCCTCAAGGACGTGGTCGGCATCGCCTCGAACTTCACGGTGGCGCAGTTCCTGGAGCACGAGACGTTCCGCAAGCGCATGGACGAGGGTAAGCCCCTCTACCTGCACGAGTTCATCTACGCCCTGATGCAGGCCTACGACGCGCTGAACATGAAGACGGACGTGCAGGTCGGCGGCACCGACCAGCTGTTCAACATCATGGCGGGCCGTCACCTGCAGCGTGCGCTCGGCGAGAAGGCGCTGGTCGCGGTCTGCACGCCGCTGCTGATCGGCACCGACGGCGCGCTCAAGATGTCGAAGTCGGTCGGCAACTCGATCAACCTGGACCTGGCGCCGTCCGACATGTACGGCAAGCTGATGTCGATCCCGGACTCGCTGATCGTCAACTACTACACGCTGCTCACCGACGTACCGACCATCGAGCTTGAGGCGATCGAAAAGGGCCTGGCGGAGCGTTCGCTGAGCGCGATGGAGACGAAGAAGCGCCTGGCCCACAGCGTCATCGAGCTGCTCAACGACGCCGCGATCGCGGACGCGGCGCAGCAGGAGTTCGAGCGCGTCTTCCAGCGTCGCGAGGACCCCGAGGACAGCGCCATGGAGATTCCGTGGGCCGAGCTGCCACTGGCCTCCGACCTCGCGGTCGCGGACCACGAGGCGCGTGTGCACATCACGCGTCTGATCGCATCTAAGCTTGACATGTCGATGAGCCAGCAGCCGGCGCTGCTCGAAGACGGGGCAATCGCGTGGACGGGCAGGTGGTCAAAGACGACGCCGGTGACGGTGCGAGACGGAACGATGATCCGCGTGGGGCGCCATCGCTTCATGCGCAATCGTGACATTGAGAAGCGGGGCTGAGAGGTACGAATGACGAACGGAACCGCTGAAGACGCGATGCGCCGCGCCTGCGATTTCATCATGCAGGGCGACATCATGAGCGCGCTGCAGGACCTGACGCCCGAGGCGTTCAACGAGGCGCTGGCCATGGGCGCCGAGATCACGTCGCTGCCGACGCCCCAGAGCTACGAAATCGAGTCTCGCGAGGAGTCGAACGGCGAATATCACTTCGTCGCCCGCTTCAGGACGACGGCGCGCGACGTAATCGCGAAGGCCTCGTGGAAGCAGTTCGACGGGGCGTGGAAGATCACGTCGATCAGCGCAGAGGGCCTGAAGCCGGCGTAAGGACGGTGAGCTCGGACGACGCTCCGTCTGACAAGCACACGACCCTGAGGGATGAATCCCTCAGGGATGCACAACATCCCGTTCGCGAAGCTGCAGGTTTCAACCTGCAGGGTTGTTTAGACCTCGACGCCGCGTCCCCGGGCTGACGTCAGAACCCAACGTCTTCGCCGCCACACGCTCCTGAGAGGCGTAGAATCCCTCGTGACCAACACGCGACGGAGCTAGAAGGACGAATCGATGCTGCAGGGTCAGGGCGAGTTTCGATACGAGCTGCACGAGAACTGGGAGCAGCTTCCCGAAGGCTGGCACCACGGCGACGTCGCCGGCGTCGCGACCGACGCCAACGACCGCGTCTACGTGTTCAATCGCAGCGAGCACCCGCTGATCGTCTACGAGCGCGACGGCAGCTTCGTGAAGTCGTGGGGCGAGGGCGTGTTCACGCGACCGCACGGCATCACGATTCACGGCGACGTGGTCTACCTGGCCGACGACTCCGACCACACGGTGCGCAAGTTCACCCTCGACGGCCAACTGCTGCAGACCCTCGGCGTACCGAACCTGCCCTCCGAGACCGGCTACGACCCCAAAGTCACGACGCGTGTCACGTCGATCAAGTTCGGCGGCGCGCCGTTCAACCGCCCGACGCGCCTGTCCGTCGCCAACAACGGCGACCTCTACGTCTCCGACGGCTACGGCAACGCGCGCGTGCACCACTTCTCGAACGACGGCAAGCTGCTGCACTCGTGGGGCGGCCCCGGCACCGGCAAGGGCGAGTTCAACCTGCCGCACAGCGTCTGGTGCCACGCCGACGGGCGCATCATCGTCTGCGACCGCGAGAACGAGCGCGTCCAGATCTTCACGCCCGATGGCGAGTACATCGAGGAGTGGACCAACATGGGGCGCCCCGGCGACCTCTACGTCGAGCCGGACGGCACCGTGTACATCGGCGAGATGAACTGGTTCAAGGACCACTACTCGCTGACCGGCAAGCTGTGGACCGAGAACCGCATGGCCTGCATGACGGTGCGCGACGAGAAGGGCAACATCCTCTCGAGCTTCGGCGGCGACCTGCACGGGCAGGACCCCTGCGCCGCCGGCAACTTCACCTCGCCGCACGGCATCTGGGTCGACTCCCACAGCGACGTCTACGTCGGCGAAGTCAGCCAGACGTCGTACGAGGGCACGATGTACCGCCCGGGCTGCCACTCGCTGCAGAAATTCGTCCGCGTCCGCTAGCAGCGCCTCGAAGCCGCAGGCACCTCCAAGGGACACAGCGCTCCGTATCTATGTCGTCCTGACGTCAGGAAGGACCTGAGACGTTTCGTGTGGCGGTAACACCTCAGCTGGGGGACCGCGCCCCATCGTCTTCCAACGCTGTCATCCTGAGGGACGAAGGATTTGGCGAAACTTCGGGCGCTCTCGTGTTCGGCTAGATCCCTCCTGGCGTCGGGATGACGAGACTCCGGGATGACGGTGGTCGTTCCCGAGCATTGCCGAGTACGCGGCGTTGTCGCCAACGACACGTCTCAGGTCCTTCCTGACGTCAGGACGACAACCGTGGGTGTGGGGCGTCGCGTCTCCTGTAAAACAACACTGAAGGATGAATCCCTCAGCAAAACACCACGAACCGTCGGCGAAGCTGCAGGTTTCAACCTGTAGGGTTGTCTTCTACTTCGACGAAGCGTCCTCCGGAGAAGCGGCCAACATCCAAACGGAGCGTGATTGAGACGAGGTGCTGATGCCTGGCGCGGCAGCCCACTGCTGCACGCTAATGCCTAGTGGTGGACGGTACCGGTGGCCGCCGGCGGGCAGGGAGGCGTTGCTCATGTCCGGCACGTCCGGGTTCTCTGGCTGTCTGTCGAGGCCAAAGTAGGCCTTGATCGCGTAGAGGAGAGTCAGCACGGCCATGAGGATCAACGCCACGACGAACATGCCGATCGAGCGGGTGTCCTTCGACGGGTTGAAGTCTGCGAAGGCGCTGACGGCGGTACCGGCAGCGGCCAGTACGGCGAGGCTAAACGATACGAGAAGTCTTTGCATGGCGCGTCTCCAGATAAGCGACGTGAATCGCGGCGATTCTAGCACGCGCTCCGGTTACAGAGCAGACACGGCGCGTCGGTAGCCCGTGAGGTCCTGGCGCTCGACGATGCGGGCCTCGCGCACGAACAGGCGCGGCACACGCTCCATGAGTCCCGTAAGGATCTCGTAGCTGATCGTGCCCGCGAGGCGGCCGAGCTCGTCGGCGAGAATCGATTCCGTGCCCTGGGTGCCGAGCAGCGTGACCTCGTCATCGACCTCGACATCCGGGATATTGGTGACGTCGAGCATGAGCATGTCCATCGCGACACGCCCGGCGTAGCGAGCACGCTGACCGCGCACCAACGCGACGCCCTTGTTGGTCAGCACGCGGCGAATGCCGTCACCGTAGCCCGCGAGCACGAGCGCGATGCGGCTCTCGCGCTCGGCGCGCCACTCGAGGCCGTAGCCAACGCCCTCGCCGGGCTGCAGCGTCGCCACGCGCGCGACACGGCTGCGCAACGACAGCACGGGCTGCAACGGCACATCGTGGCTGACCTGCTCTGAGGGGTAGTAGCCGTAAGTGCCGAGACCGACGCGCACCATCGCGAGGCTCAGCTCCTTGGCGTCGAGCAGCGCCGCTGTGTTGGAGATGTGGTGCAGGGGCACCCATGGCAGCTCCTGGATGCACTGGTGGAACGTCTTGTACTGCTGGTACGTGAAGGCGCGGTCCTCGTCGGCGACGGCGAGATGCGACGAAACGCCCTCGACCTCGATGCCCGGTAGCTCGCGCAGCGCCATCGCCAGACGCACGGCCTCGTCCGGCTTGACGCCGAAGCGGTTCATACCGGTCTCGACCTTGACGTGGACGCGCGCGGTGCGACCCAGCTCCTGCGCCGCCTGCGACAGTGCTTCGCCCATCTCGAGCGTGCCGATCGTCACGCGCAGGTCGCGCTGAACCAGGCCTTTCGCCTGCGCAGGCCGCGTGCTGCTCAGCACGAGGATCGGCGCCACGACGCCGGCGCGACGCAGCTCGTCACCCTCCTCGAGGCCCGCGACGCCGAGGCCCCACGCGCCGGCCTGAATCGCCGCCTGCGCCACGGGGACGGCGCCGTGCCCGTAGGCGTTGGCCTTGACCACGATCAGCAGGTGCGCATCGGCGGCACGCTGCTTCAGCGCCTGCACGTTAGCCGCGAGGCGGTCGAGGTCGATCTCGGCCCAGACTCGCAGGCCTTCGTTGAGCGCCGTTTCGCGCGGGGTGAGGACAAGCTGATCAGTCAATTTGGGCGGTTCGGAGGCTGCAAAAGGCGTGCTTAAGCATAGGCAAGTACGGCTATCATAAAGGCTCAGTGCATTTCACGACTCGCCGCGTGCTTGCAGTTGTATTGCTGACACTGCTGCTCAGTGCGTGCATCGCCGACACCTCGCAGGGACTGACGCCGACCGCCCAGCCCAGCGTATCGCCCGGCGCGACGCCTTCGGGCGATGCCGGCTCGGTGCTCACGCCGCAGCCCGGCGTCAAGGCCGACATCGCCAACGCGCGCCAGCTAGAGGCCGACGGAGACTACGAAAACGCGGTCAACGTCTACATCGCCGTGGCAGCGGCCCAGCCCGACAACCGCACCGAGGCCACGCTCTCGGCCGCACGCCTGCTGCTCGACCTCGACAAGCCGGACGACGTGCGCATCCTGCTCGAAACGTATCTCGCCCAGCCGAACATCACCGGCGACGGCCTCGCGGCACACTACATGCTGGCGCGCGCCTACTCGGCGCTGCAGCGCTACGACGACTCGCTGAAGCAGTACGACGCCTACATCCAGACCGGCCGGGCGGCGCTGCCCTACGCCTACCTCGACCGCGCCAGGGTGCTGATGTCGCTGAACCGCCCCGCCGACGCGGCGCAGTCAGCGCAGGATGGGCTGGCGCTAGGTGTGCCTTCTACGCAACAAAACCTATTCGAGCTGGCGATCGCGCAGGGCTTCGAGGGCGCCGGCAACCTGGACGACGCGATCACCTGGTACCAGAAGCTGCTCGACCAGGGCTATAACGAGTCGCTGGCCCTCTCGCGTATCGCCGCGATCAAGCAGATCAGGGGCGACCCGACGTTCCAGGACGACCTCACGAACCTCATGTCGAACTACCCCGCGAGCTCGCAGGCCATGGGCGCGCTGCAGGACGCGACCTCGGCCGGCACGGCGGTGCTGCCGTCAATCGCGGGGCTGATCTACTACCGCCACAACGACTATTCGACCGCCGAGCCGTTCTTCCAGACGCAGATCGACGACGCGCCGGACGATCCCGCCAGCGCCCTCGCTTACTACTACCGCGGCGCGATCCGCGAGTCGAAGGGCCAGCCCGACGACGCCGCGGACGATTACGCGAAGGTGGTCGCGCTCGACCCGCAGAGCCCGCTGGCCGACGACGCCCTGTGGTGGCGCGCCCGCATCCTGGAGAATGAGCAGAAGTACGACGACGCAGGCACGCTGTACCAGCAAATCGTCAGCGACTACCCGTCCTCGAGCTTCGTGGACGACGCGTCGTTCCGGCGGGGCATGCTCAAGTTCCGGGCCGGTGACTACGCGGGCGCTGCCTCGATCTGGGGCGAAGACCAGAAGACGGCCCCGGACGACTCGTCGCTGCAGCGTTTACAGCTCTGGCAGGCGAAAGCGCTGCAGCTCGGCGGGTCTACCGCCGCGGCGAAGCCGATTCTGGAGAACCTGGCGACGAAGCAAGAGGACGACTACATCGGCATACGCGCCCTCGGGCTCGAAGACGGGCAGCAGAGTCAGCCACACGCCGCCATCGAACCCAAGGTCGACCTGACGCCGAGCTTCGACTGGGCCGCCGCCGACACGTGGATCTCGCAGAAGGTCGGCAGGCCCGCCACCGACAAGGTCTGGCAGAGCGACAATCGCTGGGACCGCGCCCAGGAGCTGTGGCGCGTCGGTCGCAGCTCGTACGCCGAGCTCGAGGTCTACGATTCTGATCTCGAGCAACACCAGCGACGCCATCGCACTCTATACACTGGCGCGCGAGCTGCTCAACGAAGGCCGCGTCAGCATGTCGGGACGCGCCGGACAATACTTGCTGCGCGTGCTAAATACGACGCCGGCTCAGGGCCTGCCGAAAGCGATTCTCTCGCTCTCGTACCCCGCTGCTTTCGGACCGATGGTGCAGCAGTACGCGGCGCAGGCCAGGGTGTCGCCGCTGCTGTTGCTCGCGTTCATGCGGCAGGAGAGCTTCTTCGACCCGCGTGCAGAATCGCCGGCCGGAGCGCTGGGCCTGACGCAGCTCCTGCCGGACACCGCCACCTCGCTGGCCGGCTCGATGAAGCTGCCGCCGGTCGACAACGACCAGTTGTTGCACGCCGGCCTCAACCTGGAGCTGGGCGCGCAGTACATGGCCAACCAGCTATCGCAGTTCAACAACGAGCTGTACGTGGCCCTCGCGGCCTACAACGGCGGCCCGACCGCTGCCTCAGGCTGGCGCGACGCAGCAGGACCAGACGCCGACACCTTCCTCGAAACCGTCGAGTTCTCCGAAACACGCCTATACATACAGACCGTGTCGGAGAACTACGCCATCTACCGCTACCTCTACGGCGGCGAAGCCCAACCGGACCTGCCGAAGTAGAGATCCAAGCCTGTATCGCTGACGACTTTGTATGTCTACCTGGGTCTGTATCGTCCCCGATATTCTATGCGCCTTTCGGTTATCCGCCTGCCCTTCGTGAAGGGCGAATGAAGACTGTCCTGCGCACACGTCAAGGGACGCGGCATCGGAACCAGCCGAACGGCTCGAACTTCACGCTTAGCCTCTCCCAGGCCGGGGCAGGGGACGAGAATAAGAGAGTGAGGTTGGGCTAGAGTCCTGAGTCTGGTACCGTAGCCTTCCCGTCGATCCTTGTTGCATGTTGCCCTCTGCCTGGAGCTCGCTCAGCTTCGTTTGACTATTAGAGAGCGCCTGATAGACTGGCAGAGCCAAGTGCCCGATACGGGCTTACGTGAGGTTTATTGCCGTGCCCAAGCGCACCTACCAGCCCAAAAAGCGCCGCCGTCAGCGAGTCCACGGCTTTCGTGCCCGGATGTCGACGTCGGATGGCCGAAGAGTCCTTCAACGACGTCGAGCAAAGGGCCGAGCCCGTCTCACCGTTTAACGAACCCAAAGCCACGCGATCGGCGGCTGCGTCGTCGCGCCGACTTCGACCGCGTGTTTCAGCGCGGGCGCCACAACAGCGGCAAGCTGCTGTCGGTGCGATCGGTGTCGAACGAGATGCCGCTGAGCCGCTACGCCTACGCCATCTCCAAGCGCGTCGGGCCGGCGGTGGTACGGAATCGCGTGCGACGGCGCCTGCGCGAAGTGTTACGCATCTTGCCGCTGCACGAGGGCTTCGACATCGTGATCTCGGTACGACCGGAGGCGGCGCAAGCCAGCTTCTGGGCCCTGAAGAGCGAACTGATGCTGCTCCTGCGGCGAGCGAAGCTGCTCAACGCACCCTGAGCGCACCGGTTCGCGGCGCGCTGTTCCTGATTCGCTTCTACCAGCACGCCATCTCTCCCAATCTGACACCGGCCTGTCGCTACACCCCGAGCTGCTCGCATTACACCTACGAGGCAATCGAGCGATACGGGCTGCGCCATGGTGTCTGGCTGGGAATCAAACGCCTCTCGCGCTGCCGTCCGATGGGTGGCAGCGGCTTCGATCCTGTACCTGAGTGATGTTTCACGTGAAACAACGACGTTTCTTAGGACTAATTGCGGTTCTGGGCCTGTTAGGCCTGCTTCTAGCAGGCTGCACCAAGTCAGGGGCCCACGGCTGGGCGCCGCCCGCTACCAACGGCGACGTCAGCTACTTCGTGACCGGCGCAGGCCACTTCGATGCCCTCGCCAGCGATAGCACGAAGCTGTGGCGCTTCCCAACGGACTGGAGCATCCCGGATAAAGGCGCGAGCAAGCTCAAAGGCATCTACGGCATGCCCGTGGCCAGCGACGACGGCAAAACGGTCTTCGTAGGCGACTACGATGGCTACATCTACGCCTTCCGGCCGGCCGACTACGCCGCGAACGCCCAGACGAAGCCCATAGCAGCCTCTCTCAAGCTCAACGGCCCCGTAATTGGAGGCCTGGCCCTCGATTCGACAAACGATATGATCTACGTCTCGTCCGACAAGCAAGTCTTCGCCGTCAAGGCGTCTGAGCTGGCGGCACGCATCGCTAATCGCGACGCGCCGGTCACGCACTCGGTCTTCTACACCACGGGCGACCAGATCTGGGCTCGTCCGGTAGTTGCCGGCGGCAAAGTACTGATCGCCTCGCTCGACGGCAAGCTCACGGCGGTCGACGAGAAGACCGATAGCGTCGCCTGGACCTACACCAGCAGCCGGGGACTGGTCACGACTCCGGTAGTCAGCGGCGATGTCGTGCTGGTAGGCGGCTTCGACGACCAGCTAACGGCCGTGAATCTCGCCGATGGCAGCGTCAAGTGGTCCTACAAAGCCCCGAACTGGGTCTGGAGCCGCCCCGTCGTCGATAACGGCGTCGCCTACTTCGGCGACTTCGACGGCAACCTGCACGCCGTGAACGTCTCCGACGGCAGCGAAAAGTGGTCGATGGACCTCGGCCAGGGACCAGTTCGCTCCGGACCGGCAATCGTCGGCAACAATCTCGTGATCGCCGGCGACCACGGCTGGCTCTTCGGCGTCGATGTCACGACTCAGCAGAAGATCTGGCAGAAAGACCTCGGCGTCGGCGTCCTGGCCGACCTGACTACCAACAACTCCACGGTGCTACTGGCGCCATCAGGCTGCGTGACGCCCACCGGTCAGAAGCAGAACGTTTTCTATACAAGCGTCGACCCTGCTAACGGCAACCTCTCGAGCGCGGCAGGAGTCTGCTGATGAGCCTCCTCGGCGATATCTTTAATCTCATCCTGATCGATCCGCTGACGAACCTGTTCGTCCTGCTCGCGACGCTTACAGGCAGCGCCGGCATCGCGGTGATCCTGCTGACGCTGATCATCCGACTCGCCACCTACCCGCTGCAGCGCAAGCAGATGCACTCGACACGCATGATGGCGGCGCTGCAGCCGCGCATGGCGGAGCTTCAGAAGCGCTACAAAGACCCGAAACGCCGCTCCGAAGAGCAGATGAAGATGTACCGCGAGGCCGGCTTCAACCCGCTGGGCTGCTTCTCCAGCATGATCATCCAGTTCCCGATCCTCTGGGCCCTGTACCGCACGTTCATTTATGCCGTCGGTGAGCCACCGGAGTCGCTCGTACGCCTCTCCGACCGTCTCTACAACTGGGACTTCCTGCGCAGCGGGGTGCCTCTGAAGTCCGACTTCCTCTGGATGCACCTGGGACGTCCCGACCTGCTGATCCTGCCGGTCACGGTCGCGGCGACGACCTACGTGCTGCAAAAAATGAGCACGATGCCTGCGATGGACGAAAAGGCGCGCGCCCAGGCGAGCATGATGAACTTCCTCATGCCGCTGTTCTTTGGCTACATCACAATCAATCTGCCGAGTGGACTGGCCCTATACTACGTGCTGTCCAACATCATCGGCATGATCATGCAGTACGTTTACGTCGGAGGCGGACCGTTTAACTGGCGCAGCGTCCTTGGTCTCTCCCAGGAGCCCGTCCTGCCCAGGGCGATGGACATCAGACAGGCCCAGATGGACATGTTCAAGGGCGACGACGAAGACGAAGACGAGGGTGGCGCGGTCACTGCAAAGCTAGGCCCCAAGAAGCCCTCGCCAAACAGCAGCGAGTCGAACAGCAAGCGACGTCGCAGGAGGTACGGCCGTGGAAAGCGTTGAGGCCGAAGGCAGGACTGTAAACGAAGCGACGGAGAAAGCGCTGGAGCAGCTCGGACTGACTCGGGCGCAGGTCGACGTCGAAGTGCTGACCGAGGGCCGGCCCCGGCTGCTCGGTTTCGGCGGTGAGCCGGCGCGCGTACGCGTGACCGCGAAACCTGCACCAGTAGCGCCGCCACCTCCACCCGCTCGCGTCGCCATACCTGCCGCCGAAGAAGAAGACGAAGAATACGACGAGCAGGACGAAGACGAAGACGAGGAATACGACGAGGACGAGGACGAAGAGGAGGGGGAGGAAGACGAGGAGTACGAGGAAGAAGAGTACGAAGAAGAAGAAGAAGTGCGTGTCGAGCTGCAGCGCGCCGCTCCTCAACGCTCCTCGACTCTGCCTCCACCCGTCCCAGCCGAACCCGAAGACGTAGCGGCCGCGGCAGCCGTCCTCGAAGAGCTGATCTCGCTCATGGGCCTAGAAGCCAGTGTGGCGCCGCGCGAGCCTGAGACGGCGGGCGATGGTGTCGGTATGATCCAGTCCGTGCTCGACGTCGAGGGCGAGGACCTCGGTCTGCTTATCGGGCGTCGCGGTCAGACGCTGGCCTCATTGCAGTACCTGCTCAACCTGATCGTCGCCAAGAAGATCAACAAGCGGGTCGCGTTCGGCGTCGATGTCGACGGTTACCGGCGGCGCAGGGAAGAGGCGCTGGTCAGCCTGGCGAGGCGCACGGCCTCTCGTGTACGAAGCACCGGACGGTCGGTCACGTTGGAGCCGATGCCGCCGAACGAGCGTCGCATCATCCACCTGGCGCTGGCAGACGACCCCAATGTGATCACCGTCAGCATCGGCGAAGGCGAAGCTCGCAAAGTCGCGGTTACGCCGGCGCGCTAAGATGGCCTCATGAGCCACGATATCCTCATCGCAGGACATATCGTTAAAGACTTGTCACCCGACGGCTGGCGGGCCGGTGGTGGCGCGCTCTATGCCTCCGCGCAGGCACGCGCCCTCGGCCTCAGCGCCGGCGTGGTGACGGCCTGCGGCTCCGCCATCGACCCCAACGCCGAGCTAAGCGGCGTCGAGTGGCACGTGGTGCCTTCTCCCGAGACGACAACATTCGAGAACACGTACGTTGAAGGCGTACGCACCCAGCGTCTGCACGCACACGGCCGCGAGATCACACTCGATGACGTACCGCGCTCCTGGCTCGCCGCCCCGATCGTGCTACTGACGCCGGTGTTTCACGATGTCGCGACGTCCTTGCCGCGACAGCTCGCGCAGCCGGGGCGCATCATTGGCCTCGGCGCGCAGGGCTGGCTGCGACGCCTCGACGGCGATCGTGTCCTGCCCGGCGTCGTAGAGCCACGACCCGAATGGCTCGTCGGCGACGTCGTATTCGTATCTGACGAGGACGTATCGGACGCCGAGGCGGTCTCGGTCTGGCACACGCAGGTGCCGGTCGTCGTCCTGACGCTGGGGCGGCGCGGCTGCATCGTCTGGGATGAGAACGGGCGCCACGAGCTGCCGGCGCTGTACTCACAGGAAGTAGACCCCACCGGCGCCGGTGACGTGTTTGCGGCCGCCTTCCTGGTGCGTTACCACGAAACCCACGACGCACTGTCATCGGCGCGCTTCGCGGCAGCGGCAGCGGCGCTGAAGGTGCGCTCGTCCGGGCTGCATGGCATCGGCAGCCGCGCTCAGATCGAGGCGCTTCTTACAAACAACGCCGCGGTGCAGGCCCGATGAGCGTAGTAATCGCGATCGCGAACCAGAAGGGCGGCGTCGGCAAGACGACGACGGCGATCAACCTCGGCGCCGAGCTGGCGTCACGCGGCGTCTCCTGCCTGCTCGTAGACGTCGACCCGCAGGCCAATGCCACGGCAGGCCTCGGACGCTCCGGACGCAACGGCCCCACGACCTACGACGTGCTAATCGACCAGACGCCAATCGACTCCGTGATCATCGATACACCGCAAGCGGGACTGCAGCTCGCGCCGTCCGGTCCCGACCTCGCGGGCGCCGAAGTCGAGCTCGTACCGGTCATGGCGCGCGAGCAGCGTCTACGGCGCGCGCTCGAGACGGTAGCCGACCGATTCGAGGTCGTGATCGTCGACTGTCCGCCATCGCTGGGCCTGCTGACTCTCAACGCGCTCAACGCCGCCGACGAGGTGCTGGTTCCAGTCCAATGCGAGTATCTCGCTCTCGAAGGTCTAAGCCAGCTTACCGGCACGCTGGAGGCGGTACGACGCAACCTCAACCCGCGACTGCACCTCGGCGGGCTGCTGCTGACCATGTACGACAGCCGCACCAACCTCTGTCAGCAGGTCGCGGCCGAAGTGCGGGGCCATTTCCCCGAGACGTTCGAGGCGGTGATCCCACGCAGCGTCCGCGTCAGCGAGGCGCCGAGCCACGGCCTGCCGATAAGCCTGTACGACGGCCGATCGCCGGCTGCCAAGGCCTACGCCGCGTTTGCAGGCGAGGTCATCGCGGCGTTTCTGCCGCAACGAGCGGAGGCGAAGCCATGACGAACCGTCGTGGCGGGCTCGGGCGCGGCCTCGATGCGCTGATCCCGAGTCTCCAGCCCGCCGTGGAGCTGGTCGACGTCGACCTGATCGCGCCGAACCCGCATCAGCCGCGCACCGTCTTCGACCCGGAGGCGCTGACCGAGCTGGCAGACAGCATCAAGGAGCACGGCGTCATTCAGCCGCTGATCGTCAGCCGCCCGGCGGACCGCAGCGGCGCGCCGTATCAGCTGATCGCCGGCGAGCGGCGTCTGCTGGCCGCTCGACAGGCCGGTCTGGAACGCGTGCCGGTGATCGTCAAGGAAGCGAGCCCGCAGGCCCTGCTCGAGCTGGCGCTGGTCGAGAACCTGCAGCGCCAGGACCTCGGCGCGCTGGAAGAGGCGTCCGCGTTCAAACGCCTCGGCGAGGAGTTCGGCCTGACGCAGGAGTCGATCGCGACGCGCGTCGGGCGCAGCCGCTCCGCGGTCGCCAACTCGCTGCGATTGCTGACGCTGTCGGCCGAGATACAGGGCAGCCTGGCGCGAGGCGAGATTACGCCCGGCCACGCACGCGCTCTGCTCGGCATCGACGACCCCGAAGAGCGCCGTCGTGCCTGGCGCAGCATCGTCGAGGGGCACCTGACGGTACGCGACGCCGAATCGATGGCCAAGCTCGGCGCGTCCGAGAAGAAAGCGCCGCAGCCAAGGCAGCGCTCCGCCGACATCCAGGCGCTCGAGGAGCAGCTGCGCCGCGTGCTCGGCACCAAGGTGGACCTGACGCACGGTCGCAAGGGCGGGCGCGTGGTGATTCACTACTACACCGACGAAGAGCTGGAAGCGATAATCGGCAGACTGAGCTAAGCCGACACCAAGGAGAGCAACATGACCGTTCCGGGCGAGCGCACCGAAGCCCAGCTGCAGATTATCGAGGCCCTGAAGCACATGCCCCTGGCCGTCGAAGCCGAGGTCGCGGGCCTTTCGGACGCGGTGCTGCGCTATCGTCCGGCCGAGGGCGAGTGGTCGATCAAGGAGGTCGTCGGGCACCTACGCGACGCTTCCGAGGCCTGGCACAAGCGCATCCACGCCGTCTGGACGCTCACCGACCCCATTCTGCCCGCCTGGGAGCGGTCGCTCACCTATCCAGACCGCAATTACCAGGACGCCAGTCTCGACGCCGTAATCACGAATATGCGCGAGTGGCGCCTCAAGACGGTCGAAGTGCTTGCGCATGCGGTCGACTGGTCGCGCCTCGGACAGCACCTGGAGCAGGGACGTCGCAGCATGAAGCAGTGGGCCGAATTCATGATCGCCCACGAGGCCGAACACCTCGCCTCGATCAGGGCGCTGAAGGAAGCGCAAACGGCGGCTCGCCTGCCGTAATCGTCCTGTGGTCGACCTCGGCGAGACGCTGTATGTCACCGACGCCGCATCCTGGCGTGCCTGGCTCGAAGCCAACTACGAAACTAGGCGCGAGATCTGGCTGGTCTTCCACACCAAGGCCTCCGGCGTTGCCAGCCTCCCCTATAACGATGCGGTCGACGAGGCGCTGTGCTTCGGCTGGATCGACAGCGTCGTCAAGAAGCACGGCCCCGACAGCCGGGCCCAGCGTTTCACGCCTCGCCGTCCCCGCAGCCCCGTCTCCGAGATGAACAAGGCGCGCGTCCGGCGCATGGTCGAGCAGGGGCGCATGACGCCTGCCGGTCTCGCCGCGGCCGGCGACGTGCTCGACGAACCGTTCGAGGTCCCAAAAGACATCCTTGCCGCGATCAAGGCCGACAAGGAGACGTGGAGTAACTTCGAGGCGTTTCCGGACAGCTACAAACGCATCCGCGTCGGCTGGATCGACGGGTCGCGCAAACGTCAGGACGTCTTCGAGACGCGCCTCGCCTACTTCCTCAAGATGACAAAGCAGAACAAGCGATTCGGGATGGTGCAGTAGGGCCGTTTAAGGCGACCGCTGGGCAAACCTAGCAATGCATCCGAGCCTCTTGGCTCGACGCCGTTCGTCGACACCTTCAACGCGGCTCTCGACCATCTAGGCTCATCCTTGGTCACCCTTCACAGCCTCATAAGCATCGAGATAGCGTTTGATTTGACGCCGTTTGATGTCCGGAATGACCTGGACGAACAGAACCACGACGACACTGGTCCAAAGCGACCAACCAAGGGCGTAGAGCAGGTCGGCCAGCAGTCCAAGCGACTTCGTCGTTACCGATACTCTGAGCAGGTATCCGACGCTGTGAGCAGCCAGCCCGAGCACGAACGCGAGTCCGAGGCTCATATACAGGAGTCCTGACCCGGAAACAGACTGCCTCCACCCAGTCAGATGCTCGCGTAACCAGGCTGCCTCCTCGTCAGTGAATGTGTATGTTTCGCTCTTCGCTCCCGGCTCGTCAGCCATGGTCCAACCTCCCTGCGTTCCTTTTTCTTCACACCAGCCTGCTCGCGATCGGAACTGCGGTCAGACTCGGCCTCGTCTACATCCTAAAATGACGAACAAAACCAGCGAATTTGGATAGCGCGTAGGGGGCGAACACCCGGGATTGAATCTCGGCCATCCAGGACAGTGCCTCGAATAGCGACACACGACACGGCCTTCTATGCCGTCATGCTGACGCCTGGCGAACCCACCAGATACTTCTAACTAACGAAGTCCCCATAGAAGCGTCACGATATCCGACGACGCCCTCATGCAGACCGGCGGTACCGGATCAGAAGAAGCGCACTCGGAAGCGGACGGAGCAGGCCTGGCAGCGACTCTCCCGGCTCAGCGTGCGCAGGACGGCGCCGCAGTGCGGGCAGTACGACGCTACCTTCGGCGTTTCGCGTTCCTGGGGCCAGGAGCGCGTCAGGCGGTGGACGGTGGGGACGAGCAGGATAGAGACGGCCGCGGCAACGCCAATGACCTCAACGAGGCGGCGGTAGGCATCGCTCATATCGTGCTGCCACAGCAGGTTGACGAGCAGCGCGACCAGCACGGACGTAATCGAGATCGAGACCAGCTGCAGCGCGATAAGCTTGCGGCGCAGCCGGACCAGCGAGATCAGGCAGATGTGCGCCATCGCGGCGCCGATCAACGTGATCGACTCTGCAGAGTGGTCGAAGGTGGCGCCGTAGTTGCTCCAGACGGCGGCGATGCTCAGCCCGAAGCCGAGGAGCAGCGTCGCGACCGCGAAGCCCGGGAACACGGTCAGCGGATAGGGCCGGCGCGCCTCGTGCGCCAGGAAGCACGGCAGCAGCAGGGTTGCGCCGCCCGTCGCGAGCAGCGCCGTATAGATAATGCGCGCGTCTCGCTCGCCGATCTCGCCGCTGCGACTCGCCGCCGCCGCTCCGATGCCCGATGCGGTGGCGCAGACGATGAGCAGGACGATCGAGCGCAAGACGAGGGGCCGCATCATAACGATCGGACGGGTCGTCATATCTCTATAAGCGCAGGAACGGCGGCATGATAACAGCAACTTCTCCCAAACCGCTCTCTAAGTAAAGCGTCCTTGACATCTGCCGGATGTAAAGCTACCTTTACAGTATGAAGAACCGAGTGCGCGAACGTCGCGTCGAGCTGGGTCTGACGCAGGCTGAGGTCGCGACGGCGCTGGGCGTATCGCGTCAAACCGTCATCTCGATCGAGAACGGGCGCTACCTGCCGTCGCTGCCGCTGGCGTTTCGACTCTCGCGCCTGTTCGGCGTGCCGATCGAGCGAATCTTCGAGCCGGAAGCTGAGGAGGTTACAAATGAAGCTATCACTGAACCCGCGGCTGCGCTCACCCGTGATCCTGCTGGCGGCTGAATTCGTAGCGGCCGTCATCGGCGTAAGCACCTACGGCTGGTCGAGCCTGGCCTCCGTCCTGCCGATCCTGGTCCTCATCCCAGTGGCACTCTACGTCCTGGGAGGGCGCGACAGTGATGTGGGCGCCGCGGTGCGCAAGCGCCTGGACGAACGCCAGGAGATGCAGCGCCTAAAGGTTCAGGCGCTAGTCGGCCGGGTCTCAAGCGTTGCGGTGGCGGTTGCCTACTTTGTCGCGGTCGTGACCGACGCATCGCTGTGGCCCTGGGCAGCACTGCTCGGCGTCATCGCGGTCGCGTTCGTGGCCGGCTGGCTGCTCTACGGCGAGCACGATCATGGTGACGGCGAAGACGATGCCTGGGGAAGCCAGTAAGAAATGGAGTCAGGACGGCTCGCGATTCTGGCGCTAGCCCTCGGGCGGACCCAGCGCGAGGCCGATCATGCGGTAAGCCAGCTTGGCGGCAGCGTAGGAGCAGGCCTTGGGCCCGAGGTCCGGCGACAGCTCCGTCAGGTCGAAGCCGACAATGCGCTTGTTGGCCGCCAGCGCCTCCATCAGCTCGCTGACCTCGTCCCAGCGCAGACCGCCCGGCTCCGGCGTGCCGACGGCAGCCATCTCACCGGAGTCGATCCCGTCGAGGTCGATGGTCACGTAGACGTAGTCGGTGAGGCGGTCGAGGATGGGCGACAGGTCGGGCAGACGCCGGAACTGACGCGGCGAGAAGAACGGCAGGTTGCGCTCCTTGATCAGCTGCGCCTCCTCGACAGCGGCGCTGCGCAAACCGACCTGCGCTACCGGCACGTCGTCGAGCATGCGGCGCAGGCTGCAGGCGTGGTTGTACCGCGTGTCCTGGTACTCGTCCCGCAGATCGGCGTGCGCGTCGATCGCGAGCACGCTGAGGTTCGGGTAACGGTCCCGGTGCGCCCGGAACGACCCCACGGCGACAGTGTGCTCGCCGCCGAACGTCGCGAGGAACTTGCCGTCATCCAGGTACTCGCTGCCGATGGCGTGGATACGGTTGATCATCGCCTCGGGCGTCTCGTTGGTCACGGCGACGGCCGGGGAGGTAAAGATGCCGTGCAGGTACGGCTCGAAGCCGAGCCCGACGTCGAACAGCTCCATATCCTCCGAGTTGGTGATCATCGCTTCCGGTCCGTCGCGGGCGCCGGCCCGAGCCGTCACGGTGGAGTCGTACGGCACCGGCAGCACGACGACGCGGGAGCGATCGTACTCGGCGTACGGGAACGGCGGGCAGCAGAAGCTCTTCGGCGGCCAGAAGCGCTCGTCGTTAGGCCGAATTGGTGTCATAAACCGTCATCGCAATTAACAGCATTGTGGATAGTCATCAGTCTAATTATCACGTTACTAATAAGATTAGAATAGCATTGGCTGATTAGCAATAAAATCCTCCGCACCGCTATCGGAGTCAATCGCGCTAATGAGTCCCCGCGCGAGATAAACGCGGTCACGTTTTCGGCCGGTTACCTCAGATAGGATACCAAGGTCGCAGAGCAATTGAATCGCACGAGAAGCGCTCATGACGGTTACGTTCAGGCGCTCAGCGGTGAATCGAGCTGTCGTCGCTGGGGAGAGAAAGAGCTCTTCCAGGAGTTGGTGAGCCGAAGGCGGCGCCCTTCGGCCTAACAATTGTGCGCGATATGACTCATGCAACTCTGTCATCCGGCTGGCACGAACGAAGGCATCTTTGCACTGAACAATTACGCCCCTCAGAAAGAAACTCAACCACTCCTTCCAGGCGCTGCGCTCGGTAACCCCTCGAAGCGAGTCGTAATACGCTTGACGGTGTCGTTCAAAAAAAGGACTCATGTAGAGCACCGGAACCGAAAGGCGCCCCAATGTGCAGAGAAACAGCACGATCAGAAGACGTCCGACGCGTCCATTGCCATCCAAAAACGGATGAATCGCCTCGAACTGATAGTGCATGAACGCACAGCGAACGAGCGGAGGCAGTTTGAGATCCTCATGAAGGAATGCCTCCCAGTCGGACAGACATTCTTGCATCTGTCCTGGCGGAGGCGGCACATACGTTGCGTCTTCCAGACTGGTCCCTGGGGGGCCAATCCAGTTCTGGGTAGTCCTGAACTGACCCGGCGCCATTTCTTGCCCCCGAACACCGGACATCAGCCTCTCGTGCAGCTCTCTCACCAGCCGCAGGCTCAGGGGCAACTCATCGAGTCGCTGGAGACCATGATTGAGGGCCGACCGATAATTACGCACTTCAAGGACATCGCTTCTCGGAGGAGGTGCGCCGCCAGACGCCTCAAAAAGTGCCAGGTCGGAGATCGACGCCTGGGTCCCTTCGATTCGCGACGAGAGGACAGCTTCCCTTTGACTGAGAGGAGCAACCAGAAGTTGAGGATTAGGCAAGGTTCTACCCATTCCCGCCAGCTCCCCGAGGCTACGGTCTGCCTCTGAGAGCAGATAGACGAGATTGGAATCCAACTCTAGTCGCCGACTCAGGTTAGCAGGCACGAAAGCCTCATAATCCTGAGGAGTTCTTAGAATGCTGCCAGCAGGGTCTACGAAACTTCGAATGTCCAAATGTGCACGCTAATCGAGTATACGTTACTAAGGCTGCCTCTTATTATAGTGATTGCACGCTCACTATAATAAGAGGCAGCCTTAGTAAACTGCGTGACTTGTGATACGTCCCTGGCTAGGTCGTGCCGCTGAGCGCGCCGGTCACGTTGCTCCGTTCGAGCATCGCGACCGGGGTCGCCTGGTCGATGGCGTGCGGGTACTCGAGGCCGCGCTCGTGGATGTCCTGCGTGACGTGGGTCAGCTGAAACTCCTCGATGATGCGATCGACCGCACCGTCGGACTCGAACTCCTTGCAGGAGAAGATGTCGACCCACACGTAGCCGTGCTCGGGGAAGGTATGAACCGCGATGTGGCTCTCGGCGATGATTACGAAGCCGGTGACGCCCCAGTCCTCCGGCTTTTCGCCGCTGTAGCGCAGCACGTAGGGCTCTGAGATTTTCGTCATGTTGATCTCGGCCGGATAAGTGTCGAGTAGTGAGCGGACTAAAGATTCGCTGCTCAACAGCTCCCGGTTACCGCCGTAGCCGTCAATGGTTAGATGCACCACTCACCCCTCTCTTCATCCCGCCGTTTGCGGGTGCCGCCCCGACAAGTCGAGGCATCCAGCCGATAAATCCTCCTGCCCCCGTTCCGGACGTGGCCGGTCGGTGGGCGCAGTAAAAGGCCCCCAGCAGCACTCCCCGATTTTTCCGGGGCACCCCTCTGGTCGAGGGATTCAGCGCGACTTTTTCCGCTGTCGCACCGCAGCTACCAGATAGGCCTGGCATGTGCCCTAACGAGGGTCTAGCTCAGGGGGCACGAGAAGCAGCGTAGCATACGCTTCAAGTTGCGTAAACAATTAGGGCGCGCTGATTGGAAGCAGGGTTTCCTACTCCGCGGCGGGGGTATTGCCTTCGCCACCACCAGCGGCACCACCGCCTCGACCCCGCCTGCGACGCCGGCGCCGCTTCTTGGCGGCATCACCCTCGGGGGTTGTCGGGGCCTGTGCGTTGGCCGGCGCCTGCTGCTGCGGTTGTGGCCTCGCGGGGCGGGGCGGACGCTGCTGCGCCTGGCGCGGCTCCGACGGCTGCTGCTGCGCTTGCTGCTGTTGTCCGCCGCCACGACGGCCTCGTTCGCGCTGAGGCGTCTCGGGCCGGGGGGCACGTGCGGCCGGCGCGGGTCGCGTGCGCTGGGCGCTGCGGTCCTCGCTGATCGTGCGCAGCGGGCCCTCGATCTTGCGAACGAGCTCCATGGGACGGATCGTGACGCCGTTCTGCAGCTGGAAGTCGATAGCGGCGACCTCGACCAGTTCGTGCGCGTCCGTGAGCCACAGCTTCACGACCTCACGGTTGAAGTCGATGCCGTTGACTTTGGCTTCGCCGGCCGGCGTCGAGACCATCGAGCCGACCTTCGGGAGCTTGCCGCGCAGCTCCTTGTAGTCCTCGTATTCGAAGGTCAGGCAGCAGTAGAGGCGGCCGCAGACGCCGGAGATCTTCTGAGGGTTGAGCGGCAGGTCCTGCTCCTTGGCCATGCGGATGCTGACGCTGGGGAAGTTGGTCATCCAGGACGAGCAGCAGAGGCGCTCGCCGCAGATGTCGAAGCCGTCGACCAGCTTGGCGCGGTCGCGATCGCCGACCTGCAGTAGCTGCACCCGCGCGCCGAGATCGCGCGAGAGGTCCCGCACCAGGTTGCGAAAGTCGACGCGATCGGCCGAAGAGAAGTAGGCCGTGAACTGCCCGCCATCGAGATCGAACTCGCCGATGGACAACGACATCTCGAGGCCGTGCTCGGCCGCCTTCTCCTTCGCGAGCTGCAGGGCATCGTGGGCCTTGTCGCGCATCTCGTCGCCGCGTTCGACGTCCTCGGCCGTGGCAATACGCAACACCGGCTTCATCTCACCGTTGTTCGACGACTCGTTGGAGATTACCTGGTCCGGGGAGATCATGACGCGCCCCACCGCGAGGCCGTGTGCGGAATCGACGACAACGTAGTCGCCGACCACGAGCTCGAAGTCGAGGGCGTCGTAATAGAAGACCTTGCCCGCCTGGCGGAACCGGACTCCGACTGTTCTTGCCATGATGTAAGGCCCTCGCGGACGAGAGCCGTCTCCTTCGCTAGCGACCCCGGCTGCTGTTCGCCGCGGCTCTGTTCGCGACCGGCATGTCCAGGGTCAGGTTTTCCAGCGCGAGCTGCGGGTCAACGTTCTCGCGCAGGTATTCGCGGGTCTGCGCCATCGATTGCAGGAAGCGCACGATCTGCGTGGCCGGGTACAGTCTACCCTCCTCGAGCAAAACCGGCTCCCGGTCCGGGTTGGAAGCGCCTTCGCTACCACCGCCGGCGCCATACAGTAGCACGTCGCGCCACCAGTTCTCCCAGATCGTCAGCTCGCGCATGTAGCGTTCTCGGACGCCGGCCTGGCGGCTCGCAGCCTCACCGGCCCAGCCGAAGCGCTCGGCGCGGCCAGCGTGCGCCAACCGCAGCGCTTCGTCGAGCATCATGGTGCGCTCGTCCAGCAGGCTGTGGTCCTCGAAAGCCTGCAGCGCCCAGCCGAGGCGTCCGCCCGAGGCCGCGGCGATCGTCACGGCTTCGTCGGGCTCAGCGCCGCGCTCGATCAGCGCCTCGACAATCGTCTCGCGCTCGACCGGCCGGAAGGCGAGACGTTGGCAGCGCGACAGCACCGTCTCGGGCAGGCGCTCCTCGCGCTCGGCGAGCAGGATGATCACGCTGCCGGCCGGCGGCTCCTCCAGCGTCTTGAGGAAGGCGTTTGCAGCCTCGACGCGTAGCGTATCGGCGGCGTCGACGATGGCAACGCGCCGGGTCGCGGCGTAGGGGCTGAGCGACAGCAGGCGCTCGAGGCGCCGTACCTGGCAGATACGCAGGTCGCGGCTATCGGAGTGGTCTTTGTGCTCCGATTCGTCACACAGGCCGCCCGGCGCGATCACCTCCACGTCGGGGTGACGCCCTGCGAGGGTGTCGCGACAGGCGCGGCACTCGCCGCAAGGCTTTGGGCTGGTCTCGGAAGTGCAGTTCAGCGCCGCGGCGAACTCCAGCGCCACGGTCTGCTTGCCGATGCCCTCGGGACCGCAGAACAGCCAGGCATGCGGCGGTCGCTCGGAATCGAGGGCGCGCTGCAACGCCGCGAGCGCGTTAGCGTGGCCGATGATGCTCCACATCGCGTTACGAGCCTTCACCTGCGAGCTGCGGGCACTGGATAACGTACGTCACGTTTCCATTGTCGCGGTCGGGGCGGGCTCTGTCCAAACCGAAGCGCGATCTACCATGGCAAACGAGCACTCAGCTAGCAGATGGAGGATCCGTGCTGTTTCACCTGACCCACACCCATACGCCCGAGACCTGTCCCGTCCGTTCCCGCGACACGCTGGATTACTACCGCGATTGGTGGACAGGCCTCAAAGACACCCGGGGTGTGAAGCTGCTCTCCGCCTACGCCTCGCCGACGGACCACACGATCTACGTCGCAGTCGAAGCGGACGACTTCGCTACGGTCGCACGCGCGCTGCGTCCGCTGAACACGATCGGCTCCGGCCATACGCATCCCGTAATGACCCTGGACGACGTAATCACGATGGCAGAGTCCCGCATCGAGTAGCGGGCCGAATTTGACCTGCTTGCCCAGTGTGCAAGCAGCTTCATTCGTGATATATAGTTCGCCATCACCAGCTGACTAGCGGACACGAGGAGAGGAAAATGCCGGGAACCGAAGCAAGTGACTTTTCTTCACCGGACGAGACTCGAACCCCTGAGAAGACGAAGATCGAGCTGGTAAACATCGCGGGAGGCCAGATCGGCCGGTATACCTTCCAGCCCGGCTGGCGCTGGTCGGAGTGCATCAAGCCGGTGGCCAAGACGGACACCTGCCAGGTGGAGCACGTGGGCTACTGCATCTCAGGCGGATTGCGCATTACTAACAAGGATGGCAGCCAGCAGGACATCAAAGCCGGCCAGGTCTACCGCATTGCACCCGGCCACGACGGCTGGAACATGGGATCGGTGCCCGCCGTCATGGTCGAATTCCAGGGAGCCGCGAACTACGCCAAGAGCTAAGGCCGGGCGCACACGGCTAGGGGAGTTGCCAGCGTCGGTAACGTACGCTGGCAACTGCTCTGTCGTCCTGACGCCAGGAAGGACCTAAGACGCCGCAGCAGCAATAACGCAGGCTTTATGGGTCGAGGTAGCGGGTTGTTGTCAGCCAGAGCGGTACGTTATTGCGCCTTGAGGCGACCGGCCTGGCGGCGCTAGTCGACCTCGGTCGCCAGCAGGTCGGCGTAGGTCTCGCGGCGGCGTACGAGGCGCGACTTGCCGTCGGCGACGAAGACGATCGCCGGCTTGAGCGCGCCGTTGTAGTTGCTCGCCATCGAGAGGCAATAGGCGCCCGAGGCCGGGATCGCCAGCACTTCGCCCTCCTCGAGGCGCGGTAGCGGTGCGTCCTTGATCAGCACGTCGCCTGACTCACAGTACTTGCCGGCGACCGTTACGGTCTCTTCGGTCGCCGCCAGGGGACGCGAGGCCGGCACGGCCTCGTAGCGCGAGCCGTAAATCGCGGGGCGAATGTTGTCGGCCATGCCGCCGTCGACCGAGACGTAGGTGCGCACGCCGGGAATCTCCTTGCGGGCACCGACCGTGTACAGCGCCACGCCGGCGCGTCCGACGACCGAGCGCCCCGGCTCGATCACGACGCGTGGCAGCGACAGGCCGTGCTTCGAGCAGGCATCCTTCACGGCGCCGGCGATCGTGTCGGCGTAGGACGCGATCGACGGAGGTATCTCGTCGCGGGTGTACTGCAGGCCGAAACCGCCGCCGGGGCTGAACTCGCGCAGCTGCAGGCCGTGTTTGCGCACCATCTCGGCGGCGAACGCCAGCGTCTTGTCGATCGCCTCGACGTAGGGCTCGATCTCGAAGAGCTGCGAGCCGATGTGGCAGTGCACGCCCATCACGTCGAGGTTCGGTGACGCCAGGGCCTGCTGCATCGCGGCCTCGGCGAGCCCGTCCTTCAACGGCAGCCCGAACTTGGAATCGATCACGCCGGTCGTGATGTGCGAGTGCGTGTGGGGATCGACGTCGGGCGTGATGCGCAGCAGCACCGCCTGGCGACGCCCGGCGTTGCGCGCGATGGTGTCGAGCAGCCGGATGTCATGCGTGTTGTCGATCACGACACGGCCGATGCCGGAGCGCATCGCCTCTTCGAGCTCCTGCGGCGTCTTGTTGTTGCCATGCATGTAAACGCGGTCGAGCGGGAACTCGGCGGCGCGCGCCACGGCCAGCTCGCCGCCCGCCACGACATCGAGGCCGAGGCCTTCGTCGGCGATCAGGTTGGCGAGCGCCTTGCCGATGTAAGCCTTCGAGGCGTAGAGCACCAGCACGTCCGGCAGACGCGCCTCGAACTCGCGCCGCAGCTCGCGGCAGCGGTCGCGCAGGTCGGCCTCGTCGAACACGTAGAGCGGCGTGCCGTACTGCTGCGCCAGCGCCACGGTATCGCAGCCACCGATCGCGAGATGCCCCGCCTCGTTGACCGACGCGGTAATCGGTAGCACGCCCTTGATCCCGGTCTCGAATCCAGTTTCTGTCGCCATGCGGCGATTATAGGGTCACGTACTGCTGTGAACGAGCAGCGTTGCCGCGGTTATGCGACGAACGAGATGCCGACACCGATCAGATAGATGACGCCCACAAGGATGCCGAGGATAGGCAGGTACCAGCCGATCAGCAGGACAGCCGGAAAGCCTCCCACGGAGACCCAGAAGCGCGACCAGAATCGATTGCGCTCGGTCAGCCTGAGGCCA
This sequence comes from uncultured Chloroflexia bacterium, assembly GCA_963732945.1. Classification (GTDB taxonomy): domain Bacteria; phylum Chloroflexota; class Dehalococcoidia; order DSTF01; family WHTK01; genus WHTK01. The sequence goes on from CAVTBL010000012.1 coordinate 60,774, forward strand.
GCGAGCAGCACAGCAGTTCCGAGGATAAGCAGCAGCAGCCGGTCCCAGTAGACCGACAGGTCTGCGAAAACCAGATGCAGCAGCACACCCGCCAGCTCGACGCCGAGCAGCGTCTTGCCGATGCTGCGCACGTCCTGGCGGCGCAGCCTATCCTCGAATCGTAGATACGCAGACATCTCGTTAAGGCCAACATACGATCCGGCGACAAGCGCATACGCGTTTCATGATTCCTGGATCGATGCCCGCTCCCTTCACGGCAAATGGACCGCCCATGGTCGGTCTCTGCAAGCCTATCGGCGGCTGGCTGGCCAATCGCGCAGGACAAAAAGAATGCTGTAACGTAGATCGTGCCTATGCTCGATAAGCTGAAGTGGTCTCTAGTGGTGATCATCTCGATGGCGCTGGGTGCGGCGCTTGTCCTTGGAATCGATCACTTCGACGACGAAGGTCGCATCCCGGCGGCGGTCAGCGCCAACACCAGCGGCAACGGCCAGACCGCCGTCATCGAGCGCGTGAGCGCGCCCTCGAGCGGCGGCGTCTCCGGCTCGACTACCGACAGCGTTGCCGACCTCTACGCCAGGGTCAAAGGGTCCGTGGTGCGGATCAACGCCGCGAGCACCAACTCGACGACCTCCGGCGTCGGCTCCGGCATCGTGATCGACAAGCAGGGCCACATCCTGACCAACAACCACGTCGTCAACGGCTTCGACTCCCTCGACGCCGTGTTCGTCGACGGCAGCTCGGCTTCGGCGAAGGTCATCGGTACGGACCCGGGCAACGACCTCGCGATTATCCAGGTCAACGTACCGGCCGATTCACTCTCGCCGGCGACGCTGGGCGACTCCGACGCCCTGCGGGTGGGCGACTTCGTCATGGCGGTCGGCAACCCGTTCGGCCTGCAGGGTGGCGCCAGCGCCACCGAGGGCATCGTCAGCGCGCTGGGCCGTAGCCTCGACGAGGGTGGGCGGCCGCTGCGCAAGCTGATCCAGTCGGACGCCGCGATTAACCCCGGCAACTCCGGCGGCGCGCTGTTCAACGGCCGCGGCGAGGTCATCGGCGTTACCAGCGCGATCGAGAATCCGTCCGGCGAGCGCGTGTTCGTCGGCGTCGGTTATGCGATCCCGATCAACACGGCGACACGCTTCCTGCCGCAGATGCTCAACGGCGCCACGGTGCAGCACCCACGTCTCGGCGTCTCGCTGGTCGACGTGACGCCCTCCGTGTCGAAGAGCCTCGGACTCGGCGCTGATAAAGGCGTGCTGATTCAGTCGGTCCAGGCGGGTTCGGCCGCCGAGCACGCCGGTCTGCAGGGCGGGCTCAACCGCGGCGGCAGCGGCGGCGACGTGATCATCAGCATCGATGGCCACGCAACGGACAACTACGAAGAGCTCGCCGACTACATCGACAGCAAGCAGGTCGGCGACGTCGTGAAGGTCCAGGTCGTGCGCGACGGCAAGGACATGACCTTCGACGTGACGCTCGATCCGTGGACCGGCACCTGACGTCGCACCCTGTGCGATGCCTGAACTGACATTTCTTCTATAGCTCTTCGCAATAGCCACCATCCTCGGGCCGGTTTAGAATCGATAGGCTCCAGGAGCTAGCGTTTGGCAGATCAGACCACCCGCCCACCGTTCACGTTGCCGTTTGTTTCGGTAGCTAATCTGCGGCAAAACACGGTGATTGGGTTCGCGCTGGACTGGGGCGGGATGGCGATCAGCGCGCTCGTGGCCCTGATCGGCGCGCTGTACTACGTACAGTCGACAGCAGCGCTGCGGCCTCTCTACGACGACTCGTACATCACGCTGACCTTCGCGCGCAACCTCGCCGAGCACGGCAAGCTGACCTTCGACGGCGTGCACTGGTCGACAGGCGCCACCAGCCCGCTGCACGTCGTACTGCTGGCGACGCTGCTCAAGCTCGGCGCGGCGCCGTTCTTCGCGAGCATGGCGTTCGGCGTAGCCTGCCAGGTCGTACTGGCGGCCGGCGTGTATCTGCTGACCTGGTCGATCTTCCGCGACCGGTTCGCGGCGTTATGCGGCGGCTGCGCCATCGCGCTGACCAGCTACGCCACGATGGACGCCGGCAACGGTCTCGAGACCGGGCTGTTCATGTCACTGCTGGCGTTCGGCTTCGCGTCGTATTTCCTGGCGCAAACGCGCCGCGCCCGCGATCATCCCCGGCGTGCTAATCGGCCTCGCGGTGCTTACGCGGCCGGAGGGCATCTTCCTGGTACCGGCCGTGCTCGTCTATCACTGGATCGAACGGCCGCAGGGCCAACCGCTGATCGAGTACGTCAAAGACGCAATCGCGTTGGCTGGACCGGGCTGCGTTGCTTTCGGAGGCATAGTGTTGCTCTCGCTGGCCGTAAACGGGACGATCGGCGGCACCGCCAACGCCAAGCTGCACTTCTTCCAGGAGTATCACTGGCATCTCGAGGACAAGATCTCAACCGCTGCAGACCAGGTCGGTCTGTTCCTCGGCCCGATCATCCCGCTAATTGCACTCGCCCTCATTACAGCGCGGCGTCGTGAAGTACTGTTCGTCGCCTTCTTCTGGGTACCGGTGCTGATGTTCTACGTGTTGTTGTTCCCCGGCGGGCTGGCGCACTACTTCTACCGCTATCAGCATCCGACGCTGCCATTCATCGCCGCATTCGCCGGCGCCGGCTTCGCGTATCTGGTGCAGATCGGGCTGAAGAACCGCGACATCGTGGTAAAGGCACTCGTCGTTGCAGCCGTAGTGATCGTTGTCGTGCCGATGTGGAAGCAGTACGAGCGCTGGCACGACATCTACTACGCGGGCTCGACCGAGACCTATCAGAACCTCGAGGCGATGGCTAAGGACCTGAACACGATCGTCAAGCCGGACCAGACGCTGGCCACGCACGACATCGGCGCCGTCGGCTACTTCGCCGACTACAAGGTGCTCGACCTCGTCGGTCTCGTGAACGCGGACGTGATCAAGTACAACGCGGACCGCGAGATTCCGGCGTACGTGCAGCAGCAGAAGCCGGATTACGTGCTAATCTTCGCCGACTGGGACCAGTTCTTCCTGCATCTGAACGCGGCAAACGAGCCGGACCGCTACGAGCTGATCAAGCAGTACCCCGGCGGCACCGTACGAACCGAGCCGTACCTGCTGTACAAGGTGCACTACAACTGAGCTAAACGGCGCCTCGGTCTCGGCCCGGCGCGCGGCCTGCCGCCCGAGAGCAGCGTCAACAGCGCCCCGGCTGAGAAGCCGCCGACGTGCGCCCACCACGCGATGCCCGAACCGGCCGTCGCACCTAGCTGCGAGATGCCGGAGAGCACCTGCGTCAGGAACCAGATGATAATCAGCACCGCGGCCGGCACGAAGAACGGTATGAAGAACAACGGGAAGATGATGACCTCGACCGTCGCGGTCGGGTAGAGCAGCAGGTACGACCCCATGACGCCCGCGATCGCGCCCGATGCTCCGACGGTCGGCACGAGGTCGCCCGCAGAAAACGCGACCTGCGTCGCCATCGCCACGACGCCGACCACGAGGTAGAAGATCAGGTAACGGACGTGCCCGAAGTGGTCCTCGACGTTGTCGCCGAAGATCCAGAGGAAGAGCATGTTACCGATGATGTGCGCCCAGCCGGCGTGCATGAACATCGATGTAAAGATCGTCAGCGGCGGCCGGTCACCGGAAGGACACACCGCCGTCAGCAGGCGCGGATCGACGCCGTTGCTGAAGCCGAAGTAGCTCGAGATGCAGGCCGGCAGCGCGCCCCAGTGGTAGTAGAACACGTCGGCCGGGCTGACGCGTTGAAGCGCGAATACCTCGGTTGGCTGGGTACTCAGCGTCAGCGTGTAGAGGAAGACGGCAAAGTTGACGAGGATAAGCGTCCAGTTGACGTAGGGCGTCGTGCGCCGGCGCAGGAAGTCGCCTACAGGAAGCACCGGTCAATCATAGGGCGAATCGAAGTCGTAGACCCGGTACGCGTAGCGTCGGAGCTGCGGCGCCGCCGCCCAGGAGGAGCGAGCAGAACGAAGCGTCATTGGTTGTCGCCCTTTGCTTCGCCGGGACGACAGGATACGGGACGTCGGCGCAACAAGATGCCCTCGCAAAGGCCGGACTCTCTCCACGCAAGCAAAAGGCCCCTGTCTTGCGAAAGGGGCCTTTCATGTACCGTAGCCGCGCTGCGTCTACTCTACGAAGCGCACCTTGTTCAGGCGCGAGAAGTCGTGAATCGCGTCGACCCAGCGTATGGTGCCGGACTTGGCGCGCATGACCAGCGACTGCGTCGTGGCTCCGTTCGGCAGCATCGTTACGCCCTTGAGCAGCTCGCCGGTGCTGGCGCCCGTTGCGGAGAAGAAGACCTCTTCGCCGCCACACAGTTCTTCCGTTGAGTAGACGTGGTCGAGGTCGACGCCGGCCGCGAGCGCCTTCTTGCGCTCGTCGTCATCGCGCGGCCAGGGCTTGCAGAGGATGGCGCCGCCGGTGCAGCGAATCGCCGCGGCGGTGATCACGCCCTCGGGTGTACCGCCGATGCCCAGCAGTACGTCGACGCCGCTGTTCGGTATCGCGGCCTGGATGCCGCCGGCGACGTCGCCGTCCGAGATCAGCTTGATACGCGCGCCGGCCGCACGCACCTCCTTCATGAGATCAGCGTGGCGCGGGCGGTCGAGCATGACGACCGTGACTTCGCCGACCTTCTTGCCGATCGCCTTCGCAATCTTGTTGAGGTTGTCGGCAACCGGCGCTTCGATGTCGATCACGCCGCGGGCCTCGGGGCCGACGGCGATCTTGTTCATGTAGAAGACCTCTTTGGCGACGTTCATCGTGCCGCGTTCGGACAGCGCGATAACCGCGATGGCGCCAGGAAGCCCCTTCGAGAGCAGCGTCGTACCGTCGATCGGGTCGACGGCGATGTCCATCAGCGGCCCCTTGAGGTCGCCCACGCGCTCGCCGTTGTAGAGCATCGGCGCTTCGTCCTTCTCGCCCTCGCCGATGACGACGATGCCGTCCATGCTGACGCTCTCGAGCACGTGGCGCATGGCGTCTACGGCCGCCTGGTCTACGAGCTCCTTGTTGCCGAGGCCCATGTACTGCACCGCGGACATGGCTGCGGCCTCGGTGACTCTGACGAGTTCCATGGCGAGGTTACGTTGGGCTGGCTGGAAGTCGAGGTGTTGAACGGTCCCTTGCGTCATCTGGCGTCCTCCTCCGGGGCTGCGACCCCAATCTCAGCTCAGCCGCAAGCGCGGCGCTTCGCGCCCACTCACGGGGCGTGAGTAAGAGAATGCTCCCACTAATTGGCTAGGTAAAGGGCCGAATTACTTCCGCTTCGTCGCCGAATGGTTAAGAAACCGTCTAAAGCTGGAAGCCCTCGCGCTTGCGGAACTCGTCGCGCTCGTAGTCTTCTTCGGCGCGCTGTTCGGCGGCGTCTTTCGTCAGCTCGAGCTGCTCCGTTACGGCCTCGTCGAGACGCTTGCCGTACTCCTCGGCGCTCTTTGGGACACGCGCGTCCATGACGTAGTCGAGGAAGGCGTAGTGGTTGCCGCCGAGGTAGTGCAGCGGCTTCGTCTCGTTGTCGGTGAGCAGCCAGTGATCGTCGAACGCCTCGTCGTCGGCCGAAACCGCGACGACGCGACCGACGCAGAGCATGTGGTCGCCCATCTCGATCATGTCCTCGAGGCTGCACTCGACCCAGCCAACACAGCCGTCGAGCAGCGGCGCCGCGACGCGCCGGGCGTGGAAGGTCGGCAGGTTGGTCAGCTCCAGCTTGTCGAAGTCAGCGCCGCTGAGGCTGCCGAGGTACTGGACGTGATGCAGAAGTTGCCGCGTCGGGATGTTGAGGGCGAACTCGTCCGTCTTGCGAATGATGTCGGCCGAGTAGCGCGAAGGGTGAATCGCGATGCCAATCAGCGGCGGGATGATGCTCAGCACCATCGAGTAGGCAACGGGGAACACGTTGTGGTGCCCGCGATAGCTGGTCGATACCAGCATGACGGGCCCGCCGGTCAGCAGCCGTCGCCCATCCAGCTCATCGAGGTTTCGTCTCATGCATCGATTGTACGCGGCGGCGACAGCGCCCGATACGGCGAGTCGGGAGGCAGAGTGCAGGGTAACAGAGTGCAGAAGCCTCGGCCGCCCAGGCTGAGGACAACGAAGGGCCCCGTCGTCCTGACGAACCGAAGGATCAAAGCGCCTTGTCATGTACTTGCGCCGCCTCCGCCTGCAGACGTGGCGTTCGGCCCGACGCCTCAAGCGCGACTAACGAGACGAAACGTCCTTCGACGCTGCAGCGCTTTGATGCCTCGAGTCCCTCGGCATGAAGGCGTTGGGGCCGCGTGGGGGCGAGAGGCGCCAAGCGGCGGCGCCGACGGCGTAAGTGGCGTCTAACGCTGGTGCGTGCGGTGGCCGTTGGTCTGCGCAGCCTCGTCTTCTTCCGCCATGGCGCGCAGGTGGTCCTCGATGCGTTTGCCGGGCTCGTCCTGGAAACGCTCGTCCAGGATGCGCAGCTCGCGCGTGCGGTCGAGACGGAAGCTGCGGAAGTCGTTGCGTAGCTCGCACCAGGCGGTGCACATCCAGGTGAAGCCCCAGAACGACAGCGCGAGCGGCCGCACGGTGCGCTGCGTCTCCACGTCGCCGACGTCGCGGTAGAGCAGCCAGGCCTTGCGACGCTGCGTAACGGCCTCGCGCAACAGGCCGAGACGCTCGACGACCTCCGGCGACACGTGGAACGCCGGCGCGTACAGCCTCGACTCCACGAGGCGGGTGCGCAGATGGTCCGGCAGCGCGATCGCGATACGCTCCAGCGCCATCTCGGCCGCCTTCGCCAACTCCGGGTCGGCCCAGCTCTGCACCACGCGCGTACCCAGCACCAACGCCTCGACTTCGGTCTGCGTAAACATCAGCGGCGGCAGGTCGAAGCCCTTGCGCAGCACGTAGCCGACGCCGGCCTCGCCCTCGATCGGCACGCCCGAGAGGACGAGGTCGCGAATGTCGCGATACACGGTGCGCTCCGAAACCTCCAGCGCCCGAGCCAACTCCGACGCCGTGGTGACGCGGTGGCTGCGCACGAACTGGATGATCTGAAACAGACGGTCCGCGCGTCTCATCGGCCCGCCGGATTCCTCATGTCCACCTTATATCCTCCCTGTGGAAGGCGACCGTTGGACGGTAACTGAGACGCTGGATTCTTCGAGGCTACTCGCGCAGTCCGCCGCCATGCTAATGGCCTAGAGGCGCGGCATGAGCATGCGAGCGACCTCGCGGTCCTTGACGGCGCCGCGCAACGTCTCGCCGTTGCGACCGCGAATCGTGATCGTGCCCACGAGCAGGTTCATGTAGTACTCGGTGACGCCCGCGTGCCACAGGCGCCGCAGGAAGCCGGCGCGGTCGAGGCTGCCGGCCTGGGTTGCGAGCATGGCGGCGTGCACCGCGTCGGCGTCGAGCACTTGGTCCGCGGGCTCAGCCTCCCATGCCGCTTCGACGCGCTCGACGTACGCCTCCATGTCGGCGTTGTAGTACACGGTGCGCGTCGGCATCTCGAGGCCGAACAGCCGGATGCCGGCGTCGAGCAGGATCTGCACGGCGGAGTCGTAGCCGGAGGCTTCGCCGGCCTCGCGCACCGCCAGTCTGAGCTGGGTTTGCTGTGAATGCATCGTGGTCTCCTCGCTTGTCCGCAGAGCAGGCGTCAGATTCGAATACGGTTCCATTCTGATGTCACAGTGCCATCATAATGCTGGCATCGGGGCTGTCAAGCCTGGCAAAAACGCAGTCGAAGCAAGTTGGTAGCCTTTCGTAATACACACGCGAGCTATCGCCGGCAGGGCATCGCATCGTTATTTAAGAAACAGTTCCATTTCATTATTCAGCCTCAATGCTGCCTGTCAAGCTGTCCGCCCGTCCGATCTGACGTCCGCCGCGACCTTACGGTTCCCCGCCGCTTCAGCCGGCGCCCAGCTGCCGCATCAGCGCCGCGACGTCGTTCTTGACCCAGCTCGCGACCAGGCGCCCGTCGCGCAGATGCACCAGAGTCAACGTCGGCATCGAGATGCTGCGTCCCGTCGGCTCGATGCCCATGAAGGCGCCTCGATGCGTGCCACGCGCCGTCGAGCGCGCCGCCACGGTGTCGCCCTCGGCCACGAGCTCGTCGAGCGTGATCTGCAGGTCGGGGAAAGCGCCGCGGAACATGGTGACGACCTGCTTCACTCCCTCGGCGCCGGGTGCGGTCCCCGGCGGCGCATCCTCGATCGAGTAGTCGGGTGCCAGGAGCTCACCGAGCACGTCGAAGTTGCCTTCGTTGAACACCTGCTGGATGAAGCGGCTGTAGACCGTCTTGTTGCGCTCGGTTTCGGTGCTCATCCCTTGAACTCCAGGAGCTGGCAGTAGTTGCCGTCCGGGTCGAGGAAGGTCGAGAGCAGGCCGCCCCAGTACTCGCGACCCTCCTTGCGGATGAACGTCACGCCCTGGGCTTCGAGGCGTTCCTGCTCCGACTTGAGGTCATCGACGTTGAAGTCGATCAAGTAGCGGTGCGGCTCCTGCGCCGAGCCCGTCGTCTGGCTGTGGCCGTCGACGATGAACATCGCGCCGCCCAGGTTGAACGCGAACTCACCGGCGTCCGGTATCTGTTCAAGCTGCACCACGTCGCGGTAGAACGCGCCCAGACGCTCCGGATTCTCGCTGGTTACATTGAGGACGAGCTGGTTCACTTTCACTGCGTTTCCTCCTCAGGAATTAGACGATTAGACGGTCCGATTTGTGACCTTGTCAGCATAGGAGGCGGCTACTGACAGCGTTTTGTCAGGAGGTCGAGGCTGCTCGGATCACTCCTGACACCATCATGTCAGGAGTGAGACAGTAGCGATCACCGGCAGCCTTACCGTCCTATTAGAGGGTTGTCGGGCGGTTTAGTAAGACGCCGCGTTCTTAGATGCCGCTGGCGCAGTCGGGCGCCACGCTAGTGGCTAGCTGAGGCCGAGGTGCGCGCGCACAAGCGACAGCGCCGCGACGCACGCCGTCTCGACGCGCAGCACACGCTCACCGAGATGCACCAGCTCGAAGCCGTGGTCTCGCAAAAGGTCGCGTTCGTCGGCCGACCAGCCTCGCTCGGGCCCCAGCGCAAGCACGACGGGCGCCTCGACGTGCAATGCGCCCAGCGCCGACCCCGCCTCGTAGTTGTCCAGCGCCAGTCTGCAGTAGCCCGGCACCAGAGCATCGAGCGCCTCGGTCAGGGCCAGATCGAAGCTAACGTCCGGCAGCAGTGTCGAGAACGCCTGCTCGGCGCCGGCGATCACGTGACGCCGCCACTCGCCTGTCGACCAGAGTTTGCTCTGGCGGTAGCTGGCCTCGCCGCGCTCGCAAGTCACGAAGTGCAGCGCCTCGACGCCCATCGTCGTCGCCTCTTCGAGCAGCTTGCGCGCCGTCTGCGGCCGCGGCAGCCCGACGATCAGCGTGATCGGCGCCAGCGGCGATGGCATCTCGCCGGGTTCGAAGCTCAGCTTCAGCCCAGCGTCATCGACCGCGACCAGGGTCGCCTTGCAACGCGGCCCGTCGATCAGCCCGGCGTCGAACGTATCCCCCGGCGCCCGACGCAGCACCTCGAGGATATGTCGCGCACGCGGGTCATCGAGCGGCAGCAACCGCCCCGTCTCAGACGCCTCGAACAGGATCAGGTTCATGGCAGGCAAGGCATAGGCATAGGCATAGGCATAGGCATAGGGCCCAATTCTATGGCTATGCCTATGCTTATGAAGCGCAGGCCCGCTAGGCCGGCGTCTTCGCGACGAGCACGATTTGCAGGTGGATGCCGTCCTTGGCCTTGGCGATCTGCACGTTGGGCGGGCTCATGCCGAAGTCGCTGAACTTGATGTCGGTGTCGGCGGTGGCGGTCAGCGTGTCGCCGGCCTGGCGCGCCAGCACCGTCCAGGCCACGGGCTTGTCGACGCCGTGGACGCTGAGCGTGCCATTGAGGGTTAGCTGAACCTGCTGGTTCTCGGCGTAGCTGCTCGGGAAGCCGTCGACGCTCTCGACCGTGAATACGGCGTCCGGGTACTTGCTGGTCTGCAGTGTGTTCTGCTTGATGAAGTTGTCACGCAGGCTCTCGTCGCTCTTCAGCGTCGAAAGGTCGACCGTGAACTTGGAGGGCAGGTCTTTGTAGAGCCCGCTGTCGGTCAGATAGATGCTGCCGCTAATCGCGGAGGTCGTGCCGACCGCAGTGCTGTCGAGGCCGCGCAGCGTCTCCTCCACCACATACTTTGCGCTCGACTGCGAGGGGTCGATGACGAATTGATGCACGCCGGCCGGCAAGCTAGCGGACGACGAGGCGGCATCGCTGGCGGTGGCGCCACTGGGACCGCTGGCGCCACTCGCGCCCGACGTTGACGCCGAGACGGTGGGGCTGGGGCCCGATGACGGTGTGCTGATCAGCGGCGCCTCGGTCGCGAGGTTGGGGTTGTCGCTACGCAGCAGCTGAATCACGACCACCGCCACGATGGCTATCGCCACCACAACGACCGCAGCGACGGCGAACTTGAGCCAGCGTTTCATATGAGGTCTCCGTCTGGTTGTTACCGCTTATTCGCCGGATACGGCCTCGACAGATCAGTCAAGGCTTATCTGCGATTGTAGGCAGAGCACAATGCCCATCTGTTAAACGAAGACTAAGCCCGCCTTAAGAAGGTGAGACGAGAAATTTGCCGGGACCGGACCGGATCAGGCGCGCTCCAGGTATGCACCGGAGCGCGTGTCGACCTTCACCTTGTCGCCAATGTTGATGAACAGCGGCACGTTGACCGTGAGACCGGTCTCCAGCTTCGCCTGCTTCGTGCCGCCCTGCGCCGTGTCGCCCTTGAGGCCCGGCTCGGTGTCCGCGACCGCAAGGATAACGGCAGCCGGAAGCTCAACGTTTATCGCCTCGTCGCCATAGGTCAGGACGGAGCACTCGTCGTTCTCGCGCAGGTAGCTGGCGGCGTCGCCGACGCGGTCGCGGTTCATAGCGATCTGGTCGAAGGTCTCGCGGTTCATGAAGTAGTAGATGTCGCCATCGGCGTACAGGTACTGCGCCGGCTGACGCTCGACGCGGGCGCGCTGGAACTTCGAGCCGGCGGGCCAGGTGCGCTCGATCAGGTGGCCGGCGCGTACGTCACGCAGCTTGAGCCGCACGACAGCGCCACCGCGACCCGTCTTGTTGTGCTCCCAGTCGACGATGCTGTACAGGTTGCCGTCGAGCTCGATGGTGAGCCCTTTGCGCAGGTCGCCGGTGTCGATCATCGCTAATCCTCCGAAGGCGCTCTTGCCAGAACGGGCCTCGCCACCCGCAATCGACAGGTCGCCTGCTAGTCTCGGGCTGGACGCTGCGTTCGCCGTAATCAACGAACGTTTCGGGCGCGTCTCTCACCTAATAGTAACGAGGGGGTGGTCACAACGACCACCCCCTCGCAGTTACCGAACTGAACGCGCCAATCGACGCGGTCGTTTGACGAACGCTAGGCGTTCTTGCGCGCGAACACGAATGCTCCCGCGCCGATACTCGCGACCAGCATCGCGAAGCCCACGTACATCATCCACGAACCGGACGACTGACCCAACAGACCAGCATCACCGGTGGCAGGTGGCGTAATCGAGCCGCCGGAAGCAGCACCCGAAGCGCTGACGTTGACGACACCCGCCATGCCCAGGTCTGCGTGCAGCAGACAGATGTAGGCGTAGGTCCCGGCCTTGGTGAAGGTCACCGAGAACGAGTTTCCGATTGCTCCCGGGAAGCCGGCCGAGTAGATGCCGGAGTTAATCAACCCCGAACCGTCGTACTTGGTGCCCGAGGCGGCAGTCGTCGGGACGAACGGTCCCTTGAAGTCGGGGCCGGCGTTCTGAATGCCGAAGGTCACGGTGTGCGGCACCTCGGTGTTGTTGATCCACTTCACCGTGTCACCGACCTTGACGCTCATGCTCGGGTCGACGAACTGGAAGAGGTCAACCTGGCCGGCGCTGGCCGGGATCAGGTTGGTGTAAGTCGTGCTGCCGTCGGCGTTCTTGGCCGACGTCGGCTTCGCGGCCGCCACGGAGGCGTTACCGGCGGCAATCGCCGCGTCGAGCTGCGACTTCGCCTGAGCGTCGATGTTGGATTGCGAAGACGCACCGGTGTTACCCGCAGGCACGACCTGGACGGTGCCAACCATCCCGGGGTGAATCACGCAGAGGTACTGGTAGATGCCGGGCGTGCTGAAGGTAACGCTGTAGACGTCACCCTGCTCCAGGATGCCGGAGTTCGACAGCTTCTTGGGGTCCAAGGTCGTCGGGCCGCTGGGCGCTGCGATCGCCGGGTTGATGTCGCCGTTGAGGATCAAATCCGGCAGCGTCTGGCCGTTGACGAAGGTCACGGTGTGAATTTCGCCGTAAGGGTTGCTCCACTTGACGGTGTCGCCCGCCTGGACGATGACGTTGTTCGGCCGGAACGATTCATCCGAAATCGTACCCTGGCCACCGCCCACAAACAGGTTGACGGTGTTTGCCGCGTGGACGGTCGGAACGTGGTTCTCGCTGCCCAGCGCCGCGGCGCCGGCCAGAAGGACCGCCATGACCACCAGGCCGACAGGTCGCAATAGTGCCAGTCGTCTCACATAGACCTCCCTTTGATAGCTAACAGTCTCTTAACAATTGTGGTGGGATATTACAGTTTCATACACCGGAGTGCTAGGCATCGCTGAGGGTCAGCAGCCGTTTAAGGAAAATTTCCTATTCCTAATCGGCCGTTGCCTGATCGAAAGAGTCGACTTCTGTTAAGTGACGAATCAAGCCACACCTAACCGACCAGATAGGCACGTCTTTTCAGATACGAAGTGGAATCGAAGGAGGCCAAGACGTTGTCTCGCCACCTCAAACAGCGAGTGGGAGCCTGAGGCGATTACCAGAGTCTTGCGCTACGCGAACTGCAGCTTCGGCGCCTTCGTGAACGGGACGAAGCGTCCGTCTTTCAGGTAGCCCTGATCCTCGATGCGGATGCCGCCCCAGCCCGGCAGGTAGATGCCCGGCTCCACCGTGATCACCATGCCGTCCTCGAGCACGTCCGTCGAGGTGCGGCCGACGCTCGGCTTCTCGTGCACCTGCAGGCCGACGCCGTGGCCGAGACCGTGACCGAAACTATCGCCGTAGCCGGCCTCTTCGATGACCTTGTGCGCGATCATATGCGCGTCGCCGCCGGTCATGCCGGTATGGATCAGCTCCTCAGCCGTGAGCTGCGCCGCGAGCACGATGTCGTAGATCTTGCGGAACTTGTCGTCAGGCGTGCCGATGAACACGGTGCGCGTGAGGTCTGACATGTAGCCATCGAGCGCGACGCCCATGTCGATCACGACGCCGTCGCCCTGCTGAATGACGTGGTCGCGCGGCTGGGCGTGCGGCATCGCGCCCCACGGTCCTGCCGCGACGATGGTCGGGAACGAGAGACCTTCGGCGCCGTGGTCCAGCGCGTAGCGTTCGATCTCGAGCGCGACCTGCTTCTCGGTCCAGCCCGGCTCGATACGCGCCGCAACGTGCTCGAAGGCGGCGTCGCCCAGCGCCACGGCACGGTCCAGCGCCTCGAGCTCGTCCGGCTCCTTGAAGGCGCGCAGCGTCTCGACGATACCGTCGGTCGGGGTCAGCGAGGGGCGGTCCGTGTCCGGCAACGACGTCACCGCATCGCGCAGAGTCGCGTACATGCCGTACGTAATGCCTGAGGACTCGAAGCCGAGCTTCTTGCCGCCGAGGTGCGTTTCGCCGAGCAGCTCCGGCAGCCAGGTCTTCATGCCGCCGTTGGCCTTGAAGAGCGTGTACTCCGGCGACTCTCGCTCTGCCTGCTCGAAGTAGCGGAAGTCGACCGCGATGTAGGCGGAGTCGAGCGTCACGAGCAGGTGGCCCATCGAGCCGCTGAAGCTCGAGAGGTAGCGGCGGTTGGCGCCGATCGTGTGGTGAATGTCTTCGGCCGGAGCGCTGACGAACAGCCCGGCCAGGTCATGCTCCGCCAGCTTCTCACGCAAACGGTCGATGCGATTCGTGTTGCTCACGCCTTGCCCCTCTCGTTAATCGCAGCAACGACGGCGTCCAGCGCGTACAGGTAGCCGCGCCAGCCCAACCCCGTGATCACGCCCTTGCACACCGCCGAGAGCACCATCGTCTCCCGAAACGCCTCGCGCGCATGCACGTTGGAGATGTGCACCTCGACCGCGACAAGGCCGCGAGCCCGAGATCGCGTCGCGGATCGCGTAGCTGTAGTGCCCGAACGCGCCCGGATTGATGATCAGCCCGTCTGAGGTCGCCTGGTGCTGCTGGATGAAGTCGACGAGCACGCCCTCGTGGTTCGACTGGCAGTCGAGCACCTCGGCGTCGAGCTCCTTCGCGCGCACCCTGACGCGTCCGACGATGTTGTCCAGCGTCTCGGCGCCGTAGATCGCGGGCTCGCGGGTGCCGAGCATGTTGAGGTTGGGGCCGTTGAGCAGCAGGACGCGCATGGTACGTCAGTTATAGCAGGAACAGAGGGAACGGAACAGAGGGAACACCTGGGAATGTAGCTGCAGACCTTCAGGTCTGCCCGGAAGCACACGCCCACGCTTACGACCACCTCCATCGAAGTCCAACGAACAACACCACAATCGCGAGAAGTCTCCGCGATATCAGCTCAGGCTCTCGGCTGCCGCGAGCGCTCAGAGGCCAGTGGCCGACGGGAAAAGTAATCGAACGACTGCCAGGCGAGACACAGTGCAAGACCACCTGACAGCACGAAGTAAGTTCGCTCTTTATCGAGTGGGCGCCAGTAGACCGCCACGAGCGTGCATCCCAGCAACACAACCAGAATTGCGCCCCACTGCCGCCACGAGCGGGGCTTCTTCCGCGCCGGTCTGAACAGGACCGAAAGTGAGCTGTTGGCAAATAAAAGTCCGAAGAACAGCCATTGCGGGTTATCAGGATTAGCGACGTAAACCAGGAAAGCGATCCCACTGAAGATCGCGATCACTCCGGCCCAGAAGCCGGCGAGTTCATCTCGCGGCTCCAGGTTCAGCGCCGATGGACTCGATCTCGCAGACTCCGCAGCATGTCGCCGCGATTCTATCGCGAACGCAACGAGATCTGACAGATCGGGCCATCGGGGGGTGACAATACCACTGGGAAGTGAGCGGCGAGGACCCGCTCTTCTCCTTGCCGGCACCGCCGTCGCCGCGTGGCATCGACTTCTCGGTGTCACCGGATCGCACACACGTTGTCTACACACAGATCGATAGCAACGAAACGCGCCTTGTCGTGGCTGGCCTCGACAACGCCAACCCGATCACACTCCTCACCGTCCCCGGCGCCGATTCGGACATACGTATCGGCGACTGGTCGCCTGACTCAACGCGTCTCCTGATCACGAAAGGCACCCGCACACAGTGCCATTCTCAGGTCTCCACACAAGCCGACTCTCCGGAAATCTGCTTTCTAGATCCCTCCGCCACACTGGCGCTCGACCTCAACGGTCACGTCCTCTGGCAACACGACGGCTACCTGATCGGAGTCACATCTTGGGTGGGGGCCGACAAGCTGCTGCTCCCGCAGGACGGAACCAGCGACGAGCTACGTACCGCCCAGACGAACGGCTTCTGCAGCACAGACGCCGGTCAGGGCACGTGCAACTACCTCGCGAACGGCAACGAAACGCTAGCCGATATCGCCGCTCGCTTCGGCATCGATCCCGCCGGAATCGACCTGTTCCGCCACGAGTCCATCCCTGCCGCCGAAATTTATGGCCTCAACCAGCCGCTGCCGTATAACACGATCCTGGTCGTCCCCGTGCCTCGCGTGGGCCGCCTCTTCGACCTGTCCAACGGCCAGAGCAAGGACCTCACTCAGGATATGGCCGGTCTGGTCTGCGTCTCGCCGAACGGCGAGTCCGCCGTCAAGGTCTTCACCCGTGCTGAACCGATAGCAGGATTGCCCACCCCTGTTCCACTCACATACATCGGCGCTTCGATCTTGCGACCGGCAACACCATCGTCGAATTTCAGGTCGGGAGCAGCGCGTTCGTGGGCTGCAACGCGCGTAGCTGGGCGCCCGATAGCTCCTCCGTCGTGCTCTCGTCCTGGGGAAAGTAACGCCCTCGCAAGCCCGCTGGCGGTGCCGCCCCGTGACTCCCACCGTCGTTTTGTCTACGATCGGCTGCGACCGCGAAGGGCAGGGTTGCAGCGATGAATCACGCTTCGGAACCTCTGCACCTGCCCCCTGAACTCTGCACCAGAAACGAGGACGACAGCATGAAGGTTGTTATCGCCGGACAGGGCGCCTTCGGGCAGCGACACATCGAGGCGTGCCAGCAGATCCCCGGCATCGAGATCGTCTCGCTCGCAGGCGGCAACGCCCCGGGCACCGAGGCGACCGCCAAAAAGTACGGCATCCCGCACTGGACGTCCTACGACCTCGGCGCCAGCATCGACCAGCCGGGCGTCGAAGCCGTCATCCTCGCGACGCCGACTCAGCAGCACGCCGAGCAGGCGGTGCAAGCGATGCGCGCCGGCAAGCATGTCGAGATCGAGATCCCGATGGCGGACTCGCTAGCCGACTCGGAGCTGATCTGCGAGACGCAGCAGCAGACCGGCGTCGTCGGCATGGCGGGCCACACGCGCCGCTTCAACCCCAGCCACCAGTGGATCCACAACAAGGTCGTCGCGGGCGAGCTCAAGCTGCAGCAGCTCAAGGTGGAGACCTACTTCTTCCGCCGCACCAACATGAACGCCGCCGGCCAGCCCCGCAGCTGGGTCGACCACCTGCTCTGGCACCACGCCTGCCACACGGTCGACCTGTTTCAGTACCAGGCACGCGACACGATCACGGTCGCCCGCGGCGTCCAGGGGCCGATCAACACCGACCTCGGCATCGCGATGGACATGGCGATTCAGATGAAGACGGCGGGCGGCGCCATCTGCTCGCTGTCGCTGTCGTTCAACAACAACGGCCCCCAGGGCACGTTCTTCCGCTACATCTGCGACAACGGCACCTACATCGCCTACTACGACGACCTCTACAGCGGCGACGTGAAGGACGAGAACAAGATCGACCTCTCGAAGGTCGCGGTGTCGTCGAACGGGATCGAGCTGCAGGACCGCGAGTTCTTCGCCGCTATCAACGAGCGCCGCGAGCCCAACTCGAGCGTGCAGCAGGCCCTCTCAGCCATGCGCGTCCTCGACCAGATCGAAAAGAGCCTCGTCTGAGGCATTAGGCATGCCGCGCGTCCCGCGCAAGGCGTGGTCAGAGACGCTTCGTCGTCAGGACCGGCCCCACCTATTTGCAAAACCCTCGTTGCGGGGAGGCGGCAGCCGACGAAGCAACCCCGGTGGCTCCGATGCGTTCTTCATAACCGGGCGTCCGACAGTTTCCGAGGTTGCTTCGGGCTAGCGCCCTCGCAACGACGTTGCCGTCGGCGCCTCCCTTAGAGCCTCGGAAACTGTCGCTCCACGACCAGCGCCTGCTCGGCCGCCCTGCGGCGGCGCTCACTGATGCGCTGCCACAACACAAAACCCAGGGCATAGCACGCCCAGATGACGAAAATGGCGCTGCCGACGGTCCGATTTCGGTTGTAAGCGTGCCATGCAGTGAGAAAGCCCTCCGAGATCAGCAGGTGTTGAACGCGGAACCCCAAGCTTCTCTTTTGTCCGGCCTTTGCTGGTAGAGGTGAGCCCGAGTCAGGAACCACGTCGTCGAAGCGCAAACGCCAGCACCAGACGGCAAGCACACCGGCCATCAAGGCGTAGATGAGATACAGCGACTCTGCCGGCCGGTGCGAGAACTGGTACAGCAGCGACAGCGTAGCCAGCGCCGCAAGGATCGCGATGCCGCGCATGAACATCCGCATCTGGTACACGTCGACCTGGCTCGACTTGTGTCTGATGTAGGCCTCGTCGGACGGGAAAGTCTCGTCCTGAAGCACAGGCTGACCAGCGCGCCCAAGCATTTCGTGTGGGAGTATATCTGAACGGCAGCATGAGAACGGCGCGTGCAGGCGTGGCGTCGGCGGTATTCGCCAGATTCCTCCTGGCGTCGGAATGACGTCTAGCGATAGGCAGGCGCATTAGCCGAATGCAGCGGTGAGGGCCGGATCGACCGGGACGTCAGCGGCCGCACGCAGCGAGTTCTAGATCAGCCCTGCAAGCCTCTCGCGGCAGCCGATCAGAAAAATCAACGAGAACGCAGGAGGGTGAAGCTGAACTCGGAGCCGCCGTCGGGGCGGGGCGCGGCCCAGATACGGCCGCCCAGCGCCTCGACAACGCGGCGACAGACCGCAAGGCCGATGCCGAGGCCCTCCACGTAGGAGGCGCCGGTACCGCGCTCGAACGGCTGGAATACGCGCTCGACGTCGTCGTTCGAGATGCCGCGGCCGCGATCGTAGACCGAGAAGCGCACGCGGCCGGCCGACGCCTCGACCTGCACCTCTATCGGTGCGGCGGAGGGCGAGTACTTGTCGGCGTTGCTCAGCAGGTTCTTCAGCACCAGCTCGAGGTAGATAGCCTTGGCATCGATCGCCGGCAGGTTCGGCGCCATCTGCAGCTCGATCTTGCGATTCGGCCGGCGGCGGTTGAACGCCTTGATGATCTCGGCGACCTGCTCCGCCACGTCGATGCGCTCCAGCTCGACGCCGTGCATCTTGTCGAAGCGCGCCAGCACCAGCAAGTTCTCGATGATCTGCTGCAGGCGCTGAGACTCGGTTGCGATATCGGCGATGGCGATCGCGCGGTCCGCCTCGCTGAGCAGCGGCCCACCGTTGCGCGCCAGGATGTGAGCGTTGCCGTAGATCGTCGTTAGCGGTGTGCGCAACTCGTGCGAAATCATGCCGAGGAAGTCATCCTTGAGCTGTTGCGCCTTGCGCAGGTCCTCGGCCGTTGCGCTGGCCAGCGCGTACATCTCTTCCAGGCGCTGGCGCTCGCTCTCGGCGCGATGCGCGACCTCCTCGGCGCGGATACGCCAGGCCCGCTCGCGCTCGAAGGCACGCGCCCAACGCAGCTGGGTCAGCATCCAATCGACGCGCCCGGGCCCGGCCTGCGAGAGGCCGTCTTTGTCCAGCGACATCGGCGCGCGGTAGAACGGGTTCGGGCAGACCTCGCCGCCGAGGACCATCAGGGGGTGGGTCGCGAACGCCGACTCAACCGCATCGGGTCCCAGGAGAGCGCGACTGTACTGGCAGACGATGCGCGCCGGCAGCCCGGCAGCGAGGATCTCGTTGATCGACACCTCCCAGTGCTCCAGGCGCTCCGCATCGATCTGCGGACCGAGGGCGCAGGTCATCTCGACCGCGAGACGCAGGCCCTTGAAGCCATCGGCCAACGACTCGGCGATGAGGTCGCCGAGCGGCGAGGCCGTACCGGCAGTATCGAGCTCGCCCGGCTGATGCCACTGATCGCGACCCCAGAGCCCGAGTGCGCCGCTGCTGGTCGCTTTGTCGACGTCGATACCGGAGTCGAGAAGGGCGCAACGCAGCTCATGAATCGAGAGGTCGTCGGCCAGGTAGATGCAGCGCTCACCGGTGTCCAGCCCCCGACGAAAGTAGGGCACCAGCGCCTGTAGCTGCTCGGAGGGATCCCTGTCGAAGATCACACAGAGATGGGCGCCAGGCTGCAGCGCCAGCATTCCGGACGCAAACTCTGTGCGGGCCTCTCTACCGAGTGCCTCCAACATTGCTCAGTCATTATCGATAGAAGAGACTATTAATCTCACACTTCGATCTGAATGAGACATAACAAAAACGTCAATCATCGACGAACCGGGAGCCAAAATCAGGTTTGTAGAGCGCTGATTGCATATATGCGGGTATGCGCCACCGTAATGCCTACATAACAGATGTGCTGCCGCGAGTAACGCGACTGTATGCACTAGAGCAGGGGCTGGCCGAGCAATCGTCTGTAATAGATCGCCGATTCATCGTAACCAAGCGCTCGATAGAACGAGCCGGCGCGTCGGGTCGCCAGGGCGATCAGCCGGGAGGATCGCTCCTCGGCCGTGGCCTCTACGGCGTGCATCAGAGCGCTGGCAACACCATGTCGCCGCCACTCCGGCCGGACGTAGATCTCTTCCACCCAGGTGACGGAGCCGTTAGCGAAGAAGGTTGCATGCGTGAACGCGAGCACGTAGCCAAGGATGGCAGTGCCGGATGCGGCGCAAAGCAATGTCGCGCCGCCGTCTTCCAGCAATGCGCCGAAGCTGGCCGCGAACCCCCCACGATCGATGGGGAAGCTGGTCGAGAAGTCGGCGGCAAGATCGAACAATTGGTCCGCATCCGACGCCGACACGCGCCGGACCTCGAACTGTTCCGACACGCGCTTATACCTGTGTCCCGCTCACCCAGGGCGGCGGCACCACGATGTCCGCATACTTATCGCCGAGCCAGTTGTGTAGGAAGTCATCGCCGGCCGGGCCGATGTACTCGATGCGCACGTTGCCGAAGCCGCCCTCGACGAACGTCGTCATGCCGAGGCTCGAGAGCTGCTGCTCCTGCACCGAGGCGCGCGGCAGTAGCTGTGAGACGCTGTTGCCGTTGGCGTCGACGCTGGTCGTCAGCAACTGCGCACCGTCGGCCAACGCCGCTTCGACGGCCGAGCGTGGGTCCGGTGTCCAGAAGCCGATGTGCTGCACACCTTCGCCGTACTTCGACAAGTACTCGTGGAACATCGTGCCGCCGTCGCCCTTCGCCTCGAACAGCTCCCAGGTCTGCCCGGCGCCACGACCGTAAGCCGGCCGCGTACCGTTGGGCCGCGCCTCGCCGATGTGCCAATCGACCGCGCCGAGGACGTTACGAAAGTGCGCCACGGACGCCTCGACATCGCGCACCACGAAGCAAACGTGAAAGCACTGAATCTCTGGCAGCGACATCGAAGCTCCTCCTCAGCGAACCGTTGGCGCCATCCTAGCGGCGTCGCGGCAAGGCGAATAGACGGAGGGCAGAAGATAACGCGGCCAGCATCTGTCGTCCTGACGATAGGAAGGACCTGAGACGTGCCGCGATGCAATGACGCCTCCTCCGCGAAGAGACACGCCTTACCGGCGAAAAGCCTGTCGAGGACGCAGCGTCTCAGGTGCTTCGTGACTCAGGACGACCAACAACGGGCCCGCCACTCTGCAACACGGAGGGTCGGGTGAAGAACGCGCGCTACAGTGCGGGGACCGGTACGTCGAGCGCCTGAAGCATCGACTGCCAGATCACGAGGCCGTCGGTGCCGCCGAGGAGCGCCTCGGAGGCGCGCTCCGGGTGAGGCATCATGCCCAGCACGTTGCGTCGCTCGTTGATCACGCCGGCGATGTTCTCCAGCGAGCCGTTGGGGTTCGATTCGGATGTGATCGCGCCGGCCGCGTCGCAGTAGCGAAATACGATGCGGTCCTCGGCATTGAGACGCGCCAGCGTGGACTCATCGACGTAGTAGTTGCCCTCGCCGTGCGAGACCGGCATCTCGAGCACTTTCCCGGCCGTCACCGTGTTGGTGAACGGCGTGTTCGCGGTCTCGACGCGCAGGTTGCAAGGCTGGCAGCGGAACTGCATGCCCGCGTTGCGCATCAGGGCGCCGGGCAGCAGACCGGCCTCGCAGAGGATCTGGAAGCCGTTGCAGCTGCCGAACACCAGCTTGCCGCGCTCGGCCTCGCGCTTGACCGCCTCCATAACGGGCGAGAAGCGGGCAATGGCGCCGCAGCGCAGGTAGTCGCCGTAGGAGAAGCCGCCCGGAACGACGATCGCGTCGTAGCTCGAGAGGTCGGTCTCACGGTGCCAGACGAGCTCGGCGTCCTGGTGCATGACCTCTTTGAGCACGTAGTGGCAGTCGTGGTCGGACCAGGTGCCGGGGAAGACGAGCACGGCGAAACGCATCAGTGGTTCTCCGGGGTGTGTTCGGTGAGACGGCGGGTCGGCAGGCGACGCAGAAGCATCTCGGCGTCGCTGGGCGCGGGATACTCGACGCGGGGGTGATAGATCGCCTTCAGCGTCGTCTTGAACGACGCCGCCAAAGCGCGAATGTTGTTCAGCGTCAGGTTCGATTCGTCGAGCTGTCCCTCGGTCAGACGCTCGCTGAAGATGTCGTCGACGATCGCGTGGATGCGCTCGGACGAGTGGTCCTTGCTGGAGCGCACCGCCGCTTCACAGGAGTCGGCCAGCATCGCGATCGCGGTCTCGCGCGACTGCGGCTTCGGCCCCGGATAACGGAACGAATCGATATCTACGTCCGGGTCTTGCTCGGCGGCACGACGGTAGAAGTAGGCCACCATGCGCGTGCCGTGGTGCTCCGGGATGAAATTCGCCACTTTGGCCGGCAGCTTGTACTGGCGCGCCAGGTTCACACCGTCGGTCACGTGCTCCGAGATGATGCGGGCGCTGTCCGCAGGGTCGAGCTCGTCGTGCGGATTGGTGCCGCCGAGCTGGTTCTCGATGAAGAAGCCGGGCCGCAGCAGCTTGCCGATGTCGTGGTAGTAGCAGCCGACGCGCGCCAGCAGGGCGTCGGCGCCGATCGTAAAGGCACCCTTCTCGGCCAGGTTGGCGACGATGACGCTGTGCTGGAAGGTGGAAGGCGCCTCGTCCTGCAGGCGCATGAGCAGCGGCTGGCTGAGCTGCGACATCTCGAGTAACTGCAGGCGCGTTGTTACGCCGAACAAGGAGCCCATGGTCACGTAGATACCGGCAGCCAGGAACGCACTGAGTCCGCCATTTACCCCCGCCGCCATTAGCATCCACGGCAGGTCGCGCAGCTCTCGCGCCGGGTCGATCAGCCAGGTCGCGAGCAGCACCGCCATGACGCTGATGCCGACCAGCAGGCCGCCGATCAGGAACTGCACGATGCGCTCGGCATTGCGTACGGCGAATACACCGGCCGCGCCCGCCACGCCTGAAGCCAGCGCGATGCGCGTGATGTCCAGGGTGCCGGCCACACCGACGATGCTGGTATCGAGCAGCAGCACCGTGCCGAACGTCGCCAGCAGGGCGACCAGGCTCGCGGCGAGCAGCGCCATCTCGGCGCCGACCAGCCCGGCGAGGACCATGCCCGCCGCGGCCACGGGTAACAGGTAGGCGAGGAAGTGACGGTGATCGTCCGGCAGGATGAACGGCAAGTAGAGCTTCATCACGAGCACCGGCGTCGCGACGGCCAGCGCCATGATCAGCATCTCGCGCGGGGAGATCTGCGGCCGGAAAGCGCGCACGCCCGCCGCAACCGCGGCAGCAGCAATGATCGCCAGCAGCCCGTCGGCGCCGATCTGGGCCCAGCGGAAGCTCGACCCGTCGATCAGCCCGGCTTCGATCAGCGCCTCGTGAGCTTCCGGCGTGATCGGCGAGCCCTCTTCGACGATGACCTGGCTCTCGGCATAAGAGACGTTGACGGGCGCCACGCTGGCGCGAGCAGCAGCGCGTGCAGCCTGCGTTTTCGTCTGGTCGACAACCTGGTTCGTAACTATGAACGGCCGAATCAGCTCGGCGATCAACGTGGCCATGTCGCGGTTCAGGCTGGTGCTGACGTAGATGGTCGCCGTCTCACGCACGGACGACACCGTGTCGGCCGGCAACGGCTGGTCGAAGATCGCCGCCAGCGCTTTGGTAGCCTCCGAGTCGATTGCCGTGAAGTCGGTCGGGTTCAGGTCGCGCAAGATCGCGATGCTACCCGGCGACAGGCTGAGGTTGGGGACGCGCTCGATGTCGGCTGCGCGACCGACCGCCGAGGTCGAGTTCCGCAGGATCGCGCTCAATGCGCTGAGCTGCTGTTCGAGCTTGGTCTGCTGCGAGCTGGCAATCGACGGGTCGAGCACAAGGCTCGGCTGGACGGCCGCAGCAGCCTCGTCCTGGCGGCTCTTCGTCAGGGTATCGCTGACGAATGAGATGTCGCGCGGTGCACGGATCGTACGGCTGGCGATCGCCCCTTGCTGCACGTCGAGACCGTTAGAAACAACGGGAAAGAGCGCGATGAAGACAGCAACAGCAAAGCCAGCAATCGTTGCAAAAAGGACAAAGGAACGAGTATTCAAAGACATCTGATCAGTCTGCTCATCATACCGTAAAGAAAGATGCTTCCGAGACCGCGCCTATTCAGGAATCGGACACGATCGAAAGCGCGTCGTTCCGTATACAACCGTGAGGCGACCGTCTTATCTAGCCCACCTGTCACGCGCGTAATCCGGTCCTCCGGCGCATCATTCGACCACGTCGCGCATTATTCTGGGCCGTCTCCGCCTCATCCTGGGCCTTTTCCACGTCATCCTGAGACCCCTCACCATCATCCTGAGCGAAGTCGAAGGATCAAATCGTCCCGCCCGCTACAACGGGCCCGTCCCGGAGACGAAACGCCTCTCAAGGCATGGTGAGCCTGTCGAACCACGAGGCGCGGCGTCCTTCGACAGGCTCAGGATGCCAGGACGAGGCGGAGACTAGGAACTCGCCCAGGTCAGACGCGACGGTGAAACGCGCGATTGTGTGAATCTGTGGCAGCTGGAGCCGGCCGGCTTTTAGCCTTGCTGGGCGAGGAGCTCGCTGACGACGGCGTTGATCTCGCGGCCCTCGGCGCGGCCACGTAGCTCGGCCATGACCGCGGGCATGACCTTGCCCTTGTCGGCCGGACCGCTGGCGCCGACGCGCTGTATGACGGCTCGCGCGACGGTCTCGATCTCGGCGCGCGACATCTGCTGCGGCAGATAGCCGGCGAGTACAGCGACCTCGGCCTCTTCTTTGGCCGCGAGGTCGTTACGGTTGGCCTTCTGATAGAGGTCAATGCTGTCGCGGCGCTGTTTGACCTCTTTGCGCACCACGTCGAGGACGGCCTCGTCATCGAGGTCGAGACGTTGGGGGCCTTCGGAAGCGGAGGCGTCATCGCGCTCGGGCGGGATCTCCGCGTTGCGTACGGCTGTGATTAGCATGCGCAGCGTCGACTTGCGGGTGTCGTCGCCGGCGCGCATGGCATCACGCAGGTCAGCGTTGAGCTGGTCTTTCAGGGACATGTGAGATTGATGAGACTACCGAATGGCGCCTCAGACGCTGGTCTGAGGTTAAGCGGCGGTCTTCTTGCTCTTGCGTCGCTTGGCGGCGGCCTTTTTCTTGCGGCGAACGCTCGGCTTCTCGTAGTGCTCGCGGCGGCGCGCTTCGGCAAGAATGCCGTCCTGCTGTACGCGCTTCGTAAAGCGCTTCAGCGCCGACTCGAAGGATTCGTTATCACCAATGATTACTTCGGCCAACCAGACCTCCTCAATAATGTGCATGTGAGTGTAGTCAGCGTTCGAAAGGCATGTCAATCGCCGCCGGCCAGGTGTGTCCCTCAGTCGGGCGTGCTCGTGTCGATGGTCCAGGTGAAGCTTGCCGGCGTCTCATCCTCGTTGCCAGCGCGGTCGACCGCGTACACCGTGAAAGTGTGCTGACCCGGCTGCAAGCGGAGATAGCTCTTCGGCGATCGGCAGGGTAGGAGCGGCCGGCTGTCGAGCTGGCACCGGAAGGTGACGTTTGCGGCCTTCGACTCAAAGCTGAACGATGCGTTGCGGCTTGAGGTCGTCGCGTCCGGGTGGGCCGTTATCGTCACGTCCGGCCCCTTAGCATCGACGGTGAAGGTGCGGCTTGCAGGCGTCTCGTCCTTGTTACCGGCCTTGTCGACTGCGTAAACGGTAAAGGTGTGCTCGCCGTTCGCGAGCGCGTTGTAGGTTCGCGGCGAAACGCAAGGCAGGGCGGGACCGGTGTCGAGCTTGCAGCGGAAGGTACTGTTCTCTTCCGTCGAAGTGAACTCGAAGGTCGCGCTTATCGACGTGCTCGGCGATTCCGGCGACTGAGTGATCGTGGTGTCCGGCGTCGTCGAGTCGACGACCCAGGTGTAGGTGGCAGGCGTCGGATCGACGACGCCGCCGGCCGAGGCGCGCACCTTGAATGTGTGCTCGCCTCCGCTGATCCCGTCATACGAAACGAACCGCTGACAAGCGGTGAAATCATCGTCATCGAGTGAGCACTCGAATGTGGCGCCGGCGTTAGGCGAAGCGTGGAAAGTGAAGATCGCCCGGGTCCCAAAGGCCAGCGTGAGGTCGAGCGTGGTGTCCGGCGGTTCAGCCGCGATCGCCGGCGCCGCGAAGTTCGCCTGCGCGAACACGATTCCGGCCAGCAGACCGAGCAACAGCAGGAGTTTGCTCATCGTTACACCTCTCGGATCTATCACGCGGAATATACATTCAACCAGAGGCGCCTGCACACTGGTACGGCTGGCCTGCCTCGAGCGTCGCCTGCTGACACGCGCGTTCATTACAAAGAACCCGACGTAGAATCCGAGTTAGCAGCGCGCGAAGCCTTTAGCTGGGGCTAGCAGCCTAACGGCGTACCAGCGCGTCGCCAGACCTTGGCGAAGTGGGCAACGGAGGTACTCGACTACTGGCGCTTTCCCCTGACCAATGCCGTGGTGGAAGGCACGCACAACCGCGTCAAAGTGCCGAAGAGGAGAGCCTACAGCTACCGGAACGCAGGACGTTTTCGCTAAGGATCCTTGACCTATTCCACACGTTAAGAACGTAGAGCCCGTCAAGAACGTAGAGCCCCGTCCTCCTCGTATTGACCAGAACCTCCATGCCTATGCCGGCAACCCGGTATGCTGAAGCAGCACGAAGACCGTACAAGGCCTCTCCACTCTCATCCCGACGGGTCTTCTCGTATTGACCGCAACAGAAGCGTTACATATACTCAGAAGTGGCCCCAGTTTCGGGGGCCTGTTTTTGTTATGCCGAGTACGGCTAGCTTCAGCCGAAGTACTAGTCTTATCGCCCGAGTGGCGCAACGGCAGCGCAACCGATTTGTAATCGGTAGGTTGAGGGTTCGAATCCCCCCTCGGGCTCCAGTGGATGCAGGCTACACCGGGCCTTCCCCGGGACGGCTGAGGAGGGAGCACAGAAGGCAGGAGGCGGCCGATGGTCTCGCGAGCACCGGACGGGGCAGACGCCCCGGGCAGTGAGGCGCGATTCGTTTCGGGGCAGCCACTCCTTCGCCAGAAGGCAAAGCCAGGGTGGGTGAGTGGCTAAAACCGACGGTCTGTAAAATCGTTGCCCTGACGGGCTACGCAGGTTCGAATCCTGCCCCTGGCACCAGAGAGAAAACGTCCTATGATGAAGGAAGCGCAATCGGCGC
This sequence comes from uncultured Chloroflexia bacterium, assembly GCA_963732945.1. Taxonomy (GTDB): domain Bacteria; phylum Chloroflexota; class Dehalococcoidia; order DSTF01; family WHTK01; genus WHTK01. The sequence continues at coordinate 87,853 of CAVTBL010000012.1, forward strand.
CATGACTTCAGAATCGGACGCCAACATATAGAAGGAGCACTAGCCCACATAGCTCAGTTGGCAGAGCACACCCTTGGTAAGGGTGAGGTCATCGGTTCGAATCCGATTGTGGGCTCCAGCGATAGCCAATCGGCGCCAGAGGGGAGCCGAGGTGCAGCTAAAGGTTGAACGTCTTGCCGGGGGCCGGCAAAGACCGATAGGGAGGAACATCACTTAAATGGCCAAGGCAAAGTTTGAGAGGACCAAGCCTCACCTCAACGTAGGCACGATTGGTCACGTCGACCATGGTAAGACGACACTCACAGCGGCCATCACGAAGGTCTTGGCCCTTAAGAAGATGGCGTCTTACCGCGACTTCGCGAGCATCGACAACGCGCCCGAAGAGCGCGCTCGCGGTATCACGATCGCGATTCAGCACGTCGAGTACGAGACGGACAAGCGCCACTACGCGCACGTCGACTGCCCCGGCCACGCTGACTACATCAAGAACATGATTACCGGCGCGGCCCAGATGGACGGCGCCATTCTCGTCGTCGCGGCTCCGGACGGCCCGATGCCCCAGACGCGCGAGCACATCCTGCTCGCCCGCCAGGTCGAGGTGCCGGCCATCGTTGTCTTCCTGAACAAGGTCGACATGATGGACGACGAAGAGCTGCTCGACCTCGTCGAGTTGGAGCTGCGTGAGCTGCTGTCCAACCAGGGCTTCCCGGGCGACGACATCCCGATCATCCGTGGTTCCGGCCTCAAGGCGCTTGAGAGCAAGAGTGAGGACCCGGACGCACCCGAGTACAAGTGCATCTGGGAGCTCATGGACGCGCTGGACAACTACATCCCGATGCCCGCCCGCCCGGCCGACCTGCCGTTCCTGATGCCCGTTGAAGATGTGTTCGGCATCAAAGGCCGCGGCACCGTGGTCACCGGCCGTATCGAGCGCGGCGTCGTCAAGGTCAACGAGGAAATCGAGATCGTCGGCATCCGCGAGACGCGCAAGACCGTCGTTACGGGTGTCGAGATGTTCCGCAAGCTGCTCGACGCGGGCGAGCCCGGCGACAACGTCGGCTGCCTGCTGCGCGGCGTCGACCGTGAGGACATCGAGCGCGGCATGGTCCTGGCCAAGCCGGCCTCGATCAAGCCGCACACCGACTTCGAGGCCGAGGTCTACGTCCTCTCAAAGGAAGAGGGCGGCCGCCACACGCCGTTCTTCAGCGGCTACCGGCCCCAGTTCTACGTCCGCACCACGGACGTGACGGGCAACATCGAGCTACAGCAGGGCGTCGAGATGGTGATGCCCGGCGACAACACCAAGATGACCGTGCACCTGATCCACCCCATCGCGCTGGAAGAGGGTCTGCGGTTCGCAATTCGTGAGGGAGGCAGGACGGTCGGCGCAGGCGCCGTGACCAAGATCCTGACCTAAACATGGCAAAGAAAGAGGACCGTCAGATCATTCACCTGGCGTGCAGCGAGTGCCGGGAGCGTACGTATACGACGACCAAGAATCGCCGTAACGATCCCGACCGCCTGACGCTGAACAAGTACTGCCCACGTTGCCGGATGCACCGGTCTCATCGGGAGGTGCGGTAACAGAGACGGGCTAAGCCCGTCTCTCCGCCGACCCCATGAGCCGTGCAATCCGCAGGCAGCAATCCAACACTCCGACCGAGCCCGCCAGGGGGCTGCGACGTCCCCTGGGGCCCGGTGGCCCCAAGCAGACGCGTGGCGCCAAGCCGCCGGCTCAGCAAAAGAAGCGCTTCCGCCCGAAGCTGCCCAGCTGGGCCGACGACATCGTCTCCGAGCTGAAGAAGGTCACATGGCCAACCCGGGACGAGACGGCATACCTGACGATGGTCGTTATCGTCGTTTCGGTGCTGGTTGGCAGCATGCTGGGTGGCATCGACGTGTTCTTCAACTGGCTGATTAATCACCTGCTGCTCAATTAACCATGGAATCTAATTCGAACCGCGACTCGCTCATCCTCAGCGAAGAGGCCGCAGGCGACGACGAAAACTTCTCGGAAGAGGAGTACTTCAAGGAAGGCCGCTCCTGGTACGTGATCCACACGTACTCCGGCTACGAGAACCGCGTCAAAACCAACCTCGAACACCGCATCGAATCGATGGATGCCGGTGACCTGATTCATCGCGTCATCGTCCCGACGGTCGATGAGATCGAGGTGCACGGCGGCGTACGACGCACCGTGTCGCGCAAGATCTTCCCCGGCTACGTCCTGGTCGACATGAGCACCCTGATCGAGAACGACCCCGAGTCGAGCCGAGCCTGGTTCGTCGTGCGTAACACGCCGGGCGTTACCGGCTTCGTCGGTTCCGGCACACGCCCCGTTCCTCTGGAAGAGGGCGAGGTCAAGCGCATCCTGCGTCAGATGAAGGCCGAAGAACCGCGAGTGCGCGTCGGCTTCGTCGAGGGGCAGAGCGTACGCATCGTCGACGGCCCCTTCGTCGACTTCGTGGGCGTCGTGGACGAAATCAACCTGGAGAAGGGCAAGGTCAAAGTCATGGTCTCCTTCTTCGGCCGCGAAACACCCGTCGAGCTCGACTTCCTGCAGGTCGAAAAGCTCTAGCACGGAATCGGGTACAGACGGCGCAGCGTTAACAACCGAGAGACGTCCGCATCCAGCGTTTGAGAGCGGACAGGGTAGAAAGAGCAGCGGGAGCCGGCGGGGTGAAGCCCGGGCGTTAGGACCGCGAGGTAACAGCACATGGCCAAGAAAGTTCGTGCCGTAGTCCGCATCCAGCTTCAGGCGGGCAAGGCGACTCCGGCGCCACCGGTCGGTCCGGCGCTCGGTCAGCACGCGATCAACATCATGGCGTTCTGCAAGGAGTACAACGAGAAGACCTCCTCGCAGTCCGGGCAGATCGTTCCGGCCGAGGTCACGGTCTTCGAGGACCGCTCCTTCACATTCGTGCTCAAGACGCCGCCCGCCAGCGACATGCTGCGCAAGGCCGCCGGCATCGAGCACGGCAGCCGGGCCCAGAAGCGCGAGAAGGTCGGCACGATAAGCAAGGCTCAGCTGCGCGAAATCGCTACGGCGAAGATGCGCGACCTCAACGCGTCGGACGTCGAAGCAGCAGAGCGCATGATCGAAGGCAGCGCCCGCAGCATGGGCATCGAGGTGAGGAACTAGCCATGCACAGGGGTAAGAAGTACATCGAAGCCACGAAGGTCATCGACCACGACAAGACCTACCCGCCGGAAGAGGCGATATCCTTGGCCAAGCAGACGGCCCCGGCGAAGTTCGACGAGACCGTCGAGCTGCACATGCGCACCGGCCTCGACCCACGCCACGCCGACCAGCAGATCCGCGGCACGGCGCTCCTGCCTCACGGCCTCGGCAAGCAGGTACGCGTGCTGGTCTTCGCCGAGGGCGAGGGCGCTCGAAACGCGGAGCAGGCCGGCGCCGACTTCGTCGGTTCAGACGACCTGATCAAGCGCATCGAGGAGGGCTGGACCGATTTCGACGTCGCGCTGGCCTCCCGGGAGCTGATGACCAAGGTCAGCCGGCTCGGCCGCGTGCTCGGTCCCCGAGGCCTGATGCCCAACCCGCGCACCGGCACCGTCGTCGACCCCGAAGACCTCGCCAAGGCGGTGCAGGACTCGCGCCAGGGCCGCGTCGAGTTCCGTCTCGACCGCACGGCGCTGATCCACGTGCCGATCGGCAAGGTGAGCTTCGACGAGGACAAGCTGCTCGAGAACATGGCGACGCTGGTCAGCGCCATCGTCCAGGCCAAGCCTTCTGGCGCCAAGGGGCAGTACATCCGCTCGGCCTCGCTGGCCACCACGATGGGCCCCGGTATCCGCCTCGAGCTCGCCCCCACGCTCGCCATGACCGCCGGCTAACCACTCACGATGCGGTGGTGGGCTGCCGCTCTACACATGAAAGGCGCCTGTCGTCATGACAGGCGCCTTTTCTGTTCTCACCAACGCATCGCATAGGCACGACGCATATGTAGCTGCAGGTCTTCAGACCTGCGCGAGCGGCCCGTCCTCAAACGATGACCCATGCGTCTAGGAAGGACTTACCATGAAGAGCGCCGGCGCCCCTCCTCATTCAACGCGGAGCCACTTTGCTCGCCGCGAAGGCGTCGCCCCGAAACAGCGTCATTCCCCCTTACGTCAGGACTGACGGCATCATGCCTGGACGGAACCTTCTTGCTCGGGACGAGGCGCCGGTGCAGGTCTGAAGACCTGCAGCTACATTGGCGGGCCGCCCTCCGAAAACGACGCGCCCGCGCTTCGACGGACGCAGCGCTTGTCGTAACAGGTGGCGCACCGCTACACTGATGAGCGTCTCGATGCGAATCGGGGCGTGCCAGAGACAGCGGGTGTCTGAGACTTAAGTCCCCGACACGTTGGGGAACCCGCCGAGGCGAAGCGACACGTTGTTGAACCTTGCGTCAACGCGCGCCCTCGTCTCCCTATGGCGAAGGGCGCTTTTATTTGCCCGCAGAAAGACGGACAGGAGTTCACTGCCTATGCCAACACAGAAGAAGATTCAGGAGGTCGCGGAGCTGACCGAGACGCTGAGCAAGAGCAGCGTTGTCATCGGCGCCGACTACCGCGGCCTGCGCGTCTCCGAAACGACAGCCCTGCGGCGCACCCTGCGCGACGCGGGCATGCAGATGCACGTGGTCAAGAACACGCTGTTTCTGCGTGCTGCCGAAGCCGCGGGCATGCCAGGGGTGGGGGAGCTGGCCGAGGGCCCGACGGCACTGATCGTCGGCTTCGACGACCCGCTCGTGCCGATCAAGACGATCGTCGAGTACCAGCGCACGGCGCGAAACACGTTCGCGGCGCGTAAGGCATATCTCGAGGGGCAGGTCTTCCCGGCGAACCGCCTGGCCGACCTCGCCGCGCTGCCGCCGAAGGACACGATGATCGCAGAGTTCGCCGGCATGCTGCAGTCGCCGATCACGAACCTGGTCTATCTACTGCAGGCAACGATACAAGAGTTCAGCGGTCTGCTCGACGCTCGCGCCGAGCAGATGGAACCGGCCTGACCGGCGCACCAGAAGAGGAGCTAGCAACATATGGCAACCAAGACTGAAGAAATACTCGATCTGATCAAGGGCATGACGATCCTTGAGCTCAAGGACCTCAACGACAAGATCAAGGAAGAGTTCGGCGTTTCCGCCATGGCACCGATGGCCGTCGCCGCCGCTCCGGCCGCCGGTGGTGGTGCTGCCGCCGCCGCGCCCGAGGAAGAGCAGACCGAGTTCACCGTTGTCCTCAAGGACTTCGGCGCCAACAAGATCAACGTGATCAAGGCGGTCCGCGAAGTCACCACCCTCGGTCTCAAAGAGGCGAAGGACCTGGTGGAGGCTGCGCCGACGAACGTCAAGGAAGGCATCGACAAGGCGGAGGCCGAGACGGTCGCGCCAAGCTGACCGATGCCGGCGCCACCGTCGAGGTCAAGTAACACCCGCTCGCATCGCGAGAGTCTGAGAGGGCGAGCTTTCGGGCTCGCCCTCTCATTTTGCCTGGCGGCGCGATTCGATTTGGCTTTGGTTTGTTATCATAAGCTTGACTAATGCCTGACGAAATGACCTGCTTCGCCTGCGAGCGCGAGCCTACGCAGCAGTGTCCCCGCTGCGGCCGGCCCTACTGTGACCAACACGGTGAGGACGTCTGCGACGCATGCCTGGAGCCGGCGAGCGGTCTGCCGTCCTTCACGCTGTACCGCGGCTCGTTGCTGGCACTGCTGATCGGCACCGTGCTGGCCGTCATCCTGATCCTGCAGCCGCCCGGCAACGAGACCAACGCCGCCTTCAGCCCTGTCGTCGTGACGCCGACGCAGCAGGTGTCGCAGAGCACCGGCAGCGGCATCCAGACACCGCTGACCCTGCAAACACCCGGCGCCACAACTCCCACCGCCAACAAGACGCCGGCTGCGACAGGCGCCTCCGGAGCCACCGGTGCGACAGGCGCAAGCGGCACTACGGGCGCGACAGGCGCTGCCGGCAGCGGCACCTACACGGTGCAAGCGGGCGACAGCCTTACGGCGATCTGCGAGAAGGTCAAACCCGCCACGATGACCAACAGCGCCTGTGTCGATCAGATCGTGTCGCTGAATGGCCTGAGCGACGCGGGCAGCATTAGCGTTGGCCAGACACTGAAGGTGCCGCAATGAGCGAGTGGTCCGTCTACAACGACCCGAACCTCGAGAACCGTGGTCGCGTTGTGCGCATGGCCCTGCTTTACACGCCGATCGCGGTCATCTCACTCGTCCTGATGCTGCTCGGCGCAATCAAGATCGCCACGGGAGACACGGGTTTCGTCGTCCTGTTCGTACTCTTCGGTGTCGTCGGGTTCCTTACGGGTTTCCAGGCCATCGCCTACCTCAAGGACCTCAAGAAGACGCCCATGGTCTACGAGGGCGAGATCACGAAAAAGTGGCACAAGGGCAACCTGCTGATCTTCTTCCTTCCGTCCTACTACATCGCCATTGACGCGCGCATTCAGCGAGGCCACGTCAGCCGCGTGGACGACGCCGGCGCCTACATCCGCATGCCGAACGGGCACGAGGGTTACGCCAAGCGCAAAGACCTGTCGTCCGAAAAGGCGTCCAGCGCCACCGAGCTGGTCAAGCTGGGCGAAGAAGTGCGCTACAAGGTCATCGGTGTCGACGGCAACGGCGGCTACAAGCTGTCCTGCAAGCGCGCCGATGAGTCGAGCGCTGTAATCAAGTTCTTCTCGATTACGCGCGTCGAGTACGCCATGCTGCTCGAGCTCGATATGATCCGCGTCGTCTGCTACCCGCACTCCGCCACAGTGGAGCGCATCGACCGCTACGACGACTCGGAGAAGAAGTTCGTCCCGGCCACGAGTGGCGCAACCATCTAGGCCCGAATACAACACCCGCATTCGCGAGATCCCATCGTCGGATCGGCCGCGAGAGCGGCTGCGTGACCTCGGCGCCGCCGCGCTGAGCACCGCCGAGCTGCTCGCGATCGTCCTGCGCACCGGCTCGGCCAGGCAGAGCGTGCTCAGCCTCTCGAGCTCCTTGCTGGCGCGACGCGGCGGCCTGGGTGGGCTGGCGCGCCTCTCGTTCTCGGAGCTGACCCAGGAGCAGGGCCTCGGCGAAGCCAAAGCTGCCGAGCTGCAGGCGATCTTTGAGCTCGGGCGGCGCTATCACACCCTGACGCCCGAGGATCGGCCCTACGTGCGCACACCCGGCGACATCCAGGCGCTGCTCGGCGCCGAGATGGAGCTGCTGGAGCAGGAGCACCTGCGCGTCGTGCTCGTGAATACGCGTAACCAGGTCATGGCCGTCAGTGAGGTCTACAAAGGCAACGTCGGCAGCGCGCTGGTGCGCCCCGCCGAGGTGTTTCGCGACGCCGTGCGTCAGAACGCGCCCAGCATCATCGTGGTGCACAACCACCCGTCCGGCGACCCATCGCCCTCGGCCGACGACGTTGCGCTGACCAGGACGCTCGGTGCCGCGGGCAAGCTGCTCGACATCGAGGTGCTGGACCACGTGATCATCGGCGACAAGCGCTTCGCCAGCCTCAGCCAGCTGGGGCTGTGGCCGGGCACGTGATACGAACTTCCGCCAAAACGGGCGGCTTCCTACAATCTCGACAACCGACCGCATGAAGCGACTCCTCACGACGACACTGATTGTTCTGCTCCTCGGCCTCGTCGCAGCCTGCGGCGGTAGCGCCAGGCCGGACCCGACCTCGACCGTGACGCCGGTACCAACGCCCAACGTACCAGTGGACGCGACGGCGTTACCGGCGAGCTCCGGACCGCCCGCCGATCCCGTGGCGCCGGGTCCCCAGCCCGGCCAGGCATGCCCGGTGCAGAGCGAGGTCTGCGCTCTCGCGGCGCAGCTTCAGAACCTGGTGCGCGCCGGCGACGCCAACGGGCTGGTCACGATTTCGCAGCCACGGGGCTATCAGTGCCCCGACCCCAACGACGTCGGTGCGGCCGCGGACCTCAAGACGATCTGCCAGGGAGCGGCAGCAGGCGAGGTGCGTCCCGGCTACATCGCTGGGCAGTCGGGCCAGAACAACGTCGTCACGCAGGACCAGTACGCCGCCAAAATTGCAGCTTACTTCCAGCTCACGGCGAGCGCGCTGGCCGACCAACACGATGTCTACGGCAGCGGCGGTGCGATAGTCGGCAGCATCTCCTGCAACCAGCTCTCGACCGGCGGCTGCGACTTCGCGCACGTTATCCAGGTGAACATCACGTTGATCACGAGGAGCGCTGACGGCAAGCCGGCGCGCACGACCTTCTTCATCGGCGCGCTCAAGGATCAGACGTCGGGTCTGCTAAGGCCGTACTGGATCAGCCAGATGGTGCCGCCGAACACGCAGCTCACGGCCTGGGAGGGTCCGGCCGTGTTCCCGGACGGCAGCAAGGGCTCGTTCGCCTTCTACCCGTGGACTCCCTGAACCAGACGCCGGGCGCAATCGTGGAGATAATCCAGCGCTTGTGCGAGAATTGCGCTTGCCATGCCTGACGACGACACCAAACCCCAACTCGAGACCGCAACGTTCGCCGGCGGCTGCTTCTGGTGCACCGAGGCCTTCTTTCAGCGCCTGCGCGGCGTGGAGACGGTGGTCTCGGGCTACAGCGGCGGCCGTGTCGAGGACCCGACCTACCACGAGGTCTCGTCGGGAGCCACCGGCCACGCCGAGGCCGTCCAGGTGACGTTCGACCCCGGCGTGATCAGCTTCGAGCAGCTGCTCGAGGTGTTCTTCGAGCTGCACGACCCGACGACCCCGGACCGTCAGGGCTACGACGTCGGCACGCAGTATCGCTCCGCCGTCTACTACCACGACGAGACGCAGAAGCAGACCATCGAGCGCGTCATCGCCGATATAAACGCGAAGGGCACGTATCAGAACAAGATCGTCACGGAGGTCGCGCCGTTCCAGGCGTTCTACACGGCCGAGGACTATCACCAGAACTTCTACAACCAGAACAAGTCTTACCCGTACTGCGAAATCATCATCAACCCGAAGCTCGAGAAGCTGTACAAGAAGTTCGGCGCTCTCGCAGAGTCCTGACTGCGCACCTGCCGGGCCAATGTAGCTGCAGGTCTTCAGACCTGCTAGAAACCGTCCTACCGTATGCCCGTCGTACCTCGCGTCGATCGAAACATCATTCCAGCGCCAGGAGGAATCTGGCCTAACAAGACCATCTTCCGAGAGTTCGGAGCCAGGGCGCGGCGTCTCCTTGGAACGCCTACCCCTTGCCATTTCCCCGAGGGCGAAGGTCTGCGTCCACAGCATCACGCAGCGTTTGGTGGGATTTGCTAGATGCTTCCTGGCGTCAGCATGACGGCATCGTGAGACAGCGGCGAGAGAGACTTTCCGGCACGTCGGATTCGCTAATGCCTCCTGCGTCGCGATGACGTTGTCTGGAGACGCAGCGTCATCCTGTAACCCCGGCGTCGGGCAGGTCTGAAGACCTGCAGCTACATCGGCGAGGCGCCGTTCGTCCTCGCAGCCGCAGGACGACGACGAAGCGCCTCAGGCCTTGCGATTCGCTTTCGGGATTACGAGCTTCAGCGCCGTATGCGTCGGCGAAAACGACACGACCTTCGTGTCCACGAGGCCGGCGGCGCGTGCTGCTGCCATCACGTCCGTGTCCTTGACCTCGATGCCTTTACCCTTCGGCGAGACGACCCAGAGGGCGCCGGCAGGCGTCAGCGCACTGCGCAGGTCGACGAGGCGGTCGAGGTCCGTGAGACGGTCCGCCGCGTAGAAGATGAGGTCGGCATCTGAGAGCGATTCGTCCGTGAGCTGCGCCTCGACGCGGGTGCGAAGCTGCGTCAGGAAGTCAGTGTCCTCGACGCCGAGCACCACGACGCGCATGCCCGGCTTCACGCCCAGCTTGTCGAGCAGGCCACGCGGGTTGCGAATCTTCTCGGCCCAGGCACCGGCGTTGCGACCGAGCTCGAACACGGCAACGTTGCCGGCGTAACCGACACGCAGCTCACCGCCCTCGCCGGCCAGCGACGTAATCTCGGCGAACGGGATGCGTAGACGAAAGTCGCCGCGAAAGATCAGCTCCGACGTCTCGAGCAGCGCTTTGCCCTCGGACGCCTGCGAGCCGTAGCGGACGCTGCAGACTGCCTCAGATCCCAAGCGCGGCCGTCTCCGCGGGGCGCACCAGCGCGTCTGACTTCGGACTGTTGCAGGTCAGGCCTTCGTGACGCAGCAGCCAGACTTTGGTCTCGAGGCCGCCGCCGTAGCCGCCGAGTCGATTGCCGGAGGCGAGCACGCGATGACACGGCACCACCAGCGCAACCGGGTTGTTGCCGCAGGCGCTACCGGCGGCTCGAAACGCCCCCGGTGATCCGGCCTCGGCCGCGATCTCGGCGTAGCTGGCCGTGGCGCCGTAGGGTATCTGCGCGATCGCCTGCCAGACGCGGCGCTGGAAGGCGCTACCGGTGTCGATATCGAGCGGCAGGTCGAAGTCGCGACGCGAGCCGTCGAAGTACTCGTTCATTTGGTTCTCGACAGCATCGGCCATTTCGCGCTCGGGCCCGTCGATCTCCGGCGCGGGCCGCTCGCCCTTCGAGAGCCTCAGGACGAGCGGATCAGCTTCCGGCGTCTGCATCCGACGAGTCCAATGCGACAGGAAATCGACGCGGCGCAGGCCGCGCGGCGTGACCTCGATCAGCAGCAGACCGATGGGTGAATCGAGCGCGAAGGACGACACGGGGAAGTTAGCCCTCTTCGCGGACCAGGATCAGCTCGGCGGTCGGCAGGCCCACGACGACCTGCTTGCCTGCCTGGTCGATCAGCGACACGGTAATCGTGGAGTTGGCCAGCGCGACCTCATCGACGTGGAGGCGGGTGCCGGGGATCAGGCTGTTGCGCTGCAGGTAGTGCATGAGGGACGCGTCGTCCTCGGCGTGCTCGGCGATGTTGTTGACGACGAGCGTCGAGCCCTCGCTGGCCCGTCGCAGCGCCAGTGTGGTGGGGCGGTTGACGCCGGCAAGCCCCGGGATCGGGTTGCCGTGGGGGCAGGTCTCCGGCGTACCGAGCAGCTGCATGATCTGGCGCTCGATAAGCGGCGAGATCGCGTGCTCCATCTTGTGCGCTTCGTCGTGCACGTCGGCCCAGTCGAGCTTGAGGATGTCGGTGAGCAGACGCTCTGCCAGCATGTGGCGGCGGATGATCGACTCCGCCTTCTCCTGGCCGACGGGGCTGAGCGCTATCTGGTGATCGTCCGCCAGCGTCACGAGGCCGTCGCGCTCCATGCGCTTGAGCGTCGCCCAGGCGGTCGGAGCCGAGACGCCCTTGCGCTCCTTGATGCGCGCGGCGATGACGGGCGTACCTTCGCGCTGCATCGTGTAGATGAGCTGCAGGTAGTCCTCGACGGTTTCGGTGGGTCTTGTCGCGCTCTCCATTGTCCACAGCAGATCGTATTCTCGGCGTCACGAGTCCGCAACTCTCACGCTTACGTGAGAACGATTACGGGAGGCAACTCGTCATCGAAGCCTCACGCGGAGTCGCCGCGCAGCAGCGCCTCGGCCTCGGCGGCGACGATGCGGTACACCTCGGACAACGGCAGCGACCGCTCCTGCGCGATACGGCGGCAGACCTCGTACTCGGGCGCCACACGCGGCGCTTCACCCGGCAGACGCTTCAGCTTGACGACGGCGGCCCCCAGGGTCGACTCGAACGCGAACAGCTCGCGCTCGGCCTCGTAACGTGAGACGTCGCGCACCCGCACGCCGAGGGTGCTGGTCTCGCGCAGCAGGATGCCGACAACGATCGATTCCAGCGCCTCGCGGCACAGCACCGAGACCATGACCGCGGGCCGGCTCTTCTTCATCGTAATCGGCGTGAACCAGACGTCGGCGGCTCCGGCAGCGAGCAGCGTCTCCTGGGCGTACGCCAGCAGCTCCGGCGACATGTCGTCGACGTTGGTCTCGACGATGCGCAGGCGCTTGCCGGACGGCTCGGTCTCGCCGAGCCAAACGCGCAGCACGTTGGGGCGGTCGGCAGGATCGCGACCGCCGGCGCCGTAACCGATCTTGTCGAGGGTCATCCCGGGCCGCTGAAAACGGCCCAGCGTGGTCAGCAACGCCGCGCCGGTAGGCGTCACGAGCTCGCCACGCGGCCCCTCGCCCTCGACGATCGGCGCTCCGGCGCGCGCCACCAGCGCCAGCGTCGCGGGCGCAGGCAGCGGGAAGGTGCCGTGGGCACCGCGTCCTTCACCGCGGCCGAGCGGCAGCGGCGAAACGTATACGTCCTCGATGCCGAGCAGCCTCAGCCCGGCGATGGCGCCGCTGACGTCGACCAGCGCGTCGACGGCGCCGACCTCGTGCAGCTCGACGTCAGCCACGCTGGTGCCGTGGACCTGGGCCTCGACCTCGCCGAGCAGCTGAAACACGCTCTCGATCCGCCCTCGGTCGGCCTCGGGTAGGCTGGAGCGACGTACGATGTCGAGTACCTCGCCGAGGGAGCGATGACGCGGCGGCTCGCTAACGATCACGTCGAGCTTCGTCGCGGCGAACCCGGCGCGCTGCACCCTATGCGCCTCGATCGAGAAGGCGCCCTCGGGCAGCGCGATCTTCGCGACTTCGGCCCGCAGCGCCTCGAACGACAACCCGGCGTCGAGCAGAGCGCCGAGGATCATGTCGCCGCTGGCGCCGGAGAAGCAGTCGAAGTACGCAACGCGCATTTTTCTATCCTGCCTTACGAAGGCACTGTTGCTTGCGGACTGCCGACACGCAAGGAAACTGGTCTGAATCTCATTCCCGGCGGGGGCCGTGCGCCAGGGCGTTGATCCGCGCCGCCAGGTAGCCGGCTCCGAAACCGTTGTCGATGTTCACAACGGAGACACCGGCAGCGCAGCTGTTGAGCATCCCCAGCAGCGGCGCCAGACCGCCGAAGCTCGCGCCGTAGCCGATCGAGGTCGGCACCGCAACGATCGGCGCCGAGACGAGGCCGGCGACGACGCTGGGCAAGGCGCCCTCCATGCCCGCTACGACGACCAGCACGTTGGCCTCGAGCAGCTGCGGCAGGTGGTCGAACAGGCGGTGGATGCCCGCGACGCCGACGTCAGAGATCAGGTTGGCGTCGCTGCCGGTCATGCGCGCCGTGAGCACCGCTTCCTGCGCTACCGGCAGGTCGGAGGTGCCGGCGCAGACGACGGTCACGCCCGTAAGCAACGGCCTCGGCTCGCGGTCGACGATGGCGACGCGCGCCAGCTCGTGGTACTCGGCGTCCGGCACGGCGGCCTCGAGCGCGCGATAGCCCTCGCGGTTGAGGCGCGTGACCAGGAGCCGGCCGGAGCGCGCGACCAGGCGTTCGCCGATCGCAGCGATCTGGTCTGGCGTCTTGCCCTCGGCCAGGATGACCTCCGGCAGCGCATCACGCAGGTCGCGATGGTGGTCGATCTTCGCGAATCCGAGGTCCTCGTACGGCAGATGACGCAGCTGATCGAGCGCCTGCTCGACGCCGATACTACCGTCCGAAACCGACTCTAGAAGGAGCTTCAGTCTCTCGTTGACTCTTCTGTCCCCCTCGCTAATGGCAGCGATCTATAGCATCGCATACCTGCGCGACAGCCGCAGGCCACGCTGTTGCAATACTTATTACACTTCGGCCCGAAGCAGCGAAAAAAGAATCCTGCTAAACTCGCGCGTGGCGGACGGGGGGCGGCGGTGCGCAAATCGCGTTCTGCAGTCGATAAGGATTGGAAGACGAGAACGTGAAAGGCCAGTCAGCGTGAACTGGGTCGATTTCGCCATTGTCGCCACAATCATATGGTTCACCTACGCGGCGTTCCACGCTGGTTTGATCCGCGAGGTGATCACGATTGTCGGCGCCGTCTTCGCGGTCGCGCTCGCCGGGCTGTTCTACCGAGACCTCACGCCCGACGTCAAGGTCGCTGTTAACAACGAAGAGACGGCGCGCTTCATCGCCTTCGCGATCATCTTCGGCTGTGTCGTGCTCGCGAGTCAGCTAACGGCCATGTTCCTCAAGACGGCGTCGTCCGTGTTCATGCTCGGCGTCTTCGACTCGATGGGCGGAGCCTTTGTCGGCGTAATCAAAGCGTTCGTGTTCATCGAAATCGCGCTGATCGTCGGCATCACGTTCGAAAACCTGCACATGCAGCGAGCAATCGACAACTCTGCCTTCGCTGGCTTCTTCCTCAATGCACTGCCGGTGCTCAAACACATCCTCCCGGGCGAGTTCAAGAACGCAATCGACTCGTTCTAACCCGCGCCGCCCTCGAAACGTCTTCAATCACACGAACGCTCCAGGTTGAAACCGGCAGCGCCGCCGCCGAAGCGTGTTCACAAGCAGAAGGTTTCATTGCTTCCGTGTTGAGTCTGCACAACACCTCGAACCGCAAGACACAGCCTCGCCTTGCAGCTTGAGGCTTGAAGCTTGAAGCTCCGGGCTACAGCTTCGGCACTTCGGGCTGACACTTCCGGCAGAAGCTCGTGATGCGCTGGCCCGCCGTGATCTCGCTGATCGTGGAGCCGCAGCGCGGGCAGGGCTGGCCGCCGCGACGGTGCACGCGCAGGTGGTCGCGCCACTCGCTGTAGTCCAGCGACTCCGTCATCTTCTCCGCGACGATCGGCTCCGCCCACGCGAGCACGTCACGCGTCGCGTGATACAGGCGCCGCATCTCCTCGTCCGTCATCTGGCTGCGCTTCTTGTAAGGATGGATGCGCGCCTCCCAGAGGATCTCGTCCGAATAGGCGTTGCCGATGCCGGCGACAAACTTGTGGTTGACCAGGATGCTCTTGATCTGCCCGGTGTACTTGCGCAATCGCTGCACCCACTCGTCCTCGGTCAGCGACGGCGATAGCACGTCCGGTCCCATCTCGGCGAACTGCGGCACGGACTCCAGCGCCCCGGCCTCAACCAGGTAGACGCGGCCCATGAGGCGCTGATCGGCGTAACGCAGCTCCATGCCGTCGTCGAGGCCGAGCAGGAAGCATGTCTTCGCGTGGCGCCGGACCTTGGGTTCGACCAAGGTGAAGCGCCCCGTGAGCATTGGGTTGACGATCAGAACGCGGCCCGATGCGAGCGAGAAGAGCAGAAACTTACCGTAGCGGTGGACCTCGCCAAGTGTTTCGCCTACGAGCAGACGAACGAACTCGTCGCGTGGTACTCTGATAACGACAGGTATGAAGGTCTCGACCCGTTCAACGGAACGTCCCGTAATGGAGCGGTTGAAGAACTTTCGAATCGCCTCCAGGTCAGGCACTTCAGGCATTTCAACACTATTCTAGCCTTACCGAATTGCCGAAAGTCATTTGAAGCTACGACGCGCCAGCGTCCGAGTGTCCGGCGAGGCTTGCCCTAGACGATTCCCGGTCTTAAGATTCGCAAGGTTTTTGCTCGGAGTGCCAATCACGGCATTTTGACCCGAGCTAAGGAGGTTGCACCGCATTGGCCTACGTTGACAAAGAGATAGCCTGCAAAGACTGTGGCAACGGTTTCGTGTTTACCGCGGGCGAGCAGGAATTCTACGCAACCAAGGGACTGCAGAACGAGCCCGCTCGCTGCCCGCGCTGCCGCACAGCCCGGCGCACAGCCCGCGCCGTCGAGCCCGAAGAGGGCTATGTGCGCTACGGCGTGTTCGCCAGCTTCGGCGGCAAGACGCCCCGGCAGATGCACCCGGCGGCCTGCGCCGAGTGCGGCATCATGACAGAGGTGCCGTTCATCCCGCGTGGTGATCGACCCGTGTACTGCAGCTCCTGCTACAACAAGGTCCGCGGCGTAACCCGAACGACCTAGTACTACAGACGGCATAGGCACAGTCATGAGGCGTGGCCGAGACGCCTTAATATGACTGTGCCTATGTCTACTCTTTACCCGGACCCCGAAGCCCTGGCACAGCTCGCACGCCTGCTCGGTGACGAGCGGCTGCGTGCTGCCCGCGTCGAGGCGCTGCACGATGCCGTCGAAGCGCATTTCGACTCGCTGGTAGCGGGGCTCGTTGACGAAGCCGTGGCCAGCGACGACGTTATCGACGGCGCCAGCGCTCTCGAGTTTCTCGCCGCGCGTATCGAATATCTGAGAACGCTACTTCGCCCGGAACAAACCTCTCGACTTTCGCAGGCGGTTCAGGCCAAGATCGAAGCATGGTAAGAGGAATTGCGTTTCTGACAACCGCTCTCATCGCCTTGCTGGCGCTCGGCTGCGGCGGCTCCTCCGGTCCGGCCGCCACCGCGACGCTGCGTCCAACGCCGGTGCGAACTGCCACGCCGACGCCAACCGGCCCGCGCGCAACCATCGACCCCAAGGCCGGCCCACCCGGCACCGAGGTCACGGTCAGCGGCAGCGGCTGGCCCGCCAACGCGACGATCAATCTGCAAGAACGCGTCTCCACCGTCCAGTACTCGACGCCGTTCCAGACGATAACGACGGACGCGCAGGGCGGCTTCAGCGTGCAGTTCCGCATCGAGAAGGCGCCGGACGGCGGTACTACGCTGCCGGTCGGCCTGCTAGACCTCGTCGCCAAGTCCGACAACACGATCGTGCCGATCCCCTACGAAGTGCAGACGCGCCGCCCGATCTCCGGCAACGTCCCCGGCAGCTAGTGGGACGGAAGTTCATAGACATAGGCATACGGCCCGAGTCTTGAGAACCCCCTCGCCCCTGGGCGACGGCTGTGGCCGCGTGGTGAAGAAGAGCACCACGGACGCCGTGGTGTCAGATGCTCTGAGCCTGATCAGGCTTCGCCAGATTCTTCCTGGCGTCGGTCGGAAGGCTTCGAGATCCTAGGAGCATCGCCTCAGGAACGGTGCGATCGAACAACCGGCGCCGTTAAGCGCCGGTCAACAGGCGTGTCGAACGTCTGATCCTGCGATGAACCACAGGCTCTTATGCCTTGCGGTTGCCGTTCGTCGCCTCGAGGTCGTCATCATCATCGTCTTCGTCGTCTTCATCGTCCTCGTCATCGTCGTCGCCGGTCTCGGAGAAGACGCCGACCTCGCGGCCTGCCCAGACTGTAACGATGAAGTCGTCGCGTAGCGGCTCCCAGCTCATGACGAGGCGCTCGTCGATCTCGCTGATCAGCTCTTCGATCGAGTCGTCGTCGAAGTCGCCGGGCACGCAGAGCGTTGCGTAGCAGGTGCTGTTCGAGTAGTGCAGGTCGACGCGTCCGATTTCGTCGCCGCCGGACTCGATAACAAAAGTCTCAGACTGGGGCGTCCGTGTCTCGCGCTCGAAGGTGTAGCTAGCCAACTTTCCTCTTCCTCACATCAGCAGGTAAACCCTCGTAGAGGGACTCCGGGGCGATGTCTGCCCCGTTGGGCCAAACAACTGTGCCGAGCTCGTCGTCGACCTCTACTCGGGCAAAATACGTTGGGTCTTTCAGGGGCTCAAATACCGGGCCCCAGAGCATTTCTTCCAGGTCGACGATCCGGCGAGCACCATCCTTGAATTCGACGTCGAGGCTGTATGGCGGAATCACCCGTACGCCTGTGACTACCGGCATCTCTTCCTTCATGTTGTTAGTCTAACGGATCGATTCCGACAAGCTCTTCGTTCGCCATCGTCCTTCTCCAATTCTCCATCAATTCGTCCTGGTGCAGACGTGCCCACTGAATGACGAGTCGCTCCTGAGCCATCGGGATCTCACCTCTCAAGCGTCGTATCGGGTCGATTTGGAAGGACGATAGCTGACCCTGGTACCTCGCGTGAAAGTGAGGCGGCGGATGTTCTCCGCGAAACATCATGATGAGCAGGCCACGGAAACGAGATAGGCGGGGCATCTAGATGCGCGGCACTACGGCCGCGTCTGGCCGTCTCCCTGCACTATCCACTTGTACGTCGTGATCTCGCGCAGGCCTACGGGGCCGCGCGCGATCGTCTTCTGGGTCGAGTCGATGATCTCGGCGCCGAGACCGAACTGCGCGCCGTCGGTGAACTGCGTCGACGCGTTGACGTAGACCACGGCGGTGTCGACTTCGTCGGTGAAACGACGGGCCGCGCTGAAGTCCTCCGTCACGATGGCGTCGGAGTGCCCAGTGCCGAACGTCGCGATGTGCTCCAGCGCCTCGTCCAGCGAATCGACAACGCGCACCGCCGCGACCGCCGCCAGGAACTCGTGGCCGAAGTCGTCCGGCTGCGCTACGACCGCGTTGATACCGTCGCCGGATCCTCGTAGCACGTCGAAGGCCCGAGCGTCGCAGCGCAGCTCGACGCCCTTCTCGGCCCAGGCGCTCGCGATGCGCGGCAGATAGGTGTTGGCGACCTCGGCGTGCACCAAGAGCGTGTCCAGCGCGTTGCAGATCGACCAGTTGCGCGTCTTGGCGTTGAACGCGATAGCGGTCGCCTTGTCGAGGTTTGCAGCCTTGTCGACGTAGGTGTGGCAGACGCCGACCCCGCCCGTGAGCACCGGCATGCGCGCGTTCTCGGCCACGAAGCGAATCAGCTCGGCGCCACCGCGCGGCACCACGATGTCGATGTACTCGCGCAGGCTCAGCATCTGCGCCACCAGGGCGCGGTCCGTGTTCTCGATTAGCTGCAGCGCGCCTTCCGGTACGCCGGCCTCGACCTCCGCCTCGCGGGCCACCCGCGCCAGCACCGTGTTCGAGCGAATCGCCTCGCTGCCGCCGCGGATCACGCAGGCGTTGCCCGACTTGAGGCACAGCGACGCGATGTCGATCGTCACGTTGGGACGGCTCTCGAAGATCGCGGCCAGCACGCCCAGGGGCACGCGGCGCCGGCTGACGTTGATGCCATTGGGCAGCTTGCGTCCGTCGATCAGTTCGCCCACCGGGTCTTCGAGACGCGCGACGGTGCGCACGTCGGACGCGATGCCGGCGATCTTCTCCGGCGTGAGGCGCAGCCGGTTGAGCGGCGCCTCCGCCAGACCAGCGTCACGTGCGCGCTCGACGTCCTGCGTGTTCGCGGCGAGGACTTCGTCCTGGCGCGCCACGAGGCTCTCGGCGATCGACTCGAGGGCACGGTTCTTGATCGCGGTCGAAAGGCTTGCGAGCTTCCGCGCCGCAGCCTTAGCAGCGCGCGCCTGACCCAGCAGCGTCTCGTCTACTTCCATCGTTCGTTCTCCTAAACGAGCACCAGGTTATCGCGGTGCACGGCTTCGGCTCCGTAATCGTAGCCCAGGATCGTTGCTATCTCCGACGACTTCGCGCCCTTGATCGCGCTCAGCTCTTCGGAGCCGTAGTTCGCGATGCCGCAGCAGATGCGCTCACCGGTCGCCGATGCGACGTCGATGGCGTCGCCACGCTGAAAGTCTCCACACACGTCTTTGATACCGGCGGGCAGCAGGCTCGTGTTGCGCTCTCGCAGCGCCTTCGCAGCGCCTTCGTCCACGACGACGCTGCCGCGGATCGAGAGGCCGGAGAGGATCCAGCGCTTGCGGCTCTCGAGTCGGTCGGCGGGAGCCGGGAACAGCGTCCCGATCTGCTCGCCGTGCGCCAGCCGCACCAGCACGTCCGGCTCGTAGCCGTTGGCGATGACCACGTCGGTCCCGGCGGCAGTTGCCAGCCGTGCGGCCGTAAGCTTCGTGACCATGCCGCCGGTGCCGCCGCTCTCGCTGCCGCCGGCGTACGCCTCGATTGTCGAGTCGATGCGCTCGACGCGCCGGATAAGCTCGACTGAAGGGTCGATGCCGGGGTCGCCGGCGTAGAGCCCGTCGCGGGTCATGAGCATGACCAGGAGGTCGGCGTCGAGCAGGTTTGCTGTCAACGCGCCCAGCGTGTCGTTCTCGCCGATCCGGCTCTGCACCACCTCCTCGAGCGCGACGACGTCGTTCTCGTTGACGATCGGCACCACCTTGTAGTGCAGCAGCGCCAGGAAGGTGTTGCGAGCGTTGAGGTAGCTGAGGCGGTCCGAGAGGTCGCGACGGGTCAGCAGCACCTGCGCCACCACGATGCCGTGCTCGGCGAAGAGCTGGTCGTAGGCCTGCATGAGCTGGCCCTGGCCCACCGCGGCCAGCATCTGACGAAACGGGATGTCGCGCCGGCGGCTGCGGCGCGTCAGGCCGAGCCGCGCCCGCCCCGCTGCCACCGCTGCCGAGCTCACGACGATGACCTCGACGCCCGCCTGATGCAGCTGCGCGACCTGCGCCACCAGACGCCGCATCTGCTCGATATCGAGCTTCTCGTCGTCCGTGAGCAGGTTGGTGCCGAATTTCGCGACTATGCGCCGGTAACGTCTCTTCATCAGGGCTCGGTCTGGATTATAGGCCAGCGTCTTCGTGCGCTTCGGCCGGGTCGACGTGGATCGTCACGATAGTGCCCGGCCAGCGTCGCTGGATGCTCGCCTGGATGCGCTCCGTAATGGCGTGTGACTCGTCGAGTCGCATCGAGGCCGGCAGCGCCAGGTGGAAGTCGACGAGCCGGTTCTGGCCGGCGCGACGCGTGCGCAGCTCGTGGATCGAGATCGAGTCGTGGTCGTCGAGAATCGCCCGCTGTAGTTCGGTCACCTCGTCGGGAGGCAAGCTGGCGTTGAGAATATCGCTGCCGGCGCTCCAGAAGATGTGCAGCGCGGTCCAGAACAGGAAGCCCGCCAGGCCGAGCGCCACCAGCGAGTCGAACACAACGTTGCCGGTGATCGCTACGAGTCCGAGACCGACGAAAATCGTCGCGGCCTGCACGACGTTGGTCCAGAGATGCTTCGCCTCGGCCGCGATCGCCGGCGAGCCCGTGGTCCTGGCAACCCGCCCCGTGTACTGCACCAGCGCAAAGTTGGCCGTTGCAGCGACCAGCATCGCGATGAGTGCAATCTCCTCGTGGATATGACTCGGCGGGTTGAACAGACGCTGCAACGAGCGCCAGGTGATCAGAGCGCCGCCGAGGCCGATCAGCAGCCCCTGCAGCGACGCCGCGATTGTCTCGGCGCCGCCGTGGCCGTAGGGATGGCCCTCGTCCGGCGGCTGGGTGCTCAGCCTGACGCTGGCGAACGTAATCGAGATCGCGATCAGGTCTTCGGTGTTGTCGATAGCGTCGGAGAGCACCGCAACGCTGCCGCTGATCATCGCCACGACGACCTTCATGACCAGCAGGACCGCGTTCAGTGCCACCGACAGCGCGGCCGCGCGACTCGCCAGGTCGTCCCAGAGGACGCGGCGCAGTGCAGCGCTCACGGCCCGCCCGTACCCTCCGATGGCGCCAGCAACGAATCCCCCGGCTCCTCCAGGACGATGCCACTCTTCGGCAGCTTGCGGCCGACCATGGCCAGCGCCACGAGCCCAACAAGGACGCCGAACCACAGCGTGCCGAATCGGATCAGCAGCGTCGCGACCGCGGCCTCAGACTTCGAGACCTTGAGGAGCACCACGGACAGGCCGGTGAGACCGCCCTCAGCGACACCGAGACCGCCCGGCGTCAGCAGGATCGCGCTGGCCAGCGTCGAGGCCGAGAAGATGAACGACGCCTTAAGCAATGTGTCGGCGCCACCGGACGCGCCGGAGCCGATAAGCACGAGGTAGAACGCCAGCACCTCGAAGCCCCACGACACGACGCTGTTCAGCGTCATCGCGAGCAGCGAGATAGGCGATAGCAGGGCGTAGCTGCTGGTGTAGAACTCCTCGGCGTGCTGGGCGAAGCGGGAGATCACCGGCAGCCGCTCGAGACGATGCAGCAGCCAGTAGGCCATCGGCTGATGCCGCGCCACGAAGAACATCACCGCCGAGCCGGCGATGATCACCACGAACACCGGCCAGGCGCTGCCGTAGATCAGCAGCCCCGCGAGGCCGAGAATCGCCAGCCCGAGGCTATCGGTAAGGCGCTCCGCGATGACGATCGGCGCCGAGCGGCTGAACGGCGTGCCGTGAATTTCACGCAGCAGATAGCACTTCAGCCACTCGCCGACCTTGCCCGGCGTCACGACCATGCCGAGACCTGCGAAGTAGATCTCGGCGCTCGTCCGCGTAGGCAGGTCCTTAACCTTGATGATCTTGAGGTAGTACTGCCACTTCCAGAAGCGCAGCAGGTAGTTGAGGAAGGTCAGGCCGCAGACCGCGGGCAGGAGCTCCCACCTGAAGTCCTTCAGTCCGGTGATGACATCGTTGAAGTCCGCGTAGGCGCTGAGACCAACGAAGACCAGAATCCCAAACAGCAGCGAGATGATCAGCTTGCCGCGCAGCTTATCCAGCGTCACGCCGTCAATTGTATCGGGGCGCGCAGCTTCGGTCGCTACGAACTCCTGCAGAACGTTTCGCCTTTGTGGCGACGACGGGTGGTGGGACGCCCACTCAGCGTCGGTGGACGACGCTTCCTTGTCTGACGCCGCCCCCTCTCCCGTGCGCGGCCGAGGCACGCCTTTCGATACACGCTGCGGCCCACGGACGGAACTGGAGCTTCGTCCCTACATTTCGTCGCGCGGCCGCAAGCTGGAACAGCATTACCTGGCTGACGGCGACGCGGCCGCCGTTATTCCGACGACAGACGGCTAGAACTTTCGCTGCGCGCTTTCTGAGGCGTCAGGTCTGGTAGAGGTCGTTGTCGATGATGTAGGCGCGCACGGGCTCCGTCACGAGGTAGCGCAGACTGCGGCCGAGACGGGCGCGTCGGCGCAACTCGGTGGCGCTGATCTCCATGTACGGCATCTCGATGTAGGCGAGACGCTCGCGGTCGAAAGGCAGCGATTCTGGCATCTCGACACCGTCGCGCGGCGCGACCACGATGATCGCCTCGGCCGCGATGCCGGCGGGGTCGTGCCAGTGCGGCAGGTCGGCCAGCGCGTCCTCGCCGACCAGCACGAACAGGTCGTCGTCCGGCTCCATGCCGGGCCGGGCGCGCAGCTCTCGCAGCGTGTCGAGCGTGTAGGTCGGGCCCTCGCGGCGGATCTCGCAGTCGTCTGCCTCGAAGGCATCGTTGCCCTGCACGGCGAGCTGCGTCATCGCGAGACGGTGGCGGGCCGGCGTGATCTCGCGGCCGGCTTTGCGCCAGGGGTCGCCGGCCGGGATGAACAGCACCTTGTCGAGCGCCAGTTGCTCGCGGGCCTGCTCGGCCAGCACGAGGTGTGCGACGTGAATCGGGTCGAAGGTGCCGCCCATGATGCCGATTCTCACCCGTGCCACTCCAGCACGACGGCACCGACCTTGAGACGGTCCCCGGGCCGCGCTCCGACCCGCTTGAGGGCGCGGTCGAGGCCGCGGCGCCGCAAACGCTCCTGCAGCTCGTCCCGAGCCTCTTCGCCGCCCTCACCGAGCTTGATCGCGTCCTGTTCGGCGTTTCCGCCGCGGACCACGAAGATGCCATCGTCCGCCTGCTCGATCTCGAGGCGTTCGCGGCCGCGCGGTCTCAGCACCGGCAGCGGCTTCTCGGACGATTCTGCCGGCTGAGGCGCGGTCGCCTGCAGCAGGGAGAGCAGCGTGTTAAGCAGGTCCTTCGTGCCCTCGCTCGTCGCGCCCGAGACCAGCAGGACAGTCTTGTCTGGAAAGGCGCCCTTGAGCTTCTCGGCGGCGTCGCGGGCGTCCGGCAGGTCGATCTTGTTCAGCGCCACGATCTCGGGGCGTTCGACGAGCCGCGTGTCGTAGAGCTCGAGCTCCTTGCGTACCGTCTCGTAGTCCTGCACCGGGTCCGCGGCCGAAGCGTCGAGAACGTGCACGATGACGCGTGTGCGTTCGACATGGCGCAGGAACTGATGCCCGAGGCCCACGCCCTCGCTTGCACCCTCGATCAGTCCCGGCAGGTCGGCCATGACGAAGGCATCGATGCCCATCTCGACCACGCCTAGCACTGGTTCGAGCGTCGTGAAAGGGAAGTCACCCACGTCGGGCATGGCGTGCGATACGGCCCGCAGCAGCGTCGACTTGCCGGCGTTCGGCAGGCCCACGAGACCGACGTCGGCCAGCAGCTTGAGCTCGAGACGCAGCTCCAGCTCTTCGCCGGGCATGCCCTTTTCGGCGAACAACGGCGCCTGGCGGATCGAGTTAGAGAAACGGGCGTTGCCCCTACCGCCATCGCCGCCGCTGGCCACGACAACGCTGGCGCCGCTCTCGTCCAGGTCCCAGGTCGCACCGTCGTCAGCCTGAATCACGGTGCCTACGGGCACCTTGAGCAGGAGAGGCGCTCCATTGCGGCCGTGTCGTTTGCCTCCGGCGCCCGGCGTGCCTGGCTCGCCCTTGTAAGTGCGACGATGCCGGAAATGGGCCAGCGTGGTCAGACCTTCGTCGGCCTGGATGATGACGTCGCCGCCTCGGCCGCCATCGCCTCCGTCCGGGCCGCCCCGCGGCACGAACTTCTCACGGCGAAATCCGACGGCACCATTTCCACCAGGACCAGAGATCACGTGTATTTCAGCAAGATCGATCATATAGAACGATTATAAGTTGAACACACGATCTCCCTCTTAGTGATGGTTGGTAGGGCCGGTGATCGCGGTGATTCGGTTCAGTACGAGTCTGTGCGGATGTTCAGGGCTGTGCGTACGGCGTCGACGTCGGCACGCAGCTCCGGTGATCCTTCGAGGTCGCGCGTTAGCTGGTTGCAGGCGTGCACCACGGTGGAGTGGTCCTTCTTGCCAAGCAGCTGCGCGATCGCCGCGTAGGTCATACCCAGGTCGTGGCGTAGCAGGTACATCGCGAGGTGGCGGGCGTAGGTCAGAGCACGGTCGCGCCTAGGGCCCGTGATTTCGACGGGCGTGACGCAGAGCCGTTTTGCGACGGCGCCAACCAGCTCGGCCGGCTCGACCCTGTGCTCGTCGTTGAAGCCGGCTTCGGAGAACGGCTGCAGCGCCCGCGTTGCGAGGTCGATGCTGATCGTCTGGTCCTTCGAGATGCGCGACAGGGCGATGACACGGTTCACAGCGCCCTCGAGGTCGCGCAGGCTCGTCTTGACGCGCAAGGCCAGGTACTGCTTCACCTCGTCCGGCAGGTCGATGCCCTGGATGTTCGCCTTCATCTCGACGAAGCGGCTCCGGTCTTCAGCCGGTGCGGCCTCGATCGCCGCCACGAGGCCCCAGCGCAGATGCCCCGTGAAGCGCGCCGCATCGCCGTTCATGGCGCTGAGGTCGCCGGAGATAACGATGCGGCGACCGTGGTCCTGCAGGCCTGCCACGGTCTGATAGAACTCGTTCAGCGTCGCCTTCTTGCCGATGAGGAAATGCGCGTCGTCGACCAGCAGCAGCTCGGCCTCGTGGTAGCGGGCACGGAATGCAGCGCTGCCGCCGTTACGCAGCGAGGTTGTGAACTCGCTGAGGAACTGCTCGCCGCTGACCAGTTGGAAGTCGATGCCCTGGGCGGAGGCTTCGTGGGCGATGGCGTTGAGCAGGTGTGTTTTGCCGTTGCCGCTGCTGCCGCTGATGAACAACGGCGAGTAGTAGGCGCTGTCCGGGCTCGTGATGGCGCGCGCTGCCGTGAGGGCAAGGCGGTTGAAGCCGCCCTCGTACAGGCTGGCGAAGGTGTAGCGCGGGTTGAGCGGTGCGTGCTGGTGCCGCGGCAGCAACGAAGGCTGCATCGGCTCGCCGGCGTTGCTCGCGACCATGGGCTCGGTGGGCTCGAAGCGGACTCGTAGACCCGGTCCGGCGACCGCGGTCAAAGACTGCAGTACGACGGAGCGCATGCGCGTCGAGAGCCAGTCGCAGGCCAGGTCGTTGGCGGCCGCGACGACCAGAGTCGTGCCTTCGAACTGTTTAGCAACCGTATGACGAAGCCACGTGTCGTAATTCTGACGCGTGACGCGAAGCATAAGCTGGCCAAGCGTAGCTTCCCAGACCTGTTGTGCGTTTGCGGGTAACGCAGCAGACACAGATACCCCTCCGGATCGAAACCTGGCTGAAAATGACAGCGAACCAGGGTAAAGAAGTGGTGCCCCTACCGCCTGTAGGCCCCGTCCTCGTGGGTGGTTGGGACTGTCGGAAGGTAGCACAGTGTTCCTCAACGCGGTCAAGAACTTTATGATCACTAGCGCCGCAATTTGTGTGAATTCTGGTTCACATAGTGTGACGACCTGACGGCCCGGGTGCGGGAATCGGATAAGCCTATAATTGCTGCACTATGCTTCTCGCAATCGACATCGGCAACACCAATGTCACCCTGGGAGTGTTCGAGGGCGAGAAGCTGCGCGCCACCTGGCGGATCGCCACCGACGTGCACAAGCTGGCAGACGAGTACGCCGTTACGCTAAGCAATCTGCTGGCGATGGGCGGCATCGACAGCAATGAGCTACATCGCGCCGTGATCGCCAGCGTCGTGCCGCCTCTGAACCACGTGTTCGACGAGCTGTTTCACCGGCACTTTCACATCAAGCCGCTGCGTATCGGCGCCGGCGTCAAGACGGGCCTGCGCATCCTCTACGAAGACTCGCGCGAGGTTGGGCCCGACCGCATCGTCGACGCCGTCGCCGGCCTCAAGCTGCACAAGCCGCCGCTGATCATCGTCGACGTCGGCACCGCGACCGTGTTCGACGCCATATCGCGCGACGGCGATTACCTCGGCGGCGCCATCGCCCCGGGGCTCGCCGTGGCGGCCGACGCACTGGCGCAGAAGGCAGCTATGCTGCGTAGCGTCGACCTGCGCCCGCCAAAGCGAGCCGTGGGCAACAACACGGCTGCTGCGATGCAATCCGGCATCCTCCTGGGCTACGCGGAGCTGGTCGCGGGCATGGTGCGGCGCTTCAAAGCCGAGATCGGTGAGGACGCCTGGGTGATCGGCACCGGCGGCTGGTCGACCCTGCTCAGCGAGATCGTGCCGGTGTTCGACCACGTCGATCAGGACCTGACGCTGAACGGCCTGCGCCTGGTCTACGAGATGAACGAGGCCGACTGATGACGCTGCGCGGCCGCAACGTGGTGCTGGGCGTCTGCGGCAGCATCGCCTGCTACAAGGCCGCCGACCTCGCGAGCAAGCTGGTGCAGGCCGGCGCCACGGTCGACGTCGTGCTGACGGAGTCGGCGCAGAAGTTCGTTACACCGTTCACGTTTCGCTCCCTGACGGGCCGCGCCGTCTACACCGACATGTTCGAGCCGGTCAGCAGCGAGGGCGAGGAGCACGTCGCCCTGTCGCGTCGAGCCGACCTGCTGATCGTCGCCCCGGCAACCGCGACCACGCTGGCGCGCCTGGCCCACGGCCTGGCCGATGACATGCTCTCGCTCACGGCGCTGGCGACGCGCGCACCGATCCTCGTCGCGCCGGCCATGGACTCGCAGATGTGGGAGGCGGCCGCCACCCGGGCCAACGTCGAGACGCTGCGAGCGCGCGGCGTCGAGTTCGTGGGGCCGGAGCAGGGGCGCCTGGCCAGCGGCAATGTCGGCGCCGGGCGACTATCGGAGCCATCGAAGATTCTCGGTGCGGCGCAGTGGCTGCTGGCCCGCGATGGCGACTTCGCCGGCCGGCACATCGTGGTCAGCGCCGGCGGCACGCGTGAGCCGATCGACCCGGTGCGCGTGATCACGAATCGCTCCAGCGGCAAGATGGGCTACGCGCTGGCCGAAGCCGCCCGTGACCGCGGCGCCGAGGTGACGCTGGTGTCGACCGAGCCTGGTCTGCCGCTGCCCTACGGTGTGACCCTGCTCGCCGTAGAAAGCGTGGCGCAAATGCGCGCGGCGGTGCTCAGCGCCTGCGAGTCTGCCGACGCGCTGATCATGGCAGCAGCAGTGTCCGACTACCGCCCGGCGGAAGCGGCGCAGCAGAAGCTCAAGAAGGGCGAGGGCGGCATGATGTTGCCGCTGGTCAAGAACGAGTCGTTCCTGCCGGAGGTGCCCGCGTCGGTCGTCAAGGTCGCGTTCGCGGCGGAAACCGAGAACCTGATCGAAAACGCGAGCCGCAAGCCTCTGTCGCACGGGCCGCTGGACCTCATCGTGGCCAACGACGTCTCGGCATCGGACGCGGGCTTCGCCGTCGACACGAACCGCGTCACGATCCTCGACGCCGCAGGCGCGACGGAGGAGCTACCTCTGCTCTCGAAGTACGAGGTGGCGCAGCGCATTCTCGACCGCGTTCTGCCGCTGCTCGACAAACGCGGCGCCTGAACCCCGTCAGTTCACACTTTTCACAGCGTGGTCGTCGAGACACGCGGACGGACCCGAAGGTTCGTCTCTATATCAACGATCGAGGCCTTTCTGCAGACGGAATGTCTGCCTCCGCCCTCTCGTTGGGGGAGATGGCAGGGTGAGGGCATCGCCGGGACGCCAAGAGAGCGCTACGGACGCTAGTGCGCCGCGCCGCGGGGAAGGATCGAGCCTGATCAGGATACACCAGATTCCTCCTGGCGGGAGAGGCGCTGAGGTAGGGAACGTGCCGTAGCGTTGGTGCGGTCGCATGTAGGGACGAAGCTTTAGCTCCGTCCGTTGTGCATCGCATCCTCGGACAACGAGGGCGTCTGCTCGGCTTCCAGGCCGTTCGACTGCTGGCCGGGCGACCAGTCTTTCGGGGCCTTGCCCAGGAGCAGCGAGACGCGCGGGATAGGCGGGAACAGGAACGGGCGCATGTGGGCGTTGCCGGCGAAGTCGAAGCCGGCCTCGAGGGCGTAGGCGCTGAGGGTCGTGTAGTTGCGCAGGTTGCACTCTCGTACACCCAGCGTGACGACGCGTCTGTTCCAGGCGTTGAGTCTTTTCGAGTTGGTTGGCGATAGCTCCCAGAGCAGGGCGATGCCGCCGAATACCAGCACGCGCTGCATCTCGCGCATGATCTGCAGCAGGCCGTTGTCGTCGAGGTGCTTGACCAGGTGGCCGCAGGTGATCACGTCGATGCTCTCGTCCGGGAACGGCAGCGCCAGCCCGGAGGCCAGCAGCAGCTCCTCGCGGCTCTTGTCGCGCTTATCGAGGTCCAGCATCGCCCGCGACAGGTCGATACCGACAGGACGGTGCATGAACTGCACCTTGGACGCCATGAGTTGCAGCAGGGCGCCGCTGCCGCAGCCGATATCGAGCAGACGGTGTTCGGGCTTGAGCTGCAGCTCCTCGTGCAGGTTGAACGCCGGCGTATTGATCAGCATGAGGCCGGGCATGCCGGAGAGCAGACCGAAGAACCGCCCGCTGAGCGAGTCTCGCAGCCAGCGGTTGTAGTCGCGGCCGACGTTCGCCTCGGTCACGCCTCGTCCTCCAGGTTGTAGGTCACGCGGATGCGGGCGCCTCGCAGGGCTGCGGCCTCGGCGATGCGTCCGAGCTCCCGAATCGCGGGCACGAGGCCGGGATACTCCTCCCGCAGATCGGTCAGGCGCTGGTCGTCGCTCTCGAGGCCGCCGGCGACACGGCGGCAGCATTCGGCCAGCGGCGCCGCGTCCTGCCACGCCAACTCCAGCGCCTCGGCGTCCCCTGCCTCTTCGACGTTGCGGTCGGCGAACGTCAGCAGCGGAACGAGGTCGATCTTGAGCTCGTTGCGCAAGATCAGGGCCGCGTCCGACATCTCATGGCTGGCGCCGTAGCGCGCCGAGTATGCCCACGAGAGGAAGAACACGAGGTCTTCGCTGTCGTGCTCGAAGGCGCCCAGATCGGGCTGGGGCGGGTCGAAGTCAAGGATGATGCCTGCCACATCTTCAGCCTGCCACGCGCGCTCGTGAGGCGCCAGCTTGGGGCCAATCCGACCTGTCGAAGCTCGTCTACGTGTCGATAAGTCAGGTAACGGTTCGCAGCAGGAACCAGAGGAGGCGCTGCAGTGCGTATCAGTCATTTGGTCTGGGAGTTCAGTACACGCAGGCTCGGCGCCTGGCTGGCGCTGGCCGTGTTCGGGGCGGCTCTGGTCCTCGGCGTTGCCTGCGGCGGCTCGTCGAACAACGGCAACGCTGCGAAGCTCGGCGACCCGAATCAGACGGGCAGCGATCTCGTGAACAGGTACATGACGCTGCTGCAGCAGAAGGACGCGAACGGGCTCCAGAGCTTCGTCTCGGCGGCCTTCATCGTCCAGCGCGCCGACGGCTCCACGTCCGACAAGACGGCGTATCTCCAGAGCTTCCCCGACGTTGGTCAGTTCACGATCACCAACGTCACGGCGAAGCAGAGCGACAACGCCCTGGTGGTGCGCTGGGACGTCAGCGTGCACGAGACCGTCAACGGCCAGCCCTACGACACGACGCCGGCGCCGCGACTCAGCACGTTCTACTACACGAACGGAGCCTGGCAGCTGACCTCGCATGCCAACTTCAACGCCCCGGAGGCAGCGCCACCCGCCAGTCCGACTTCGAACTAGCGCTCTTGAACAGACGTGGCGGTAGTCGGCTAGACTGCCGCCATGCTTCAGCGTGACGACCTGATCGCGCGCGCCTGCGAGTCGATTGCGCAGTACCTGGCGCTGGGCTGCGAGACGTTCGAGGCTCACGGAGCCTTGTTCGTGCGCAATCGCGCGACGCCCACCCGCTACGACGCCAACCACGTCGACCTGGTGCGCACAACCGAGCCCGATGAGATGGAGGCGCTGCTGAGGCGTCTCGATGCCGAGTACGCGGGCCTTGGGCACCGGCGCATCGACGTCGATCCGCTGACACCGCCGCTGGTTGCGGCCCGTCTCACGCTCGAGCCGGGCTACACCATAACCGAGGGCATCTTCCTCATCCTCGAGGGCCCTCTCAAGGCAACGCCGAAGCCCTTCGAGATGCGCGAGATCGTTTCGGACGCGGACTGGGCGGCGTACGCCGAGCTGATACGCGTCAACACGGTCGAGAACGACGGAAACCACGGGCGCGTCACCGACTTTGCCATCTTCGACGACTACCTGGCCTACCTGCGCGGCAAGGCTCCCGCGGTGCGAGACTGGATGGCGTATGTCGATGAGCGGCCCGTGGGCTACTTCTCCTCCTGGCCGGGCGAGAACGGCGTCGGGCAGGTCGAGGACCTGTTCGTGCTGCCGCAGTACCGCCATCGCGGCATCGCAACCGCGCTGATCGCGCACTGCGTCGACGACGCGCGGGCTCGTGGCGCCGAGGCGATCGTGATCGGCGCCGACCCCTACGACACGCCGAAGCTCATGTACGCGGAGCTAGGCTTCAGACCCGCGTTCCTGGCGCGTCAGTATTTGAAGCTGGTGAGGCCGCGGGCGAATTAAGCTGGCTCTATTTCACCGAGGCGAATCTTGGGGCGGTTCTCGTGCATCGGCCGACCGGAACCACCGCGGCGCACCGCGATGAGCTCGGCGACGATCGACACCGCGATCTCTTCCGGCGTCTCGGCGCCGATGTCGAAGCCGATCGGCGTGTAGACGCGCTCCAGCGCATCGATGTCGAAGCCCTCTTCGGCCAGGTGGCGTAGCACCGTCGAGACGCGGCGCTTGCTGCCGATCATGCCGACGTAGGCCGCGCCGCGGTTGACGACGGCGCGCAGGGCGGTCTCGTCCTGCTTGTGGCCGCGGCTGACCATGACGATGTAGGTATTGGAGCCGATGGGGAAGTCGGCCAGCATTTCGGTGAAGTCGCCGGCCATGACCTTGTCGGCCATCGGGAAGCGTTCCGGGTTGGCGTACATGGCGCGATCGTCCATCACGGCGACCGAGAAGCCCACGTGCTCGCCGATCGTCGCCAGGGACAGCCCGATGTGCCCGCCGCCGACGATCAGCAGCGTCACGGGCGCCTCGACGATCTCGATCATGATCTCGTAGGCGTCGGCGCCGCCCCGCGCTTCGAGGCGGTGGATGCGCTCGCCTTCGCCGCGGTAGTAGAGCGCCTGCACCGGGCGGCGCGGGAACTCGTTCATCGCCGCCAGCGCGTCTTCGATCACGGTCTGCTCGAGCGCGGCGCCGCCGTAGCTGCCCAGTGTGGTGCCGTCGCGTCGAACAAGCAGCTTCGTGCCCGGTACCGGCTCCGAGCCGGCAGGCGCCAAGACCACGGTCGCGACGGCGACCGAGGGGCCTTCGCGGGCCGCCCGCAGCGCTTCTAGGGAGATCTGGCGCGAAACCTCGTCCACCTAAGCAGATTGCTCTTTTTGATCGCGCTGTCGCAAGAGTCTTCGAGGCCGTGCTGGCGTTGAGGGGCGTGCGCCAGATTACGGCGGCAGGATCTCCAGAGAGCGTCGGGGCCTTCCCTGATTCGGCGCGTCGTCGTCTAATGCCCACGTCAACGAGCGCGATGCAGGAGGAGACAAGTCATGACCACAGACCCGAACCGCCCCGTAGGTCCCTACCAGACGCTGCCAAAGCTCGGCGAGCTACGCGACTCGATGCTGTTCGGCGACATTTGGGAGCGCAAGCAGCTCGGCAAGCGCGAGCGCAGCATGATCACGGTCGCGGTGCTGACTGCCCTCTACCGCACCGAGGAGCTCAAAGGCCACCTGGCTCGCGCCCTCGACAACGGCGTGACGCCGAACGAGCTGCAGGAGATCTGCACGCACGTGACGTTCTACTCGGGTTGGCCGAACGGCGTTAACGCCGGCCGCGTCCTGGGCGAAGTCTTCGCGGCGCGCGGCATCCAGGCCCCACCCCTGACCTGAGGCCCCTGGCAGGGCGGACATCGTGCTGCCGCTCACCCGACGGACCCGTCGGCAGCCGTTGCTGCGTGCAGTCGATAACGCTATCGCCTCTCGAGACGTCATTCCGACGCCAGGAGGAATCTCGCGTCTCTTATCGTGCGCTACGTCTCAAGAGGACGTAGAACCCTCTCCCTCAGGGAGAGGGCAGGGTGAGGGCTATCGCGTCGCGATAAAGAGAGACGAAGCGTCCTGGTTCGCAGACTCTCGGTATCTGGTCTTGTCGGACTAGATTCCTCCTGGCGTCGGAATGACGGATCGAAGGGGCGTTGGGGAGGGAGTGGCTAATAGCCAAAGCTAACAGCCAACTGCGGCGCGTGAGCGCTAGACGTTGAAGAGGACGTTGATCACGTCGCCGTCCTGCACCTCGTAGGTCTTACCCTCGACGCGCTGGACGCCGCGACGTTTCGCCTCGGCGTGGGAGCCGGCATCGAGCAGCTCCTGCCAGCCGATCACCTCGGCGCGGATGAAGCCGCGCTCGATGTCGCTGTGAATGCGTCCGGCGGCTTTGACGGCGGGCGTGCCGGCCGGGATCGACCAGGCGTGGGTGTCCTGCGGCCCGGCCGTGTAGAACGTGATCAGCCCAAGCAGCGTGACGGCCTCCTGCAGGAGTCGCTCGGCGGCCGTGACCTCGGGTAGACCGAGCTCTCTGCGGAACTCGACCGCGTCTTCCGGCGGCAGCTCCGCCACGTCGGCCTCGGCCTTGATCGCCAGCGCGATTACGGACGTGCCCGGCGCGTCGTAGCGGGAGCGCGCCTCGGCCTCGATCTCGTCCGTGCGTGCGGCATCCGACTCGTCGATGTTGAGCACGATGAGCAGCGGCTTCAGGGTCAGCAGGTTGAAGCCACCCAGCGACACCTTCTCTTCGGCTGTGAGCCCGAGCGACCGAGCCGGCTTCTCGGCTTCGAGGCCTTCCTTGAGGCGCGTGAGCAGCGCCATCTCGCGGTCCTGGTTGCCGCGCGCGCTCGCCGCCAGGGAGCGCATCTCCGCCGTCAGACGCTCGATGCGCCGCTCGATGACCGCGAGGTCGGCAAACGCGAGCTCGAGGTCGAGGGCAGCGATGTCGCGCGCCGGGTCGACGCTCTCGAGCGGGTGGGGCACCGACGTGTCGTTGAAGGCGTGCACGACGTGCACCATGAGGTCGGCGGTCGACAGCGAGCCCAGCAGCTGAGGCGGCGGACCCTTCTTACCGACGCTGAACGATGGGAAATCGAGGATGCGCAGCTCCAGATACGTCGTCTTGCGAGCCTCGACCAGGGTCGCGAGGCGGTCGAGGCGCTCGTCAGGAACCTTGACGACGGCCAGCGTGGGCTCGTTTGGCGAGCCGTGGCCGGGAAGATGCCCCGCCGCCAGCGCCTGCAGTAGGCCCGTCTTACCAGAAGCCGCGAGACCGATGAGTGCTACGTCCATACGCCCTCGATTCTACCGAATGGGGCTGTTACAGGCAGGCGGGCGGGGACATAGGCATAGACACAGGCATAGGAGAGCGCCTGTCTTTCGCTGGAGGGGTTCAGGAGCAAGCCTTCGTTGTCGTTGCGGCGCCAAAGCGTCATTCCGACATCAGGAGGAATCTCGCGAACCCCACCCACGGCTGCGAGTACGACGACGCAGAACCCTCTCCCCCGGGGAGAGGGCAGGGTGAGGGCGATGCCTCCCGCTCCTGTCGACGCCTGTTCCGCTGCGGGCCAGACAAGCCAGTTCTCGCCAGAAGTGGCACTCAGTGAACGCGTTTATAGCCTCGAGAACGGCCTATTTCAGCGATTTCGGCGCTTGTTGAATTCGCACAGATCGGCCACCGGACAGACCTCGCAGCGGGGCTTTACGCGACACGTCTCCTTGCAGTGCACCACGATCGCGGCGTGATCACGGCGCCGGTAATCGAGGTCGAGGGGCAGTCGGGCGTCGAGCCAGGCACGCCAGACCTCGTAGCCGTCGCGCTCCGGGCCGATGCCGATACGGCGGTTGAGGCGCGCCGTGTAGGCGTCGTGCACGATTACGGGCCGTCGTGCGGCGTAGAGAGCGATTACGTCCGCAGTCTCGGGTCCGATGCCGTGCGTGGCGAGCAGCAGGGTGCGCAGCTCCGGCGCCGGCCGGCCGAACAGCGCCTCGAAGCCGCCGTGGCTCAATACGAGCTCGGCGAAGGCGTGCAGGCGTCGCGCCTTGATCGAAGGCGTGCCGGAGGGTCGCACCAGCGCCGCCAGCTCCTCGTCCGAAGCCTTTGCGATCGCCTCGACGGACCAGACGCCGGCGGCGCGCAGGTTGTCCAGCGCCTTGCCCACGTTGGTCCAGGCGGTGTGCTGCACCAGGATGGCGCCAAGGCAGATATCGAGCGGCGGCGTATCGTTGCGCCAGTGCCAGCGGTCGATGTCGTAGTGAGCCAGCAGCCGCTCGTGCACCAGCGCGAGCAACTCGGTGTCGCGGTCCACGGGCCGACTACTCCGCTGCGGGCCAGGTGGCCCAGGGCGGCAAGGTCGCATTCGGGACGGCGTCGTAATGCGGCAGGTAGGGCTTGAGGTCGAGCACCGGCGTGCCGTTAAGCGCGTCGAGGCCCTTGACGCGCAGCACGTGCTTGCGCCGGTGCATCACCTCGACGACCGAGACGCCGATCGGGTTGGGGCGTAGCTGACTGCGGGTGGCGAGCACGCCGCGTTCCGGCGGTGGCACCTCGTTGCCCACCGGCAGCGTCAGGCGCCGCGCGCTCTCCGGCACGCCGTCGATGTGGAACACCACGATGACGTGCGAGAAGCCCTCGATGGGGTCGAGCGCGTCGGCGAGGTCCTCGCGCAGGATGATGTCGGAGCGCACGTCCTCCCAGCCATCGGGCCGCGATTCGCGCACGTGGTTACGCACGACGCCAATCGCCTTGTAGGGGATGGGCTCGCGTGGGATGTAGGGCTTGCCGCCGGGGAGATAGCTCCTGAGCCGGGACACGACGCTCATACGTCCAATCTTAGCCGACTAGCCGCTCTCGACCGCTGGTCTGAAAAGTTCGAGCGAAAGTAACGTCAGGCCGTCGCTGGCTGCAAGTCGTGTAATCAGAGATCGCATGCGCTGGCAACAGAGAGAGGGCGCGCATGCTAATCGCAATCTTCGGTTCAAGGTACCGGCTCAAACTGCAAAATGTTTCGTGCGATGACGCGAGTAGCAGCCACGAAATTCGCGCATACATCGCTTACAAAAGAGCGCCGAACTTCGGCCGCTCGAATCTAAATCGAGCTGTCGCAGTGGGATGGGGAGGATCGGACGTTTCAGTAGGCGGTTAGGCCGGCAGCCGGAGTGGAAATAATCGACGATTATCTGGTAAAATAAAGCGTGCCCAGTGCATATTCGTCCCGCCGACTCCACGCTTCCAGCCCGGTGGCGTGCGAACCCTGACCCAGGAAGAGGTTTAGATACGCATCCTCCCCACGAGGGCAGGTACGTCCCGTCATGGCTATAGCAAGACAAACCACAGAAGATCAGTACTCAGCCCGCGACATTCAGGTCCTCGAAGGACTCGAGGCCGTACGACGCCGCCCCGGTATGTACATCGGTGGTACGGACCAGCGTGGTCTGCATCACCTGCTGGTCGAGATCGCCGACAACAGCGTCGACGAAGCGATGGCCGGACACTGCGACCGCATCTGGATTCAGATCGCCAAGGACGGCACCGTGACGGTGCGCGACAACGGCTGGGGCATCCCGATCGACAAGCACCCGCGCACCGGCAAGTCGGCGCTCGAGACGGTCATGACGGTGCTGCACGCCGGCGGCAAATTCGGCGGGCAGGTCTACAAGGTCTCGGGCGGTCTGCACGGTGTCGGCGCCTCCGTCGTCAACGCGCTCTCGGAGAGCATGTGGGTCGAGGTGCGCCGCGGCGGCAAGATCTACCGGCAGGAGTACGCGCGCGGCATCCCGGCGGGCGAGGTGCACACCGTCAAGGAGTCCTGGTACAAGGGCCCGGACGTAGGCAACCTGGCCGACACCGGCACGACGAGCTGCTTCAAGCCCGACAAGGAGATCTTCGGCGACGTCGAAATGGACTCGTCGCTGCTGCTCAATCGCTTCCGTGAGTACGCCTACCTGACGAAGGGCATCTGGCTGTCGTTCGTGGACGAGACCGCGGACATAGACCTGACCTTCTACTTCGAGGGCGGCATCCAGAGCTTCGTGCGACACCTGAACAAGGGTCGCGAAGTCCTGTTCCCGCGCCCGATCTACATCGAGCGCGAGCTCAACGGCATAACGATCGAGTGCGCCATCCAGTACAACACCTCGTTCAACGAGGCGGTCTCCAGCTTCGCGAACTGCATCAACACGATCGATGGCGGCAGCCACATGACCGGCTTCCGCTCCGCCCTGACGCGCGTCCTTAACGAATACGCGCGCAAGAACAAGCTGCTCAAGGACGACGACGCCAACCTCACCGGTGAGGACGCCCGCGAGGGCCTCACCGCCGTGATCAGCGCCAAGCTGCCGGAGCCGCAGTTCGAGGGTCAGACCAAGACGCGACTCGGCAACCCCGAGGTCAAGAGCATCGCCGAGGCCGCGGTCAGCGAAGGCCTGTCGCAGTACCTCGAGGAGCACCCTTCGGACGCCCGCCGCATCATCGAGAAGTGCCTCACAGCCGCTCGAGCGCGCGAGGCAGCCCGCAAGGCGCGCGACCTCGTGCAGCGCAAGGGTCTGCTGGACGGCACGTTGCTGCCCGGCAAGCTCGCGGACTGCTCGGACCGCGAGCCCGAAAACTGCGAGATGTTCATCGTCGAAGGGCCGTCGGCGGGTGGCTCCGCCAAGGGCGGGCGCGACCGCCGTTTCCAGGCGATCCTGCCGATCCAGGGCAAGATCCTCAACGTCGAGCGCGCGCGGCTCGATCGTGTCTTCGGCCACGTCGAAATCGCCGCGATCATCAAGGCGCTCGGTACCGGCATCGACGAAGACTTCGACCTCTCGAAGCTGCGCTACCACCGCGTGATCATCATGACCGACGCCGACGTCGACGGTGCGCACATCCGCACGCTGCTGCTGACGCTGTTCTACCGGCATATGCAGGAGCTGATCAGCGCCGGTCACCTCTACATCGCGCAGCCGCCGCTGTACAAGATGACGGTCGGCCGGCAGGACCGCTACGTCTACTCCGACCGCGACCGCGACGCGCTCATGGAGCGCGAGAAGGCGAAGATCGCGACGCGCTTCAAGGGTCTCGGTGAGATGAACCCGGAGCAGCTGTGGCAGACGACGATGGACCCGGAGCGGCGCATCATGCTGCAGGTGAACATCGAGAACGCCATGGAGGCGGACCTGATCTTCAGCCAGCTCATGGGCGACGACGTGGAGCCGCGCAAGAAGTTCATCCAGGCCCACGCGGCCGCGGTAAGGAACCTCGACGTCTAAAGCACGGCACGCGAGGCGTACAATCGGGACGGAGGGTCCGGTGAAGGCCTCGACGTTCTGGAAGACCGTGGTGGCAGACAAGTCCGAGTTCCTCGACCGTGTCATCGCGTTGCTTACCGACAACGGCATTCGTTATGCCGTAATCGGCGGGCAGGGTGTCAACGCCTACGCCGATCCTGTCGTCAGCCTCGACCTCGACATAGCTGTCGCCCTCGACCAGATAGACGTCGCCGAGACCTTGCTTAGCTCGGCACTTCAAGGTCGAGCGCTTCCCGCACTCCCTGAACGTTTCCGATATGGACTCGGACCTTCGTCTGCAGGTGCAGACCGACGAGCGTTATCCGCCGTTTGTCGATCACGCCGAGCTAAGAGAAGTACTCGGCAAGATGCTTTCCGTTGCCGCTATCGAAGACGTCCTGCAGGTCAAGATCTGGGCCGCGATGGATCCGGCCCGGCGTTCCAGTAAGCGTTTGAAGGACCTCTCAGACATCGCTCGCATCCTCGAGGTGCGGCCCGACCTGATGGATCGCCTCCCTGACGAGATCAAGCAACGACTGTAACCTCGCTGGACTAGAATGAACGCCTCTCAGGTAGACGTTCTCTAGTCGAGGTTAAGCAATGCAGATCAAGGTTCAGAGCGGCGATATCGCCGCCGTTGAAGCAGACGCGATCGTCGTCAATCTGTTCGAGGGCGTGACCGCGCCCGGCGGCGGCACCGGCGCCGTCGACGCCGCGATGGGCGGTGCGATCAGCGACCTCATCGCTTCGGGCGACATACGCGGTAAGTTCGGCGAGTTCACGCTAGTGCACACCTTCGGCCGCCTGCCGAGCCCGCGCGTCGTCGTGGCAGGGCTCGGCAAGCCGGCCGACTTCACGGTCGACCGCGTGCGGGCGCTCTCGGGCGACCTGGCGCGCTATCTGCGACGCCAGCGCATCAAGAGCGCGGCGACCATCACACACGGCGCCGGCATTGCGGGGCTCGCGCCCGAGGCCTGCGCCACAGCGATCGCCGAGGGCACGTTGCTCGGCCTATACCGCTTCTTGCGCCACAAGAAGTCGGAGGACGACGGCGAGCTCGAGACACTGACCATCGTCGAGCACGACGCCGCCAAGGTCCCGCTGCTGGAGCGCGGCCTCGAGATTGGGCGCATCCTGGCCGAAGCGACGAACTTCGCGCGCGACATGGAGAACGAGCCCTCCAACTACCTGACGCCGACCGACATGGCGGACCAGGCGCAGGCGCTGGCGGACAAGACCGGCCTGCAGTGCGAGATTCACGGGCCGGACTGGCTGCGCGAGAAGCACATGGGCGGCGTGCTCGGCGTGGCTGCCGGTAGCACTCAGGAGCCGCGCTTCATCGTCCTGCGTTACAACGGCGCCGGCAGCGCGAAGCCGATCGCGCTGGTGGGCAAGGGCATCACCTTCGACACCGGCGGCATCTCGATCAAGCCTGCCGCCGGCATGGAAGAGATGAAGGGCGACATGTCGGGCGGCGCCTCGGTCATCGCCGCGATGGGCGCTATAGCGCGGCTGCGACCCGCAGTCAACGTGATCGGCGTCGTGCCCGCGACCGAGAACATGCCCGGCGGTAGCGCCACCAAGCCCGGCGACGTACTCGAGACGATGGCGGGCAAGACGATCGAGGTGATCAACACCGACGCCGAGGGGCGCCTTATCCTCGCCGACGGCCTGGCTTACGCACGCCAGGAGGGCGCGACCGCGATCGTCGACATCGCGACGCTCACCGGCGCGATCAGCGTGGCGCTGGGCAACCTGGCGATGGGCGCCATGACCAACAACGCGGCCCTGTACGAGCGCATCAAGTCGGCTGCCGACACGGCCGGCGAGCGTGTCTGGGAACTGCCGATGTGGGACGAGTACAAGGACCTGATCCGCAGCGACGTTGCCGATATGAAGAACAGCGGTGGGCGCATGGCCGGCTCGATCACGGCTGCGATGCTGCTGCGCGAGTTCGTCGAGGACACTCCATGGGTTCACCTCGACATCGCCGGTGTCGACACCTTCGACCGCGACAAGGGCGTCATCGTCAAGGGCGCGAGCGGCATCCCGGTGCGTACGCTCATCTACTGGGTCCTCCAGTCCGCCGAGGGCGTGCCGGCGAAGTAGTCCCGGTTCCTTATCGGATAAGGGGAAGGGGCCGTCGCAGGACGGCCCCTTCTCGTGCTGAGCCGCGTTGGATGAACTGCAAGGCGGCTGCCGTAGTTCCGACTTTGCGAGGCCCGAAAGGCCGTGGCAATCCCCACGTCCTGTCACTACGCATCGCCTCGGAAGGGACGGGCCGTCTGGCAACGGCCCGAGATTGCGTTGTCGCTCCACTGCTCGCAAAGACGAGCGTCGGGGGCGCTGGAGGTGGGGAAACAAGCGCAGCGAGGACAGCCGAACGGCCACCGTTTCCAGCCGCACGCCACGTATAGCCACCTCTACCGCCGTAGTCTCTGGCGGCAGCCGATCAAAAGAGGAAAATAGAAGCGTGACTACTGGAGAACGAACGCTGGGGCGACGTATCGCGCCGCTGCTGGAGCATCGCGTATACCGCGACGCCGGCGAGCTGCTGCTGGCGGCGCTGGCGTTTCTGCTCTACTTCGTCGTGCGTGCCAACGTGATCGACCGTCCGGACCTGGCGTTGGCCAACTCGATCCACCTGATCGACATCGAGAAGACGCTGGGCATCTTCCACGAGTCGGCCTGGCAGAGCGACATCCTCGACCAGCGGGCGCTCGTCAAGTTCTTCAACTTCGCCTACTTCTGGCTCGACTTCCCGATGATCGCGGTGCTCGGTCTGATCATGTATTACAAGCGACGCCGCGAGTACACGTTCACGCGAGACGCCATCCTGTTTTCCGGCGCCGTCGCGCTGGTCTGCTACGCGCTGTTTCCTGTGGCGCCGCCGCGCCTGGTGCCGGAAGCAGGCCTCGTCGATACGCTGCAGCGCTTCAACAACCTCAGCTACCAGGCGCAATCGACCTCGTTCTTCGTCAACCCCTACGCCGCGATGCCGAGCCTGCACGTCGGCTGGGCGGTGCTGATCGCGGTCGGCGTGATCATGGCGTTCGGCAACAATCGATTCGTGCTCGTGATCGCGCTGCTGCACCCGTTGTCGCAGTGGGCCTCGACCGTGCTTACCGGCAACCACTTCGTAATCGACGGCTTCGGCGGCCTCGCGGCAGCGGCGATCGGCCTCGCCTTCGCCACGTTTATGCAGCGACGCGGTTACGCCATGCTGGGGCGCTGGCTCGGCGTTTCGAGTGCAGAGGGCAGAGTGCAGGCTGCAGAGACGAAGCAGCGTTTCTGACGGCCGAGGCTGGCCAGGCATCATGAGGCCGTCCCTTAGACACGACCGAGGGCATCTCTTCGGCTCGAGGCGATAGCCCTCACCCTGCCCTCTCCCTGAGGGAGAGGGTTCTCGCGCTTCCCGCATGACGTGGCGTTTGGTAGGGTCCGCCAGATTCTTCCTGGCGTCAGAATGACGGCTCTTGCCCGGCATCAACTCTGAAGCTGATTGCTGAAAGCTGACCGCTCGATCAGAACCCCTCCGGGTTGAAGCGCATCAGGTTCTTGTTGATGAAGTTCTGGATGCGGTCGCTCCCGGCCTTGGTGTCGTTCATGAAGTCGCTGACCGAGAACTTGTCGAGGCGCGTCCAGGACGTCACCGCGATCGTGTCCGGCTCCATGCCGTCGTACGCGCTCATGACCACGAAGCGCTTGCGGTCGATGTTGTACTGCGCGACCTGCTTCAGAGCGTCGATCGCAGCCTGGTTTGTCGTGTTGTACCAGATCACGACGCCGCCGTGCTCCATGTCGTGAACCAGGTTCTCCTTCGGAGCCGGGTTCTCGAGGATCTTGAACGCCATCGGCGTGCTGGAGTGCGGACCGGAGGTCGGCGGGTTGCTCGTGTAGCACAGTGGGTTGCCGACATTGCCGGAGTTGATCTGGTCCTGGGTGCAGATCGGTACGACGGTGCCCGGCTGGAAGTGCTGGCGGTCGTCGCTGTTCGGGTTGGTGCCGGAGTCGAAGACGTTGTCGAAGCCGGGGTGCGGCGGGATGTACTGGCCGGGGATCGAGGTGCTGCTGTCGAGCTCGGCTTTGAGCCAGGCGGGCTGGCCGCCACCCGAGTTGGCCTGCGCCACGGCGTAGAGGATGATGCCGACGATGGCGAGCACGCCAATGGCGCCGCCGACTACGACAAGATTGAGCGAGCGCAGGAAGCCGAATCGGCTCGTCTTTGTGGCCGGAGCCGCGGTTCGCTCGCGGCGCGGTCGCGGCGCCGAATCGCGACGCCGTGCCTCGCGTTCGTCACGGCGCTCCAGCCGGTTGCTCGAGTTCGTCCTCTTGCTCAAGAGACCGTTCCTCCCCTCCTGGCGGCGCCGTTGTGGCGCCCGGCAACGCCCACCAGGTCTCGTGTCGAGATTTCAGTTTGAGTCTGCGAATCGTCGCTTCGAATGGCCGCGACTACGCCGCGAAAGGCCAATTCGGTGGCCTCAAAGTCGGAAGTATCGATTGTCCAGTGGGCGTCGTGCAAGCGCTCGGCCGATTCCGCCATGCGGCGGTAGATCGCGAGGCCGGCCGTCGAGTTGTCCGCGGCGTCGGGTGCGCTCATACGTTGCGTCAAGCGCTGCTCGATGACGCTGTCCGGCGCTTCGAAGCG
This sequence comes from uncultured Chloroflexia bacterium, assembly GCA_963732945.1. GTDB lineage: Bacteria > Chloroflexota > Dehalococcoidia > DSTF01 > WHTK01 > WHTK01. Next base: position 130,204 of record CAVTBL010000012.1, read on the forward strand.
CAGGAGCAGGAGGCGCGCGCCGGTCTGCGTTGCAACCTCGTAGGCCGGCTGGCGGTCCGTCTGGCGGAGGTTGGTCGCGTCGACGATGACGCTAACGCCGCGCTGTAGCAGCGTGCGAGCGGCCTGCCACAGCGCCGCGAACAGCCGCGCGCTCTCACGTGCCTCGTGCGTCGGCTGCAGAAACAGCAGCGTCCGCAGCCCATCGCTCTCGAGCACGACAGCGCCGGTCTCGGTCGCGAGACGGCGGCAGAACGTCGACTTGCCGCTGCCGGGCAGACCAGAAGTCAGCACGAGGCTCGGCGCCTTGGGTTCGAGCGCTGTGTGGAGATCGAGAGAATCGAGGATTCGCGTCACGTCGTGCTGAGGGGCGCGGGCCTTGGATGGGCTCATCTCGCATAATTATATGGGAGGGGCGCTGCCGCGACCAAACCCCGTGGTGTGTTTGATGAGCCCGAGTACATGGCGTTGCTTGTTACGAAACCAGCATGCTACACTGCCGCAAGATAAAACGGATAGAAAGACGATGAGGGCCTGAGCGGCCATATGCCCCTAACGACAGAGCGCAAAGCAGAACTCATCCAGGTGCACAAGCAGCACGAGACGGACACTGGCTCCGCCGAAGTGCAGATTGCTATGCTCACGGATCGCATCAACCACCTGACGCAGCATCTGCGCATGCACCGCAAGGACCACCACTCGCGGCGTGGATTGCTGATGATGGTTGGACAGCGCCGCCGGCAGCTTGCCTACCTCAACAACGTGGACGTTGAGCGCTACCGGGCGATCGTCGCGAAACTCGGCCTCCGCAAGTAATAGACTTCGCGGGGCCCTTTTTCTATTCGCGAGTACGGGCTTTAGAGACGAGCCTCGAGGGAAAAGCGGTTACCGCGCGACAATTGTCGAACCCCAGCCAAACTGAAGATCGCCCGTCTGGCAGCACGCTTGTCGATGACTAGCCGCTACCGGCTGCTCGGACGCGGAGCGTTCACCATCGAGGCTCGGAATACGCGCATGCAGGGAAGCGCCTAGCATGGCGGCGGGACGGCGCGATTGCCGCGTCGCGGTTCTGTTGAGTCAGACGCCGGTGTCCGCGCAGCACGTACCTCACGTGAGACCACTCTGGGATGGCCCAGTTCCAATACATATCAGGGTGAAGGAAGAGTAATCAATGTCAAACATCTACACAGTCGAAGTCGGTGGCAGTCAGCTGATCATCGAGACGGGCCGTCTCGCCGCGCAGGCGGCCGGTTCGATCACAGTGGCCCTGGGCGAGACGGTCGTGCTGGTCACGGCCTGCGTCAACCCATCGCCCCGCGCCGATATCGACTTCTTTCCGTTGACCATCGACTTCGAGGAGCGCCTCTACGCGATCGGTAAGATCCCCGGCAGCTTCCCTCGGCGCGAGGGCCGTCCTTCCACGGACGCGATCCTTGCCGGCCGCATGACGGACCGCGCTCTGCGACCGCTGTTTCCCAAGGGCTTCCGCAACGACGTCCAGATCATCATCACGGTCCTCTCCGCCGACATGGAGAACGACCCCGATGTGCTGGCGACGATCGGCGCCTCCGCCGCGCTCTCGATCTCGGAGATTCCTTTCGAGGGCCCGGTCTCGGCGATGCGCGTCGGCTACATCGACGGCGAATACGTGCTTTACCCCACCTACTCGCAGCTCAAGGAGAGCGCTCTCGACCTCATCATCTCCTCCACGCGTGAGAAGGTGATCATGGTCGAGGCCGGCGCCAAGGGTGTCAGCGAGGAGATCTTCCTCGAGGCCGTGAAGCGGGCGCACGAGGCCAACCAGGCGATCATCGCTATCCAGGACCAGATGATCACCGAGCTGGGCAAGCCGAAGATGAGCTTCGAGGTCAAGCCGGTGAACCCGGAGGCCGAAGAGGCGATCGGCGATTACCTCAAGGACCGCCTCGACGAGGTCCTCGAGTCGGTACGTGAGGAGCGCACCGAGGGCATGCGCGCCCGTCGTGCCGAGCTCAAGGAGCACTTCGGCGAGCGCTTCGGCGACGACGACATCGCCAACGCGCTCGAGGCCGTCAACAAGAAGATGGTGCGCAACAACATCCTGCACAACGGCAAGCGCGCCGACGGCCGTGCCATCGACGAGCTGCGGCCGATCACCTGCGACGTCGGTATCCTGCCGCGCACGCACGGCACGGGCCTGTTCCAGCGCGGCGAGACGCAGGTGCTGAGCGTCGTGACGCTTGGCCCCATGAGCGCCCAACAGAAGCTCGACACGCTTTCGCCCGAAGAGACGAAGCGCTTCATGCACCACTACAACTTCCCGCCGTTCTCGGTCGGCGAAGTGCGGCGCCTCGGTGGCACCGGACGTCGCGAGATCGGTCACGGAGCCCTCGGCGAGCGTGCGCTCGAGGCCGTAGTGCCGGGCGAGGACGAGTTCCCTTACACGATACGCATCGTGTCTGAGGTGCTCGGCTCCAACGGCAGCACCTCGCAGGCCAGCATTTGCGCCGGCAGCCTCGCCCTCATGGACGCTGGCGTGCCGATTCGTGAGCCGGTCGCGGGCGTTGCGATGGGCCTGATCACCGGTGAGGGCGACGACTACAGGATCCTCACCGACATCGCCGGTCTCGAGGACCACCTCGGCGACATGGACTTCAAGGTTGCCGGCACGACTACGGGCATCAACGCCGTGCAGGCCGACTTCAAGATCCATGGCCTGACGCTGCCGATGATCGAGGAGATTATCGAGCGGGCCAAGACGGCGCGGCTCTACATCCTCGGCATCCTGCACGAGACCCTGAACGCGCCGCGCCGCGAGCTGTCTCGCTACGCACCGCGCATGCACCGCATCCAGATTCCGCGCGAGAAGATCGGCGTGGTGATTGGCCCCGGTGGCAAGATGATCCGCACGATTATCGAAGAGACGAAGTGCAGCGTCGACGTCGAAGACGACGGCTCGGTATTCATCGGCTCGACCAACGAGGAGAACGCCCAGCGCGCAATCGCGATCATCGAGGGCCTGACCAAGGACGTTGTCCTGGGTCAGACCTACACCGGTCGTGTCACACGCACGGTCGACTTCGGCGCCTTCGTCGAGATCATGCCCGGTAAGGAAGGTCTCGTGCGTATCGGCGAGCTGGCCGACTACCGCGTGCCGACCGTCGAGGACGTGGTCAAGGTGGGCGACGAGATAACCGTCATGGTGCTCGAGATCGACAACCTTGGCCGCATCAACCTGTCGCGCCGTGCGGTGCTCGAGGGTACGAGCCCGGAGGAGTTGGAAGAGGTCAACGGTGAGATTCCCTCGCCGATGACCCGTCGCACCTCGACGCTCAACCCGACGCGTCCGCCGCGCCCGCCGATGCCCCGTGGGGGCGGCGGTGGCGGTGGCGGCGGCGGTTTCGACCGCAGGCGTCGTGGCGGTGGTGGCGGCGGCCGGCCCGGTGGCAGTGGTGGCTCAAACGGTGGCCGCCCGCGTCCTCCGATGCCGCCTCGCTGATCTAAGATAAGGACCCGTGTTCAAACGCAATCAGGCTGACGCTGAGTCAGCCTGATTGATTTGCGTCTCGAGGTGATGCTCATGGACAAGATCAAAGTCGTCGTGTCCGGCAGCGGCTTCATGGGCCGCGAAGTTCTCGCCGCGGTGTTCCGCGAACCAGACCTGGAGCCTGTGGGCGTGATCGAGAAGTTCGCCAACGCCGACGTCGCCGCGTTGCCGGACGGTTCGTCCGTTCCCATGAGTAACGACCCCGAGGCACTTGTGGCGCAGACCCAGCCCCGCGTCATCGTCGACTTCTCGAACGCGGCCTGGACGCCGCTCGTGGCGCAGGCAGCGCTGGCGCATGGCGCCTCGATGGTCATCGGGACGACCGGTCTCAGCCAGGCGTTCGTGAATGAGCTCGAACAGGGTTCGCGCGAGAAAGGCGTCGGCTCGTTCATCGCGCCGAACTTTGCGCTGGGCGCGATCATCGCCACGCACCTTGCGAAGATCGCTTCGCGCTACTTCGACTACGCCGAGATCGTCGAGTCGCACCAGGAGAAGAAGCTCGACGCGCCCTCCGGCACCGCCGTGATGATGGCGCGCGAGATGGTCGCGGCGCGCGGTAGGCCCTTCGAGCACACGATGCCGGAGAAGAACACGCTGGACGGCGCGCGCGGCTCCGACTACGAGGGCGTCGCGATTCACAGCCAGCGCATGCCGGGCTTCGTGGCGCATCACGAGATCACGTTCGGCGGTATCGGCCAGTCGCTGCGCATTCGCCACGACTCCAACGGCCGCGACTCGTTCATCCCCGGCGTCTTGCTTGCCGTCCGCGAAGTCGTGAACCGCAACGAGCTGGTCATCGGCCTCGACAAGCTGATGGGGTTGTAGGGAGCTTCTAACCGATCGCTTCGTCGTCAGCACCGGCCGCCGGGCGCAGGTCTGAAGACCTGCAGCTACACTGAGCGGCGAGCGCCTCGTGTCCGGTCTGCCGGGCTGGACACGGACCAAATGCGGCGTTTGGTGGGGTTCGCCAGATGCTTCCTGGCGTCAGCATGACGGCGCTGCCCTTAGCGCGCTCGTCCCGAATCGAGCGGCAGGCTACTACGGGGCGCCGGTGCAGGGCTGAAGACCTGCAGCTACATTGTTTCCGCTGCAGACGCCATCTCTTCGCATCGAAAACGACCGCACGTCTCGATGTCTTGATTCAGCCCTCGGAGTCTCTTGCGACAGCTCGATCAGAAAGGGCGGACCCGGAGGCCCGCCCTTTGGTTATCCGTGGTACGGAGCCTGCTTATGCTGCCGTCGACTTCATCGTCCGGATCATGTCCAGCGTCTCGTCGAGGTGCGCCAGCAGGCCGGCGATCTCGTCGTCGAAGCTCTCGGGCGTCGCCGGCGCTGATTCCGCCGCGGGAGTCTCCTCGGCGATCGTGGCCATGACGGGCTCGGCAGAGACCTCGTCCACCGCAGGCGTCTCGAAGGCGGTCACCGGTGCAAGCTCTGGTTCCGCTTCGACGGCCGGCGTTTCGGCTGCAGGCAACCCGGCCTCAACCGATTGAAGCTCGGCGACGGGAGCGGCCGTCACCGGGGTAACGGGTACGGACGCTTCAGCCGGTGCCGGCTCGACTGCCGCGCCGGCTTCCAGCGCCGCCTCGTCGATGCCTTCGAGGGCGTTGTCGTCGCTCTCTGCCAGGACATGTAGCTGGCGTGACTGCGGCTCCAGGTTGAGCTGAGCAGCGGCCTCGCTTGGTTCGGCTGCGGTCGCGTCTTCCTCGGCGTAGCGGCGGCGTAGCGACTCCACCGGCGCCATTTCGGCCGCGGCCGCGGTGTCGATCTTCAGATGGTCGGGGCTCTTCTCCGCGATGCGCATCGCGACCTCGGCCCGGCGCAGCAGATCGTCCGTGGACGTAGCGCAGGTCGGGAAGAAGGTCGCGCCGTAGTGCACGGCGAAGGGGCCGCCGGCTTCGCCCTCCGAGGGCTTGGTCTTGCGAGCTGTGCGTCGCAGACGTCGCACGAGGCCTTTGACGTCCTTCTCGCTCGACTCCGGCAGCAACAGCGCAAAACCGGAGGTGCCGTACTGATACACGCGGTCGACGTTGCTGCGCGTGCCGCGCAGCAGTTCGGCCGTGGCCTTCAAGCTGCCAGCCCAGCTCTCCTCATCGCGATAGTCGAAACGCTGACGCATGTCGTCGATGCCGACGAGGACGAATGCAAAGCTACGCCCGAAGCGTCTCGAGCGTGCGAGCTCGGCCGACAGGTCGGGCAGCATGCGCGATTCCTGGAAGATGCCGGTCTTCGGGTCGATGCCGCTGGTGACGTCGCGATCGGCGCCGACCATGAGCATCTCGTGCTCGATCTGCCTTAGCGACTCGCGGGCGAAGGTTGCGAAGGCACCGACACCCAGCAGGCCGGGCAGCTCGAGGATCATATTGAGGTTGAACAGGGCTTTGCCGCCGAACAGGGCACGGGCACTGTCGGGCAGGAACCACGTGAGAATGATCGCGGGGACCAGCTGGTACCACGGCAGGAACATCGCGGCGCCGACGGTCACCATGACCATGCCGACGCGTAGCGAAACGCCGCCGGGATCGCGCGCCGAGATGGCCATCACCGCTGCCACCATGATGACGACGCCGAGGATGCTGAGATAGAGTGCAGAGCGCTTCTGGCGCGCGACGATCAGGGACATGACGGACCTAACCGAGGCGCAGGGTCAGCGAGCTCTCGCTTGCCGCCGTGACTTCTGCGTTGACGCCCGCTTTGTCGCTCAGCTCACCCGCGAAGTCGCGCGCCGAGATCGGACCGTTGAGGTCGACGCGGAACGTTACTTCTTCGTGGGCGTAGTCGGCGAGCGTAACGCCATGCACGCCGCCCATCTTGCCCAGCGAGCTGTCGAGGTGCAGCAGGCGGTCGAAGTCGGGCACCGGCGAAATCGCGAGCTGGATGCGTCCCAGCATCGTGATCGTCGCGTTGACGTTAGACACAGGCTCGATCGCAACCTCGGCCGCAACCGGGGCTATGTCGAACGTTTCGGCGACAGGCGCGGCTTCGATCATCGCGGCGGGTGCTTCCCAGGTGGTCTCTGATACGGTGGGCGTCTCCGCCGTTGGCCAGGCAGACGGCGTCTCGACAGGCGCCGCGGCCGGCTCCTGCCAGATCGATTCCGGCTGCGAGGGCTGGCTTCCGGCGCAGGCGCCGGGGTCGCAACAGTGACGCTGGACAGGCTGGCGAGACGCGAGTGCAGCTCCTGCACGAGGCGGGTCAGCAGCCTGTAATCGGTCTCGAGGCGCTCGAGCAGCTCGTGGGCGTCGCGGCCCAGTGTTGGGGCGTTGGCCGCCTGCTCGGCAATCGCGGCCGACTGGCGCGATGTCTCCGCTGCTTCCTGAGCTGCGCTCAGGGCGGCGTTGGCCGTTGTCAGGTTCTGCTCGGCCTGTTCGGCGGCCTGGCGGGCTTCCTCGGCGGCAGCCTGCGCGGCCGTAATCGAGGCATCCGCTGTGGCGATGTGCTCCTGCACACCGGCAGCGGCCTGCTGCGCTTCCGACGTTGCCGACTGCGCGGCCGAGAGCATCTCGCGGCTTTCGCTCGTCGACTGCTCGATGCGCGCGACCATCTCGTCGATGTTCTGTTGCAGCTCTTCGCGGATGCGCTGGGCGGTCTCCTGCGTGGAGTTGGCTTCGCGAATGGCGCGATCGATGGCTTCTTGCACCTCGCTGCGCACCTGCGCCGCGGCGTCGCTGACCGCCATGCGCAGATTCTCCGAGGCGTTGCGAGCTTCATCGGCGGCCTGACGGGCCGCCTCTGCCATCTCGCTGCTCGTCGACGCGGAGCGTTCCGCCTTGTCCGACGCCTCTTCGATCTTGTGCTGCGAATCGGCGGCGAACTTCTCGGTAGCCTGGGCCAACTGACTCGACGATTCTCCGAAGGCCGTCATGAATTCCTTGACGGCTGCCTTGATAGAGTCGTTCCAGGCCGGCTCGGCTCGTTCTCCCACCCCGTTATGGTAGCTGAACGGCGATTCCACTTGAACCACGGTCTCCCCTCCTTGAGTCAAAAGGGACAGCGACCAGTCTTCCATACTGGCATAACGACCCTTACGAGTAAGTATCGGCGCGTAGGAAGGGATCGTTTAGGGGGTAGGCGTCGACGTTGCCTTGGCGGTTTGCGTTGGGGTAGCGGAAGGCGTTTCCGTTGCAGCCGGCGACGGGCTCGGTGTCTCGGTAGCGGCAGGCGCCGGCGTGCTCGGGTTCAGAAGCTCGACCGACTCGATTATGTGATGCAGCAGGGGCGCGTCGAGGCCGGCGACATCCGCGAGCTTGGCGGAGTCGATGGTAGAGCCGTCGACTCCCTCGGTACGAAGGTGTACGACCTGGCCGTCGATGAGTGCGTCGACCTCGCCGTTAGCGACGAGAATCAAGACCGTGATTCCGTCAGCTTCGTTCCGGACCACGATCGCCTGAGTTGTCAGAACCGCCAGACCATCCTTGTTGATCTGGTACGGGTCCATCTGCCAGGAGCTCGGGACGACGAGCCGGATGGTGCTCGTGTGCAGCGCGGTCCAGAGGACGCCGGCTGTGTTGTCGCCCAGCGCCGGGCCGATGAAGATCTGGTCACCGGTTACAGTGGCCGGTTCTGTCGGAGGCGTGGTCGGCGAAGACGCAGGCGTCGTAGTTATCGCCGGAGTCGTGCTCGGTGCAGGTGTGCCCGTGGCAGTCGGCTGAGTCAGAGCCGTGAGCACAGTTGACGTGGCGGCGGGCGTAGCCGTGTTCTGAGCCGCTGCCGCAACTCGGACCTGAGCAGCGGAGAGCTGCTGATCGGCCTGTGCCAGCTCCGGCGCGTCACCGCCCGAAACCGCGATGTCTACCGCCTTCTTCTGCCGCTGGATAAGGTCGGGCAGCTTCTGGATGACGTCGGACGAGTTCGTACCCGTGTCGATCTGCGTCGAAAGGCTGGTGGTCAGACTGACGATTTCGGCGAGCATGCTGGACGACCCGGATTCGCCGCGCGCCTGCTGCTGCTCAACCGCCGTCAGCTGCTTGTCGATGTAGGCGACGGTCCGGCTGGCGCTCGCGGTTGGCGGTGCGCTGTCGGGTCCGTTGCCGCCCGTGGTCATGAAGCCGAGTCCGGCCATGGCTATGGCGAGCACCACGACGGCCGCGGACAGCGCCGTGCGCCAGCCGAAGCTCATGTGCTGATGGGCCGGTTGGGGCTTGGAGTTGGTCGCGGCCTCGAGCAGACGGCGTCGCGCGTTGCTCCAGAACGGCAGCCGCGGAGGCGGCACGTCCCGTAGAGCTTCCTGCGCCGGCGCTCCGGCCGCAATCATCAGCTTGCGTCGCGTTCGCTCGACGAAGCTTTCGCGAGGCGCGCGGCTGAACGCCTGAACGGCATCGCGGCCGGCGGCGAACAGCAGCTTCTCGCGCGTCTTGCTCTGGAAATCCTCGCTGGGGGAGGTCGCAAACGCGATGCGTATAGAGAGCGCCTGGCGCAGCAGCGGCTCCAGCTCGGCACGCGCGTGCGGGTACGCCGAGAGGCACTCTTCCGGCGAAAGCCCGGCTTCGTAACCCTCGAGGCACTCCTCGAGCAGGTGCTCTAGCTGGATGCGGTGCTGGTCCGCTCTCTGCTTGCTCATGGTTGCTTGTGTGCCAGTTCCGGGTACTTCGGCGTCATCAGAACCTGAAGACGCTGCATGCCCTTGTGCTGCAGCACTTTCACGTTGTTCTCTTGTTTGCCCAGCGCTCGCGCCGTGTCGGCAATCGAAAGGCCGGCGGCGAAGCGCAGGATGATCACCTCACGCTGAGCTTCGGGCAGCAGCTCGACGGCCTTGCGCAGGTCCTCGAGTGCCAGCTGACGCTCGGCGTTTTCCGCCGGGTCGTTGTTGCCGCGGCCGTCCAGGATGTCCTCGGGCAGCTCGGCGTCGTTGGCGCGCCGGCCGTTGCGTCGAGTGAAGCTGACAACCTCGTTGTGGGCGATGCGCATCAGCCAGGCGGCGAACGGGACTTTGCGCCACTGGTAGCCCGCCAGGCCGTTGAGCATCTTGAGGATGATCTCTTCCGCCACGTCTTCGGCGTCCTGGACGTTGCCCAGCCGTGCGAGGGCGTAGCGATAGACCTGGTTGATGTGGCTGTCGTAAAGGGAAGCGATGGCTTCGAGATCGCCCGACTGGGCTGCTTCGATGATCAGCCGCTGCGGTTCCCAGTCAGAACCGGTCTCGGTCTGAGAGGAGCTACGCATGATGCGTTTGCCAAGCGGAAATCGTGCCAAAGTTCCCTTGCCCCGCCTGCGATTCGAAGTCAAACGTAGACCACCCGGCTAGCCACAGGCGTTCTACACATAACAACGTATTCATAGCTGCAAAGGTTAATACAATTCGGCGTTGCGCCTGCATCAGGGATAGGACCTGTTTTCTTGGGCCCGTCGCGGGCTACGATGAATAATCATGAGGGTGTTTGTTACGGGTGGTGCCGGGTTTATCGGCAGTCACGTGTGTCGTGTCCTTCTCGCCGCCGGTCATAAGGTTACAGTACTCGACAACCTTTCGACAGGGCGGAAAGACCTGGTTCCGGCAGACGCCAGCTTCATTCCAGGCGATCTCGATCAGGAAGATCGGCTGCCGGAGTGGCTCACAGGGCACGATGCCGTGATCCACCTCGCGGCCCTGGTGCCCGTGCCGACGTCTGTGAAACGCCCCGTCGACTTCGCCGAGAACAACGTCGTCAACACGGTGCGCCTGCTGGAATCGATGCGTAAGGCAGGAGTGTCGCGCATCGTTTTCTCGTCATCTGCGACCGTGTACGGCCTGCCGAAACACCTGCCGCTGAGCGAAGACGACCCGCTGGGCATCCAGTCCAACCCATACGGCGCCACCAAGGTCGCGGCCGAAGCCTTCGTTGCCGCCTACCAGCGCCTCTACGACTACGACGCGACGATTCTGCGCTACTTCAACCCCTACGGCCCCAACGAGCTCTGCGAGCCGGAGACACATCTCATTCCCAACGTGGTGCGCGCCGCCCTGGCAGACGAGCCGATCCCGGTCTACTGGCAGGGCGAGCAGATCCGCGACTTCATCTACGTCGAAGACCTGGCGCAGGCTCACGCCGCGGTCCTGGGGGTGAAGGGCCTCGTCTACTTCAACGTCGGCAGCGAGATCGGCGTGAAGGTGAAGGACGTGCTGACCACCGTCGGGCGCATCGTTGGCAAGCCGCTGCGAATCGATGACCTCGGCGAGCGGCCGGGCGACGTGCCTGCTCTCTACGCCTCGTCGGCGAAGCTGCGGGAGGCCACGGGCTGGAAGGCGCAGATCGATCTCGAAGAAGGCTTACGTCGCACAGTCGAGTTCTTCCGAACGTATAAGGCAGGCCTTGAGCCGTAGAGGCGCTGCAATCCTTAGTAGTTGCTGAGTTCCGCTTAACGGATTCTTGATTTCCATCGCACGGATTCGATTCAACCTTTTAGGGACCGATGGGAGTTCCGCCGCGTCAACGCAGGCCGGCAACCACGGTGACTCGATCCGTATAGCGAACAGGACTCTCGAGCTTGCGGGTAATTGTGGCTGCCACTGGTACGTCCGGCGATGTGTTTCCGGCGGTCGGTTTCGCGAAGGCGCTAAGCGCACGCGGCCACGATGTTCTGGTCGCCACGTCGGGCAACTTCGCGCAGGACGTCCGGGATGCGGACCTGGAGTGCGTCGAGCTATGCGACGCCGAGACCTACGAGGTCATGCGTGCTACGACCGAACGCGCGATGGCCAGGCTCAAGTACTACATGCGGGCGAGCCAGCTTCACGAGTCCTTTTACCGGCTCCCGGAGCTGCTGTACCGCGCCGTCGAACAGCACTATGTTCCCGGCCAGACCGTGCTCGCAGCTACGGAGTCGTTCACTGTCGGCGCCGGCAGCATGGCTTACGAGAAGCTCGGTATTCCGTACGTGTCGCTGTGGCACAACGTGGTCCAGTTCAGGCTGCTCCAGCCCTGGTTCCCCGCCCAGCTGCGTGGCATCGACTACCTGGTTAAAGATCAGTTGTTCCGGCTCTTGCCCCTGCCACGTTTGAAGAGCCGGGTGAACCAACTGCGAATGACGCTGGGTCTGCCGCGAATACGCAGCCTGACGCAGAACTTCTATTACTCCCAGCAGCTGAGCGTCTGCCTATTCCCGCGCTGGTACGTCAACGCGTGGTATCGAGACAGGTTCCCCAACACGATCCTGACCGACTTTCCACTCTACGAACCCGGTCAGGACGAAGCGTTGCCGGCGGAGGCGGAAGCATTCCTCTCACAAGGAAGCGCGCCGGTCGTCTTCAATACTGCTTCATGGAAGGGAGATCGCCGGGACTACTTCGAGGTCGCGCTAGCTGCCTGCCGGAGCCAGGGCGTGCGGTCGATTCTGCTCGGGCCCGGAGCAGGCGCCTTCGCAGACCGCTCGGAAAGCGTTTACACGACGGACTATTTGTCCTATGAACGGCTGCTGCCAAAAGCGGCGGCTTTCGTCCACCACGGCGGCATCGGCTCGCTGGCCCGCGGACTCGCTGCGGGTGTCCCGCAGCTCATCGTGCCCCAGAAGAACGACACGCGGTTCAACGGCGCCGAGGTCGAACGGCTGCGGGCCGGCGTGGTCTTGCAGAGGCGCGATTACGCAGCCCGGCTGCCGCAGAGACTGCACGAGTTGCTGAACTCGAGGGAGATCACGGCCGGTGCCCGCAATCTGGCAGAGAGGTTTGCCGCGCCGGCGGACTTTTCCAGCGCCGGTGAAGCCATCGAGAGCCTTCTCACGCCGCGCGCCGCATCCAACGCCGGCCGCCCGACGCGCTGGGGCTTGCCTTCGCAGGCCTTCGACGGTTCGCAAAGCGGCTGAGACAGGTCATCTTCCAAGAATAGGGAACGGCCGGGTTCGCCGCTGCGGCTAGGCTGCGACCTCTTGGCCCGCCGGCTCACGAGCGGCGCGCTTCTCGATTGCCTTGTCGGTCTTGGCTTCGTACATGCGCCGGTCGGCGGTGCCCATGAGCGAACCGACGCTGTCGCCGTCGCCGGGGAACAGCGAGAGGCCGACCGAGACGCTGGTGTGCACGATGGCGTTGGGCAACGTAATCGAGAGCGAGTTGATCGCCTTCTCCAGACGCAGCGCTTCGGTGACTGCCTTCTCGGCGTCGGCGCCGGGCAGAGCGGCTGCGAACTCGTCACCGCCCGTGCGCCAGCAGATGTAGCCGGGCGCAGCCCAGTGCTGCATCTCGCGCGACATCGCCTGTAGCACGAGGTCGCCGGCCTGGTGGCCGTAGGTGTCGTTGACCGGCTTGAGGTTATCGAGGTCGCAGACGATCAGGGCCAGCGGGTCGCGGCTCAGCTTCGCCTCGTCCATCAGGTTCTCGAGGCGGCTGGTAAGGTGACGCAGGTTGTAGAGGCCGGTCAGGGGGTCGATCGTTGCCTGGTAGCCCAGCGCGTCGGCCATGCCGTTGATCGCCTGCCCAAGACTGCCCATCTCGTCCAGGGCCATCACCGGCATGCGGACCATCTCGCCGCGGGAGATGCGTACCGCGGCGTCGCTGTAAGAACGCAGCGGCCGCGCGACCAGGGCGTTGAGGAGAATCCACATCGCAAAGATCATGGCGCCGGCGATCACGGCCGCGAGGCCGAGCGAGCGCAGCGCCAGAACCTGCGACTCCCTGGCGACGCCCGGGAATGTCGCGACGATCCGGAGCGCGCCGCCAGAGCCCGGAGAGACCGTGCTGAGGGGGTAGAAGTACTCAGCGCCGTATTCGCCGCCGTCGAGCATCGCGCTGGGTCGCAATTGCGCCGGCGTGTAGTCACCGAGAGAGTTGAACAAGACGTCGTTGTGGGACGGCCCGTTCACGATGCTGCGGGCGAGCGCGGTGGGATCGATCGCGCGCCCTGCGGCGTTCGAGCTCAGGGAGCCGAGCGAGCGTGTGACGTTGCCGTTGGCGTCGAGCACGTCGACGAGGGCGATGTTGAGGCTGTCCGCGATATCGAGCTCGGATTGGGTCGGCGGTGCGGTGTTGGCCGCGAGCTGATTCGTGGCGGCAAATACCGCATCAGCGCGACTTTGCGCCCTCGCTTCGGCCGCCGAGATGTTGTCCTGGACGTCGATCCAGACATAGGCGCCGAGCGCGAACAGCGCCACCGCGATTGTTATGAAGCTCAGGCGTAGCCAGAGCCGGAAGACTATCGACCGGCGGGCAAGTAGATTCATTCTTCCTGTAGATAATCGGCAGGGCGTGGTTTTTGGCCACGCCCTGAGCAGATCTAACGCCGGCTAAGTCGTCGATTCAGACGTGCTGCAGATGCTGCGACGCGGCCTCCGGCAGCATGCCCTCCAGGACGCGCTCCAGCGCCATGGTGTGAGCGCAGGTCCCGTGGGCGGGGAAGAAGTCGCAGCTACAATGCCAGGCTTCGTCCTTGAGGGTGACTTCGTGGTCGCCATTCTCGCCGCGGAACTGCACGCTGAGCGAATCAACGCGCATGCGGTTGCGCTCCTGTGCGTAGCGCTTGGCCTTTTCGATCTTGCCGATGACACTCGAGTTCACGGACGCCTCCTAAAACAAAAGCACCCGGCCCCGGCCGGGTTGCTTACGCCACTGCAAACCTTTCAACGGTCATGACACTACGATTATCGGCAGGCGATCCGAAGGGGTCAAGGAAGCAGGGCTTCGATTTAAACAATCTGTAAACAACCTGGCGCTGCATCGCCTCACAGAACGGTTGTGCTGCTGCCGAAAACGGCGTATGTTGCGCGAAATTGTATCGGAGATGCCGTCATGTCTGTACCCGTCGAAGCCTTTTTCGAGCACAGCACTTGGGCCAACGAGGGCCTGATCAACGTTTGCGGGAGCCTGCCGGCGGACCAGCTCGACGCCGCCGGCCAGCAGGCTTACGGCTCGATTCGCGAGACGCTGGTGCACCTTGTCATGACGGAGCAGGTCTACATCCGGCGCCTCGGTGGCGAGCCCCTGTCCGACGTGATCGCGGAGGGCGACAGGCCGGGCTTCGACGTGCTCAAACGTGCCGCCCGCGCCAGCGGCGAGCTTCTGGCCGCGATGGCGGCGTCGGGCGACGCCGGCTGGACCGTCGATGGCGACACCGATTACGGTGTGCACTTCGAGGGTGAGGCCGTCGTGCTGCTGGTGCAGGTCCTGAGCCACAGCGCGGGACATCGTGCCCAGATCATCGGCATGCTCAGCGCGCTCGGCGCCGGCCCCGCGGAGCTAGACGAGCAGCTCGACGGTTGGTCGTGGGGTGAGGCCACGGGGGCGTTGCGCACGACCAATCGGCGCGACATCGGCAGCGTCTAGAAGGCGTCCGTCTGTGCCGGGGCGCCATGCTGTGCCCCTACGACGCCGCGCTGATCACCCGAGGTTGCGAAGACTGCAGACGGGGCCTCGACCGCTCACCCTAGCCCTCTCCCCTCCAAGGGGAGAGGGGACGATTAGACGACTAAAGGAGAGCGGGTGATGTATCCGGTGCGTTTATGCACTCGAGGCTGAATCCTGCCTGCGTTTATACACGACGATTCGAGGTTAAGCGAACCCTCGTCCCTTGCGATCAGCCCGATCAGAAAAGCCCGATTAAGAAAAGCGGCGGAAGACGAGGCAGGCGTTCTGGCCGCCGAAGCCAAAGCTGTTCTTGAGCACGGCACGGACGCTATCGACCTTGCGCGACTGGTTCGGCACATAGTCGAGGTCGCAGTCCGGGTCCTGCGTCTCGTAGTTGATCGTTGGGGGGATGATACCCGTCTCGATCGCCTTGATGCAGGCCACGGACTCGATCGCGCCCGACGCGCCGAGCGTGTGGCCGATCATCGACTTCGTGGAGCTGACCGGGATCTGGTAGGCGCGCTCGCCGAACACGCCCTTGATCGCGAAGGTCTCCGAGGCGTCGTTCGCCGGAGTCGATGTGCCGTGCGCGTTGATGTAGTCGATGTCGTCCAGCGTCAGATCCGCGTCGTCGATGGCGATGCGGATGGCGCGCTGAGCGCCCTCTCCGTCGACGCAGGGAGCGACCACGTGGTAGGCGTCCGAGCTGGCGCCGTAGCCCGCGAGCTCGGCGAGGATGTTGGCGCCGCGTCGCTCGGCGTGCTCCAGCGTCTCGAGCACGAAGATGCCGGCGCCCTCGGCGCAGACGAAGCCGTCGCGGTTAGCGTCGAAGGGGCGGCTCGCCTTCATCGGCTCGTCGACGCGGGTCGAGAGCGCCTTCATGATGTGGAAGGCCGCCAGGCCCAGCTCGCAGATGCCGGCCTCGCCGCCGCCCGCGACCATCACGTCGGCGCGGCCGATGCGGATGATGTCGAGCGCGTCGCCCAGCGCCTGGGTGCTGGCAGCGCAGGCCGTCGTCACCGTGTTGTTGTAGCCCTTGAGGCCGAAGTGCATCGCCACCTGTGCGGCGGCGATGTTGGGCAGCGTCTTCGACATATAGAAAGGATCGAGGCGGTTGCCGCCCCTGGTCATGATCGTGCGCATCGCGTCGTCGGTCTCGGGATAGCCGCCGTTACCGTTGCCCAGCAGCACGCCGATACGTGTCGAGTCCTCGTCTTCGACCTTGAGGCCGGAGTCGTCGAGGGCCATGCGTGCGGCCGCGACCGAGAGCTGGCTGAAGCGCGCCATGCGCCGGGCGTCCTTGCGGTCCATGAAGTCGGTCGGGTCGAAGTTGCGCACTTCGCCGTCGACCTTCACCGGGTAAGCGCTGTTGTCGAACAGACGGATCCAGTCGATGCCGGAGCGGCCCTCGACGCAGCCCTGCCAGAACTCGTCCACGCTGTTGCCGAGCGGCGTCAGCGCGCCCATGCCCGTGATCACCACACGACGGCTCTTGTCGTAATAGCTCGCCATCGATTTGCCTCTGTTTCGCTTGACCGCGCCGTGGCTCAGATGGCGGGATCGCGCTCCAGCCCCAGGATGTGAGCGCGTGCCTCGCCTGCGAGCGCGATTGACCCGAGGATAACAACAGGGTCTGACCCAGTCGAGAGGCTGGTCGCCATGTCGATAGCGGCGCCGAGCTTTGGCTCGACGTAGGTCTCGAGCCCCAGCTCTCTGAAAACCTTCGCCACGCTCTCCGCCGCCAGCGCCCGGGGATGGTCGGCGCTGGTGGCGATGACGCGCCGCGCCACCGGCTCGATGGCCATCGCCAGGCCCTCGAGGTCCTTGTCGCCCATGACGCCGACCACCAGCGTCGCGTGGTCGACGCGCAGGTACTCGGCCAGCGTGTCACGCAGGCTGCGGGCCGAATCGGCCGTGTGCGCGGAGTCGACCACGATCAGCGGCCGGTGCTTGATGATCTCGATGCGCGCCGGCCACTTCACCTTCTCGAGGCCCTGCTTCACCGCCTCCTCATCGACCTGCACGCCGGCTTTAGCCAGCGTCTCGACCGCCAGGACCGCGGTGGCGGCGTTGTCGAGCTGGTGCTTGCCGACCAGCGGCAGCTTGATCGTGTAGCCGCGCGTCGGGGTGCGCAGGCGGAACGTCTGCTGGTCGGAGCCGGCGCTGTCGCGGCGCAGGTTGCAGACCAGCGCTACTTCGGTCAGAGGCGCGCCCTTCTCGGCAGCGACCTCCCGGATCACCTCGGCGGCCGACTCGCGCTGCGGCGCCATGATCACGGGACCGCCGGGCACGATGATGCCGGCCTTCTGGCGCGCGATCTCGGCCACCGTATTGCCGAGGATCTCACGGTGCTCGAGGCCGATATTCGTGATGACGCTGCACTCTTTCGCGTCGAACACGTTGGTCGAGTCCAGCAGCCCGCCGAGCCCGACCTCGATGACCTGCGCTTCGACCTCGTGCTCGCGGAACAGCCAGAACCCGAGCGCCGTCAGCGCATCGAACGTGACCAGGGCTCGATCCGGGTGCGCCGCCTGCACGCGCTCGATGGCGGCGCGAACCTCGGTCATGCCGGCCGCGAACTCGGCGGTGGTCACAGGGGCCAGGACCGATGTCTCTTTGCTCGTTTGCTCGTTTGTTTGTTTGCTCGTTATCTGGATGCGCTCCGGGAAGCGATGCAGGTGCGGGCTGGTGAACAGCCCGGTGCGCAGCCCCGCCGCGCGCAGCATCGACTCCACCATGGCGGCGACGCTGCCCTTGCCCTTGCTGCCGGCGATATGCACCGTGACGCGTCCGAGCTGCGGGTCGCCGAGCTCGGCGAGCAGGGCGCGCATCGGCGCCAGGTCCGGCCGGTCGGCGAAGCGCCCGCTGCGCTCGAAGTCAGCGAGGCCGTAGAGATAGCGCAGGGAGTCGATGTAGTCCAACGGTGGTAGAGGGTAGGCGTTCGAAGGCGTCGAGGCAATCGCAGGGAGAACGCGTCGTCGCATTAGCTCGGCGGACTAGTCTAACCGCGTGTCAGGCAGCGACGCTTGATTAGCCGCGCCGCGCGCTCCCTGGCTTCGTCCGGAGAACGCAGGCCTTCACCTGACCGGATCAACAGAAGCCGCAGCTCCCAAAGAGCCTGCCGCACCGGGTCAGGCTCCTCTCGACAGCGGCAACAATCCAGGACTCCAGCTGGCAGGAGGAGTTTCTTGAGAACTGGCGGAGAGCCGTCTCGGTCTCCTGCTTCAGAGTCGTCTTCAAGCTATTCGCAGGTCCTATTGTGCCACGTTTACCGGTAAGGTCTCCGGACAAGGAGCTTCACGACCTTCGAAGCGCTCGGTCGTGGGTGGCCTGATTAAAAATGGACGATGCTGACAACCAATCGTGGTCTCTACTTCGAGCTACCAACCCACACTACGGCGGGCGGTGTTCAGCGAGATAGACTTGTCCATTCATGATGCATCTGATGGATGCGTCATGTGCTGTACGAGACCTGGGCATCGCATCACCGCTGCGGATGGCACCGTGCTGCATTGGGACGAGTCGGACCTGAAGACGGAATACCGAGGACGCTGGTCAAAGCGCATCTCTAGTTCTTGTCCAGTGGGACGGGTTCTGAGCCGCGGGGATGCCTCGTGCGCCGGGTTCTGCTCGGCGGCGTGGCGGTGCTTTGCCGCGAACGACACGAGTGCCTGCGGCGCGATCATGCAGATACCCGGTTCTCCGGATCGACGATTGCCATCAATAGGAGGTGGCAACTGAGCAGTACCACGAGCAGGAAGCCCAGTACAGGGATGTATTCGACTGCGATTGCATTCTTTGCGGCGCGGAGCTCGGGCTGCGGCTTGGGCTGACGAAAGGCGCCCGCCTTCCGTTAGGCATACATACATATCGAGCATCAGCTTGCCTGGCGTTGCGCTCCGCGTCACCAGGAATGCGTATTCATATGCCAAAGCGATCACGACGCCAACGAGCGCCAATTCAATTCGATGAGGCGAATGACGTGTGATGAGTAAGTGACCACTGACTGCGAAGGTCAGCGCGAAACCTGACGGAGCGAGGATGAACCCATCGACTGTCCATGCTGCGAAGCGACGCTTGATTGTGGCTGTTTGCAGCGCATCGTGGTAGCTGACTGTCCGACATGGAGCGCCAGCCTACTAGCGAGTTCTGCCGGTTTAGTCGCAAACAGTTTTTTCGCGAGGCTCGCCGCAAGGCCGTCAACCGCAACAGAAGTTTGGAAATGGGAGCGCCGAGCGAGTGCTAGCCCTCGGCGCGCGCCGTTTCTGGACCGGCGTGCTGCCTTCGAGCCGACGCCGGTCCACTCGACCACCGAGGCGCCCCACGAGAGGCCGCCGCCGATCGCGACGAACACGAGCTTGTCGCCGGGCGTGAGCTTGCCCTCCTGCCACGCCTCGCACAGCGCCAGCGGGATCGAGGCCGAGGACGTGTTGCCGTACTTCTCGACGTTCGAGATCAGGCGCTCCGGGCCGATGCCCATCGACTTCGCGACGGCGCTCATGATGCGCAGGTTGGCCTGGTGCGGCACCATGTAGGTCACGTCGTCGACAGTCAGACCGGCGGCCCGCAGCGCCTGGAGCGAGACGTCCTCCATGGCGCGCACCGCGACTTTGAAGACCTCGCGGCCGTCCATGACGATGCAGAAGCCCTCGGCTTCGGTGAGGCTGCGTGGGGCGGCGCCGGGACCGGGTGCGTAGAGACGGTCCGCCTTGCTGCCGTCGTTCTTGAGGATGACGGGGCCGATACCGCCGCTCTCGCCGTGCTCCAGGATGATCGCGCCGGCGCCGTCGCCGAACAGCACGCAGGTCGAGCGGTCGCCCCAGTTGACGATGCGCGACATGCACTCCGAGCCGATGACCAGCACGCGGTGGTAGGCGCCGCTGTTGACGAACTGCGACGCGGTGGCCAGCGCGACCATGAAGCCGTTGCAGGCCGCGTTGACGTCGAAGGCGGCGGCGTTGCCGGCGCCGATCGCGTCCTGGATCAGCGCCGCCGAGGCCGGGAACATCCCGTCGGGCGTCGACGTGGCGCAGATGATCAGACCGATGTCGTCAGGCTTCGAGGCCTGCCGTTTGCAGCGCCATGCGGGCTGCCTCGGCGCCCATCGTCGAAGTCGTCTCGTCGTCGGCGACGATGCGGCGCTCGCGAATGCCGGTGCGTTCGACGATCCACGAGTCCGAGGTCTCGACCATGCGCTCGAGGTCGGCGTTCGTGAGAACGCGAGAGGGCACGTATTTGCCTACCCCGACGATTCGCGCCGCCATACGCTCTCCTTAGTGCAGGGTGCAGAGTTCAGAGTGCAGGCCAAAAGGAGCGTCTTCGAGCAGGCGGGCCCTATCAATGCGCTCTGCACTGTGCACTCTGTACTACTCCGGCAGTGTAGGAGCGCCGCCGGAAGGGGGTCAACAGCCTTGACAGGGAGGGGCCGTTTTGATAACTTTTCAATGTGATTAGCACTCTCAAGGTTAGAGTGCTAACAGGTAGAAATGATGCTTACTGACCGCCGTTCCGCTCTTCTGAACCTCATCGTCGAAGAGTACGTAGACACGGCCCTTCCCGTGGGTTCGCAGTACATCGTCCGCAAGCACCAGATGGCGGTTTCGCCGGCCACGGTGCGTATCGAGATGGCGCGCCTCGAAGAAGAGGGCTTCATCAGCCAGCCGCACACCTCCGCAGGCCGCGTACCGTCCGACAAGGGCTACCGCTACTACGTCGAGAGCTTGATGTCGGAGGAGGCGATCCCCTGGCAGGAGCGCGAGACGATTCGACATCAGTTCCACCAGGCGGAGCGCGCGATGGAGCAGTGGTTCCAGCTCGCTGCCGCCGTCCTGGCGCACTCGGTGAGCAACTTCGCCGTCGTCACCTCGCCGCGCAGCAAGGAGACGCGTCTGCGTCACGTCCAGCTGGTGCCGCTGCACGAGCTGAGCGCGCTGTGCGTCGTGGTGCTGAACGAGGCGCGGATTCGCCAGCAGGTGCTGACCTTCCGTGAGCCGGTCGACGCTACGTCGCTCCTCATGGCGGCGGGCAAGATCAACGAGCGCTACGGCGGCCTGACGCAGGGCGCCCTCGAGAAGCTACCGGAGCCGGCCTCGGAGCTCGAGACGCTGATCGTCCAGGCCGTGACCGAGCTCATGGACCAGGAGTCGGTGGCGCTGGGCGACGTGTTCCGTGACGGCGTGCGCGAGGTGCTATCGCAGCCCGAGTTCGCGCGCTCGGAGCGCATGCTCGACATCATCGACGTGCTGGAGCAGCGCACGCTGCCCACCGCGATCCCGATTCGTCAGCTCGACGACGGCGGCATCAGCGTCGTCATCGGAACGGAGAACAGCCACGAATCGCTGCAAGAGTGCAGCGTCGTGGTCGCGCGTTACGGCAGCGATGGCGGCCCCTCGGGCGTCGTCGCGGTGCTGGGCCCGACGCGCATGCGCTACTCGCGCACCATCCCCACGGTTCGCTACCTGGCGGCGGTGCTGAGCGAGCTGATACAGCAGATCTAACGGTCGCAGACGCCTCGGCGTCGCAGGCCTCAGCAAGCAAGACGCCTCGAATCTGTGGGGCAAGCTCAACCTTAGATATGGAGACGGCTGTGCCAGACGACGAGGAGCCACCGCGAATAATCGATCACCGCGCGTCCCAGCACATGGACGCAGAAGGCGGCGAGAAGGAGCAGCCAAAACTGGAGAACAACCAGACGCAAGAGTCGCTGGCGGAGCAGCTTGCCCAGGAGAAGGAGAAGGCAGAGTCCTATCTCGCTTCCTGGCAGCGCGCCGCCGCCGACTTCCAGAACTACAAACGGCGCGTCGAGCAGGAGCGCGAGGACCTCGCGCGCATCTCCAACGCGGCGCTGATCATTAACATGCTGCCGCTGCTCGACGACATGGAGCGCGCGCTGCAGAACGTCGATACGCGGCTCGCGGGCATGACCTGGCTGGACGGCATCCGTCTGATCCAGCGCAAGTTCCAGGCCCTGCTCGAGATGAACGGCGTCACCGAGATCGAGGCCGACGGTCAGAGCTTCGACCCCAACGTCCACGAGGCCGTGATGTTCGGCGAAGGCGAGGACGGCAAGGTGATGAGCGTGGCGCAGAAGGGCTACCGCCTCGGCGGCCGTGTCCTGCGCCCGGCGCTGGTGGTCGTGGGGCAGGGCAAGAAGGGCGAGGGCCAGCAGTAGCGGGTTGCTCTGCTGAATGAGTGCCGAGCGGCACTTTGGGCGTGACGAAGTGGGGGTAGGATAAGAAGGAAGCTTGATAACGACGCTGGGTGGGATCGGCAAGCCACCACTCTCCCGCGCCGGCGCAGCAACGCATCGAGACAGAGCCGGACAGCACGCAGCCGCCGGCCGATGATTCCACTAATGAGATACGAAGACGTGAGGACCAAGAAATGGCAAAAGTAATCGGCATTGACCTGGGAACGACCAACTCCTGCGTTGCCGTCATGGAGGCCGGCGAGCCCGTCGTTATCGCCAACGTCGAGGGTGGGCGCACGACGCCGTCCGTCGTCGCGGTGTCGAAGAGCGGCGAGCGCCTCGTCGGGCAGGTGGCGAAGCGCCAGGCAATCACCAACTCCGACAACACGATCTACTCGATCAAGCGCCTCATGGGCCGCAAGTTCAGCGACGCGGACGTGCAGCGCGACCTCAAGCTGCTCTCCTACAAGGTGTCGCAGGCGCCCAACGGCGACGCGCAGGTCCAGCTCGGCGACCGCTCGTACTCGCCGCCCGAGGTCTCGGCGATGATCCTGCAGAAGCTCAAGACGGACGCCGAGGCCTACCTCGGCGAGACGGTCAACGAGGCCGTGATCACCGTGCCGGCCTACTTCAACGACAGCCAGCGCCAGGCGACCAAGGACGCCGGTCAGATCGCCGGTCTCGAGGTGCTGCGCATCATCAACGAGCCCACCGCCGCGGCCCTGGCTTACGGCCTCGACAAGAAGGGCGAGGAGACGATCGCGGTCTACGACCTCGGCGGCGGCACCTTCGACATCTCGATCCTCGAGATCGGCGAGGGTACGTTCCAGGTGCGATCGACCAACGGCGACACCCACCTTGGCGGCGACGACTTCGACCAGCGCGTCATCGACTGGCTGATCGACGAGTTCAAGAAGGACCAGGGCATCGACCTGCGCCAGGACCGCATGGCCCTGCAGCGCCTCAAGGAAGCGGCCGAGAAGGCGAAGATCGAGCTCTCGACCGTGATGCAGACCGAGGTCAACCTGCCGTTCATCACGGCGGACGCCTCCGGCCCGAAGCACCTCAACCTGACGCTGAGCCGCTCGAAGTTCGAGCAGCTGGTCGGCGACCTCGTCGACCGCAGCCTCCAGCCCTGCAAGCAGGCGCTGCAGGACGCCGGCGTCAGCTCGGCCCAGATCAACGAGGTCGTCCTGGTCGGCGGCCAGACGCGTATGCCGCTGGTCATCGAGAAGGTGCGCCAGTTCTTCGGCAAGGAGCCCCACCGCGGCGTCAACCCGGACGAGGTCGTCGCGATCGGCGCGGCGATTCAGGCCGGCGTGCTCAAGGGCGAGGTCCGCGACGTGCTGCTGCTCGACGTGACGCCTCTGACCCTCGGCATCGAGACGCTGGGCGGCGTCGCGACCCCGATCATCCCGCGCAACACGACGATCCCGACCAGCAAGAGCCAGGTGTTCTCGACCGCGGCCGACAACCAGCCATCGGTCGAGATCCACGTCGTCCAGGGCGACCGTGCCATGGCGACCGACAACAAGTCGCTGGGGCGCTTCATCCTCGACGGCATCCTGCCGGCGCCGCGCGGCGTGCCGCAGGTCGAAGTCACCTTCGACATCGACGCCAACGGCATCCTCAACGTCAGCGCCAAGGACAAGGCGACGAACCGCGAGCAGAAGATCACGATCACGGCCGGCTCCGGCCTCTCGAAGGACGAAATCGAGAAGCTGCAGCGCGAGGCGGAGATGCACGCCGCCGAGGACAAGACGCGCCGTGAAGAGATCGAGACGCGCAACCACGCCGACAGCCTGGCCTACAGCGCCGAGAAGACGCTGAAGGACAACGAGGACAAGGTCCCGGCCGAGCTCAAGACGGACGTCGAGGGCAAGATCGCGACCCTGCGCAGCGCCCTCGAAGGCAGCGACGTCGTCTGCGATCCAGAGCGCCGTCGATGCCCTGAACGCGTCGCTGCAGAAGATCGGCGAGGCCGTTTACGGCGCCGCGTCGGGTGCTCCCGGCGGCCCCGAGGGCGGTCCGGACGGCGAAGGCCCCTCGGAGCAGCCCGAAGGCACCGTCGAGGGCGAGTTCCGCGAGGTGTAGTCGAGCGGTCGGCTTTCAGCGATCAGCTGTCAGCTACGAGCTACGAAATCGAGACGCCCCGGCGCCAACCGGGGCGTCTTTGTGTCCCTCACGACTCCGCCGTGCTCTCGAGGCGTCATTCCGACGCCAGGAGGAATCTAGCGAATCCCACCAAACGCTACGCCGGCGAACGATGTCGTCAGGCCACAAGACGCCTCGTCCGTATCGATGCCGTCATGCTGACGCAAGGAAGCTTCCGGTGAATCCACCAGAGGCCAGCCCGCCTCCAGACGCAGAACTCTTCGCTCCCGGAGAGGGCGGGTGAGGGCAATCGCACCATTGCTCACAGGGGTTGCGTAGTTGCTCCTGGACACTCGGAGCCGGATCGCGCGAGGCTGGATTCCTCCTGGCGTCGGAATGACGGCGCGCGGCCTGAGGCGGCCTGCGGATGCCCCGGATTTTAGCCCGGGGTGTCGGCCCTGGCTCGCGCCGTTGCACACTCGACGCCACGTACAATCGCTACGTGAACTACGACGACGCCGACCCTGAAGACCGCAACCCCCTGAGCGAGCTCGTTAGCTTCCCCGACACCATCGTGGTGGCGACGCAGGAGGGGCGCCCGTCCGAGAGTCACGGCTGGCTGCTCTACTACCTGCTCGAGATGCGCAAGCCCATCGTGGCGGCGCACCTGCGCGCTCAGCTCGAGACCGCGGGCTACGTCGCGGCGCCGGGCGCCGGAGCGAGCGGCATCTCGCACTATCTCAAGGACGATTCGCTGATCTGGGCCACGATCACCGACGCCCCGGACGCCCGCACGAGCCTGCTGCTCAGCATCGCTGGCCCGCCATCCGACGACGCTTCGTTCGACGAAGACGCATCGGAGGAGACGGGAGGCTAGCCCTTACCCCCGTTTGGGGGATCTCGCAGCGCGTCTGAATTCCGCCTCTCCCGGCGGGCGAGGAGGCCGTCTCAGTCGCCCGGATCGGGTGCTTTGTGGCTGGTGCGAGGCCGTCGAACTAATCCCGCTCATCCTGAGGCACTCGAAGGGTGGACCGGCGGGTCGAAGTTCAGTGTGGGCACGTCCTGCAGCTGTTCGCGCCGAGCTTGCCGAAGGACGCGTCCTGGCAAGACGGCTGGTCAGCATCCTGACGCCGGAGGTTTCAACCCCGGGCCGCACCTGTCCCGTACGCCTAGCGCGATGCTTGCAGGCCCGCCATCGTGAAGGCGCCGGCGCCCATGATCTGGTGCACCTCCCACTCGATAAGGTCGAAGGCGCAGTGGCCGTTCGCTGTAAACGGGTCGCCGGCCGCGATGCTCGAGGCCTCGTCTTTCGAGGCGGCGCGGATCAGGTAGATACCGTAGGACGTGCCATCGGGGCCCTTGCCGGGGCCCGAGATCGCGATCTTGCCGGCCTCGTGCATCTGCTTCATCCAGACGAGATGGTCGTCGACCGGCGTCGTCCATTGCTCGCGCGCCACGATGCTTCTACGCAGACAGATGAACCACATTGCGTTTCCTCCTGATTCAGCGCGGCTTTTGCCAGACCATGACGTCGAAGGTCGGCACCCGAAACCAGCTCTCGTAGCGCTGGTCGCCCCGCAGCGATTCGTCCGGGCGCGGTTCGATGAAGCGCCTGAGCACAAGCCCGGCGCCGAGATATGCGTCCATGTAGTCGCTGAGGGGACGGTGCCAGTTGCGGATGCGCAGGCCGGCCCATTCCAGCGTCACCGCATGCTCTTCGAGGTAGTTGTCGACGGCGTAGTAGGCGAAGCGGCCCTCGGCGTCGTAGACGGGGTTGCCGGATGCCGACGCCAGGTTGCTGACGTTGGCCGCGAGGAAGTCGCCGCCGGGTCTGAGCACGCGGGCGGCCTCTCGGATGGCGGCGCGATAATCCGGGATGTCGATGAGGCAGAGATAGGCGACGACGACGTCGAAGGTCTGGGCGGCGAAAGGCAGCGCTTCGCCCGAGGCCATTGCGTAGCGCTCGGTCGACGAGCCCCGCTGTGAGGCTGCATCGATCAACCGTCGTATGGGGTCGATGCCGACCGTGTGTGCGCCGCGTGCGGCGAGGATGCGTGAGAACCGGCCCTCGCCGCAGCCGAGGTCGAGAATGCGCTTGCCTGCTACCTCACCGGCTTCGGCCAGCAAGACGGGGTCGAGCAGCAGCTTGCGAGTCGCATGTTCGGGTGCCAACGCGATCCAGGCCTCGGCCGACCGGCTCCAGCCCCCATCGAGGTCGAGGTCCGACATGTCTGCCTCCCGAAGCGATGCTATCAGATGGTACGCGCTGCACGAGACGCGCTTGCCGGGTCTCCGGCGGCCTTTCTCGCGTCCCCTGATGCCGTTTTGTTATTTGCCCCGCCCCGAAGCGACCCGATATCATCGAACCGGCGGGGGACGGAGCAGCCCCATCGAACCTAAAGGCTACAGGCTCAGTGCAACTCGGTACTTCTGGTTTGCTTTCGGCGCGGCGCTTCTCGCGCTGCTGGTCGCTGCCTGCGGTACCGGCGCAACGACGACTTCGACCGGTACGCCGACGCCGGTTCCGGCCCCGAAGGACGCCCGGGCGATCGAGCAGGTCGACTTCACGAAGCTGCCGGCGATTCAGACGCTGTTGCAGCAGCTCGCCAGCGGTAGCGTCGACTCGAAGGGCGTGCTCTACGCCGACCTCACGGGTGATAAGCGCGACGAGGCCATCGTGCCGATAACGTCCGGCGGCACGCTGGGCAACATCGCCTACGTGGTGTTGACCATGAAGTCGGGTAAGCCGCAGGTCATCCTGACGCGCACCATGGACAAGACCACGCCCAGCGGACTCAAGATGACGCTGGACAACGGCACGCTGGTCGAGACCGCGGCGCTCTACGCCAATGAGGACCCGCTCTGCTGTCCGAGCCAGCTACGCCGTACCGAGTTCCAGTGGGACGGCTCGCAGATGCAGGTCGCGGGCGAGGCGCGCATCGAGCAGACGCCGAGCGCGAAGCAGTGAGCCGGGTTGCGCTAAAATAGTCGGGCGCCAACGCGCCGGGGCGATTAGCTCAGCTGGTCAGAGCGTCTGTTTTACACACAGAAGGTCACAGGTTCGAGCCCTGTATCGCCCACCACAAATCAGATTCGGATCCGAGTGCGTTATCGCTGCGCACGATTCCACGGTGCGAACGGCACGCCAGCTAACGGCGGCAGAGTCTACTTTGTGCCGGCGCAGCCCTTGAGGATGCGCGACATCGCGTCGTGCTCGGCGGGGGTGACCCAGAGGCCGTACGTCGCCTTCACCGATACCTGGATCTCGATGTAGGTGCAGCGAAACGCCTTGTTCGGCGGTAGCCAGGTCGCGGCATCGCCGTCACCTTTGGCTTCGTTGGTCGGGCCGTTGACCGCGAGCAGCTCCTGAGGGTCGTTCGCAAACTCGAGGCGCTTCTCGTCGGTCCACTGGAACGCACCGGTCTGCCAGGCATCTCCCAGCGCGACGACGTGGTCGATCTGCACGGCGGTCGATGTGCCCTGGCCGCGCACGAAGGCGATCGTCTTGCCGGTGTAGGGGTCGGCCAGCGAGCCGCTCGCGACGACGCAGGTCGAACCGTCCTGCAGGACGATCGCGGTCAGGTCTCGATTGAGGATGTCGTTGCGTGTGTCACAGCCGTTGCGATCGACGTCTTTCCAGGCTGGCCCAAACTCGTCGCGCGAATAGCCGGTCATGGGCGCGCGGCCTTTTACGGCGAGGGTCGCGAGCTGAGCCAGAGCCGTCGCTGCACCGGTGTCGCCGGTTGTCGTGGTGACGGCAGCCGAGGGCGGAGTGCTCGCGACGCTCTGTCCCGTGCACGCGATGGCGCCGAGAAGTGCGACGACCGCGATGACGCTGCAGGCGATTACCAGGGCGAGGCGCCGGGCGCCGGAGACTGGCATCGAGGAACCGGGGCGGCGGTGGTTCGTTGCCGGCATGTCGAGTCACTATCCCGGATTCGCGACGCGAGGGACAAGTCGCGTGATGGGACGGCGCGACCTACACTTTTCGAGTCGTGGGGAAGGCGTTCTCTATCGCGCCGCGTGCGGCAGACGGGTTCGCAATTTATGGATGGGTGGGAGCGGCGATGGACCTCGAAGGCAGCGAGCCGCTGGTCGTGATTTCGCCGCACCTCGACGACGCGGTCATGAGCTGCGGTGGTCTGCTGGCGCATCACCCCGGCTCGACCGTGATCACGGTGTTCGCCGGCCGGCCCGCGGTTTATCCAGGCCTGACGAGCTGGGACGCGAAGGCCGGCTTCAGGAGCGGTCAGGACGTCGTCGCGTTGCGGCGCCGCGAGGACGCTTCGGCGCTGTCTCGGCTCAAGGCCAGTCCGTGCTGGCTCGAGTTCGTCGATTCTCAATACGGTGGCGCCGCCAGCGCGAAGGCGATTGCTCCTGCCTTGCGTGAAGCGATCGCAGCGGTGGGTGCGACGCGCGTAGTCGCGCCGCTCGGGCTGTTTCACGCCGACCACGCGCAGGCCGGCAACGCGGCGCTTGCCCTGGCGCGCGAGCAGACCGGACCAGCCTGGTTCTTGTACGAGGACGCCATCTATCGCGCGACGGCGGGCCTGGTCGTCAGGCGCATCGCCGCGCTACATCGCGACGGCTGGCGGCTGGCGGCGCTGCCTCCCCTCGAACCGGCGCGACAGAAGCAGAAGGCAGTGCAGGCCTACAAATCGCAACTCAAGGCGCTGAGCGCTCCCAGGCACCCCGGCTTTGCCGACGCGTTCGAGCCGGAGCGCTACTACCGCCTCGAAGCGGCTGAATGACGAATCTCCCCTTCGGCTCTTTCCGACACGTCTTCAGGCGCCGATCCTGTATCTGTTGCGTGACGTGAGCGCTGGTAGGAGGCGTCGATGATCGTTGGCACGGTGCGGGAGACCAAGACGGAGGAGTATCGCGTCGGGCTGACGCCGGACGGAGTACGCGACCTCGTAAGGCAGGGCGCAACCGTCATGGTCGAGTCGGGCGCGGGCGAAGGCAGCGGCTTCGTCGACAGCGCTTACATCGCGGCCGGCGCGAAGCTGAGCAGCGCCCACGACGTCTGGGCCGCCGCCGACCTCATCGTCAAGGTCAAGGAGCCGCAGCCGAAGGAGCTAAGCCTGCTGCGCAAGGGCCTGACGCTGTTCACCTACCTGCACCTCGCGGCGCTGCCGGACGTGACGCGCGCGCTGCTCGACGCCGGCACGACCTCGATTGCCTACGAGACGGTGCAGCTGGCCGACGGCTCGCTGCCCCTGCTGATCCCGATGAGCCAGGTCGCGGGTCGCATGGCGACGCAGATCGGGGCGCGCTGGCTGGAGAAGCCGGGCCCGGGACGCGGCAAGCTGCTCTCGAGTCTGCCGGGCTCGCCGCCGGGACGCGTCGTAATCTTCGGCAGCGGCACCGTGGGGCAGAACGCCTGCGGCGTCGCCGTGGCGTTGGGCGCCGACATCACCGTGATCGGGCGCAACCTGGCCGAGCTGCAGCACATCGAGGAGCGCTGGCCCGGCCGCGTGCGCACACTCCCCTTCGTCCGATCGCAGCTCGAGGCCGCGATCTCGGGCGCAGACCTGCTGATCAGCGGCGTACTGGTGCGCGGCGGCGCAGCGGCTCCGAAGCTGATCTCGCGCGAGGACCTGTGGCTGATCGGCGCCGGTGCTGTCGTGGTCGACGTGTCGATCGATCAGGGCGGCATCTTCGAGACCTCGCGGCCGACCACGCACCTCGACCCCGTCTACGTGGAGGAGGGCGTCGTGCACTACTGCGTCGCGAACATGCCCGGCGCCGTGCCGCACACGTCGACCAACGCGCTCACGGCAACGACGCTGCCCTACGTCCTCGAGCTGGCCTCGCTGGGCGTCGACAAAGCCCTCGCGCAGGACGAGTCGCTGTCGCGGGGCCTGATGACGCGCTACGGAGAGCTCGTGAACATGGCGGTGACCTCGGGCGCGTAGGCCGGCGACGCGTTGCCAGCAGACTGCGGCGGCGCATAGGTCAGTGCCGGCAGCGCCCTGCTCAGTACCAGCCGCAGATCGTCGCGAGTCTGCTCGAAGGTGAGTACGACGTTTACATGCTGAACGTCCTGCACGGCCGCGACGCGGACGCTCGGATGAGCATCGCGTGCGGCATGCGGCAGTACCCCGGCGAGTTGTCCGCCGGAGAGCCATAGCCATGCCATGAGGATCAAGACCGGGAACGTCATAGTTCCCACGAGACGGCGCGCTTCCATCGCCAACCTCCACTCGAGCGACGGCGGGTCGCTCATCGCATCCTGGCGTTTGTTCTGGCGTCCGTGCTCGAAGTGGTGCGCCGGCTGCTATCGCCCCTGCCGGCTTCGTCTAAAAGGAATCTAAGAAGCGGGCTCGATCACGTCAACGTTGCCGCGAGTCTGGTGCAACGCTTGTAGATGAAACCGATACGGCTCTGCAAGGCGCGGCGTCAGGCTGGGCCTCAGTGGGACGAAGGTACATGGCTGGAGGCGAACTGCATCGTCTGTGCGAGTGGAGCCACGGCCCGACTCGTGTCGGACCTCGCAGAGACGCTGAGGGCGGCGTGCGCACCTGAAATCCTGAAGACGATACGGATTCAAATAGAAACAAGAGGCCTCGCGTACTGCGAGGCCTCTTCGAATTGCGCTTACGTCGTCGCTAGTACGACTGGAACAGCTTGCCCCACTCCGTGTTCTTGGCGGCGCTGACCCGGCCGCGTCCGATCATCGGGTACCAGAACAGGTTGTAGTAGATGTTCGAGGCCGCGTAGCTCCACGGCACGATCGGCGAGCGCAGCAGCGGCTTCTCGAGGAAGTGCAGCGGGCCCCAGTAAATCTTCTTCTGACCCCAGCTTGCGAACGTGTCCTCGTCCCGGGTGAAGCCGAAGTTGATGTTCGAGATGTCGAGGCCGACGACTTCAATGTCGCGCGGGTCGCCGACGCCGAGGCCGCGCTCGTGCGCGCGTACGGAGCGGAGCGGCGAGATGATAATACGCCGTTTACGGCGATCATCGGCGCGCTGGGCACGAGGTCGATGCGACGGATCGCCGGCGGCGTCGCCGTGTCGGCCGTGATCGGCTCGGCGAATTGATCCCGACTGCGACCATACCTCCAACGTACGGAGCGCCGCGGCGAGACAACACGCCGTTTACCGGACAAGTTGACGGGGGTTAACCCCCAGGTCTTCCTTCGCGAGCTGAGGAGCGTGGCCGCCACGCCGAGAAATAGGCGGCTTCGCGCACGCTCGATAGAGACGTTTGGCACCCAAATGTCACGTGTGTAATTCAGTCGATGCAACGTGCTGAGTTCTGGCTGCGCGGCCTGGCCGGTGCGGTCCAGCAAACAGGGTGACTACGGCGAGCATCCGACGCGGATAGACGTATCGGCGCGAGATGCGCAAAATGGCCTCTGACGTGCGAGAAGGTGAGTGCCCCCGGCAGGATTCGAAGCTGCGGCCTTCTGCTCCGGAGACAGATCCGACCCATGCATCCGGGTCCGCCGGCGTCCGCACCCGTCTCCCGATCCGCTCTCAACCGCCCAACTGCCTGCGGAGATGGGGTGTATGCGTCCGCAGCGGTCCATGCCCGTTTGCACAGAAGTTCCGGACGAGTTGTGACAACGTCGTGACATCGACGACCAGGCGCTCGACGTCGCCGCGAACGTCTCGAACGTGATGTAAGCAGGCCGCCGTGGGACTGCGCGGACTCTGGCTACGGTGTTCCGATGAGCGGGAAGCAAATCGAGCTGTTTCTGGTCGACGGCACCCCAGGGGGATTGACGACCGCCGAAATCATGAACTGGACCGGTCATGTTCTAATGGCAGGCCGGTCGGACATAGCGAGCTGATCCGTCGCAAGGAGGCCCAGGAACCGGCGTCTACTTGCTCCTAAGCGACGACGATGAAGGATCGGCAAATGCGTTGCTACATCGGCGAGGCCGATGGCGTCGCGGAGCGGTTGCGCAGACCACAACAAGAAGTTCTGGGATCGGGTTGTGAGCATCACGTCCAAGGACGCGAACCTAACCAAAGCGCACGGACGCTACCTGGAGTCAAAGCTGGTCGCGCTAGCGAGGCGAGCTGGCCGCGTTAAGGTGGAAAACAGCACGACGCCTGCTGCCCCGGCGTTACCTGAAGCCCACAAGTCGGACATGGACTACTTCATCTCCCAGCTGCAAATCGTCTTGCCGGTTCTCGGAGTCAACGCGATTCGCATTAAGGAGCCGAAAGCAGTGGCGCCCGCGTCCGCGGAACCGCTACATCACCCGATATATAGGCTCACTCAACACGAAACTCGGCGTGGACGCGAGGCCCAACAGATCGACGGCGAGTTCACGATGCTGGCCGATTCGACCGTCGTCGGCAACTGGCATGGCGTCGGCAAAGCAGAGAGCACCCTGAAGGCATACGCCTCCTACCGGGACCAACATGAGCAATTGGTCGAGAATGGGGCGATCGTCGTCGAAGGCGAAACAGGCCGCGTAACCCGAAACATCGTGTTTTCCGCCCCATCGACCGCCGGTGCCGTCGCCCTCGGACGGTCCTGCAATGGCCGCCGAGAGTGGATTTCGTCCGAAGGCACCTTCGGCGAGTGGGAAAGCCGGGGCGTCGAGTAGCGGCCACGCATCGTGTGCGTACCTCTCCCTACTAATAAGGTGGCGGTCGCCACTTGGGGATCAGGTTGTGGCCGATCGCCGGATTGTTCGCACCGGTCTCACAAATCAACTCCATCTCCTTCGCCCGAACCACGGAGTCGGGCTCTTTGTTCCGACTCCACAGGACCTCTTTGCGTAGCGTCAACTCGAGGCGGTTCGGGTCGAGGTCGAGGTCAGCCGCGATCGTCGCCCCCGCGCTTGGACTACCGAGATAGAGCGGCGATCCCGTCAGATCCATTCCGACGTAGATTTTCCCGTTCGGGTAGGTGATCTTGTAGACCTGCTTACGACGAGGCACACCAGCACCATAAACAGACGCCACCACAGTCGCCGCCGAACCGCCTAGTCGGGACCGCTAGTGGTGTGTCACGCAGATAGTTAACTGCATGTTCGGGATTATGTGTCGGCGAGCGCATCACCAGCAGCCGCGTTGCCGATTTTGCCGCGATTGACCGCTGCTGCCGGCGAATGGCGGCATTGAGCTCGCCGTAGGCGCATCGTGCGGACGGAGGGCTTTCAGCCGCCCGAGCCGAATCGTCTTCTGCGTCGGAACGTTCGGTTGAGCACGCTCGTGGGCAGCACATAGAACGTCCAGTGCGCGACGTCGAGCGGGTCGATGCGTTCCTGGTCCTTACCCTCGAGAATGACAGAAGACGTACACGTCGGCGCTTCGCGCCGCACTGGCCGCAGAGGTGTTGGCGCGGGCGTCCCAGCCCTGTGCGGGGCGGATGTTGAACGCGATCTCCGATAGCCGGGTTTGCTTCCACGTTTGCACGTAGGCAGCCGATTTCACCTCGATACCGATATCGTCGATACGAGGTCGTACTTGTCCCATCGACGCGCTTCGTGTCGCAAATGCCGAGTGCGGTGGCCACGATGTACTCGGCCAGCACTCCGCGGGTGGTGTTCGTGAGCAGGTCGTCGTACGCCCAGGCTAAAAGTCCTGTTTGTCCAGAGTAAGTCATCGTCGAGCCTTCATCGCTTGAGCAGTTCCCTTTCCCAGTACCGTCGTCACTTTGTGCCGGTCGATGTCGTCGAGGGTCAGCACCGATTCGGGTCGGGCGAGCCACTTCATGTCCCTGGCATTCTGCATGTTCCAACATGCGGTTAACCAATAAAGAGACGGACCACTAGACGGGTGGAGTTGGCCACCGTGGGGTGAGGTTGTAACCGATGGCGGGATCGTTCGCCCCTTGGTCGCGAATCAGCTTGACCTCCATCGCACGGACCTCGGCGTCGGTGGCTGTCTCTGATTCCCAAAGGATCTCTTTGCGAACCATGAAGTCCAGGCGGTGCGCCTCGTTCTCGGCCGCAATGCGCGCCTTCGCGGCGGCACTCGGGCTACCGAAGTACGTCAGGTTGCCGATACCGAGTACATCCGATCCGACGTAGATTTTCCCGTTCGGGTAGGTGATCTTGTAGACCTGCTTACGCAGCGGCATCCCGCGACCCTAGGCGAGTCTGTGATTAATTGTCCGCTGCGGCACGCGCCCCCGAGGGTAGGTCTGCATCGCAGGACCTGTGCAAATACGGACCCGCAACACGCGCTGGTAACCCCGGCGCTACCTGTCGCGACGCTCGCCTACCGCGGGTCGCGCGATCTGCGCGCGGTGTGAACGCTGCTTGGACATTCCAGCGTCGCTACAGGGGAGCGCTACACCGCCGACGACGACGAGATACGGGCCGCGATGATGGCCGCGGGAACGGATAGCCGGCGCTCCCGCGGAGCGCGTCTCACTCCGGAATGGCAAGACCGTGACTGGTCAGCCAGTGGTCCCATTCCGCCACGGCTGCGTCAGCGACCGCTAACGCACTGTGCGGCTTGCCGTCGATGTGGATCACGAAGTGGGCCGGCCCGACGTCGCCGGCAATGTGAAGGGCAGCGTCGAACCTCGGTCGTGGCCAACGACTTCCGCCGGTGGATCGTCGCGCGGCCGGATCGAAGTGTTTCGCCGCGTTCGCGACGTCAGCGCAGGCCTGGATGGCCCACGACGTGCCCTTGCGGCCCTTGACGCTGATCAGAAGCAGTACCTCGCTCCTGGCAGGCTCGTCGACCACCTTCGACTCGTTGATCCAGTCGCGGAAGTGCAGCACGTCGTAACAGAAGTGGTAGAGCGCATAGACGGGTGTCTCTGTCGCCTGCACCGCTCTTCGCAAGTGCGTAGGAGCGCTTCATTCTGCGGTACTGGTCTTTCCACGTCTCCCCGAGCGCCACGGGCTAGTTCCTCTCAATGCAGGCGCGATAGCGCGCCATCGCCGGCCCTGTCTGGATCCTCACGTCAAGCATCCGCATGTGGCCGCGCAGCCACAGTTGCGCGAGGAACAAGCGATAGGCCGGCGTACGGGTTGCGGTCGCCGGGATCTGCGACCGAGCCCAAGTAGAGCGCGTAGACATACTCCGCGCGCTTCGTCACCCGGCAAGCATGCGGCCACGCGCGCCCGGAACGTCGGACCCACGCCGAAGACACGCGGTGGGTGCCGTTCGAGCCATCTGTCCGCGCTAGGACGTCTACGTTCCGTGTCATGTGTCGCAAGAAACAGGTGTACAAAATCACCTACCCGAACGAGAAGATCTACGTTGGCAGCGATCTGACGGGCACATTGACGTAATTCGGCACTCCCAGCGTGAAGGCGAAGGAGCGGATCGTCGCCGAGCATGCCGATCATCTGCTCGACTTCACCGTCCGCAAGCAGATCCTCTGGGAGTCCGAGACCGCGACCGATGCCGAGGTCCGCGCGAGAGAGATCGCGACGATCCGAGAGTTAGCGGCGAACAACCCTGCGATCGGATATAACCTGACTCCCCGCTGGATCGGCTGACGACGTTCAGATCATTGACTCGTCGGGCGTCGCTACGACCGATTCCCGCACCTTCCGGCCGTACTTCGAGCGCAAGCCGGTCCCGGTGCGCTCGGCGGTACTCAGCCCGATACTTCCGAGCCCCCGCCGCAGCCCAAGCGCGGCACTCATCGCAGTGGCAGCCCTCACGCCGGTATCCCGTCCGCGTGCCGTGTCGCCACGGCGCCGCGTCGGCCTTGACGCACGGCCCGCAGCGACGGCGATCGGCTGGCGCGCTATCGCGATACGTCGGCACCAGCCGGCCGCACACGATGCAAGGAACGTCAGCACGACGGGGCCCGCGCTGCTCCATTCGACGGCTTTGTTTTTGTGCAGTAGAGGGGGCGGCGCGTATGCCATGGGTGGCGGCTTGGGGGTGGGGTGGGGGGTCACCTGCCCTACCCCTGGTCGCGGCTGTCGCCGGCGGCGCCGTTGGCGATGGCTTGGTCCAGTAAGCTTTGCCGGCCTGCCCGATCAGCGCGTAGGTGGAGGCGGGTTGGGCGCCGGCGCGCGGGAACAGTTCGACGTGTTCGGTTCGGGCGCCGTCGTCGTCGACACGCTGGACGCCGACGATGAGCACGGCATCGACGGGACGTCGTTGGGGTTGCTGTTCTCGTCGCGTGTGGCGTCGAACAGCGCTTCCACTGCGTTGTCGAGCAGCCCGAACGCTTCGCGTTCCTCATGTGCGGTGCTCATGGTCCTGGTCCTCGTCGTGGTGGTGGTGGGCCACCCTGCGGCCGGCGCTGGTCGAGGAGCGGAACCGGCTTGACTCCTGTTCCATAACCGGCCGCAGAGTGGGTCTAGAACCTCGCCGGCGGCGCTGCGCCTACGTCAAAACGCTCGCCGGCGGCGAGGGGTCCAGGGGGCGGTCACCAGCTGGCTTGCACGGCCGCCTTCTTGCGCTCTTCCTCCACGCGCGCTTCCGCTTCGCGGTCCGCGACGAATTGGGCGGCGCGGGCCATGAACTCGCCCAACGTGGCGAGTTCGAGCGGCAGCCCGCGGATCGGCCCAGCACCCAAGCGTCGACGTCGACCCGCGCTTCGCGCGCCATCTCGAGCGCGGGCGCCAGTTCGGCACGGCACGCCGGCGTGAGTGCGAGCGGCGCCCCGATTCCGCTGTAGCTGACGCCGGCGACGGCCGCGAGCGCATAGAACCCTCTTTCGGCGGCGACGAACGCGTCCAGGGCGGTCCGTGCCGCGGCCCAGTGCTTCAGCACATCACCGCCGTGCGTGGCGGCTTCGTGGCCGTCTCGGAGGTTGAGGGTGGGCGCTGCTGCGGCGGCGGCGGCGAGCGCGGCGGCGTGCGGTTCGAGCGCGTCGGCCCAACCGTCGAGTATGTCGTCGGCGTTGTCAGCGAGTGCGGCGGCGAGTAGCCGGTCGCTGCGCTTACGGGCCGACGTTGACGTTCTGTGACGCCAGTTGGCGGTCGAGCGCCAGCCGTTGCACGGTCTTGTCGGACCAATAGTTGCCGCCGGCTTCGATCGCGTCGAACACGGCGGCGTGCAGATCATCGGTCGTGGCGGCGATCTGGCCGGCCGCGTCGGAAAAGGCTTGCGCTCGCGCGACCTGTTCGCGGTACGCGGCGCGGGCAGCTGGACGCCGAGCGTTTCGGCGGCCTTGTCGACGGCCTGGGCATGGGTGCGCGCTGAAATCAGGTAATCCATGCGGGTCGTTCCTTTCGTGAAGCGTTCATATCGGTGGATTGGGTGGGTGTCAGTCGTCGGTGGCGGGCCGGCGGTCGTACCAGGGCCCGCGGTCTTCGGGTTCGCGCTCGGGGTGCTTCCCAACGTCCGACGGTCTTGCCGTCGGTGAGCGGCCAGGACGCTGGCGTCGGGGTCGTCGGGTGCGAACAGTTCCGCGGCGAAGCGGCGCTGTTCGTCGAGCCCGTCGTCGGCGCCGTCGCGCTGCTTCTGCTTGTCGTCGAGCGCCTGGTCGTCGTCGGATCCGCTGAACAGGTTGTGCGCGAAGCGCCGGTCGGCGTCGGTGTGGGTGTCGGTCAGTGTCCTCCGGGAAGATCCAACGTCCGGCGATGAGTTGTCCGCCGGCGGGTGGGGCTCGGTTCCTGACTGTCCTTGGTGTGCAACCCCATTCGGCTGCAAGTTGCTTGGTCGTCTTCCATGCTGGCGAATCGGTGCCCGTCGGATTTCCCCTGCGGAAAGTTCCCTGTTCAGGGCGGCGTGCAGATCGCGCAGCCCGATTGGGACGGGTATGGCGTACTGCTGGCGCCGGCGGATTTCTTCGCCGATCCGTAGCCGCCTGGCTGATGTGTTGCCGCGCAACGCCAGTCACGGTTGCTTCACTACCTGGCCGGCGATGACACTTCCGGTCTTCGTCGGCCGCCCGGTCGACGCGATCACCACGCCGGCCACGACACCACGCGGGCGCTGAGACGCTGGAAGAGGTACAGCCACATCTGGCAGGCGCGCAGAGCGGGGCAGGCGTGGCACAGCCGTAAAGCCTCACGGCGCGCGCTCTCGACACGTCCAGCGTGGGCCGGCCGGCCCGCGTGGCATTGGTCGCCCACGGTGGACTCGAACAGGCCGGCGCGCCCCTTGCAGCGACTGGCAGACGACGCGCGCGCTACTGGCGGCGATCCCCGCGCTGCCGGGTGCCGGCTGCAACCCCAGCGGCCGGGGCCGTCCGGGTCGTCAGGGAGTGCGTCCCGCACGAAGCTGGTTCCTCAGCGGCAGGATCCGGATTCCAGACATGGTGCGCGGTGCGGACGATGCTGTTCGCCGGCAGGAACTCGGCGGTCGATTCGACTCGGCGGCCGTCGGCGTAGTGGTCCTGGTCGCCGCATTCGACTCGTTCGAGGACGGCGAGCACGGCACGTAGAGCGGCGTCGCTGGCGCCGGCGCGTGTCCACGTCGACGACTGGTCGCCCTGGTCGGCGTCGCCCCGGTCCTCGTCGTCGTCGTCGCTGAGCCAGGATCGGATCTTCGCCGCGGCGAATCGCACGGCGTCGTCGGCGCGGATGGGTGCGGGGGTTGGGTTCGGGCGTTGCATCAGGGATCACTCCTCGGGTTGGTAAATCGGTTCGGTGAGTCTCGAACTGCGGGCGGTGTGGCCGGTGCGCCGTGGTCGCAGCGGACGGCGGGGTCGATGGGTGTGCGGTCCGGGCCAAGGCGCCGCCGCATGGGTCGCAGCGGCGGCACTGGCGGATCGCGGATGCGCGTTCCTCCCGCGCGGCCTGCTCGGCGGCGCGACGGCGGGTCATGCCGACTCCTGGTCGCCCGCGGCGGGCGAGAGGTTGGGGTGCCGGCAGTCGGCGACGCCGGCCTCGCCGTGGTCGATCTGGCCGTACTCGTCGCAGTCTGGGCAATCGGCGGTTGCGTCCGGCGCGCCTGGCGCTCGATGCGCTAGCGGTCGGCGGCAGCCGCCTGCTCGGCTTCGTCGGCCTCTCGCGCATCACGGCAGCCGGGACACTTCGGCGGGTCCGGGTGGTTGACGTGCTTGCGACACCGCGGCCCGTAGGGTCCGCGGACCCACGGCGCCATTCCGTCGCTCGCCGTTTCGCCGTTCCTGGGTGACTTCTCGGGGGGGAGGGCGTCGGCCGGGTCGGGGACGGCCTCCGCGTCGAGCGGTTCGGGCACGGCCGGCGCCGCGCCTCCCTCTAGACCTTTATATAGAACTTCATTAAGAACTACGGAGCGCAATTCTCGCTGCTCAGAAGGCAAATCCGCGGCCTGAGTCGTCACCACTTCTTGACCACCGGCGTCACCACTTATGGCCACCGGCGTCACCACTTCTTGGCCACCGGCGTCACCACTTACCGAAGTGGTGCCACGCGCGTCACCACTCTCTACCTGCGGAAAGTCGTCACCACTTCCGTAAATGGTGCCACCGGCGTCACCACTTCTGACGTGGGGAAACCGCAACCGCCATGTGTACCCGCTGAGGTAGCCGCGACCCCGTTTTCCAGCCGCGACCCATTCGATGTAGCCCGCGAGTTTCAGTGCGGCGTATGCCCGCTTGACGGTCGCACGTCGCGACCCAGGCGCTCGGCGACCGTCTTCTGACGCACACAGAACGTGCCGTCGTCGATCGACGTCGAAGTGCTCAGGTCCATCGCCACACGGGCGTAGGAGTCGTCAAGGCCTTTGTCCCGAGCAACCGCCCGTAACCATTCGTGCTTGGGAAAACTCATGGGACACCGCGGTCCTGCTGCTGCTGTTGTGGTGTCCAATGCCGGTCGGGGTGGCATCCGAAGCAGCCCCAACCGCCGGACTGGTGGTACATGATCTGCCCGCAGCCGTCACACCGCGGCTTGCGGTGAACGTCGCAGGCTTCGCCGTGGTTGGCGACCTTCATTCGGCACGGCCGTCCCGCTGTGGTCGGCCGGCCGCAGCGGGGCGCCGGCAAGATGCGCTCCACATATACCGGCCGGCAGCCGGCCGAGTTTCTCGTGCGGCTGGTTGGCGTCACCGTGCGCCGGCTGCTCGCTGTCGAGTTCGGATCTGCTGACCAACCACAGCACTTCGTCGCCGGTGGCGGTAACGCACACTGCGGCGAAGTAGTTGGGGGCGCCAACATCACACAGGCAAGCGAGTCGCCGTGCGTCGATGATGACGGCCGGGTGGTCGTCAGTCACGGTGCGCCCGGATGGCGCGCATCCTCGGCGACGTACTGGATGACAGCCCGGTACTCGCGCTTGGCGCGGCCAAGGTGATCTGTGACGACAACCGTGATGACGTCGCCTTCTGCCGTCACATCGGCGCGAGATCCCAGTCATCGGTCTTCTTGATCGGGAACACTTCGCTTGCTGCCGCGAGGCGTGCCGCAATCTGGTGCGCTTCGGTGGTCACGCGCTGACTTCGCGCTGGTCGTCGCTGCGCTGCATGGTGTTCGCTTCGAGACGGTCGATGAACTCGACGAGCGCGGACTCAGATACCAGCCGGCGGTTTCTGATTTTCACGCTGCGGAGTTCGCCAGAAGTGATAGCGCGAAAACCGTTGACCGGCCTACGTTTAGTCGCTGCTGTACTTCATTCAAGTCATGGAGTCGGGCGTCGGGGGGCGCGGCGATATCGGCCATGTGTCTAACCTGTCTGTGTCGTAATTACACAGATGATGGTGCGTCTGTGTTGTTGCAGATCAAGTTGTACAGCATCGTTGTCGTCTGCACAAGGCTGCGCTATGTGTGTCGCTATGACACAGCGGAATGCGGCTGAGCAGTGGTCGGAGAATCTGCACGCGCGCATCGGCCAGGCGATACGAAGCGCGCGATCCGGCCGGCGAATGTCTGCACAGCAAGTCGCCGACGAAACAGAACACCTGCGGTACCCGATCACCCGATCGCAAATTGCGAACTACGAATCTGGCCGGAAACAGTCGCTGGACATTGCCGAACTGATGACGATTGCGGCGGCGCTCGAAGTTCCGCCCCTGTCGCTGATCCTTGGCGGTCATCCCGACCAAGAGATCGAATTTCTACCGGGCCAGATGGCGACAACGGCCGCTGCGCTCGCATGGTTACTGGTGACGAAGCGTACGATCCGAATACCGTTCCGGCACAGTCAGATTCGGCATCACCGCTGGCGCTATTACTTGATCTAACGCGGGAGCGGGCCGCGACTCACCGTGAACTTGAGCAAGCCAAGGCCACTTTCGAGTTACTCGGCCAGCTGGCCGACGATTCGCGACGGATGAAGCACATCGCGGATTTGACTGGCCGAATCGCGCGGACTGATCGCCTGATCGACGCAACCGCCGCAGAGTGGGCCGGCGATGGCTAGGCAACAGCTTCCGCCGCAGATCAAGAAAATGACGATCACCGACCGTAAGACCGGCAAAACCGTTGTACGGTACAGGTCACGATCGACGCCGGAATCGATCTACAAACGGGACGTCGAAGCAGGCGCGCCGGCGGTTCGCCACCGAGAAGCAGGCCCGCGACGCCTGGCCGAGATTTCCCAGCAGGTGTCAACTGATGCTTTCGTTCCGCGTAAGGCCGGTGACGGTGGAGCTTTGCGCGACTGGCTCACGTCGCTCCACAACGCCCGCCCACAACGATCAATGGCTATGCATACTGCTTGGCTCCGTTGCGCGAACAATACGGCGCTCTGGCCGCGCAGAAACTCACACGTCCGCGTCTGGATAAGCTGCTGGTGGCGCTGCGCGACGGCGGTACCAAACGGCGAAGGGCCCCACACGCCGGCATGGTCGGCTCGTTCGGTCAACAAAGCGGTCGACGCATGGCGCGCGGCTCGAATACGGATGCCAACGCCATGATTTGTCGGCAACGTCGCTGCAGGCATCCGGAAGGTTCCGCGCGTTGCGCGGGGAGATGCTCACCTACACACCCGAGGAGATCCGCGCAGGTA
Source organism: uncultured Chloroflexia bacterium (assembly GCA_963732945.1). GTDB lineage: Bacteria > Chloroflexota > Dehalococcoidia > DSTF01 > WHTK01 > WHTK01. Next base: position 172,022 of record CAVTBL010000012.1, read on the forward strand.
TGCGGGCTGCCGAAATGATCGCAACGGGCATCTATGGTATCTGGCGCTGACAGCGTTCGCCGCGGCGAGATCGCCGGATTCAATGGGGCGACGTCGACTTGCCGACGGGACGCTGACGATCGCCCGCGACCGTGTCCAGGCGGGCGCCGCACCGTGGTGAAGGCGAACCCAAGACGGCAATCGTCGTGGCGCACATTGCCGCTCGACGACGGCCTGGTCACGGTGCTCAGCGGGCGTCGGCCCATCAAGCCCCGGAACGGCTAGCCCTCGGGGCAGCCACACCGACACCGGGTATGTCGCCGTCAACGAGACCGGGCGCCGTATACCCCGGACACGCTGACGAAATGTGGCGCGGCTGACTAAGCGGCGAAGGTGCGCCCAATCCGCCTCCACGATGCTCGGCACTCGTGCGGTACTGCGATACATCTCCGCGGCGTCCCGATGGCGGTGATCGCGAAGTGGCTCGGTCATGCCGACGCCGAGATCACAGCCAAGATCTACGCCCACTCCCAGGACGATGCCCTGGGGGCTGCCAGCACGCTGGGAGAGATCGTCACGAGCAGTTCCGTGCGAGTGTGACAACCTCGTGACACACAGGACGACAAGAGGCCTAGCAGGGGTGGACGGGGAGCGCGTCACCGCAGGTCAACGCCCAGTTTGAGAGTGCCCCCGGCAG
>CAVTBL010000013.1:0-9072 GCA_963732945.1 uncultured Chloroflexia bacterium
GCGAGGCGGATGAACTCGAGCGACATCGGGTCGAAGCCCATGAGCTTCGCCGAAACCGCGTCGATCGCCACCATGTCGCTCGACGCCAGAATCAGGTTCTTGACGTGGGGGCGCATGGCGCGCGGGCCGGGGCCATCGCCGGCGAAGGTGCCGTCGGTGACGGCGAAAATGCCGGGGTGAATCTCCTTCTGGATCGCCAGCAGGTCGACCAGCGTCTTGTGGATCTGCGAGTGCGTCCAGTGGCGGCGGTAGTGCAGCAGGCCGCCGAACGCGTTCTTCATCGCGCCGGTCATCGTCGTGAACACGTGCGTCTTCATGGTCGGCAGGTGCACCACGTTGCGCCCGATCAGCGCCTGCGGGATCTCGATGCCGTCCGGGAAGATCTGGTCGAGCACCATCATCTCGGCCTTGGGGGCGTAGCGCACCCAGGGGATGCCCTTGTCGGTCAGGTGCGTGCTCGGGACGCCGAACTTGTCCTGCACCGCCTTGTGCTTGTTGCGCACCTCGCCCTCATGGGAGTCGACCACGACGGTGCCGTTGTGCGCGGCAATCAGGTCGTTGAAGCCGGCCTCCCGCAGCGCCTTGACGACGCCCTCGATCTGCCACGGCGTCGTAGAGCAGCCGGGATACCAGTGCTGCCACGAGATGTTGACCTTCAGCGCAGTCGACGCGGTCTTGTCCAGCGCCGTCTCGAAGTCGGCCATGCGCATCGCTCGTCCAATGTCATCGACGACGGTTGGGGCGCTGGTGTAGAGGACAGCGACCTTGGCGGTACGCGGCGCTTTCGGCGCCTCCTGCCCCTCGATGGGTTCGATTTCGGTTGTCATGTACTACCTCTCGGCGCGTTTAGCAAAACAAAGCTAACCTATTTTACGCTAATGTAGCCGTTCGCTCTGCGGTTAACCCGTCGCCGCCTGTTGCGAGTTCGAAACAAGATATTTCGTTGCGTCGCGCAATCAGTTGACATATAAAAGCCCACGGAGGGGCATGCTGATGATGGAACACGTAAGAGCTGTCGTACGGGCGGGGCGTGCGGTCGCGAACTCGCCTTCTCTCCTCTTGCTTACTTTCGGCATCACGATGCTCAGTGCAACCCTCCTCTACATGATCATGGAGAGCGAAGACTTCATTAATTCGCTGTACTGGTCGCTGGTCACCGGTACGACGCTGGGCTACGGCGACTTCTCGCCGCATACGCTGGGCGGCAAGATCCTCACGGGTGGTCTGATCAGCTTCACGGTGTTCGTAATGATCCCGACGATCACGGCGAACGTAGCGTCCTGGCTTATCGTCAATCGCGACGCCTTCACGGACGAGGAGCAGGAGGAGATCAAGGAGATTCTGCGCGAGTGTCAGGCGATCCTGCGCTTCCTGCACACGACCACCGGCGAAATCCCGCCGAGGTACATGACCCAGGATGAGCTGCTCGAGGCACCCGAGAGCGCCGCGGAGATGAATTAACCCGTTGTTGACAGCCAACGTTTGACAAGCATTCTTGGCTCTGTTAGCTTCGTTACACCATCATTAATTACTTAAGGGTTGTCGGTGATGGTTAACTTGTCTGGCAAATTGGAGGCTGGCCTACATGTCCGTCGCGCCTGTTGATTTTAGAGAAGCGCTCAAGAACTTCCCCGGCGGTGTTACCGTCGTCACCACGGCGCGCGCAGACGGCCGTCCCGTGGGCGCCACCGTGTCCGCGTTCGCCTCGCTCTCACTCGATCCGCCGCTGGTCGTTGTTTGCCTCAAGGACCCGTCTCGCAGCGCCGCCGCAATCAAGCAGCGCGGCTCCTTCGTGGTGCACTTCCTCGACTCCAACCAGGCATCGCTGGCGCGGCGTTTTGCTTCCGACCTGGACGATAAGTTCTTTGACCTCGAGTACGAGATAACGGACACGGGGTTGCCGATTCTGCCGGACTGCCCGCATCACCTCGAGTGCGAGGTCTACAGCTTCGCGCCCGGCGGCGATCACCTGATCTTCATTGGTATGGTCATGGCCACGCGCGGCGAGTCCGACTTCGAGCCGTTGGTCTACGCCAACCGCCATTTCTTCGCCCTCGGCTCGACGGTCGAGTAACATTCGCAGCGCACTAACGCGTCAAAGATAGCTTCTCAGGAGGCAGTTTCAGCATGGTCGCAACGTCTTCGAAGCCTCAGGGTGCCATGACCGGCAAGCGCTACATCGAAAGCCTGCGCGACGGCCGCGAGGTCTGGATCGACGGTAAACGCGTCGACGACGTCACGACTCACCCGGCGTTCCGCGACATGATCAAGGCGCTCGCCGACGTCTACGACCTGCAGAACAGCGACCAGTACCGCGACGAGATGACCTACGTCGACCCGGAGTCTGGCCTGCGCACCAGCCTCTCGTGGCTCTTGCCCAAGTCGCTGGAGGACTCGGCGAAGAAACGGCGCAACAGCCAGCTCTGGAACATGCTGACCTGGGGCCAGCTCGGCCGCAGCCCGGACATCCTGGCGCCCTTCGTCTGCAATATGGTGCCGCGCCGCGAGCAGTTCTCGTCCTTCAAGAACCCTCATTGCGATTTCGGGGAGAACATCCTCAACTACTACCGCTACTGCCGCGACAACGACCTCTTCCTCACCCACGCCCTCGGCGACCCCCAGGTCGACCGCTCGACGCAGCCTCAGAACGAGCGTCGCGCCGTGCCCGAGGACGAGGAGATCGCGCTGCATGTCGTCGAGGAGACGGCGGAAGGCGTCATCGTCTCGGGCGGCAAGCAGCTTTCGACCGCCGCGGTGCACTCGAACGAGTGCTACGTCTCGCTCTCGGCCACATTCTTCGCACGTAACGACCCGCGCTTTGTCATGGCCTTCTCCATCCCGACCGAATCGAAGGGCCTGAAGATTCTGGCCCGCGAGCCCGTCGGTCGCTGGTTCGGCAGTTGGGGTCATCCCTTCCAGATGCTGGACGAGCAGGACTGCATGCTGTTCTTCGACCGGGTGCTGGTGCCGTGGGACCGCATCTTCTTCCTCTACGAGTCGCCGGCGCGCGTCTTCGCCTTCGCCGGGCCGGGCGGCGCCGACATCAACTTCGCGGGCTGGGCCAACCTCGAGCGCGCCCTGTTCCGCTTCCGCCTCATGACCGCGGTCGCGACCATGGTGACACAGGCGATCGGCGTCTTCGAGTACCGCGAGGTCGCTTCGAAGCTGGGCGAGATGGCGGCGAACTGCGAGATGCTGCGCCTGGCGATGGACGGCATGGAGCACTCCGACCGCAAGTTCGGCACGCCCAACGGGCCGATCGCGGTCTGGATGGCGCAGACCACCTGGCGCATGACCGATCTGCTGCGCGAGCTCTGCGGCTCCGGCATCGTCATGCAGCCCAGCGAGAACGACCTCGCCAACCCGGAGCTGAGGCCGTTCTTGACACAGTTCATGCGCGGCAAGGACGTCGACGTCGAGTACAAATCGCGTTTGTTCCGCTTCGCCCACGACCTGGCGATGTCGTCGTTCGGCATGCGGCAGGACATCTACGAGTACTGGCACGCCGGCGATCCCAGTCGCAACCGCATCAACCTGCTGCGGGCCTACGATCAGAGTGACATCATGGAGCGCATCAAGGATATGTGCTCCCGCCCGCTGCCCCACGGCGAAGTCGAGTAACGACGGCTGAGAGACTGCTCAACGAGGCGTCCCGTAAGGGGCGCCTCGTTCTGTCGTTGCGAGTCATCTCGACGTTAAAGACGCACCGGCACGGTAGTCCTGAGACGCAACGTGATTGGCGCACTCCGAGTCACGCGTCCTCGTCTCGATCGGCTAGATTCCTCCTGGCGTCGGAATGACGAACCGGGTGGCACGTTGCTTAGCAGCCTTGCCCGCCGTGGTCTGAAGCCGGGCCTTTTAAGCGATATGGTGAAAGAAGCGGAGCTTTCTGTTGAAGCATTCATTGACCTGCGGTAGGACCGGGGGATTACATATACGGTGCTGGTTTACGCCGACGAAGACGCAAATAGTTACTGGGCGAAGGTGGCCGAGTTGCCTGGTTGCTATACGAGTGGTGAGACGATCGGCGAGATCAAGGAAAACGTGAAGGACGCCATCGCGGCGTATCTCGAAGCGCTGGAGTTTGCGGGTGAGCCGATGCCGCCGCCAGTGGCCGAGAAGCTGGAAGTCGCGTTCGCCTGACGCGTCTGAGGATAGCGAGTTCGCCGCTAGGTTGCGGTGCGCGGTAGCGTCCGTCTCATGCGAGCGCGCACCGCCTCGATGTTGCGCTGGTTGAGGAACGAGGCGGTGCTCAGCGATCTGCCGCCGTTGAGCATCGCGAAGGCGGGGCGTGCGTAGCGGTTCGCAGCTTCGGAGAAGATCACGGCCGCGATCATCACGACGACCGGTACGAGGAAGAAGAACAGCGGGTAGGCAGGGTCGTAGTAGTCCCCCAGCACCTTCTGCCAGAACAGCCACACGATCGTCGTCACGAGCAGGTGACAGCAGAACGCGATGAACACGAACGGCTCCAGCCGCGCCAGACGCGACAACATTTGCGAACGGCTGATGCGTAGCGAGAGGTCCCAGAACGCGACCGCGGCCGGCAGGCGGATGGCGCTGAACCCGACCTCGAGCAGCGTGTTGGCGTGATAACCCGTCTCGTGCAAGGTCGTCTCAATCTCGCCGAACGCAAGCACCAGCCCGAGCACCGCCATCGCGACCCAGGACGCGGCGACTAACTTCGTCGATAGGCTCGGGACGGTGTCCAGGTGGGCTACGTAGATGCCGATGGCGTAGAGCAGCAGGATGTTCGGCGTGTGCAGGAAGTTGGTCGCGAAGCCGAGCACGGCAAGTCCGGCCACGAGCACGACGTAGCCGTTGCGAGTGCGCCGCAGCGTCATGATCAGCAGCGGCGCCAGCATCGAGCAGACGAACACGTCGCGCAGGAAGTCGAGCGGCTCGTTGGCGGGCGAGGCGGTGACTGCGATCAGCAGGTTCGGCAGGCGCTGCAGCGTCAGCGGTCCTTGCAGGCTCTGCTGCAGGTGGCCTTCGGAGATGAAGTTGCCGGCAATCGCGGCGACGACGAACAGTGCGTTCCACAGTAGTAGCGGGATCATCAGGCTCGAGACCTTCTTCGTGGCGAATCGTCTGAAGACTTCGCGACGCAGGCTATACACGGCAAGGTAACCCGCGATCACCGATAGCAGGGCGACCGATGCGCGTCCCAGCGAATCGACCAGCCAGAAGCGCGCCACGTCGAACAGGCGTATGCCCTCGACGTCCGGGGCGAAGCGTGAGACGCCGGGGTTCACGTGCACGTATATCATGAAGAAGATGCATAAGACTCGCGCGACTCGGATTGAAGCGGATACGTTTCGTGGTGGTTCGGTGGGGGAGTCTTGAGGCGTGAGGGGCCTTGCGTCGCGCGCTTTCTGTGCGCGAGGACTGGGAGTCGCGAGCTGTACCATCCCTGGTTTCCTATGATCAGAAACGAGGCATCATGAATTATGTTGCAGTGGTGACGATAGACTACCGGCGGTAATCAGTCTCGCGCGACTATGATTCGCAGAGCTCGGCTACTCCCTGGGTCGTACGTGGCTTTTCATCCCCTCGGTTGACGCCGCATCTCTCCGGCCGGCGTAGTCTCGAAACGTGGACCAGCAAGTTACCCTCGACGCAACTGACGCGCGGCTGGAGCTGGCAGACCTCATCGTCTACCCGGAGCGCTGTCAGGCCCTGCGACGGAATCGACTCGTCCGCCTCGGTCAGAAGGAGTGCCGCGTGCTGGTCATGCTGTTGCGCGCCAACGGCCGCGTCGTCAGCATCCCGGACCTGATGTGCGCTACCTGGGGCGAAGACGATGCCACAAGCGCCGCAAAGGTTCGCGGCGTGGTCCAACGCCTGCGCGCCAAGCTGCGCGCACCGAACCTCATCCTCACGATCGGCGGCGAAGGCTACTGCATCGAGCTACCGCCCAGCGCTTCGTCCTCCTGACACGAAGGTAACGTCCAGCAGATAACGGTGCGTCCGAGGCAGGTCTGAAGACCTGCAGCTACACCGATCGTCGCTGTCTCGCGATCGATGCCGAACCATGCCTGTATGTCTGTAGACACCTCGAGACCCGACGCACGGCGCGCAGTCTCTGGCGCCAGCCCGAGCAAAAAGTGTCACGCTATCGAAATGTGGTGCTTCGTGGCGGAGCCGATCGCTTTGCTAGACTCGGGACGGGGGTTGGCGCGGGTCGGCGTAGTACCCGGCCGGACGCCGTTAGACCCGCAGTTTGACGCTCCGCCCGGCGCCCGGGCCTGCCCCCTTCCCCTTTGAGCGACTCTCGCTTACCACCCTCGACGTAGCGCCAGGAGCAGCCCTCAGGCGGACGACTGCGTCCGTTTGCGCCCGTAACGTTGTAGATGAGCCGGCGCGATGCGCCGGTACGCTAGAACGGAGGAACGCAATGGACTCAGACGACGCCCTGGTCGGGCGCTTGCTAACTCGCCGGGAGATCCTCGGCCTGTTCGGCGCCGCCGGCGCCGCACTGCTCGTAGGTTGCTCGACCGGCTCCAACCAGAGCAGTGCGACGGCGACCACCGCCGCACCGCAGGCTACATCGACGCCGGCCGGATCGACCGGCGCCGGCTCCGAGGTGGTGGATACGGCGGCTGCGACCGGCTCGAGCGGGGCCGTGACTGCGAGCTCGCTGCCGGCCTGCATCGTGCTGCCGGCGCTGACGGAGGGCCCCTACTTCGTCGAGGAGAAGCTCAACCGCTCCGACATCCGCTCCGACCCTTCGACCGGCCAGGTGCAGGACGGCGCCATGCTCAAGCTGGTGCTCAACGTCTCCGGCGTGTCAGGCGGCTCGTGCGCCGCGCTGACCGGCGCCACGGTCGACGTCTGGCACTGCAACGCCGTCGGGCAGTACTCCGACGTTTCGGACCAGGGCTTCAACACGAAGGGCCAGAAGTGGCTGCGCGGCTATCAGACCACCGACGCCAACGGCCGCGTCGAGTTCACGACGATCTACCCCGGCTGGTACCAGGGCCGTGCCACGCACGTCCACTTCAAGGTGCGCAAAGGCAACCAGGAGTTCACGTCGCAGTGGTTCTTCGACGACTCGCTGTCGGACAAGGTGCAGTCGCAGGGCGCCTACGCCTCGAAGGGCGTCAAGGGACGTCTGCAGAACAGCGGTGACGTCATCTACCGGCAGGCCGGCAGCATCATGGTCCTCGACGTACAACCAGACGGCGACGGTTACACAGCGACGTTCGACATCGGCATGCAGAGCTGACGCGAGGAGCGACAGGACAAACGAAGGAGCCCGGGCGACGTCCCGGGCTCCTTCGTTTGTCAGGTAGATCGTTCTTCGATCCCCTCGCCCCTCCGGGGAGAGGGTTAGGGTGAGGGGCGGCGCCTCGCGGTTACGAAGACGCCTCGTCTGATTTGAGACGAGGCCTCCGGGCAGACCTGAAGGTCTGCAGCTACATCGGTTCAGGCTCAGGCCCTTGCCGGTACAGCGACGCGCTTGCGGGCGTAGTCGTGGTACAGGCGCCGGGCCGATTCCCAGGCGTTGCCGGCCAGCAATGCCGCCGGCAGGTAGTAGACGACGCCGTAGACGATGAAGATGAAGTAGGCGGCCGTCGCGACGATGATGCCGTAGACGATCTGGTCCTCGTAGCGCACCGGGCTGGTCGGCGGGTCGTCCAGCATGAAGAAGCTGAAGAACAGCGCCGCCTGCAGGTCCGGCGTGCGGAAGATTTCGGCCGTCGTGCTCGAGGAGCCGAAGAAGCCGGCGATCACGAACAGCCCGAAGTAGACGCCGAGAAATGTCATCACCATCGGCAGCTTGTTAATGCGGTCCGCTATGTAGTAGCCGGAGCCGAGGATTAGCAGCGCGCCCAGGATTTCGAGCTTCGGTAGTGCGCCCCACCAGGCCTGGCCGGAGTGGAACACCAGCGTCGCGAACACGAGGCCAACTGCCGCCGGGTTTAGGATGTTCGACCAGCGGGTGCGGATCAGCTGCTTGCTGACGATTGCGACAGTCGACGCCAGCATGACGACCGCTGCCGGCTCTTCGGGACGCAGGATGAAGCCGACGATGAGGCCGGTGAGCAGGGCGCCGTCCGGGAACAGCCACTGATCGCGGCGTAGCGCCACGATAGCCATGTCGACTGCTGCCGCGGTGCCCATCGCGATGATCAGGTTGGGCAGCGCCTGGCTGGCGTGAATCGAGACGACTGCCAGCACGGCCAGAGTGCCGAAGATGATCAGCAGGATGCCCTTTGGCGTCTTGATGATGTGCTTGAGGGACCTGTGTGTATGTAAGGTCATTGTTGCGAGGCTCATGGCCGGTCTTCGCTTAGCCCTTTCGTCGATATTCGCTCGAGAGCGTCGGTGATCAACAGACCCTCGACACCCTGATGTTCGAGAAACCGTAACCCGTGTTCGGGACCGAGCACGAACGCGGCGGTAGACAGCGCGTCGGCCAGCATCGCCGAGGGCGCCAGCACCGAGACGCTGATCAGCGCCGCGGCCGGCGACCGCGTGTCCGGCTGCAGGATGTGTCCGCCCTGCGCCGAGCGCCGCTCGTAGTCGCCGGAGGTGCACAGCGCGCCCTCGGTCAGTGACAGCACGTCGATTACTTCGTCGGCGTGTCGCGGGTGCTTGATGCCGATGCGCCACGGGATGCCTTCGGCGCTGAGACCCTGCACTCGCACGTCACCGCCGGCGTTGATCGCGAAGCCGGCGCAGTCGCTGAGCTCCGCTGCCGCGAGGTCGATGGCGAAGCCTTTCGCGACGGCGCCGAGGTCGAGGAGCAGCGACCGTCGCAGCGTCAGGCTGGACGCGCCGGTATCTATCGCGACGTCGCGGTAGCTGGCGCCGGTGTCTGCGTCAGGCGATAGATTGGTCTCTTCGCCCGTGAGGTAGTTGCGGTTGAAGCCCTGGGCCTGCATGGCGCGCCCGACCGTGGGGTCGAAGGCGCCGTTGCTGGCCTCGGCCACGCCCAGGGCGAACTCGATAGCGCGGAACAGCAGCGGCGATACCGTCACCGGCGTCCCGGCCTGGGCTGCAGAGGAGGCTCAGCTCGCTATTGGGGTCGAAACGGCTGCAGCGCTGCTCCACCTCGGCGACTCC
>CAVTBL010000014.1:0-44653 GCA_963732945.1 uncultured Chloroflexia bacterium
CACGAGTTCCGCGCCTATCGGCCTACTGATCGGTATCAGCTCGCTGAGTGACCTGATCTCGTGATGTGGCTCAGGATCGTCGTCGTTGCGTTTTGCTCCCTTGCGGTTGAGCCACACCGACGTCAGGCCGGCCGCTTTGGCTCCGGCAACATCCGCTGCAAGGCTATCGCCGACATGCAACGCTTCGTGAGACATGACGCCCATGGCCTCGACCGCCATCTAAAACACGCGCGCGTCCGGTTTCGCGATGCCGTGGTCAGCGGAGATAACAACCGCATTGAAACGATTCTCGAGGCGGAGGGCGCGCAGCTTGTCCCGCTGAGTGTCGGATGCACCGTTAGTGATTAGCGCGCATGGCAAATGACCAAAGTGATCGAGAACCGGCTCGACATCAGGGTATGGGCGCAAAGCGGTGTCCCAGAAGGCGCTGTCGACGCGGTGATAAGCCGTCGTCAGGCCACGGAGGTCGAGCGCAGGGTACGCCGCCACGAGCTCCTCGACGGCGCGTTCGACCGAGAGCTCAACCGACGCTTCGTCGTCGAGCAGCGTGCCGTCGAGGTCGAGGCAGATTGCTCGGAACCGCATCTCGTCTTGATTCTAGCCGGTCGAACGGTCGTGAGGCCCTGTACGAGAGTGCGGGCGCGTCAGGCGCTGGTCGCGGCAGCGTCGGGGTAGTGGCCCGCCATGGTGAGCACGATTTCGCCGAACGCGGCGTCCTGCTCGGCGCGCAGGTCTTCGGACTTGAGCAGGTCGAGGATCGCCATGAACGTAACGATGGCTTCGAGGCGGGTTCGGCAGTCGAGGATCAGGCGCGAGAACGGCAGCCGGCCGGTGCGGCGGATGACGCCGAGCAGCGTCTGACGGCGCTCGGCGATGTTGATCATCGTGCGCTGGAGTCGTTCCGGCGCCGGGGCGGGCGGCAGCCGCTCGAGCGCCTTGGCCAGCGCGCCGAGCAGCTTCTTTAGCGTGACCTTCTCGAGGCCGGTCGGTAGCCAGTCGGCGGGCGGCGGCGCGATCCGCACGTAGGAGTGGTGGCCGGCCTCGTCGAGCTCTCGCAGGTAAGAGGCGGCATTCTTGAAGGCGCGGTACTCCTCGAGCTGCGCCGTGAGGTCTTCGGCGATCGCCTCCGCCTCGAGGTCGTCCTCGGCGATCTGGTCCGGCGTGCGCGGTAGCAGGGCGCGCGATTTCAGCAGCAGCAGCCTCGCACCGACCGCGACGAAGTCGGCCATGGCGCGCATATCGATCTCGGTGCCGGAGTGAAGCGCCGCCATGTACTGGTCCGTGACCTGGATCAGCGACACGGCCGTGATTTCGAGCTCGTCGCGCTCGATGAGGTGCAGCAGCAGGTCGAGCGGGCCCTCGAACACGGACGTGGAGACGGCGAGCATGGTCATGCGCCGATCCTTCCCGCCGCATCGGATAGAAGACCAAACGAGCAAACTGGCAAAGAGCTAGTGTAAGAATTGGGCATGCTGTGCAGCCGGATCGGCATCCCGAGCGAGGGCCCTCGGCTAGGCAGCGGGGTAGAAGACACAGCGGCGACTAAGGCCATGCGACACATATCCCTAACGCCGCCACCTCGGCCACTATAACGGCCCCGCTCAATCTCGGCAATTCTTTCTGATCGGGCTGGCGCCAGAGGCTCCGGAGTCTGAGTCTGCGCCTCATCTCGCGCGGTTGTTGCGCAGGCTTGGTTCCGCGGGGGCGACGAACGCAGCGCCTGGTCAAAGCCTGGTTAGGAATGTAGGGAAGAAGCTTGAGCTCCGTTCGGCGTCCCGTCCTCCCGACGTCCCCTCTCCCTGGCAGGGAGAGGGTTAGGGTGAGGGTCGAACGCCCAGTCCTTCACGAACGTCGCTTGTTAACGACGCACCGGGGTCGCTACGTCGGCGAGACGCCTCCTCGCAACGACGGCGTTAAGCGTCTACGAAGCGCGAAGCTGAAACTCGAGATGTAGGGACGAAGCTTCAGCTACGTCCGGGCGCGCCGTAGGTGTGTTCTACGCCTCGTTCTTCGGCCTGAGGTCGGGGCGCAGGGCCGCGGCGCCGCGCTGGTAGACGTGGCAGACCTGGCCCTGCGGCACCTCGCTGTTGACGAGCAGCATGATGCGCAGGCACATGCGCAGACTGCCCGGTACGTCCATCTCGTGGCCGCACATCAGCGCGATGTTGGTCCAGCCAAACTCGTTGCGCGCCACGACGGCTGGAAACTCGGCGTTGAGGTCGGTCGTGGTCGTGAAATAGGCGCTGGCGACGTCGGCGTGGTCGATGGCGTTGGCGCGGATGATCTCGCTGAGCAGCTCTCGCGTGGCGTCGAGGATGGCCTCGCGAGAGTTCGACTCGACGGTCGTGGCGCCGCGTATGCCTCTAACACTCATCTTTTTTGATCGGGCTGTCGCAAGAGACTTCGATGCGTCGTCGAATCTCGCGGTGTCGGTGGTCAACGGCAAGCAGGTAGTTGCGGCTGTGCGCGGTCGTCTTGTGAATGATCAAGCCTGGCGTGCCTCGCTGGCGTTTCGGCGCCCGGTTAGCGTTTCGACGAACTCCCGGACGGCTCCTGGGCGCTGTTCCGGCTCGCGAGCGTTGATCAGGTTGAGAATCGCGCTGGCAACGACGACCCCGTCTGCAACGCCGGCAAGCGATTCTATGTGCTCGCGCCGAGATATGCCGAATCCTACCGCCAACGGTAACGGGGTGCAACGACGCACCCGTGCCACGAAGTCGCCGAGGCCTGGAGGCAGATCGGCGCGAGCGCCCGTGACGCCGGCGACGCTGACGCAGTACACGAAGCCGCCCGCGTGGTCAGCGACGATCTGCAGGCGCTCGTCGCTGGAGGTCGGCGCCACGAGGAAGATCAGGTCGAGGCCGTGGGCGTTGAGCGCCGCCTTCGTCGACTCCGCCTCTTCCGGTGGCAGGTCGACCAGGATGACGGCGTCGGCGCCTGCTGCTCCGGCATCGGCGGCGAAGCGCTCGAGGCCGTAGGCGAGCACCGGGTTGAGGTAGCTCATGAACACGAACGGTATCGCCGGGTGACGCACGCGGGCCTCGCGCACGAAGTCGATGCACTTTGCCAGCGTCGTGCCGTGCTCCAGCGCCTCGAACGAGACGCGCTGGACGGTCGTGCCGTCGGCCAGCGGGTCGCTGAACGGCACGCCAATCTCGACGATGTCGGCGCCTCCCTCGATCATCGCGTCGAGCAGCGCCGGCGTTTCCTCGGGCGCCGGGTGGCCGGGCACGACGTAGGTGATCAGCGCCGGGTGCTTGTCCGTATTGGCGCGCGCGAAGGCTGCAGCGAGTCTAGATGACATGGCCTCAGGCTAGCCGCCGTGAACCGAACGTGCAATCTCAGCGTCCGGTGATTCAGAGACAAATGATAGGTGAATACGACTTCGCCTCTGATAGGCTGGGCCTCATGAGATACAGAACCCTCCTCGCCGTACCAATCGTCTTGCTGCTGCTCGTTGCGTGCGGCGGCAAGAACAAGAACAAGACACCGACGCCGGTCGCGACACCGCCGACCATCGTCGCGCCGACCGCAACGACGCCTGGGCAGACGCCGAGCGTCTCGCCGACCAGCGCACCGGCCTCGCCGACGGCCGCTCCGTCGGTCACAACGACGCCGAACCCGGACGGCACCGTCGATCCGCTGGGTTTCGGTGGTACCGATCCGGTGCATCTCAAGGCGAACCCGGAGGGCACCCGGGCGGACCAGATCCTGCTCAAGGACGTGCGCGTCGGCGCCCACCCGGAGCAGGGAGGCTGGGACCGCATCGTCTTCGAGTTCGCTTCGGCTAACGGTGCTCCGGTGAACGCCCTGCCCGAGGGCGACATCGAGTACGTGGACGGCGTCGCGGGCTGCGGCTCGGGTCTGCCGATCCCGGTGCAGGGCAGCGCCGTGCTGCGCGTCAAGTTCACCGGCGCGCAGGCCCACGACGACCAGGGTAACGTCACGATTCAGGGTCAGACGGGCAACACGCCGCCGAAGGTCACCGGGCCCGGCAATTCGATCGTCGAGGCGGTCGGCAGCTGCGACTTCGAGGGCGACGTGACCTGGGGCGTCGGCGTCGTCGGCATGCAGCGCTTCAAAGTGACGACGCTGACCAACCCAGCGCGCGTTGTTATCGACATAAAGTGGCCGTAGAAGTGACATCTCCTGATCATTTCGGCCGGTAGAGTCGTTTACGTTGGTCTGATACGCTGTTCTTCGCGCTGACAATCGCACTTCAACTGGGGTTGGATCTGACATGCTGAAGTGGAGCACGGAGCGGGCAGAGTTCGTGGCGTTCAGCATTGCGACGAGGTCTGAGAGCTCCTCGCTGATCAATGCTTACGGCGGCTTTGGCAGCGAGCTGTTCCTCGAGAGGGCAAAACCCAACGGGCGCGAACCCTATGATGCACTGCTCTTTGAGTTCTGCGGTCAGAGCCCGTCCGGGTGGGTGGAGTATGTCGATCCGTCCGAATTGCGCGACTGCGCCAAGAACAAAACCGTGCTTTTGTCCGGCAAAGCCTTCCTGAGGGTGCACTTCGATTCGACCCGTCGAGATCCTGGCTTCATCACCAACGACCTCTCGGGGCGTCGAACTATCAGGGACGCAAAGCAGATCTGTGATGCGGACGGTGGCCTCGAGTGGGCCATCGAGGTCTCGGATCTGCGTGAGTTCGCGGTGGACGTATCAAACTTGCGCGGCGATGAGGGCTGCGTCGTTGTAGCAGTTTGCGTGAAGCGGTAGGCCCCACGCAGCGCTATAATTGTTAAACCACCCAGCATTCATGCTTCAAGGCGACTAAGGATATGACTAACACGACCATCCTCGACAGGCTGCAGCGCCCTTTGCGCGATCTGCGCATCTCGGTGACGGACCGCTGTACGTTTCGCTGCACTTACTGCATGCCGAAGGAGGTCTTCGGCCGCGACTACCAGTTCCTCTCTCGCGCCGACCTGCTGAGCTTCGAGGAGATGACGCGCCTGGCGCGCGTTTTCGTGAAGCTGGGCGTGACCAAGATTCGCCTTACGGGTGGCGAACCCACCCTGCGTCGCGACTTCGAGAAGCTGGTCGAGATGCTCGCGAACATCGAGGGCCTGGAAGACATCGCAATGACGACCAACGGCTCGCTGCTCACCCTCGAGCGCGCGAAGGCGCTCAAGGCTGCGGGCCTCAAGCGCGTCACCGTGAGCCTCGATTCGCTCAACGAAGAGACGTTCCAGTCGATGAACGACGTCGGTTTCCCGGCCGCCAAGGTGCTCGAGGCGATCGACAACGCGACGGCCGCGGGCTTGACGCCTGTCAAGGTCGACATGGTGGTCAAGCGCGGCGTCAACGACCACGACATCGTCGACATGGCGCGCCACTTCCGCGGCACCGGCCACATACTGCGCTTCATCGAGTACATGGACGTCGGCACGACCAACGGCTGGCGTATTGACGACATGGTCTCGGCCAAGGAGATCCTCGACGCGCTGAGCGCCGAGTGGGAGCTTGAGCCTGTCGACCCCAACTACTTCGGCGAAGTCGCCGAGCGCTACCGCTACAAGGACGGCTCCGGCGAGGTCGGCATCATCGCTTCGGTGACGGTCCCGTTCTGCAGCGCCTGTACGCGCGCCCGCCTCTCGGCCGACGGCGAGCTCTACACCTGCCTGTTCGGCGTCAAGGGCCACGACCTGCGCAAGCTCCTGCGCGACGGCTCCAGCGACGACGAGATCGAGGCCGCAGTGCGCTCGATCTGGGGCATGCGCACCGACCGCTACTCGGAGATTCGCAGCGAGGACACGATCGCCATCGAGAAGGTCGAGATGTCCCGCATCGGCGGCTAACGACGCCGTCGAGTGCCACTACGTAACGCTTCCGCTGCGGCCATTCGTGAGTCGAAGACGCGAGGTTACGTGTTGAACGAACACCACCTGAAGAATGGTGGCAAGGCTCGACTGTTCGCTGCGCTCGGTTTCACACCTGATAACTGACAGGAATTCGAGGCGGCGCTACGCGAACAGCACCTGCCTCTCGACGCGTTTGAGGTTGGCGCCAATGCTTTCGGGCGCAAGTGGGCCATCGAAGCCCTGCTGGTAGGGCCGAGAGGAAGCGCTAGAATACGATCAGTGTGGTTCGTGCCGTACGCGGGTGAGATACCGAGCTTCGTGACGGCATACCCCGACAGGTGACAGAGTGAAACGCCCGAGTGAGCTGAGCATCGTTAGCCTGAAACGCGATCTTCCTGAGTTTCGCCTGCGGAAGGGTGACTCAGGAACGGTGGTGATGGTCTATGAGCGAGATGCGGTCGAGGTCGAGTTTGTTGACGACGACGGCAACACGGTCGCTCTGCTGACCATCCCTGACAGCGACCTGACGCCTCTCAGTGAAGCGGAAGCGCGTTCGTCTCGCAACCCCGCGTCGCTGCCTCCCGGAGAAAGGGCGGTCATCGGCGACGCTACCTCGATCGTTCGTCGCTAAGTCCACGATTTCCCAACTGAGACAAAGGCCTCGCTCGGAAGCGAGGCCTTTGAGTGTCCGTCATTTGGTTAGGTCTTACCAGCCCCTGGTGGCCAGCAGCTCTGCTTCCGGCATCGAGGCGACGCTGCGACCCCGCATGGCGCTGCCGAGGCCGCGCGACACGTCGGCGAGGATCTTCGGGTCGCGGAAGTGCGTCGTCGCCTGGACTATCGCCTTCGCCATCTTGGCGGGCTCGGCGGCCTTGAAGACGCCGGAGCCGACGAACACGCCGTCGGAGCCGAGCTGCATCATCAGAGCGGCGTCGGCCGGCGTGGCGATACCGCCCGCGGTGAACATGACGACCGGCAGGCGGCCCTGCTCCTTGACCTCGCGCACCAGCTCGACGGGCGCGCCCAGGCGCTTGGCTTCAGCGTAGAGCTCGTCGTCGGGCATGTTCTGGATGGCGCGAATGTTGTCCATCACCGAGCGCATGTGGCGCACGGCCTCGACGACGTCGCCGGTGCCCGCTTCGCCCTTGGTGCGGATCATCGCGGCGCCCTCGCTGATCCGGCGCAGCGCCTCACCGAGGTCGCGGCAGCCGCAGACGAACGGGACCTTGAAGTCGTGCTTGTTGACGTGGTGCGCCTCGTCGGCCGGCGTCAGCACCTCGGACTCGTCGATGTAGTCGACGCCCAGCGCTTCGAGGATCTGCGCCTCGACGAAGTGGCCGATGCGTACCTTGGCCATGACCGGAATCGTGACGGCCTTGATGATGCCTTCGATCATCGAGGGGTCGGACATGCGCGCGACACCGCCGTCGGCGCGGATGTCGGACGGCACGCGCTCGAGCGCCATGACGGCGCAGGCTCCGGCTTCTTCGGCGATCTTGGCGTGCTCCGGCGTGACGACGTCCATGATCACGCCGCCCTTGAGCATCTGCGCGAGGCCCTTCTTTACGGTGAAGGTGCCCTTGTCCTCGTTCGTCGAGCCGTTCATGTCTTCCTCCTGCTAATTGCAACGAGCGTCCCGGCGCTCGGGGTTTGGGGACGAGAAGAGGCGCCCTCGCGCGGCGGGAGCGCCTCGATTGCGCTTCATTGTAACCACCGCGTTACATGAGCCTCAACTTCTCCTTTCGATCGTGCTGTCGCGAGAGGCTGCGGGCGTGTTACGAGCTTGAGACCCGTGCGGTTGATATGCACAGCAGGATTCGGCGCCCGTCGACGATACGTAACCCGTCCGCGCAGTCCGCTCCCACGTAAGAGTCCCATCTCACGGGGGAGCGGGTTAGCGTGAGGGGATAGAAACGCCCCGGCGGACAAAGCGAACTCTCCGCCGCAAGGGTCCGTGACAACCTTATCTGCCCGCTTGCCGCCTGCTATCGCCCCATGACGGCGTACAGATGATCGAGGAACGTTTCCTTGTTCTCCGGCGAGATGACGAGGTTGGGCCGCCCCAGCATACGAGCGTCCTTGCGGTAGATCGTCACCGCCTGCGCGGGGTTGGTGGCGAAACGGATGCCCCAGAAGCCGTAGGGTTGCCAGACCTTCGACGTCTCGACGCGCTCGATGCCGTCGTAGGCGATGCGCCAGCGCCACAGCGGGAAGACGATGCGCAGGCTATCGGGCCAGACCTCGTAGCGCCGCGGCAGGATCAGCCAGAGCAACGGGAACACGGCGCCTACAACGAGCAGCGAGATCCAGATGCCGGCGCTGTGCGGCAGCAGCGCCAGAGTCACCAGACCGGCGCTCAGCATCACGCCCGTGAGCGCGACGAGCACCGGTGGCGCAATTCGCATCCCGCCTGCCCTCGTGACGAATCGAGGCTCCATGCACGTAGTCTAAGTCTCAATCGATGCCGGCACGTCAGAACGCGGTCGTGTCGAAGGTTGGTTTCGTCATGTCATAGATCGACTGTGCCAGCAGCCGGCGTCGGGCTCATTCGCTCCTCCTCGCCCTCTGGGAGAGGCGAGATTCAGATAAGTTTGCGAGATTCAGACGAGTTGGGTGAGGGCTGTCTCGCTGCACCTGGATATGCGGCTGAGCGGAGGCTCCAAACCCTGATTGATGTCGCCGCCACGCTAGTGGTCGTGGAACACGGTGTGCTGCGGGTTGAAGTCGCCGTGACCGGTCGTGCGTGTTAGCAGGCAGGTCTCGATCAGGAACTCGACCAGCGTCTGGTTCTCGAGATGCGCCACGTCGAAGCCGGGTCGTTCGCTCACGTAGGCTTCTGTTAGGACAGCGCGCGTGGCGGCGTCGTCAACTGGACAAGCGCTCGACCGGTGAGGTAGAAAGCGTCCTCGTTGACCGGCGACAGGTCGGAGTGCAGTGCGTAGCGGCCGTCGCGCATCAGGTCGTTTAGCTTCGGCGACGGCACGAGAAAGGCGTACAGCGTCTCGCCGGCGATCGCGGGGCAGAAGGGGTGCAGCCGCGGCGCGCCGGTCTTGCTCACGGTCGCGAGGAACCCAAGGCCGAGGCCGGCGTACTGGTAGAGCAGCGCTCGGCCGCCTTCGGTGAGGTCGGGACGTAGCCGGGCGAACTCGCCCCACGTCAGCATCGCGGCTTCGTCTCATTCAGACGGACCAACATCAGGAATAGGGTGTGAAGAAGGCGATTATCCAAACGAAAACGAAGAACGCAGTCAGACTCCATTTCGATGCGCGATTGAGTTGCAAAAACTTCCAGACAACGATGGTCGCCACGGGAAGCCCAACGACCAGTGCAAGTGCGACTGCTTGTGGCATCGAACTCTAGGCCGATGGGGCGAGGTCTACGACGTTGAGCTGCAGCGCGCCGCCGTTGCCGGACGGACCGTAGCGGTCGGCCGAGAGGCTGTAGACGAGGTCGACGTGCGAGCCCTCGACCGGCATCTCGCCCTCGAAGCCGAAGGCGATCGCGGGCCAGGCGACGGCGCCGGCCTTGAGCTTGAGGCGCAGGTGGCGCCCATCCTGCCCGACCGTCTTGGCCTCGGTGACCGTGACGTTGCGACTCAGCAACCTGACGTCCGGGTTGCCCTGACCGAAGGGCTGCAGCTTCTGCATCCAGCGGATCTCCTGGCTGCGCAGGTCCGCCAACGGATACTCGGCGTCGATGTCCAGCGTCGGCGTCAGGTCGCAGCCGTCGAGCATCTCGGCTGCATGCTCGATCAGGCGCTGCTCCAGCTCCTCGAGTCGGTCGTTGCGAATCGTGAAGCCGCCCGCCTGCCGATGCCCGCCGAAGCGCTCGAACAGGTCGCCACAGGCTCGCAGTCCGCCCGTGATGTCGTAGTCGACGATGCTGCGGCAGCTGCCGCGACTCTCGTGCTCGCCGCGCTGGTAGACCACGGCGGGCCGGCCCAGCGCCTCGACGAGCCGCGAGGCCACGAGGCCGATGATGCCCTGGTGAAACGCGTCGTGACCCACGAGCGTCAGCGGCGCCTCGGCGCGCGCCTCGACGATCTCGTGCGCCAGGTTCTGAGCCTCCAGCGTCATGCGCTGCCGCTCCTTGTTCAGCCCGTCGATGCCCGCGGCCAGGCTGATCGCGGTGCCTTCGTCCTGGGTCAGGAGCAGGTCGAGCGCCAGACGGGCGTCGGCCAGGCGGCCGGCGGCGTTGAGGCGCGGCGCCAGGCTGAAGGCGATGCTCTCGGACGTGACGTCTTTCTGTTTGAGGCCGGAAACGTCGATCAGGGCGCGCAGGCCGGGGCGCTGGCTGTGCGCGATGGCGTCGAGGCCGCGGCGCACCAGTTCGCGGTTCTCTTCGAGCAGCGGCACCATGTCGGCCACGGTCCCGAGCGCCGCGAGCTCGGCGTAGCGCGCCTCGGGGAAGGGGCGCAGCGCCGACTCGTACAGCGCGCCGGACAGTCGGAACGCAATGCCGGCCGTCGAGTAGTCGATGAAGGCGTAACGGCCGTCCGGTAGCTTCGGGTTGATCAGGGCGCTGGTGTCGGGCAGGGCCGACGGCGGCAGGTGGTGGTCGACGACGATGACCTCCATGCCGACGCTGCGCGCGTGCTCGACCTCGACGATGGAGGTCGTGCCGCAGTCGCAGGTCACGAGCACGCCGACACCGCGGTCGGCCAGCGAGTCGATGGCGCGCAGGTTGAGGCCGTAGCCCTCGCGTTCGCGATGCGGGATGTAGGGCAACACCTCGCCGCCGAGGTCGCGCAACGACTCCGTGAGAATGGCCGTCGAGGTGATGCCGTCGACGTCGAAGTCGCCGTAGACGCTGATCAGCTTGCCGGCGCTCATGGCGTCTCGTAGCAGCCTCAGGGCGCTCTCGAAGCCGGGCAGGAGTGAAGGGTCGCCGAAGCTGGTCGCCTGGCCGCCGAGGAAGCGCTGCGCCTCGCTGTTCGAGCCGACGCCGCGGTTCTCGAGCACGTGCGCCACGAGCTTCGGCAGGCCGCTGTGCTGCAGCCGGCCACGATGCGGCGAAGATCGCAGGCGCCAGCGTTTGCGTCCGGCGCCGGCGACAGGTCTGGGCGGGGATGAGACCGTCGCTGCTTCCAACTCGAACGCATATTCGATTAGCACGGGCCGTCTGTCAAGCCTTTAGCGCGACTGAGAGAGCCAACGCAGCCTCTCCGTGACGAACGCAACGGCCGTCGTGTAACGCTGGCGAGGATGCGCATGCCGGGATTCGTCACCAGGCTCAAGTCGAACGTAGCCGCGAAGCTAGCTCTGCGCCTCGTTCACGAGATCGGCGACGACGACGTGAGCGGCGCGGCCGCCGAACTGGCGTATCGCTTCACGCTGGCGCTGTTTCCGTTCTTCATCTTTCTCGCGGCGCTGGGTGGCTTCGTGGCGTCGGCGTTTCACATCCAGAACCCGACGGACCAGATCATGAACCAGCTCGGCAACTCGCTGCCGAAGGACACGTCCAACGTGCTGCGGACGCAGCTCACCGGCGTAATCGGCTCCCACAACGCGGGGTTGCTGTCGTTCGGTATCATCGGCTCGATCTGGGCGGCGTCGAGCGGCATCGGCGCGCTGATGAAGACGACAAACCGTATTTTCGACGTGACCGAGAAGCGTTCGACGCTCCGCCGTTACGCTATCGCGATCACGCTGACGTTGCTGGGCGCGGGCCTGCTGGTCGTGTCGTTCACCCTGTTCTTCACGGGGCAGATCTACGGACCGCAAATCGCCGGCAACATCGGTCTGCAAGGACCGGCAGCGACGGCGTTCACGCTGGCGCGCTGGCCGATCGCGATCTGCATGATCCTGGTTGCTGTGGCCATCCTCTACTGGAAGGCGCCCAATACCGACGTTCCGCTGCGCTGGGCCACGCCTGGTGCGCTGTTCTTCTCGGTCGCGTGGCTCGTAGCGACCTACCTGTTCGGTATCTACGTCTCGCACTTCGGCTCCTACAACGCGACGTACGGCGCGCTGGGTGGCGTTGTGGTGCTGCTGATCTGGCTCTACCTGACAGGCTTCCTGATCCTGACTGGCGCCGAGCTCGACTCCGTCCTGGCGCAGAGCTTCGACCCGGAGATGCAAGGCGTCGTGCCCGGTAGTGGGGCTGTCGGCGGCGCCAGTCGTCAAGGGGCGCTGAAGCGGCAGACGGACGTCCGGGTCGAGACGTGTCCGGCGGCCGGAACGATGACGCTGGGTCTGATCGCGCTCGTCTGGGCAATGGCGCTGGTGCGGGCCGTGCGGCAGCGCTGAAGATCGGGAGCAAAGCGAACGGCCCGTCCAATCGCGGACGGGCCGTTTCGTGTGTTGGTAGCGGGTGAGGATCAGGCCTCGGAAGCTTCGGACGTGCCCTCTGCTTCGGCATCGCCCTCCGCGGCAGCCGCGGGGGCTTCTTCTGCAGCAGCCGCCGGGGCCTCTTCGCCCTCCTCGGTGCTGACGCGCGGGCTGGCGACCTTGACCACGACCGCGTCTTCGTCCATCAGCACGGTGACGCCCTCAGGCACCACGAGGTCGCGGATGTGGATCGTGTCCTCGAGACGCCTCAGCGGCGTGATGTCGACCTCGATGCGCGAAGGCAGGTCGAGCGGCAGCGCCTCGACGTGCAGCGCTTCGAGAGCGTGTACGAGCACGCCGTTATAGGTGTCGATGCCCTCGGACTTGCCGACGACGATCAGCGGCACGTCGGCGCGCATCTTTTCGCGCAGAGAGACTTGATAGAACTCGGCGTGCAGGACGCCGCTGGTCAGCGGGTGGCGCTGCACCTTCTGGATCACGACCGGTCGCGCGGCGCGCTCGCCCGCGATCTTCAGGTCGATGACCTCGTTGGCGACGGCGGCCTTGAGCGTGTGCTCCAGGTCCTCCGTGCTGACCTGAACGGCAACGGAATCGAGGCCGTGGCCGTAGACGTTGCCGGGCAGGAAACCGGTGCGGCGTAGCTGCGCCACCTTCTTGCCGACGACCTCGCGCGTTTGAACATCCAGCTCTCTGCGAGCCATAGCGATACCTCCGAGCGTTTCTGAATTAGCGGCGCGGGCGGCCGAACATGGTCCCGGCCAGCTTGCGCGCGAAGAAGTAACCGAATCCGAAGGCGAAGGCGGCGGGCAGCGTCAGGACGGCTCGTACGTTGCCGCTGACTCGCGGCGCCAGCAGGACGAGGACGCGTCCCTCTTCGACCTTTACGTAGTCGCCGGCAACGATTGCCGCGGCGCTGTCCCGCAGCTCGACGGTCGAGGCGTTGACTACGCTCATCGCCGAGTTGTGGGCCGTAACGGTCTCAGCCGTCACGTGCTGAATCGCCGACCGCTCGATGCTGGCGGTGGTCGCGTTGAGGTTACGTACGGCACTGCGACCGACGTTGACGTGGCCTGCCTGGTAGTCGTCGAAGACGTTTTCTGCCATTTCCCTCGCCTGAGAAGCGAATTCGACCTTAACAGAAGGGGTGTCGGCGATCAAGGCAAAGCAGCGACTGGGAGTGCGTGACGTCGCGAGGCACAGAGGTCTGGGATGGGGAACGACAGCATGGGGACGCTACCGCACGTTGCTGGTCGGGAGCGATGACGCCGGCGCCGCTGCCAGCGCCGTCTCGTTGACCTTGTAGATCGTCAGGTCCGCGTTCTGGTACGCGACGTCGAGCGTGCCGTCGAGGCCGGTCGCGAACTTCGCGACGCCCTCTGCAGGGTAGTACAGGTTCTCTACCCGGCCGACGATGACGTAATGCACGCCGTACTGCCGCAGGAACGCGATGGCCTGCGCAGGGTCCGGGTCGCTGTAGAACTGGTCTACGTCTTTGCCACGCTGCTCGACCATGAACGCGAGATCGCCGCGCTGCTGCGTCTGGTGCCAGTCCCAGCCCAGTACCGTCGGCAGGCCGGTGTAGATCGAGAAGCGCCCGCCCCAGCGGTACAACGGCGTGCGCCCTTCGACGATGGTCGGCGTGCCCTGGACGTTCTGTCGCATCCATTCGATGCCCAGGTAGTCGTAGTAGAGCTGAATCGGACCCTTTTCGTCAGCGTAGACCGACTTTTGCATGTAAGCCTCGCCGTTCAGCGTCTTCGGCAACGCCTCGAAGCGGTCGTTGACGCGCACCGGCGTCGCCATGATCGGGTAGATCAGCACGCCGAGCAGCAGTAGCACGACCGCGAGCAGCCCGCCTTCGACCGTGAAGCGCGTGAGCCTCCGACCCGACCGCAGGGCGCGCGGCCAGATAACGAAGACGAAGTACCACAGCGCAAACGCCGAAGCCAGCGCGAACACGACCCAGATGTGCTCGTAAAACTTGAACACCGTGTTCATGCGCACGATGTCGCCCTTCAGCGTGACGATGTCCACGCCCATGCTCAGCCCCAGCCCCAGACCGATGAGCGAGAGCAGGAAGAGTCGCAGGCCGCCGTCCGGCCGCTGCAGGCGCACCTCGCGCACGCCCAGGTAGACCACGATGAGGAACACCGGCAGCAGCGCCGAGACCAGCGGCTGGCCGCCGAGCGCCAGCAGCAGGCAACCGAACAGCAGCAGCAGGATCGAGCTGAAGATCAGCGCTATGCGCGCCAGGCGCCGCGTGCGCTGCTCGTCGGTGAGCGTCTCCGGCGGCGCATGGGTCAGCGACCAGGTTCGCAGCGCGCGCCACAACATGAACAGCAGCCAGGCGCCAAGCAGCGATGCGAACAGCCCGAAGTGCGCCAGATACTGGTGGATCGGCGTGTGCTCCGGCGCCGAGATGACACCGGCGACCGGCGCCTTGTAGTGCGCCAGGAACGGCTCGTACAGGACCAGCGAGAGCCCGGCAAGCAGCAGGCCCTTGAGAACGACCCGCTGCAGAGTCGGACCGATGCCGCCCTGCATGCGTCGTTCGCTGATCAGGATCGCGGTGGCGGCGAGCAGCCCGAAGGACGGATAGTCCCACGAGTTGATCCAGCGCAGGCTGCCGGCCAGCAACCCCAGCAGCACCACGAGGCCGTAGTCGCCCCATGTATCGCGCTCGCGGGTTTG
The DNA here is from genome assembly GCA_963732945.1 of uncultured Chloroflexia bacterium. Lineage (GTDB taxonomy): Bacteria > Chloroflexota > Dehalococcoidia > DSTF01 > WHTK01 > WHTK01. The sequence continues at coordinate 14,793 of CAVTBL010000014.1, forward strand.
CTCCGTCGTTGTAAGGGCTGACGACGCGTTCGTGTCTTGCTGGGTTGCCGTGCGCCCCTTTAGCGGGGCCCGCGGTGCCCCCGGCTCAAGGTTCCTATTCAGCACCACCGTAGAGAGTTCAGATGATGCTCCCATCTCCTGCAGGCGGTCCGTGCGCCCCTTTAGCGGGGCCCGGGGTGCTCCCGGTTTCATGTCATTCAGCACGAGCGCCAGGCAGACGCCGACCGTCAGCACCTCGAAGGCCAGCGCCATCATGTGGGCGTGCAGGTCGGCGAACAGGAAGCTGAAGTACGGGAACTCGGTGATGCTGATCGTCGGCGGCATCATGCGGCTCGAGCGCCAGTAGTCGAATTGCGCCAGGTGAGCGCCGTGGAAGATCACCTGCCAGGCGCCACCGATGCTGTTCACCACGCTATCGACCAGCGGCATGCTGGTGTGGGCATGCAGGCTGCTCACCGCCGATAGCCTTTCGACCATCTGCCCGACGCCGTCGAGGTTGCCGAAGATCGCGACCATGAACGCGCCGAGGACGCCCGCGACGTATAGGCTCCAGGGCGGCACGCGTCTAAAGCCCGGCGCCCGTACGAAGCGTCTGCCGGCGGCCGCCAGGTTGTACGCCACCGAGAACGCGCCTGCAGCGGTCAGCGCAAAGTAGGTCGGCACCAGCAGGTTGTAGGCGACCTCGGGCGGGATCGTCGTTAGCTTGGTCAGCGTGGCGCTGAAGAACTGACCCAGGTAGTAGTAGTTGATGTAGCCGCCGGCGAACCACGGGTCGTAGGGCGGCAGTGTCGTGCTGCGCGTCACCGCCGTGAAGTAGGCGAGGTCCATCGGCTTCTCGCCGCCGCGGTACGGGTGCCAGAGGTCCGGGTTATCGAGGCGCAGCTCGCGGAAGAAGAAGAACGCGGCCAGAAACACGAGCTCGGAGAACAGGATCAGGCGCCAGTTTGCGCGCACGAAGCCGATGACCTCGTCGCGACGCCACCACGTGATCGCGATCCCGCCCAGCAGCAGCGCGATCAGCACGGCAGCGATCGTTGTCTGCTCGAAGTGCACCAGCTTGAGGCTGACGATCAGCCACACCGGGTAGGCCAGCAGCACGACGCCCAGCGGCTTCGCGAGCAGGTAACCGCGGTCCGGCAGGCGTCGGAACAACGTCAGCGCCAGCGGCGTCACGGCCAGCGCCGCAAGCTCCAGCACGATGACCCAGAGCAGCGTCGGCGCCGAGTGCGCGATACCGCTGTCGCTGAACACGTTGGTCCAGGTGCCGCCCTGCTGCTGAGTCTTGAGGTCGGAGTCGGACAGCAGCAGCGCGTTCTTCTCGGCGCCGGCCGGCGTAGCCGTTGCCTGCGCGAAGGGGCCTTGACCCAGCTTCGCCTCCAGGTTGGCGCGCGCGTAGTCGGGCGCCTTCTGCAGGATCAGCACGCGCGGATGGTCGTAGGAGCTCCACGACTCCTGCACCGTGTGGTCGGAGAAGCTGACTCCGAACAGGCCGGGATAGGACGTGAACTGCTTCACCAGCTTGAAGCCGAGCTGGCCGCTGAGCAGCATGTCGTAGTAGTGCGACGACAGCGGGAAGTTGATCTTGTTGCGCGGAATCGAGTTCATCAGCCGGTTGCTGCTGATCACCACGTAGTCCGATTTGTCGAGGTCGTCGATCAGCTGCTGAAGCTTCTCCGGCGTGTCCGGCTCGTAGAGGTTGAGACCGAAGACGGCGTACTGCTTGTCGGCCGGGTTCGCTATGTTGACCGGCAGCGTCTCGTCCCACTGCTCGCCGGCGATCGTCGCGCCGTTCGGGACGTTGTCGTAGATCCAGCGCGATGCTTCGACGCGGGTGAACGGGCGGCTGTAGATCGTCAGATACGCCAGCCCGGCGAGCAACGACCCCAGCAAAACGAGGCCAACGACGCCCGCGCCTGCCATCTCAATCCAGGCGCGATTGAATCTCAGCGAGAGGCCGCGACCCCACCGATACAGCTCGACGAGCCCGTAGCCCGCGAGCACGGCCAGTGCCGGGTACAGCGGTAAGAAGTAGCGCATGTAGAGCGAGAACTCGCGCCCCATGAAGCCGAAATAGACGAGCACGAAGGCAAGTGGCAGCACGTGTCGCGCTTCGCGATAGCGCAGCGTGCGGTAACCCGCGTAGGCAGCGGCGAGCCAGCCCGCGATGCCGAACGCCGGCCCCATGCCCCACTCGAGCATGTTCTCCAGCGGGTAGAGGTAGCTGCTGCGGTCGATCCACTGGATCGATGGCGGGAACAGCACCTCGCCGCCGAGCAGCTTCGATTGCTCTTTCTGGTCGTCGACCCACTGCTGATTGAGCGAAATCGTCCACGGGAAGACGTTGGTCAGCTTCGGCGTCTCGAAGGCGTAGGGCTGGAAGACGCGAAACGCCATGAACGCCAGCACCAGCGCGACCGTCAGGCGCAGGACCACCCTGGACGCGGCGTCGTTCCACAGGTGTCGTGCGCTGAGCAGTGGCCAGATGCGCACCGCCACGGCGACGAATAGCACCGGCAGGAACAGCACCGCTGTGATCTTGCAGGCCATGCCCAGGCCGATCATCAGCCCGGCCAGCGCGAAGTCCCGCATCCTGCCTTCCTGGACGATGCGTACGCTGAAGTACAGCGTCGCCGCCATAAACATCGTCATGAACGGATCGACGACGTAGAAGTGCGAGTGCTGGATCGCCAGCGGCGCCGCGGCATAGAGCAGCGCAGCGATCAGCCCGGCGCCGGCGCCGTAGAGACGCTTCGCTATCAGGAAGATGAAGACGACACTCAGCGTGTCGAACAGAGCGCTGAGATAACGCCCGACCAGCACGATGTGGTCGTAGTCGTTCTGGCCGATCGCCTCGGCCGTGACCTTGGTGACCAGCAGCGGCAGCGTGCCGTAGACGAACGAGCCGCCGCCCTTCAGGTTGTACGGGTTGAGCGGCGACTTGCCGGTATCGAAGTACGAAGCGATGCCGCTCGGCAGGCTGACGTCGTTGGTGACCTGCGTGAGGTGACGCTCATCCGGGTGGATGTGCGTGCCGTCGTCCCAGTTGACGTTGTAGGTGCGCGCTGCGAGCGCCAGGATGACGATGAGGCCGGCGACGAGCCAGACCATCGTCTCGACCGAAATAGCGCTTGGCAGCCGGGTCGCCGGCGAGATGGAGACCTCGGAGCCGCCCCTGCGCCAGCGAATGCGTAGTCCAGCCATTTAGGTCGCGAGCCTCAGTATACCAGCGCCATTACGTAAAGACGCCGGCTTGCGCGTCGTGGTTCCGTTCACTTACGCCCCGTTATCTCTACCAGGACGAAGGACGGCGAGCCATCGGGATAACGCAGCGTGTCGCGGATGACAAAGTTGTACTTTTGCAGGAACTGGTTCTCGACGCGCAGGGCAAAAAGCTGGCGTAGCTGAGGTTTGTAGAGGGTTGGCTCGCCGATCAGGCACTTGGTGCACTTATCACCCGCGTAGAACGGAAAGAAGATGGCGGGCGCGTTGAACTCGCTGTCCATGATCAGCTGGTCGTAGTTGTCCTGCACGGCCAGGAAACGCCCGATGATCTCCTGCGGCCCGTCCTGCCAGCCCCAGTAGCCGGACGAGAGCGCCGGGTAGTCGTCGAAGTAGCGCTGCAGATAGGCGCCGAGGCTCAGGCTGAAGACGACAGCGACGATCGCGAGCACGCCGACGGTCGTTGCCCGCGCGGCGGCCGGCCGTACTGCCGCGGCGAGCTCGACCAGTGTCGCGATGCCTAGGCCGGTGAGCAGCGCGAACGTCACGGAGCCGAGGATCGTGCGGCTGCTTATCGGGCTCTGGTCGGACAGGGCGCCGCTCAGCGGGTAGAGGACGAGCAACGCCAGCAGCAGGGCGCAGTGTTTGTCCCAGCGCCAGGCCATGCGCCCAAGCGCCAGCAGGATCAGCGGCAGCTGGAACCAGTACAGCTCGCCGTGGCCGGGCAGGTAGTGTCGCAGGATGAGGCCGTTGTCGCCGTGCTGAAACAGGAACGACGGTGTGAAGTAAGACCGGTAGAATTGCCAGAACAACTCCGGCGTGCTCTTGGTGGACGGCGCGTTGAAGATCCAGGCCTCGGCGGCGCGGTCGGACGGGCCCGAACAGAAGGTGTCGCGCCAGCGGCAGCAGCATGACGCCGAACACGGCCGGCCGCGATCAGCAGGTCGCGGCGGATCTGCGCTGTAGCTCGCGCGCGTAAATTAGCAGCAGCACGAGCATCAACGGCGGCAGCACCACCCAGCCGCCGCGATACGTGTAGAAGCTGACGCCGAACGCAATCGCTGCCGGGATCAGCGAGGTCTCGCGGCGTATCGCGCGCAGAAACAGCCAGGTCGCGAGCGTGAACAGCAACGGCAACGACACGAGCTCGCCGAATCCGGTGCGGCTGTAATGGATGTGCCACGGCGTCGTCGCGAGCATGATCGCCGCCGCGAGCGCCGGTAGCACCGCTCGGAAGCGGTCGAAGTTCGTGGTGCCTGCGGCTTCGTAAGAACCAAACAGCTCGGTTGCCATGAGGTAGGTCGTGACGACCGTTAGGCTGCCCATCGTAACGACAGTGAGGCGAACAGACAGTTCGTTAAGGCCGAGCAGGCCGACGAAGGGCAGCTCCGCGTAGATGAATACCGGCAGCTTGTAGTCGTTGAGGCTGCGGAAGAAGAACGGCAGCGTGTGGCCGAACTGGTCTCGGCCGGTCGTGAGGATGGCGTGCGCGTCGACACCGGCAGCGGCCTCGTCGGCGAAGAAGCCGAGTGGGTCGGTCGTGACGTCGATTGCCCTGATCGCAAACGCGACGCAAAACACGACGCCGACCGCAAACAGCGGCCAGCGCGCGGCCAGGACGGACTTCAGCGCATCGAGTCTGATCCTGGCGTCCGACAGGGCGGGGGCCTGCGACACCACGACGCAATCGTATCGGTTTGCCCCTGCTTTCGCGACTCCTTTTGATCGGCTGCCGCGTAAGCAGGCGTTCCGTCCGTCAGGTGCACCGCATCGTCATTCCGAGCCCCTTCGGCGTCGCTCGGAATGACGAGGCATCGCCGCTCGACCATCAGTCGGTGGAGGGGCGGCGCCTTCTCCTCGCCCCCTGGGAGAGGCGAGATTCAGACGAGGCCTCGACGTCGTAGTGCCTGGGTGAGGGCTAGCCTCGCGCCGTCTGATCGGGCAACGCACGTCCACGCCGCTACGACCCCGAAAAAACAAGAAGGGGCGTCCCAACCGGGACGCCCCTTCTAGCATGCCTGCGATGCCGGGTTCTTACTCCCGGTGTCGGGTGCCTAGAAACCCTTCGAGGCGATCAGCGCGGTTACGTCCGCCAGCCGGCAGGCGTAGCCCCACTCGTTGTCGTACCACGAGACCACCTTCACGAGGTCGCCGCCGACGACGTTGGTCGACAGCCCGTCGATGATCGAGGAGTGCACGTTGCCCTTCATGTCCATCGACACCACGGGGTCGGTCGTGAGGTCCATGATGCCCTTCATGCGCTCGCCGGCCCAGTGACGTAGTGCCGAGTTGACCTCGTCCTTGTTGGTCGGCTTGCTGACCAGCGCCACCACCTCGACGACCGATACGGTGGGCGTCGGAACGCGGTAGGCGATGCCGTCCAGCACGCCCTCGACCTCGGGGATGACGAGACGCAGGGCACGCGCGGCGCCGGTGGAGGTGGGCACGATGTTCATGGCGCCGCCGCGGGCCTCACGCAGGTCCTTCGGGCCGGCACGGTCGAGGATCTGCTGCGAGTTCGTGTAGGAGTGGATCGTCGTCATCTGGCCCTTGATCAGGCCGAACTCCTCGACGAGCACCTTGACTGGCGGCGCGAGGCCGTTGGTAGTGCAAGAGGCGTTGGAGATGACGTGGTGCTTCGCCGGGTCGTAGGTCTCGTCGTTGACCCCGAGGACGATGGTCACGTCCTCGTTCTGGGCCGGGGCGCTGATCAGCACCTTCTTCACGGTGTCGTGTCGGTGCTTGGCCGCCAGCTGGCCGTTAGTGAAGAAGCCCGTCGACTCGATGACGATGTCGACGTTGGCCTCGCCCCAAGGGATGTTGGCGGGATCGCGCTCCGCGAACACCTTGACGAGCTCGCCGTCGACCACGAGGCCGCCGTCGGCCGCCGCGACCTGGCCTTTGAACGCCCCGTAGTTGCTGTCGTACTTCAGCAGATGGGCGTTCGTTGCCGTGTCGACGAGGTCGTTAATCGCTACGACCTGCAGCTCGCCCGCGTGACGCTCGCGGATCGTACGGAAGACCAGGCGTCCAATACGGCCGAAGCCATTGATGCCTACGCGCGTTGCCATGCAAGGCTCCTTTCAGCAATCGCGACCAGAGTTAGCCAATATTCTAGGAAGCAAATCACTGGTGTTCTAGGGCCAAACGGTTTCTTGATGCAACCTTAACCCTCCCGGTACGCCGTGCGGGCATCATTAGGCGAATCTTGATTGCCTGCGCATTACTCTGACCTGTATCATTTCACCCGAAAGGCTCTGCTGGTATGAACGGTTCTTCGGTTCTCGTTCTCAATCAGAACTACGAACCTCTGAACGTGTGTAACATGCGGCGCGCCTTCGTGCTCGTGGACCGAGGCAAGGCAGAGGTCCTCGAGCACGCCGAGGGCTTCATTCGCTCCACGATGTCGAACTTCCCTCGCCCCTCTGTCATCCGCCTCATCTACATGATCAAGCGCCCTCGACCGCAGATGCGCCTCACGCGTCGCGAGGTTTTCGTGCGCGATCGCTACATGTGTCAGTACTGCGGCAAGCAGACGCGCGACCTGACGATCGATCACGTAATGCCGCGCCACCGAGGCGGTCGACACACCTGGGAGAACCTGGTTTCGGCCTGTCGCAGCTGCAACCATCGCAAGGCGGGCCACACGCCGTCCGAAGCGCGCATGGACCTGCTCAGCGAGCCGAAGCGCCCGCCGGCCTCGTCCTACTACGTCTTCTACCACTACCTGGAGTCGCAGGCAGACTGGCGCAAGTTCATCCCCGGCTGGGAGATGGTCGAACCCATCGTCACCCTCGGGTAGCCATTGCGCTGTCGCTAAAGCCTGCGTCCCGCTCGCAGAATCACGCATCGGTTGTCTGTTCGCGCATCCGAAGCGGCGTCATTCCGAGCGAAGCCGAGGAATCGCCGCTCCACGCGGTGCCGAGTCGGTGGAGCCACCTCGATCTGACGCCCCAACGCCAACGCCGAGTCGCTCCTCGCCCCCCTGGGAGAGGCGAGATTCAGACGAGGCCTCGATGATGTAGTGCGCGGGTGAGGGCTGTCGCGGCGAGATCAAGATGGAGCTTCAGATCGGCATCCTCCACGATACTTGTAGGCGCAATGAAGAAAGTGCGGAGCTACACGGTCATCGTCCACGAAGAAGAAGACAAGGAAGCCGGTGGCTACTGGGCTGAAGTCGTCGAGCTACCTGGCTGCTTTGCTTCTGGCGATACGCTGGACGAGCTGGAGCAGGACATCCGCGGCGCCATCGAGACGTACATCGACGTACAGGTGAAGCTCGGTAAGCCTGTCCCTGAGGGTAAGGGTGAGGTCGAGCCCGGCGAGCGGCGGTGGGAAATAGCCGTCGCCTGAGACCCGTCCGATCCACGTTACGCCTACTCCCTGCTCGCCCCCAGGCAGAGGCGAGATTCAGACGAGACCCCGACGTCGTAATGCGCGGGAGGGGCTATCGCTCCGTGCGCGGACTGCGTCGTCTATGAACGCCGACGAGCGCCGACGAGCGGCGATTCCTCGGCTTCGCTCGGAATGACAGCGATCTTTGGCTTAACCATTAACTGACAACTGACTACTGATAACCGAAAGCTCCAACCCTCACCCCACCTCTGCCCAGCGCCCCTCCGTGGCCGAGATGTATACGGCCTTGAGGTACTCCATGTTCTTGACGCCGTCCCAGAACGTGAAGCCCGGCTCGTCGATCTCGCCCCGGATCAGGCGCACGAACTCGTCTTCGACCAGCCACGGCCCGTCGTGCTCCGACGGGATCGCGAGCGGCGCCAGCGCGTCGTCTTTCTCGTGCGCCGCCAGGATCACGTCGCCGCGCTGCTGATAGACGATGGTGCCCTGCTCGCCGTACAGCTCGATGCGGCTCTGCGAGAAGCGCGCCGCCCAGTCGAGCACGTTGGTCTGCAGCGCACCGCTCTCCGTCTCGGCAATCGCGGTGCACTCCTCTGGGTACGGTGCTTTGACCAGCGGACCGTCGGGTGTTGCCTGGCGCATCGGCACGAAGGTCGAGCGCTGCGCCATCACGCGCGTCGCGTGGCCCGTCCACGGCAGCATCACGTCATAGGTCAGCCCGAGCTGCGCCACGTTGTAGGGCCCGTACAGCTCGATCTCGTTGCGGCCGGCGCTGAGCGGCGTCTCCGGGTCTGCCATGCTGCCGTTCATGTTGAAGGCCTGGACGTGCGTCAGGCGGCCGATGTAGCCGTTCTTGACCAGGTGCTCGATGAAGCGCCGGCCGCGGTAGAACGGACCCGGCGGCACCAGCGCCGTCCTGACGCCGCGCGCTCGCGCTTCCTCCGACTTCGCGTGCATCTCGCGCGCCTCTTCCGGTGTCGCGGCGATGCGCGTCTGGCACAGCACGTGCTTGCCGGCGTCCAGCGCTGCGAACACCATCTCCTTGTGCAGCGCCGGCGCCGTGCCGATCAGCACCGCGTCGACCTGGTCGCTGGCCAGCAGCTGGCGCCAGTCGTCGAACACGTTGGGGATGTTGAACTGCGCAGCGACCTTCTCCGCGTTGGCGCGACGCCGGTTCGCGACCGCCGTGACCTCGCAGTTCGGCGCGGCCATGAAGCCCGGCAGCACGCGGTTCACTGTAAAGTTCCCGGCGCCGATGATCCCGATTCTCACGTTGTCAGCCATGGTGCGTCCTCCGTCCGGTAGAAGCTTCAAGCCACAAGCTTCAAGCTCTGATGCCACTAGCTTGCAGCTTTAGCTTGAGCCTTTGAGCTCCCTGAGCGCCTTGTCGCGCCACATTGGCCAGGCGCGGCTGTAGTCCTGTACCGGGTTCGAGGCGGCGACCTCTGCTTCGTCCAGGTAGGTGATGCCGCCGGGTCCCGCGAGCGCTAGCGCCTGCATCTGCATCTGCGCGCTCATCTCCAGGTAAACGCTGCGTCCCACGGCGCGCGGCAGGTTCTCGCCGACCACGACGGCGCCGTGGCCGCGCATCAGCGCTGCGGGCTTGTCGCCCAGGACGCCCGCCAGCGCCGCGCCCAGCGGGTTCGACTTCACGAGCAGGTCCGTGCCCTTCTCGAAGTCGCGAATCTCGAACAGCGGCACGCCTAGCCCGATGAACGCCGCCATGTGGAACAGCGGCCGCAGGTGCACGCCGGTGATGCTGAACGGCACCACGGTCGGCGAGTGGTTGTGCACCACTGCCATCACGTCCGGGCGCGTCTTGAAGATCTCGCCGTGGATGAAGCGCTCCCGCACCGAAACGCGGCCGTCGGCGTCGAGCGGGTTGCTGTCGAGGTCGTAGGTGATGATGTCGGCCTCGGTAACGACCTCCGGCGCCAGCGAGCGCGCAAGCAGGTAGCGACTCGGGTCGCTCTCAGAGCGCACGCTGACGTGCCCGTAGGCATCGATATTCCGATGCTCCGCCAGGATGCGATACGCGGCGACAAGGTCCTCGATCTGGCTCACAGCGTCCCTCCTCTGCGTGCCGAGAGCAGAGTACAGGGTCGGACGCGGGCGCGCGAACCGTCGTGGAATGACGGGACGAGCGCGGAGGCTCTCGACGGGCAATCGGGCAATCGGGCAAACGGGCAAACGGGCAAGGCGGGCAATCGGGCAAGCACAGGCGCTGGGAGCGGCGTCATTCCGAGCGAAGCCGAGGAATCGCCGCTCGTCTCCCCCCGAATCCACACAGACGCGGCCATCAGCCAATCGCCAAGGTGAGCCCGATCGAGAAGGTGCGACGATGAAGGCTTCGATTAACAGACCCGCTCATCCTGAGGCTCTCGAAGCATGCCCTGAGCCGGGCCGAAGAGGACGAGCGGCCCCCATCGTCAGATACGGTCTGTAATCTAGAGGCGCAGAGCCGACGCTCCGGCATCAATCCCGCAGCCGCGCCAAACCAAAGCATCCGTATAGCATCCTGAGCCTGTCGAAGGACCCGACGCTGCATCGGTGCAAAGGTTCCGCATGCACGGCCCCGAGCTGGGGGTCAGCTAAAGTGGCGTATGCGCCCGCTGTTGCCTATCGTCATCTGCCTCATCGCCCTGGCCCTGACCGCGTGCTCGCAACGGCAAGCTGGCGGCAACCCCGACACCGCTGGCCTTCCCCACAACTCAGCCGTCACCAACGTCTCAGCCCTCGCCCACCGTGGGTCCACCAGCACCCCCGCCGGCCTGCCCACGCCCGTCCCGCCGGTCACGGTCGGTCCTCGGGCGCCTACCCGATCGGCACACGCACCGGCGTCGCTGTCGTCGATGCCGTAATCGCGGCGGCCGAGGCGCATGACGTCGAGCGCCCTCGTCGGCTTGATTCACTACTACGAGTTGCCCTGCACGCCACCAACCGGCATCGGCGTCGTCCCGTGCGCGCCGGGATCCGAGCCTGGCACACCGTCGTTGGTCGTGGGCGGCGGTCAGTGCGAAGGCGTGTTCATCTCGAAGGGCGATCCCGCGATCTCGAACGCCATGGACAGCTTCATGAACGATCCCAATGCTCCGACATTCGATCCCCACCTGTACGCGGTGCTCAAGCGTGCCGTCTTCGCCAAGAACCCCGAGATCCCCGGCGACTACCTCGTCGTCTTTTCGAGTGGTCACGCCCTGGCCGTGGACGCCGAAGGCATCACGTACTACCTGTTTCCCTGCAGCCGCCCTGCTGGTCCGGCCTTCTTCGTCTCGGGCGGCGGCGCCGTCTCCGGGTCAGACCTTCCTCCTGCCTCCGCGCTAGCATCATGTACGCCTAACTCAGCGAGGATTCACAAACGGGGGTGCACTCATGAACACTCGAACGGTCTTCTCGCGCTCTGGATAGTCTCTCGAGTGGCCTCAGTCCCTACGCCTCGCAAGGAGTCGGGTACGCTCGGCAGCGATGGTGAGGTAGCGCTGACCGCGTAACGTTCGAAGGAGCATCCCTTGTCTGCTATCTCTTCCCACGGGACGTCTGACGTCCCTGAGCCCGTCGCGCGTCTCGTCGAGCGTCATGGCCGGCTTCGACGCGCACTGGTTCCTGTGCGGCGGCTGGGCCCTCGACGCCTGGCTCGCCGCCAGACCCGCGAGCATCACGACGTCGACATCGTCATGTTCGAGGCCGACCTCCCGGCCCTCGCCCGGCACCTCGAAGGCTGGCAGCTCGTCGCCCACGACGAGCTCGACCCCGACAGCACGCAGCCCTGGACCGGACGCCGGCTCCGCCTGCCCGCCCACGTCCACTCCCGCCTCGACGGCTACGAGATCGACGTGCAGGTCGGCCGCCGCTCCGGCGACCGCTGGCAGCTTTCCCGCACGCCACGCCTCACCAGATCGATGCCAGCGTCGTGCATCGACGACGTCGCTGGGGCCTGCCGGCTCTGGTCCCGGAGGTCATCCTCTACTACAAGGCCATCGACCTGCGTGACAAGGACGACGCCGACCTCGCAGCCGCGCTTCCTCAGCTCACTCAGCAGCAGGCTCGCTGGCTGTCCGGCGCTATCGCCCGCTCGCATCCCGAACACGCGGCTCCCCCGCCTGACCGATGCTGGAGGAGGTTAAACGCCGCGAGCACATCCCGATGCCTCACTGTCGCTCCGAGCGCCCATAGTCCGCGCCTCACAAGGAGAGGGACGCGCGGCAGCAAGGTGAGGTAGCCCATCGATTTGCACAATTTGTTGACTTTCGCCCCCAAGGTGGTAAGAAAGCAGGCACGAATGCATGTCGCACCCAAACTGGAGAGGGGCGTGGCATCGTCAGTCGTCTCGCCGGTCTCAAGATCAGCCTTCAACCGCCGCCAGCAGCCCGCAACCGGAAAGGATAGAAAAAATGCTAAACGAGAGGGATAACGCTTACCTTTGCCAGATCGGCCCCGGCACGCCGATGGGCAACGTCATGCGCCAGTACTGGATCCCGGCGATTCGCTCGGACGAGCTGGCGTCGCCGGACTGCCCGCCCCTGCGCGTCATGCTGCTGGGCGAGCAGCTCATCGGCTTCAGGACCACGTCGGGCAAGGTCGGGCTGATGCAGAACTCCTGCCCGCATCGCGGCGCCTCGCTGTTCTTCGGCCGCAACGAAGAAGAGGGCCTGCGCTGCGTCTACCACGGCTGGAAGTTCGACACGACCGGCGCCTGCGTCGACATGCCCTCCGAGCCCGCCGAGAGCAACTTCCGCACCAAGGTCAAGGCGCGCGCCTACCCGACGCACGAGCGCAACGGCATCATCTGGGCCTACATGGGGCCGCGCGAGGTGCCGCCGCCTCTGCCCGACATCGAGGCCAACCTGCTCGCTCAGGGGCCGAACCAGATCTCGGTACTGCACCGTCCCTGCAACTGGATGCAGGGCTGGGAGGGCGAGATGGACACCGTCCACGCTGCCTTCCTGCACGGCGGCCAGAACAACGCCGAAGACTACGAGCAGGGTTCCTTCCCGTACTACATGTACAAGGAGCGCGCCGCCAAGTTCAGCACCATCGACACCGAGTACGGCCTCGCGAACGGCGCCTTCCGTCCCGCCGAGGGCGATAGCTACTACTGGCGCCTGACCCAGATCCTGTTCCCGTTCTACAACATGATCCCGACCGGCAAGGTCGGCGAGGGCGTGCGTATCGGCATCTACGTGCCGATGGACGACGACAACACGCTGCACTGGGAGATCCAGGTCGTCCCAGGCGCCACCAGCAACGAGCCGTTCTTCCTGCGCGGCTCGCATCCCATCGCCAACGGCACGGGCTGGCACGAGCGCTTCCGCGTCGAAGAAACGCTGGCCAACGACTACCTGATCGACCGCGAGCTTCAGGCCCGCAACCGCGGCACCGGCGGCTACACCGGCATCGTCAACGGGCGTCTGCAGGACTGCGCCGTCACAGAGACGATGGGTCCGATCTACGACCGCTCTCACGAGCACCTCGGCACGACGGACCAGTTCATCATCCGCGCTCGACGCCGCATGATCCGCCTGGCACGCGACCTCGAGGCGGGCATCACGCCTCCCGGCGTCGACGAGCCCTGGGTCTACCGCCAGCGCTCCGGCGAGATGGTCCTGCCGCGCACCGCCGACTGGTGGCAGACCTACCTCAACCTGCGCGAGTCCTGGCTCCCCAAGAACGAGCCGTCGCGTATCCCGACGCAGTAACGGCACGAACGGTCTCGGCCGACGAAGGGGCGCACCACGCGCCCCTTCGTCTTCTCACGCGTAGCTGGAGGTGACAGGCTGTGAAGACGAGCACCGACAGGTTTCTCACGACGCACATGGGCAGTCTCGCGCGGCCGGACGACCTCATGGCGATGCTCACAGCGAAGGACGCCGGTCAGCCTTACGACGCCGACGCCCTCAAGGGGCGCATCAAGACGGCGGTCGCCGAGGTCGTGCGCGAACAGGCCGACAACGGTATCGATATCGTCAACGACGGCGAGTTCTCCAAGTTCAGCTGGGCCGCCTACTTCGCCGACCGCCTCGGTGGCATCGAGCGGCGTAGCGGTGCAGCCAACCGCGCCATCACGGACCGTGAAGCGCGTGTATTCCCGGAGTGGTTCCGCATAACCGGCGCCGTCGGCTACAGCGGCGTGCTGCGTCTGGCGGCCGCGATGCGCGGCGAAAGCGCTCCCGCAGCGGTCGGCGCCCGCCGTGCCTTCGTCGTCGGCCCGCTGAAGTACATCGGGCAGCAGCAGGTCAACGAAGACATCGCCAACCTCAAAGCCGCGGCCGAAGGCGTCCACGTCGAGGAGATCTACCTCTCGGCGCTCGCACCGGCGACGGCAGAGTTCTTCGTCACGAACGAGTACTACAAAACGGACGAGGAGCTCGTGTTCGCGATCGCGGAAGCGATGCACGAAGAGTACAAAGCGATTACCGACGCCGGCATACTTCTGCAGCTCGACGAACCCGGCTTCATTACCCTGTGGCAGACCTTCCCCGACATGACGGTGCCGGAGTACCGGCGCTGGCTCGAAGTGCGTGTCGAGGCCCTGAACAACGCCCTTCGCGGCATCTCGCCGGACATGGTGCGCATGCACTGCTGCTGGGGCAGCTCGCACCACCCGCATTCGCAGGACATCCCGCTACGCGAAGTGGTCGATATCCTGCTCAAAGTCAACGCCCGCGGGCTTTCGCTCGAAGCCGCGAACCCGCAGCACGACGCCGACTGGCGTGTCTGGCAGGACGTCAAGCTGCCGGACGGCAAGGTCCTCATACCCGGCGTCATCGGCCACTTCACCGACTTCATCGAAAACCCGGCCCTCGTCGCCGACCGCTATCTCAAGTACGCCAGCGTCGTCGGTAAAGAGAACGTCTACGGCGGCACCGATTGCGGTATCGGCACCCGCGTCGGCCACCCGAGCCTCGGCTGGGCAAAGTTCCGCGCCATGGCCGAGGGCGCACGCATAGCCTCACGCCAGCTCTGGGGCTAACCGGCTCCTCGGATCGCCAAGAGCCACTGCCACAGGCCAGCTGCAAGAGTCTCGAATGATAGCTGATAGCTGATAGCTGATAGCTGATAGCTGCCTCTATCTAGCGGGCCGCTGCGAGTCTTGGGCATAGCCGTCAACCCCGCCGGGGAATCGATGTTGTGCAGGTCAACAGCCGCGATGGACCAGTCACCGGATTCCTTCGTCAGCACGTAGCTCACGATCATCTCTTCAGCCGGCGTCTTCTGGCCCTCTATTTCCAACACTGGAGTGCCCCAACTCGTGTGAACCAGCGCGACGTCAGGACGCAGGAAGCGCAGATTCAATACCTCTTGAGCAGGCGACTGTCTCTTTGCGAAGGGCCCGCTGTGCAGCCAGATGAACTGCTCCTCGTGCCGCTCTCGACCCTGCAAGAAGCTGCCGAAGCGATTCACCGTCTCGGCTTCTTGCTGGTGCAGGTTTGCCAGCGCCGTCGCATCGTGGCTGTTCCAGGCAGCGTCCCAAAGAGCGATGACTTCTCGGATCGCGGTTTCGTCTCCACTCATTACATAGACTCCTTTGTAGCAAGTGTCTCTGAATCCCAGATTGTCTGGATATTCGGGAGTATTGCATCATCTACTGAAGATGACAAGGACCAATCCTCATGACGTATACGCCGTTGGCTTCGTCGCATTGACCGAGCACCTCCGAGACCTCTTTCAACTTGTCGTCCGATACGTTCATGTCAGGCTGGGCCAACGAGGCTTCGATGACGTACGGCCCGCACACATGACGATCTTTCAGCACTTGAAGCCAGAAGGATCACGGATCGGCGAGTTGGCTGAGAAGTGTCAGCTGACTAACCAGTCGGTTGGATATCTGGTGGACTACCTCGAGCAGCATGGCTACGTCGAGCGACGAAGCGATCCCAGGAATCGACGTGCAACGTTGGTCTGTCTCACCGAAAGGGGCTGGCAGGAGATGGAGGCCTGTGCTCAAATCCTCGCGGAGCTCGAGGCGAGTCTCGATCAGTCGCTCGGCGGTGATCGGCTTTCCGATCTGGGCATTCTCCTGGGAGACTTGGAGACCTCGCTGACGGAGCTTGGCGAGGCCAGGATAGCCGACTAACGAGCTCGCGGCTCATAGCGTGGACTGACTCTGCCTGGTTCGATGGTGAGGAATTCACAAAATATCGAACAAGAATGGAGCCTGGCGAGGCGAAGGGACGAGCGATGTTGCTCGCGTTGATTCGCTAAATGCGCTTGCGTTTGTTGCGCAGGTAGTCGACGAGGACGTAGCGGCCCATCTTGCCCGGCGTGCCGAAGAAGACGCGGCCCTTGTTCATGCGCATCATGTGCTGCGCCAGCGCCATCGAGGATGGGGCGCTGTCCATCATGAACGTGTTGATGCGGATGCCGCTGCGCGTACAGCGCCGCACCTCCTTGAGCATGCCCTCGATCGTGCCCTCGTCGCCGTACGGTCCCCAGGTCGGGCGCGGTCGCCAGTCCGTGATCAGGATGATCTGGCGGTTGGACGACTTCTTCTTGCTCAGCAGCTCGCGCGCCTTGGCCAGCGCCAGCTCGATGTTCGTGCCGTTCCAGTCGACCCAGTCGGACTGCAGCAGACGCTCCGGCGCCAGCTCCATCGCGAAGTAGGAGAACACCACGAGCTGCAGGTAGTCGCGCGGGAAGCGCGTCTTGATCAGCGTGTTCAGCGCGAACGCGACCCGCTTCGCCTCGAAGAAGGCGCCGTTGCTGAACATCGAGCGGCTCATGTCCATCGCGATCACCGTCGACGACGAGATCAACGACTCGCGGCGGTGCACCTCGAGGTCCTTCGGCTCGATCTGCACCGGCAGGCCCGGCCCGTTGCGATAGATCGCGTTGCCGAGGCTCTTGCTGATGTCGACAAGGAAGGGGTCGCCGAACTCCCACTGCTTGGTCTCGGTAACCTGCTCGCTGCTCTGGCCGCGCTGCGGCTGATCGTGATTGCCGATGCGGTCGCGGCGCAGCTCGGCGAACAGGTCGCGCAGGGTGCGCTCGCCCAGCGTGCGGATGCCGCGCGGCGTAAGCTCCAGGTCTTTCGAGCCGCGGCGTGCCAGGCCTGCCTCCTCGAGCAGCTTGGCGACGCGCTGCATCTCCTGCAGCGCGGCCTCGTACTCGGGGCCGAGCAGGTCGCGCATCAGATCCGTGTCCACGTTGTCGAAGTCGAGGTTGCGAATAGCCTCGCGCAGCTGGCGCTCGAGCTCGTCGACCTGGTTGAGCTGCTCCATCACGTCCATCGCCTGGTCGAGGTCGATTGGCTCGCCGCCGGAGAACGAGTAGCGGCGTCCCAGCGGACCGCCCGTGATCTGCTCGACGAGGTCGGCCATCTGCATGATGTCGTCCTGCAGCTGGTCGTCCTGCAGCAGCGCCTGCATGGTCTGCATGAGCTGGTTGCGCATCTCCTCGGGCATGCTCTGCAGCAGCGACGCCATCTGCGCCGCCTGCTCCTCGAGGTACTGCACCAGGTCTTCGATGTTCTCGATGCCGGGCGGGAAGAAGTGCCCGAACCGGCTCATGAAGTCCTGGAAGTCCTGCTCCGTGGCGCCGCCGCGCACGTGCTTCGCCAGCAGCTGGTTCAGCGCCTGCATCATCTCGCGCAGTGGCTGCAGGTCCTCCTGCGTCATGCGCTCCAGGCTCTCCTGCATCATGCGGAACTGATCGCCGAGCATCTTCTGGCGTAGCTCGTCCACCAGCTCCTGGAAGTCCTCGCGCGCCTGCTGGTCCAGGAACTCGTAGTCCATGAGCTGCTGCAGGCGCCCGGCGGTGTCGTCCGGCAGAGTGTCCATCGCGTCTTGCTTGCGCTGCGCCATCTGCTGCGCCATGCGCCTCATGTCCTCGCCGGCGTCGGGTTGCGACGCCGAGTCGCGCAGGCGGTCGATACCGCCCTGCTCCTCGTCGACGATCTCCTGCAGGCGCTCGGCGATGTCTTCCATCATCGAGCCGAGGTCGTAGCGGCCGAGCTGGTCTTCGCGACGCTGGCGCAGGCGCTCGAGCATGTCGCGCATGCCCGGCATGCGGTTGCCGTCCTGGCGGTTGGCGCCCCGCATCAGCAGCCGTTCGAGGGCGCGGCGGAGGTCGCCGTCCTCGAGCAGGTCGCGCGAAAGCATATCGAGTAGCTCTTCGGGGTCGAGTGGTGGGATCGACTGCGTCCCATCCCACGGGGAGTAGCGGTAAAACATACCCTCTGGATTATAGGCCGCTCAGCAGGAGCAGGATCGGCGGTTGCGAGCTAACATCGATATAAGCAATCGGATGGGCGGAGTCCACGATGTACTTCAAGCAAATCATGAACGAAGAGGGCGGCTGCTCCTCCTACGTCATCGCCTCGCGTGAGACGAAGGAGGCCGCGGTCATCGACCCGGCGCTGAACATCGCGCCGTACCTCGAGTTGGCCGAGCAGCGCGACTTCACGATCAAGCTGGTCATCGATACCCACATCCACGCCGATCACATCTCGGGCGCACGCCACCTGGCGGCCGCGACCGGTGCCGAGGTCTGCATGCACGAATCGGCCGACGTGCTGTTCCCGTTCCGGGGCCTGCACGATAACGAGCGCATCATGCTTGGCCAGCTGCAGCTCGATGTCTGGCACACGCCCGGCCACCGTCCGGAGCTAATCTCGATCGTCGTGACCAACCCGCCGCGCGGCAACGAGGCCTCGATGGTTCTGACCGGCGACTCGCTGTTCGTCGGCGACGTCGGACGCCCCGACTTCGGTGGCGCCGAGGGCGCGGCGCAGCAGTACGACAGCGTGCACCGCCTGCTGACCCTCGGCGACTACGTTGAGGTGTTCCCCGCGCACTTCGAGGGTTCGTGCGGCAAAGGCATGTGCGGCCGGCCGAGCTCGACCATCGGCTTCGAGCGGCGCTTCAACCCGCTGGTCGCGCTGGGCAAGGCCGAGTTCATCGCCACGGCCTCGGAGACGCCGGCGCGTCCCCTGAACATGACCGCGATCATCGAGACGAACCGCGGCGCCGGCGATTACCCCTGGGCGGAGCCGCATACAGTCAACGATCTGCCGCACATCGCCGTCGAGCAGGCGCAGGCCTACATCGCCGAGCACGAACCGGTCATTCTCGACGTACGTGAGCCGGACGAGTACGCCTCGCGACATATCCCCGGCGCCATCTCGATGCCGCAGTCCGATCTCGCCACGCGCCTCGACGAGCTGGACACGCAGCGCGAATACGTCGTCGTCTGCGCCGGCGGCGTGCGCTCGCTGCGCGCCACCCACTACCTGCGCTACATGGGCTTCGACAGGGCCGTCAGCCTCGACGGTGGCACCGACGCCTGGCGGGCCAACCGCTTGCCCATCGAGGGCGCCGACGCCGGCAAAGGCGGCTGGAGCGCCTACGGCCACGACCGCTACCTGCACGGCGGCTCTCCCTACGAGCTCGGCGCCGCCCACCCCGACGACGACTAAGGGCGCTCCAGGGCCGGACGCCAGTCCGGCGAGATTACGCCCCTCTCCGTCGAACGCCTCCAGGAGTTGCTCCGCAGGCGTGATGTCGCACGTCTCGTCGTTTGGGCATTTCTTGTCGTCCTGAGGCACGAAGGACCTCAGAGGAATCGTCCGCGATAACGAAACGTCTTTGGTCCAATGCCCGAGATGCTGCCACGCGGAGGACTCTTATCGCGACTGCCCGTCTAAGTCCTTCGTGTCTCAGGACGACAACATGTTGGCAAGCGACGCCGAATCCTGCTGCCGTTGCCTGTCGACGGCTATAATCCGGCGCACAGACCGACGCCTTTTGCGACAGCGCGATCAGAAGAAGGAAACGAGATGATTGTTGACGTTCACGCGCACTACCACCCGCACGCCTACACCGAGGCGCTCGCGAAACTCTACGGACGGCCCGTCGGTGGCTTCGCACCCCATCCCGACACGGACGACGAAGCGCACGTCGAAGCGCGGCTCGAGCTGATGCACGACGCCGGCGTGCGCCTGCAGGTGCTCTCGCCGGCCGCCGCTCGCGCACCCTACGGCGAGAGCGAGGCGGATGCCGTCGCGGCAGCGCGCATCGGCAACGACATCTACGCCGCGCTGGTGCAGCGCTACCCGGAGCAGTTCAAGAGCTTCGTCTCGCTACCGCTGCCGCACATCGACGCATCCCTGAAGGAGCTCGAGCGCGGCATGGACGAGCTCGGCATGATCGGCGTTAACCTGCACATCTCGGCGCTCGACCGGTCGGTGGCCGAGGACGAGTTCCTGCCGATCTACGAAGAGCTCAACCGGCGCAAGGCGACGATCTTCTACCACCCCTGCGCCAACAGCATCTGCTCCCCGATGATCGCCGACTACGGTTTCGGCGCCGCGGTCGGCACCTCGCTGGAGGACGCGACGATCGCGCTGCACCTCATCGCGAAAAAGATCCCCGACAAGTTCCCCGACATCACCTACATCATCCCGCACCTCGGCGGGCCGATCCCGATGCTGCTCGAACGGCTCGACAACCAGTACTCGATGAAGCAGCACGACCTGCCGGAGCCGCCCAGCGTCACGGCGCGCCGCTTCTACTACGACACCGTCGGCCACGGCTCGCACGCCGCGCTGCTCTGCGCCTGGAAGGCGTTCGGCGCCGAGCACATCCTGCCCGGCAGCGACTACCCCGTCCTGCTCTCCTACGAGACCTACCGTCAGACGTTCTCCTGGATCAACGCCGTCGACATCCCCGCCGGCGACAAGGACAAGATCCTCAACCGCAACGTCACGGACCTGCTCGGCATCTAGCGGGACAGCTATCAGCCTCGAGCTTCGAGCGAAGACATAGAGGCGCAGCATGTTGCGCCCCTACGGCGCGTCTGGGCGGGAGCGTTGACGAATCATGAGGCGTCATCGCGAGCCATCGCGACAGCGAGGTGCCGATGGCCGACCACGCGTCCCCTCTCCCCGGGGGAGAGGGGTAGGGTGAGGGGATTGACGCGCTCTCGACGGCGAAACCGCTTTCGGACGCAGCCTCTGCATCCATGACGCAGCCGGGCCCGACCCAGATTGCGGCGCCTCGCCTCGCAAGGAGAGGGACGCGCGGCAGCGAGGGTGAGGTTCCGGCTCGCAACTCGACCCTCTCTTGACAACGGAGCCTCTCAGGACGGATTGTCTCTGCGGTTCGAAGCTACTGCTGACGGCTAATTGCTGAAAGCTGATAGCTCTCCTGCGTGGGCTGATTAGAGGAGGAAACGATGACCAACCAGTGGAACCAGTTCGAGACTGCCGACTACGACGGGATGATCTGCGAGACCATCAGCATCGATGGCTACAACGGCGAAAAGATCAACGCCTACTACGCTCGACCGCTCGGCCCCGGGCCTTTCCCGGGTGTCGTCCTGATTCACCACCTGCCCGGCTGGGACGAGTTCTACCGCGAGATGACGCGCCGCTTCGCGCAGCACGGCTTCGCGGCGATTAGCCCCAACCACTACGCGCACTTCGGCTACGGCACGCCCGACGACGCGGCCGCGCGCGCTCGCGGCGCCGGTGGCATCTCCGACGACGCCATCGTCGGCGACTGCCAGGCCTCGGCCGCGTTCCTGCGCGCCCAGCCCTACACGACGGACAAAGTCGGCCTCATCGGCACCTGCTCCGGCGGCCGTCACACCTACGTCGTCGTGGGCCGCACCAACGACTTCAACGCCGGCGTGATCTGCTGGCCCGGAGGCGTCGTCCAGGACGAGGTCACGCCTCAGCGCCCCGTCTCGCCGATCGAGCTGACGCCGAACGTCAACACGCCGATCCTCGGCCTCTTCGGCAACGACGACCAGAACCCGCCCCCGGCCATGGTCGACCAGCTCGAAGCCGCTCTCAAGCAGCAGGGCAAGCAGTACGAGTTCCACCGCTACGACGGCGCTGGCCACGGCATCTTCTACTACCAGACGCCGCTCTACCGGCAGCAGCAGGCGATGGACTGCTGGTCGAAGATCTTCACGTTCTTCGGCACCCACCTCGTCGGCTAAAGGCAGCGAATCGATACTGAGCGAGGCGCCTCGACCTGTCGGGGCGCCTCTCCTGTTAGCCGGTGCGATGCCGGCGTAGAGACGGGCTCTGCAGGTTGAAACCTGCAGCCACCACGACGGCGCGTTTGCAGATCCTGCAGGATTCATCCTGCAGGGTTGTCCACGTCGAGGCGCCTCTTCGCACCTGCTCTCTGCCCTGCGATACACTCTCTCTGCCTCGCTGCCGAACCGGACGCGTCGGCGCGTCGCCGAACCTGAAGCAAGTAGCTGAGAGCTGATGGCTGAAGGCTGATAGCTCTCCCCGAGGAGCCTCTTATGCCCGAGCTGCACGTCATCGGCCGGCCCGCCGTTCGCAATATCGATGGCATCGAAAAGGTGACCGGTGTCGCCCATTACACCGCCGACATCTCGGTGCCGGGGATGCTCTGGGGCAAGACACTGAAGAGCCCGTATCCGCACGCGCGCATCGTGCGCATCGACACGTCGGCGGCCAAAGCGCTGCCCGGCGTCGTTGCCGTGATCACCGGCGCCGACATCGCCGGCGCCGGGTTGTGGGGGCGTGCCGTCAAGGACGTGCCGGTGATCGCCGTCGACGTGGTGCGGTTCGTGGGCGAGCGCGTCGCAGCAGTCGCGGCCGAGGACGAAGACATCGCCGAGCGCGCCCTCGAGCTGATCGAGGTCGAGTACGAGGAGCTGCCGGCCGTGCTGACGCCGGACGAGGCGATGGCGCCGGACGCGCCGATCCTGCACCCGGGCTTCAACGACTACTTCGGCTTCCGTCAGAAGATGGAGACGCCGTCCAACGTGTTCCACAAGACGCACATGGAGCGCGGCAACGTCGAGGCCGGCTTCGCGGACGCGGACGTCATCTACGAGGCCACTTACGAGACGCAGCGCATGCACCAGGGTTACCTGGAGCCACAGGCGGTGCTGATCGACATCGACGCCTCGGATGGGCGCGTCCACGTCTGGCTGTGCAGCAAGGTGCCGTACAACACCCGCGAGTCGCTGGCTTCGTCGGCGAACATCCCCGAAGAGACGCTGCTGTTCCACCACACCCACATCGGCGGCGACTTCGGTGGCAAGGGCAACTCGCGCAACACGCCCGTCGCCTACTACCTGGCGAAGTTCGCCGGACGGCCCGTCAAGATCGTCACGGACTACATCGAGGAGTTCGGCGCCGGCAACCCGCGTCACCACACGATCACGAAGCTCAAGACCGGCGTCAAGCGCGACGGCACGCTGGTCGCGCACCAGGTCGAGTACATCGTCGACTCGGGCGCCTACGCCGCGTTCAAGCCCCTTGGGTTCATCGCGGGCGCCAACCAGGCGGCCGGGCCGTACCGCATCCCCAACGTCACGATCGAGTCGCGCTTCGTCTACACCAACCTGATCCCGGGTGGCTTCATGCGCGCCCCCGGCGACCCCCAGGGCGTCTTCCCCATCGAGTCGCACCTCGACGACATCGCCCGCCAGCTCGGCATCGACCCGCTGGCGATGCGCCTCAAGAACATCATCGTCGACGGCGAGGAGACGGCCTGGGGCGAGCACCTGCAGCACGTGCGCGGCATCGAGACCGTCAAGGCCTGCGTCGAGGCGGCGGGCTACAACGAGCCCAAAGCGCCGGGCATCGGCCGCGGCCTCGCGTTCGCCGACCGCGGTTCCGGCGGCGGCGAAGGCACCGCCGAGATCACCCTGCAGCCCGGCGGCGACGTCGTGATCGGCACGCCGATCTTCGACCAGGGCACCGGCACCTACACGACGCTGATGCAGGTAACGTCCGAGGAGCTCAACGTACCGTTGGAGCGCATCTCGATCTCGGTCTGGAACACGGACGAGCTGAAGTTCGACTCCGGTGTCGCCGGCAGCCGGGCGACCCGCGTCAACACGGCGGCGTGCTGGCAGGCGGCGCAGAATACCAAGCAGGCGCTGCTCGAGCTGTCGGCGCGTCACTTCGATTGCCCGCTCGACGACCTCTCGTTCACCGACGGCATGGTCAAGCGCGTCGACCTCGAGGAGAGCGTCACCTGGCAGGAGCTGCTGACCCAGCTCGGCGAGTCGGTCAGCGGACGCGGCCACGTCGTCGAGGGCGGCCGCGACTCACCGCACATCACCTCGTTCGTCGCGCAGGTAGCGGAGGTGTCGGTCGACGCCGAGACCGGCGAGACGAAGCTGCTCAAGCTCACGACGGCGCACGATATCGGCCGCATCATCAACCCGATCGGGCACCAGGGTCAGATCAACGGCGGCGTCGTCCAGGGCATCGGCTACGCGCTCATGGAAGAGGTGCGGGTTGAAGACGGGCGCGTGACCACGCTGTCGTTCGGCGATTACAAGCTGCCGAACATCATGGACATCCCGGAGCTCAAGACGGTGCTGCTGCAGTCGGAGGACGGCTACGGCCCCTACGCGATTCGCGGCATCGGCGAAGGACCGCACATCCCGGTCGCCGCCGCCGTCGCCAACGCCGTCATGGACGCCGTCGGCGCGCGCGTCCGCGACCTGCCGGTAACGTCGGAGAAGGTCTACCGCGCCCTGAAGCAAGAAACCGGCCCGATGCGCCGATAGGCCAGCTGTAGCTGCAGACCTTCATGTCTGCCCCACGCCCCGTCTACAGCGAGAAGCACCCTCGGGCTGTCGTTGCGAGGAGGCGCCCAGCCGACGCGGCAACCTTTGACGCTCCGCCTTTAGTGAGGGCTGAGTTGCAGGACGACACGTCGCAACCAACCGAAATGTAGGGATGAAGCTTCAGCCCCATCAGTTGGCGTCCGAGGCGATCGTGCGAAGCAATCTGCTTTGCGCATCCGTCTTTGGATGATGCCTTAATCAGGTTCTGCATGGATACGACGACGGCTCAGACGTCTCAGTGCGTTATCGAAGTCATCTTTTTGGAACGTTGCCGTACTAGTGCCACCGTAATCCATCGTTGGAGTATGGCTCTTAGCTTCCATCTCTGCTCTTAGCGTTTTCCGCTGTGTCACAAAGTCATCCCTTGTGAGCAGTAAGCGAATAGCCTCAGCAGGGATCACCGTTGCTATTCCCGAGTTATGGTTCACTTCTACAGTTCCTAATTCTCCGGTTACCTTGGCCTTAGACTCTATGTTGTAATGGCCTGAAACCATTCCCAAAAATCCAGAGAAGTAGCCATAATCAGTGAGCACTCGGCCCGTCTCTTGATCGTTCTCATCTATCTCGATAGAGATGAATGTCTGAGGCTCCAAGAAATAGACCGGTGATCCGCTATGACCTCCCCACGAATGGAACTCAGCCAGATATGCCGCACTCTCGTACATGGTTCCGTCGGGGTCTTCGAAATCGAGCAAGCTCGGCATTCGTGAAATATGACCAAACCGCGCCACGGGTAGGTTCTTTTGCTTCCCGTAATGCTGCGTAAACAGTCCGATGTGGTAAATTTCACTCCCTGTCAATGGCCGGAGCGTCTTCAGGGAACCGTCTTGTAACCTTCCGGTAAATTGATATTCGGGGGCTGGCCCCACAAAGAA
This sequence comes from uncultured Chloroflexia bacterium, assembly GCA_963732945.1. Taxonomy (GTDB): domain Bacteria; phylum Chloroflexota; class Dehalococcoidia; order DSTF01; family WHTK01; genus WHTK01. The sequence continues at coordinate 39,812 of CAVTBL010000014.1, forward strand.
ATTCATGTTGAACGCACGAATGTCGAATTCGAAGTAGCTTCTCGAACCAAGAAGATGTGCAGGCACAAATGGGATCGCCGCAACATCGGCATTGTCAGAGTAGTACCAGTCGTCGAGCTTTGTGGGAAATTCCTCGAACTCGTCCGTGTCCTTTCTATTCAAACGTAGATAAATTGAGTCATGCCGCTCTGCCCGGGCCTCTAGGAGACAATGGCGTGCCGTCACAAAGTAGCCAACGTGGCCCGTCGTTCCTTCGATTGGGACTGAAACTAGAAACGCAGTTGCCTTCGGAAGTCGCTGAACCACGCCAGACGGGCTTTGATCCTCGACACTAATGAACACTGCAGATTTGATGAAGTCCTCAGGTACTGGAACCATTTCAAGATCTCCCGCCGAAAGCGTCCACGGACTCATAGCGCGTATAAGACGAGTTTAGACGCTTCACCGCCCGCGACAAGGGAACTCCCATGACCGCCCTCCCCTCCCGCCCCCTCGCCCTCGTCACCGGCGCCAACCGCGGCATCGGCCTCGAGGTCTGCCGCCAGCTCGCCGAGGCCTCCTTCGACGTCGTGCTAGCCAGCCGCGATCCCGCCAAAGGCGAGCAGGCCGCCGCGAAGCTGCGTGCGCACGGTCTCTCCGTCGTCGCCCGGCAGCTCGACGTCAGCGACCCCGCCTCGATAACCGCCGCTCGTGACTGGCTCGAAGCCGAGCGCGGCGTCCTCGACGTCCTCGTCAACAACGCCGCCACCAACTACGACACCTGGCAGGACATCCTCAGCGCCGACCTCGATACCGCCGCCCGGACCTTCGACACCAACACCCTCGGGCCCTGGCGCACCACGCTCGCCTTTCTGCCGCTCCTGCGCCTCAGCGACCACCCGCGCGTCGTCAACGTCTCCAGCGCTGCCGGCGCCTGGGACGCCATGACCGGCTCCACGCCCGCCTACAGCCTCTCCAAGCTCGCGCTCAACGGACTCACCCGCATGCTCGCCAACCGCCTGCGCCCCAATCGCATCCTCGTCAACGCCGTCTGCCCCGGCTGGGTTGCGACCGACATGGGCGGTGCCGGCGGCCGCCCTATCCCCGAAGGCGCCGCCAGCGTCGTCTGGGCCACCCAACTGCCCGACGGCGGCCCCACCGGCGGCTTCTACCGCGACGGCCGCCCCCTCGACTTCTAGCAGGGTGTTGAAGAACTGAGTCGGCCCGGGTGGCGACGCAGGATTGTGACTGCTCCTGGAGCGGGGCTCGCTGGCTGGTTGAGGATAAGAGCGAGCAGAGGTGGTGGCTACGCAACCTCTGGCAGCGCTTGCAGGCGGGCGACGCGCACAAGGTTGTAGGCCGCAGCCGTCATCTCGGTCCACAGCCGGTTGCGGGCTAAGCCGATGAAGCGCAGCTTGCGACCGCCACCTACTGTCTTGAGCCAGCCGAAGATCTCCTCCACGCGTTTGCGCACTCTCTGGCTGAGTTGGTAGCCGCCCCAACTCGTCGTGCGGCCGTCCACGGCGCTGCGCCGACCGCTCTGGTTCTGGGCCACGTGCGGCGTGACCTTTCGCAACCGCAGCGCGGCGATGAACTCATGGCTGTCGTAGCCTTTGTCGGCGCCCAGGGTGATGCGCCGCCGGCGTCTCTCCTGCCGGTCCAGCATCCGCAGCGCCGCCTCCCGTTCCGCCCTGCCCGTGGCCTGTGTGAGCTCGACGTCCACGACCAGGCCGTTGCGGTTCTCCATGAGCACGTGTCCTGCGTAGGCGAGCCTCGCCCCCTGGCCGCGCGCTTTCTTGGCCAGGCGCGCTTCGGGGTCGGTGCGCGAGACATGACTGTCGTTACGCCGCTGCTGCCCCTTGAAGTCCACGCTGGCGTTGCGGCCGCCGTCCTGGGGTGGACCGCCGTCATCGTCCCGCGGCCGCACGCTCTTCAGCGAGGCCCAGGCGTCGAGTAACGTGCCGTCGACGGTGAAGTGCTCGGCCGAGAGCAACTGACGCTGCTGGGCTTCCTCGCGCACGGCCAAGAAGAACTTGTGACTCACGTCGTGCTCCAGCAGGCGCTGACGGTTCTTGGAGAAGCTGGAATGGTCGAACACCTCCTCGGCGATTTGGAGGCCGAGGAAGAACTTGAACAGGAGGTCGTAGCGCAGCCGCTCGCAAAGCTGCCGCTCGGAGCGGATGGAGTAGAAGGCCATGAGCAGCATCGCCTTGAGCAGGCGCTCGGGCGGGATCGATGGCCGGCCCGTGTGGGAGTACATGCTCTTGAAAGTGGGCGAGAGTCTGACGAGAGCCAAGTCGGCGAGCCGGCGCAGAGTCCGGATCGGATGGTCTTCAGGGACGAAGGACTCGGGCGTGAGGGGCGTCAGCGCCCAGGACTGCTCATCGGCATCGCCGCGCATGGGAACCTCCTGGCTTCCCCGCCAGCCCCATGCTACTCAGCAGTCATTCCACCGTCGATCCCCGCTGCAGCCCTTTTTCAACACCCTGCTAGGTGAAGAACCGAGGCGCAAGCGAGGTGTCATTCCGAGCACGGCCGAGGAATCGCCGCTCAAACGTCGTCGCTCCACCTTCTACCGAGGCCAGACCTCATCAGACGACACGTCGCAGCCAACTCGAAAATGTAGGGACGCAGCTTCAGCTCCGTCCGCCGACGCCCCATCGTCAACCCCGACACCCTCTTCACCTCGTTGCGAGCCATCGCGAAGGCGAAGCAACCCCGTCGCTCCCGCCCCCGACGCCGCGGACCTCCCGTCTACCCGAATTACGCCCCACGACTGTCGTTGCGAGGAGGCACACAGCCGACACGGCAACCTTAGGCGCCCCGCTTTACCGACGATGTAAGTACCAAGACAACACCCGCAGCCAACTCGAAATGTAGGGACGCAGCTTCAGCTCCGACGCCCTCGCTCCGTCCGCGTCTCTCCACCGATCGCCACCACACCGCCTCGCCGTCTGCCACCCGGCCCTTCCGGCTCCGCGCGACCTCACCTACGCTGGTCGTCTCGGCGCCCGCCGTCGACCCGCGAAAGGACCGCCTGATCGATGACCGCTGCTGTCTCCGTGCTGCGCTCGACATCCCGATCGGCGCCCCCGACCCCGCAACCGCCAACCCCCTCCGCGTCGGCCCGCTACCCATCCGCTGAGCACTCAATCAAGATTTCGCGCCTCCTTCGCGCCATCCCAGATTCGCCGGGCACCCCCAAAACGCAAAATTTTTCTGCAATACAATCAGACAATCAACAGTAACGTCGTGTCGCGACGCCGAAAGCTGACAGCTAATCGCTGAAAGCTGCCAGCTCGTCCGAGGGAGGAAGCATCGATGCCGGGATCACTACAGGGGCAGGTAGCTATCGTCACGGGCGGGGGCGGCGGCATCGGGCGTGAGATCGCCCGCGGCCTCGCCGAAGAGGGCGCCTCGGTCGCGATCACCGGTCGCACCGCCGCCACCCTCGAAGAGTCGGCCAGGCTCATCGAGAGCTACGGCGTCAAGGCGCTGCCCTTCCCCGCCGACGTCACCGACGCCGCCGCCATGAAGCGCCTCGTCGCCGAGACCGAGGCCAGGTTCGGCCCCGTCGACATCTTCGTCAGCAACGCCGCGCTCGATAGTGCGTTAGGGCCGGTCTGGGAGATCCCGAACGAGGTCTGGCGCCGCTCGCTAGAGGTCAACGTCATGGGCGGGTTCAACTGCGCCCAGGCCGTGCTCCCCGGCATGGTCGAACGGCGCCGCGGCCGCCTCATCTACGTAGGCAGCGGCGGCGGCCTCTTCGCGGTGCCCTACGACACCGCCTACTCGACCACCAAAGCCGCCCTCATCCGCCTCTGCGAAGGCATTTCGATTGAGGTCGAGGAGTTCGGCATCAGCACCTGGGTGATCCATCCCGGCGTCGTCCACACCGGCATGTCCGACACGGTGCTCAACGACCCGGCGGGGCGCAAGTACCTCCCGGCCTACGAGCAGGCCATGATCCGCGGCGCCACCCCGATCGAATGGGCCTCGCAGCTCTGCAACTACCTCGCGTCCGGTGAGGCCGATGGGCTCTCGGGCCGCTTCGTCAGCGTCAACGACGACTACCGTGACATGGCCCGTCGCGCCGCCGAGATTCGTGCCGGCGACATGCACACGCTGCGCCTCAAGCTCGTCCCGACTCAGCCGCCGCCGCGCGCCTTTCAGAACCCGCGCTAGAGGTTGAACGATGCCGCGTCAGTGGCTGCAGCGAGGACCGTTGTTCGCAGAGCGCGAGCCGCGAACTGAGCCTGAAAAGATGGACCAGCCAGAAGAGCCGCTCCTCTTTCAGGAACGGTGTGGCATTGTTATTGACAAGATCTGGCCTCCGGTCGGTGGAATGTTGTCCGTCACCCGGACTCGTCTCATTTGGTCTCCGAGTAGCCAGCAGTGGTTCGGCACCGAGCCGACCGTTATCGAACTGCGGCAGATCTCGAGTTGCAGGCGGCTTCGTTCCAAGTTCGCCTTTCCTCGGCCGCTGGAGTTACAGGTCGGCAGCCATCAGATCGAGCTGTTCGTCGGAGGTTGGCACCCTGGCAGAATGGGCGACCGTCTCTACGAGTTGCTTCGCGGACTCATTTCGCCACAACCAATCATTGTGGAAACCATGCCGCAATTGCACTTGGCCAGAGAATGGCTCCGCGCAGCTGTGTGGGACCTGATGGTTGCAGTCGTCTTGGCAACCTTCGTTACTATCACCAGTCCCTCCTCAATTTTCGGAATCATCGGAATAACTGGTTGCCTTGGCTTCGTTGCCATGGCGTCAAGAGCCGTGTAGCCATCATAGGCAATCGTGAAGCCCGAAATCAGACGATGAAGCGCTGAAGCCCAATGACCTCAACTTACCTCTACTCGAGT
>CAVTBL010000015.1:0-20756 GCA_963732945.1 uncultured Chloroflexia bacterium
TAAATGGCCTGGCCGAGGTCGAAGTGGCGCTGACCTCCTCCTGCCCGGCAGGCGCCTCGGTCCAGGTAATCGTTGCATACCCCGGTCAGGACCCCGCGACCAGGCCCGTGAGTCCGCCGATCGAGTGGCGCGCCCCTGCCCGGCGACCCGCAACCGATCACAGTAGGCGTCGGCGGCGCCGCTCCGCCCGTCATCTCGCCGTCCCGCAACCGCGACGCCGGCGCCGCCGTAACTCAGCCACCGGCTGTGGCTTCACCGGCCACTGCGACCGGGGAGAGACCCAGGCCTTGGCAGCGGCGAAGTCCGTCTCCAGGTGCTTGCCGAGCCCGGTGCTTTTTTCACGATGCCTTCGCGTCCTGGAGACAAGGCAGCGCTCACCATCTGCAATCTGCAGACCAGCGCGAGCATTAGGATCAGCCTCGAAGGCAAGAGTTGAGTCGCAGCGCCACAACGCCGCCGGCAACGCAATCCTCGACCAGATCGTCGCGGGCGCAACCCGGTGGGCTGTACCGGCTCATCCCCCAGTCGTTCCACCCTGGACCGGCGACGCCGGCCTGAAATAACGGGCATTCGCTTCGGCCGACAGTCGCCTTGTACCGCCCAGGTCCCGCGCTAGACTTGATGAACAATCAAATACAGGCTGAGACGAGGACGAGTAGCCACGTAGCAGCGACGACCAGAGAAGGGAGCACGGCTGGAACTCCCGCGTCGCACTCGTAGCGAAAACCACCTCCGAGCCGGACCTCGAACGCCTCATTGGCCAGTAGACGGTCCCGCTAGCCGGCGTTAACGGCACCACGAGGTGCACCGTCGCGTATCGCGACTCTGCACGAACCAGGGTGGAACCACGGAGCCCACCGTCCCTGTGACGGTTGGGCTTTTTTGATCGTGCTGTCGCAAGAGGCTTCGGGCGGCAGCTCGAGAGACTCGCGGCGTCGACAGACATCGCGACGAGGGCTCGAGGCAAATCCCCTCTCCCGTGGGAGAGGGTTAGGGTGAGGGGATTGGACCAGCTATCGCTGGCCTCAGCCCTGTCATCAGAAGGATGGCTCCGCGAACCGGCGAGCAGGAAGGATGGTGACGTGAGCAAGCTACACAACGCGCTGCTCTGGCTGACGGTGCCGGCGCTGTTTACGTTGCGTCTCACGGCTACACGTGCCGCGCACCGTGAGCAAGTGCGCACCGTGTTCATCGACGCGCTCAGCCGGCTGATGCTCGTGGCCGCCACGCTCTGGATGCTCGTACTGGGTAACTGGAGCACCGCCGCCGTCCTCGTCGGACTCCTGGCAGCGCTGACGCTGATCCGGGCGCTCACGACGGCCTGGCTAATCGCGCGGGCGAACGCGGCGCATCGCTAGCCACATCTCGAAGCAACTACCGGGCGTACATATCGCCCGCGCATACGTGGAGGATGAACCGATGAATGAAGTAGACGACGGCCAGATCAAGGGCATGGACTCGCTGCTCTACCGCCAGCGCCACTCGGCAGCCCACATCATGGCGGAAGCAGTGCTGGAGATGTTCCCCGAAGCCAAGTACGCCATCGGCCCGCCGATTGAGAACGGCTTCTACTACGACTTCGAGCTGCCTCGGCCGCTAACACCAGACGACCTCGAAGAGCTCGACAAGCTCATGCGCGCCTCGATCGCCGCCGACAAGCCGTTCGTGCGCTCGGAGGCATCGAAGGACGAAGCGCGGCACATCTTCGCCGGCCAGCCCTACAAGCAGGAGCTGATCGACGGCATCGACGCGCCCGACGTCGGCATCTGCCGCCACGGCAACTTCACCGACCTCTGCGGCTACCCCCACGTCGAGAGCACCGGCAAGGTCGGCGCCTTCAAGCTGATGAACGTCGCGGGCGCCTACTGGCGCGGCGACGAGCACAACCAGATGCTGCAGCGCATCTACGGCGTCATGTTCCCGACCCAGTCTGAGCTGGATGACTACCTGCACCGCCTCGAAGAGGCGGAGCGGCGCGACCATCGGCGCCTGGGCCGTGAGCTCGGTCTGTTCTTCGTCGACCCCATCGCGCCCGGTAGCCCGTTCTTCCTGCCGAAAGGCGCGACGATCTACAACCTCGCGATCGGCTTCGTGCGCAACATGTACCCACGCTACGGCTACCAGGAGGTAATCACGCCGCAGATCTTCTCGGCCGACCTCTGGAAGCGCTCCGGGCATTATGACAACTACCGCGACAACATGTACTTCATCGAAGAGGACGGCAACGAGCTCGGCGTCAAGCCGATGAACTGCCCCGGTCACTGCGTCATGTACGCCTCAACGGTCCATTCGTACCGTGAGCTGCCGCTGCGATACGCCGACTTCGGGCGGCTACATCGCTTCGAGCGCTCCGGCACGCTGCACGGCCTGACACGCGTGCGCTCCTTCGCGCAGGACGACTCGCACATCTACTGCATGCTCGACCAGATCGGCGGCGAGATCGCCAGCCTGATCGCGATGATGCGGGAGGTCTACGCCGCCTTCGAGCTCGGCGAGCCGCGCTTCACGTTATCGCTGCGCCCCGACAAGCGCATGGGCAGTGACGAGATCTGGGACCGCGCCGAGAGTGCACTGCGCGATGCGCTCCAGGCGTCCGGCGTGCAGTTCGAGGAGGTGGCCAACGAGGGCGCCTTCTACGGACCCAAGATCGACCTGTTCATGGACGACGTCCTGGGCCGCGAGTGGCAGATCAGCACCTTCCAGCTCGATTTCAACCTGCCGGAGCGCTTCGACCTGACCTACGCGGCCGAAGATGGCTCCCTGCAGCGGCCCGTGATGATCCATCGCGCCATCCTCGGCTCGATCGAGCGCTTCATGGGCATCCTGATCGAGCATCACGCCGGCGCATTCCCGGTCTGGCTGGCGCCGGTACAGGCGACCCTGATCCCGATCGCTGACCGCCACGTCGACTACTGCAACGGCGTGGCGCAGCGCCTGCGGGACGCCGGCCTGCGCGCCGAGGTCGACTCGCGCTCCGAGCGCATGCAGGCGAAGATCCGCGACGCTCAGCTGCAGAAGGTGCCGTACATGCTGATCGCGGGCGACCGCGACCGCGACGCCGGCGCCGTCTCGGTACGCACGCGCCACAACGAGGACCTCGGTGGCATGCCCGTCGATGCCTTCGTCGAGCGCATACAGGCAGAGGTGGCGCTGAAGGACGCGGCGACGAACCGAAGCGCTTAGGCCGGCAGCAGGTCGGCGAACACGAAGCCGTCGCGCGTCTCGACCTCGCCGAGGCGCACCGGCACGGCGTGGCTGAGCATCGGACCGGCGCAGACGAAGGTGTGAAACTCCCCGTTCTCGCCGCACGGATCGACGCCCGCCGGCAGATCTCGCAGGAACGACTCGTCCCAGCGCCGGCCCGCGAACAGGCGTCGAGGACGCGCGGATCGACGCAGGTCACCCGCGCCTCGACCCCGGCCGCCAGCATCTCGCGCGCCAGAGAAGACGTGTCTTGCTGCCATAGCGGAAACAGCAACTCGAAGCCGCTGCCCGCCATCTGACGCTCGCGATAGGCCCGGATGTCCTCGAGAAACAGGTCGCCGAATGCTATCGAGTCGATTGCCTCGCCGCGTGCCCTCGCGAGGGCGCTCGTCATGATCGATTCGTACTGCTCGTTGCTGCACGGGTGCGGCAGCTCGACGATCCACGGGTCGATGCCCGCTGCCTCGGCTTGCAGCTGCAGCAGGTTTCGGCGGACCGCGTGCATCGCCACGCGGTCGAACTCAACGTTGACGGTCGTTAGCAGCCCGACGACTTCGATCTCAGGATCGCGCCGTAGCACCTGCAGGCTCCAGGCGCTGTCCTTGCCGCTCGACCACGATAGGAGCATTCGCTTCTTCGACATGGCAACGATTCTATGCCCGCGCCGTCGCGAGCTGCAGGAGCGCTTCGAGGTTTGCCGCCCAATGCGCCCTGTGTTACAAACGGGTTGGCAGTTTTGCATTTCGTCCTGTCGACCCGGGAGGCGCTGTTGTTCGATAAGGTCCTCATCGCCAACCGCGGCGAAATCGCGATTCGTGTCATGCGCGCCTGCCGCGAGATGGGCATCACCAGCGTCGCGGTGTACTCCGAGGCCGACCTCACCGCCCTGCACGCTCGCTACGCCGACGAGGCCTACTGTATCGGTCCGGCGCCCGCGGGTCAGAGCTACCTCAACGCTGCCTCGATCATCGAAGTCGCGCTGCGATGCGGCGCCCAGGCGATTCATCCCGGCTACGGCTTCCTCTCCGAGCAGGCCGAGTTCGGCGAGGCCTGTGCCCGGGCCGGCATCAAGTTCATCGGACCGTCGCCCCACTCCCTGAGGCTACTCGGTGACAAAGTCGCGGCGCGGGGGGTCGCGAATCGTGCCGGCGTGGCGTCAGTGCCCGGCAGCGACGGCCGCGTCAGCGCCGTCGATGCGGTCGACCTCGCCCCGAAGATCGGTTACCCGCTGCTGATCAAAGCCGCGGCCGGTGGCGGTGGTAAAGGCATCCGCCGCGTCGACGAGCCCTCGGGACTGGAGCCGGCGCTACGCATGGCCGCAACCGAGGCCCAGTCCTCGTTCGGCGACGACGGCCTCTACCTCGAGCGCTACCTCGACCCGGTGCGCCACATCGAGGTTCAGGTCATGGCCGACAGCTTCGGCAACGTGGTCCACCTCGGCGAGCGCGAGTGCTCGGTGCAGCGACGCAGCCAGAAGCTGGTCGAAGAGGCACCGTCCGTCGCCGTTTCGCCGGATCTGCGAGCGCGTCTCGGCGCGGCCGCGGTCGCCATCGCGCGCGAGTCGGGCTACGAGAACGCCGGCACGGTCGAGTTCCTGCTCGACAAGACCGGCGAGTTCTACTTCATCGAGGCCAATGCGCGCCTCCAGGTGGAGCACCCGGTCACGGAGCTGATCAGCGGCGTCGACCTGGTGCGCGAGCAGCTACGCGTTGCCTCCGGCGAGCCGCTGAGCCTGACCCAGGACGACGTCTCGCTGCGCGGTTGGGCCATCGAGTGCCGCATCACGGCCGAAGACTCGACCAGGGGCTTTATGCCCAGCCTCGGGCGGATCGAGCACGTCAACGAGCCCTCCGGCCCCGGCGTGCGCGTCGAGTCGAGCCTGTTCACCGGCATGGAGGTCGGGCCGCACTACGACTCGTTGCTCGCCAAGCTCTGCGTCTACGGCTCCGACCGCGAGCAGGCCCTCGCCCGCCTGCGCCGTGCCCTGGATGAGTACCAGATCTTCGGCGTACAGACCACGCTGCCGTTCCACCGCCGCCTGGCGGACGACCCGCTGTTCTGCGCCGGCGAGATCGAGACGCGCTTCCTCGAGCGCAGCTTCGACCTCGAGACGCCGCCGCCCGCGCCCGACGACCGCGCCTTGCTGGTCGCGGCGCTGCTGTCGCACCAGCGTCGCGGCAACGCCAACGGCAACGGCGCTTCTGCCGGCGGCGCCGCAACGAAGGGTAGTTGGCGCGCAGCCGGACGGCAGGCTTCCGTATCGCGCTGGGGAGGCCGCACCTGGCGAAATACTTTCTAAGGCTGGGTGACCGCGAGGTCGAGGCCGAGCTCGAAGAGACGCCCCAGGGCCTCCGCGTCAACCTCGACGGCGAATGGCACCGCGTTGACCTGCAGCGCCTCGGCGACTCGGCGCGCTACCTGCTCGTGCTCGACGACCGCATGATCGAGGTGCTGGTGGCGGAAGAGGCGCAGGCCATCAACCTGCAGATCGCCGGCAACCGCTACGAGGTCGAGACGGTGCGCCGTCGCGGCGGCGGCCGGGCGCGTCGACGAAGGCGACAACTTCGTCGACGGCCGCTGGCTGCTGCGCGCACCCCTGACCGGCGTCGTAATCGAGGCACGCGTCGCGGCCGGAGACCACGTGCGCCAGGGCGACATCCTCATGGTCGTCGAGGCGATGAAGATGCTCAACGAGCTACGGGCGCGCGTTGCGGGCAACGTAACGGCCGTGAACGCCGAGGCCCGTCAGCGTGTCGAGATCGGCTTCGTGCTCGTCGAGGTGGGCGAAGAGACCTGAGAAACTGCTGCACCTCGGCCTCAGGGCCGAGGCATGAAAATGCTGCCCTGTCGTTCAGCGCAGGGTGGCGCTTCAGGTCTGCTCCTCAGGCTCCGCAGTCGCGAACAGCCAGAACAGGAAAGCCAGCGACGGCACCAGGATCAGCGCCCCCACCGGCAGCACGATCAGCACCGCCTCCAGCGTCGCGTGGCCCGCGGCCGTATCTTCGATGCGCACACCCGGCAGCACGATATCGGGGTACATCGCCGCCGCCCAGGCGCCGATAACCGCGAGCACGGTGGCGCCGGCGACCACCGGCGTGAGCTTGTCGAGGCCTCGCGATGCCACGAACAGTGACGCCAGCCCAAGCACCACGGCCGCGACGATCAGGATAAGCACACGCGGCTCGTCAAAGCGGCCGGAGAACGCATCGGCGTCCCAGTACGCGACCGGAATCGCTAACGACGTTACGGCACCGAGCACGAGGCTGCCCGCGACCAGGCTGTGTCGCACGTCCGGGAGCACCTCAGACGGCAGCGGGCGCAGCAGCATGTACGCGGGCGTCAGAAAGGCCGCGACCGCGAGGCCGATGAGGCCACAGACCAGCGGGAACGGATGCAGCCACGCGTCGAAAATGCCGCCGCCCGGGTTCGCGACGTCGAGGCGTCCCCCGCTCACGGCGCCGACGCATACGCCCATCGCAAACGGCGTCAGGATGCTCGCGATCGAAAACACTGCAGCGGTCGCGGGCAGGTCGTTCGCCGCCTGGTTGCCGTAGTGCCGGAACGCGAATGCCGCGCCGCGAAACACAATGCCCAGCAGCGCGACCGTCAACGGCAGGTAGAGCTCGGTGAAGATGGCGCTGAACACGCTCGGGAACGCGGTCCAGAGCATGACGAGGATCAGGATCAGCCAGACGTGATTCGTCTCCCACACCGGGCCCATCGCCTGGAACATCGCCTCTCTCTGCTCCTCGCGATGCTTGCCGAACGCGAAGGCCATCCAGAAACCGGCCCCGAAGTCGGCGCCGCCGAACAGCGCGTAGGCACAGAGACCCGCCAGCACCACACCGGCGCTGATTACCTCAAGTGACACCGGGCACCCCAAACGGGCGTCGCAGGCGATCGCGAGGTCCGGCAGCAGCAGGAGCAGCAGAAGACCCGCAGTCAATGCAACGTAAACCAGCGAGAACACGATAAGCAGGTACACAACACCGCTCTGCATGGTCGCGGCATCGGAGACGCGCATGACGTCGAACACGATCCACGGCTGACGGCCGAACTCGGTCACGAACCAGCCTGCCTCGATAGCGATAAAGCCCATCGGCAGTGTCGTGACGATGGCCAGGAGCACGTTGCGACCCAAGGGGAATGCGCCCTTGAGCAGCCTCCAGATGAAGAAACCGGCCGCGACGAACAGCATGTAGAAGCCAAGCCCCACCATCGCCTGGAACGAGAGATGAGTTATCAGCGGGTTCGGTCTCTGGTCCGGCGAAAGGCATCGAGGCCCTTCACCTCGGCGTCGAAGTTACGAAACGCCAGGAAGCTGCCGAACTTCGGGATCTCGATTGCGAAGCGCGTCCTGTTGGCGCCGGTATCGGGGATGCCGCCGATGCGCAGCGGCGCGCCCGTCTCCGTCTCGAACTGGCCCTCGAGGGCCGCGAACTTCGCCGGCTGGCGGTCGGCCACGAACCGAGCGCTGAAGTCGCCGCTGACGATCTGCAGCGGTATCGCGACGGCGCCCACGGCCAACGTCAAAAGCAGGGCGCGCCGGTTGTAGTCGGAGCGCTCGCCGCGCAGCATCGCCAGGGCGTAGAAGCCGGCCAGGGCGAATCCGGTCGCCACGTAAGCGGCCATCGTGCCGTGAATCACCTCGTAGGGCATCGCGTCGTTGAAGATCGCCGCGACCGGATTTACGTTGGTCAGCCGGCCGTCGACCAGCTTGAAACCGGCCGGCGAGTTCATCCACGAGTTGGCGCTGATCACGAAAAACGCCGACGCTGCCGAGCTGATCACGATGGGGATCGTCACCAGCCAATGGGCACGCCGCGACAGCTTGTTCCAACCGAAGATGTAGATGCCGAGGAAGATCGCCTCGGTAAAGAACGCGAAGCCCTCGAGCGCGAACGGGAAGCCGAACACCTCGCCCCAACGGTCCATGAACGGCGCCCAGAGAACCCGAACTCGAACGAGAGGATGGTGCCCGAGACGGCCCCAATCGCGAATAGCACCGCCGCAATGCGGGTCCAGCGCCTCGCCATGAGGCGATAGTCATCGTTCCCCGTCCGCAGCGATATTCCTTCCGCCAGGAACAGCATCAAGGGCAGGCCGATGCCGATGGCCGTGAAGCAGATGTGGAAGGCCAGCGAGAGGCCCATCAGGCTGCGCGCGGCAGAAACGTCACTCATCTCGCCAAATTGTAGGCTCGCCGTAAAGATGGGCAGACGAGGCAAATGGCCTGAGCCGACCGCAAACCGCCCGGAAGCCAGAAATTATGTGCTGACACACGCTTGACAACCTAGTACGCCTGTTCTACTCTCGAACACAAGTACTAGGAGGTACCGTATGGCCAGTCTGATTATCGCAATCGCCGCAGTTATAGCCAGCGCCTACCTGCTCTGGCAGTTCTGGGAACGAGACCTCATCGACGACAGGTAACGTCTCGCCCCCGTCTCATGGGAGACACCATCATGAATGCTAGAATCGATCCGAGCTCGCACGGAACCCTGACGGGGTCCGCTCAGCTCACCCGAAATGAGCGACCCCATCTCGGCCATTACGGCGGCATTTGTCCTGACATCGCCCCTCGACATTCTCGAGTGGTTGGTGAAGCTGCCGCTCGCGATCTTTCATGGCTACGGCTCGCTGCTCCGCTGGGCTGCAGACACCGCACAAACGCTATTTGAAGACTACGGCCCCTGGGTAGTCTTCGTCGGCACTTTGTCCGAGAACACGCTGCTCGTCGGGCTGATCGTGCCCGGCGCGCTCGTCGTGCTGTTAGCGGGGCTCGCGGCAGAAAACGGCACTATCTCGGTGCCTCTGGCGATCGTGGCGGGCTTCGCCGGCACAGTGATCGGCGACACGATCAGCTACTTCATGGGACGTTACGGCTGGTCGCGCTTCGGCCACGTCAAGTTCCTCAGCGAGCTCAACCTCAAGGTCCGCGAGCCGATCCTGCGCCGCGGCTTCATGTTCGTGATGTTCTACCACTTCGCAGGCTACACGCGCGTCATCGGCCCGACCTCGGCCGGTATGCTGCGTATGCCCTACAGGCGCTGGGCCCTCGCCGACCACATCGGGGGCTTCCTCTGGATCTGTAGCTACATGGCCGCCGGATACGGTCTCGGCAAGCTCGGCTTCTCGCTGGACGCCTCGGACCACTGGTTCAACATCTTCGAGTACGTGCTGCTGCTCGCGATCTGCGTCTGGCTCTACTTCGTCCTGCGCTCTCACCCCTACCTGCTGCAGGGACGCCTCAGTGCTGAGGAGACCCGAAGACAGCGGACGAAGCGCCGCTAGAGCCTACGAGCGCGGGCGACTAGAAGGCCCGAGTCTAAAGCACGACGCTCGGACGGTCACCCAGGACGGTGCGTTCCTGGGTAGCGAGCCGCGTCGGTCGCCGTACGCCGGTATTAGGGGCGGTGGCTGGGCCAAGTCGGCGGCATCGAGGAGCCGGCGACGCCCGCGTTCGACATCGAGCGCGGCAGGTTCGTCGAGCCCATGAGGTACGTGTCAACGCAGCGCGCGACCTCTCGACCCTCCGACAGCGCCCAAACGACCAGCGACTGGCCGCGAGATGCATCGCCCGCGGCGAACACGCCCGGTACGCTGCTCATCTTGTTCGAATCCGTCTTCACGTTGCCGCGAGGGTCCAGTTCGACGCCGAGCGATTCCAGCAGACCGACGCGTTGTGGCCCCAGGAAGCCCATCGCCAGCAGCACCAGGTCGGCATCGATCTCGAACTCGCTGCCGGGGACCTCGCTCATCTGCATGCGGCCGTTGCCGTCCGGCTTCCAGTCGAGACGAACGACGTTCGCCTTGCCGACACTGCCGTTCGAGCCGGAGAAGCTCTTGACGCTGACGCTAAACTCGAGCTGACCGCCCTCTTCGAGAGCGTAGGAGCGGCGCATGGTCAGCGGCCACAGCGGCCACGGGTTGCTAGCCGGGCGCGTTTCGGGCGGCTGCGAGACGATCTCGAACTGCCGCACTATTTCGGGGCCCTGGCGATGTGATGTCGCGAGGCAGTCGGCGCCGGTGTCGCCACCGCCGATGATCAGCACGCGCTTGCCCTCGGCCGAAATGCGCGCCGAATCCGGGAACGTCTCGCCGGCGATGATCTTGTTCTGCTGCGTGAGGAACTCCATCGCGAAGTGCACGCCTTTGAGCTCGCGGCCAGGCACCGGCAGGTCGCGCGGCACCGTGGAGCCGATGCACAGCACCACGGCGTCGAAATCGCGCTTCAACTCGTCGATAGGGTAGTCGACGCCGACGTTGCAGCCGGTGCGAAACTCGATACCCTCGTCGCGCATTTGCGACACGCGCCGCTCTACGACGGTCTTTTCGATTTTGAAGTCGGGGATGCCGAGTCGCAGCAGACCGCCGATGTAGTTTTCGCGCTCGAACACGGTCACGAGATGGCCGGCGCGGTTGATCTGCTGCGCCGCTGCCAGGCCGGACGGCCAGAGCCGATGATCGCGACCTTCTTGCCGGTGCGCTGCTTCGGCGGCTGCGGGTGATCCAGCCCTCGTCCCAACCTCGGTCCGCGATCGCTTTTTCGATGTACTCGATCGTTACCGGGTCCGTGTTGATCGATAGCGTGCAGGACGCCTCGCAGGGCGCGGGCAGATGCGTCCGGTGAACTCCGGGAAGTTGTTCGTCGCGTGCAGAGCCATGAGGGCACGGTCCCACTGACCCTTGTAGACGAAGTCGTTGAAGTCCGGGATGACGTTGCCCAGCGGGCAGCCCTTATGACAGAACGGGATGCCGCAGTCCATGCAGCGGGCGCCCTGCGCGCGGGCTTCCTCCTCCGTCCAGTGCAGGACGAATTCGTTGTAGTGCCCTACGCGATGGCTGGTTTCTTCCTTCGGAGGTGTCTGACGCTTCTTGTCCTTAAAGCCGGTTGGCTCACCCAATACGTGGTTCCTCTTAGCTGACAGCCTGGTTAAGCTCGGTTGCGGCTGCGTGCTGCGCCCGTTCTGCCAGTACTCGTTTGTAGTCGCGGGGCATTACCTTGACGAACTTCGGCAGCATCTCGTGCCAGTTGTCCAGCACGCGTCCCGCATTGACACTGCCCGTAGCCTGGCGGTGCTCTTCGAGCAGCTCGCGCAGGGCGATTTCGTCCATCTCGTGCTCGACGCTCTCGAGGTCGACGAGCTCCGGGTTGCACAGCGCGCGGAACGTACCGTGCTCGTCGAACACGTACGCCTCGCCGCCGCTCATGCCGGCCGCGAAGTTGCGGCCCGTCGGTCCGAGGACGACCACGCGTCCGCCGGTCATGTACTCACAGCCGTGGTCACCGACGCCCTCGACGACCGCCTGCGCACCGCTGTTGCGCACCGCGAAGCGTTCGCCGGCGATGCCGCGGATGAACATCTTGCCGTCCGTCGCGCCGTAGAGCACGACGTTGCCAACGAGGATGTTCTGCTCCGGGTCGAAGCTGCTGACCAGCGGCGGGCGGATGATCACCTTGCCGCCCGAGAGGCCCTTGCCGAAGTAGTCGTTGGCGTCGCCCTCGATGTTCATCGTGACGCCGCGCGCCAGGAAGGCCGCGAAGCTCTGCCCGGCGGAGCCCTTGAAGTTGACGCGAATCGTGTCTTCCGGCAGGCCGTCTTCGCCGTAGCGCTTCGCGACCTGGTTGCTCAGCATCGCGCCGACCGTACGGTTCGAGTTGCGAATCCGCAGGTCGAGCTCGACGGGCGTGCCCGTGTCGATGGCGTTGCGGCTCAGCGCGATCAGCTGGTGGTCGAGCGCGTTCTCGAGGCCGTGGTCCTGCGCTTCCTGACAGTAGGTCGCGACGCCGTCCGGCACGTTCGGCTTGTACAGCAGGTGGCTGAAGTCGAGGCCACGCGCCTTCCAGTGCTCGATGGCGGCGCGGCCGTCGAGCATGTCGACGCGCCCCACCATCTCGGCGACGGTGCGGAAGCCGAGCTGCGCCATGATCGCGCGCAGCTCATCGGCGACGAAGAAGAAGTAGTTGATTACGTGCTCGGGCTGACCGGCGAAGCGCGCGATCAAGTCCGGGTCCTGCGTCGCGATGCCGACCGAGCAGGTGTTGAGGTGGCACTTGCGCAGCATGATGCAGCCCAGCACCACCAGCGGCGCCTGCGCGAAACCGAACTCCTCGGCGCCGAGCAGGCAGGCGATGGCAACGTCGCGGCCCGTCTTGAGCTGACCGTCCGTCTGGACGACGATGCGGCCGCGCAGGTCGTTCGCGACGAGCACCTGCTGCGTCTCGGCCACGCCGAGCTCCCAGGGCAGGCCCGCATTCTTGATCGACGACTCCGGCGAGGCGCCGGTGCCGCCGCTGTCGCCCGAAATCAGCACGACGTCTGCGTGGCCCTTCGAGACGCCCGCGGCGATCGTGCCAACGCCGAACTCGGAGACGAGCTTGACGTGGATGCGCGCCTCGGGGTTCGAGTTCTTGAGGTCGTGGATCAGCTGCGCCAGGTCCTCGATCGAGTAGATGTCGTGGTGCGGCGGCGGTGAAATCAGCTCGACGCCGGGCATCGTGTGTCGCACCCAGCCGATATAGTCGTCGACCTTGTGGCCGGGCAGCTGACCGCCCTCGCCGGGCTTCGAGCCCTGCGCCATCTTGATCTGCAGGTCGTGCGCGTGCGCGAGGTAGTTGATCGTTACGCCGAAGCGGCCGGACGCAACCTGCTTGATCGCGCTGTTGCGCTCGTCGCCGTTAGCGTCGGGCTTGTAGCGATGGTAGTCCTCGCCGCCCTCGCCGGTGTTGCTGCGTGCGCCGATGCGGTTCATCGCGATCGCCAGCGTCTCGTGCGCGTTGCGGCTAATCGAGCCCAGGGACATCGCACCGGTGGCGAAGCGCTTGACGATCTCGGCCGCGGGCTCGACCTCGTCAATCGAGATCGAGTTGCTCGGCTTGAAATCGAGCAGGCCGCGAATCGTGCACAGGCGACGGCTCTCGGCGTCGACCAGGGCTGAGAACTGCTGGAACGAATCGAAGTTGTTACTGCGCGTCGAGTACTGCAGCAGGGAGATCGTGTCGGGGTTGTACATGTGGTACTCGCCGTCGCGCCGCCACTGGTAGTAACCGCCGGGCTTCAGCTCCGCCATGCCGGCGATCTCGCGCTCGGGGTAGGCGTAGGCGTGTCGCGCCCGCGTCTCGACCTCGATCTCCTCGATGCCGACGCCGCCGATGCGCGACGGCGTCCAGGTGAAATACGAGTCGACGAACTCTTGCCTCAAGCCCACGGCCTCGAAGATCTGGGCGCCGCGGTAACTCTGCAGGGTCGAGATGCCCATCTTCGACATGACCTTGAGCACGCCCTTGTGCAGCGCCTTGACGTAGTTCTTCTCCGCCGTGTGGTAGTCGATCTTGCTGGTCATGAGTCCACGGCGGCACATATCGTTCAGCGTCTCGAACGCGAGATACGGGTTCACCGCACCGGCGCCGTAACCGATCAGCACCGCGAAGTGATGCACCTCGCGCGGCTCCGCCGACTCGACTACGAGGCCAACCTTGGTGCGCGAGCCCTCGCGAATCAGGTGGTGGTGTACCGAGGCGACGGCCAGCAGGCTCGGAATCGCCAGCTTGTCGGCGCCATTGCCGCGGTCGGAGAGGATGATGATCGTGACGCCGTCCTTGACGGCCTGCGACGCTTCGGCGCAGAGCCTCGCGACCGCATCTCGCATGCTCCCCTCGGGCGACGAGGCCTCGAACAGCGTCGATAGCGTGCGGGAGCGCAGGCTGCCGCGGTTAATCTCGCGGATCTTCGTCAGCTCCTCGTTGGTGAGAAACGCCTCCTTGAGACGTAGCTGGTGCGCATGCTCGGGCGTCTCGGCGAACAGGTTGCGTTCCGAGCCGATGAACGTCTCGAGCGACGTAACCAGCTCCTCGCGAATCGCATCGAGCGGCGGGTTGCTGACCTGCGCGAACAGTTGCTTGAAGTAGCTAAACAGCGACGGGTTCATGTCCGACAGCACCGCGATCGGCGTGTCGTTGCCCATCGAGCCAATCGGTTCGGCGCCGGTCGAGGCCATGGGCTCCAACGTTATGTCGATATCCTCGACCGTGTAACCGAAGGCTCGCTGGCGCGCCAGCAGCATCTCGTCCTCAAACGCCGGCACCGAGGACGGCGCCGGCAGGTCCGCGAGCGCGACCTTCTGCTGCGCCAGCCACTCGCCGTAGGGCTGCTGAGAGACCAGCTTGCCCTTGATCTCGGCGTCGTCAATCAGACGCCCTTCCTTCGTGTCGAGCAGGAACATGCGGCCCGGCTGGATGCGGCGCTTGAACATCACCTTCTCGGGAGGAACGTCCAGCACACCCGTCTCCGAAGCCATGACCAGCAGGCCGTCCGTCGTCACCAGGTAGCGACAGGGGCGCAGGCCGTTGCGGTCGAGGATGGCGCAGACCTGGGTGCCGTCCGTGCCGATGATTAGCGCGGGGCCGTCCCATGGCTCCATGAGGGCAGAGTGGTACTCGTAGAAGGCGCGCTTGGCCGCATCCATCGGGATGTGGTCGGCCCACGCTTCGGGAATCAGCATCAGCATCGAATGTGGCAGCGAGCGGCCCGTGGCCAGAAGCAGCTCGAGCGCGTTGTCAAAGCTGGCAGTGTCGCTCTGGCCGGACGTCGCGATGATCGGCAGCAGCTTCTTGACGTCGTCGCCCATCGTCTCGGACTCGAACATCGACTCGCGCGCCGCCATCCAGTTGATGTTGCCGCGCAGCGTATTGATCTCGCCGTTGTGGATTACGTAGCGGTACGGGTGCGCCAGCTTCCAGGTGCCCAGCGTATTGGTGCTGAAACGAGAGTGCACCAGCGCAAACGCCGACGCCATCGATTCGTGGCTCAGGTCGTGGTAGAAGGGCTCGATCTGGTCGGCGACCAGCAGGCCCTTGTAAACGATGGTGCGGGACGAAAGGCTACAGATGTAGAAGTCGTCCTTGTCGACCATGTCGGTGCCCATGATCGAGTTGTAGATGACCTTACGCAGCACGAACAGCTTGCGCTCGAATGCGGCCTCGTCGGCGTCTACCTCGCGCGGCCGCTGCACGAAGAACTGACGGATGCGCGGCATGACCTGCGCCGCCAGCACACCGATCGCGTCCGGGTTGACCGGCACGTCGCGCCAGCCCAGGAAGCGCATGCCCTCGGCCTCGGTCGCCTGCGCGATAATCGTCTCGCAGCGGTGGCGCTGGTGCTGCTCCTGGGGCAGGAACGTCATGCCGACCGCGTACTCACCCGCGTGCGGCAGGTCGATGTCGTGCATGGCGGCTTCGCGGTGGAAGAACTCGTGAGGCATCTGGATCAAGATGCCGGCGCCGTCGCCGGTGCGAGGGTCGGCGCCACAAGCTCCGCGGTGACCGAGGTTAATCAGGACCTCGATGCCCTGCTCGATGATCTTGTGCGACTTCTCGCCCTTGATGTTGGCCACCATTCCCACGCCGCACGCGTCATGCTCCTGCGAAGGGTCGTAGAGGCCCTGCTTCTTAAGGGGCTGTAAATCGGGAAATCGATAGCTCTGGCTCATCTGAGTCTTCGGTTCTTCCATATGGTTATTACGGGGTCAACGGTTGCCTCGCGCAAGGACGGCGAGGTGGGCTAACTAAGAGCAAACCGGCCCAACTATGCCGGGCCGGCAGCTTGAGCGGATAGTAATTCCTTATCAGGAAAGACGCAAGCGTCTGGTCATCACTATCGCGACTTCGCTTCGGATGCGCTTACCAGATACCCAGCTGCATCTTGATCTCGTCGCTGGCCATCGTGCGCGGGTCCCACGGCGGCGAGAACGTAATCTCCGCGTTGACGTCGCGCACGCCCTCGACGGACATGACCGCGTCTTGAATCTGGGCGATCAGCAGCGGCCCCAGCGGGCAGGCCGGCGTGGTCAGCGTGAAGATCACGTCGACGATGTTGTCCTCGTCGACCTTGATGTCGTAAATCAGCCCCAGGTCGACGATGCCCATGTGCAGCTCCGGGTCCTGGATCGGCAGTAGCTTCTCCATCACGTCGTCGGAAGTAACCGTTGTCTTCTGCGTCATCTCGTCCTCCCTGGTTACGACATACGACATAGGCATAAACGTGGAAAGCCCGTGCGCTATGCCTGTGCCTATGCGCTATGTTTGTTCGACGGTCCCGCCGTTCTTCTCAAGCCCCTCTTCCAGCACGTGCCAGGCCAGGGTGGCACACTTCACGCGTACCGGGAACTTCGCTACGCCCTGGAACGCTTCGAGGTCGCCCAACTCTTCGGCCGGCGCAGCCTCGGGCTCCGTCATCATGCGCGTGAACGCCTCGAGCAGCGCCAGCGCCTCAGCCTTCGTGTGGCCCTTGACCGCGTCCGTCATCATCGAGCTCGACGCCTGGCTGATCGAGCAGCCGCGGCCCTTGAACGCCACGTCCTCGATCACCCCCGCGTCGTCAACGACGAGCTCGACCTCGACCTCGTCGCCGCACAGGGGGTTGTAGCCCTCGACCTTCGCGGTCGGGTGCTCGAGAGACCCTTTGTTCCGCGGGTGGCGGTAGTGGTCCAGGATCAAGTCCCGGTAAAGCTCGTCGAGTTCTGGTTCCTGTACGTTCATCATCAATCTAAGTCTACAGGCCATTCGCCTTGATGTCAGGCGCTAGAGTCCAGACGCATCTTCGCGGCATTGGGCCCGGCCATGCATCAATTTGCAGAAGTAGACAACTTATAGAAATGGCATAAGAAAGTCTTTACACGCTAATCGAGGGGGAGGTTACCGTTGCGGTGCTAGCCCCCGGGAACAGCGCGGTTGCGACCAACATTTGAACGACAAGCAACAGATCGAGGAAGACATGAGACTAAACCAGCCAAGACTCCGCTACGTCGTGGCGGTGGTCGCACTCCTTCTCGCGGGCGGGAGTGCATTCCTCCTTGGCCGCTATGCCCTCTCGGGCGACGCACCAACCGAGGCTCAGGTCAGTCCCTCGGGTACGCCAGTCCTGATCGAGCAACCACCACACCCGAGCATAGCGGCAGCGATGACGGCCATCGCTGAGGATAACGAAAAACCCCGGTTCATCGGCGAACTTAACGGGTTCCAGTTCATCGGAATGGACACCCCGATTCCGCGGGATGGACAGGAGTGCTCGAACGCTGAACTCCAGCCGGTGCCATCGACCCAGGTGCACTCAGCGATCCGAGATTCGGACCTTAACTTCGAGGTAGGGAATATAACATCGGGCCTAAGCTTGGCACGCGAGACTGCCACCCTCTGCCAGGGCCAAGTAGTGTCTGTTGGCAGAACTTACGAGGGAAGCGAGGGGCGCTCCATCGAAATTTTCCGGGTGAAGTCCGGCCCGGTAGTCCAGAGCTTTGCTCCACTGGATCGCCTAAAGCCCACGACCATTGGCGGGAGGCCGTCGATTCTGGTTGTGCCCGTTGGCTTCGGCCCAACCATCATCTTCATGCGCGACGAAATAGGAACCAAGTGGACCATTAACGGCTTCGAACTCAATACTGATGAGGTGACTAAGGTCGCAGAAGAGATTCGATGACGCCCATCGTCGCAGCAACCGTCCACTTTTGCCGACGTTTCGTCCTGGTTCAGTAAGCTCAATCGTACCCACCCTAAAGCCTAGCGCGCGACGGGCGCCTGCTCGACCGCGAAGAAGCGGCCCACTTCGCCGAGCGCCGAGATCAGCGTGTCGATTTCTGCCTTCGTGTTGTAGATGTAGAAGCTGGCGCGCGCCGTCGCCACGCAGTCGAGGCGGCGCATCAGCGGCTGAGCGCAGTGATGACCGGCGCGAATCGCGATGCCGTACTGGTCGAGCACCTGACCGAGGTCGTGCGGGTGCACGTCGCCGTAGTTGAACGTGACGACGCCGACGCGCTCGTCCGCGTTCATCGGGCCGTAAATCTGCATATTCGGCACCGCCGATAGCTTCTCGAGCGCGTACGCCGTCAGGCCCTGCTCGTGGCTCGCGTACGTTCTCCATGCCAATCGCTTCGAGATAGTCGATCGCCGCGCCAAGCGCGATACCATCGGCGATGTTCGGCGTGCCGGCTTCGTACTTGTAGGGGATCTCGTTCCAGGTCGCGTCCTCGAGCGTCACGCGCGAGATCATCTCGCCGCCGCCCAGGAACGGGTCCATCGCCTCGAGAAGCTCCGGCTTGCCCCAGAGCACGCCGATGCCCGTCGGACCCGCCATCTTGTGACCCGAAAACGCCAGGAAGTCGCAGCCCAGGTCGGAAACGTCGACAGGCATGTTCGGCACGCTCTGCGCCCCATCGACGACCATCAGCGCCCCGTAGCGGTGCGCCAGCTCTGCCGCCTCGCGCACCGGGTTGATGCCCAGAACGTTCGAGGCGTGCACCAACGACACTACCTTCGTCTTCGGCCCGATCACGCGCTCGAGCTCGTCGACCGTGATCTGGCCGTCGCCGTTGATGTCGGCGAAGCGCAGCACCGCGCCCTTCTCCTTGGCGATGAGCTGCCACGGGATCAGGTTGCTGTGATGCTCGACCACGCTGAGCACGATCTCGTCGCCGGGCTGCAGGAAGCGCCGCCCCCAGGCGTTTGCGACCAGGTTCAGCGACTCGGTCGTGTTGCGCGTGAACACGATGCTCTTCGCCCCGGCCGGCGACTTGATGAAGCGCCCGACCTTGGCGCGTGAGTCCTCGTAAGCCGCCGTCGCCTCCTCGGCCAGCTTGTGCAGGCCGCGATGGATGTTGGCGTTGTACGTCTCGTAGTAGCGCACCAACGCGTCGATTACCTGGCGCGGCTTCTGGGTCGTCGCGGCGTTGTCGAGGTAGACCAGCGGCTTGCCGTGCACCTCGCGCTTCAGTATCGGGAAGTCCTCGCGGACCGTTTCGACGTTAAACATGTGTCGTTCCTTGCAACAGTCATCCAGCCCCAAGCAGCAAGGAGAGCGCGAGAGACGACATTGTCCCCCTGTTGCTGGTTGCCTGTTGCTCGTTGCTCTTATCCCACATCGACGCTAACCTCGTCGCCCTCGACCTGCACCGGGTACGCCTTCACCGGACGCACTGCCGGCAGCGCTCGCACCGCGCCGGTCTTCACGTCGAAGCGCGCGCCGTGACGCGGACACTCGACCGTCCCCGCGACCAGCGTGCCTTCGCCCAGCGGGCCGTTATCGTGCGTGCAGAGGTTATCGATCGCGTAGAAGTCGCCGCCCGCGACGTGCGCCAGGGCGATGCTGCGCCCGCCGACGCTGAACACGCGCACGACGCCTTCCGGCACCTCGGTAGTCTTGGTGACTCTCTCGAACGCCATCAGGCTCGCGTCCCGATCTTGCTCAGCACCATCTGCTCGATGCGCTCGCGGTCAACCGACTCGGGCAGGCGGTCGATGACCTCGCGGAAGAACGCCTCGACCAGCAGCTGCTGCGTCTCGGCCGGCGGAATACCGCGCGACTCCAGGTAGAAGCGCTGGTCCTCGTCGAGGGGGCCCGCCGTGGCGCCGTGACTGCAGCGCAGCACGTCGTAAGCCTCGATCTCGAGCACCGGGATCGGCGCCGCCTTGGCGTGCTCGGAGAGCAGCAGATTACGGCTCGTCTGGTTGGCCTCGCTCTGGCCCGCGCCCTTCTGGATGCGTACCGTGCCGTTCCAGACCATGCTGGCCTCGTCGTCCAGCGCGGCCTTGAACACGAGGTCGCTGGAGGTGCGCGGCGCGATGTGGTCCTGCAGCGTTACATAGTCGAAGTGCTGCTTGCCGTTGCCGAAGCTCAGGCCCAGCAGCTCGGCGCGCGAGCCTTCGCCCGCCAGCGTTACTTCCAGCTTCGTCTTGCTGAGCAGCGCCCCGAGTCCGACCAGCGCCGCGTTAAGCTCGGCGCCCCGATCGAGTCGAGCGCGCATCGTCTGGAACGAGACGGCGCCGTTGCTATCGAGGCCCTGCAGATCGACGAAACGCACGCGCGCGTCCTGCTTCGCCACGATCTCGACTGCGCCGCTGAGCAGCGACCAGCCGGACGGCGCCGCGCCGCTCGTTTCCTGGACGACGGTCACGCTGCTGTTCGCCTCAGCGACGATCAGCAGATGCGGCAACAGTGGCGTACCGGCCTGACGTGCGATGTAGCTCAGCGGCAGCGTCGCTTCGACACCGCGCGGTACGTAGATGAAGGCGCCGTTAGACCAGGCGGCACCCTGCAGTGCGGCGAGCTTCCACTCGGTCGGCCGCACCAGCGAATGCAGGTGTTCCTTGACCAGCGACTCGTGCTCGCGGGCTGCGGTCGCGAGGTCGCTGAACACGACGCCCGCCGGCAGCGATTCGCTGCGCAGCTCAGACGAGCCCTCGCCCGTGCCCGCCAGCGCCGCGTCGAAGTCGATGCGGCTGAGGTCGGTGCGGCGCCACTCCTCCTCGAGAGGGTTCGGCATCGACATCGCCCCGAAGGCGCGCAGCGCTTCCAGACGCTTCTCCAGCAGCCAGGGCGGCTCGCCGCTGCTCTGGGAGAGGTCTCCAATCGTTGCTTCGGTTATCGTGGGCGCGTTGCCGCTAATCGTCATGCTGTTCCCTTGTTTGACGAGAGTGTTGCGAGGCCAACGCCGCGGGTCGAAACCCGCGGCGTCAGTCGTGGTTAGTTGCAGGATCGATCCCGCAAGATCAGTCGGTT
>CAVTBL010000016.1:0-245630 GCA_963732945.1 uncultured Chloroflexia bacterium
TCTGACGTGCGGCATCATCAACGGGCTGTCCGGGACTGCGCCTGACGCCGCCGAACAGCGACCGCGATACGGGGCCTACCATGGGGGGCACCGCCGTTCTTCTGAGGACGTCACGACGATTGCCGATTACTCGTGTCCTGTTTCGGATAAACGCCGAAAGTCGCGGTGACGTCTCTTGCATTTGCTTTGACTCGTTCCGCCTGAAATTTTGTGTGACCTGGGACCGAATCTTGATCGCTGATCTGGCCCCAATTCAGAGGATTGGGCCCTATATGACAGTAGAGGGCGCTGAGCAAGCTGCCTATCGTCCGTTGAGTCGAACCTTGCGACCTTAAACGCCCGTTTAAGAAGACACATCGACCGGGTCCGCTTTACGAATACGGCGCCCCTCGCGAACGTTTTCGCGCACCACGTGTCGAAACCGCAGCAGGATGACGGTATCGCCATCGATGGTTGACGTTTCCGCCAACGCCGCTTGACGCTTCGTCACGATCAGGCGTCTCGAGCGCAAACTCGACGAGGCGCGGAACTGCGCTAGCGCAGGCGCGAGATGACGGATGGCAGCTTGGCGTCTGTAGAGGGGTCGTCGAAGCTCTTCTCGCAGAGCTCGAGATAGTCGATCGCGAAGCCGTAGCTGAAGATGTGTGAGATCATCGCGTCGAAGGCCGGACCGGTCGCCGATTGGCAGCCGGAGTCCTCGATCTCCAATACGATGCCGGTGCGGTTCTGATTCTTACGGAAAATGTCGACGGCTGCCTGGCTCAACCAGGGGCTGTTCTGCTGCAGATACACGCCCAACTTCGCGGCGTAGTCCGCCATCACCTCACCGATGCCGTAGCCCAGCTCGTTGATCATGTATGACAGGTGCGTGTTGGGAAACGCCGCGAGCCACTGGTCAGCCACCAGGCCGACGTATCGACCTGCAGCTGCGGCGTGTAGCCCGGAGGCATCATGCCGGAGACGCTCATGATCAGCTCGCCGTAGAGACCGCCCCCCGCGTTGGTCTGAAAGAATGCGATGGCCGGGTTGCCGTCGTAGCGGGCGCCGAGGGCCGTGAGGAAGGCGCCGAACTGCTGCTTGAACGCGGGGTCCCACGGCACCGGCTCCTTGATGCCCTGCGCCTGCGCCGCTTGCGACGAGTAGTAGAACGATGCGCCCGGAAGCGCAAAGAACCAGTCCGGCGTCGCTTTGCCGAAGAAGTCGACGTTCGTGTAGATGCGCGGCACGACCTGGCGTCCCGCGGCCTGCGCCGCGGCGATAGCCTGATCGAGCGCGGTCCAGTCGTAGACGCCCTGCTCCGGTTCGAGCTCCGACCAGAGGATTAGCGGGTTGCCGCCGGCACTGTTCGCCTGGTCGAACGACAGCGCATCGCGCGCGGCGAATACGAAGAGGCCGGAGCCGACGTTCTGAACCACGGCCGGGTTGGTCAGTTCCGGAGTGTCGGCCTGCGGCTCGGCGGCGACATCGGAGCTGCGCGGGCTCTCGCCGCCCGCCGCCGCCACGAACAGGAAGAGGCAGAACATCGCGCCGGTGATCAGCCGGCGTAGGAAACGCACGCGTCGAGCGTCTGGCCGCCGCTGGATCGACAACGCCGGAGTGCTTCCCGAACGGCAGCCGGAGCCATTTCACGACCTCAGCCAGTTCCTCGCGTAGACGGACTCGTAGTAGTCGGGCGACTGACGGCGCGTGGCTTCTTCAAGCCAGCCCTGGTTCTGGAGATACCACGAGACAGTGCGATCGAGTCCATCATCGAAGCTGACCTGCGGCCGCCAGTGCGTGTCGCGACGCAGACGCTCGTCGTCGAGGGCGTAGCGCACGTCGTGACCCGGGCGGTCGGCAACGAAGCAGAGCTGCTTGCTGAGAAGCTCCTCGCCGGAGCACTCGTTGTAACGCGCGAACAGCTGGCAAAGTCGCGTGATCACCTCGATGTTGGGGCGCTCCTGGTGCGCCGCGATGTTGTACGAGGCGCCTTCGCAGCCCTGATCGAGGATCGTCAGAATGGCCCGCGCTCCGTCCTCGACGAACAGCCAGTCGCGCTCCTGCATGCCGTCGCCATACACGGGCAGCGGCTTGCCGTCGAGCAGGTTGCGCAACATGAACGGAATCAGCTTCTCGGGGAACTGACGCGGCCCGAAATGATTACACGGCCGCGCAATCACCACCGGCATGTCGTAGGTGCGGTGATACGCCTGCACCAGCAAGTCGGCGCCTGCCTTGCTCGCGGCGTAGGGGCTCGAAGCGCGCACGGGGCTCTCCTCCGTGCACGACGAGCCGTAAAGCCCGGCGTCGCCGTAGACCTCGTCGGTCGAGACGTAGAGGAACCGCTTCACCCCAAAGGCACGCGCCGCCTCCAGCATGACCTGGGTGCCGAGTACGTTGGTATTGAGAAAACATGTCGGCTCCAGGATGCTGCGGTCGACGTGCGACTCGGCCGCCATGTGCACGACGTAGTCCGGACGATGCGTCTCGAAGATGCCACGCACGGTCGCTGCGTCGGTCACGTCGCCGACGACGAGCTCGGGCCCGCAGCCGTCAACCTCAGCGATGTTGTCGGGGCTGCCGGCGTACGTCAGGTTGTCGAGCACCACAACTCGATCATCGGGGCGCTCACGCCGGATCAGGCGCACGAGGTGGGAGCCGATGAAGCCGCAGCCGCCGGTAATCAGAATCGTGTCAGCCATGACGCAGCCCCGCTATGACTTCGACCGCGCTCGAAGCCTCGGTCGGTAGATCGGCATCTCGCAGCGACGGCCAGAGCTCGTCCTTGGGCGATAGCAACGCCTCAGCGACTGGCCAGTCGATCGAGAGCGTCGGGTCGTTCCAGGCAATGCCGGCCTCCTGCCGCGGCGCGTATTCACGCGTCACCTTGTAGCGGATATGGGCTTCGTCGCTGAGGACGCAGAAGCCGTGCGCACACCATGGCGGGATGTAGACCATTAGCTCGTTCTCGGCCGAGAGGATGACGCTGCCCCACCGGCCGAAGGTGTCCGAATCGCGGCGCAGGTCGACGAACACGTCGAACACCTCGCCGGCGACGGCCTGCACAAGCTTGCCCTGTGCTTCCGGCGCCTTCTGGTAATGCAGCCCGCGCACGACGCCCCTGCCAGACACCGAGTGGTTCTCCTGCACGAAGTCCTCGCAGATGCCAGCGGCGACGAAGTCCGAGCGCTTGTAGGTCTCCATGAAGAAGCCACGCTCGTCCGGGAAGACACGGGGCGTGATCAGCACGGCGCCCGCTACGTCGAGGGGCTCGAATTGAAACGGCATTACAGCAGTACCTCCGCTTCGTCGCCGATCATCAGCCGCAGGGCACGCGAATGCCCTTCCGGCCGCCTCACGGAGACGTTCTTGCCAACGATGCTTTCTTCAACGCGATCGACGAAGGCGATGCGGGCGCCGTCCATGATCACGCAGTCCTGGACCGTCGAGGTGTCGATCACGCAGTCGCGACCGACGCTGGTAAAGGGGCCGATCGAGCTGTCGCGGATGCAGGTACCGGCGCCGATTACGACCGGTCCGCGCACCAGGCTGTTCTCGATCGTGGCGCCTGCTTCGACCAGGACGCGGCCGATGATCCGGCTGCAGTCGTCGACGCGGCCGCAGACCTGACGCCCCTCGATCTCGTCCAGGACGGTACGGTTCGCCTCCAGGAGGTCGTCCTTCTTACCGGTGTCGAGCCACCACGTATCGAGCACGTGACTGTCGACGCGGCGGCCGGACTCAACGAGGCGCTGAATCGCGTCCGTAATCTCCAACTCGCCGCGCCACGAAGGTTGGATCTCGCTGATCGCCTGGTGAATCGCGGACGAGAACAGGTAGACGCCGACGAGGCCGAGGTCGCTCGGAGGGTCCTTCGGCTTCTCAACCAGCCGCTCGATGCGTCCCTCGGCGTCGACGACCGCGACGCCGAACATGCGCGGGTCGTCGAGGTGCTTCAGCAGGATGGTCGCGTCGGCGCCGGAGCGCTCGAACGCGTCGACCAGCCCGCCGACCCCCTGGCTGATCAGGTTGTCGCCCAGGTACATGAGGAACGAGTCGTCGCCCAGGAACTCGCGCGCCACCACGACGGCGTGCGCCAGGCCCAGGGGCTCGTCCTGCACGATGTACTCGAGGTTCAGACCAGGGAAGTTGTCGGCGACGGCGTCGCGGATCTGACACCCCGTCTCCGGCGATACGACGACCCCGACCTCCTCGATACCGGCATTCTGGATGTGCTGCAGGACGTAGAACAGTATCGGCCGGTTCGCGACCGGAATCAGTTGCTTGGGAATCGCGTAGGTAATCGGACGCAACCGCGTACCTTTGCCGCCCGACAGGACAAGCGCTTTCATCAACCCCTCCTCATTAATGGCTCCTCGAAGCGACGCGTGGCCGCTCCGGAACAACTGCTTCCTTGCCTGCGCCAGTGCCCTCAGTAACCGCGACCTTCTCGACGGCTTTGCCATCGAGAAGCCGTGCGTACAGCTCTTCGTGCTGTCGCACCACCTCGTCCCAGCGGTATTGCTCCGCGGCTCGCTCTGCCGCTCGATTGCGGTACTCGGCAACGAGCTCGGGCTGCGTGATCAGGTTCTCGAGCGCCTGAGGCAACTCGGCCTCGGCGCGCGTGAGGTCGTAGATCAGCCCCGCCTCGCCGACGGTCTGACGATGCGACGGCGTGTCACTAACCAGCACGCAGTTGCCGGAGCCCATCGCCTCGAGCAAGACCGGAGGCGTACCGCCGACCTCGCCCGGCAGCACGAAGGCGTAGGCGTTGGCCTGCAGCGCCTGACAGCCTTCGCCGTAGAGGTAGCCCGTGAACACGACGCGCGTGCCGGCGCGCTGCTTCAGCGAATCGATGTAGTCCTTGCCCCATGGGTCGTCGCCGACGATGACGAGCTTCATGTCTGTATCGAGCTTCTCGAAGGCGTCGATCAGGACGTGGGCGTTCTTCTCCG
The DNA here is from genome assembly GCA_963732945.1 of uncultured Chloroflexia bacterium. GTDB lineage: Bacteria > Chloroflexota > Dehalococcoidia > DSTF01 > WHTK01 > WHTK01. The sequence goes on from CAVTBL010000016.1 coordinate 4,935, forward strand.
GCACCAACCGACCGACAAACAGCAGGTAACGTTCCGGCTCCAGGCCGAATTTCCCGAGCCACTCGCTGGCGCCGCCGCGCTGCACCGGGTTGGAGCCATACGCGATCATCGACGTGTCGCGGCCGTACTCGTCGAGGTAATACGACGCCATGGGTGGCGAGTCCGTTACGATGGCGTCCGTTACGCGGCTCACGACCTGCTCCGAAAGCTTGAGGTAGGCCCGCGCGAATCTGCCCCACTTGCGCCGGCTCCAGTCGAGGCCGTCGACGGAGCACACGGTGCGTTTGCCGAACAGGCGCGGCAGGAAGCTCAGCGCACCGGCGCCGGCCGTGAAGTAGTGCACGACCTCGACGTCGCTGCGCAGGGTCGCGTGCAGCGTGGACAGCGCCGAGTGCACGATCGTGGCCAGGTGCTTACTGTTGTAGGTCGGCAGCCGTACGAGGCGCACGCCCTCGTAGCTCGACGCCTCGTAGGTGTTGACGCCGCTGCGGTTGTAGACCACGACCTCGTGTCCGCGTTGCACAAGGCGCGTGCTGATTTGCTCGACCGCCGTCTCGAAGCCGCCGTAGCGCGCCGGGATACCGCGCGTACCGATCATCGCAACCTTCATGGACGGCTCCGTTCCGCCCACAGCACGGGGCTGCGCTTGGCGAGTACGTCCAGCACGCCGCGCTTCTGACCCGCGAGGTGGTTGTGCAGCAGGTAGTCGCGCATCGCCTCCTGCCAGGGACGCATCAGGTTGAGCCCCATTGCGCGCAGGGCGCCGTTCTCGAGCATCTCGGAGCGCGGACGCGGCGCGAAGTACTCGGCCTCGAAGTGCGCGCTCGATACCGGTTCGACCGGCAGCTCGGGGCGTCCCATGATTCGCGCGATCTCGCAGGCGATGTCGTAGCGGGAGCAGCCGCCCTCGCAGACCATGTGATACGTGCCGTAGGCCTCGGTGCCGATCAGCGCATCGAGGTTCACGGCGAAGTCCTGCGTGTAGGTCGCGGTGCCGAACTTATCGTCGACGGCGTAGATGGTCTCGGCGCCCTGCTCAACCTGAGAGGCGATCTTGTAGACGAACTTGTGGTCCTTGCGCCCGCCGCCGAACATCCAGCCGGCGCGCACCACGAAGTGCCGCCCGTTCTCTGTCGCAACAGCGCGCTCACCCGCGAGCTTGGTGGCGCCGTAGACCATGAGCGGCGCCGGCTCGTCCGTTTCGACGTAAGGAGCAGGCTTTTCGCCGTCGAACACGCCGGCCGTCGATATGTAGACCAGCAGCAGGTCTTTCGAGGCGCAAAGCTTCGCGATCGAAGCCGTGGCGTAGGCATTGGTCTCCGCCGTTTCCTCCGGGTGCGTCTCAGACCATTCGAGGTCCGTGACCGCTGCGAGGTGGAATACCGCGTCGGGGCGGATGCGGTCGATCTTGGCCGAGACCGCGCCTTCATCGCGCACGTCCAGCGGACGCAGCCAGGGCTCATCGGCTATGAGGTCGGTCGCTATGACCTCGTGCCCGAGCGCCGGCAAACGCTCCTGCATCGCCGAACCGAGCATGCCGCCACAGCCTGTGACGAGGATCTTCATAAAGTAGCCTCCTTGATCGCGAAGACGGACTTGCCCGCGTGCGCCCGGCGGCGGACGAGGTCGTAAATCTGCAGCAAGTGTTCGTAGTGGCGTCGCGGGCCGAAGCGCTCTTCCGCCAGCGACCGCGCCGCCCGCCCCATCTCGACCGCGAGGTCGGGGCGGCTCAATAGCAGTTCGATTTGACCGCGCAGCTCATCGGCATTGCCGGGCTGGAACAGCAGCCCGGTCTCGCCTTCGCGCACGAGCTCCGGCAGCCCGCCGATGTGCGACGCGATCACCGGCGTGCCGCAGGCGTATGCCTCGATCACGCTCATCGGCGCGTTCTCGTACCACTCGGACGGCACGACGGCGAACATGGCGCTGCGCAGCAGGCCCTGCAGCTCGTAACGGCTCAGCCTCCCGAGGAACCGGACGCGCGTCAGCCCTTCGGCGTGAGCGAATGCCTTCAGCGCTTCGAGATCGGGGCCGTCGCCGGCGATACGTAGCTCGACATTGCGCGCCGCATCGCTGCCGGCGACAGCTTCGAGCAGGGCCGAGACTCCCTTGACGCGCTCGAGCCGCCCGGCGAATACGAAGTACGGCTCCGGTGCGTAGGCCGGCTCGCACGCGTCCACATCGAGGAAGTTCGGCAGGTACTCGATGCGGTCGCCGTCCCAGCCGAACTCGATCAGCTTCTGCTTCATGAAGCGGCTCGGCGCGATCAGCGTGTCAATCCCTTTGTAGACGCCGGTCGCCCGGTGCACGTAGGCCTCGAGCGCGCACACCGCGCTGCTCAGGCGAGAGCCCTTCACGCAGCTTTGGAGCACGGCGTTGTAGAAGCGACCGCCCTTGCAGCGCTCGCAGACCCCGTCGGGCGTGTGCAGCGAGTAGTCAGGACAGATCAGCTTGTAGTCATGCAGCGTCATCACGACTGGCACGCCGTGACGCTTGAGCGGCGCCAGGATGCTCGGCGATAGCTGGTGGTAGATGTTGTGCAGATGCGCGATGTCCGGGCGCCACTCGTCGACCAGCGCCTCCATCTTCTCTGCGGCCTCGCGCGAGTGGAAGAAGCGGCCGCCGTCAGCCATCGCCCCGCAGCTGAGCCGGCACCGCTGTAGTCGACGTTGCTCACGAGCTGCGATTCCGGCACCTCGATCGTGTTGCGCTCGTCCTGCATGCCGAAGAAGCGCACTTCGTGGCCGTAGCTCTCCAGCAGTGCGGCCGTCTGGAACATCACGGTCTCGGAGCCGCCCGCCGGGTAAAGGAACTTGTTCACCTGCAGCACCCTCATCGCGCCGACCTCGCAGGTGCAGCGCCGGGCGCCGGCATCGGGGTCGGAGTCGCGACATGAGGTCGCGCGCTCGGCCGGTAGGCCGGGATGAAAGGCAGCTGCGCTCGCACACCCGGGAAGCTGGGCAACGACACGATCAGCGCCGCGAAGGACCAGAAGTACCACTCAAGCACCGGCTGGTCGACGATGTTGTCGGTGAACGCCATTAGCAGCCGCGCAAAGATCACGGCCAGGAACGCCAGCGTCAGGTCGCGGTGGAACGGCGTGCGCGCAGTCGAGAGCGAGGTCAGGACGCCGCGAATTAGCTTGAAGTAGACGACCGCGAAGGCGATGCTGCCGATGACCCCGGTCTCGGCGAAGACACGAACGTAGTCGTTGTGGGTCGCGTAGCCCGTGAGCCTGTCGACGGAACCGAGGCCGATGCCGAACGGCAATTGCCACGCGGCCATGAGATGCAGCACGTCGCCCCACTGGGCCAGGCGCCAGCCGCCGGTGCCGGAGCTGGTCGAGGCGTTGCTCAAGCGCTCGGCGACGGGCGGAACGAACGCCGCAATCGCCACGAAGGCCAGGATGATCGGCAACACCAGCGACCGATTGCGGATGAACGCGAACACGAGAATCGTCACGACCAGACCGGCCCAGGCGATGCGCGTGAACGTGACGATGACGCAGAACAGCATGAGGGGCACGAGCAGACTCAGCGCGACCTTGCCCGCCCCGGACCGCGCGTGGCGCGCCAGGACGAAGGCAAAAGGCGCGACCGAGAGCAAATAGAACGCGTACGGCGATGGGTGCACGAATGTGCCACGGATACGGTCGAAGCCGGGCGTGAACACGTTGCCGGTGCCGGTCGCGAACTGATACAGCCCGAACGACATCGGTACCAGGGTCGAGATGATGATCACTTTGACGAGCATCGAACGCCGGTCGTCGCCTCCCTCACGCACGAGGTCAACCATGAGCACGTAAAGCAGGAAGGAGCCGAGGCCGCGCAGCCATTCCTGCAGCGAGGCACCGGGATTGCCGGACAGCACGACGCCGACAGCCCAGATGCCGAGCAGCACGCAGAGCGGTCGCACCAGCGGCGTGCGCTTGAGGTCGACGCGGTAGATTGCGACGTGCGCAAGGCCGGTCAGGACAAGCAGCGCCGAGAGCAGCCCGGCGAGGTTGAGCCCGCCGTAAACCTGCACGCTCTCGACGACGTCGAGGCTGCTGCGCACGAGCAGCAGCAGCACGACGGTCTGCCAGGTATCGAGCAGCACGAGCACGCCGAACGCCGCCACGATCGCAAGCAAAAGCGCGGTTTGCAGCGGCATGAACAGCAGCACGAACATGATCACGGCCGCCAGAGCCGCCACAAGCTGCAGCTCGCGCAGGTCGTGCGAGCCCGTCCACGGCGAAGTACGAGGCCGCGCGATCATCTAGGCGCCCTCCTCGCCGCTCAGGCTCGACGCGGCCTCGTTCAATCGTGTCGCGGAGGCGGGCTTCGTCTTGGCCTTGCGACGGCGCCGACCCGACTCGTAGGCAATCGCAATGGACGCTTCGTGCGGCTCTGGTTCGATAGCGTGAGGGACCGGCACGGTGTCGGACGGCAGCACCGGCCGCACCCGCACGATCGTCTCGTTGATGCGCTCCAGCGCGCCGAGGATGTCGCGCCCGTCGCGCTGAGCGACCTCGCCGCCGTAAATGGAAACTGGCGCCACGGTCGCTGCCGAGGCGAGCGCGGGGGGCACGTTCGGAGCGAGTGGCGTCTTTGCAAGGACGCGCTCGATCAGCTCCCGCGTCACGAAGCCGGAGGCGTAAGCGATCAGCGCCATGACTCCGGTCATTGCCACGATGCGCAACGGTAGGATGTCGGGCAGCAGGAAGACGGTCGCGGCGCCGCCCGCGATCGCGATCAGGGTCATCCTCCCCTGCAGTACAAACGACGGCACGAAGTCCAGGCCGCGTGCCACCGTCACGAACAGGTAAAGCCCCACTACGACCTCGGTCAGCAGCGTCGCTATCGCCGAGCCCTCGAAGTCCATGCGTGGGATCAGCAACAGATTGAGACCGACGTTGAGCAGCAGCCCGATGGGCATGACCTTCGCCAGCTCCATCTGCTTGCCGAGCGCCAGCGCCGTGTGCGCCAGCAGCCCGCTGATTGCCATCACAGCGACACCGAGCGCCAGGATACGCAGGCTGTCGGCCGCCGGCAGGAACGCTCTCGACGCGACGATCGTCAGAATCGTGCTGGGGAAGACGGCCAGCACCAGCGTCGTTGGCAGGACGATCAGCAGCACGATGTCTGAAGACTTCTGAAACAGGCGTCGCATCTCCGGCAAGTTGCCGTCGTCGTGGTGGCGCGACAGCAGCGGGTAAACAGACGTGACGAAGTACATGTTGACCGGCGTCAGCAGGTCCACGAATCGATACGCCATGCCGTAGAGGCCGACCGAATGGCTGCCCTCCATCTTCGAGAGCATCACCATGTCGATGCGGTTGTAAGTGAGCCAGGCGATGAACGACACCGTGACGGGCACCGATTGCGACAGCAAGCGCCGCCAGATCGCGAAGTCGATGTTGAACGACGGCAGCAGGACCCTCTTCGCCAGCGCGATGGTTGCCAGGGAGCCGACGAGAATCGACACGTCGTAAGCGCCGACGACGGCGAGCACACCGCCCTTGATCAGGACGATCGTACCGACCAGCCCCAGCAACACGAGCCCCTGAAGCGTGGTCGCGACTACCTGATACTCCATGCGCAGGTTCGCGGCGAAGCTGAGCCCGATGCTTCCCGTACCAACCGCCGATAGCACGTACGAAACGGAGCCGAGGCAGATCGCGGCTGTGACCTCGGAGGTGTAGCCGAGGCCGAGAGCGATCGTGCAGACGAACAGCGCTGCGGCCGTAGCGAGCAGCACGCGCACGAAGATCAGGTTGCCGAGCAGCGTCGACTGGTCGTTGCGCGGGCGGCGCAGCGACAGCTCGCGAATCGCGATCGTCGTCAAACCCATGTCGCTGACGTTGAGCAGCGCCAGGAATGAGAGCACGAGCAGGTATTCGCCGATACGGTCGGTGCCCAGATAGCGCGCCAGCAGCATCAGGACGAGCAGCGAGATGCCACCAGTCCCGAAGCGTCCGACTAGCTGGACGATCGTGTTGCGCGCCACGCGGCCGCCCATGGCGCCATCTACGGTTGCGACCTCGGTTACTTCCACGTTCGCCTCACCGGGGTGCTTTTCATCGATGCGCCTCTTCGCGGTCGAATACGTGGAACCGATCGCCGGACATGATCAGGTTCGGAGCCATCTGCGGCAGCCTCGAGGCGGCCCTGGCGCGGTTGTAGACGATACCCAGCACGTTGGCGTCAAGGCTTTCGAGCTGGCTGAGGCTGCGCTGCAGGTCGTCGCCTGTCGTCTTGCCCTCGGAGCACACGACGACAACGCCGTCGACCACCGAAGCCAGCGCCAGAGCATCGGCCGAAGCGAACATCGAAGGCCCGTCGATCACCATGAGCTGCGGCTCGCCGGCGTCTCCGTTCTCATGCAGTTGAGCCAGGCGACGCATCTCGAACGAACCGAGCAGGTTCCACGAGTCAGGCGCGGGGGTGCCGCTGCCGAGAACCCGCAGGCCCGGCGTCGGCGCCTGTACAGCAGCCTTGTCGATGGCAACGTCGAAGTCGCCGCCGGACGAGGCCGAGACGAGCACGTCCGTGAGTCCGGGCTGGCCACGCGGCACGTCGAAGGCGCGCTGCAAACCGGGCTCTGCCAGGCTGGCGTCGACCAGCAGCACCTCGAACTCGTTGCTCGCAAGGCCGCGCCCCGCACCAATCGCGATGCCGGTGGTGCCGGCATTAGGCCAGACGCCCGTGAAGAGAATGCTGCGCAGATGCTTTTCTCGCGCTATCCTTGCGAGCTTCACGGTGAGCAGGCGCATCTCGCCCAGGCGCTGCGGGTCGAACTCCTCGCGCGCCTGCTGCGCCGAACGACGCCGGAAACGCGAATGAGTGAGCCGCGGCAGGCAACCGAGGATGGCAACGTCCGTAGCCGCGGATACGTCCTCGACTGAGTTGAGCGTGCCGTCCGTGTACTCGGAGAACAGCGCCAGGCCGAGGCCGACCGCCAGGCCGAGCAGGATGCCGATGCTGGCGCGCTGAATCCAGCTAGTCTCGATAATGGCGCTGCTCGGCAGCGTCGCGGGTTCGAGCAGCGTGAAGCTGCTGGCGAGGTCGGGGCGCTTGATGCCGACGTAGTAGTCGCTGTTGATCTGGGGCCAGGCGTTGGCCAGCGCGTTAGCCAGCGCCTGCGCCTGCTGAGGCGTCGGGCCCCTGGCGATCACCTGGATCAACTCCGTGTTGGGAATCGAGCGGATCGTGAAGTCCTGCTTCATCTCCGTGGTCGTGAGGTGGAGGTTGTAGTTGGCGTTGATCGCCGCCAGGGTTGGTGAGCTCTGCAGCAGGTAGATCGACGTGTTCGTGATGCGATCGACTTCGGTCGAATCGAAGCGCGGCAGACCGCTCTCGGTGCCGCCGGCCAGCGCGAGACGCATCGTAGCCTTCGACTGGTAGTCCTGCGACTTGATCTGCGGCAGCCAGTTCGAGGCGGCTACAGACGCGACGATACCGATGACGAGCGGCACGATGAAGAACCACTTGCGCCGGCCGAGAAACTCGAGGTACTTGTCGATGGCTAATGACCGCTGTCGCATCGTCTAGTAGGCCTTTCGAGATGAGATTTGGCGTCGAATTGCGCATTAAATCGCGCGTCTCGTGCTCCGCGCCGCGCTTTAATAGGCGCCTCGCTTGCCGATGACCGTCGGGATGGTTCGCAGCAGGATCAAGGAGTCAAGCGCCAGAGACCAGCGATGGATGTACTCGAGATCGAGGCGCAGCATGTCTTCGAACATCAACTCGCTACGACCGCTGACCTGCCAGAGGCCCGTCATGCCCGGCTGCGCCACGAGGCGAGCCATGTGCCGCCCCTCGAGATGCACCTCGCTGGCGAGCGGCGGACGCGGCCCCACCAGGCTCATGTCGCCTCGCAGCACGTTGATCAGTTGCGGCAGCTCGTCCAGGCTCGTGCGACGCAGCCAGTGGCCGGCGCGCGTGACGCGCGGGTCTTGACGCAACTTGAAGATGCCGCTGCCGTTCTGGCCGCTGCGCTCCGCCAAAACGGGCTGGAACTTCTCGGCGTCGGCGACCATCGAACGGAACTTGTACATGACAAAGAGGCGCCCGCGGCGGCTAACGCGCGTCTGCCTGAACAACGCTGGCCCCTTTGAGTCACGCCGGATCAGCAGCGCGATAACCAGAAACAGCGGCGAAAGCAGGACCAGCAACAGTGCCGCGATCAGCCGGTCGGCGGCGAGCTTGATGCCATAGCCGAAGCCATCGAGTCGCGGCGAACTCATCTCGAAATCAGCATCCCTGCCAGGTGCTTGAACGTACGTCGACGCCACCTGCCCTCACTCCTTGCGGTGCTTTGCCTTGCGGCTGCAACCTCAATCGATGCTATCGACGGCCTTCGGAGGTGCGGGTAGGAGGCAGGTTGGAGTTGGGTCGGAGTTGAGTGCGCTAAATCACACGTCTAATCGAAATCAGCTTCTCGAACGCTTGACATGCTTCTTTAATCTTCATTAACGTCGCGACAACGATACATGCGAGGTTTGAGAAATGGCGCAAGGACGCGCGTTATAACGTGAATACTATCGCAGATTCTGCATGCTAATCACAAGAATTAGAGGCGTGATTTAAGAAGCATAGTCGAGACGATAAACTCACGCATCGTGATGAGCCGCTGTTCGCACGACAACTCGACCGAACAAAAGGAGACTTATGCAGTCCTTCGAAAGCTCCAGCCCGTTGAGCAGCCCCACCGTCCGTAGCCGGCCGCCGATCAATCATGACGCGCTCTGCCCAAACTGCGGCTGCGCCGGCATGCAGCCGTTCTACGTTGCGGAGGGGGTTCCGGTTAACAGTTGCCTGCTGGTGCCGACCCTCGACGAGGCGCTGACCTTTCCGAAGGGCAACATTTGTCTTGGCTTCTGCGCGGCCTGTGGCTTCATCTCGAACCTGCTGTTCGACGCCCGTCTCCTGACCTATTCGGCGCAGTATGAGGAGACTCAGGGCTTCTCGCCGCGCTTCAACGCCTTCGCCGAGAGCCTGGCGCGACGCTTGATCGACCGTTACGACCTGCACGGCAAGAGCGTGCTCGAGATCGGCTGCGGTAAGGGTGAGTTCCTGGCCCTGCTCTGCGAGATCGGCAACAACAGCGGCATCGGCATCGATCCTGCTTACGTTCCGGGTCGCATCAGCCACGCCGCGGAGTCGCGCATCCGGTTCATCACCGACTTCTACTCGGATGGCTACGCCAACCTCGAAGCCGATTTCGTCTGCTGCCGCCATACGTTGGAGCACATACACCCGACGCGTGAGTTCCTGCTCTCGGTCCGGCGCTCGCTGGCCGGACGTAAAGACACGATCGTGTTCTTCGAGGTTCCGGACGTGCAGCGTGTGCTGCAGGAGCTCGCCTTCTGGGACGTCTACTACGAGCACTGCTCCTACTTCAGCCTGGGCTCTCTGGCGCGTCTGTTCCGCTCCTGCGGCTTCGAGGTTCTCGACCTCGCGAAGGACTTCGACGACCAGTACGTGCTGATCGAAACGCGCCTGAGCGGTGACGAGCCGCCGTTATCTCCACGAGAGCAGGAAGACGACCGCATCGCCCTGGCGCGCGACGTCTCCTATTTCGAGACGCATCTCGCGGCCAAGCTCGATCAATGGCGCGAGCAGCTACATGACGTCGTCGATAGCGGCCAGCGCGCGGTGCTCTGGGGATCGGGCTCAAAGGCGGTCGCGTACCTGAACAGCCTCAACGTCGTGGACGAGATCGAGTTCGTAGTCGACATCAATCCGTTCAAGCACGGCAAGTACCTCGCGGGCAGCGGGCATCTCGTAGTGCCTCCGGAGTTCCTGCAGGACTATCGCCCGGACGTGGTCATCGTGATGAACCCGATCTACGTCGACGAGATAACGGCGCAGCTGCAGTCGCTGGGCGTGCCGGCGCGTGTGATCGCGGTCTAACGACTCAACCGCAGCAGTGGAACTCTTCGCCGGCCGTGTTCGACGAGATGATCCCGAGCGCCAACGCCCTGGCGACGGCCTGGACGCGATTCTGGGCGCCGAGCTTCTGGGTGATCGCCCTGACGTGAGACCGTACCGTGCTCTCGGAGAGCGCCATGCGCGAGGCGATGGCATTGTTCGTCATGCCCATAGAGAGCAACTCGAGCACCTTACGCTCACGCTGGGTCGGCGCCTCGAGGATCATCTGGTGGTCGTCGCCGCGGACGCCATTGCTGCGCGCGAGCATAGTCGCGATCAGCTTGACGAGGCCCTTCGACAACGCGATCTCGCCGTTGGCGGCGTCGCGCAGCTCCTGCAGCAGACGCGTCACGTCTACCGACGCGTCGACACAGCCGGCGGCGCCCGACTGAATCGCGACCGTCATCAAGGCGTCGTCCACAACGTCCGTCAGCACGATGACACGAACCGCGGGCGCCTTCGCCTGCAGCTCGTGCAGCGTGTGCATCCCGGTCGAAACCGGGTTGCCCAGGTGCAACAGCACTATGTCTTGAGGCGCGCTGGTCATCTGCTCCAGGGCATCCTGGGCGCCGAGGGCCTCCGAGATTCGAAACGATGGTTCTTCCTGGGTAAGTACTCTCGCCAGCGCCTGCCGGAAAAGTACCTGTTCGCTAATTAGCAACACGTGTGTGCTTCTTCCTTGCGTTGGCACATTTCAATCCTTAAACCACTCTCGTGACGTGGGTCACCAGCAGTGGATGGCACTATGTTTCGTGAGATTAGAGCATAGATATGCCTGTCAAAGGCATTATCACCTCGTAAGTGAAGCGGCTTTCAAAGACATTGCAAACCCGTTAATCGATGCTTTTGTACATGCAATTTTAACGGCATCTTAACAACCGAACGGCTTCTGCCATTAGTCGTAGTACTTTGTCAGAGTTTTCTCTTCCTGCGTCTCACGCAATTAAAGCGTGCTGTATCTTGTCAAACTATGGTCGGAGACGGGTTTGAAACAGGTCTGTAAGTGGTCAGAATGAATCTATCTTATAGAGGCACGTTTCAAGCGTTTCGCGCGAGAAGATAGCGCTGCAGGCCGTCTTGCCAGGGCGGCATTTTCGACGTCGCATAACGACTCGCGCGGGCGTTGTCCAGAACCGAATAGTCCGGCCGGCGCGCGGGCGAGGCGTACTCGGCCGAGGTCGTTGGCATCAGGTTGGCCTCGATCTCGGCGAGCTCGAAGGCGCTGCGGGCGAACTCGTACCATGACGTGCAGCCGGCGTTGCTGACGTGGAATACGCCACGTGCGCCGGCCTCGATCAGGTCGAGCAGCACCTCGGCGAGGTCCGGCGCGTAGGTCGGCGAGAAAACCTGGTCATCGACTACACGCAGCGCTTTGCCGGCGCCGGCGAGTCGCAGCATCGTCTCGATGAAGTTGCCGCCCTTGCTGGTCGAGCCCGCTGAACCAAACAGCCCGGAGGTGCGCACGATGAGATGCGACTCGGGCAGCAGGTAGCGCACGAAGCACTCGCCCATGAGCTTCGAGAGGCCGTAGGCGTTGAGGGGCTCTGCCTTATCGTCCTCGCGGTAGGGCTCCCGTTTGCAGCCGTCGAAAACGTAATCAGTGCTGAGTTGCACTAGAAGCGCGTTGTTGTCGCGACAGTGCTCGGCGAGATATTGCGCACCAAGAGCGTTCACAGCGACGGCAGTTTCTGGAACCTTCTCGCAGTCGTCGACGCGCAAGAAACCTGCCGTATTGATAACGATATTTGGCGCGACATTGCTCAAGACAGAGTCAACGTTTTGACGATCCGTGATCTCGATATCGGCATGTGTCAGACAGACGAGATCGCTGCGGGAAAGAGTTATGCGCGAGCCCCATATGTGCCGTATCTCGCTGCCTAACTGGCCGTTGCTCCCGATCAGCACTACTTTGCCCATCTCTTCACCTGCTCTCCGACACGCCTCGACGCGTTAGATTCCTGCAATATCGGTGCTGCCTCCGTCGTTCCTCCGAGGTCTGACTCAAACCGCCAACCTCGGGTGCGACACCGCTCCGGCGACGCAGCGCGCCTGATTCGACGTTAGGTCGTGGTACCCAGGCGCTGTCAACGCGCGCCGGCAACCTCGCGAATCCGGCCTCCGGTAGGCGTTACGCAACTCAAACCTGATTCGAACTTCGCCTCGACTCTGCTGGCCTCAGTTAGCCGTCAGACTCGACACGATGCAGGGCCTCTCAGCACAGAAGGCAACAGCAACGGGAGAAGGGACGCTAAACGGCGCCCCCGAGGCCGGCGCCGTGCTCGCCGGCTACGACATCGTCTGCATGTCGTTCGTCGCCTGGGACGACTACTGGGGCACGTCGCAGCACCTGATGAGCCGCCTAGCGAGGCACAATCGCGTCCTGTTCGTCGACCCCGCGGTGTCGCCGCTGTCAGCGTTCACGCGGCACTGCGGCGCTGCCTTCGTGCGCAGCCGCATCAAGCGCTGGCGAGCCGGACCGCGACTCGTGGCGCCGAACCTGTACAATGCGACGCCGCCGCTCGCCCTGCCGCTGCGCTACTTCACCGCTACGAACGCCGCCAACGCACGCTTGCTGCAACGTTGGTTGTCGCGCACGACGCGGCGTCTCGGCTTCACACGGCCGCTCTACTGGAACTTCCTGCCATCCCTGACCGGCGTGGGAGCGCCGCTCCAACCCCAGCTCGACATCTACCACTGCGTCGACGACTTCGCCGCGCTGCCGCACTGGTGGAACGGCGCGGCGTCTATCCAGGCTCGCGATGCTCGCTGCTGTGCCGAGGCCGACATCGTCCTCTGCACGGCCGAGACGCTGGCGCAGGATCGAAGCGTGCTCAACGCGCGCGTTCACATCGTTCCCAACGGCGCTGACGTGCAGCCGGTCTGCAGCGTCGAGGATGTTGCCCCCCCACCGCCATCGGACATCGACACCCTGCCGCGACCCGTCATCGGTTTCAGCGGCATCGTCGACTTTCGCTTCGACGCCGACCTGATCGCCACCCTCGCTCGGCGCCGCCCCGACTGGTCGTTCGCGCTGGCCGGCGGCACCGCCCCGAGCAGCGGTGCCGGCGGCTCGAAGGATGCAAGCGACGCCGGGCTCGCCGACCTTGCGCGCCTGCCTAACGTCCACGTCCTGGGCTGGAAGTCGCGCGAAGAGCTACCGGCGTATCAGCGGGCGATGGACGTCTGCTTGATCCCATTCCGTCGTAGCCGATACGCGCGCGGCGTGCTGCCGCTGAAGTTCTTCGAGTATCTCGCGGCCGGCCGTCCCGTCGTCTCGACCAACCTCGAGGAGCTCCGTCGCTTCGACAGCGACCTCGTGCGTCTCGCCGACGAGCCCTCGGCCTTCCACGACGCCATCGTCGCGGCACTTGAGGCCGATACGCCCCGCCTGGCCGAGAAGCGAATTGCGGCCGCCCGCGAGCACTCCTGGGACCGTCGCGTCGAGTTGGCGTCCCGGCTGATTACGCAGACGCTGGCAGAGAAGCAAGACGCCTCATTCCTGATGATGTCTCCCAGCACGACTCGGGGTGGCTCATGACGAGCCGGCCGAAATCGCCGCGCGATCGCCTGCTGCTCGTCGCCGACTGCCACGTCGATCCCGTTTTCACCGAGACGCTGGCGGGCGCGCTGGACGTCGACGTTGACGTGCTGAGCATCGATACGACGCGTGGCATGCGCGGCCGGCGCCTCTACCGTCACCTGACCTACGCAATGCTGGCGGTTCGCGCCCTTCTGAGGCAGCGTCGTTACCGCTATACGGTGTTCTGGCAGTTGTTCACGGGCCTCTACTTCTCGCCTCTGGCCCGCCTCGTATTACCCAGGCGGGCCAGTTCGCTGCGAATCACGCTGCACCTGATTTACAAGCCAAGGCGTGGCCGCTTGGGACGGCTGTATCGCCGGCTGTTCGGCGCCCTGCTCGACTCGCCGGCCATCGACGCCTTTATCTGCCATACGTCGCGTGAGGCAGAGCTGTACACCGCCGAATTCGGCCCGCGTTTGGCCTGCAAGCTGCGATATGTCGAGTACGGCGTCGGCACGCTCTACAACCTGAAGGACGGCAGATTCGGCGCCGCGACGAGCCGGGTTTTCTTCGCCGGCGGCACCAGCAACCGCGACTATGCCACGCTGGTCGAGGCGTTTAGAGGGCGTCCGGAGCAGCTGCGAATATTCTGCTTCGAGCGCGACGTCGCCGGACTCGACCTGCCCGACAACGTGACCGTGGCCTCCGGCGTGTTCGACGACGAGTTTGCGGCCGCTATGGGCGCCACTGACGGCGTCATCATCACGCTCGACAACCCGTCGATTGCCTCGGGACATCTCGTCCTGCTGGAGGCGATGCGCCAGGGCAAACCGATCATCGCCACGCGCGGTCCCTGCACCAGCGACCTGCTGGACGACGCCTGCGCCGTGCGCGTCGACCCTCACTCACCCGGCGCCATCCGCGAGGCGCTGGACGAGCTGCATATCGATCCTGCATGGACTCGACGCATGGCGCTTAACGCCCATCGACGCTTCGAAGCGCGTTTCACGATCGAGCGCTACGCGGAGCGCATCGCCGAGCAACTGATTGCGCTGCGAGCGGAGAAGACCTCGCAGCGCCGGACCGAATCGACGGCCCTGGTGGCCTGCGAAGCTAACGGAACCTCGCCACACGTGTCATGACCATGGAGGGTACTCGTGCAAACTCCTGCTGAACGAAGCCTCATCGACGGCCTGATCGACCACCTCGAATCGTTGCCGCAGCCGCCGGCGCTGCTCAACATCGGCGCCGGCACCAGCACGACGGTCGAGGAGGAGATCGAGTCCGCGGGCATCCGCTTCGTCTGCGACCGCCTCGACGTGCGGGACTGCGGCTCGCAGCATCCGGCGATTCGGACCGCCTATGTCGCCTCGGTCGACTCGATGCCGCTGCCGGACTCGACCTACGATGTCGCGTTCGCCAACTACGTCCTCGAGCACGTCGAGGACATCGGGGCCGCGGCGCGAGAGATAGCGCGGGTGCTAAAGCCAGGCGGGCGTTTTATCGTCTCGACGCCGAACCCGCGCGCACCCGAGTTCCGCCTCTCAGGCTCGACGCCGTTCTGGTTCCACGAATACATCCTCGATCGCTTCATCCATGGCGCACACCCGCACGAAACCCACTACGCCTACCAGAGCATCGCGGCGCTGAGCCGTATGTTCTGCGACGCCGGCCTCGAGCTCGTCGCCTCCGATTACCACGCCGAGACCTACTGCTACCTGCATCGCGTGCCGCTGGTCGGCAGCGTGTCGAAGGCCTACGACAGCCTCGTGATGCGCTCCGGCGCGCGCACGCTCATGGGCAACGTCTGCCTGACCTTCGAGAAGCGGGCTTGATTGACGGACCGTACTGACGGCGTGAGCGGTTCCGACTAGCGCGTCGGCACCTCGGGCGGGCGACGCAAACTGCGACTCAGACGCCCGCACAGACCGCCACGCCCACGAGGCGCCGCAACTCGGCCGGCGCGGTCTTGACCAGCCCGGCGCCTGGATCGAAGCTGACGAGCTTTCGCGCGACCTTCCGGTGGAGCAGCGTTTACGGCGGCAGATACGCGATATCGATCGGTACAGCGCCCGGCGGCTCGAACCTGTTGAGCCGGTCGATGGGCACGTCACGCTCAGTTACGGTATATAGCCTCCCGACCGATGGCAGCCCGCTCTACGTGAGGTTGAGCACGACGGCCGGTGCTTCGACCAGCTACGTCGACTACGTCTACCAGGCCTACGGCGTGAGCCGCAGTCAGGGCCAGCGACAAGCACGCCTACGCCTCGCGCAACCAGCACAGCGGTCGCGACCAGCACGCCGCGACCGACCGGCACGCCAGCACCAACGAATACGCCGTCGTCCGCCAGGGGCTCGCGGTCTGGGTTCGGCTGGTCGCGCTGGTAGTACCCGCGCGCTCTCTGACCTAGCGTCGAGGCGTGGCCCCGAGCTCGAGCCTTAGCCACTCGAAGGCGTATGTCAGGTTCGAGAAGTAGGCGACGCCGAGCACGCTCAGGCGCGTGCGCAGGCTGCCGGGATGCTGCTCGAACAGCAGTTGGCGCGCGACGCTGAGCGGCGGCTTGAGCTTGAGCAGCGCCTCGATGCGGGCGCGACGCAGCTGCAGCGATCCACGATGCGCCCTATCGTAGTCGCCGCCGGCGAAGCGCGCCGAGCGCTCGCTTAGCTGCCGTAGCGACTGTCGTGCCGGGTGCCTGACCAGTGCAGCTTCGCTGTAGGCGAGGCGGTTACCGGCAGCCACCGCCCGTGCCACCCAATCGTGGTCGCCACCCGATTTCAGGGCGGCGTCGAAGCCTCCGAGCCGATCGAACACGCCGCGTTCTGCGAACAAATTGGCCGTGACGCTGAAGCCCGTGCGCACATTCACGTCCTGGGGGAAGGCATAGAGCATCTCGTACAGCTCTACGGCGCTGGGATGCTCCGGCCGTTGCGCGAACACCTCGATGCGGCCGCCGATCATGTCGGCGCCCGGCGCCTGCAGTGCCTCGACACCGGCCTGGAGCCATCGCCGGCTGGGCAGGCAGTCGGCGTCCGTGAACGCGACGATGTCGCCGCGGGCAGCCTCGAGGCCGCGATTCCTGGCGGCGTAGGAGCCAGCCTGCGCCTCGAACTCGGCGACGGCGTGTCGAAACGGTACAACGTGCGGCACAATCGCTTCACGCGAGCCGTTGTCGACAACGATGACCTCATAGCGCTCCGAAGCGTACGTCTGTTGTTCGAGGGCAGTTAGACATTGCGTCAGGCGCTCCACGTCGTTGTAGACGGGAATGATCACGGATACGAACGGTAATTCGTACGCCGTTTCTATTGCATCGTTGCGTGATGACGTGCCGATGCGCGCAACTTGTAAACGACGATCATGCGCGGACTTGCTGGCTCCATCGGGCCTAAGGTTGCGACTGGAGCCGGCTGCTGTGGTCATGCAATAGCTCAGGTTACCTCGAGACTTAGTCGATCGCTCGGCCACGTGGCAACCGATGAATCGAATGTCAGTGTTCACGAAAGCACGCCGCAACTAGAACGTTGCGTTGCTTCGACGATAAGGTTGCGGTTGTGTGCGGGTCAACGCGTTCGCTTCACGTAGAACGCCCCAGACCAGATTCAAACCCGAAGCGCACCCGCAGCCGACTCCTGAGGCATGGAACATCGCAACACTAGTAACGAAAACGTTGCAAAGTTGGCCGAAGACATACAATTTGTTGCATTCGCGCCGAACCATAAACTACGGTGCATCGGGCCGAAAACAATGCGTCTTGGTCCGGAAAATCGGCGTTATCAACGCCCATGTTCTGCGAATCGCGACGGCTCGAGTAGAGGTCCGCAGTAAGCATCGGCTGTCGCGATGTTGCCCCGCCAACGCCGCGGCAGCGCAGGAAAAAAGTCTCTCACTATGGCGGTAATTTGCGCGCGGTGTGGGGTTCGAGCGCCGGTTCGTTACGCCCTGTGAGGCCGTCGCGCGACCTCAAGTAGCTAAATCAAGAAATGGTAGGTGGACTCGTGACGGGAAGGAAGAGGACGAGAAGGTGGCGCTGGATTCTTCCGGTGCTGCTCACGCTGTTCGCAGGCATGTTCGCGGTGCAGGGGAAAGGCGTCAGCTATGCTGCTCCCGGGCAGGGGCTGTTCGTGTTTGGCTCTCGCGACGGCATCGCGCTGACGAGCCCTAACTCAGGCGGCAGCAACCCGCTGATCAATTGGGCAACCCTGGAGCCGAGAGAGGGTGTCTACGACTGGTCAGTCCTGGACAAGGCTATCGCCGACGCGCGCGCTTCCGGCAAGAAAGTCATCCCTCGCGTCTTCACGAACATCGACGGCAACGGTCAGGCATCTCCTGCCTGGTTCTTCGCGACGCCCGGCGCCATGTACTACTACCCATCGTCTGCCGCGCAGTCAAAGGGATATAAGTCGCCGGTGCCGTGGGACCTCGTGTACCGCGACAAGTTCGGCCGCTTCCTCGCGGTCATGGGTAAGCGCTACAACGGCAACCCGACCATCGAGTTCTTCCAGACCAATGCAGGCGGCGGCATGTACGGCGAGCAATACATGGGTAACACGGCGCCGGGATGGTCGCCGCGCAATCAGGTGAACGCCTCCGAGGTGTGGCTGAACCGCTGGCAGACTGCCTTCTCGCAGACCCATATTGCCGTGATGGTCAACTACATCGGCGGCAACATCGGTGAAACCGTTTCGGCATATGCAGCCGGCAAAGGCATTTACCTGCAGCAGAACAGCCCCTGGCTCAGTGCCGGTGCGATCAACCTGTTCAAGGCCAACGCCGGCAAGACGAAGATCATCGTCGACGGCGACGACGCAGGTACCTACTCGACCGGCGCGGGATTCGATCAGCTGACGAATCGCATCTTCAGCTATGGCTGTCCGGTCGATTACGTCCTGCTGTTCTACAAGAGCTTCAGCGACCCAACAACCGCGGCCAAGCTGCCCGCGTTCAACGACCGCCTGCGTCACTAACGCAGAAGCAGGCACCGATACGATGCAGCCCTCTCGCTCAGGCGGGAGGGCTGCTCTTTCTGTTCATCGAAGCGTTCGTCTGCTATGACTCCGAAGCGGGAACCTGGTCCTCACCTCGCGCTGCGCGTCGTTCAGGCTGCGATTGGGTCGGCGATCGAGAGGCGAGCAATCGCTTCGTCATGTCGACGAGGAGCTGCGCCGCCGGCGTCGCCACGTCGGCCAGAAGAGCGACGACACGCGCCAGCCCAGCTGTGAGCAGGGCAGCGTCCGTGGCGATAGTGCCGCTGAGCAGCGCCACCAGTACAGCCTCGCGGACGCCGAGGCCGCTGGGCACGAACAGCGCCAGCAAACCGAGAACTGCCGCGAGATTGTAGGCGCCGACCGCCAAGGCAGGGTTGACGTGCTCACCGAGCGCGAGCGTCACCAGGTAAAAGGCGAGGCCGTTGACCACGTAGAGGGAGGCGTACGCGACAAACAGCACCGTCGTACGCCGTTCGTTCAGCAGCGACCCCGAGTCGAGAGGCTGGCGGTGCATGAGTCGCAGCAGTCTGGTCGTAATCGGCACGAGGACACGAGGATGCAGGCCGACGGGCAGCGTCGCGAGCACGAGGCCGGCGAGTACGTAGAGCAGGGCGTTATCGAGGTGCGCCCCGAACCCGATGAGAATCCCGACGACGCCAACCAGAGACGCGCTGCTGACTACTAGCACGCTTTCGTAAGCAATGCTGGCGGCAACTTCGCGCTTCGTGGTGCCGAGAGCGTGGGCGGTCATGACTCGGGCCGCGTGGTACGGCACCGTCCCTGGCACATACCGCCCGAGCCAGGTGTACAGGAAGGCGCGTAGCCCGGATCGAACTTGATGCGCCGAGATCGATTGGAGAATGTTGCACCAGAGCAACCCGAAGCCGACGACGCAGCCCATGCTGAGCAGAGCCGCAGCCGCCAGGAGGCCGATATTGCCTGGCGTAATTACCGAGCCGTAGCTGAAGCTCGAATCGAGGCGCTTCCATAGAAACAGCGCCGCAATTAGCGCGAAGCCAAGCGTTGCACCAATGACGGCGCCCCGCGTCAAACGCCTTCGTCCTGGCTCTAGCGACCCGTCCGCTTGAACATTGGGACCGCGCTGTTCGGCTCGAGAATCCATCTAGACGCCGGGCTTCTGCAGCAAGAACTGGACGTGCCACGTGATGAACTCAGCTATCAGGGGTAGACGAGAAACATTGACCGGCCAGTATCGAGTCGACTGGTCGAGAACATGGAACCCGGTGGCTTTGACCTCACGGCGGACGGACCGGATGGTTCGGACGTAGAGGCCGCAGGAGCCGTATGCATTCGCGAAGTCCTCGCCGCCGGGGTGCTCGTGAGTGATGTCGTGGCGGTTGAGCCACTTGTAGATGCGGATCGAGGTCGACTCTCCCAGCAGATGAAAGGGCTTGAACTGATGGCCTCCGACGGGAGAATAGAACGGTGGGAAGCTCAGGTAACAGCGTCCGCGGGGACGCAGGATGCGGTTGATCTCAGCGATCAGGCCCAGCGGATCCGGCACGTGCTCGATCAGGCTGGCGCAGAACACGAAGTCGACCGACTCGCTCCTCACCGGCAGCCGGGTTGCATCAGCCTGGAACGCGCGGCCGGCCGACTCGTCGAGGTCAGAGGCCTTTGGGCTAATGCTTTCGAGGTCGCACGACAGCAATCGGGACCCCTGCGATTCGAACAGCCGCGAATAACCACCATGACCGCAGCCGAGGTCGAGCACGATCGCCGAACCAAAGTCGAGCTGATGCCTTTCCATGTAGCGTTGCAGCAAGCCGGCCTGGATGCCCTGAAAGTCACGATAAGCCTCCGGTGATTCCTGGCGTTTGCGGGCGGCCGCGAGTAGTGAGAAGAAGCTTGGCTCAGCTTTCGCATTGGTCGTTGCCATGTAGTGAGCTCCTTAATTACGGGCCGCGGTTGATGTTCGGCGTTTGGCCCGGCTCAATTCTGTAGAACGGCGTGCCCGCAAGCCTGTCTGCTGTCAGGCCGTAGTCTTGGAGGGAAACGTCCAACGATTGGATATCGATTGAGGCGTTACCCAGTACATAGACCGGACGGCCAGTGGAGACGACCTCGGCGAGCGCGGACGCGAGGCTGCCGACGTCACCGAATTGGTTGCTGACCAGAGACCACGAGCTCGACCAACCGGACGGTACGAGGACGCGTCCGGTTTCGTCCGTAAACACGATCGCTCTGGGCTCTACATCTCCGGGCGCCGTCGGGCCGGCCGGATTCAGGTACTGAGATGCTGGCACGAGATGGTACAGGCTGGTGCCCCTGACCGGCGACAGCGCCAGTTGATACGAGGCCAGGGCGCCGTTCAGCTCCGGGATGTTGACCTCGTGCTCTTTGTAGATGTAGATCGGCCGACCGGTAGTGTTTGTTGCGGCCATGGAGGCGGCGACCATACTTACGTCGTATGACCTTTCGCCATTCCACCAAGCCGCTACGTCCCTGTAAGGGGCGATGAACTTGTCGGAGCGTCCGGCGTAGATTATGGCGTTCGGCTCGGTATTGTTCGGAATTTGTAGCGAAAACGTCGCGTTGGCCGTCTGCAGGTCAGAGCGCATCTCGGCCAGCGAGCCGTCCGTCCAGCGATAGACCGATAGCGGGCCCGTAATCATGATGCCGAGCGCGAGCACGTAGGCGAGCGCCTCGCCGCGATGCACCCGTAGCGCGTATACGCCGAGAAAGAACGCCAGCGTGTAAACCGGCAGCCAGTAGCGCACGATCGATGTGCGCAGGCTCGGAAGGGAAAGCGCGGACTGAAACGTGTCGGTCGTTCCGGCGTAGATCAGCACGTATGCCGCGAGCACGACCATGAAGCCGATCTGCCGGAGGCTGAGCGACCGGGCCTTGATCACGGCGATCCCGCCCAGCATCGCCGCGATCGTGAACAGGGGCGCCATGCCGATCGTGAGTCTCACGAGGTTCTTGCCCAGCAACGGCAGGTTCGGTACCTGCGACGGGAACAGCATGAACCAGACGGTCCGGAATGCGCGCACGACGATCGAGCCGCCGGCGTCGAGGGTGCGGTCCGGGAAATAAATCTGGTTGAACAGCCCCGGACCGTACGAGGTAAAGCTGCCGTAGATCTCGCGGTTGAGGTAGAGCAGCGGCACCGCGAACAGAACGAACAGCGCGCCAAGATAAATACCGGCGTCCTTCGCGAACTCGCGGCTGCGCAGGCCGGCGTGCTTGATCTGCAGGCCCCAGGCAGCAAGCGGCGTCACGAACAGCACGTACTCGTATCGGAAGGCGACGACCAGCGCTGCGAACGCGGCCGCAAGCACCATGTAGCGTCGCTCGGAGCTGCGGAAGTACTTCGCGAACATCCAGATCGAGACGAATAGCAGCGTCAGGGCCGGCGTCGCGTTGAAGTAGGGCGTGTTGAGGTAGTAGATCAGCGGCGTGAAGCCGAGCACGACGGCCCACACTTCCCATGCCTTCGCCTCGAAGATCAGGGCGCAGGCGCGATACAACGCCCAGGCCGAAACGGCGGCGAACACGATCGAGATGTACTGCAGGTTGTCGCCGACGACCTTGTAGAGCAGGCCGTACGTGACCGGCAGCCCGAGGTAGCTGTAGAACACGACCCGGTTGCCGTCCGTCAAACCGCCGCGCGGGTGCTGCAGCTGCACGTCGTCGAGCGGGAGGTAGTCCTTCGTGTACCAGAGCTTGCCGGTCTCTGCGAAGGTCTTCGTGAAAATGTAGTCGGAGGTCTCGTCCGGTGAGTTGAACACCTGAAGCCCGAGCGATGGCAGCACCAGCGAAAGGCCGAGGAACCCTGCCAGCAGCACAGCCGCGAGAGCCGGCTGCCAGTGCGCGACGGTTTGATCCGCGATGGTCCTGACGCGGCGCGCGAAGCGCGTCTCGCTGGCCTCCAACGTGTTGCCGAGGCCGAGGTAGCGCGGGTTCCGGGCTGTAACGTTGGCGGTCGCGTTGCGACTGGCTTTGAGCACGATTAGCGACCTTCCGTAGTTGCGACTCGAGCTGGCCCAATCGGCAGCGGGCTCGACCCGATGGATCGTTTCTTACTAAGCACGACGACGAAGGTAGGCAGCAGTTGCCGCACAGCGAACCAGACGGGCCGCGCGGCTCTCAGCGGCAGCGATGCTCGATCGCCGAGGCTCAATGCGACCATCTCCGGCGTCAGGTCTACGCAGGTCAGGCCGACCGACGTAGCCAATGACTCGATGCCGCCGTAAGTGAGCGGCTGCACGTCGAACCAGTCGCCGCGACCGGCTATGCGGACGTAGGAGTCTCGCAGGCTCGGCGGCAGCCAGGACAGGAACGGCAGCTTGAAGTGCGGTTCGACGACGCGCCAGCGGTTCGGCGTTGCGAGGTAGCAGAGGCCGTTCGGCCGCAGCACGCGCGCCACTTCTTGCAGGTGCAGGCGCTGGTCGTTCACGTGCTCGACGACGTGGTTGCTGACCACGATGTCGAAGCTTTCGTCTGAGCAGGGCAGGCCTTCAGATGTCACCTGCAGGAAGTCGAAGTCACATGTCAGGCGCTGGTCGTTCACGTCGACGCTCAGCAGCGACCCGGCGCGTTGAGCCAGGGCCGAGGCGATGAAGCCGGAGCCGGTACCGATATCAAGGATGTGTTTGTCAACGAGGCTGCCGGCGCAGCCTTCGAGCAGCCGGATGATGTTGCCCGCCTTGCTCTGACGTGAAGGCTGATCGAGGACGGCATGCGATTGCTTGACCAGCGCGTCTGCGTTCATACAGCCTCCGGAACGGCGCCGCCGCGCACTACGCGCTCGAACTCGCCGGCATAGGCTGAAGCGACCCGGCGCCAGGAGAAGTTCTCAAGCGTGTAGTCCCTGAACTGCGTTTCGAGCTGCTCCCGCTCCGCGGGAGCGAGGCCGAGTACATCATCGAGACGCGAGACCCATGCGTCCGGGTTGCCCGCCTCGATCAGGTAGCCGTTGCGTCCGTGCTTGATTGCGGCCGGAATGCCCTGCAGGTCCGCGGCGAGCACCGTCAGGCCGCGCACCGATGCCTCCAGGGCCACGAGCCCGAAGCCTTCGACGTCGCCGCGAACGACGATGTTCGGCATCGCGAAGGCGTCGGCGCGCCGGTAGAGGGCTTCGAGCTCGGAGTCCGAGACGCGGCCAAGGAGCAGGAGACGGTGCGCTTGCCCGGCTGCGGTGGCGGTTTCGATGACGTTTGGGCGATCGACGCCTTCGCCTGCGACCACGTACCGCGTGTCATCGGGCAGGCGGGGCAGAACGTTGCTAACAAACCACGCGACGCCCTTGCGCTTGACGAGCCGGCCGACGGTGAGAACGACTTTCTTGCCTTCGAGGCGCTCGAGGAGCGCATGGGATAACGACGGCGTCGCGTTAGTGGTCGGTGCCTCGACGCCGTTGGGCACGATGGTCGTACGCGGCGCCAGGTCGGGCCAGCGCTCGGCAACGATGCCGGCCGTCGATTCGCTGACGGCGATCAGCCGGTCCATCTGAGCCAGCGCTTTGCCCACGACGGCTTGATACATGGTGTTGCCGTAGGTGACGTCGAGCCCGTGAATCGAGATCGTGACCGGCAGGCCGCTGAGCTTCTTCAGCGCTACGCCCACCGGCGCCAGCACGCCGTCGCAGAGGTGGATCACGTCGACGCGGTGACGCTTGAGCAGCGCGAAACCGGCTGCGATCGAGTAGGGCAGAAAGACCGGCAGCGCGCGCTTTCCTCGCGTGTTCACGAGGCTGGTCTGGCTGACGAAGTGTGACAGCTCGGAGGCCAGGTGGAACGCGTAGCGCTCCATGCCACCGACTGCCGGAGGGTAGGTTCTCGAGATCAGCAGGACGCGCAGCGTGTTGCCATTGGCGGCGGTCGTGACGAGGGGACGCGTGAGAACGCTCATGCTTGCGGGCTACCTCGGGTCCTTCATGGTTGGGTCATCGTTTCTTTCGCTGAGTCGCGCCGAGCACGCTCGGGAGGTTGCCTCAGGCGCCGAAAGGGAGGGTACGGCGCCTGAGGCGGCACACGTGACGTGGTTGGTTTGACTGATCAGCCGACTCGGATCGCCGGCTCTACGCCGTCGAGTTGCGGCGTCATGAGTGGCGCGCCGTCTCGATGCAGCGTGATGACGTCGTGGCGTGGCGAGAGGGCGGCGTCGTAGCGCATGCGGTAGAGCATGTCTTCCATGAGTTGCCGGTTCCAGGCGATCGCCTTGGCCAGCAACCCGACGACCACCAATTGACCGCCGATTATCGCGAGCACGATGCCGGCAGCCAACGACTGTAAATGCCCCTGGCCGTGACCGGCGCTCCAGTAGTAGAGGAAGCGTATGAATGGGATCATCCCAAGGAAGACGAGGAAGCCGCCGAGGCTGGCGTAGGCGTAGAAAGGCTTGTAACGCAGGACCGATTGCAGCACCGCGATGCCGGCGCGCCAGATGTGCTTCGGCAGGCTCGAGATCAGGCGCGACGGGCGTTCGACGTGGCGCGCCTCCAACGGCAACGTCACGACCTTGAGGCGCTTCTCGACCGCCGCGAACAGCGTCTCGTGTGTGTAGGTGTGCGTCGACAGCACGTTGAGCGATAGCGCCGCGAGCCGGCTGTAAGCACGGTAACCGGACGAGACGTCGATGCCGCGCACGTGCAGCAGGCGCTGCATGACGAAGTTCGCGAGGCGGTTGCCCTGCTTGTTGCCCCAGCGCATCTCCAGCTTGTCCAGCACCCGGCTGCCGACCACAATGTCGGCCTCGTTGTCGAGGATGGGGGAGATCAGCTCGGGGATGCGTGTCTGGTCGTAGTGGTTGTCGGCGTCCGTGTTGACGATCACGTCGGCGCCGCGGGCCAGCGCCTCGTCCATGACGCGCCGGAAGGTGAAGGCGAGACCGCGGTTGGCGCCGTTCGAGATGACGTAGTCGGCGCCGGCGGCGTACGACTCCTCGACGGTGCGGTCACGTGAGCCGTCGTCGAGCACAAGCACCTCGACGCTATGTATGCCGTGGATGTCGCGTGGTATCTCGCGGATCACCGACGCGATGGTCTCTTCTTCGTTGAGGGCGGGAATCGTGACGATCAACTTCAAGATCCCACCGCCTCTCGCGAGCCGATGCGGACGACTCGCAGCGAGTGCTCTTCGGCTCGCGCCGGATGCCAGCCGTAGCGCCCATCGATCAGCAATCGACCGCGCATTGCGGAGGCGACGCGTCTGAAGTCGATCGCCATCGCTTCGGGCCATTCGGTGCAGAGCACGGCGGCATCGGCGCTCTCGAATGCTTCGTAGAGGTCTGAGGTCACCTGGATGCCGGGCACGTTGCTCAGCTGGTCCTGGGTGACACAAGGGTCCCAGGCCTGCAGCTGAGCGCCGGCATCGTGTAGCTGCAGCGCGAGATGTACAGCAGGGGCGTCGCGCAGGTCGTTGGTGCCGGGCTTGAACGCCATGCCGATGATCGCGATGCGACGGCCACTGACGCCGTCGAGCCAGTCGTAGAGCAACGACAGCGTCTGCTCGCGCTGACGCTCGTTGACGGCGCCTGTCGCACGCGCCAGCAGCATCGACTGGCCGGCGCGGCCGCCGAACTCGACCAGCGCGGCGACGTCCTTCGTGAGGCAGCTGCCACCGTAGCCGATGCCCGGGTTGAGGTAGCGCGAGCCGACGCGCGGGTCCATGCCCACGGCTCCGAGCATGCCCTTGACGTTGGCGCCTACGGCCTCGGCGACACCGGCGAGCTCGTTGGCAAAAGAGATGCGCATCGCAAGAAAGGCGTTCGCGGCGTACTTCGTCAGCTCGGCCGTGCGGCAGTCCGTCTGTACGATCTGCGCGTCGGTGAAGGCGTAGAGGTCGGCCACGCGCCGGGAGGTCTCGCTGCTCGAAGAGCCGATGACGATGCGCGCCGGCCTGCGAAAGTCCTCGAGCGCTTTGCCTTCCTGGAGAAACTCCGGGTTGGAAACAACCGAGAAGGCGTGCGGTGTCATGCGGGCCATGCGGCGCTGTGTCCACTCGGCGGTGCCCGGCGGTACAGTGCTACGCAGCACCAGGATCGGCGGCGCGTCGAACGCGGCGTCGCTGAGCCACGCCAGACACTCCTCGAGGCAGGTGACGTCGACGGAGCCGTCCTCGCGGCCGGGCGTCGGCAGCGCGAGAAAGATGAACTCGGTCTCGCGGCTGGGGTATTCGGCGGTCGTGTGGAAACTGAGGTGGCCGGCGCGCTCTGCAGCTTCTTCGACGCCTGCTTCGGCTATAGGAAAATCGCGGTTGAGCAGACGCTGAACGCGCGTCGAGTCCTTGTCGAAGGCCTCGACGTGATGACCGTTCTCTGCGAAACCAAGTGCCGTAACCAGTCCAACCCAACCGCAACCGACGACGGAGATTCGTGCGGAGTTCATATGGCTAACCCATCCTCAAATCGCATCGCTATTTCGAGCCAATATCAAGCAGCTTTTGGGCGTTCTATGCGGAACCTGGCGGAGTAAATCGATTAGCTTCCGTGCTTCAAGCCGACTCCGCCTCCGGGTCCACTCGGCTCGTCCTCATCGAAGCTAATCGTCGCCTTTCAGAGGCGGTCAACAACGCAAGCGTCGGTTTCAAGCGTGGCAACCCCGATTCAGACGCAACACTAACCGGCGTCTTACCGGTTCGTAGCAACTTTTCTGCGGCTGCGAAACGTTATTTCATTGCGAGTCGCTATCAATCCCCGCGCATGATCTCGAAGCACGAGAAACGTTGCTTTGCGTTGCTTTGCG
The DNA here is from genome assembly GCA_963732945.1 of uncultured Chloroflexia bacterium. Lineage (GTDB taxonomy): Bacteria > Chloroflexota > Dehalococcoidia > DSTF01 > WHTK01 > WHTK01. The sequence continues at coordinate 32,065 of CAVTBL010000016.1, forward strand.
TCGAAAGTGCGATGTGTCTGCGTTCAGACGTCGCTCTGTGGCCTAGTTTTCGGCGAGTAGCCCGGTGCGCCCGCGGCCCAACAGCAGCACGAGGTCTCGCTTCAGCAGCAGGCCGAGCTGCACGGTGTAGAGCAGCGCTCCGAGTGCTGCCAGCGCCAGCAAACCCGGCCAGCCTGCCGATGCCGCGGCGAAATGCGAGGCGGCGAAGACCAGTGTGGCCATGACGACGCCGGCAAGAAACGCCGGGCCCATGCTGGCCGCGTAGTCGCCGAGACACGGACCGAGTACGGGGCGCGTGAGTCTGAGATAGCTAACGACGATGAACAGGCCCTGCAGCGCCAGCCACGCCGCCGCGACTCCAACCGCGCCATCGATCTTGGCACCGAGCAGGACCGACGGCACCAGCACAACGAGCAGAGCAACGTTCCACCAGAAGAACTCCTTCACGCGTCCCGAGATCATCAGGATGCTCTGGATCGGGCTGTTGAGGGAGCGCATGAGACCGATAAGGGCCAGGATCTGCAGGATCGGTACGGCTGGCAGCCACTCGTTGCCCAGAACGGTCGCGACGAAGGGGCGAGCGACTGCTGCGATGCCGAACAGCAGCGGCACCGTGATCAACGAAAGCACGCGCATCTGCAGGAAGAAAGCTCTTTTGAGGCGTTGCATATCGTTCTGCATCTTGGCGAAAACCGGGAACGTCACCTTTACGAGAATCGGGTTGATTTGCGTCATTGGTTGGAAGGCGATGTTATACGCCATCTGGTAGAAACCGAGCGCGCTGGCTCCCAGCACGATTCCCATCAGCAACTGACCGGCGCGTAAGACCACCTGATTGACGATGAGTTCACCGGTGCGATAAGCACCGAATCCGGCGTAACCTCGCAGGTCGCTGCTGCGGAAATGCAGGCGTGGCAGGTAGGCACGGGCCGCGATAGCGAACAGTACCAGCGTCTTGCTGACCACGCCCGCCACGAGTCCCCAGACGAGCGCGTAGACGCCGGCGCCGAGCACCGCCGTGACGATAGCTACGATCGTCGTCGCAACCGCCGAGGTGATCTCGACAACGCCGACTAGCTTGAAGCGCAGATCGCGCCGCAGCAGCACCTCAAATTGCCGCCCGGGCGCGCCGAGCGCAAACGACAGCGCCACCCAGAAGATGACACCGCCGAGACGCGGTTCGTTGTAGAGCAAGACGAACAGCGGCGTAGAGGCCCAGATCGCGGCGAACGCGACAAGGCCCGCGGTTACGTTAAGCCAGTAGAGGCTCGAGAGGTGGTTACGGTCGACGGTCTGGCGGTAGATGATCGCTTCACCGAGGCCCATGTTGGCCAGCACTTCGGCAACTACCACGATGACGGTGACCATTGCCATGAGACCGAAGTCGTCCGGCGAGAGCATGCGCGCCAGCACGGTGACCCGCAGCAACTGCAGTACCGCCTGCACGACGGACGAGCCGCCCGTCCAAGCGACGCCGGAGACTGTCTCCTTGCGCAGGCTGCGCGGCGCGCTTCCTGGCGCCGCCTCGTCCCGCCGTTCGCCGAACGCCGGCGCAGTGCCGGCCACTAGACGAGCCTTTGCAGCCGGCGTTGCAGCCGCACGTACGGTTTGAGCAGCATCTCGCGGGGTCGTTCCCGGGTACGCTGCAGCATGCTGCGCCAACGCGAAGCCGACGATGGGTGGGCGACACCCGGGTGCTCGAGCGAGATGACGGGCTTGCCCGAGATGCGCGCGATGGCCTGCGCTTGCTCCCACGAGCTCTCGATGAAGAGACAGGCGTCGCTGCCTGAGTAAGCGGCTGCTTTGAAGGCTGCGTGCGAGCCCAACGCCTCCCGGGTCTGCTGGTCCGGCAGGTCCATCATCACGAGCTCGCCGTAGATGACGCCGTGCTCGCCGAGCCACGCTTCGGTCGGAGCACGGTACTTCTCCAGGCGGCAGGTGACGATGGCGCCGATCGGCCGTGACGGGATGAAACGCGGTTCGGCTCTGCGCAGGAACGCTGCATAGGCAGGGCCGTCATCGTTCTCGGCGTCCGTTGGGTCGCAGCACAGCACGCCGTCGAGGTCGACAGCGAACTCGGGCATGCGGTCGTGCTGCATCAGGTTCCACTCGAAGAAGCGCGGCAGCTCGCAGACCTCGCAGGTGATGTCGACCCTGGATAGCGCGCGCGACGTGACATAAACAGCAAGCGTTGTCAGGCGAGACGCCAACCCGGCATCGCGGAGCGACTCGAGAGCGCGTTCGAGTTGACGGCCGGTACTGACGGAGTCATCGACCAACAGGATGCGTCTGGCGTCGCGGGGGTCGATGAGCTGCGAGGCCGGCGCGCGGTAGTCACCCGACCTGATCAGCCGCCCTTCGACGAGTCCGGCGAGGTCGGTCAGCGGACGATTCAGGTAGAGAGCCAGCAGGTTCGCGGGCAGCAGGCCGCTGCGCGGTATACCCGCGACGAGATCGACGTCCCTCGGTACGCGATGCAGGCTATCGAGCAGGCATCGGTTGAGGTCGTCGACGGAGCGATAGTTAACGGCGGAGCTAAAATTAATCAGCGGCACGAAGACCAGACTGCTTGCGATAGTAGATGCGCCGTCGACGCGCACGAAGGCACGCCGCGTCGGCCCTGCATTCATGCTATCGAGGCGATTCGGACGAGCGGTCGGAGCGTGGTTTGAGTCGGGTTCGAGTTTGCGGGACGTTTCGTCGTCGCGCGAGGCGCTTCGCGGTATAAGCTACGCGGAAACGAGAACGCGTTCGCGATCTGATCAAGCTTCGAAGGAGATACCCATGCTAACTCAGACCGATAACGAAATTCGGCTCTGACATGGGGATCATCCCCAACCCCTCTAAAGGGCCGCAATCAGACTGACCAAAGCTTCGAAGGAGACACGCCCATGCTGACACCTCAAGACAACGAAATCCTGACGCGTGTCGGGCCCGGGACGTTGATGGGCAACCTGCTGCGTCGTTACTGGCAGCCGGCGCTGCTCTCCTCCGAGCTGCCCGCCGCCGATTGCCCGCCGATGCGCGTGCGTCTGATGGGCGAGGACCTTATCGCGTTTCGCGACACCAACGGCGACGTGGGGCTTGTGGCCAACGCTTGCCCGCATCGAGGCGCGTCGCTGTTCTTCGGCCGCAACGAGGAGGCGGGACTGCGCTGTGTCTACCACGGTTGGAAGTTCGACACGAACGGCGCCTGCGTCGACATGCCGTCCGAGCCCGCGGACTCGAACTTCAAGACCAAGGTGCGCGTACAGGCCTATCCGGCCGTAGAGTCGGGCGGCCTCGTCTGGACCTACATGGGCCCGCGCGAGACGATGCCGCAGTTCCGTCCCATCGTCTCGCCCGACCTGCCTCAGGAGCAGTGGAAGGCGATGAAGGTCTACGGCATGTGCAACTGGGTCCAGGGCCTCGAGGGCAACGTCGACGCAACGCACACGTCCTGGCTGCACCGCCGCCTCGAGTTCGAGACGTTCCAGCCGGACGAGACCGACGCGCCGGGCTACCCCTCGTTGAACATGACGTTCCTGATCTGGGTGCACGACGGCGCACCGGTGCTCGAGACGCACGATACGTGGTACGGCTTCCGTTACGCCGGTCTGCGCCAGACGCCGGCCGGTCACACCCACGCCCGCGTCACCGACTTCATCATGCCGTCGCTGACCTACATCCCGGCGGCGCCTGTCGGTGGCAACGACTGCATCGTCATGGTGCCGATCGACGACACGACGCACTGGCGCTACCACGTCTCGACCAAGCCTGCTGTGCGCATGAGCGACGGACGACTGCAGGTCATCCCCGGCAACCGCCCCGGCGGCATCATGGAGCGCAAGTGGCTGCCCGAGAACGACTACACGATCGACCGCGCGGACCAGAAGGTGAACAACTACACCGGCATCTCCGGCGGTGCCATCCCGCAGGACCAGTGCGTCACCGAGAGCATGGGCGACATCTACGACCGCACCGCCGAGCACCTCGGCACGTCCGACAAGGCGATCATCCGGATGCGGCGCATGCTAATCCAGGCGGCGCTGGACCTCGCGAACGGCATCGAGCCGCCCGCCGTCGACCCGGCGCGCGACTACAACGACTTCCGGCCGTCGGAGAAGATCCTCGCCGCGAGCGAAGACTGGCGCAGCCTCGGTACCGAGGCGGACCCGGTGATGCAGCAGGTGCAGCCGCTGATGACGGGCCAGCGCCCGTTCCGGTAGGAATGCGAGGAGGCCCGTTTTGTTGTCGTGGGCTGAAGCGAATGGGGAACGCGACGTAACAATGTGTCGTTGCGAGGAGGCGAACAGCCGACGAAGCAACCTTTGACGCTACGAGCTTGAGCAGACGCGCCGGTTGCCGGACACGTTTACATCCTCGCGAACTTCAAGAACAGCGTTCTCTACATTGGTGTGACCAACGACCTGCAGCGTCGGGTCTACGAGCATCGCGGGAAACTGGTCGAGGGCTTCACCAGGCGCTACGACGTGTGGAAACTCGTCTACTTCGAAGAAGGCGACGACGTCACTGCCGCTATCGAGCGCGAGAAGCAGCTGAAGGGTGGTTCGCGGGCCAGAAGGTAGCGCTGACAAAGGAAAACAACCCAACGTGGCGCGATCTCTTTCATGAGCTCTGAGGCTGAAACGAAGTGTCAAAGGTTGCTTCGTCGGCTAGACGCCTCCTCGCAACGACAGGATGAGTTAGTCGTCACACCGGGTCAGAGAATTTGCCCGCCCTTCGAGAGCCCGACGACGAATTGTGATGGTCTCGAACCATGAGCGGCGGACGTCGTTAGAGGCAGGCCTGAGCCAGGTCGAGTGATTGCCAGCCCGTGCTTCGTGCATTGGTCGCGACGGGTAAAGAGAAGCGCCGCCTCCAGCCGTAGACGGCGCTTTCATGAGAAGCTGTGGTCGGCATTAGAGTGGCAAGCTCCCGATCGCCAACTGCTAGGAGCTAATCGCCAACGGCTGCGCTATCCCGCCGTGCTCTTCGTGCGCGAGGGGGCCTTGGCGCCGTCGAGGCGCAGGCCGCCGTAAATCTGGGTGCGTGCGCCGTCCGAGCAGGCGAGCAGGCGGCCGTCCGGGCTGTAGAGCCGGTACTGGATGCTTCCGTCAGGCTCGTCCGGGATGAGCAGCAGAAGCTCGTCGTTCGAGGCCTCGAGGCGGAGGCCGGTCGGGTAGGTCTGGAAACCGTCCGAGTCGGAGACGAGGTTGCCGTCTATGTCGAATAGCCGGAAGGCGACGCGAGGATCGCCGTTGGAATCGGCGGCAACTTGCAGCAGCGTTTCACCACTGGCGCCGTCTACGAAAGACGTCAGGCTACCTGGTCGGTGTCCACCAAGCTTCATGATCGACTCCTCCTCGCAACTCCGGACGCTATCGTGAGCGCCTCGGAGGCTTGCCCCGCTCCGTCGATTCGAACCTCAGATGCCGGCTTGAGCGAGCTCCCCGGGCGTCTGGCTGTTTCCTCGTCTTGAACGGCGTCGGCGGGGTTTGCTTCCTGCGGTGTCTGTTCCATCGGCAGCCGGTGCGCTGACAGGCTCGACGACGGGTGCTGGTCTCGGTGCTGGGCGTGGTTGTGCCGGCAACGCCATGGTCGGCGGCAGCGGTATGCGCGGGAACCGGCGTCCCAGGTCGCGCTCGATTTCGCGGATCTTCTGCAGGTCGGTGGCGGCAATCAGCGTGATCGCCTGGCCGGAGCGTCCCATGCGGCCGGTACGTCCGACGCGGTGGACGAACAGCTCGGCGGTCTCCGGCAGGTCGTAGTTGATTACGCGCTCGATGTTGAGCATGTCGAGCCCGCGGGCTGCGACGTTGGTCGCGAGCAGGATCGGCAGGTGCCCGTCACGGAAGCGCTTGACGATGCGGTCGCGCGCCGGCTGACCGAGGTCGCCCTGCAAGGCTTCGACCTCGAAACCGAGGCGCTGGAGGCGCTTCGCGAGGTTAATCACGCCGTGACGCGTGCGGCCGAACACGAGGGTTGCGCCCTCGGTCGGCTGCGCCAGCAGGTTGAGCAGGACGACGATCTTGTTGCCGTCCCAGACCTCGATGATGCTGTGCTCGATCTCGGGCGCAGCTTCGGTCTGTTCGCCGACGCGTACGTACTGCGGCTCGTTGAGATGGCGAGCCGAGACCTCGCGCACCCAGTCCGGCGTCGTGGCCGAGAACAGGGCGGTCTGGCGAGAGCGCGGTGTCGTAGAAATGATGCGCTCGACGTCGGGCGCGAAGCCCTTGTCGAGCATCTGGTCCGCCTCGTCCAGGACGAGCACGCGGACGTTCTTGAGGCTGAGGGTGCGTCGCTGCAGGTGGTCGAGCACGCGGCCGGGGGTTCCGACGATGACCTGGGCGCCGCGTCGCAGCGCGTCCATCTGCGGGTTGTAGCTGACGCCGCCGTACAGGACGAGCACGTCCAGCCCGGCGGGCTGCGCGAGCTGCGAGAGGACGTTACCGACCTGCTGCGCCAGCTCACGCGTCGGCGTCAGGACGAGGGCCTGTGCGTCGCGCGAGTCAGGGTCCATGGCCTCGATGAGAGGCAGGCCGAATGCGAGGGTCTTACCGGAGCCGGTGTGGGCCTGGCCGATGATGTCGTGGCCGGCGAGCATGATGGGGATGGACTCGGTCTGGATCTGGGTGGGTTCGGTGATGTTGATGGATCGCAGGACCTCCAGGCTACTGGCCCGAAGGTCGAAATCAGAGAACGGCAAGAAAAGGTGTCCTTTCGGAGATAGTCATTGCACCTCTCCGCCGGACGCAAGACGGTTTTTCATTGGCTCGAAAGTGAAGTTGTGCGGCAAAAGACACGCCATATCGGAGAATCATCTATATCGAACATTGATATCTTAACATTTTCTTGATTTGAGAGGGACATGAAAAATAGTTCGTCCGTCAACGAACTTTCAAATTTCTTGTGAAGTCCTGGCGCCAGGTTCGAGTCACGTGCACGGACGTGCTGCAGACCTTCAGGTCTGCCGGACGGTGCGACGGCGAGTTGGGAAAAGCGTCCTGGCCTACGACGGCATGGTGGCCCTCGCCCTAACTTCTCCTTGAAAGCTAGGGGACAACTCGCGCAGACCTTGAAGGTCTGCAGCTACAGTGGAGCTTCGCTGCCCGTGGCTAGGCGCCGTTCCAGTAGGCGAAGCCACAGCCGATGGGCGATGCGTAGACCGGGACGTACTCAACGTAGGAGGCCGGACGCCCCGCTGCCGCCGCTGCCGCGATCCAGTTACACGTCTCGCGGGTGCCGCCCTGCGGTCCGCCGAGCACCGGCATGCCGGTCGAGGCGGCCCCTCGCGGCTGGACTGCCTGGCTCAGGTCGCCTGCGGGAATCTGGTAGTTGTCGAAGTACTCGGCCATTGCCCTGGCGTCGCCTTTCTCCATGAGGCGCAGCTCCTCGCGGTCAAAGGCTTCGTCCAGGTAGGCGTCCTTGCGCGCCGGTGTGTGCCAGAGGCCGCCGGAGCCGACTACCGCGACGCGCAGGTCGGCGGGGTGATCCTCGATCGCCTCACGGATGGCGATGCCGAGCTGGTAGGAACGGGCGCCGGTTATCTGGGGCGCGAAGTAGCAGTTCGTCAGCACAGGCACGATCGGCGTCTGCATATCGGTCAGGGTCTCGGCCGGGCGCATGAAGGCGTGACCGAGACCGAAATCAGGCTTCGGCATCTCCATGCTGAACGCGGGGTCGAAGCCGCGCTTGATCAGGCCTCCAAGCAACGAGGCGCCGAGCTCAGGGTGGCCCTTGAGCTTAGCGCGGCGCGGCGGGCCGACGTCACTGGTCAGATGCGCGACTTCAGGCGGCGGGGTTACGCCGACCGACTGAAACGCGTCGTGGGCCAGCGCGGCCGGGCTGGAGACGAAGCCCTCGAAGCTCTCGCCAACGTATACGGCGAACGAGGGGAAGTTCTTGAAGTCGAAGCACTCCATCTGGTCGTCGCCGAAGATGATGATCACGTCGGGGTGCAACTCGGCCATCTTGGCGCGCAGCGTGGCGAACGCGGCCTGGATACGGTTGTACTTGTCGCGGCTGGCATCGAGGTCGTCCATGGGCACGTCGGCGCGCAGGGCACGCGTGGCTCGAATCGCGTTCCAGTTCTCGGGAGGCATGTAGCAGAAGGGCGTGTGAGCCGTGTTGAAAGCGCCTACCAGCTTTGCCATGTCAGCTACTCCTTTTGAACTCTGGTTCGTTACTCAGGGCCAGCGTTTCGATGCCGGCTAACACCGGCTTTACGACTGAACCGGCGCTGCCTGCTTGCCGAAGCGCTTGAGCTCCGCCGCGAGGTCCAGAGGGCGCGTCGTCACGGTGTTCTCCCACTCGCCCCAGGCCTCGCGCGGTAGCCGCCACAGGACCTCGAACTCGATGCCGTCCGGGTCGTGCGCGTAGACCGACTTGGTTGCACCGTGGTCGCTCATGCCGACCAGTGCACCGAGGTCGGCCAGCGCCTGAATCGAGTCTGCCAACTCTTCGATGGTCGCGACTTCCCAGGCCAGGTGGTAGAGCCCAACGGACCCTTGCGGCGGGTTGAGGGCGCGCGCTCCCACCTCCATGAGGGCGAGGTCGTGGTGCGACTCCGACCCCGGGAAGCGCAGGAAGGCGGCGCCGGGCCTGCCGGTCACACGCTGCAGCCCGAGGGCAGTCTCGTAGAAGGGGAGTGAGCGCTCCAGGTTGGAGACAAACAGGACGGCGTGGCTGAGCTTGGTTACCTGTGGCATGGACGAAGGTCCTCCTGTGGGTGTGCCGGCTACGTTTCCGGCCGACTTTAGGGCATGAGAGTGTCCAGGAACGATGTTAACGCCTGAAATGCCTCAGACGCCATGCAGTCTTATACGAGATGATTTTAACGCATCTTAAAAGACGATCATGGTAGTGAACATTATCGTACAAGTTAAAGTTACTAACGATGCGTATATCCAAACGTTTTACTTGTCGAAAATTGACAACCAATAAAGAATCGGTTCGGAAGTCCTACAAACCCCGACCTGTTCGACTAAAGTAGCTGATGAGGGGATGGAACCCCCGCTAGAAGGAGCCCTCGTAATGCCGCGATTCCTGGTCGGTGAAGACGGCATGCTGTCGGAGGTCGAGGCCAGCGAGCAGGCCCAGTGGTACGTGAGACAGGCGCCCGAGATGGAGCCGCTCGCGTTCGAAGCTCATCTCATGATCATGCGCGCCTACAACGCTCTCAAGACTGATATGCCGTTTCAGCGGCGCAAGGGCCTGACCAAGGCGCGCTACAACGTGCTGCGACTCCTTTATCAACGCCAGGACACTCGCATGCCGATGGGAGACATCATCCAGGGCATGAACGTGAGCCCAACTAACATCACGAAGCTGGTCGACGGACTCGAGAAAGACAGCCTTGTAAAGAGGGCTTTCGATGGCGCCGACAAGCGCAAGATCTGGGTCGAGTTGACGCCGGCGGGCAGCGATGTCGTGCACGAGACGTTCCCGGACGTTGTGCGCCACGTCGACAGCCTCTGGCAGGGCCTTAACCCGGAAGAGCGTCGCGTGCTGATTCACCTCCTGGCCAAGCTGCGTTTCACTATCCTCACCAACTCGTCCGAGGCGCAGGTTGCGTCCGTGGTCTCGCTGGAGCACGCAATTCAGCGCGAGCCCGCTGTCTCCCTAGGCTGACGCCGTCTTCACGGGGCGCTGTCTGAATCGCCGCGCGCGGTAGAGCCATAGCTCGGGAATAAGCCATAGCGCCGCGAATGAGTAGCCGCCGATGACGTCGGTGGGCCAGTGCGCGCCGGCCCAGATGCGTGCAGGACCGATAGCAACGATCATCAGCACGCAGAGGCAGCGCAGCACCAGCAAACCTCGGCCTCTCAGAAGCAGCGGCGCCAGCGCAAACGCCAGGCCCCAGACAACCGTCGCGCCCACGACGTGGCCGGATGGGTACGAGTAGCTGGTGATGATGTGCTGGACGTGTACCAGATCGTAGCTTGGTCGCGGCGCCTGGACGAGCTCCTTGATCATCGACTGAATGAAGCGCGGCACCCCGGTCAGGCCGAAGAGCGCAGCCTCGGGCCAGTGGCCTCGCAGCAGAAACGCCAGCGCGAAAAGCGCCGTGGTCGTGCCGCTGGGCCAACCGCCGCCGAGCCAGTTCATGAGGTCGAGGCCGCTCCCGGCCAATGACGGCAGGCGCTGCACGCCGCGCGCAATGTCGAGGTCGAGTCCCGGTGATGTACGCACCGCAACGTAGACGCCCAAAGCTACGAACACCGCGAGGCAGAGCAACCAGCCTGCGATCAGCGCCGCTTCGGGTGTCGTCTTATGTGTCCTGGGCTCGATTGTCCCGCGTGCCACGTTGCCAGTATGCGTGGCTGCACCGTTGTGGGCTCGTCTTCGGGCCGGACGGCCCCGATCGGATGGGCCGTTGTGCCACTGCGACGCGGGACTGCGAGGTCGTAGTGTGGAATGAGAACGAAGTGGAGGTAGACGTAATGAAGGCTCTGGTTGTCTACGATTCCCAGTTCGGCAACACGGAAGCGGTCGCGAGGACGATCGGCGAGGCGCTGGGCGCCGACGTGATGAAGGTCGGGACGGTCGCACCAGAAACGCTGCGTGGACTCGATCTCCTGGTCGTCGGTGCGCCGACCCAGGCAGGACGGCCCACAAAGGCGATGAAGCAGTTCCTTGCCGAGATCCCGGACAGGGCTCTCGAGGGTGTCGATGCGGCCGCGTTCGATACGCGCATCGACGCCTCGTGCGCGGGCTTCGTCGGGCGAATCGCGATGAGGGTCTTCGGCTTCGCGGCGCCGCGCATCGAGCGAGGACTGCGCGCCAAAGGCGGTCATGTCGTCGGCGTCGAAGGCTTCTTTGTCAAAGATACGCAGGGCCCGCTGGCGGCCGAGGAGCTTGAGCGAGCCACGACCTGGGCACGCAAGTTACCGCAGCGTGTAGCCTGACGCGCGCACCGGGCGCAGCGTCCATAGTGAAAGAGGGCGGCCAATCGGCCGCCCTCTTTCTTCAGTTTCGAGACGCGCGTTAGCGCCCTGGATGGTGTTCTCTCGCGGGTCGTGCTAATGCGCGGTTGTCGGACGGTCACCCGAGACGCTGCATTGTTCTGCAGCCAAGCGAGCAGCCGCCGCCATGCTAATGGCTAGCGGCGCGACTGGAGCTGGTGGTAGTTGAACTCGGTACGCGCTTCGATAAGCGACTTGCCGGTGCGAATCGCGGCGCGGATGTGGTCCTCGGCGTCCTCGATCTCGATTGCGGCCTTGACGACGTCGTCGAGGCGCTCCTGAGGGATGACGACGATGCCGTCGCCGTCGCCGCAGATCAGGTCGCCCGGCACGACCGCGACCTCACCGAGCGAGACTTTGGTGTTGTAGGCGTCGGCCATGACGCGGTCCTTACCGGTGCGCATGTAGGTGCCACGGCTAAAGATCGGGTAGCTGACCTCGAGGGCGCGGTCTGAGTCGCGGCAGACACCGTTGATCACGGTGCCGCCGAGGTTCTTCAGCGAGCCCATGACAGTGAGGATGTCGCCCCAGACCGTGCAGTCGAGGCGACCGGCGTTGTCGATGCAGATCACGTGACCGGTTGGGACGTCGTCGATGTAGTCGCCGACGGAGCCGCCGTGGATGTCGACGGGCATGTTGTGCACGGTGAAGGCCGGCCCGCAGACGCGGAAGCTGCGGTCGATGGGCTTGATGCCGAGTGCCTGGCCGGGGATGCCGAGCCGGTCCATGGCGTCGCTGAGGGCGCTGGTACCGAGCTTGATGATGTCTGCGTACTTCTGCTCCATGGGTTCTCCTTCGTGAGGCGGGTCCATCTTCGCCGCTTAACGTTGTCGGCTTCGCTGCGACACAGGTTAATCGAGACGCGAGTGGCGAAACAGCCCCTCCAGGGGCGCGTCGAAACAACACGAGGCGTCCCGAAAGACGCCTCGCTTATGCCTACGAACGGGCCTAAGTCGTTATCTCGTCAGCAGCGTCTCGTAGTCGCGACCCATGACCTCGCTGACGTGGTCGCCGGCGAGGACGGCGTCGCGCATCTTGCCCTCGCGCGCCGCGATCATCTCGGCCGACTGGAGGATTTCCTCCGCCTTATCGGACGCCAGGAACACGACGCCGCTGCCGTCGGCCAGAACGAGGTCGTTGGGGCTGACCGTCACGTCGCCGATCATGACCGGCTCGTTGAACGACTCCTCGATGATGCGTCCGCGGGCGGTGCGTGGAATCGAGGCACGGGCGAACACCGGGAAGCCGAACTCGCGCGATTCGTCGATGTCTCGCACGGCGCCGCCGCAGACCACGCCCGCGAGGCCCCTGGTCTTGGCCGCGGCCGAGAGGATGCCGCCCCAGCCCGCAGCGTCCGTGCGCGGGTTCTCGATCACGATGACGTCGCCGGCGTTGGCGGCTTCGATGGCGCCGGTGCAGAGGTGACGCGTGGCCGTGCGCCCGTTAGCGTCGCCGAGCTTCACCGTTACGATGCGGCCGGCGAACTTCGCGGGCGGCGAGGTCGGCAGGATGCCGAGGACGGAGCCGGTGAGGCCGAGACGGTCACAGGCGTCGGAGACGGCGCAGGTGTCGAGCTTGAGCAGGCGCTCTACGAGGTTGTCCACGGCAGGCCTCCAGTCGATGTCGAAACGTGGCTCGATCCTACGTGGCAATCGGGCAATCGGGCAATCGGCGCGTCAGGTCAGCGAATCGGTCTCAGCCTTCAGGTCACCTGCTACACGCTCGAGGTGCGAGAGCGTGTCACGGAAAAGGCTGACTGCGTACGAGACGCGGCGGACGCCCAGCGACGCGGCGCGCTGTAGCGTCAGCGCTCCGCCGGGGCGCAGGTTGACGTTGATCGTACCAACGGCTTCGACGAAGCGCGGGATCAGGGCCTCGTCGGCGAGCAGGATCGGGTAGACGCAGTCGGCGCCTGCATCCTTATAGAGACGGGCGCGTCGCAGGCCATCGGACGCCTGTTCCTCGGGCGTACCGATGCGGTGGATGAACACGTCGACGCGCGCGTTGAGCACGAGGTCGACGCCGGCCGCGCGCGCTGCGTCCTTGAGCGCGGCGATGCGCTCTGCCTGACGCTCCGGGGCGATCATGGCCGCGTCGCCGCGATGGTCGGTGTCCTCGAAGTTGAATCCCGCGGCGCCGGCCTCGATCAGGCGCTCGACGACCTCGCTCGGCGCCAGCCCGTAGCCGGCCTCGAAGTCGACCGTCACCGGCACCGAGACGGCTCGCGCGATGCGGCTCGCGGCCGCGAGCATCTCCTGCATCGGGGCGTGCTCGTGGTCCTCGTAGCCAAGCGCCAGCGCGACGCCGGCGCTAGTAGTCGCGATCGCAGGGAAGCCCGCGGCTTCGATGGCTCGGGCGCTGGCCGCATCCCAGGCGTTGGGCAACACGAGCATCGATGGCCCGGCGTGTAGTGCTCGCAGCGCCTCGGCGCGCGCTGCGACGGCTTCGACGGAGGTTGTCTGGTCATGGGCGGAGTATAAACGCCAAGAAAAACGTGAACTCGCGGCGCTCTTTGGTCGGACATTGAAGGCCGGGTGTCGTTCGAGGACAATCCGGACTGTCGTCGCTTCGAGGTCTGCCGGGCTACGCGAGGCGCGCGGCGTCAACCTATACAGAGGTTTGTCCGTGTCGTGGGCGTTTCTCTAATGGTCCGTTGCATCGTCTTCTATTGCTGCCTGGGAATTCTTGCTTACGTCATAAACAGGAAACGACGCACGGCCAAGAACCCAACGAATAATTCGTTTGCCGTTATCTGGTTCTTTGCAGTGGGAATCGGGATCTGCCTTCTGTTATACGGTCTGATCCCGATCTGGGCCGATATCTCGGTCGGACTCATCCAAGGCGTTCTGCAGCGGCGATGTCGAAGAGCCGGCTGCTCGAAGAAATCAGGAGAAACCTCTACAGGTATTGAAGTTGGAGCAGCGGTACGGATTCATGCTGCCAGATGCTATGCTCGTCTCGATTTAGAGGAGGGGGAACGATGGCTGACAAAGAGATGATCCGCGGGCTCCTGAAGGGCACTTTCGACACGCACGTGCACTCCGGCCCGGACCTGCTGCCGCGCAAGTTCAACGACATCGATCTGGCGAAGCTGGCGCTGGAGCGCGGCTTCGGTGGCATCGTGCTCAAGTCGCACCACGCGATCACCGCCGACCGCGCGACGCTGGTGCGCACCATGTACCCCGGTGTCAACTTCTACGGCGCCATCGCCCTGAACAACCCGATCGGCGGCCTCAACCCGACGGCGATCGACATCGCGGCGCGTCTCGGCGCCCGCGTCTGCTGGCTGCCGACCTGCGACTCCGCCAACGAGCAGGCGAACGTCGCCGGACAGCTCGACGAGAGCAAGCTGCCGTACTGGATGAGCATCGCGCGTGAGCTGCGCGCCGCCGGTATCGCCGGCGCCTACCTCACAGTGACGGATGGCGACGGCAAGGTGCTGCCGGAGATGCGCCAGTGCCTCGACGTGATGGCGAAGTACGACATGGTCATGGCGACCGGCCACATCAACCCCTCGGAGATGGAGGCGGTGATCAAGGCGGCGCGCGAAGCCGGCGTGCAGCGCATCATCATCACCCACCCAGAGTTCCCGACGACGCACCTGACGGTCGACGACCAGAAGAACCTGCAGAAGTACGACGTGTTCTTCGAGCGCGTGTTCACGACGCCTCACACCAACAAGTGCACCTGGGAAGAGACGTTGAACAACATCAAGGAAGTCGGCCCGACGAGCACGATCGTGGCGACGGACCTGGGCCAAACGACGAACCCCGGCCTGCAGGAAGGCTTCGAGATCTTCATCGACAAGCTGCTCGACGCCGGCTTCTCGGAGGCGCAGGTCAAGCAGATGACGCAGCACAACGCCGCGGGCCTGCTCGGCGCCGAGTAAGGCACCAGCGTGCCGGCGATCGGCTGACGCGAGAAAATAACGGGGCGTCTCCTGGGAGGCGTCCCGTTTCTGTTATGGCGCGACAACGGCGGGGGCCGCTTTGAGTCAGAAAGCTGGGCTTGTGCTCGATGCGAGGTTTCAGAGCGAGAGCAGGCGCGTCGTTAGCTCTTGCTCCTCGAAGGTTCCGGCTGTGGTGCGAGCGACGCGGTAGCCACGCGCCGTAGGTTTGGACGAAACGGCTTCGACCAGAGATGTACCCTCGAAGCGTAGCGCGACGTGGTTGTCGGCGGCCCAGCCGTCTGCCATGCGGCCTGTCGAGATGAACTCGCGCAGGGTCGGGCGGCGACGCTCCTCGCCGTCGTAGTGGGGGCAGAAGGAGCCCGGCAGGAAACCGAGGCCGTCGTTCAGCGGATCGAGGTCGAGGCCGAACGAGTCGGTGCTGCAGGCCTCGAACCAGCAGTTGGCGCCGGCGCTGACGCCGCAGAGCAGCACACCGGCCTGCCACGCCTCGCGCAGCACCGCGTCGACGCCGTGCTGGCGCCAGATCGCGAGCATCGCGGCCGTGTTGCCGCCGCCGACGTAGATCACGTCCTGGTCGAGCAGCAACGCCCTGATGTCGCGCACGCTGCGATGGAACAGCGCCAGGTGTGTCGCCTTGCAGTCGTAAGCGGCGAACGTGCTGTAGAAGCGCAGCATGTAGGCCGCATCGTCGCCGCTGGCGGTTGGGATGAAGCAGACCTTAGGAACCGTCTTGCCGGTCAGGCCGAGCAGATAGGCATCGAGCGCTTGATTCTCAGGCTCGAAGCTACAGCCTCCGCCTCCGATGGCAACGATTGTTGGCTCCACGCGTCTCTCCTCGTTATTACTCGCTGCCTTCTACGGCTGCCGCGACTGTGCCACCGGCGGGGCCCTCGTTCAACCGTCAACCAGTTCTAAAGGCGGGGCGCGAAATATACAGCCCTTAAGCCTTGACTGCTCAATTCCGCCGCAGCATAGTGAACCTTACGTAAACGGTAACTGACTCGGTTCCAGTTGAGAAACGCTCTCGCATTCCTCGAACGCCGAGGGCATAATGTGGAGCAAATAGAGGTCTTAGAGGCCGCACCAGAGGAGCGAATCAATGGCCAAAGTCGTAGGGGTATTCAACACCGCACACACGCCGTTCTGCTACATGTCGCCCGAGCGCTGGAACGAGGTTCGCGCCAACCGCTCGCTGCGTGAGGACGTGCCGATGGACACGCTCGAGCAGAACCTCGCCAAGAAGGAGCGCATCGAGGCCGGCTTCGCGACGCTGCGCAACAAGCTCGCCGAGCTCCGCCCCGACGTGCTCGTGATCGCCGGCGACGACCAGCTCGAGTGCTTCGACTTCAACAACTTCCCCTCGTTCTCGGTCTACGTCGGCGAAGAGTTCGAGGGTCACACCTCGAACCGTGACGGCACTTTCGGCCGGCCGCAGCAGGCGCCCGGCACCGGCGGCGCCGCGACTGCGACCGCGGTTCGACCGGCCGAGCCGGCGATGGCGCGCATGAAGGGCCACCCCGGCCTCGGCGTCGGCATCCTCACGGGCATGATGAAGCGCGGCTTCGACCCGGCATTCTCGATGGACATGCCGAAGCCTGAGAAGGGCGTCGGCCACGCCATCCTGCGCCCGGCGGAGTCGCTGACCGACATGCACACGCCGATCGTGCCGCTACTGCTCAACTGCTACTACGCGCCTCAGCCGACGGCCGAGCGCTGCTACGAGTTCGGCAAGGCGCTCAAGGGCGCAATCGAGGACTACGACGAGGACCTGCGCGTCGTGGTTATCGGTTCCGGCGGCCTCTGGCACACGCCCGGCGCCAAGGAAGCCTATCTGGACGAGGACTTCGACCGCACGGCGCTGAAGTTCCTCGAGGCCGGCGACATCAAGGGCATGGCCGAGCACTTCGACACCTACCAGATCCCGGACGGCGACAAGAGCCAGTACATCGGCGAGCGCGCCCGACAGGCTACCGGCATGCCGGGCTTCGGCGGACCGCAGGGCGGCACGCGCGAGATCTGCAACTGGATCACGGCCGCAGCAGTGGCGGACGGGCACAAGTCGGTCATCGTCGACTACATCCCGGTCTACGCATCGCCGGTCGGTGTTTCGTTCTCCTACTGCGAGCTGTAAGACACAGACGCAGCGTCTAGCACCCGAAGGGGCGTCCCGGACCACGGGACGCCCCTTTTCTTTGCCCTGCGGTCGGGCGGGCGAATGTGGCGCCGTTTGTAAGACGGTGCGTCTGCGTGATCCCCTCACCCCGTTGTCTGAATCGCGAGTCGTTATCTGAATCTTGCCTCTCCCCCGGGAGAGGACCGTCTGCGTACTCGCCGGGAGACGGCGTCGGCGTTTCTCGGGCGGGCGGCGTGCTACAGTGCAGATACGCCCCGGTAGCTCAGCCGGATAGAGCGGCGGCGTCCTAAGCCGCGCGTCGGGGGTTCGAGTCCCTCCCGGGGCGCCACCCACTGGCGTGGGGGCAGTTGGCTATCGCGAGAATCATCGGACCGTCCTCGAGAGCGAGGACGGTCTTTGTGTTTACGGCAGCTTATCGACCTGATACGGACCGAGCCGACAGCGAAGATGCGCCACAGCGGAGCTCGGCGCGTTATCACTTGGGGGCCGTCTAGGATCCTTCGCCTGCTCAGGATGACAGAGGTGCTCGATGCGTCTCGGGCCTAGACGGCGTACGGAGTGCGGTCCTCGACTTCCGCGGCTCGGAACGCCTCTTGACGCTCGCGGCACTTGTTGCAGTCGCCGCAGTGGACCAGCGCGCCGTCTCGTTCTAACGGCTGCATGCAGGTCAGCGTCAGGTGCAGTGGCAGTTCGGGGAAGCGCGCGATGATCTGCGATTTGTGCTGGTTCCGATACGGCGCGATCACGCGCAGCGGGTGGTCGAGGGCGGAGCCGAGCACGCGGCCGTAGTCCTCGAAGAACATGGGCGTGGCGTCCGGGAACGGGTTGTCGTCCAGCGAGCCGATGGCGATCGCGCTGACGTCGTGCAAAGCGCACCACACGGCCGTAACGCCGATCAGCAGCACGTTGCGTCCCGGCAGGTAGACGGCGCTATCGGGGGCTTCGTAGCCGGGCACGTCGTCACCGGTGGTGCTCCAGTGCTGGCCGTAGAGGCGTCGCACCGGCATCTCGAGCAGGGTTAGCGGCTGCAGGTTCGGCAGGTCGAGCGCGGCAAGGTAGGCATCGAGGGCGCGCTGCTCGCGCGGCTCCCAGGCGAGACCGGCTTCGACGTAGACGGGAAACACGGTGTTTTCGCGCGCCAGGTCGGCGAGCAGGACGGCGCTATCGAGGCCGCCGCTCGCCAGTACGGCGATGCGCTCCATCCTCAGTCGAGCGGGGCGCCGCGGTAGCAGGCGCGGCTCGTCGAGGTCTCCCAGAGGCGCACTTCGCTGACCGCGAGGCCCGCCTTGTTGGCTTCGAGCCAGACGAGCGCGGCGATGTTCTCCGCCGTCGGATTCTGCTCCATGACGAACACGGGCTCTCCGGCGGCCTGCAGCGCGGGCAGGACGGGGTCGGCGCGGCACAGCAGCATGCGGTGGTCCAGGTTGTCGTTGACCCAGTTCTTGACGACTTCGTTGACGCGCCCGAAGTCGACGACCATGCCCATGGCGTCCAGAGTCTCGGCCTCGACGTCGATCTCGAGCATGCCGTTGTGGCCGTGCAGGAAGCGGCACTTGCCGTTGTGCTCCAGCAGGCGATGGCCGTAGGAGAACTCGATCGTCTTCGTGACCTGGTAACGATTCATGGAGAGGCTCCTTACTCCTCGTCGGCACGGCTCTGGCGAGCCGCGGTGCCGGCGATGTGACGCCCCGAGTCGACACGGATAGTTTCGCCGGTCATCGTCTCGAGCTTGAGCAGCGTCACGATTAGCTCTGCGATCTCCTCGTCGGACGACTCGCGCTGCAGCGGCGCCTGTTCCAGCGCGATCTGCCAGCCGCGGTCCGAGAGGTCCGGCGGCTTCGCTGTTGGGCCGGGCAGGACGGCGTTGACCAGGATGCCCCGCCCCGCGAGCTCGGCGGCGAAGGCGCGCGTCATGAAGTGTACCGCCGCCTTGCCGGTGAGGTAGGGCAGGAAGTCGAGGTAGGGCGTCTCTTCTGCTGCCCAGTCGCCGAACATGACGAGATGCCCCCTGGTCGGACCGTCGTTCTGCATCATGGCGCGCGCCGCGTGAATCGCCAGCAGATAGGTGCCTTTGGCGGTCGA
The DNA here is from genome assembly GCA_963732945.1 of uncultured Chloroflexia bacterium. Taxonomy (GTDB): domain Bacteria; phylum Chloroflexota; class Dehalococcoidia; order DSTF01; family WHTK01; genus WHTK01. Next base: position 51,137 of record CAVTBL010000016.1, read on the forward strand.
CATGCCCTTCTCCCAGGCAGCGAGGTCGAGGTTATCGAACGAGACGCGCGGGTAGTCGGAGGCCAGGTTGATGCAGAAAGAGACGTCGCCCAGCGCCTCGCGCGCCTGCTGCACCGCGGCCTCGACCTGGTCCTCGTTCACGAGGTCGGCCTGAATCGCGACGGCTCGGTCAGTGTGCGCGAGCGCTTGCGTCACCTGCGCCGTCGCTTCGTCCGCCGACCTGCGGTAGACAACGGCGAGGCGTATGCCTTCGCGCGCCAACCGGTCGACGACGACGGCACCGACGCGCCGCGTGCCCGCCACGATGGCGCCGCGTCCGCGCAGGTCTAGCACGATGCTTCCCCGAGTGCCTTCGATGTTGAGAACGCGTTCAGCAAACCGCTCTAAGTATAAAGGGATGGTGCCGCTATTGACCCGATGGGGCTCCGGCAAGATCTGAGCACTTGTTGCTTTTTCGGCAGGCAACGTCCTTCTCGCGTGCCAGTCTTTGTGAGGCCGTTCAGGCCGTAGCAATCTCACGAAGATCCGCTATAGGTTTCTCGTGAGATTGCTTCGTCGCTCCACTCCTCGCAAAGACCGTGCGGCTCGCCGCTACGAGTGATTTTCCCTCCCGCTATTCCTCCCGAGGGAAAGCGACGTGGTTCGCGACTTCCCTCAACTGGCCCGTCTGCTAGGCTTGGCCTGACTTCGGACGGCACACTTCTGGCGCGAGGCAGGCATGACGCAGCAACCCTGGTACGAGAGCTTCTTCAGTCGCGATTACCTCGACGCCTACAGCTTCGTGTTCACGCCGGAGCGCGCGAAGGTCGAGGTCGATTTCGTGATCAAGGCGCTGGGGCTGAAGCCGGGGCAGAGCGTGCTCGACCTGTGCAGCGGCCAGGGGCGTCACGCCGTGCTGCTGGCCTCGGCCGGGATGCAGGTCACGGCGCTCGATCTCGCGGGTGAGTACCTGGAGATGGCCCGCAAGGCGGCACGCGAGGCGAAGGTCGAGATCGAGACGGTGCACGCCGACATGCGCGAGATCCCGGGACCGCAGCGCTACGACGCCGTAATCAACATGTTCAGCTCGTTCGGCTACCTGGAGTCGGAGGCTGAGGACGCTCGCGTCCTCACTTCGGTGCAGAGCGTGCTGCAGCCGGGCGGCGTGCTCCTGCTCGACCTGCTCAACCGCGACTGGGTGGTGCGCAACTACATCCAGAACGAGTGGCACGATGGGCCTGACGGCAGCATCTACCTGGAGCACCGCGAGTTCGACCCGGTGACCAGCCGCAACCACGTTACCTTCACCGCGATCTCGCCGTCAGGGTTACGTCACCAGATGGTTGGGCACCACATACGCCTCTACACGCTGCGAGAGGTCGAGGCGATGCTTTCGGCTGCCGGCCTCAAGTACGAGGCCGTGTACGGCGGTTTCGAGGGCGAGCCCTTCAGTATCGATTCGCGGCGCATGATTGTGGTGGCGCGTCGAGCCGAATAGTGCGCAGGATGCGTCCGGCCTGACGATTCTCATTGGCAGAGGGGATCACTTAGCGGGAGGGCGATCATGTTCCACGGCGACATCGATCTGCAGACAGCCGAAGGGCTCAAGGTGCTGCGTCAGCGCATCGACGACGCGCATATCCCGCCCTCGAAGCTGGACGAGACGCTGAACATCGCTACCTGGAACATCCGCGAGTTCGGGAAAGTGCAGCGCAGCGAGGCGGCCGTGCACTACATCGCCGAGATCATCGGTGAGTTCGACGTCGTCGCCATCGTGGAGCTGCGCGACAACCTCACCGACCTCGATCGCGTGATGAAGATCCTCGGGCCGTTCTGGCGCGCCGTGTACTCGGACTACAACACGGACCCGGCCGGCAACCGCGAGCGCATCGGCTTCGTCTACGACCGTCGCGCCGCGGACATCACGGGCCTCGCCGCCGAGGCCGACCCGCCGAAGAAGAAGGGCGCCGACGGCGAGTACAGATCGACGATTGAGTGGTGGCGCAGCCCGTATATGGCGTCATTCATCGCCGGCAGCTACGAATTCACGCTGCTCTCGGCGCACGTCCGCTGGGGCGGCGATTCGTCCGCGGCACGCGTGCCGGAGCTGCAGACGCTGGCCGACTGGATCGACGTGCGCGTGAACGAGCCGCAGGAGAAGGGCCGCGAGCTCATTCTCATGGGCGATTTCAACATCCCGAGAGAGGACGACGCGACGTTCAAGGCAATAACGAGCAAGGGCCTCGAGATTCCGACGGCGCTGCGCGGCCAGCACGGCAGCAACCTCGCCGAGGACAAGCGCTACGACCAGATCCTGCACTATCCGAAATTCGAGCAAACGTTCAGCGCCCATGGCGGCGTGCTCAACTTCTACCGCGACGACTGGCGAGCGCTCTTCCCGGCTGCGCAGTACCCCGACATGGACAAATCGGCGTTCACGTTTCAGATCTCGGACCACCTGCCGATGTGGGTGCAGATCGACACCTGGACCGAGGACGAGCAACTCGCTCAGCTCATCGCGCAGAAGAAGGGGCCGGCGAACGTTGCGCCGGCCCCCTGAGGTCGCTATGCGACTCGTGAGCGGGCTGTTCGTCGCTACGGCGTCGTAATGGCGACGGGCTCGATCGTGCCGGTGCCCAGTAGCTCAGAGAAAAGGCTGCGGAAGTGCAGCATCGCCTGGCGCATCTGCTCCGTGGTCGCGCTGTCGGCGCGGGAGCTGATCGAGTGCGCGGCGCGGTAGTCGGTGACCAGCGAAGCGTGGTCGACGGAGATGTCGGCGGCGCGCTGCTCGAAGTCGGCCATTGGGTAGCCGCGGCTCGTCATGACCTGCTGCACCAGCAGGTCGGCGTACTGCAGCGCGGTGCGTGGCGCATCGACGAACTGCGCCTGCAGCTTTGTCCACCGGCGCGAGAAGTCGTCGCGCTCTTCCGGCGTCAGGTCGCGGATGTCGAGCGCCTCGACGCGCCTGGCGCGGTTCGAGAGCTCCTGCTCCGCCTTGCGACGGCCCTGTTTCTTGACCGTGCGCTCGTATTCGGTGCCGTAGCGGTCCTTCAGCGTGTTGGTGCGATGACGCCCAAACATGGCGACAGCCAAGCCAGCCACGATAACGATGGCCGCTGCGACTATGACGATGCCGACAATGGTGTAGGTATCCATCTATGGCCACCTCCTTTCCCGAAGCGTAGGAGTGGCGGTGTCTCGACCGGATAATCGACTAAGCGAACCGCGTTGCAGGTGCGCGGCGACTAGCGCCCGCTGCGAACCATCACGACGCCGAGGGCGAGGAACATCAGCCCGACGACGCGGAAGACGCTGACGCGCTGCACGATGCCCCCGAAGGCGCCGATGTGGTCGAGGCCGACCGATGCGGTCAGGGTGCCAACGGTAACAGCGCTGGCGAACAGTGCGACGCCGACTCGGGGCGCCAGGAAACTGGCGCCGATCACGTAGGAGAAGCCAAGCAAGCCGGTGAACGCCAGGTAAGGATCGAGGCCCCGGGTGCAGACCAGGAGCGTGGTGACCGCTGCGACGATGCCAATGATGAACGGCGCCAGCGAGTTGAACGGCGAAGGCAGGTTCGGCGTGTGGTGGCGCAAGATTTGAGAGCTCAACAGCAGGGCCACCCCGGTGAACGCGCCCAGAGTGTTAATCAGCGATGCTTCGGAGGCGCCTCGCAGCCGGCCGATGGAGCCGAGCAGCGCCACCTGCAGGCCGGAGCCGGCGCCGATCAGCAGCGCTGCGAGGATGTAAAGCGTCTGGGTCATGGCGACCTGAGCGTAGGCGATAGCCGAGTCTCGGGATAGATGCGCCGGGCTTGCACGACTCGGTATGATCGATGCCGTGAACGAGAAGCTATGCCCAAAGTGTGGCGCCTACTGGGAGTGCGATTGCGTCCTCGACGTCGTTGAGCTGCGGCCGCGTGACATCGGAGGGCTGTCGTTGCCGTCGGAGCCGGGTTGTCAGCACGACTGGGCCGAGGCCGTCGGTGTCGACCTCGACGTCGACCTGCTGCCGCGCGGCGATGCCGAGGTTCAGGTAATGGTGTGTCGCCTCTGCGGGCTCTACGCTGTCGAAGAGAAAAGCGCGTGAGGCCCAACCGTCCCCCACACCCCTGGCAAACGAGCAAAGGGCAAAGAGACCGCGCTAGCACTAAGGAAGATGCGTGGTTGACGTAGCCGACCCTGACCTGGTGCATATGCTCGAGGAGCGTGACGGGCCGATGCCGGAGCGCTCCTGGCCGCACAGCGCCGAGGGCGAGTGCCGCTACAGCGAGATGTACCGCGGCCGGGCGTGCCCCTGGTGCGCCGCCGAAGCGCGCCGGCGCGAGAGCCAGGCGCAATCCCAGTCGCAGCAGTAGACGAGACCGCTACGCCTCTTAGGCCTTATTTAACGGCGGCTTTACCATCGCAGTAGCCCACGGAGTACCATGAAACGACGGGGTCGCTGGGAAGCGGCCTCGCTGATGCTTATGATGCGCCGCTTCTTCGACCGATATCGCATGGTGCTGGCCGCTCTGGTCGGCGCGATGCTCGCCGTCGGATTCATGCTCACATACCTTGACATAAATCCACCGGCCGGCAAGTACACCGACGCCCAGATCGAAGCGCTCGCCAACCAGCAAATTGCCAAGATTACACCTTCGCCGCCAGTCGAGCCCGCGATCTTCAACCTCGTGCGGCCGTCCGTCGTGTCTGTGCTGCGCTCGGCTCCCGGCTCGAATGGCGACCCGGGCATCGGCTCCGGCGTCATAGCGGACGAGAACGGCAACATCATCACCGCCTACCACGTTGTAGCGGGCCTCGATCAGGCCTGGATTCGTTTCGTTGATGGTAGCGTTCAGCCGGCGACCGTAGACAAGACTCAGCCCGACAAGGACCTCGCGGTGTTGCACGTCGACAAGCTGCCGGACGCCGCCACCGCCGCGACGCTGGCCGGAAACGTGCAGCCAGGTGACGAGGTCATGGCTATCGGCGCGCCGTTCGGCCTCGAAGGCACGGCTACGTCCGGCGTCGTCAGCGCGATCGGACGCAGCTTCGTCGTCGAAGAGACGGGCCAGGTGCTGAGCGACATGATCCAGTTCGACGCGGCAGTGAACCCCGGCAACTCCGGCGGGCCGTTGGTCAACATGAACGGCCAGGTGGTCGGCATCGTCACCGGCATCATCAATCCCACCAACGAGCGCGTGTTCATCGGCCTCGGTTTCGCTGTGCCGATTCAGTCTGCCTCCGGCATCTTCCCGCCGCTGGGCTAACCCTGCGGACCAAACACAAGGAGCCCTCATGGTCGTTCAACCGGAAGTGAAGGAACCCTCTACCCCTCTCGAGCAGATGCTGTTCGAGATCAAAAAGGTCATCGTGGGACAGGAGGCGCTGCTCGAGCGTATCGTCGTGGCGCTGCTGGCGCGCGGTCACATCCTGGTCGAGGGCGTCCCCGGCCTGGCAAAGACGCTGGCGATTCGCACGGTGGCGCAGGTGGTAGGCGGTGAGTTCAACCGCATCCAGTTCACGCCCGACCTGGTCCCGGCCGACCTCGTCGGCACGCGCATCTACAACCAGCGCACCGGCGAATTCTCGACCTCGCTCGGCCCCGTGTTCACCAACCTTCTGCTCGCCGACGAGATCAACCGTGCGCCCGCCAAGGTGCAGTCGGCGTTGCTCGAGGTGATGCAGGAGCACCAGGTGACGATCGGCCGCGAGAGTCACAAGGTGCCAGAGCCGTTCCTCGTACTGGCGACCCAGAACCCGATCGAGACCGAGGGCACGTACGCGCTGCCCGAAGCCCAGGTCGACCGCTTCATGCTCAAGGTGCTCGTCGGCTACCCGACGGACCGTGAGGAGCTGGTCGTCGTGCAGCGCATGACGGGTCGTCTGTCGCCGGTGCGTCAGATCCTTTCGACAGGAGACTTGCTGAAGCTGCAGCAGCAGGCCGACGACGTCTACGTCGACCCCGAGCTGATGGAGTACGCGGTGCGTCTGGTTGGCGCCACGCGGCGTCCCGACCAGTACGGCCTCTCCGAGCTGATGCACTACATCTCGTTCGGCGCCAGCCCGCGCGCCTCGATCAATCTGATCCTGGGCGCGAGGGCTTTGGCTCTGACCCGAGGCCGCGACTACGTGATCCCGCCAGACATCTCCGAGCTGGCGCCCGACGTGATGCGCCACCGCATCGTGCTCTCGTACGAAGCGCTGGCCGACCGCGTCAGCGCCGACGCGATCATCGATGCGGTTATCGACCACGTGAAGCAGCCGCAGCGTCCCTTCAATGACACGCGTCTGATGGCCGCCGGCTCGGCGCCTGCAGCGTCCTCATTCGGGCAGGAGCAGGCCTAGTACATGGCGACAAGCACGCCCCCCGCGCTGCCGCCGAAGCCAACCGACGACGCCGAGCTGCTGCTCAAACGCCTCGACTGGCACGTCGTGCGGCGCCTCGACGGCATGCTGCAGGGCGACTACCGCTCGTTGTTCACGGGCCACGGCTTCGACCTGGCCGAGGTGCGCGAGTACCAGGCCGAGGACGACATCCGCTACATGGACTGGAACGTCACTGCGCGCATGGACGCGCCGTACGTGCGCCAGTACATCGAGGACCGCGAGATCACGGCCTGGCTGCTGCTGGACCTCTCGCCGTCCGTCGACTTCGGTACCGCCAACGAGAGCAAGCGAGACCTTGTTATCGACTTCGCCGGCATCATGGCGCGGCTGCTGACGCGACACGGCAACAAAGTCGGCGCGCTGCTGTTCTCCAGCGCCGTCGACGAGGTGTTGCCGCCGCGCGGCGGTGAGCTGCAGACGTTACGCCTGATCCACCAGCTCGTGCGTCCGGACCGGCCGCATGGCGCTGCCACAGGCAACGTCACGGACCTCAAGGCGATCCTCGATCGCGCCGGGCAGACGCTGCAACGGCGCTCGCTGGTCTTCGTGGTCTCAGACTTCATCGCCGAAGATAGCTGGGAGGCGTCGTTGGGACGCCTGTCGCAGCGTCACGAGGTCATCGCCGTCTGGCTCACGGACCCGCGCGAAGAAGAGATACCGCCGATCGGTCCACTGGTGCTGGAAGACGCGGAGACAGGCCGCCAGGTCTACGTCGATACGCGCGACAAAGGGTTTCAGCAACGCTTCCGCCGGCTTGTCGAGGAGCGTCGCGCACGCATCGAGCGCATCTTCATGAAGCACGGCGTCGACGCGATGCATCTGTCGACGGACGGCAACATGGTGCAGGAGATCGCCCGGTTCGCACATCTACGTAAAGAATCGCGCCGCAGGGCTGCGGGAAGAGCGATGGGAGGGGCGCGATGAGTTTCCAGTGGCCGTGGGCGTTAGCGTTCCTGATAGTCGTGCCGGTGCTCGCCGGCATTTACGCCATGATGCAGACGCGTCGCCGCAAGTACGCGTTGCGCTACGCCAGCGTCTCGCTCGTGGCGCAGGCAGTCGGCACCGGACCCGGCATCAAGCGCCACATCCCGGCGGCGCTGTACTTGCTGGCGATAACCGCCGGCGTAATCGCGCTGTCGAGGCCGCGCGCGACGGTGCCGGTGCCGCAGAACAGCGGCACCGTGGTGCTGGCGATCGACGTTTCGGGCTCGATGTTCGCGCAGGACGTCAGCCCCGACCGTATGGAGGCCACGAAGCAGGCCGTAGCCGACTTCGTCAACAAGCAGCCGAGCGGCGTGAAGATCGGCGTCGTCTCATTCAGCGACTTCGCAGCGCTGGTCGCGCCGCCGACCGAAGACAAGAAGCCGGTCCTCGAAGCGATCAGCCGTCTGCGACCGCAGCGTGGTACCAACATCGGCGCCGGTTTGCAGGTAGCGCTGGACTCGATCTACGAGCAGCAGAACGACGGCTCGCCGCCACCGGCCACGAGCCAGGGCGCGCCAACACCGACCCCTGTGCCGGCCGGCAGCGCGCCTCCAGCGAGCATCGTGCTGGTCTCGGACGGTCAGAGCAACACCGGGCCGGACCCGCTGGAAGTGGCGAAAGAGGCCGTTAACGCCGGTATCAAGGTGTACACGGTAGGCATCGGTACACCCCAGGGCACGGTGCTGCAGATCCAGGGTCGCAACGTCTTCACGCGCCTCGACGAGGACACGATGAAGTCGATAGCGCAGCAGACTGGCGCCAAGTACTTCAACGCCCAGTCCGACACCGACCTCAAGGCGATCTACAACGACCTCTCACGACAACGCGTAATCGAGAAGAAGAACACGGAGATTACGTTCGCGTTCGCGGGCGCGGCGCTCGTGATTTCGGTTCTCGCCGGCGCGCTGGGCCTCGCCTGGTTCAACCGTCTGCCGTAGGAGCTCCGCGATTCCATCCGCGCCCAGCGGGCAAGGTCAAGCGGCGAGGGCAAAGCTAGGTGGCTCGCTCCGCTAGCCGGACCCGGTTGTCGGCTCCTCGGCTGGCTTCGTCGTGACCACGATGACGCGGCGGGCGCGGTTCAGCGTCTCGGGCACGAACAGCAGCATGATCGCGGCGCCGGTTACGCCGATGCCGCCGCTGGCCAGCGATGCCAGCGTGAGGCTGCCGAGGCCCGTCAGGGCGCTGACCACGATTGGCCCGCTGGCCTGCCCGATATCGCTTACGAGCCGCCAGACGCCGAGGAACTCGCCGCGTCCGGTGGGCGGCGAGAAGTCCGAGCCGAGCGTCATGTTGATGCCGGAGCCAAGGCCGTTGCCGAGACCTGTGAGCATTCCGATCAGCAGAAAGGTCGCGAAGTCGTAAGTCAGAGGCAGGGCCAGGAGGCCGGTGGCCAGGATGGCCAGGCAGGGCACTGCGACCCACTTGCGGCCCTTCGAGTCCATGATGAAGCCGATCGGGTAGAACATGGCGGCGTCGACGAAGAACGAGGCGCTGGTGATCAGCCCGATCTGGCCCGAGCTGAGGCCGATCTGGTCGCCCCACAACGGCAGGAATACTTGTCGCGCCTGGCGCAGCAAGCCGAGTGCGATGATCGGCGGTCCGACTCGCAGGAATACACCGCGGTTCTCCGACATGGTCCGGGTCACGCGACCGCTGAAGCCGTGCAGGCTCGTGAGCCGGATGCTCGTCGGAGCCGGGACCATGAACCGGAACACGAGCAGCATCGCGCACGTGGCCATGATCGCCTGCGCGGCGAAGGCGAACTCCTGTCCGAGAAACTGACCCAGGAAGCCGCCGATCGTGGGGCCGATGAAGTTGCCGATGCGGTTCATGCCGCCGGTCATCGAGAGAGCGCGGCCGCGCTGCTCCAGCGGCGCGACTTCGCTGACATAGGAGAGGCGGCCGATATTCCAGAACGACCAGCCGCCGCCCATGAACAGGATGAACGCTCCCAGCACTTCTGCCGTTGGGCTGAGAGAGGCGCCAACCGCGCCGATGGCAATCAGTCCCATGCCGGCGACCATCGACGACTTCTCGCCCCAGCGCGAGACGATGAGCCCGGCCGGCATATCGCACACGAGCTGGCCGATGCCTCGCAGCGCTACGATCAGCGCCGCGGCCGCCACCGAGGAGCCGAGGTCCTTGGCGAACAGCGGGATCGCGGGGATGACGGCGCCCTGGCCGATCGCGAAGAGCAGAGTGGGGATGTAGATGCTTAACGTGAGCGAGCTGAGCTTGAAGCGCTGCGGCTCGGTCCCGTTTGTAGCCATGACGCTCATCGTACAGGCGGGCTTGGCCTAAGCAGAAGCAAAATTCAGCATGAGCGTGGTTACAATGGCTGGTCGAACGCGCAACACAACCAGGAGGCAGACCATGACCAGCAGCGGACCGCGACGCCGCGCCTTTTTCGCCGAGGGCGGCCAGACTCACTCCAGCCCGATTCCGGAGGGCGTCGTGGCGGGAGGCTTCATCTTCCTCTCGGCGGTTCGCGGCGTCGACCTCAAGACGCAGCAGGTCGAGAGCGACGACATCGAGGAGCAGACGCGGCTCGCGTTCGAGGCGATGCGTATCGCTCTCAAGACGGTCGGCGCCACCATGGACGACGTGGTCAAGATTTCAGTGTTCTTCAAGGACATGAACGACCGCGTCGGCTTCAACAAGGTCTGGTCGGAGACGTTCCCGAAGGACAACCCGCCGGCGCGTTACGCCATTCAGGCCGTCGACTTCGGCGTGGTCGGGGACAAGTCGCGCGTGCTGATGGACGCGATCGCCCTGGCGCCGGCAGGAGCCTAGTCGGGCAGACGCCGGTAGCGTCGCACGCGACGCCGCGACTGCTGCTCGGCCCGGCGCCCCTTCGCGAACAGGCGCTCCTCCACCAGCTTGAGCGGCTCGAGCACGAAAAGCACCAGCACGGTCGCAATCAACGCGGCGACGTAGAGCCCGCTACCGCACGCCAGTCCGATGCCTGCGACTGCCCAGATTGAGGCGGCGGTGGTAAGGCCGCGCACGTTGGCACGCGCCACGATGATCGAGCCGGCGCCGAGGAAGCCGATGCCGCTCACGACCTGCGCTGCAACGCGAGAAGGGTCGAACGAGACGCCGGGCTTGGCCGCAACGTCCGAGAAGCCGTAGGTCGAGACGACCATGACCAGCGCGGCGCCCAGGGAGACGAGGGCGTGTGTGCGCAATCCTGCGGCTCGAGACAGGCGCTCGCGCTCGAAGCCGACGACTGAACCCAGGACGAGGGCGAGGAGGAGCCGCAGGGCCTGGTCTTCGGCCGGTAGATGCATGCCCACTTATAGCACGCGGGGGTTCAAATTTTGAGGCCGCGCTTTGATTGGTAGCGGGCGAAGACTTTGACTCCCTGTGCCTTGCTGCGGTAGCCTAAGCCCTGATCCATGTAGAGTTGTCTACATAGTTGGTCAACTTAATCGACTTCAGCTCAGGGAGTAAGCGAAATGGTAGTAAGCAACTCGAAATCATACGACCGCATCCCAGAGCAGAAACCCGGATACGTCCTGGCCGTCGACTTCGATGAGATCGACGAGTTCGAGGGGCGAGCGAAGAAGTTCCGCATCGGCGACGAAGACGCGTCGACCTTCCAGCTCTACCGCCTGTCGCGCGGCACCTACGGCCAGCGGCAGGAAAACAACCAGATGATGCGCATCAAGCTGCCCTACGGCGGTATCACGTCGGATCAGATGGACGCACTGGCCGACGTCTCGGAGCGGTTCTCGGGCCTGCACCGCGGCCACATCACGACGCGCGAGAACTTCCAGTTCCACTTCGTCAACCTGGACGACGCCGCCGAAGTCATGCGCATCGTCGGCCGCGCCGGCCTGACGACGCGTGAGGCTTGCGCCCACACCGTGCGCAACATCACTGGCTGCCCATACGCCGGCATCGCGCCGGAAGAGGTGTTCGACACGACGCCGTACCTCACGGCCTACGGACGCCACATGCTGCGCAACCCGATCTGCCAGCGCATGCCGCGCAAGTTCAAGACATCGTTCTCGAACTGCTCGAACGACTGCGCGGGCTCCAACTTCCACGACCTCGGCTTCATCGCCAAGATTCAGAACGGCGTCAAGGGCTTCGAGATGCGCGTCGGCGGCGGTACGTCGACGATGCCGCGTATCGCCGACACGATCTGGGAGTTCGCCGAGGTCGACAACGGTGAGTACATTCGCGTCGCCGAAGCCGTCGTCCGCATCTTCGACCGCGAAGGCGACCTGCCGGGGCTGCTGCGCAAGAACCTCAACAAGGCGCGCATCAAGTTCCTGCTGCACAAGATCGGCGCCGACGCCTTCCGCGAGAAGGTTGTCGAGGAGCTCGGCAAGGAGTGGGCCAACGACCCGATCGACATGGCCGAGCTGACGAAGATGGTGCCGGAAGAGCCCAGCGCACCGGTTCCCAGCGATGGCCAGGCCCCCGCGCCCGGCTATGAGCGCTGGCGCTGGACCAACGTCAAGGCTCAGAAGCAGGCCGGCTTCTTCTCTGCGGACATCACGATACCGATGGGCAACATCAGCACCCAGCAGTTCCGCGACCTGGCGCGCATCATGCGCAAGTACTGCGGCGGCCACGCCCGCACGAACCCGCAGCAGAACCTGATCCTGCGCTGGGTCCGCGAGGAGTCGCTGCCGATGCTGCACCGCGAACTGGCGGGCATCGGCTTCGGTGAGGCTGAGGCGAACCTGCTGGCAGACGTCGTCGCCTGCCCCGGCGCCGACAGCTGCAAGCTCGCGATTACGTCCTCGAACCAGGCCGGCTACGGCATGCGCGAGGAGATGATCAAGTTCGACTACAAGGACCCGGAGGTCCTCAAGGTTCAGGTCAAGATTTCGGGCTGCCCCAACGGCTGCGGCCAGCACCACATGGCCGGCATCGGCCTGCAGGGCTCGTCCTACAAGGTCGGCAAGCTCGAGGTGCCGTGCTACGACATGTTCATCGGCGGCGAAGGCTACCAGGGCATCAACGCCTACGCTACGCGCGTCACGCGTGTCGCAGCCAAGAAGGCGCACCTGGCCATCGACAAGGTGTTCCAGGTCTACGTGGCGGAGCGCAGCAGCGACAGCGAGCCGTTTGCCGCCTTCGTGAAGCGCGTCGGCCCGAAGCACTTCGAGGCGCCGCTGGAGGAGTTCAAGTGGGTCGGTTCGCTGGCCGAGGACTCCGAGATGTACACGGACTGGGGCCACGAGGACCTGTTCGAGGTCATCCGCGGCGAGGGCGAGTGCGCCGCCGGCGAGGTGCCGCTCGTCAGGTAGCCATTAGCATGGCGGCGAGCTGAGCGGGAGCGCGTCTCATGGCGGCCCGCTTCGAAGCCGCCGGATCGAAGCAAGAAAAACAAAGAAGCGTTCCGAATTTTCGGGACGCTTCTTTGTTTCAGAGCGTTGTTCGGCGTTAGCTGGTGGTGCGCTGCTTGAAGCGCAGGACGGTTAGCGGTACGAACACCGCAAACATGGCGATGATCCAGATCAAGGATGCGAGGACCGCGTGCTCCAGTGGCCAGACGTGGCTCGATGTCGGCGCGATGGGGTTGCCCCAGAGGTGACGCACGGCCTGAACCATGACGCTGAGCGGGTTGTACTCGGCGAAGTACTTCAGCAGCTTCGGCATCGTGTCGATCGGCACGAAGGCGTTGCTTATGAAGGTCAGCGGGAAGACGAAGAGAAACGCCACGCCCGTCACCGCGTCTGGTGAGCGCACCGAGAGGCCGATCAGCGTGCCGAGCCAGATCATCGCCGTCGCGAACAGCGTCAGCAGCGCATACGCCTCGATCACGTCGAGCACGCCGGTATGCGTGCGCCAGCCGACGATCAGGCCGGAAATGCTGAGGATGACCATCGATAGGGCGACGCCCGTGAGCTCGGCGATCAGGTGGCCGAGCAGGTAGGACATGCGCGCCGTCGGCAGGGCGAGGAAGCGGTCGATGACGCCCTCGCCGAGGTCGGTGGCGATGCTCATGGCGGGACGCATCATGCCGAAGGCCAGCGTCTGCACCAGGATGCCGCCGATCAGGTACTCGTGGTAGCTGCCCCCCTGAATCGCAATCGCGCCGCCGAACACGTAGGCGAACAACAGCACGAACATGATCGGCTGAATCGTGACGTCGATCAGGCGCTCCGGAAGCTCCTTGATGTGCGCCAGGTTGCGCCCGGCAAACACGAGAGCGTCCGAGAGCAGGTAGCGCATCGGCGAGGCGGACTCGGGCGGCGGGGCGCTGGAGGGTGGCCTGGCGGGCGCGGTAAGTGTCGTCATGAAGGGACCTCAATCTTGGGATGCTGGCCGTCGGAGGTCAGCGTCAGGAATACGTCGTCCAGGGTCGCCTGGCGACGGTTGATGTCGATGGCTTCGACGCCGGCGCTGTCGAGCGCGCGTACAACGTCGATCAGGCGCACGTTTTCCAGAATCGGCGCCGTGACCTGAAAGGGGTCCTGGTGGGTCGTCGGGCTCGTCGAGGCGAAGGGCGCCAGCGCCGCGGCCGCGGCCTGTAGCTCGGCCGCCGACTCCACCGTAACGTCGATGCGATCGCCGCCGATACGGCTCTTGAGCTCCTCCGGCGAGCCCTTGGCCACGATGCGCCCCTGGTCGAGCACGACGACCTGGTCGGCGAGACGGTCCGCCTCTTCCAGGTACTGTGTCGTCAGGATCAGCGTCGTGCCGTCGCGCACGAGGTCGCGCAGCACCTGCCAGAGGTCCGTGCGGCTGCGTGGGTCGAGGCCGGTGGTCGGCTCGTCGAGGAAAAGTACGCTCGGCGAGGCGATGAGGCTGGCGGCGAGGTCGAGGCGGCGCCGCATGCCGCCGGAGTAGTTCTTGACGAGTCGATCGCCGGCGTCCTCGAGGTCGAGGGCGGTGATCAGCTGTTCGGCGCGACTCTTTGCGGCCTTGCGGGGCAGGTGGTAGAGCCTCCCGAACATCTCGAGGTTGCGCGGTCCCGAGAGCAGGCCATCGACGGTCGCCTGCTGCGCCGCGACGCCGATGCGGGAGCGCACCAGGGCGGGGTCGTGCGCCACGTCGACGCCCGCGACGACGGCGCGCCCGGTTGTCGGCTGCGTAAGGGTGGTGAAGATGCGGATCGCCGTGGTTTTGCCGGCGCCGTTGTGGCCGAGCAAGCCGAGCACGGTACCCGCCGACACGTCGAGATCGACGTTACGCAGGGCCCAGAGCTCTCCGAAGCGCTTGCCTAGGTTTTCGGCGCTGACGCCGCCGTAGTTGGAATGTGCTGTCATAATGCCATCATTATGCTGTCGTTCTCCCGGCGAGTCAACTGGACGTGTGGCCAGTCTCGTTCGACTTGGCCTCTATGCACTATGTTCTATGCAGGAGGCTGATCAATGCCCGTGAACATCGAAGACGTGCGTGCCATCGTCGATGCGCAGGACGACTGGCGCGGACGCCAGACGATTAACCTGATTGCCAGCGAAAACGCCCAGAGCCCCGCCGTGCGCTCCATCCAGTCGTCCGACTTCATGGCTCGCTACGCAGAGGGCCACCCCAACCACGACGGCGAGGTGCTTCGCTACTATCAGGGTACGCGATATATCGATGAGATTGAGACTATGGCGCACGACGAGCTGTTGCGCCTCACGAATTGTCGCCAGGCAGACGTACGCCCGATCTCCGGCAACGCCGCCAACACCGCGATCGCCCTGGGGTATCTGCGCGGCGGCGACGCGATCATCGTCAACTCGACAGCGGCGGGCGGGCACATCAGCCACAACACGATCGGCGTCTTCGGGCGTCGCATCCAGAATCGCGGCGCCTCGCTGAGCCTCGAGTCGGCGCAGCACATCCCGTTGCACTTCTTCCCGCTGACCGACGACGGCTACCACGTCGACGCGCAGAAAAGCATCGAGCTCATAGAGCAGGTGTCGCCGCGCATGCTGGTTCTGGGCAAGAGCCTGTTCCTGTTCCCGGAGCCACTGCAAGAGCTCGCGGCGGCGTGCAGCGACAAGGGCATTCCGATCCTGTACGACGCGGCGCATGTCTTCGGGCTGATCGTGGGCGGGCAGTTCCAGGACCCGTGGCGCGAGGGTGCGACCTGGGTCACGGCCAGCACGCACAAGACGTTCCCCGGCCCGCAGCGCGGCGTCATCGTCTCCGACCTCGACGACGAGGCCGCGGCGCGTTACTGGCCCGCTGCCGACCGCGGCGTCTTCCCCGGCTCGTCCAGCAACCATCACCTGCATTCGCTGCCGGCGCTGCTGGTCGCGATTCGCGAGATGCAGGCGCACGCCCGCGACTACGCGGCGCAGATCGTCGCCAACGCGCAGGCCCTCGGCGCCGCGCTCGATGCCGAAGGCGTCGCGGTCGAGGCGAAGGAGTTCGGCTTCACGAAGAGCCACCAGATCGCCGTCAACGTGTCGTCGTACGGCGGCGGCGTCGCGGTGGCGCAGCGACTGGAGGCGTCCGACATCATCGTCAACTACAACCTGCTGCCGCACGACCGCGACGCACGTAACCCGTCCGGGCTGCGCATCGGGGTGCAGGAAATGACGCGCTACGGCATGAAGCAGGCGCAGATGCAGCGCCTCGCCGAGCTGATGGCGGCCTGCATCAAGGGCACGAGCGTCAAGGCCGAGGCCAACGCCATGCGCGCCGAGTTCGAGCAGATGCAGTTCGTCTAGCGGCGAACACGAGTCCCCTCTCCCCGGGGAGAGGGTTAGGGTGAGGGGATCGCTGACGCTCCGTCCTCACCCAACGTTGCGTCCGGGTAGCGCCTCTACGCAAGGTATGTTGCAGGGTCCGTGCATAACGAACCGCCAGCTTCCTGCAATCCGCTCCGCCTGCAGCCCGCGACGGCGATGAGCCATACTGGATCGAGATGACCCACCGTTATCGCATCTCACGCCGCGCCCTGCTGACGCTGCTGGCGTCCAGTGCCGGAGCTGCAGCCTTCGTCGCCTGCTCCGGCTCCGATAACAAGACTGGAGCCACTTCGACGCCGTCGAACACGCCTGGCGCCTCGCCTTCTTCAACGACGCTGCCGCCTTCGCCGACCGCCACGGCATCGATCGGCGATCCCACGACCGTCACGCCAACGCCGCAGCCGACCGCGACGCCGGTACCCAGCGTCTCGGTCGAGACGATGATCGGGCAGATGCTGCTCGTCGGCTTCCGCGGTTACGGCCTCGACACACAGCAGCCGATCTACGACATGTTCAAGTCGGGGCGCGTCGGCAACACGGTGCTGTTCGACTACGACGTGCCGAGCAGCGGCGCGCAGGCTCGCAACGTGCAGTCGCCGCAACAGGTCGCATTTCTCACGACCCAGATCCAGTCGCTGATGCCGACCCCGGCGCTGATCTCTACCGACCAGGAGGGCGGCGAAGTCGCGCGCCTCGGTCCTCAGTACGGCTTCCCGCGCACGATCTCTGAGCAGGACCTCGGCGCCCAGAACGACCCCGATAAGACGCAGGCGGCCGGCGCCGACATCGGCAAGACGCTGGCCGCGGCGGGCATCAATCTCGACCTCGCGCCCGTGGTCGACGTCAACGTCAACCCGAACAACCCGATCATCGGCGCCCTGGAGCGCAGCTTCTCGTCCGACCCCGAGGTCGTGGCGCGGCAGGCGCTGGCCTATATCGACGGGCTGCATTCGGCCGGCGTGCTGTCGACGTTGAAGCACTTCCCGGGTCACGGCAGCTCCACGGCGGACTCGCACCTCGGCTTCGTCGACGTGTCCAGTACGTGGTCGCAGCAGGAGCTGATCCCGTTCCAGCGCGTGATCGAGGCGGGGCGCGCCGACGCGGTGATGACGGCGCACATCTTCAACTCGAACCTCGACCCGAAGTACCCGGCGACGCTCTCGAAGGCGACGATCACCGGCGTGCTGCGCGACCAGCTGGGCTTCGACGGCGTCGTGCTCACGGACGACATGCAGATGGGCGCGATTCGTAACTACTACAGCTTCAACGACGCGCTCGAGGCCGCGATCAACGCCGGCGCCGATGTGATCTCGCTGTCGAACAACGGTGACACCTACAACCCGACGGTCGGTGACGACGCCTTCAACGCGATCCTCGATGCAGTGCATGCTGGCCGTATAACGGAAGACCGCATCCATGATTCCTATCAGCGCATCATGAAGTTGAAGGCCCGTCTGACCTGAGCGTCTGCTATACTGATCTGGACCTCGAACCTTTAAGACCGGTCCCGAGAGGCCGGAAAGGGAGATGGCAGTTGTATAACTTCGCGCGACCGCATATCCAACAGAACAGCCCGGGCCACACCGATCGCACAGAACGGGGGCCCGTTTTTTATGCCTGATCGCGTCATTATGACCCCGGATGACATTCGTCGCGTGACCACCCGTATCGCGCACGAGATCGTCGAGTCGCACCGCGGCGCGCACGACCTTGTGCTGCTCGGCATGCACACGCGCGGCGTACCTCTGGCGAAGCGGCTCGCAGACGCGATCGAGCAGATCGAGGGCGAGGCCGTCCCGGTCGGGACGCTCGACATCGCGCTGTACCGCGACGACCTCTCGATGCGCGGCGCCCAGGTGCAGCTCGCCCCCGGCGCGGTGACCCCGGACGTGAGCGGCAAGCGCGTTGTCCTGGTCGACGACGTGCTGTTCACCGGTCGCTCCGTACGAGCCGCGCTCGACGCGATCATCGACATGGGTCGCCCGCAGCGCATCCAGCTCGCAGTCCTGATCGACCGCGGCCACCGCGAGCTGCCGATTCGACCCGACTACGTCGGCAAAAACGTACCGACGGCACGCGGCGACGACGTCCAGGTCCGCCTTACGGAGACGGATGGCAGGGACGGCGTCGCAATCGTGCCCCAGGAGGAATAAGCATGACCTCGCCCCGTACAACCGAGCGAACGCTACCTCCATCGCAGCCCGCGGCGGCCGAAGACGGGCTGCCGCCGTCCGAAGGTCGCGCCTGGCGCCATCGTCACGTGCTCGACCTCGACGACTTCGGCGCCGACGAGATCGAGCTGGTGCTCGAGACGACGACGGCAATGAAGGAGATACTGGCGCGCGACGTGCCCCGAGCGCCCGCCCTGCGCGGCACGACAATCGTGACGCTGTTCTACGAGGCCTCGACGCGCACCCGCGCTTCGTTCGAGCTCGCGGGCAAGGTGCTTGGGGCCGACGTGATCAACGTTACGGCCTCAGGCTCGAGCATCGAGAAGGGCGAGTCGCTGATCGATACGGTACGTACGCTGCGGGCGATCGGCGCCCAGGTGCTGGTGATGCGCCACTCGATGTCGGGAGCGCCCTACCTCGCAGCGGCGAACTGCGACGCGCGCGTGGTCAACGCCGGCGACGGCTGGCACGCGCATCCGACGCAGGGCCTGCTCGACCTGTTTACACTGCGCAGCCGCCTCGGTGAGCTGCGCGGTCGTCGCATTGTCATCGTGGGCGACGTAGCGCACAGCCGCGTCGCGCGCAGCGACATATGGGGCCTCACCAAGCTCGGCGCCGAGGTCGTAATCTGCGCCCCGCCAACGCTGCTGCCGACCGAGCTCGGCAAGCCGCACGAGGGCGCGCTGCCCAACGTCACGGTGGAGACCAACCTCGACCGCGCGATCTGCGGCGCCGACGCCGTGATGACGCTGCGACTGCAGAAGGAGCGCATGCAGGGCGGTCTGCTGCCCAGCATGCGGGAGTACTCGCGCCTCTATCAGATTAACGAAGCGCGCCTCGCCAAGGCCGCGCCCGGCGCGCCCGTACTGCATCCCGGCCCGATGAACGAGGGCGTCGAGATCTCAGCGGCTGTGGCGCACGGCGTGGCGTCGATGGTCGAGGAGCAGGTGCAGAACGGCGTCGCGGTGCGCATGGCGGTGCTCTACCTGATGCGAGGCGGCAAATGAGCCGGCTGCTGATTCGCGGCGGACGCGTGCTGGACCCGGCGAACGGCATCGATCTCGCGCGCGGCGACGTGCTGATTGAGGACGGCCGCATCGTCGAAGTCGGGCCGGACCTGAGTTCGCGCGCTTCGGCCACGGACCGGACCATCGACGCGCAGGGCCTCGTCGTCGCGCCGGGCTTCGTCGACCTGCACACGCACCTGCGCGACCCCGGCTTCGAGTACAAGGAGACGGTCGAGACGGGCACGCGGGCGGCGGCGCGCGGCGGCTTCACGACGGTCTGCGCCATGCCCAACACGGAGCCGGCGATGGACAGCCGCTCGATCATCGACTACGTGCTGCGCCGCGCCTCTGAAGAAGGCCTCGTGCGCGTGCTGCCGATCGGCGCCGTGACCAAAGGACGCGCCGGCAAGCAGCTTGCCGAGTTGGGTGAGCTGGCCGAGGCGGGCTGCATCGGCTTCAGCGACGACGGCAACCCCGTTGCAGACGCCGGTATCATGCGCCGCGCCCTCGAGTACGCCTCGACCTTCGACCTGCCGATCATCGACCACTGCGAGGACCCACAGCTCGCGGGCGGCGTCATGCACGAGGGTTGGGTCTCGACCCGCCTCGGCCTCAAGGGCATCCCGTCGGCCTCCGAAGAGGGCATGGTGGCGCGCGACATCTCGCTGGCCCGCCAGACGGGCGCCCACGTGCACATCGCTCACCTCAGCACGGCGGGCAGCGTCGAACTGGTGCGCCGCGCCAGGGCCGAAGGCGTGCGCGTGACCGCCGAGGTGACGCCGCACCACGTCGCGCTGAGCCACGAATGCGTCATGACGCGACCCGGCACAGCCGGCCTCGCTTACGACACCAACGCCAAGATGTACCCGCCCCTGCGCAGCCTCGAAGACGCCGCTGCCTGCATCGAAGGCTTGCGCGACGGCACGATCGACGCCGTCGCGACGGACCACGCGCCGCACGCCGTGCAGGAGAAGCTCTGCGAGTTCGACGAGGCCGCGAACGGCATCATCGGCCTCGAGACGGCCCTGTCGCTCTGCCTGCGCGCCGTCGACTCCGGTGCTCTGACGCTGCCGCGCCTCGTCGAAGCGTTGACTATCGGTCCGGTCCGAGCCCTGAGCCTCGACGCGAAGCTGCCCGGCCTCGGCACGCTGAGTCCCGGTGCTCCCGGCGACGTCGTCGTGTTCGACCCGTCACGCGAGTGGGAGGTCACGCGCGAGAGCATCGCCTCGAAGGGCAAGAACACGCCCCTGATGGGCCAGACGCTGCGCGGGCAGGTCGTCGCGACGGTCTACGCCGGCGCCGTGGTGTATGAGGCTGAACTTGTCTTACAATGAGATGGCAATTCATACTTCAGGATGGAAGATATGAAGATTAGTCTGGGCGTAAAAGCACAGTCCTCTGTCTCGGAGCGAGGTCAAACGGTTGTGCCGAAGGAAGTTCGAGATGCACTTGGGCTCAAGCCCGGGACCAGCCTGACATGGTCGGTTGAAGACGGCGTGGCGACTGTTCGTCCGATGCCCGAAGACCCCATCGAAGCCTCGATAGGTGCACTGGAGCATCTCAAGGTCAAGACCGCGGACCTATTGGAGGAACGACAGGCGGATAAGAAACGTGAGGAAAGGGAGACGGAGGAGCAGCTGCGCCGATGGCGGTCTACACCCTAGACACGTCTGCGGTGCTCGCGGTTCTGAAGAGAGAACGTGACTATGAGAAGGTGGCAGATCTGCTGCGTTCGGCCCGTGCCCGTGACGACGTGCGGATCCTCGTGCCGTTCGTTGCTCTGATGGAGGTCCAGTACAAGCTCTTGCAGGAAATCCCGGAGTCAGACGTGGCTTACTGGCTGAATGTCGTTCGAGCCTGGCCGATCGAAGTGATCGAGTCCAGTCCAGATTGGGGTTCGGAGGCAGCCCGGGTCAAAGCTATGTCACACGTCTCTCTTGCCGATGCCTGGGTTGCGTCATTGGCGCTGATCGAGGATGCGGAGCTACTCCACAAGGACCCGGAGTTCGAGGACGTTGCAGGCCTCAGAATGATCAAGCTGACCTACGACCGCGACGCGAGAGGCTCGAATTGACGACGGCTCACGCACTCGACGTCATGGCTGAGGTGGCCTCGATTACGGCGATGCTGGTTGCGCGACGCGATCCCGGCTACGAGTGGGGCATGCGCCGAACGGTGCCGTCGCAGCAGCCTGCGCACGCAACGCGCGTGCCCGAGATTCGCAGGACGGCGTCGGAGTGGCGTCGCGAGCATCGGGACGCCGCGCCAGAGGACGTGCTCGCCGTGTGTGACGCGCTGTGGGCGACGGGCTGGCGCGAGGAGCGCATCGTCGCCATCTCGCTGATCGCCGGCAGCAAGGCGATGCTCGCAGGTCGTTGACTGGGACTGCCTCGAGCGCTGGTCGGGTGACATCGATAACTGGGAGCACGTCGACCACCTCGCCGATCTGACGGGACGCCTGCTGATCGCGGATGCGTCGCTGCTGCCGAAGACGCTGGCGCTGGAGTCGAGCGACAACCCGTGGCAGCGTCGCCTGGCGCTGGTGACGCTGATCGTCGCGTTCATGAAGGGCAACGCGTACCGCGACGAGCTGGTCGCGATGTCGGACCGTCTGCAAAAGGACAAGCACCCGCTGGTGAAGGCGCGCCGTCGTCTGGGCGCGCGACCGGCTCAAGAAGGACCACCTGAATGACTGACGGCCTCTCCATCCCCGGCTCGGAAGCTGCCTACCTGGTGCTCGAAGACGGAACCGTCTTCGAGGGACGTTCGTTGGGCGCGCCGTTAGGGAGCATGGGCGAGGTCGTGTTCAACACGTCGATGACGGGCTATCAGGAGGCGCTGACCGACCCGTCATACGCCGGCCAGATGCTGGTCATGACGTACCCGATTCAGGGTAACTACGGCGTCAACGACCGCGACGACGAGTCGCGTCGCGTGCAGGTCAGCGCCTTCATCGTGCGTGAGCACTGCGTTGCGCCGAGCCAGATGCTGATGACGAGCACGCTCCATGACTATCTGCTCGAGCGTGGCGTGCCCGGCTTAAGCGGCGTCGACACGCGTGCCCTGACGCGACGCCTGCGCACCGCCGGCGTGATGATGGGCGCCCTTGTGCCGGCCCACGAGTGGAACGGCCCCGAGACCGCGGTTGCGCGCCTGCGCGAGTCGACGCGCTACGGCAGCGTCGACCTCGTGCCGACCGTCAGCGCCGAGCGGCCGTTCGCGTGGCCGCCCGAGGGTGTCTACGCCCCGGCACCGGACGAAGCGCCGACCCATCGAGTCGTCGTGCTCGACCTGGGGGTGAAGTACAACATCATGCGTTCGTTGCGGCGCTTCGGTTGCGACGTCATGGCGGTGCCGGCACGCACCTCAGCCGCCGACATCCTGGCGCTGCACCCCGACGGCGTCGTGCTCTCCCCCGGGCCCGGCGACCCGTCGATGCTCGACTACGCCGTCGACACGGTGAAGGGCCTCATCGGGCGCACGCCGATCATGGGCATTTGTCTCGGACACCAGGTAACGGGCATTGCGCTGGGCGCGCGTACCTTCAAGCTGAAGTTCGGCCATCGAGGCGCCAACCATCCCGTGACCGACATCGCGACCGGGCGTGTGCACATCACATCGCAGAACCACGGCTACGCGGTCGACAACGAAGGCCTGCCGTCGAGCGTCGAAGTGAGTCACGTGCACCTCAACGACGGCACCGTCGAGGGGCTGAACGGCATCTCGGACCCGCTGCTGACGATTCAGTACCACTCCGAGGCCTCGCCGGGCCCCTGGGACAACATGTACCTCTTCGAGCGCTTCGTGACGATGCTGGCGGAGGCGAAGGCTTGAGGCCGGTGTTACGTCCTCGGGTAGACGACCTTGCCGGTGCGGATGATCTCGCGCAGGAAGGAGTGCGGTCCCGGATTGTGGTACTCGGACGAGGGGTAGCCGATGGGTGAGATGTCTCTCGGTCGGTGTACGGACAGGTCGGCAATCATCTCCTGGCGCCTATACATCGGCACATCCTCGAAGTCGGGCGAGATGACGGCCAGGTCGATGTCGCTGTCCGAGTATCGAGGTACCCCGAGCGTGCGACCCGAAAAGGACTAACGCTTCGATGCGAAGACCTTTTTCGAGTAGCTCGGTGAACTCCTCGACGACTCTATTCAACTCGGTTGCTGTCGTAACCACTCGAAAAGCGCCCTTGTCCGTGTCAGGTAGTCGAGCGTGTGCTCCTGCTCATAGTCTACGTCTTCGCCGTATCGGCTCGTCGCGTACTGCTCGCCGAGTCTCCGGAGAAGAACCCAATCGTCATCGGCAAGGTCGAGCACGAGGTCATCTGCAAGGCTTACGAGGTCGTGAGTACGTCTCGGCCGCTCGACGACTTCTCGTTCAATCAAGAGAGCTTTCAATAGCTTCTCAATCGCCTGCTGGCAGTGAAATACGCACTGCTCGTCCATTTCTCGCTCCAGCGCGTACTCAGCCATCGCAAGGTCGTGAGTGGCTAGAACAAAGAGTCGATTCGCTTCGGGTTGCACAGCCGAACGCTAGCATCCTGCTTGGAAAGGTCAAGCGTGACTAAACCTTCTAAGGTCCTCATCCTCGGCTCCGGGCCGATCGTTATCGGGCAGGCCGCCGAGTTCGATTACTCCGGTACGCAGGCCTGTCGGGCCCTGCGCGAGGAGGGCGTAACGACCGTCCTCGTCAACTCGAACCCGGCGACGATCATGACCGACGAGGACACGGCCGACGTCGTCTACATCGAGCCGCTTACCGTCGAGGTGGTCGAGCGCATCATCGCGCGCGAGAAGCCCGACGGACTGCTGCCTACGCTGGGCGGGCAGACGGGCCTCAACCTCGCCGTCGCGCTGGCCGACGCGGGCGTTCTCGAACGGTACAACGTGCGCCTGCTCGGCACGCCGCTGGAGACGATCCGCAAGGCCGAGGACCGCGAGCTGTTCAAGAACCTGCTCAACGAGATCGGCGAGCCCGTCACCGACAGCGAGACGGTGCACACGCTGGAAGAGGCAGAGGCCGCCCGCGAGCGCTTCGGCCTGCCGCTGGTGATCCGGCCCGCCTACACGCTCGGCGGCACCGGCGGCGGCGTCGCGCACACGGAGGAGCAGTACGAGCGCATCGTTCAGGGCGGCCTCGCTGCCAGCCCGATCCACCAGGTGCTGATCGAACGCAGCCTCCTCGGCTGGAAGGAGATCGAGTACGAGGTGATGCGCGACAGCGCCGACAACTGCATCACCATCTGCAACATGGAGAACTTCGACCCGATGGGCGTGCACACCGGCGACAGCATCGTCGTGGCGCCGAGCCAGACGCTGACCGACAAGGAGTACCAGATGCTCCGATCGGCGGCGCTGAAGATCATCCGCGCCCTCGGCATCGAGGGCGGCTGCAACATCCAGTTCGGCCTGGCGCCGCGCCCGGACGTCGTGCCGTGGGCCTGGCCCGACGGCGAGGCTGCCGCGCCGGGCAAGCGTTTCGACCTGCCGCCGTACTACGTCATCGAGGTCAACCCGCGCGTGTCGCGCAGCTCGGCGCTGGCCAGCAAGGCGACCGGCTACCCGATCGCGCGCGTCGCCGCCAAGATCGCGGCCGGCAAGCGCCTGGACGAGATCCCGAACGCCGTGACGCGGCGCACGACCGCCGCCTTCGAGCCGGCGCTGGACTACTGCGTGGTCAAGATCCCGCGCTGGCCGTTCGACAAGTTCGCGTTCGGCGACCGCGCTGATCGGCACGCAGATGAAGGCCACGGGCGAGGTCATGGCGATCGACCGCAGCTTCGAGGCGGCGCTGCAGAAGGCCGTGCGCAGCCTCGAGATCGGCGGGCGGTCGCTGCTCTGGGAGGACCCGGACTGGGCCGACGACCCGATGTCGCGGCCGCTCGAGGCCACCGACGAGCGGCTCTGGGCATCGTCGCGGCGCTGCGCCACGGCGCCGACACGATGGAGGTCGCGTCGCGCTGACCGGCGTCGACCCGTGGTTCCTCGAGCGCCTGCAGAACATCGTCCGCATGGAGAAGCGTCTGCTCGCAGAGCCCCTGACGCGCGACCTGCTGCGCGACGCCAAGCGCCTCGGCTTCACCGACGTGCAGGTCGGCGCGCTGGCGGACCTGCTGCCTGAGCAGGTGCGCGATCTGCGCAAGGACTGGGACCTGCGCCCCGTCTACAAGATGGTCGACACCTGCGCCGCCGAGTTCGACGCCGTGACGCCGTACTTCTACAGCACCTACGAGGAGGAGAACGAGGCGCCGGCGCTCGAGGGCGAACGCGTGCTCGTCATCGGCTCGGGGCCAATCCGCATCGGCCAGGGCATCGAGTTCGACTACTGCTCGGTGCACGCCGTCTGGGCGCTGCAGGAGGCCGGCTACAAGGCGCTCATCGCCAACTCCAACCCGGAGACCGTCTCCACCGACTTCGACACCTCGGACCGCCTCTACTTCGAGCCGCTGGACGAGGAGTCGGTGCGCGACATCCTGGAGAACGAGGAGTCGGCGGACGGCGTCGGGCCGGGCAGCATCGTGCAGTTCGGCGGGCAGACCGCGATCAACCTCGCCGAGCCGCTGTACCGCACCGCGCGCGAGATCGTCGGCTCGAGCTCCGAGACGCATCGACCTCGCCGAGGACCGCCGGCGCTTCGAGGACTTCCTCAGCAAGATCGGCGTGCCGCAGCCGCCCGGCGCCGGCATTCGTACCGTCGAAGAGGCGCTGGCGACGGCGCAGGAGATCGGCTATCCGGTGCTCGTGCGACCCAGCTACGTGCTCGGCGGGCGCGCCATGGAGATCGTGCAAAACGCGACTGAACTGGTCCTCTACCTGGCGCGCGCATTGGAGATCTCCGAGGGCAAGCCGGTCCTGATCGACAAGTACCTCGAGGGCAAAGAGGTCGAGGTCGACGCGATCTGCGACGGCGAAGAGGTGCTAATTCCCGGGATCATGGAGCACATCGAGCGCGCCGGCGTCCACTCCGGCGACTCGATGGCCGTCTACCCCGGTCTCAACCTCACGCCGGGCGAGGTCGACACGATCGTCGAGTACACGACACGCATCGGCGTCGCGATGCAGACGCGCGGCCTGATGAACGTGCAGTACGTGATCATGAACAACGGCGGCGAGTCGCGCGTCTACGTGCTCGAAGTCAACCCGCGCGCCAGCCGCACCGTGCCGTTCCTCTCGAAGGTCACCGGCGTGCCGATGGTGCGCCTGGCGGTGAACTGCTCGCTGGGTACCTCGCTACGCGAGCAGGGCTACGCCGGCGGTCTGTGGCCGCGCCAGCCGCTCGTCGCGGTCAAGGCGCCGGTGTTCTCGATGTCGAAACTGATCGGCGTCGACACGTACCTTGGCCCGGAGATGAAGTCGACGGGCGAGGTGATGGGCATCGACCGCACATTCGAGGCCGCGCTGGCCAAGGCGGTAATCGCCGCCGACCTGGCGCTGCCGCAGAACGGCGGCGCCTTGCTCTCGATTTCCGACCGCATGAAGCCGGATGCAATCCCGGTGATCCGCGGCCTGCACGAGGCCGGCTACAAGCTCTACGCCACCGAAGGCACCGCCTCGGAGCTGCGAGCGCTCGGCGTGCCGGTCGAGTCCGTCGCCAAGCGCCTCGACGAGGGTCACCCCAACGTGCTCGACGTGATCTACTCCGGGCAGGTGCACTGCGTGATCAACACGCCGGAGGGCGGCCGCGAGACGCTGCAGGACGGCTTCCAGATTCGTCGCGCTGCCACGGAGCGCCGCATCCCCTGCTTCACCTCGATCGACACGGCGCGTGCTGCTGTGCAGGCGCTGCTGGCTGGATCGCAGGCCTTCCAGGTGCTGCCGATCAACGAGTACCGCCAGGGTTGACGACTCGCGCGCCGTTCAACGTGCTCGTTCTTCCGTTCTTGCGGGCCACCGCGACTGAGCCCCTGTTCTGCGTTTTGCACAGGTCGGATGCCGATTGGTGGCAGTTCGTAGCCGGGGGCGGCGAAGGCCTGGAGTCGCCGTATGAGGCCGCGCAGCGGGAGACGGTGGAAGAGTTGGGCACGACCGGCCATTTCTTCGCATTGAGCATGACTGCTCGTATTCCGAAGGTCAGTTTCGCAGCGCACGCTTCTTGGCCAGAAGACCTCTACGTCATTCCGGAGCACATGTACGCGGTCGAGTTGGCATCGCAGGACGTCGTCTTGTCGCACGAACATACCGAGTATCGCTGGTTGCCGTACCAAGACGCCTTCGACCTGTTGCACTGGCAGAGTAACCAGTCGGCGCTATGGGAGCTGTCCCAGCGCTTGCAGCGTTGCGACTTGCTCGAAGCTACGGACGGGTCGTCATGAAGGTCGGGTTCGTCCGCGTCGTCGAGAACACTCGCCTCTACGGCAACACCTACATCACGTGGTTCGATGCGCCGGAGCTTTTGCGTGGCGCTGCGCCCGGGCAGTTCCTGATGCTGCGCACCGCCGATCAGCTCGCCGGCGCCTCGGGTCCGCCGTCCGCCGCGACGCTCTCAGACGACCCGCTGCTGCCGCGCGCGATGAGCTACCACCGCCTACGACAGGGCCAAGACGGTCCCGAGTTCTCGATCCTCTTCGACGTCGTAGGGCGCGGCACGGCCTGGCTGGCGCGCCGAGAGCCCGGCGACCTCGTGTACGGCTGGGGACCGCTGGGTCGCGGCTACTCGCTGCGCAACGCGGGGCAGAACCTGCTGCTGGTCGGCGGCGGCATCGGTATCGCGCCGCTGCTCTGGCTGGCCGACGAGGCCGTCGCCAAAGGCCTCAGCGTCGTACTGCTCGACGGCGCCCGCGACGCGTCTGCCGTCTTCCCGGCCGAGCTCGTGCCCAGCGAGGTCGAGGTCGTGGTGACGACGCAGGACGGCTCGCAGGGCCGGCAGGGCCTCGTCACCGACGTCTTCCTCGACTACTTCGACTGGGCCGACACGGTCTACCTCTGCGGCCCCAACCCGATGTTCGCCGCCGTGGCTGACCTCCTGCGCGCCCACGAACCGCCCGGGCGCAATCGACGCCGCAAGCCGGTGCAGGCGCTGCTCGAGTCGCCGATGGGCTGCGGCACCGGCATCTGCTACGGCTGCGCGGTCATGGACCGTCGCGGCAACCCGCGCCTCGTGTGCAAAGAAGGCCCCCGCTTCGAGCTGCGGGAGATGTGGTAGCGGTCTCTTAGAAGATGCGCCCCGACCATAGCTGATCCGGTTGAAGGCTGGCGGCGAGCGCGCGAAAAGCCTCCTGATCGTCGACGGAACCGGTGTGTGGCAATCTCAGCCGTCGCACGAAGATCGCGATGTCGGTCAGCAGCCAACGCAGGTGAAACAGCTGCATCGCCTCGGATCGGACGGCCGCTTGCCCTGCTTCGGTCCGATACGCCGCCAGTGCTGCGTCGTCGGCCGCGGCCACGACAGCGAGGTCTCGTTCGCGCGGCGCCAAGCGAACAGTGTCCCAGTCGATAAGGTGCAGCCGCGGGCTCACGGTGCCGGTGTCGCGATGAAGTTGCCTCGATGCGGCTCGCCGTGCGTCACGACCCACGGCTCACCGGATGCGCTGACGGCCTCTGCAAGGCGGTCGTAGCGCTCGAGTGCCGCCCTGAGTTCAGTTTCGGAGGTCGAGAGCAGGCTGCGAGCCTGTTCGCCGTACGGCCCGCTGCTCCACGGGGCGTCGAGCGCGGCTATCGCCTCGTCGAGGGTGCTGCGCTCTGGGATCTCGAAGCTCCAGCGCCTGACGGACTGCGGGCGGCGATGCGCTGTGCAGCCTTCCGATCAGCCGGGCGGCCTCGGCGCGTAGATCAGCGTCCTGCCAGGCGCCCGACGTGCCGCTCGACGCCCTCGACAGCCGGGAACACGGCCAGCGACCAGCCGGGGAGGAGGCGTCTCAGAACGTCGCCGCTGTCGGACGCAACCGGCGCGACGACAAAAAATAAGACCTGGTCTCGCAGCGCTCCCGCCGTCGTCATGGCGGCGCGCAGGTCGTCGAAGATGCCGTCGGCCGTCGTCGCGGTGCTGACGCCGGACCACGACAGGTCGTCTGCGGTCACGAACCAGCGACGGCCCTGCGTGTCGACGGCGTGCCAGTGGTAGCTTCCGGCGCCCACCGCCGCATACTCCAGCGAAGACGCCTCGATGCCCCAGCCGGAGGCCAGCGCCTCGGCGATGATGTCGTCGGCTAGATCAGGTCTGTCGCGCACGCAGCGATTGTAGACGCTGCAGCCGACTGCGGTGTTTGCCTAATTCGCTAAGACGCTCTACCCTTATGACAATTCGATGACGACGCAGGTTGCCCCGCCGCC
Organism: uncultured Chloroflexia bacterium; assembly: GCA_963732945.1. Lineage (GTDB taxonomy): Bacteria > Chloroflexota > Dehalococcoidia > DSTF01 > WHTK01 > WHTK01. Next base: position 80,568 of record CAVTBL010000016.1, read on the forward strand.
GGCTGCGCAGGAGCTCGAGCCGCTGAAGCCGCCCCTCAAGTGGGCGGGCGGCAAGCGCTGGCTCGTGCCGTATCTGCGGCCGCTGTGGGCTCGCAATCGCGAGCGACGCCTGGTCGAGCCGTTGTGCGGCGGGCTGGCCGTGGCGCTGGGGCTGCGGCCGGAGCGGGCACTGCTCAACGACCTCAACCCGCACAACATCAACTTCTACCGCTGGCTCTCCGAAGGCCTGCAGCTCGACATCGAGATGCAGAACGAGTCGCAGCTCTACTACCGGCATCGCGAGCGCTTCAACGCTCTGATCGCGGGCGGCGAATCGGCGAGTCGCGAGGCGGCGCAGCTGTTCTACTACCTCAACCGCACCGGCTACAACGGCCTCTGCCGCTTCAACCGGCGCGGCGAGTACAACGTGCCCTTCGGCCGCCACGAGCGCATCAACTACGCGAAGGACCTCTCGTCCTACGCCGAACCGATGTCGCGCTGGCGCTTCACGATCGGCGACTTCGAGTCGATTGCGCTGGAGCCGGACGACTTCATCTACGCCGACCCGCCGTACGACGTCGAGTTCACGCAGTACAGCAAGGAGGCGTTCGGCTGGGACGAGCAGGTGCGCCTGGCCGAGTGGCTGGCGGCCCATCCGGGGCCCGTCGTGCTCTCCAACCAGGCGACCGACCGCGTCATGAAGCTGTATCGCAAGCTCGGCTTCAGGCTCAAGAAGCAGGAGGCGCCGCGCATGATCAGCTGTAACGGCGACCGCACCAAGGCGACCGAAGTCATCGCCACGAGGGGGCTCTAGCGTGGTCATCCGGCGCGACACGACGACCGGCGCCGTCATGGAGGCGATGGTGCTGCCGGCGATCGAGCGCGGTGGCTACGAGTACTTCCGGCAGGTCGATATCGGCGAGCGCCTCGGCGGCGGCAAGCACATCGTCGACCTCGTCGCTTACAACGCCGAGGGTGACGGCTACCTGATCTCGCTGAAGTGGCAGCAGACCTCCGGCACCGCGGAGCAGAAGGTGCCGTACGAAGCGATGTGCCTGATTCAGGCCGCGCTCCTCGAGCCGGAGCGTTACGCGCGTGCCTACCTGGTGCTCGGCGGGCCGGCATGGACTCTGCGCGACTTTTACACCGGCGGCGGGCTGATTCAGTTCATGCGCCACGAAGAGCTGCTGCAGATCGTGACTCTGGAGACGTTCATCGCGCGCGCCAACCGCGGCGAGCTGTAGAGCTTAGGCTTCCGAGGGAGGCTCCGGCGGCAGTACTGCGTCGAGTCTGGCCAGGAGGTCGGGCAGACCGTTCTCGACGACGTCCCAAAGCAACTCGTAGTCGATATCGCCGTACTCGTGAGCGAGGATATTGCGCTGCCCCAAAATGTCCGCCCACGGAATATCGGGGTTGAGCTGCTTAAAGCCGGTCGTAATACGCCTAGAAGCCTCGCCGATGATCTCGATCAGTCGTTCGACCGCGAGACGCAGCACTTCGTTGTCAATGAAGGCGTCGTAGTCAGTGCCTGCAGTAATCTCCAGAACATTGCGGGCTGCATTGCGCATATCCCACAGGTAAGCGGAATCTCGTCTCTCAGGCTGCATAGAGCACAGTCAGGTCCTGGGCGATCGAGTGCCGCCTGAACGGATTCTTAATCGTACCCTCCCGTATCAGATCGACGGGCCGACCGAACAGGTCCTCGAAGCCTTGCTTCATCCCCATATAGGCAAACATGCCCCACGCGGCACCCGGCTTCAGCTCAATCATCAGGTCCACATCGCTGTCGGGGCGCAACTCACCACGGGCGGCCGAGCCGAAGACGCTAAGCTTCTCGATCTCCAGCGCTGACATAGCGCCTCGAGGTCTTCGCGCTTCACGCCGAGGTCGGCGGCCGTCACCACGCCTCGCCCTGCCTAGGCTCCGACGATGTTCAGGATCGAGCCGAGGTCCGTGTAGTGGTCCGCGACCGCGCGCAGCTCCATCGCCGTGCTCTGCGCGAACGAGACGACCTCGACGCGCACGCCCTTGCTCTCGACCAACTCGCACACGCGCCGGAAGTCGCCGTCGCCCGACAGCAGCACGACGATGTCGAGGCGGTCCGACATCGTGAGGATGTCGACCGCGAGCTCGATGTCGAAGTTTGCCTTCATGCTGCCGTCGGCGAAGCGCTTCCAGGGCTTGGTGACGATCTTGTAGCCGTGGTGGACCACCGGCGCGACGAAACGCTGCGCCTCGAAGCGCGTCGTGGGGTCGTCCGTGATCGGGGCGTAGGCGGTGGCGCGCACCAGCTGACGGCCCTCGGTGAGGTACTCGAGCAGCTTGCCGAAGTCGACACGCACTCCCATCGCCTCGGCGGCGTAGATCAGGTTTGGCACGTCGAGGAAGATAGCGACCTTCGGTAGAGCCAGCGTGCTGCCGGCGTTCGACTGCGCACCCCCGATACCGCGCACGACGCGCTGGACGTCGCGCAGCATCTGCGCCTGCTGCTGTGCGAACTCCTCGAACAGGACGTTCTGTCGCGCGATTTGCGATTCTACGGGTGCGCCGGAACGAGAGCTCTCGCGGGCGGCCGGCGGCGTGGAGCGCGCGCCGTCGCGTGGCGGCATATCGCGTGGCGGCATGTCGCGACGCGATCGAGGCGTGTTCGGAACCTCCGTACGCCGGTCGACCTCGGCTCGGGCGGCCGCGATACCTGTCGGAGGCTGTGCGACGCCGCGATTGCGACGCCCGGCGCCGCCGCGAGAGCCGCGGGTGCGGCGGCTGCGCTGCGGTGCGCCTTCGGCTTCGCCTTCAGCGGCTTCGGGCGCGCCTCGCCAGCGGGCGCTTCGGCAGAAGCAGGCGTTTCGGTACCAGAGGCCGTCGGTTCTTGCGAAGGCGCTTCTGCGACGGGCTCAGACGCTGCTTCGGCCTCGGCGGGCGTTTCGGTTTCGGCCGCGGCTCTGGCGCCACGTCCGCGCCCCGCGCCGCCGCGACGGCCGCGACGCGCCGGCGCCTTTTCGGCGGTCGGCTCTTCAGAAGTCGCCGGTGTCTCAGATGCCGACGGCGCCTCAGTGCTGGCGACGGGCTCCGCGCCCTCTACCTGCGTCGTGTCGTCTGCCGAGGCCGCGGTGCTGCGGCGGGTGCGCCGGCGTGGCGCAGGCTTGGCTTCGGTTCGGAGGTTCGGTGGTGCCAGGCGTTTCCTCGCCGGCGTTACGTGATCGAGTCAGGAATGATAGCCACTCAGAAATTTACGTAGTCTCCTCAAGATAGTTTTGAACGCTGCAGCGTGCAGCAATCTTCTCGGCAACGGCCATGAAGGCCTGCGCGGCCGGTGAGTCCGGCGACCGCTCTGTGACCGGCATGCCAGCGTCGCTCGCTTCGCGCGTCGCCTGGTCCAGCGGTATTTCGCCCAGGAACTCGAGGCCCAGTTCTTCCGCCGCAATTCTAGCGCCGCCGTGCCCGAAAATCTCGTACACGTTCCCTGTGTCCGGCGCCACGAAGTAGCTCATGTTCTCGATGATGCCGAAAACCGGCACCTGCAGCCGGTCGAACATGGCCACGGCTTTGGTTGCGTCCTCGATGGCGACGGTCTGAGGCGTGCTCACGACGACCGCGCCCGCGATCGGCGCCTCCTGCACCATGCTCATCGAGGCGTCGGAGGTGCCCGGCGGCAGGTCGACGATCAGGTAATCGAGCTCGCCCCAGGGGATGTTGTGCAGGAAGTCGCGCACCGCGGTGCCGATCATCGGTCCGCGCCAGACGACGGGCGTGCCCTTCGGCAGCGCGAAGCCGATGGAGCAGACGCGCACGCCGTAGCGGTCCTGCGGCCGCAAGCCGCCCTCGGACGTGGCCTGGAAGCCGGCCTCGAAGCCCATCATGGTCGGGATGTTGGGCCCCGTGATGTCGGCGTCCAGGATGCCGACGCTTGCGCCGTGCTTCGCCAGCGCGATCGCGAGGTTGGTCGACACGGTCGACTTGCCGACGCCGCCCTTGTTCGACGCGACGGCGATGATGTTCTTGACGCCCTCGACCGGCTTGCGCTCGGCGGCGCCGCGGAAGGAGCGCACCTCGGCGTCGAGCTCTACGTCGGCCGTCGCGACGCCGGGAATAGCGAGCAGCGCGGTCTCGACTGCTTCTTTGAACGGTCCCGTAAGGGGGCAGGCCGGCGTTGTGAGCATCAGGGTCATCGAGACGGAGTCGCCCTGGACTTTGAGGTTGCGCACCATATCGAGCGAGACGATATCGCGGTGCAGCTCGGGGTCTTCAACTACGCGGAGAGCTTCCCAGACGGCGCTCTCGGCAACATCAGGCATTAGCTAGTAATCCTTCCTGTCCGTTAGCCTGCGATGAAACGATGTAGCGACAGCAGTGCACGCGGCCCGGCATTTCGCCGTCGAAGCGGGCGGGCCACTGCAGCAGCTGGGTGATCAGACGCTCGTGGCCCTCGCAGCAGCCGCCGGGCTCGTCGATCAGGTGTGCGAACACGCAGTTGTAGTCACGAATCTCGAAGCCGTCCTCGAAGCGCACCCACTCGGCGAAGCCGCCGATCAGGTGGAGCACGTCCGTGACGGCGCCGATCCGCTCCTCCAGGCTGCGACCCTGGACGCTGAAACGATAACGCTCCGCCAGTCGATCGGCAGAGCGTTGGATGAGAAGAGAGCGCTTGTCTGCCGACGTGAGGCCTTCGATTTCGTTGGGAGTCAGGCGACCTACCTCGTCTAGCAGGATGCGGGCCAGCAGGTCGTAGCGCCTCGGGAACATATCTTCGCCGTGCGGCGTCAATGTGTAGAGGTAATGCGGCCGTCCGTTCGAGCGCCGGACCTTCTCACTCTGGATGAGGCCATCGCGCTCGAGGCCGGTGAGATGCTGACGCGCCGTCATTGAGGCGACGGAAAGGGCGCCGGCTGCCTCTTCGACGGTGACGCTTCCGGTGCGCTTAAGGAGGACGAGTATCTGCTGTTTCGTTGTTTGCATACGTCGCGAGCCTGACTCTTACAAATCAATTATAGGTGCCGACGTTAGAAGAGGGAACGCTTAATACTTATTTAAGGAAGGTATTAAGGTATTTTACGTAAAAACATTGAACGGCCCATAGCCGGATGCTAATTTTAGTCAACGCCATAGATGATCCGGCGTCCACGAACTGACGAACTAGTAGTGCAGGGTGGAGCAGGATCGAGGAGGTGGAGATGCAAACCCCCGTTATCGAAGAGCAGGTCTACCGCGAGAGCGAGGAGCTGGAAGTACCGCAGTGTCGGCACCACTGGGTAATCGAGACGCCACACGGCGCCACGAGCGTCGGACGCTGCAAGCTCTGTAGCGAAATCCGCGAGTTTCGCAACTCGGCGGCGGACACCCTCTGGGAGGGTGACCCGATGTCGAGCATCAGCAAGATGGGCGGCGGCAGCCGTCCCGTAGTCAAGGAAAAGGCTCCGGTAGCCGGAGAAGACTAACTAACCAACTGAATAACCCCCGTAAGAAGAGAGGCCCCCTTAGTCGGGCCTCTCTTCTTTTTCAGTGCATCGACATAGACATAGGCATAAAGCGGCGTTCCCGTTAGTAGGTGCGCTATGTCTATGCTTATGCCATATGCCTCACGTCCACTACGTCACCATCGCCGAGTGCGCCGGCGTGCACGACACCGCCGTCGTCATCGACGTGCTGCGGGCGTTCAGCACTGCTGCCTGGGCCTTCGAGCTGGGGGCGGATCGCATCGTGCTGAGCGACGACGTCGACGAGGCGCTGGCAATCAAGGCGTCGGTTCCGGGCGCTCTGGCCCTCAAGGACGCGGAGCCGGTGCAGGGCTTCGAGCTCTCGAACTCGCCGGTCGAGCTGCGGGCTTACGGCGACATCTCGGGCCGGGTCATCGTGCAGAAGACGACGGCGGGTACCGTCGGGGCCGTGGCCGCGCGGCACGCCGAGCGCCTGTTTTGCGCCAGCTTCCTGGTTGCGGCCGCCACCGCAGCCGTGATCCGGCGCTCGGACGCTCGCGACGTCTACTTCGTCGTTACCGGTGAGGGCGGGGCTGGCGATGAGGATCGCGCCTGCGCCGAGTACATCGCCGCGCTGATCGAGGACCCGTCAGCCGACGCGGAGCCGTATCTAGAGCGCGTCGACGCGTCGAACGCGGCGTCGATCATGCGCCAGCGGGTCGCCGACGGCGTGCCGGGCGTCGATGCCGGCGACATCCTGGCCTGCATGGACGCGAACCGCTTCGACTTCGTGATGCGCGGTCGCGACGAGGGCAGCCTGCTGGTGCTGCGCGCCTATAATCAAAACGATGCCTGACCCAGTCTCCCTGAGCGTCGAGCTGGCGCCCAACGCCAAGCGCAGCCTGGTGCTGCCGAACCCCGTAATGGTCGCGTCCGGCACTTTTGGCTACGGCAACGAGTACAAGGCTTTCGACGTGCAGCGCCTCGGCGCCATCGTGACCAAGACGACGACGCTGGCGCCACGCCGGGGCAACCTGCCGCGGCGCATAACAGAGACGCCGTCAGGCATGCTGAACTCGATTGGGCTGCAGAACATCGGCATCGCGGCGCTGCTGCGCGACCTGGCGCCGGTCTACGCGACCTGGCGGGTGCCGGTGGTCGCCAGCATCATGGGCTTTACGGTGCGCGAATACGCCGAGGTCGCGCGTCGCCTCGAGGGCGTCGAGGGCTTCGCCGGCGTCGAGCTCAACCTGAGCTGCCCGAACACCGAGAGCGGCGGTATCGAGTTCGGGCAGGACCCGCGCGCCGCCGCCGACGTAGTACGCGACGTCGTGCGCGCGACGACGCTGCCGGTGATCGCCAAGCTGACGCCCAACGTGATCGACCCGCGTCTGGTTGCGCGCTCCGTGGTCGACGCCGGCGCCGACGCGCTGTGCGTCGGCAACACGCTGCTCGGCATGGCAATCGATTCGGACCGCAAACGCCCGGTTATCGCGGCAACGCTTGCGGGGCTCTCGGGGCCGGCGATAAAGCCGGTGGCGCTGCGACAGGTCTACCAGATCGCGGGCGCGGTCGACGTGCCGATCATCGGCTGCGGCGGTATCGCCACGGCGCAGGACGCGATCGAGTTTCTGCTGGCGGGCGCGACGGCGGTGCAGATCGGCACCGCGACGTTCGCGAACCCGCTGGCGCCGGTCGAAACAATCGAGGGCATCGAGCGCTACTGCATCGAGCACAACGTCACCGATGTCAACGAGCTGATCGGCGCCGCCCGCAACGAGCCGATGGCGCGCGCGCTGGCGCTGGAGGCGACCCCGTGACGATGGTGCGCCGCGGCTTCAGCCTGTTCGTCGATGTCGCCTCAGCCTGCATGTGGGGTCTGGCCGCGTTCTTCGTCGGAGCGCGATTGCTGTCGCCGGCAATCGGCCTCGCACTGGCGCTGGCCGTGTTCGTCTCGGCGATGACTATGGTGCTCGGATCGAGGCAGGAAGAGGCGCAGGCACGCGAGCTCGCGACCGGCGCCTGTCCCGGCTGTCACAGAATGCTAAGCGTCGAGCACGAGCACCGGCGCTGGGATGGCTCGTTCCAGAAGTGGCTGCCGCCGCTGACGACCTGGGCCTGCCGGGGCTGCGGCTTCGAGCACAACGAGCCCCTATCCTGCCCGACCTGCCCCAGCGCCTGACGCTACGCCGCCGGGAGCGTCGAGCTCTCAGGCGCCGCTCTTTTTAGACACAAGTCGACATAAGTTAGGCAACTATCGTTCAGTGTCTAACTAAGATGGGCGCAGATAGTCGTATCAGAGCAGGCGCGCACGAGGGGAGCGGCAGATGGCTACGGGAGACGCGGCACGCATCCGGCAACAGCTCGGTCATCCGATACTCGACGGCGACGGTCACTGGATCGAGGCCGTACCGGTGCTCGTCGATTACATCCGCGATGCCGGCGGCGCCGACATGGCGGAGCGCTACACGAAGTCGCAGTCGGGCGGCGGCGGCTGGTACGGCGCGACCTGGGAAGAGCGCAAGAACAAGCGCCTGCGCCGCGGCAACTGGTGGATCACCACCGCCGACACCGAGGACTTCGCCAGCGGCATGCTGCCCGGCCTGCTCGAGCACCGTATGGACGACCTCGGCCTCGACTTCGCAATCATCTACCCGACGCGCTGCCTCGGCGCCAACAACATCGCGCAGGACGAGATGCGCCAGGTGGTCTGCCGCGCCTACAACAACATGGTCGCGGACGTGTTTCGTCCGCACTCGCAGCGCCTGACGCCCGCGGCGCTGATCCCGTGCTACACGCCGGACGAGGCGATCGCCGAGATGGAGCATGCGATCAACGACCTTGGCCTCAAGGCGTGCAGCTTCAAGGGCTCGTTGCCGCGACCGATCCCGGCTTACGCGAAGGACGGCGGCTCTACGAACGGCGTGCCGTATTACGTCGACGCGCTCGGTCTCGATAACCCCTACGACTACGACAAGCTGTGGCAGCGCTGCGTCGACCTCGGCGTTGCGGTGACGGTGCACCAGGGCTCCGGCTGGGTTGACCGCATGGCCTACAGCAACGGCGAGTTCAACCGCGTAGGCCACGCCGCCCAGGCTCACGACCCGCTGACCAAGGCGCTGTTCCTCGGCGGCGTGGCGCGGCGCTTCCCGCAGCTCACGTTCTCGTTCCTCGAAGGCGGTGTCGGTTACGCGGTCATGCTGCTCAGCGGGCTGATCGGCGGCTTCGAGAAGCGCCGTTACGCCGCGATGGAGCAGCACCTGCGCCCCTCGAATATCGACCAGGGGCGCCTCAGACAGCTCATCGACCGCTACGGCTACAACGCCCTCAAGGCTAAGAAAGACGACGCGATGCAGGCGCTCAACATCGACGAGCTAACTAACCGAGAGACCGATGCGCTGGACGACTACGCCCTGCTCGGTGTCGACACGAAGCAGGAGCTCGCCGAGCTGTTCGCACGCAACTTCTACTTCGGCTGCGAGGCCGACGACCCCACGACGGCGTGGGCCTTCGACTCGCGCATGCCGGGCCGTCTCAAGGCGATGCTCGGCACCGACATCTCGCACTGGGACGTGACCGACTTCGAGGAGGTCGTGCCGGAGGCCTGGGAGATGGTCGAGTCCGGACTGATCAGCGAGGCCGACCTGCGCGACTTCACGTTCGCCAACCCGGTGCGCCTGCACGGCCAGATGAACCCGAACTTCTTCAAGGGCACGATCGTCGAGGAAGCCGCCACGCAGGAAATGGTAGCGAACGGGCTGCTGCTGGCCTCGGCGGAGACGCAGTAGACGAAGCCCTAAAGCTAGTCGTGTGGATGTAAGGAGGCGTGCTGCCATGGACTACAGAGTGATTTCGGCCGACGACCACATCGACCTGCGCTGGATGCCGCAGGACCTCTGGACGAGCCGTCTCCCGAAAGACCTGCGTGAGCGCGGCCCGCGCGTCGTCGAGACCGAGGGCATACCGAACTGGGTCTGCGACGGTGTGACCTGGGGGCCGTGGGGCGCCTACACCGCGGCACAGGGTAGCGGCGCCAAGTGGGCGCTGGAGGTGGGCGGCGCGCTGCGCGAGGGCGAGCTGCGCCCCACGACGCCGGAACTGCGTCTCGCCGACATGGACCGCGACGGTGTCGACGCCACCGTGATGTACGGCCCGACCGACCCCTTCGTGGTCGAGGACCTGGACCTGCGCCGCGAGGTCTACCGGGCGTACAACGACTGGCTGCTCGAGTTTCAGTCCGCCAACCCGGAGCGGCTGATCGGCGTGCCGCAGCTGGCGCTGGACGACCCTCGGGGCGCGCGCGACGAGCTCGAGCGCCTGGCGAAGAAGGGCTTCAAGCACTTCAACGTCATGGCTGCGCGCGCCGAACCGGCGATCTACGACTCGGCCTGGGAGCCGTTCTGGTCACTCGCGGAGGAGGTCGGGATTCCGATCGGCTTCCACCTCGTCGTGCTCGTGCGCCGCTCGCGCCCGGCCGCCGCGGCCGACGAGGGCAACCCGCTGGTCGCCGGCGCGGTGCGCACCATGCTGAACATGCAGGGCCTGCAGCTCATGGACCCGATCGCCGGGCTGATCCTCACGGGCACGCTCGACCGCCATCCCGGCCTCAAGCTCGTCATGGCCGAAGCCGGGCTCGCCTGGGTGCCGCACTTCATCCAGAGCCTCGACTTCTACTGCAACCGGATCAAGGGCGGCCGGCCGATACCAGGGCTCAGCGAGGACCAGAAGCTGCCGGAGCTGAAGCCGAGCGACTACTTCCGCAAGCAGATCTGGATCACGTTCCAGGACGACGCCGCCGGCATGCACATGCTCGACTACCTCAGCCCCGAGCGCGTGATGTGGGCCTCGGACTACCCGCACCCGGCGAGCACCTGGCCGAACTCGCAGCGCATCATCGAGGCGCAGATGGCGCACCTCTCGCCCGACGTGAAGCAGAAGGTGCTGTGTGACAACGCCCGCAAGCTCTACGACCTGTAGGGCGTAGCGGGGACGAATCGAGACCGGAGGGATGCGACGATGCTGAGCACACAGGACAACGAGACGCTCACCCACACGGGTCCGGGCACGCCGATGGGCAACCTGTTCCGTCGCTTCTGGATCCCGGCCCTGATTCCCTCGGAGCTGCCGTCGCCGGACTGTGCCCCGATCCGTTTCCGCATCCTCGGTGAAGACTTGATCGCGTTTCGCGACAGCGATGGCAAGGTCGGCTTCTTTCAGCAGGCCTGCCCCCATCGCGGCGCCTCGCTGTTTTTCGGGCGCAACGAGGAGAGCGGTCTGCGCTGCGTCTACCACGGCTGGAAGTTCGACGTGAACGGCGACTGCGTCGACATGCCTTCGGAGCCGGCGGAGTCGAACTTCAAAACCAAGGTGAGGGTTGGCGCCTACGCCGCGGCGGAGTTTGCCGGGCTTGTCTGGATCTACATGGGCCCGAAGCACAAGCAGCCGCCGCTGCCGCAGTACGAGTGGACCTTGCGCGACCTGCCTGACCTCAAGGTGTACAAGTGGCAGCAGGACTCCAACTACACGCAGGGCATCGAGGGCGACCTCGACACCTCGCATCTCAACTTCCTCCACCGTAGCTTCGTGCGAACCGGGCTGGCGCAATCGCGTGGTGTCAACCTCGACCTTGCGCCGACGCTACAGGTCAAAGAGACCGAGTTCGGCTTCGTCTACGGGGGCAAGCGCGCGACCAACGACGGCAAGAACTACTGGCGCATTACGGCGCACATTCAGCCCTGGTTCACCGAGATCCCCGGCCCGAGCTGGGACGGCAGCGGCAACTTCGTAGTGCCAATCGATGACGAGCACTCGTGGTGGTTTACGATCTCGCCGCCAGGCTATCGAGCCGCCGCCGGCGACCCGACGCGCGAGCACGTCGTGCTGATCCCGGGCACCTTTCGCCAGACCCTGAACAAAGACAACGACTACATGATCGATCGGGAGATGCAGCGCACGGTGAACTACACCGGCCTGCCGGGCAACCGGGTGCAGGACTCGGCCGTCACCGAGTCGATGGGGCCGATCTACGACCGGACGAAGGAGCACCTCGGCACGTCCGACCTGGCGATCATCTTCTTCCGTAAGCAACTCATAGCCATGGCCCGGGACCTCGCGAACGGCATCGAGCACCCGATGCTCAGCGACCCGACGCTGTTCCGCGCCCGGCCGGTCGATATCGTCTCGGAGGAGCCGAACATGGCGCCGCTGTGGGAGGCCGACCGCCGCCGGCACCTCGGCGAGCCCCTGGCGCCGATCGCCGCGAGCTAGACGGCGCGCGTCGTCCACGGGTCGAAGTAGTCCCACGCGAGCATCAGCCTGACTGCGCCTCGCGCCTTCCGACGGGCGTGTAAATGGTAGCTGCCGTCGGGCAGCACACATCTAGGCCGGCCACGCCCGCGCTAATGAGGCGATCGATATCGCGCGAGAGGTCTTCGCAGAACGCAGCAAGGGCTGACGGCGGGCCGGTCTTTACGTGTAACCACTCAAGGGGAGGACGAGCACTCGGGCGGAGTGCGGGTGTTCGAGAGGCGCCGGCGAGAAATCGCCGGCGCCTCTGCCTCTGTCTGCGTTTAGCGCTTCCAGAGCTCCTTCGTGGCCAGACGAGCGCCCTCGGACAGGCTGCGGAACTTCGCCCAAACGAGGTCGGGGTGGATCTTCGGGCCGAATACGCTCTGCGCGAAGCCGCAGTCCGTGCCCGCGATCACGTTCTCGCGGCCGACAAGGTTGGCGAGCCGCACAATGCGCTGGCGCACCAGCTCCGGGTGCTCGATGACGTCATTTGTGTGACCGACGCAGCCCGGGATCAGCACCTTGCCGTCCGGCAGCTTGGTCTCCTTCCAGATCTCCCACTCCCACTCGTGACGCGGGTTCTGGTCGTAGGAGAGGCCGGCAGCCTTGACCTGCAGGATCAGGTCGATGAACTCCGGCAGCGTTACGTCCTCTGAGTGAGGGCCGCGGCCGCCGCCGTAGCAGAGGTGGAGGCGAATGCGGTCCTCCGGCAGGCCAGCCAGCGTCTCGTTGAACACCTCGACGAGCAGGCCGAAGCGCTTGCGGAAGGTCGCGACGTCCATGCCGAGGGCGTTGAACTTCATCACCGGCGTGTCGATCTGCAGCACGAAGCCGGCGTCGAGGATCGCCTTGTACTCGCCGCGAATCGCCTGGGCGCAGGCACGCAGGAAGTCGTCCTGGTTGCTGTAGAACTCGTTCTGGTCCGGCAGGTAGCCCATGTTGTCGGGACCAACCGACGGGATGAACGCCTCGACGACCTGCGTCTTGGCCAGCGCCGCGTTGAAGTTCTCGACCTCGTGGTTGATTGCCTCGGGGCCCTTGTGCGTGACCGGTCCGACGCAGAAGGTGCGCACTCGCAGCGCCTGCTGAGCCTCCGGGGTAGGCTGGTAGTCGCGGCCCTCGCCCGTCGCGGCTAGACGCGCTCGTTCTGCCGTGTAGCCGTCGAACAGGCCCTTCTCGCGCTCGCGGCCGCCGTAGTTGATCGCGGTCGTGGCGTTGGCAGGACGGTCCTCGAAGCCGTTGAGGCGCTCCGGCAGGAACGCGGTCCAGCCGATGCGGCCCTGCTCGCCGTCACTGACCACGTCGATGCCGCACTCGGCCTGCTTCTGGACCATCTCGTCGACTGCGCTGCGCACGCGTGCTTCGAATGCCGCGGGGTCGTAGCTGCTGCGTTTGGCCAGCCTGTCGTCCCACATCTTCCGCAGGTCGTTCGGTCGCGGCAGGCTGCCTACCTGCGTTGTGATGATTCGATCCGTGCTGCGCTGCATTCGGTCCACCCCTTCTCTGGTCGCGGTCGGGCTGCATCTGCCCGAGTGCGAGCTATTCGTAGTCCGGCACGGCCGGTTGGTCGTCCGGGCTCATCTCGCGGAACTGACGTCGAGTCGCATTCTACTCACGAACGCCGGTGACTTGTCCGTCATACAGGGCGTTCCCTTAGAAAACGCGCATACGCGGCTCTCATACGAGGGGTCTTGGGAAGCGGTTCTGAAGCGGGTCGCTAGGTGTCGCGACCGGCGAGGCGGTAGTAGATGCGTTCCATCTGCAGCATGGTGCGCTCGCGCAGCCCGTCGGCGGTGACGACAGTGCGGTTGTGCACGAACGCCTTCTGGCGCAGCGAGTCGTCATCGAGGGCGCGCTGCATCGCCGCAGCCAGAGCGCCGACGTCACGCGGCGGGACGAGCATGCCGTTGACGCCGTCCTCGACCCAACCGGCCGTGCTGGGCAAGGCGCTGATCACCGGGAACGCGCCGGCCGCCATCGCTTCCAGCGTGCTCACCGCGAACGAATCGGACGACGGCACGGAAACGTAGACCTGCGCGCCGGCCAGCGCTTCGGCCAGAGCGGCGGCATCGAGTCTGCCAACGAATCGCGCGGAGTCTCCGAGGCCGAGCTGCGAGGCCAGCGCCTCGAGGCGCCGGCGCTGCGAGCCGTCGTGAGCGATGACGAGCCGTGCCTCCGGCACACGTTGCCGCAGCACGGCGAACGCGCGCAGCACGACGTCGACGTTGTACAGCGGCTCGAGCGCGCGGTCGCTGATTACGGTGGGCGTCGCGGTGCCGTCGCGCAGATTGACGGAGTCCACGCCGGCGTCGAGAAACAGACGCTCGGTCCCGAGATGCACGACGGCAGTGTGCTCTGCCGGCACGCCGAGCTCGACAGCACGTTGCAGTAGCGAGGCGTCGTTGGCCGTGACGAAGTCGGCCGTGGCCAGGGCGCGACTCGCGATCATGCGGCCGAGCGGTTTGTACGACTCGACCAGCAGGTCGGAGCCCCAGGCGCTGACCACGTAGGGATGGAACCCGGGGAGCGAGCCGTAGAAGCCGTGCTCGACGACGTAATGAGCGTGGAACACGTCTGGCTTGATCTCGCCGAGGACGCGTCCTAGTCCGGCGCGGCGATAGCGCCGGGCGTGTACGAGACGCATCAGCGAAGGCGGCGCCAGGTGGCGCAATCGGGAGCCCGAAATCGCCGCCGCAGGGTTCGTCGAGGGAGCAGCGGCGGGTGAGAGCACGTGCACTGTCACGCCCGGCAGCGGCTCACGCGGGGCGTAGAAGCTAATTGCGTGCACGTCGTGACCTCGAGCTACGAAGACCTCGATCCAGCGTCGTGTGTGCAGCCCGTCGAAGTCGCCGAGCACGGCGATACGTAGTCTATGGGCGGGGCGCTCGTCGTTCATGCGCCGCCGCCCGCCGCCCGTCGCGCGAGGGGCAGACGCCCGGCCAGCGATCGCAGCCCGTCGATGTACAGCGGCACGTCGGCTTTTGTCGGCAGCAGCGCGCCGGCAATCGGCCCGCCGGAAAGACGTCGATAGGCAATCGCGGTCAGTGCCAGGCTGACGCAGTAGGCAAGGCTCGCGCCGGCCGCAGCGCCCGTAACCCTGAACGCGGGGATCAGCACGAGATCGGCGGCCACCGTGACGACCAGCGTCGCGATAGCGATCTGGGCGTTGATCATCGGTTTGCCACGGCTGAACACATACGCCGCCAGGATCTTCGTGCCGGCCAACGCGACGGTGCCGGGCATCAGCCAGACGAACGGCACGACGGAGCCGTGGAAGCCGTCGCCGAAGATGCCGGGGATGACGAACGGCGATACCGCCGCGGCGAGCACGGCGCCGAGCCCTGTGACCAGTAGAGTGTTGCGGCAGACGACGGGTGTCATGCGCGCCGCAGTCTCGTCGTCGCCGGCCGTGAGGTGGGTAAGCAGCACCACGCCCACCGAGTTGGCGACGAACCACATGCCCTCGCTGAGCGAGACGCCGACCGCGTAAAGGCCGACGCCGGCGGAGTTGACCAGCAGGAGCACCAGATAGGAGTCGAGCCGCAGATTGAGCAGCTGCACCAGGTTGCTGAGCTGGCCCTGCAACCCGAAACGTATGGAGCGATCGAGCAGCGCGCGGCCGGCGAGGCGTCGCGGCCACTGTGACGGGCCGAGCATCGCGTAGCCGAACACGACCGGCGGCAGCAGTGCCAGCGTCCAGGCGACCACGGTGCGTTCAACGGTCAGCCCGCCCGTGAGCTCGACGCCGAACAGCGCGATCAGGATTGTCAGCGGCGACGACACCTCGAGGAGGTTCATGGCCCCGAAACGCCCCTGTGCCCGCAGCGTGCTCTCGACGACGCGGAACTGGATCGCGGCCGGCACGCCGATCAGCGCCAGCCAGTACGGCACGTGCTTGCGCGACAGCTCATCGTTGAAAAGCAGCGCCGCGATAAGCACGGCGATTGCGGTCAGCGCCGTTGCGACCAGCGTGATGCTCAGCCCGGCTTCGACGCCGTCGCGCGGAGAGATGTCGCGCCGGCCGATGTAGTAGAAGACGGCGACCGAGATGCCGAGACTGAAGAACGCAAAGCCCAACGTGATCGAAGAGCGGTACAGCGCCGTGATGCCGAGGCCTTCGTCGCCGAGGGCGCGCGCCATGAGCACGGCGGCGATGAAGCTGAGGCCGTAGCTGATTACGGTGCTGATGAAGACCAGGTTGACGTTGAGCAGGAAGCCGCCACCGGGCAGACTTTCGCCGCTGAGGCCTTCGTCGGGTCTAGTCATCTACGGAGCGAGGCCGGACGCTACGCGGCGCCGACGCCTCGATCAGTGCCTCCACGGCGTCCACCTCAGCGTCCATGCGCTGCTCCCAGCTCCAGAAAGAGCGCTCGGCGAGACGCTGCGCGGACAGGCCGAGTCGTCGCCGCAGCGAGGCATCGCTCGCCAGCGTCTCGAGCGCGCGAGCGATCGCATCCGGCTCGCCGTTCTGCAGCAGGATGCCGGTCTCGCCGTCGCGTACCAGGTCGCGCGTGTCGCCCTCGTCCAGGGTCAGCACGCAGCGCCCGGCGATCATCGCTTCGAGCAGCGGGTTGCCGACGTTCGAAAGCTCGTTGACGGAGAGGAAGACGTCGGAAGCCCAGAGGTAGTTCTGTACCTCGGCCTGAGGCACGGCGCCGACGAAGGTCACAAGGTCTTGCAGGCCGAGGTTGCGCGTTTGCTCCTGCAGGTTCGTGCGCTCCTCGCCGTCGCCGACGACCAGTAGTCGAGCGGCGATGCCCTGGTCGCGCAGCAGCCCGACGGCATCGATGGCGCGGTCGACGCGCTTCCAACGGGCCAGACGCGACGCCGTGACCAGCACGAAGTCATCGTTCTTGAGGCTGAGGCGTGCCCGTGCGGCCGCGACCTCGCCCTCCTCCGGTGGGCGCACGACGCCCATATCGAGGCCGTTGCGCCAGAAGCAGACCTTGCCTGCAGAGCCGGGGTTGAGGCGCTGCAGCACCTCGTCGCCCTGTGTGCCGTCGTCGGTCATGATGTGCAGGTCGGCCGGCGTCTTGAGGGCCAGGACCTCCTCGTACTTGCGCGCCAGGCTGTGAGGCCGTCGCAGGTACGGCGCCATGACGGTGCCCTGGAAGCGAGTTATCAACGGCAGCGGATGCTTGTTTCGGACGCGTCGCTGCGCCAGCACGCCATGCACTTCGTAGCCGTAGAGCAGGTCATAGTCCTGCTCGCGAAACAGGCGCTCGGCGGCCCGAGCGGCCATCATGGGGAACAGGGCTGCGAAGCGCATCTTCTGGTCCGCCTTGCGCACGATGCCGGGCAGAGGCAATCGCGTCTCGCCGAGCGACGGCAGGTCGAAGAGATGGAAGTTGATGCCGTCGATCTCGGGAGGGCGCTGCCTGGGCGCCCGGAAGTGATGATTGGCGCCGATAGTAGAAGAGACGAAATCGACGTGATGGCCGCGCCGCGAATAGCCTTCGAGGGTTCGGTACAGCGACGGGGCGCCGCCCTGACCCGATAGCGCCCAGACTTCGAGGGCGCTAATCATCAGAATTCGAAGCGAAGGCATGCGTTTGGCTCCGGTTGTGTGGGCGTTCGATCTGGGTCTGACGGGCTTACCCTTGTCTCAGAAGCGAAGAAATTCGTAACATACACCTCTGACAAAGCCCACGGGGTGTAGCTCAGCCAGGCTAGAGCGCACGGTTCGGGACCGTGAGGTCGGCAGTTCAAATCTGCCCACCCCGACCATATCAACCGAAAGGCGTCCCGCCCACGTCTATCCTGTTCTGTTTATCGCGAGGTGTCCAGAGATGAATTCGCCCACCGATGGCGACGAAGTTGCGGTCCCCAAGCGTCAGGGCGCCGACCAGGCGATCCAGCTGGCGCTGGAGAGTAAGTGGGAAGAAGCTGCCGCGCTCAACCGGCAGATTGTGCAGGCCCAGCCTACAGACGTAGACGCCTGGAACCGGCTCGGCAAGTCGCTGCTCGAGCTCGGGCGCTTCCGTGAGGCGCACGAGGCCTACGCGCAGTCGCTGCAGCTCGACCCCGTCAACTCGATTGCCAGGCGCAATCTTGACCGGCTGGCCGGACTGCAGGACCAGGAGCAACCGCGCGGTGGCGGCGCCGCGGCGCGTGTGGCCCAGGACATGTTCATCGAAGAGGTCGGTAAGACCGGCGTAACGGTTCTGCGCCAGGCGCCGGTCGAGCTGCTGCCGACGCTGACGGCGGGCGACGAGGTCTACCTCAAGCCCGGCGACGACGCCATCCGGGTCGAGACCGTTGCCGGCGAGCCACTCGGCGCCATCGAGCCGAAGCTCGGTCTGCGCCTACTGCGCCTGATCGAGGGCGGCAACCAGTACGCCGCCGCGGTGAAGAGCGTCCTCGACAGCAACGTCGAGCTAATCATCAAGGAGACGTTCCGCCATCCTTCGCAGACTCGTCTCAGCTTCCCGGCCACCGGCGCTACTGAGGGTGGGGTTCGACCCTATATCAAGGAGTCGCTGCTGCGCCTGGTAGATGACGATGACGACGAGATCGAGGAAGAGACCGAGAGCGAAGACTGGGACCACGACCACGACAGTACCGAGACTCCGACCGGCTTCTCCGGCTTCTCCGAAGGTGACTCGGACGACGAAGAGGACGAAGGCTAGAACTTGAGCTCCGTCCGGCGCGTGGCCGTCGCGCGTTGGGAGGACATCCCCGGCGAGCGCCTCGAGAACTACTGGCGCCGCCTGCGTGACGCCGGTCTGGAGCCAGTCGATTACAGCACTCCGGGTCAGCCGTTGTCGGGATGCGACGCGCTGTTGCTCACCGGCGGCATCGACGTCGACCCGCACCTCTACGGCGAAGAGCCCTGGCCCGAGGTCGAAGCCACGAATCGCCCGCGAGACGAGTTCGAGATCGGGCTGCTCAGCGACGCGCTGGAGCACGACCTACCGGTGCTGGCGATTTGCCGAGGCCATCAGCTGCTCAACGTCGCGTTGGGCGGCAGCCTGCTGCAGCACATCGCCAGTGGCGCCCACGAAGACATCGATGACGAAACCCACACCTCGGCGCAGCACTTTGTGACGCTGGCGCCGGAAACGCGTTTGCGCACCATCTACGGCCGCGACCGCCTGGTGGTTAACTCGCGCCATCATCAGGCCGTGACGCCCGCGGGCCTCGCGCCGGGCCTGCGTGTCACCGCCACGACCGACGACGGCCTGATCGAGGGCCTCGAGAGCGAATCGCACGTCTGGGTGGTGTCGGTGCAGTGGCACCCGGAGCGCCCCGACCTCTACATGCCCGGCTTCGACACAGAAAGCAGGCTGCTGTTCGAGGCGTTCGCCGCGGTTTTGCGCCGTTAGCGCATGCATCGTCATACGCATCCGTAGTACAATGGAGCGTGCGAGGTTGGTCGGCGAACCGGCGGAGATTAACGTTGAACGGCTGGAGCTTGACGACCGCAATCTTCGCCATCTTGCAGAACACGGCGTCACCGGTGACGCCGTGGAGGAGGTGTTATCGATTGCACCGCAATTCTTCACGAATCTCCCGGATCGTAGCGGCACACATGTGATGGTTGGGCCAGATGCCAACGGTCGTTTTCTCTTTGTCGTTTTGAGCGAGGGCATAAGAAGAGGCCAATGGCGAGTCATTACCGCCTACCGCTATAACCACCGTCGAGCTTTGCGCTTCTACAGGGAGGCACCATGACACGCCAGACTGACGAGGAGATCATCGCGTATTACGACAAGCTTATGGCCGAGGGTAAAGAGCTAGAGGGCCTGGTGCCCGTAAGGGCGCGCGTGTCGAAGAACCCGCGCGCGGTCTACTCGGTGCGCCTCAGCTTCGATGAGCTGTCACGAATCGACGCGGCGGCCAAGCAACGGGGTCTCAGCATCTCCGAGTTCATGCGCCAGGCGTCACTGGCGGCGGCGCGTGGCGAGCAGGACCTCACGGCCGGCGAGCACACTGCCGCGGTCCTCGCGGTGCGTGAGAAGGCTCGCGACCTGTACAACGCGGTCGAGAAGCTGCAGTAGTCATCCGAAGCAGCAAGACTCGACTTCGGACGCGGCAAATGGTAATATAGACTAAACAATTCTTGAATGGCCCGCTCTCGCTACGAGAGCTTTGCAGAGAGCCCGCCCATGACGACGACGCCCCTTAACGCCGGTAACATCCGCCCAATTCGCATCGAAGAAGAGATGCGCGCCTCTTACGTTGACTACGCCATGAGCGTCAACGTGGCCCGCGCCATCCCGGACGTGCGCGACGGTCTCAAGCCGGTGCAGCGCCGCATCCTCTACGCGATGTCGGAGCTCAACCTGCAGGCCGGCTCCTCCTACTCGAAGTGCGCCGGCATCGTCGGCGAAGTGATCAAGACCTACCACCCTCACGGTGACACGCCGATTTACGAAGCTCTGGTGCGAATGGCGCAGGACTGGGTAATGCGCTATCGGCTCGTCGACGGGCAGGGCAACTTCGGCAGCGTTGACGGCGACCCGCCGGCGGCCTACCGATACACCGAAGCGCGACTGACGCAGATCGCCGGTGACCTGCTCGAGGATATCGACAAGAACACGGTCGACTTCCAGCCGAACTTCTCAGACACAAAGCGCGAGCCGTCGGTCCTGCCATCGCGCGTGCCGAATCTGCTGATCAACGGCGCTTCTGGCATCGGCGTCAGCCTCGCGACCAACATCCCGCCGCATAACATCGGCGAGGTGTGCGACGCGGTCACTGCCATCCTCGAGCGTCCCGAGATCAGCACCGACGAGCTGACCAACATTATCAAGGGGCCCGACTTCCCGACCGGCGGCATCATATTCGGCAGGCAGGCGATCAAGCAGACGTACAGCGACGGCCGCGGTCGTATCGTCATCCGCTCGAAGACGCACGTCGAAGAGATTCGTAACGGCCGCGCCGCGATCATCGTCACGGAGCTGCCGTTCCAGGTGAACAAGGCGTCGCTGGTCGCGCGCATCGCCGAACTGGTCAAGACGCGCAAGCTCGAAGGGATCAGCGACCTGCGCGACGAGTCCGACCGCCACGGCATGCGCATCGTCATCGAGCTGAGTCGCGGCGGGCAGGCCCGTACGGTGCTCAACGCGCTGTTCAAACACACGAGCATGCAGACGGCGTTCGCGGTGAACATGCTGGCGCTGGTCGACCGCGAGCCGCGCACGATCCGTCTCAAGACGGCGCTCGAGGCCTACATCGACTTCAGGCGGGAGGTCATCCGGCGCCGCAGCGAGTTCGACCTCGAGAAGGCGCGAGACCGCGCTCACATCCTTGAAGGCCTGCTCAAGGCAATCGATCAGCTGGACGCGATCATCGCGGCGATTCGCCAGTCGGCCTCGGCCGACGCGGCCCGTACCCGGCTGCAGCAGCCGCCCTTCGAGCTCAGCGAGCGCCAGGCGCAGGCCGTGCTCGACATGCAGCTACGCCGCCTGGCCGCCCTCGAGCGCCAGCGCCTCGAGGAGGAATACGCGGCCCTTATCCAGGAGATCAATTACCTGGAGGACCTGCTCGCGAACCCGAAGAAGATGGACTTCCTGATCAAGGAAGAAGCCGTCGAGATGAAGAAGAAGCACGGCGACGAACGCCGCACGCAGATCGTCGAGCAGGACGCCGAGGACTTCAGCGAAGAGGACCTGATCCCGCACCAGGAAGTCGTAATCTCGCTGACTAACCGTGGCTACATCAAGCGCCTGCCGCTGGAGACGTATCGTCCGCAGCGCCGCGGCGGTCGCGGCATCACGGGCATGGGCGTGCGCGAGGCCGACGCCATCCGGCGCATGCTGGTCGCCGACACGCACGACAGCATCCTGTTCTTCACCGATCGTGGCCGCGTGTTCCAGCTCAAAGCGCACGAGATCGCGGACTCGTCCCGGATCGCGCGCGGTACGCCACTGGTCAACCTGATCGAGATCGAGCCTACGGAGCTGATCACCGCCGTCGTTGCGACGCCGAACTACGACACCGACTTCATGCTGCTCGCCACCAAGCGCGGCGAGATCAAGAAGACGCCGCTGCACGAGTTCGAGTCCGTGCGGCGGGCGGGCCTGATCGCGATGGGCCTCGAGGGTGGCGACGAGCTCGTGTTTGCGCGCCTCGCCAAGGAAAACGACGACGTCATGATGGTGTCGTCGCTGGGCAAGGCGATTCGCTTCAGCGCCACCGAGCTGCGTGCTGCCTCTCGTACGAGCGGCGGCGTGCGAGGTATGCGCCTCACTTCGGCGGACGATGAAATCGTTGCGCTCGAGGTCGTGGTGCCCGGCGCCATGTTGATGACTACGTCCGAGACCGGTCTCGGCAAGCGCACTGATTTCTCCGAGTATCCGCCACACTCGCGCGGCGGCCAGGGCGTCCTGACGCACAACGTTACGGCGCGCACCGGCAGGGTCGTCTCGGCACGAGCGGTGGTCAGCGGTCACGAGCTCATGGTCATGTCCGAGAGCGGCATCGTGATGCGCACGACGGTCGACAGCGTCTCGAAGGTCGGGCGCTCGGCCCAGGGCGTACACATCATGAACGTCGGGCAGGGCGACCGCGTCGCCTGCGTCGCGACCATCGACCTGTCGAAGACGCCGGCGTCGCCGCTGCCAGCAGCCCCTGACGAAACGCCGCCCGATGACGGCGGCAGCAACGGCAACAGCGCCTCGAACGGCAGGCGCGGCCGCGGTAACGGTGGCAGCTCGGGCAGGCGCACGACACGCAGGCGCTGAGCCATTAGCATGGCGCAGCCGAGCCTCAGCTCAAGCGTGTGGTTAACCGCCCGGCGAGCGCTCTGCTTTCGTCTGCAGCCGGCCGGACTGAGCGACGTGCGATTGTCTTGTGATAGCGGATGGACGAGCGGTCTGAGCACGGGCCAGCGGATAGTACGCTGAGTTGGCGGGCTCCACGCTGGTTGACTGCGAATCCCGGCTTCATCCACCAGCTCGCCGTCGACGCCTACACCGCGCAACACGCAGGTCACCGGCACAAGAAACCGAATGCTGGTCGAGTTCGAGATGGCAGGGCATGCGATTCTACGTGGAGAAGGGGTTCACGGGCAAGCAGGTGCAGCGCGCGCAAATGCGCCTCGCTCCAGGAAGCAGCAGACGGCCTGAGTTCGATACGGTAACCCGGTCGCCAGCACGAAGGCGAGATAACGATCCAGTAGGTGTAGACGACAGTCCGAGGGCGATCAGCGCGACTCGGCCTATGCGGGCGATGGTGCGCCTCTGTGTCTGGCGAGCCTGGTGCAGCAGCCACGATAGGGTCGCGGAGTGGCTGGGGCGTGAGCTGGGCAAGCCGGAGCAGGCCCAGCCTAAGAGCCGCCGCCGATAGCGCCGATCCCAGTCTCGGGCGCTGCGGCCTCACGTGATCCATCGGGCGCCTTTTCGGCGCCGACCATGAGCTCATGCGCCGAACCACGCGGGAAGAACAGCACCACGGCCAGCGTGATCGCGGCGCAGGCCAGAATGAGGAAGTAGACCTCGTGCAGCGACGTCGCCAGGACGCTTTCGGCGGCATCGATCACGCTGCTGCTGAGCTTGGCGCGCTCGGCGTTGTTGAGCAGCGAGTCTGCCTTGAAGCCCTGCGGCACGCCGTTGACGCCGTCGAGGCGGCCCGCCATGCGGCTCGTGAGCATGGCGCCCATGATCGCGACGCTGACGCTGCCGCCGATCGTGCGGAAGAACTGCGTCAGGGCCGTCGCGACGCCGCGCTGGCGCCATTCGACCGCGTTCTGCACCGAGATGACGAACGCCGGCATGCAAAAGCCCATGCCGATGCCGCAGAACGCGCCCGAAAGCACCGCGACCAGCAGCGTCGTGTCGCGCGAGAGGAACAGCAGCGTGGTGGCGCCGATGACGAGCAGCGCGCCTCCGATCACCAGCGACAGGTAGTAGCCGAAGCGCACCAGCATCAGGCCCGAGACGACGCTGCCGATCGTCCAGAGGAACGACATCGGTAACAGGACGAGGCCGGCATCGAGCGCCGAGCCGCCGCGTACGCCCTGCACGAACAACGGTACGTAGGACTGAAAGCCGAACATCATCGCGCCGGCCATCAAGGTGCCGAGCGACGCAACCGCGATGACCTTGTTGTTGAACAGCGACAGCAGGATCAGGGGCTCTGCAACGCGCAGCTCCTGCCAGATGAACAGCGCCATGAGCAGCGCCGCCACCGCGAACATCGCCAGTGTGGGGCCGCCGAGCCAGCCCCAGTTCGTCACGCCCTCGAGCAGACCGAGCAGGAAGGCGACGAGCGAGCCGCTGAGCAGCGACGTGCCCCAGACGTCGATGACGTGATTGCGCTTCGTAACGTGCTCGTGGAAGTAGTACCAGAGGATCAGCAGGCCGAGCGAGCCGATGGGGATGTTGACGAGGAAGATCCAGCGCCAGCTCACGCCCTGGGTGATCAGGCCGCCGACCACCGGACCGAGCAGGCTGGAGACACCCCAGACGCCGCTGAAGAAGCCCTGGATGCGCGCACGTTCTTCGATCGGGAAGTTGTCGCCGATGACCGTGATTACGATCGGCAGGATGGCGCCGGCGCCGAGCCCCTGGACGGCGCGAAATACGATGAGCTGCTCCATGCTGCCCGCGAGGCCGCATAACGCCGAGCCGACCATGAACAGGGTGCAGCCGAACAGCAGCACCGGCTTGCGCCCGTAGAGGTCGGCCAGCTTGCCGTACAGCGGCACCGGCACCGTCGAGGTCAGCAGGTAGATCGAGAACACCCAGCTGAACAGCGAAAGGCCGCCGAGCTTGCCGACGATGGTCGGCATCGCGGTGCTGACGACGGTGCCGTCGAGCGCCGCAATCGACATCGCCAGCATGAGGCCGATGACTACGAAGACCTTGGTACGGCCCTCGAGGATGACGTTGCTTTCCTCGATCATGTGTCTCGTTTCGTGGCCAACAAAAAGGCCGATGGGCAAAGCCCACCGGCGCAACCCGTCGACCGAGAGGTCGAACCCTCCGCACCTTCCGGTGAAGTGGCCCTATCCTAGGAACAATGTTTCTCGCTTGTCAATGAACAGCTACGTCGATAGGCGGTGAGGTCGCTCGCTATGGCTGCCACCAGTCGAACACGTCCTGCCAGGAAACGTGGCCGTAGTAACCGGGAGATCGGACTCTGGACATTGGCCTGATTCTGAACGGGCGCCAATTGCATATTTGCGACTACCTGGGTCACGGTGCCCGTCGATGCTATC
Source organism: uncultured Chloroflexia bacterium (assembly GCA_963732945.1). Taxonomy (GTDB): domain Bacteria; phylum Chloroflexota; class Dehalococcoidia; order DSTF01; family WHTK01; genus WHTK01. The sequence goes on from CAVTBL010000016.1 coordinate 105,414, forward strand.
GGCAACTTGCAGCGAACCAGAGGCCGTGTTCAGTGCTGCTTCCGAGTTCAACGGTCGCACGAACAGGATGAAGCGGCTGTCCTTCGACCACTGTGGTAGCTCCTCTGCATGGGTGCCGTCGCTCGTAAGGCGATGCGCACTCGAGCCATCTGCAGCGACGAGCCAGATGCGGCGCTGGGCCATTGCAGCGAACGATGGGTCGCCGCCCACAACGTTGGGCGCGTCGGATGCCGCGACGTACGCGATGGTAGAGCCGTCGGGTGACCATTCGGGCGAAATCGCGGCAGTGGCGGGCACTGTAAGGTTGGACAGAGTGCCATTGGGCCCGGCGTTGGCGATGGTCTTGCGTGTCCAGGACTCGCGGCCGCCGCCGCTTGCGACCGCGATACTGTCGTCCGCCACGTCTACAAAATCTGAGTACGTCAAGCTGGTTACTCCGAGGTCTCGCACGTTGCCGCCAGCCGCCGGCACGACCTCCAAAGGCACGCCGTCGGCCTGAATCGAGGCGCTGAAAATCGGGCTGTGCCAGAAGTAGACGTTTTGCGAGTCTTCCGACCATTTAGCCGGGATCATCTGATCGCTCGCCTCATGTGTCGCTCCGGGCTGGGTTTGGGCGCCGACGAGTTCTGACGCAGCGCCCGAATCGACGTCGACACGCCAGAGACCGGAGTACGCCGGGTTCGGGCCTCTCCAGCGCGAGAAAGCGATTGTCTTGCCGTCCGGGCTCCACAGCGGCGTCGACAGCGTTTCGGTTACCGGCTGTCCGTCCTTCGAGGTCGCGTGCTGCACCAGTGTCCTCTGATTGCTGCCGTCCGCAGCCTGAATTGCGAGGTCGCCGTTATCGTCGATGTAGGCAAGAACGTCGTTGGTCGGAGACCACGCAGTGTCGTCGTTCGTCTCGATCTGTCTCGCGCTGGTGCCGTCGGAGCGCATCACCCAGCTCTCCGTCTGGGCTTCGGGCTGCACGACCTTGCGGTAGAGCAGCCATTTGCCGGACGCGGACCACTTCGGGTAGTAGTCGTGACCGTCGGTGGTCAGGCGTTGCGGTGTGCCGTTAGGCAGCTGCTTCACCCAGACGTCGCCGTTTTGTACGTACGCCACCTTGCCAAGCTGACAGGCCTCGGTCTCGTCCGCGAGGCCGCACAGCGCAGGGGCGATGCCACCGTTTGCGCGGTGATTCATCGTGAAGACGCCGAGCGCGAGCAGTAGCACGCCGACGCCCGCGACGAACAGTGCGCCGGCGGCGACGCCCTTCGCGACGCCCATCGACGCCAGCTTCTGGAACGGTGCGGCGAGAATCCCATAGGCCCAGCGGGGCCGTGACGTTGCCCCGGCGGAGCTGAGCTCGGCTGCTTCCTGCCGGGAGCTGACGCCGAGCTTCGAGAGGATCTCGGACACGTGATAGCGCGCGCCCGGAAGGCTGATGCCGAGTCGCTCGGCGATCTGCTGGTTCGTGAGGCCCTCGCGCAGGAGCGAGAGCACTTCCTGTTCGCGAGGTGTGAGCAGTCCGGGGTGAGGAGGTCGTCCGCGTCGCATGACTATTCGAGGCTAACACCGGTCCCGCAGATTTACCCTATACGCTGCTTCGATTGACCGGTTGCCGGGCCGTTTCTAGAATGAGTGTCTGGAGGTAGGCCTGCTAATGCGCAAGGACATGATGGAGATCCTCGTTTGCCCTGTCTGCAAGGGCACGTTGACGCTGACCGTGACCAAGGAAGACGCGAACGAGGTCGTCGAAGGCTCTCTGTACTGCGCCAAGTGCAACGAGACCTACCCGATCAACGACACGATTCCCAACCTGCTGCCGCCGGACCTGCGTCGTGCCATGGAGGCCGGCAAGAAGGCATGAGTCGACGCGCCCACACGACCGGCATCGTCCTGATCGTCGGGGCGATGGTGCAGATGCTGCTGTTCGTCTACGGAGCACTGCGTCGCAGCTACCTGGCGCTCGCGTTGCCCATGACGGCGGCGATGATGGCTCTGACGGCGCTCACCTTCTGGGTCGGCTGGACGATGCTGACTATGGAGGAAGAAGAGGAAGACGCCTCGGCGGAGTCGGTTCAGCCGATTCAACCCGTTCAGCAACCTTAGCTTACGGCCTGCGCCGGACGGAGCCGAAGCTTCGTCCCCATATTTCGCCCACGCCTATCCGTACAAATAGACGATCGTTTGTCTGCCTGCTCGTCCTGATGTTCCCGAAGCATGCCCTGAGCGGCCTCAGTCGTCAGAGACGGAGCGTTAGCCCTCACCCGCCTCGTCAGCCGACGTTGCCTCATCTGAGTCTCGCCTCTCCCAGGGGGCGAGGGGAGACCTTCGTCGATGCTGCACAGTCTCGTTGAGGTTTAGGGGCGAAGCTTCAGCTCCGTCCGACGACGCCGCGCCAGACGCCCGCATCGAGCTCAAGCTTATGCCTATGCCTATGAAGCGCCGGGTCATTGGGTGAGAGGACCATGCTCCTCGAAATGCCCCGTCGGACTACGGTTCGAATTTGTGGTTCCATGCCCTGTGTCACGCCCCGTCCTGCCACCCCTGCTCCGCGATGCGTCGCAGCCCTGTGCTGCCGACCTGCGCCAGCAGCGCGTCGAGACGCTGTCCAGATACCGGGTGGGTCAGGTTGGGGTCGAGGTCGAGCAGGGGCTGCAGCACGAAGTTGCGCTCGGCGAGGCGCGGGTGTGGGATGACGAGCGCCTCGGTGTCGAGGAAGAGGTCGTCGTAGAGCACGATGTCGAGGTCGATGGGGCGCGGCGCCCAGCGCTCGCCGGGACGGCGGCCCATGTCGTGCTCGATCTGCTTGACGTGGCGCAGCAGCGCTTCGGGGCTGAGCCGCGTGGCGATGCGACAGGCGGCGTTGAGGTAGTCGGGCGGTGGCGCCGGCGGCTGCGGCGTCGATTCGTACAGGGCGGACACGGCCTCGACGGTCACTTCGGGCGGCAGCAGCCGTAGCGCCTGCGCCAGGTTGGCGCGCCGGTCGCCCAGGTTAGCGCCGAGAGCGAGGTAGATGGCCACGCGCTAGCCCACCACCCGAGAAGGCAAAGGACAAAGGGCAAACGAGCAAAGAGCTAACGGTTCAGGCAACTAAGATAGGCTCTTCGCGCGCACGATGGCGTCGGCGACTTTGCAGACCTGCAGCATCTCCGGCACGTCATGGACGCGGACGATGTCGGCGCCGTTGGCGATCGAGAGCGCCACCGAGGCCGCGGTGCCCCAGGCACGCTGGTCCTCCGGCAGGTCGAGCACTGCGCCGATCGATGACTTGCGGGAGGTGCCGACCAGGATCGGCAGGCCCAGATCCCGTAGCTCCGAGAGGCGCCGCACGATCTCGAGGCTCTGCGTGTGCGTCCAGCCGAAGCCGAAACCGGGGTCGATGATCAGCTGCTCGCGGTTGACCCCGGCGTCGTCGGCCAGCGCCAGGCTCTCGTTCAGGCCCGCCTTGACGTCGCCGATCACGTCGTGGAACTGACGGCCGCGCTGGTTGTGCATGACGATCGCGGCGGCTTTGTAGCCGGCGACTAGGCGCGGCATCGCGGGGTCGCGGCGGAACCCCGTGATGTCGTTGACGATGCTGGCGCCGGCCATCAGCGCTGCCGACGCAACTTCAGTGCGATAAGTATCGATGCTCACCGGCAGGTCGACGGCCGCAACGATGGCGCGGACGACGGGCACGACGCGGTCTCGCTCGTGCTCGACGCTGATTTCGTCGAAGTTGGGGCGCGTCGACATGCCGCCCACGTCGATGACGTCGGCGCCCTGCCTGGCGAAGCGCTGCGCCTGCTCGACCGCGTCCTCGACGCTCGACAGGCCGTCGCCCGAGAACGACTCCGGCGAGACGTTGACGATGCCCATGACGAAGGTGCGGCTGCCCCAGACGAAGCGCTTGTTGCGGATTGTGAGATCAGGCGAGAGGTAGTTGGTCACGTCCTGATCGTAGCGAGGGCCGACGTTGGCGACAATCTGGGCGGCCGGGTGGTTCCGCACGGGAATGTGGGGACGAAGCTTCAGCTCCGTCCGGTGTACTCACTATCGTTAGAGACGGGTGACAGCCCTCACCCACCTCGTCAGACGACGGTTCCTCGTCTGAATCTCGCCTCTCCCAGGGGGCGAGGAGGACGCCGGCGCCGGACGCTTCGCATGGCTTGATTTGGCTCTCATGGACGTAGAGAGCATTCGAGCGCCTCGAGCCTACGGTTGCTCCGCGGCTTCGTGCTGGCGCAGGACCTCGTAGAGGACGAGGGCGGTGGCGATGCCGAGGTTGAGCGACTCGACATAACCCGCCATCGGGATGCGCACCAGGTGATCGCAGAGCGCGATCTGCTCCTTCGAGATGCCGATGCGCTCGTTGCCGCCCATGATAACGACGGGCTTGGAGACGTAGTCGAGCTCCCGGTAGTCGGCGTCGCCGTCGGGCGAGGTGCCGATCACGAGGCAGCCGCTCGTGGGCAGCCAGCGCGCGAACTCGGCCTCGGTGGCGCGCACGATGCGCTGGCTGAACAGCGCGCCCAGGGTGCCGCGCACCGCCATCGGGTGGTAGGGGTCCGTGCTGCGGCCGGAGATGATCACGCCATCGCCGCCCGCCGCGTCGCAGGTGCGGATCAGCGTGCCGAGGTTGCCGGGGTGCTGGATGTCGTGCAGCGCGAGCCAGCAGCGCCGCGAGTCCGTGACCGAACCCAGCGTCTCCCAGCGCTGGCGCACGACGGCGCCGATCGACTGCGCTTCCTCGCGAAACGCGATCAGGTCGAACAGGTCCGGCGTCACCTCGAGCATTGGCACGCCAAGCTCATCGAGCTGCTCGACGAGTCGCTCTTCGGCGCCGTCGAGGCGTTCCGGCGCCAGCACGACCTCTTCGATTACGGCGCCGGTCTGGATCGCGGCCTGGAGCAGGCGCCGCCCTTCGGCGAAGAAAGTGCCGTTGGCGTCGCGCTCGCGCTTCTCGCGCAGGGCCCGGATGGCCTTGATGCGGGCGTTCGACCGGCTGGAGATTACCGGCACTGCGTCACGGCAGCAGCGCGCCACCGTCGACGTCGACGGTAGCGCCGGTGATGTAGTCGTTGCGCAGGAGGAACAGGATCGCGTCCGCACACTCGCCGGCGCTGCCGGGGCGCGGGATCGGCAGACGCTGGGTCGAGCGCGCCAGGCGCTGGGCGCGCTCTTCGGGCGTACCGCCGGTCATCGGCGTATCGATGATGCCAGGCGAGACGATGTTGAGCCGGCGCGGCGCGATCTCGAGCGCGATGGCACGCGCGAAGGCCTCGACGCCGCCGCCGACTGTAGCGAGGGAAACGACGCCGACCGATGCCTTTCGGGCCGGGAAGCCGCTGACCAGCACGACGGCGCCGTCCACCGCCATCTGCGGCACGCCAAGGCGTATCGAGTTGGCATAGCCCCAGAGCTTGCGGAACGAGCCCTGAAACGCGTCGAGGTCCATGCTGAGAAATGGCCCCATGGCGCGATCGCCGCCGGTAGCGCAGTTCACGAGGATGTCGAAGCCGGCGTGGTGGATGAACAGCGCCTCGAGAGCCGCGCGGTCGAGTACGTCGACACTGATGAACTGTGCGCCCGGCACTTCGGCCGCGGCCGCGGCGATGTGCGCCTCGGACCGGCCGGCGCCGAGCACGCGCGCGCCGGCTGCGACGAGCTGACGCACCGTCGCGAGGCCGATGCCGGACGTACCGCCGAGGACGATGGCTCGCTTACCGTCGAGATTCACGGTTGGACCTTCCAACAAGCAAACGAGCAAACAAACAAAGGAGCTCTTTGCATGTTTGCTCGTTTGCCGCCTTTGCTCGTAACGCTAGCCGCCGTACTTGAAGCCGGTCTCGGCCAGGGTGAGCGGCTCGCCTTCGCGCTGCACGCCCGCCTCGATGACCTCGCCGACGAAGATCGTGTGGTCGCCGATCGCTACCTTCTCGCGCACGCGGCACTCCCACCAGGCGAGCGCGTCCTTGAGGATCGGCAGGCCGTTGGGGCTGCTCGTAAACTCGGCGCCGCCCAGCTTGTTTCCTTCGGGCTCGACGTGCTTGAAGAAGCCGCTGGCCAGCGGCACCTGCCCGGCCTCGAGCACATTGATGCAGAACAGACCGCTGCTATCGACCATCGCGGTCGATGGGTTGTCGGCCTTGGCGCCGAGCACGACCAGTGGCGGCGAGAACGACGCCTGGGTGAGCCAGTTCACGGCGGCGCCGGTCATCGTCTTGTCGTCCTTGCAGGTCATCACGAAGAGGCCGTAGGGGATCATGCGCAGAGCAGTCTTCTTTGCTGCTTCGTCCATCTCGTTTTCGCTCCTTCACTCTGCAGACGCTGGGGCCGTCGAAGCGACGGCGAACCCTATACTAGCAGCGACGTGACGAATTCAGCGAGCAAGCGCGATGCCGCCGAAGCCCTGCTCGAAGCCGAGATGCAGCGCCTGGGACGTGGCGACCTCGACTACATGCTCTGCTTCTCGGACGCCGACTGGCGCGTCGCGATGGCGTCGATCGGCTGCCCGGCCTACATCGCGCGCCTCGCCTCGCCTACGGCACGTCGTGGTACACGCGGCAAGCTCGGCATGGCGACGATCTGTCACATCCGCCACGAGCACCCCGGCGTCGTCTACATTCGAGTGCACGGCCGCGACTGGCCCGCCATCGCAGAAACGGTGCGCCACGAAGCGCTCGCACCTCGCGCGCCCCAGCTACTCGCACCGCCAGATCGATGTCGCGCTGCACGGTGCAGCGGCGCGAAGACGGCGCCGTTAGCGAGACGCCACGGCGCCGAACCGGGGAAGCGCTATGTAGGGACGAAGCTTCAGCTCCGTCCGCTGGCGCCACATCCGTCAGGTCCGCCCGTGGCCAAAGGCGCCTCTTGGATCATCCTGAGGCTGTCGAAGGGCGCGGCGACACGTGGTTCGACAGGCTCACCATGCCTTGAGGAACGCTTTCGTCAGTAGACGCAACGCCATCCTATGCGGGCGCCAGCGGACGGAGCTGAAGCTTCGTCCCTACATATCGGGGGAAGCCGTCGATAACGTTGACGGTTCCCGGGTACCAGCCGAAGCCGACTGGTTCTAGGGTTCTGGCCGTGGGCGGCCGAGGACGAAGGGCGCGAGGAGGCTACGCCAGATCAGCAGCAGCCCGGCGTTGAACAGGAGCGATACGACGCCGAAGGTCGGGGCGAAGCTGTGGTCGAAGAAGACGGTGCGAATGATCAGCCCGACGGCCCAGGCGGGGACCCAGGCTCGCATCACGCGTCGAGCGTCGCCGGTGCCGCGCTTGTGCAGGCCCAGCGACCAGCTAAGCAGGAGCCAGCCGACCTGAAACGGTACGGCAGCGCGGACGATGCCGCCGGCGGTGATGCCCTCCTCGTGGCTGCGCAGACCGAGCAGCGCGAAGATCAGAAAACACAGCAGGTCGCCGGCGACGAGGCCGGCTTCGCGAGTGCGAGTCGTGCTGCTAACGCTCTGCATCGCATCCAGCGTACCGCGCCGCGCTCTAAGGCGGGAGAGTGTCCGAGGGCCGAGTTATGGCTCGCGCCGTTCCGCGCCGGCGACTTTGTCGAAGTCGCGATCGTAGCTGAGCAGCTCGTCGCCGGCCTCCTGGGAGCGCGTCACGGCGATAGCGTCGGCGAAGTCGAGGAAGGCGTGTGCCTCGAATAGTTCGACCGCTCGTAAAAGCGTGCGCTTCTGAGAGAGGTGGAAGCCGCGCAAGGTGAGGATGGGACGTAGCCGCGCGACAGCGTCTTCGTGTGAGAGGCCGTACTGCCGGGGCGAGCACAGCACGTAGAGCAGTTCGTGCAGGATGGCCTCGGAGGTCGTGATCTGGACGGCGCCGTCCGCCACATCGTTGAACAACGCCATGCAGGCGGCGTGCTTGCGCCGGTCCTCATCGGTAGCTGGTTCGACCAGGAAACGCAGGAAGACGTTGGTGTCGAGGAACTTCATTCGGATGGCAGTGCCGTCTGCGAGGCCATCTCCTCGTTTGCCGCGTCGATTCGATGATCGAGGTCGCCGGTTGTGGTCGCGGGCTTCACGGAGCCGGCTGCCGTTTCGAGTGTGAACCGGACGGGCACAAGCCTGACTTCATGGTCCTCGATGGCAAAAGCCACCTTGTCTCGCGGACGAACGCCGAGCACACGTCTGACTTCGGCCGGTAGCGTTACCTGACCGCCGGTTGTGACGCTGGTGATGATCTGCTTCATGAAAGCCTCCGAGGTTGGACGCGAGTTTCAATGTAAGTATAAGACTCATTGAATCGAAATGTTTCAATGAGATGTCTAGCATCCATGATTTAGATCCCATCGACTCGTCTCCCGGGTTGCTCTTTCGCTTTTCTGTCGGTCGGCTATAATAGGCCGCAGTACGGTGTCTTGCCGTATAAGATATTCGTATGTGAGGTATATTATGGCCAGCAAGGTCGTTCTCGTCGTCGGCACGCGCAAGGGTCTTTTCCTCTACACCTCCGATAAGGACCGCGATAACTGGCAGATGCACGGCCCGTTCCTCAACGGCTTCGACATCAACCACGCAACCGTCGACCGCCGCACCGGCATGCTGCTCGCGACCGCGAATAACCCGTGGTTCGGCCACCAGTTCGCCTCGTCGCCGGACCTGGGCGAGACCTGGAGCGACAAGACCACGGCGCCCAAGTTCCCCGAGGGAGGCGAGCGCGCCGTCGAGCGCCTGTGGCGCATCGAGCCGGGCCGCGACTCGGAGCCGGGGCTGATCTACTGCGGCGTCGACCCGGGCTCGCTGTTCGTGACGCACGATGGCGGCGCGACCTGGGAAGAGAACGTCGCGCTGAACACCCACTCGACGCGCGACGGCTGGTTCCCCGGCGCCGGCGGCCTCATCGTCCACTCGATCGTGCTCGACCCGGCGGAGCGCGAGCGTATGTGGGTCGCGATCTCGGCCGCGGGCGTGTTCGGCAGCGACGACGATGGCGCCTCGTGGCAGCCCGAAAACACCAACCTCAAGAACATCATGGCGAAGTACGACCCCAGCGCGGAGAAGTACCCGCCTTACGGTCAGTGTGTGCACCACCTCACCGGCTCGGCTGCCAAGAACCGGCTCTATGCTCAGACGCACTGGGGCACGTATCGCAGCGACGACGGAGCCGCGACCTGGACCGACATTACGGAGGGCCTGCCTTCCGACTTCGGCATGGTGATGGCGGCTCATCCGACCGACCCCGACACGGCATACGTGCTGCCGCTGCAGGGCGCCGAGTTCCGCTGCCCGCCGGAAGGCAAGCTGCGCATCTACCGCACCTCGGACGCCGGCAAGAGCTGGCAACCGATGACGAAGGGCCTACCGCAGGAAGGCGCCTACATGGGCACCTACCGAGAGGGCATGAGCACCGACAGCCTCGACGAGGCGGGCGTGTACTTCGGCACCAATACCGGCCACGTCTACGCCAGCGCGGACGCCGGCGAATCGTGGCGTCTGGTCACGGCCGACCTGCCGCCGGTGTCGTCGGTCAGCGCCGTCGTACTTGAGTAAGCGCCGAAGCGGCTAGTCGAAGGCGGCGCAGATCAGCGTCGCGAGCGTGGCGGCGAGGCGTTCGGCGCCGATGCGCTCCTGCCCGAACACTGCGTCCTCGATGACGCTGTAGCCGGTGATCGCAACGAATAGCAGGTGCAGCAGCGCTCGTCCGTCGACGCCGGGAGGCAGGGCAGCGGTATCGCCGGGCCAGCGCAGTAGCAGGTCGGGCTTGTCTTTCATCAGCTCGTTGCGCACGCGACGCTGCAATCCCGGGTTGGCGAACGCGAGCTCGACGAGGATGCGGTAGAACGAGTCGTTGCGCCGCTCGGAGCCGATGCGCAGCAGCTTGAGGATCGACTGCTCGACTTCGGCCTGCGTCACGCGCTGCTCGACCTGGGCCAGGGCCTGCGCCATCGTTTCGTGCAGCTCATCGAGCAGGCGCTGGTCGTGCGCCAGGAAGCGCTCCTTGACCAGCGTCAGGAACAGCTCGTCCTTGTCCGGGAAGTACTTGTACAGGGTCGCCTTGCTGACGTTCGCCGCCTGCGCCAGGCGCTCCATGGTCGTGGCGTTGTAGCCGTCGCGCAGGAACATCGCCTGCGCCGTCTCCATGAGGTGGACACGATGCGCCTGGCGTGTGCGGCTGAGCTCTGACCTGGTCGACGTCTCGATTGACAAACCAAGAACCCGTTGACTAAAGTCGTACAAAAGTAAACGGTTGCGTTTACATCCTGATCATATTACCAGCCGCAAGGGAGCGGCAAGCCCATGAGACTCAAGAATACCGAATACAAGTACCTGGTCGCGGGCGTGTTCATCACCGGCGTGTTCATGGAGATGCTGGACACGACGGTGATCAATGTGGCGCTGCCGCAGCTGGGGCGCCACTTCCACGCGGCCAACGACTCGCTGGAGTGGGTGATCACCGGATACCTGCTCAGCCTCGCGATCTGGATTCCTGCCTCAGGCTGGATCGGCGACCGCATCGGCACGAAGAAGACCTTCGTGTTCGCGATGGGGGCTTTCACCCTGGGTTCGGCGATGTGCGGCCTGTCGCAGAATATCGATCAGCTGATCCTGTTTCGGGTGCTGCAGGGTATCGGCGGCGGCATGATGACGCCGGTCGGCACCGCGATGCTGTTCCGCGCCTTCCCACCCGAGGAGCGTGCCAAGGCCTCGGTCTTCCTGGCCATCCCGGCGATGATCGCGCCCGTGATCGGTCCGATCTTCGGCGGCTGGCTGGTGGACGGGCCGGGCTGGCGTTGGATTTTCTACATCAATCTGCCTGTGGGCATCGCTGGGATTCTCTTCGCCGTGACCGTGCTGCGTGAGCACACGGAAGAAGCCGCCGGGAGCTTCGACCTGCCGGGATTTATCTTCTCGGGAGCAGGGTTGGTCCTGGTACTGTATGCGCTCTCCCACGCGCCGTCGCACGGTTGGGGCTCGCCCTCGGTCGTGGCCACGGCCGCGATCGGTCTGGTCTGCTTCGCGACGATGGTCGTCGTGGAGCTCCGAGTCGCAGAGCCGATGCTCGACCTGCGATTGCTCGGCGACAGGATGTTCCGCAGCTCTTCGATGGCCATGTTCCTGGCTGCGGCCGGACTACTGGGGCTGCTGTTCCTGCTACCCCTGTATCTTCAGCAGCTGCGCGGATTCAGCGCGTTCCAGGCCGGCCTCACGACCTTCCCACAGGCGATTGGCATGGGCATCTTCCTGCAGCTAACGAGCCGGCTCTACCCACGGGTTGGTCCGCGCCGCATGATGGCGTTCGGTTTGTTCGTGGTCATGCTCAGCTCCGCAGCCTTCCTGCGCGTGGACCTGAGCACGAGCCTCTGGTGGATACGCGGCATCATGTTCCTGCGCGGTGTCGGCATGTCATTCGCGCTGGTCAGCGTTCAGGCCGCCACCTTCGCCACGATTACGCCCCGCAGCATGGGTCGTGCTTCGTCGTTGTTCAGCACCAACCGCCAGGTGGCAAGCGCTTTCGGCGTCGCTGCCCTTGCTACCGTTCTGATCGAGCGCACCGCGTCCCATCTCGGCGGCCTCGGTTCAGCCGCCACCTCGCAGGCGACGGCAAACGCTACGCTCGCCGGCTTCCACGACGCGTTCCTGGCAGCGACGATCTTCGGACTGCTGGGTTTCCTCAGCGCCTTCCTGATTCGCGACGAGGACGCCAGGGCTACGATGCACCGCGGCCGAGTTGCCGAAAGGACGGAGCAGGTCGCGTCCGGTGGGCAGCGCGGCGTGCCGGAAAGCGCCTCCGTCGTGGCCGCGAACCCGGACTAGCGAGGTCCTAACTCAGGTCGTACTCGACGCCGATCTTAGGTTGCGGGTAGTGACAGCCGCGACGGCGTTGTGATAATGCCCGCATGCACCGCCGGACCGAGGGCTATCACCGCACGCGACGCTGGCAGCCGACCCGGCGACAGCGCCAGGTGCTGGACGCGCTGCTTGATGGCGCCACGAACGCCGAGATTGCCGCGCTTCTTGGCATCAGTGTGGACGGTGTCAAGTGGCACGTCGGCGAGCTTCTGGCCGAGACCGGCCTCGAAGACCGTCAGGCCTTAGCTCGCTGGTGGCAGGACGAGCTCAAACGCAGCTCGAGCGAGGAACGTCCGGCCACGGCTCTCGCGTTGGCCGTGTTGCGACGGGCCTGGCCAGCGGCCCTGCTACTCGGCGCGCTTGGCGTCGTAGCACTGTTCGTTACGCTGCGAGGAGGAGACGACGACCCCCCTACTGCACCCCTGCCGCAGTCCATGGCAGTCGACGAACCGCCGTTGACACCGACCGTCCCGCCAGCAGGCTCGACCGTGCTCGCATCTCCCGACTGCAATGCGCCCCTGCCGGTAGGCTTCGCGACGGTCTCGGCAGCGGATTTGCACTCGCAAGGTCTTGTGGAAGTCGGGCATGTCGTGGAACCGCAGTCGTGTCCGCTGCGCGTGTCGAATCGCGCAGACCAGGCGTTCTTCTGGCTGGCGGCCGGCGGCACAATCGAACTCGAGCCTGCCAATCTGCACATGGTGACAGCCTTCGGGATGTACCGGGGCAGCAACTACCCGCCTAGCGACATGGGCTTCTACTACAACGGCGAGCAGTACAAGGCGAGCATGTTTGGAACGTACGATTTGGGGCAGACCTCGGCGTACATGCAGGTCACCGTCGAGCCGAATGGTGACCTGGACATCGCCCGAGCGGGCGATCGAGGAGCATACGTAAGCGTGACGCTCGAAGGCGAGTCGACTGGCCCTCACAGGGTAGCGTTTGACTCCGAAGGCGACTTGTTCTTCGATCCCGGACCTCTGGCGAACAACCTTGCAACCAACTGGTTTACAGGCGAGCAGATCGACGTGAGCGGGCTGACCCAGATTGGGCGCTTGACGCTTAACCCCATGTCAGACAAAGTGCCTGTCGATTTAGCGGCCCGCAACAGCTGTGACGTCTCGACGACCGGCGTATGCTCGGTTGCCCTGCCGGCCCTCAATTCCCGTTTAGTCCAGCCCTTGGTTCCGGGAAAGCAGCCGTCCTTCGTCGGCGCGATGCTGCCCGCGCCGGTCGCTGGCCAGCTTTCCTGCATAGCGGTCGAATCGGCTGGGCATCAGATGCTGGGTTATGAACTGGATGCCGGCGCCTACCGCTTGCGCTTCCAGCCCTACGGCGGCTACGGCGTTCCCTGGGACAAGGGCTGCCCACCGAAAGACATCTCTCCCGGCGATCCACTGGCCGTCTGGGTCTACACTGAGATAGAGGCAGTTACCCGCGACGGTTCACCTCTCTCGGTAATCGCAACTCGCGATGGGCGTCTCTACGTCGGTGACGCGGACTTGCAAGTCGACTGCCCCTGTCAGCCCGGCAACTGACCTAGAGGTCGTACTCGACGCCGATCTCGCTGCAGAGCGTCTTCAGGCCCTCGATGATCGACGGGTGGTAGGGGATGCCGTGCGCGCGGCAGTCGGCCTCGAAGGCTGCTTCGGGTTCGCCGGCGAAGGTTAGCGGTCCGAAACCCGGCAGGCGTGGCGCCGCGCGTAGCGTCTGCTTCATCGAGTCCATCTGCTCGTAGAACGACTCGACGCTTGTATAGGCGTCGATGCGGATGGCGCCGAAGAAGTGGTTGGCGGCGCGTCGCGGTATCTCGGCGCTGGTGTGGCCGCCGCTGAGCACGCCCGTGAGGATGTCGACCATGATCGCGAGACCGAAACCCTTCCATGCGCCGGTGAGCATGTCGGAGCCGAGGGGCAGGATGCCGCCCATGCCCTCGCTCTCGTAGTAGGTATCGGGATCGAGGGCGTCGTTGCCGTCGCCGTCGATCGTCCAGCCCTTCGGTATCTCCTTGCCGCGACGTCGCGCGATCTCGAGCTTGCCGGCGGCCACGACCGACGCCGCCATATCGAGGCAGAACGGCGGCTCGGGAGGACGGCTGGGCGCGGCGAACGAGATCGCGTTGAGGCCGTAGACGCGCCTGGCGCCACCCGGGGGCACGACGCCGACGCCGCCCGTGGTCAGCGAGATGCCGAGCATGTTCTGGCTCAGCGCCATCAGAGCGTAGGGTCCCGCGGGGCCGTAGTGGGTGCTGTTGCGTACCGACACCATGCCGACGCCGCTCGCCTGCGCCTTCTCGATCGCGAGCTGCATCGCCATCGTGCCGGCCACGAAGCCAAGTCCGCCGTCGCCGTCGATCGTGGCCGACGAGACGGTGTCGCGCAGGACACGCACCTCCGGGTTGCGGTTGAGCAGGCCGTCGCGGGCACGGCGCACGTAGAAGTCTGCGAACCGCGCGAAGCCGTGCGACTCGATGCCACGCAGGTCAGACGCGATCAGAACGTCGACCGCCATGCGCGCGTGCGCGTCGGGTATGCCTACCGCGGCGAGCGCCCGCACCCCGAGGTTGTAGAGCTTCGCCGGGTCTACGCGAATATCGTTCTCGTCAGGCATCTGTTTGCTCCGTCCTGGTTACGAAGGGTTTGGCTTAGAAGGGGCGCCGCACCCTCTCCCTCCCGAGGGCGAGGGGACTGGCTTGATTGATTCCTGATAGCCCTTATAACTGCCCTTATAACCCCGGCCACTCTTGAGTCTCGTTCGAGTGAATTAGGCGGGATCCCCTCGCCCTGTGGGGAGAGGGTCAGGGAGAGGGGTCCCCCAGTGCCTCGAGTATTGAGTTGAGCACCGAATCTGTCTCCTGCAACGCTTCTAGGAACCGCAGCACCCTCAGGCCCCGACTTTCAAGATAACGGGTACGTTCCTCGTCTCTCCTGAGCCCTAGGCCTTCGTAATGCTGGCTGCCGTCGAGCTCCACGACCAGTCGTGCAGACGGGCTGTAGAAGTCGACTATGTACGGACCGAAAGGATGCTGGCGACGAAACTTACGCCCATCGAGGCCATGACGTCGCAGCGCGTACCAGATTCGTGCCTCTGCATCCGTCATTTCGACGCGCAATGACCTGATGACGCTGCGCGTTTCGTCCGGCAATCGCCTCGTCACGGTCGACCGACGCCCGTCCTAAGGGTTCATGGGGTTTTCGCGCAGCAGCTTCAGCTCGGCGAGGTCGGCGCGGGCGCCCGCGACCATGCTGCCGGCGTCCGGCGAGAGCATGACCATCTTGAAGCCCTGCTCGATGAAGCGTGCCGCGTATTTGGGGCCCCAGGTGTGCACGCCGGGCGTGATGCCGTGGCGCTCGCAGGCCTCGCGGATCTTGTTGACGGCTGCCTGGTGGTCCGGCTCCCACGGCTCGTCGCGGTAGCCGTGACCGAGGGCGAGGTTGAGGTCGGACGGGCCGATGTAAATCGCGTCGAGACCGGGCGTCGAGGCGATCTCGTCGACCTTCGCCAGGCCCTCAGCCGTTTCGACCATCGCGATGCAGACAATCTCGTCGTTGGCGCGCTGCATGTAGTCGGGACCGCCGTACAGCGAGGCGCGGAACGGACCGGAGCTACGCTGGCCGACCGGCGGGAAGCGCACGGCGCGAACGACTGCCTCAGCCTCGGCGCGGTTGTTGATCATCGGCACGACGACGCCGTAAGCGCCCGCATCGAGGTACTTCATGATCAGGCGCGGGTCGTTCCAGCCGACGCGCACGAAGGGTACGACGTCGGTGGTCGAGATCGCCTGGAGCATCGTGAAGGCGTCATCGAACTCCATAGCGCCGTGCTGCGTGTCGACGCAGATCCAGTCGTACGCCTGGTGCGCCATGAGCTCGGCGCTGAAGCTGCTGGGGATGCTGAGCCAGGCGCCAATAGTCACCTGACCCTCGCGCCACTTCTGCTTGACCGTGTTGGGTCGCATGTATGCCTCCATCCGTCTCACTCGAAACCTGCCGGCTCATTGTCGTGGCGCAGAGCCGCAAGCTGCAAGCCGCGAGCACGAGTGTAGGGACGAAGCTTCAGCTCCGTGCGCACGCAGCGTCGCTGCATAAAGCTGCTCTGATGGCCGCGGCGTTTCTCAAGGCTTGGTGAGCCCGTCGAATCACGCGGCGTTGCGTCCTTCGACAGGCTCAGGATGATCCCTGAGGCGTCTCGTCCAACGATTCGTAATCTCGCCAACGCTGCGTCTGCGGACGGAGCTGAAGCTGCGTCCCTGGATTTAGCGATGATCCGCCCGCTGCGCGAGGCACCCTCCAGCTTGTAGCGCCTCTCCGCTTATGATGGCCGCGTAGCCAGAGGAGGACGCGCGCATGCGTATTGGATTTGTCGGACTCGGGATCATGGGGCGGCCCATGGCGAAGCACCTGATGGACGCCGGGCATTCGTTGACGGTATGGAATCGCAGCCGGCCGGGTATCGACGCGCTGGTCGAAGTCGGCGCGGCCGAGGGCGCTTCGCCTTCGGACGTGGCGCGCAAGAGCGAGGTCGTGATCACGATGGTCGGCGACTCGCAGGACGTCGAGGCGGTGGCGCTGGGCGACGAGCACGGCATCATCAGCGGCGCCGAGCCCGGCTTGATCCACATCGACATGTCGACGATTTCGCCGTCGGTGACGCGCTGGATCGCGGAGTCGTACGCCGCCAAGGGCATCGAGATGATCGACGCGCCGGTGTCGGGCGGCGAAGGCGGCGCGGTCAACGCCACGCTGTCGATCATGGCGGGAGGCAAGCGCGAGGTCTTCGACCGCTGCCTGCCGCTGTTCGAGGCGATGGGCAAGACGATCACGTACTGCGGCCCGATCGGCGCAGGCCAGACCGTGAAGCTCTGCAACCAGGTCGCCGTGTCCGTGACCAACATGGCGGTGTGCGAATCGTTGGTGCTGGCCGCCAAGGCCGGTGTCGACCCGCAGACCATGCTCAGCGCGATCTCCGGCGGCGCCGCGTCGTCGTGGCAGATGGTCAACCTGGGCCCGAAGATGATCGAGGGCGACTTCCGGCCCGGCTTCAAGGTCTGGCACCAGCAGAAGGACCTGCGCCTCGCGCTCGAGGTCGCACGCGACAACGCCCTGCCTCTGCCGGCGACGGCGCTGGTGGCGCAGCTCTTCGCCTCGATCGAGGCAGACGGGCAGCGCGAGGCCGGCACGCAGGCGCTGATCAAGGCGCTCGAGAAGCTGGGCAGCGTCCGCGTCGAGCGAGACGCCTCGTAGGGCAGAGACAGAGTGCAGAGTGCAGAGCTGAGGAACGGCCAGCGGGTCAATGCGGCGGGGTTCAGCCCTTCGTGCTGTCCGCGACTGATCTGTCGTACAGGCTGACAGGCCTCGGCGCCGGCTTGCAGACTGCGCTTTTCCCGACGCCCTTGGGTTCAACTCGAGGAGCCGATGACAAAGGAGCCTTCGATGCCAGACGACTCGATCCTCGATGCCAACGCGGCCGTAACGGCGCGGCTCGAAGCGCTGGTCGGCAGGCTGAGTGACGCCGACCTGGCGCGCGATCTCGGCGGCGATTGGACGGTCGCGGTGGCGCTGGCGCATCTCGGCTTCTGGGACTCACGCATCGCTTATCTGCACCAGCGCTGGTCGAACGGTGGCGCGCCGCACGAGGAACTGGATGACGATGTGGTCAACGGCGCCCTAGAACCGCTGCTCAAGCTCGTCGAGCCACGCGAGGCCGCCCGGCTCGCGGTCCACGCCGCGAAGCGCGCCGACGCCGCGATAGCGATGGTGCCGGACGCGATCGCCTCGCAGATCGACGCGGTCGAGGCGCATCGCTACCTGCTGCGACGCGTCAACCACCGCACAGAGCACATCGAGCAGATCGAGGCGGTTCTGCGCTAAAACGCCTACGGGCGGGGGCCTCGTTCGGCGAGCATCTGACCTATCGCGTCCGGGCCAGCAGGTGGCTTCTCGATGCGTCGAAGACCGTCGACGTAGCCGAACTTGGCCAGCAGCGCCAGGGCGCCGCAAGGCCAGATGGCTCCCAACAGGAAGCTGGCAACGATGAAGTACTTGAGCGACCAGGCTGGATCATATTTGTTGGTAACAGTATTGAACGCTCCCTGATAAGAGGAGACGTTGTGAATCGAGAAGGCGTAGGCCAGCGTTAGAGCAGCAGCCGCCGCGATTCCAACGAAGCCTAGGGCAAGCCGTTTGGGGGCAATTCGGTAGGGCGCATTGGTGTGCAGCCGGGTCAAGGTCGCTAGCAAGATTGCGAAGAGGAGATTCGGTACCGCGAACAGGATGCCTCCCGCCGTGGGCGCCCAGTGCGGGTAGCCCACCGAATCGGCGACGCCACGGGCAGAGAACGATGCCACCATGAGTGCTACGGCCGAACTGCCGTACACCGCAAAAGGCAGCAACCAGAGCAGGCGGGCCCACGGTGTCGGTACTTGCAGCCCGGGCTTTCCATTGTTAGTCGTCGCAGTCATGGTCGCTGCCGTAGTATCGTCCTTCTTTGGCCTGCGTGCGGCGGGTCGCGCGCAAAGGCCCAACATTCTCAGCGTTCTTGCGATCCTGGTTATGCGGCGAAGTCTGGCGACTGGCTGCCGTTCTTGCCCTGGTGAGATTGCATCTCGTTTGAGGTGCTAACAGAGAGCCGGTATCAGCTGCAGAGACACATCGTCTCAGTTAGTCAGAGATCGTGTCTCAGTTTGCGCGAAACGGGCTGTTACCTCTTGCGGCGCTGAGAAGCGCACGCAAACAATGGCTGCGAGAGCAAGCTTCGTGCACGACGATCACGCCCACTCTGCCGCCGAGGCCGGCGCCGGCCGACTGAAGCTCGTCCTGATCCTGACGGCCGTATACATGGTCGTCGAGGTCGCGGGCGGCTTCGCGACGGGCAGCCTTGCGCTGATCGCCGACGCGGGGCATATGTTCACCGACGTCGCCGGCGTCTCGATGGCGCTGTTCGCGATCAAGCTGGCGTCGCGACCGGCAAACACCGAGAAGACCTACGGCTACTACCGCCTCGAGATCCTGGCCGCGCTGGCCAACGGGCTGCTGCTAATCGGCGTTGCGGTCTACATCCTGTTCGAGGCCTACCGCCGCTTCTCGGGCACGCACGAGATCATGGGCTGGCCGATGCTCGGTGTCGCGACGCTCGGTCTCGTGGTCAACCTGGCGTCGGCCTATCTGCTGTTCGAGGGCCAGAAGACGAGCCTCAACCTCAAGGGAGCCTTCCTAGAGGTGATCAGCGACCTGCTGGGCTCGGTGGCCGTGATTATCGCCGGTATCGTGATCCTGATAACCGGCTTTAACTTGATCGACCCCATTGCCTCTGTGTTCATCGGTATTTTCATCCTGCCGCGCACCTGGCATCTCATGAGCGAAGCCGCGCACGTGCTGCTCGAGGGCGCGCCGCGCAACGTCAACATCGAGCACATCCGCGAGCACATCCTCAGCGCCAAAGGCGTTATCGGCCTGCACGACCTGCACGTCTGGAGCATGACCAGCGGCATGCCGGTGATGTCGGCGCACGTGGTCGTGGCCGACGCGGCGCTACCGGGCCAGGTGCTCGACGAATTGTGCGAGTGCTTGCAGGAGCACTTCGACATCGAGCACAGCACGATTCAGATCGAGCGCGCCGATCGCAGCGCCCGAGAACACGCGGCGCACTGAGGGTTCTGAGTTCACAGTTGTCAGTTCTCAGTTATCAGTTGCCGTTCAACGGAGGTTGGTGCTTTTACGCGGCACTGAGAACTAGGCACTGATAACTGATAACTGACAACTCTTAGAACTCGTTGAGGACGTCGATTAGCTCGCGCAGGCGGCCGTAGTGGTGCTGCGGGTAGAACGCGAGGCGCTGGCAGTCCAGCGAGTCGTTGTCGCGAATCTCGGCGGCCATCGCCGGGATCGCCTCGAACGAACCGCCGGTTAGCAGATCGGCGAAGTCGTCGTTGATGCGCGCCAGCATCTCGTCGGTCGGCGCGCGCAGCATGCGCAGGACGAGGCGGTTGCCGATGAACCGCGCCGAGCGATAGTTGTGGTAGAAGCGTTCGATCTCCTCGACGGCTTCGTCGGGCGTCATGGCGACGCGCAGCAACGAGAGGTCGTTGCCCGAGATGAAGCCCTCGTCGCGCACCTCGCGGTGGATGAACTCCAGCCACTCCTGCCAGTAGGTGCTGCCCTCAGGCTCCAGCAAGACGACGGGATGCGGGTCGCTCTTGCCGGTCTGGATCAGAGTAAGCAGCTCGAAGCACTCATCCAGGGTGCCCCAGCCGCCGGGCAGCAGCACGAAGGCGGACGACTCCTTGAGGAAGGTCACCTTGCGTGTGAAGAAGTACTTGAAGTTGATCAGCTTGCCGTCCCTGGCGATGTACGCGTTCGCCGGATTCAGGGCCGGCAAGCGAATGTTGGCGCCGAAGCTGTGCTCCGCGCCGGCGCCCTCGTGGCCGGCCGCCATGATGCCCGGACCGGCGCCGGTGATCACCATCCAGCCGTGCTCAGCGATGAGATGGGCGAAGTCGCGCGCAGCGTTGTAGGACTGCTCGCCGGGCTCGACACGCGCCGAGCCGAAGATACTTACCTTGGGCAGGTCGCGATAGGGCGCAAACACCCGGAACGAGTAGGCGAACTCTTTGAGCGAGGCGTTAACCATCTTGAGCTCGGCCCGGCTGGCGCGCTGCGACAGAAGCCGGATCGCCGACGTGACGATCTCGCGCACGAGCTCCAGGTCCAGCGGGTCGACGGCCTCTTCGCGGGTTGGCAGAGCAGCGCTGGCGGCGATGAGCAGCTCGCTGATCTCGCGGTCGATCTCGGAGTCGCCGGTCGTATAGATGCGTCGCGAGACGGGCCCGCGGACGCGCCGCGAGGCCGGCTCCAGGGGCTCGATCGCGCCCTTGGACTCTTCGGCGTCCTCGTCGATCGGCGGCAGCGCGTCGCCGGTGGCTTCTTCGTAAGACAGTTCGTCGTCGTCGTAGAGAGATGTCATATGCAGCTTGAGAAGGATACGTCGTCAGAGCACTTGCCGGGAGCCTTCGCTTCCAGCGTATGCCGAGGTCCCCATTGATGGAACCGCATCGCCCTCGGCACCTGCACTCATGCTCGAGATGTAACGCTATCTACGGCGCGTTCGCTACGTGTTGGTCGGAATCGCAATCGTCCGGTTGAGGGCCAGGGCGACCTGCCAGCGCTTCTCGGAGGCCACGCCCATCACGTCGAAGGGATGCGCCGAGATGTCGGCCTCGATCACGCACTCGGTCAGCGCGCCGTCCTTGATGACGCGCAGGTAGAGACGGTGGTTGTTGCCCGTCGCGACCTCCTCCTCGAGCTCGACGTCGAGGATCGTATCGAGCACTTCGCTGTGGCCGCGGCCCGGGCGCAGCAGGATTACGTGCTCGGGGCGGACCGACAGCGCCGCCGCCGCGTTGGGCGCCAGGGTGCCTTCGGCACGAGCGCGGGCGCGGAACCACGGCGTCTCGATCTCGGTGAACGCCTCGGTCTTGGTGACGACGGTGCCTTGAAAGATGTTGCGCGCGTCCAGCAGCTGAGCGACGCGTACGCTGGCTGGCGAGCCGAAGACCTGCTCCCGCGAGCCGTACTGCAGAACCTCGCCCTGGTCGTAGACGGCGATGCGGTCGGCCAGCGCGTAAGCCTCCTGCAGGTCGTGCGTCACGAACAACGCCAGCAGGCCGAGCTGGCGTCGCAGCCGCGCGACCTCGCGGCGCAACGCGTTGCGAATCGGTGCGTCGAGCGCCGTAAACGGCTCGTCGAGCAGCAGGATGCGCGGTCGTGCGGCCAGCGCGCGTCCGAGGGCGACGCGTTGCTGCTGTCCACCCGAGATCTGCTGCGGCAATCGCGTCTCCAGGCCCTCCAGCCCGAGCAGCGAGATCAGCTCGCCGATGCGCTGATTGCGAGCCTCGCGCGACCAGGCGTCGATCGAGAATCCGATGTTGTCGGCCACGGTGAGGTGCGGGAACAGTGCCAGGTTCTGCACGACATAACCCACGTTGCGACGCTGCGGCGGCAGGTTGACGCGCTGCGCGGAGTCGAACACGACGCCGTCGGGCACCTCGATGCGGCCGCGGTCCGGCGTCAGCAGCCCGGCGATCGCGCGCAGGGTCAGCGACTTGCCGGAGCCGGACGGTCCGAGCAGCACAACCATCTCCTCATCGGCCTCGAAGGTCGGGCGCAGGTGGAAGTTGCCGACGCGCTTCTCGAACGAGACGGAGAGCATCGCCGGCTAGAGCCCCGTGCCGCCGGTGCGCGCGATCAGACGCAACAGGAACAGCAGGATGGCGGCAGCGGCTACGAGGATCACCGACAGCGCGATCGCGAGGTCGATGGTGCGCCCGGCGTCGAACACGCCGATGATCGCTAGGGGCATCGTCTGGGTGCGTCCCTGGAAGTTGCCGGCGAAGATCAGCGTCGCACCGAGCTCACCGAGGGCGCGGGCCCAGCAGAGGATGGCCCCAGCGAGCACCGACGGCCACGACAGCGGCAGGACGATGCGCCAGAAGATGCGCAGCGGGCTGGCTCCGAGCGTCGCCGCGACGCCTTCGTATTGCTCGTCGACGTTGGCGAAGCCGGTCTTGACTGTGCGGATGTAGTAGGGCGCAGAGACGAAGGTCTGTGCCAGCACGACCGCAGTAGTCGTAAACGCGAGCTCGATGCCGAAGGAGCGAATCTCGGGGCCGAGTACGCCGCGCCGCCCAAACGCCACGAGCAACGCCACACCGGCGACGGTCGGTGGCAGCACGATCGGGAGGTCGACCAGCAGGTCGATGAGCATCTTGCCGGGGAAGCTGCGCCGCGCCAGCAGATAGGCGAGAGGCGTCCCGAACACGATGACGATGACCAGCGTGATCGTGCTGGTGATGGCGCTGAGCTTCAGGGCGTCGATGACGAGGCTGGAGGTGATGCTGTCTCCGAGCTGACCGCTGTCGATGGCGCGCCAGAACATCGCGGCGAGCGGCAGAAACAGGAACAGGACGAACAGCAGCGCCGTCGGCACGAACAGCGCGCCCAGGGGCAAGCCCGCTCGGGAGCGCGCGTTAGGTTGGACGCTGATATCTACGGCCACTGGCTCACCGACACAAGTCTAAGTCGCCGCCCTTCCTGGCTCGACCGGGACCGATGCAGTCTGGCGCGAGAGCTAACCACGCTGTCGCAGTCCTTGCCATGAGGTTAGCCCAGGATGGACTTGAAGCCCCACTTCTTGAGAATCGTCTGCCCGTCGCTCGATAGCACGAAATCGATGAACGCCTGGGCCGCCTTCATGTTCTTCGCTTCGTTGGTCAGCGCCATCGGGTAATCGGCGACCACGTTGACCGACGCCGGGATGTCGATCTTGTTCAGGGCCGGCGCCACCGATGGCGTTACGTCGGTGCCGTAGACGATGCCGGCGTCGGCCTCACCGAGCTGCACTTTGGCCACGACGCCCTTGACGTTGGCCTCGTTCGACACAAGGTTCTTGAGGACGCCGTCAGAGAAGCCGGCGCCGTAAGTAGCGTCCTTGTCGGCGTTGCTCAGCATTTGGCGCGCGTAGTTGCCGATCGGGACCTCGGGCGCCGCGAGGACCAACTTGACGCCGGACTTCTTGAGGTCGGAGAGTCCCGTGATTCCTGCCGGGTTGTTTTTGGGAGTGATGATTACAGGCGTGTTGTGCGCGAAGATCTTGCCGGTATCTACGACGTCGCCGTTTTGGGCCGCCGACGCCATCTGGTTGGTGTCGGCGCTGGCGAACACGTCGGCGGGAGCGCCCTGGTCGAGCTGAGCGCGCAGGGAGGAGCTGCCCGCGAAGTTGAAAGCGACGTCGACACCGGGGTTCGCGGCCTTGAAGGCGTCGGCGACTTCCTTGAACGCGTCGGTGAGAGACGCCGCCGCGAACACGGTTATAGAGCCGGTTACCGGCGCTGGGGCAGTCGACGCTGCTGCCGTGGGGCCGGTTGCGGCGGGCGCCGCGTCTTTGTTGCTGCTGCCACCGCAGGCAACCGCGGCGACGGCCAGCAGAAATGCCAGCAGCCCCGTCATGAACTTGAGCTTCATCGTTTGACCTTTCGACTCCCCTCCATGCTGCGCAGACAATCCGTCAGCCAGGCGCCGGTGAGCCGGGCGGCGCTGAGCTTCGAGCCGAGTGCCAGCGCATCGAAGCTCCCCGCGTCCACGGCCTCGATCTCCATCTCGAGCTCGCGTGCATAGTCCTCGCAGACATCGATCTGCTGCGCGATGAGCTGTCGTGCTCTGCCGATGTCGGCTGTGAGGTCGCCCTCGTCGCCCTCCATGAGGAAGTAGAGCTTGACCATGAAATCGAGGCGCACCTCGCGCATGCGGCCGACGGGTCGCACCAGCCAGCGCTGGAACTCGGCGTCGCCGGTGTCGGTGGTCGCGTAGATCGCTTTCGGCGGGTAGGTGCTGTTGTCCCACTCGCCGTCGATCAACTCGAGGCCGGACAGCGATTTGAGGATCGCATAGACCATCGCGGGCTCGACCGGGCAGACGAGCCCGAGGCCATGGCGGCCGCTGAGCTGACGCTGCAGCTCGTAGCCGTGAGCCGGTCTGCGGCCCAGCAAACCGAGGACGGCGTATTCGGCGGGAGTGAGGTACGTCTTGGTTTTTGGCATAGCGCCCGTCCTCATCAACTATTGACTAACTGCAACCAGAGTATGAATATGCAGCACAGTCTGATCAAGAGGTACCTAGTCAATTATTGATGCGCGCTGCCAGCATGACCGCATGAGCCAGCCCGCAAAGGCTCGTTCCTCGCGACTCGTACAGCGGGTCGTTGACGTCGCGTGTTGGCCGCACTCGAGCTACGGCCTCAAGGTCGAAGTTCTGGTCGTCGAGCACGCGTCCTTGCTGGGCGTGATCGCGGCGAACTGCACAGAGCCTGTCGAATCGATGCCGCTGGCGACGTTGCTCCTGGCCGGTCGAGGCGTTTATGAGAGCAGAGTCGAGGAGGCGTTCGCCTCCGGCCGTCTCGCAGAGCGGATCGTGCTTGCTGCCGCGGCGACGGGCCTCGCAGCAGAGGTGAAGGCGCTGTCCGCGGAGGGACGCAAGCTGATCAAAGAAGCGCTCGGCATTTCGGGCGAGAAGCGCATCTCGATCGTCGTCATGCTCTTCGAGCGCTGAGTAAGGGGGACGGTCGGGATGTCAGGCTTACGTGGACGGTCCAGTTTGCTGCAAGGCGGTTCGAATTTCGTCGTACGCGGTCGGCTTCAGGACACCGTGGTCGAGATATTCCGCAAGCCGGCTGTCGACGGCCAGTCGTTCCAGTCCCTCGGCGATGTCCAGCTTCGAGTACTCGAACAGTTGCAGGAAGGCAAAACGTTGCTTCAGCCTGTCGAGGATGCTCTGAACTGTCTCGGCATCGCCGGGACCCTTCGCCTCACATTCGATTTCGAAGTGACGCACCTCGACGCCGTTGACCAGAAACGTGACGGCGTCGATTGCAGTCTCGGCAACCACACGTCCGGACGCGTCCCTGACAGCACGCGCCTTGCGCTCGACCCGCCGGCTGCTGAACGGTTGCAAACCGAGTGACTTCATGGCTTCTGCCGCATCTAGCCCGGCCGACGATGGCATCGCCGGCAGTGGCACGCCCTCGTTTCGTATCAACTCGACGACACGGCGGAGAGCCTGCGGGCTCCACGCCAGCTCTAGTTCGGGACGGCTGCGGACATCGTCGAGCGGCTCGGACTCTTGCTTGAGGGTTAGTTTCTGCTGACCGTCCTCATCTCGGAGTCTAAGCGCCAGGCGCCGGGTCGCGAGCTCACGACCCGGGGTGTCGTAATAGACGTCACGGATCTCGTGAGTGCCTGATGCAGCGAGCGCGTACTCGTCGAGGCTGTCAATCGCGGCGACCGCGACCAGCGCCTCTGCCGGCCGTTCAGCTACGACGATGAGCTTGCCCTCGACTTCGACGCCACTCATGTTTCGCCCCAGTTGCCGGAGTCAGCCGGCGCGCCCTCGATGCTTCGCAGGCATGCAGCTCGCGCGCTTCTCCGGAGATGTCGTCTCGAAGTCGAGTGGGGTTGAATAGACTGGAGCGGCCAGGGGGAATTGAACCCCCGCCTCATCCTTGGGAGGGACGCGTGCCGCCACAACACCTTGGCCGCTTCACGAAGCCCATGGTAACTCAAGCTATCAGCTATCAGCTATCAGCTATCGGCATGCTTGGCAGTTGGCAGTTGGCAGTTGGCACTGGGAACGGTATCGGCTGTCAGCACGCAAAAGCATTGAAAGCTGATAGCTGATAGCTAATTGCTCCCTCACACCCGTCCCGAGACGTGCTCCGGCGCGATCTTGACGATGATGCGCACTTCGCCGGGACGCTTCGGGTACTCGGCGTCCGGACCGCGGTACTTGTGCGAGAGCTTGTTGATGTGCTCCCAGGCGCCTTCGCGCGTGACTTCTACGACGCGGCCCCGGACCTGCATGTATCGGTACATGTCGTCCTGATCGTGGATCGAGAGCGCGATGCGGGGGTCGCGCTCGAGGTTGCGCGGCTTCTGACGGCCCTCCGCCGTGTTGATCAGGATGTAGTCGCCGTCGCAGTCGACCCAGACGGGCGTGACCTGCGGCGAGCCGTCCTTCATCAGCGTGGCGACGTGCGCGAGGTTCTTGCCCTCGATCAGCTTGCGTTGTGCTTCGGTCAGCTTGACCACGGTGTCTCCTTCTGGCTGTGGGGCGAGGCGGCTCGCCTAGAAGTTCATGCTCGTTACGTGCTCGGGTTGCACTCGCATTATCAGGCGCACTTCCTGTGACGGCGCCGGATTGCGAGCGCTGGGACCGGCGTACTTGCGCGCCAGCATGCCCAGGTGCTCGCGGGCGCCCTCCGTAACCACCTCGACGACGCGGCCGCGAATCTCGAGGTAGCGCTGCCCGTTGTTTCGGTCGACGATCGACACGGAGACACGCGGGTCGCGTTCGAGGTTGCGTGGCTTTTGTCGTCCCTGCGCCGTGTTGAACACGAGGTACTCGCCGTCCCAGTCGATCCACACGGGCGTCGACTGCGGGCTGCCGTCTTTCATCAGGGTGCAGACGTGCCCAAGGTTGGGCTCCTTGAGGAACGCGATTTGCTCCGGCGTGAGGTCGATCACGTCTTGTCCTTTCAGGACTGCCGCTGGCTATTGGCTATTGGCCAGAGCCTTCTTCTAATTGCCAGCTGCTGATTGCCAAGAGCCAGCTGCCATCTACTACTTCTCAGGCGCTACCACGTGCTCGGCTGCGATGCGGTAGACGACGCGCTCGGCGGCCGGCGGGCGCTTCGGGTCCGGGTTGCCGTATTTCTTGCTCACCTCGACGAAGCCGTCGACGGCCGGCTCGCCGGTGATGATCTCGACGACACGTCCTCGGATCTGCAATGGCGGGAATGGCTGCTCGAGGTCGGCGATGGAGATCGCGACACGCTGGTCGCGCTTGATGTTGCGCGTCTTCTGGCGGTCGACGCCGGTGGCGATCATCACGTCCTCGCCGTGGCGGTAGACCCAGACCGGCGAGACCTGCGGCGAGCCGTCGGGCATGATCGTCGCGATGTGGGCGAAGTTGAGCTTGTCGATGATGCGCTTGGCGCCGTCGGACAGTGGAACCGCCATGAAGAGAAGCCTCCGTACTGCTGATGCAGAAAACGTACCGTGCGGGATTCGCTACAGTATAGGACGCTGTCAGGTTAGAGAGAGGAGCGCACCTTGGACGCCTACGAGGCCATCATTGGCAAACGCGACCGTCGCGACTACGACGGTAGGCCTATCCCGGAAGACGTGCTGCATCGCATCCTGCAGGCCGGTCGCATGGCCGGCAGCTCGAGCAACACCCAGCCGATACGTCTCGTCGTGATGCGCGACCAGGCCCAGAAGCAGGCGATGGCGCCTGCGGGGCCCGGTACGGCGCCGCTGGTCAATGCACCCCTGGCCATCGTCATCCTGCTCAAGCAGGGCAGTCGCGACTTCGACGTCGGGCGGGTGGCGCAAAACATGATGGTCGCTGCCTGGGCCGATGGCGTGCACAGCTGCCCCATCGGCCTGCGCGAAACCGCCGTGTCGAAAGCAGTGCTCGGCCTGCCCGACGACTTCGATGCGGCGATCGGCGTCTCGTTCGGTTACCCGGCCTCGACGCCCTCCGGGGCGAACCAGCGCCCGCCGAGCCCGCGTCTACCGCTCGAAGAACTGGTGCACTACGACAGGTGGTAGGGTTGGCGACAAGCTACAAGCCGCAAGCTGCAAGCTTGTGGTCACGGAAGCTTGTAGCTTTTAGCTGGTAGCTTGAAGCTAGGTCCATGGAAGACGAAATCGATCTGTATCGGGGCGAAGTGCCGGCGCCGCCCGCGGACCCGCGGCTGGTCGACAACGTGCGCGAGATGCTCGACCTGCTGGGCGAGGACCCGGCGCGCGACGGGCTGCTAAACACGCCTTCCCGCGTCGCACGTAGCCTGGCGTTTCTTACCGCCGGCTACACGATGGACCCGCGGGCGGTGGTCGGCGACGCGCTGTTCGAGGCCGAGTACGACGAGATGGTCGTCGTGCGCGACATCGAGGTCTACAGCCTCTGCGAGCACCACCTGCTGCCGTTCTACGGCCGCGTGCACATCGCCTATCTGCCGAGCGAGAAGATCGTCGGGCTGAGCAAGCTGGCGCGATTGGCCGAGGTGTACGCGCGGCGCCTGCAGGTGCAGGAGCGCCTCACCACGGAGATCGCGACCGCGATCAACGAGATTCTCGAACCGAAGGGCGTCGGCGTCGTCATGGAGGCGCGACACCTCTGCATGATGATGCGCGGCGTCGAGAAGCAGGAGAGCCTCGCGGTGACGAGCTGTATGCTGGGGCGCTTCCGCACCGACGCCCGTACGCGCGGGGAGTTCCTCAGCCTGATCGGTAAGTAGCCCCCAGCTAGTCGAACGCGATGACGGCGCGCTACGAGCTGGTCGTCTGGATCGAGACGTTCATCGGTCTTGGTGCCGCAGGTCACGTAGGCCGTGCCGGTGCCGGGGCTGGTGGTTGGGACTAATCTGCCACGTCCAGGTGATCTGGCCGTCGTCGCCTGCCGATCTGCGAGCCGAGGCCTGCAGCCTGGCTCGCGGTGCCGTAGGGGTTGTTGTAGGCGAGGCGGCAGGACTTGCCCTGTGCCACCTGGACCACGAGCGTGACGTTGTTGCCGACGGGCACCGGACTGGTCACCGACACGAGGTCGAGGCGGTTAGGGTCGGCTGTGGCCGCCGGTGTCGGCGTGTCAGCCGAATGCGTGGCGGTGGGCGCCGGCGTATCGGTCGCGGCCGGGGTGCCGGTGGCGCCGGGCGTGTCCGTGGGCTGCGGCGCATCGGTTGCGGTCGGGGCGTCGCCGGCCGTCGACGGGTTGCTGACGGGCGATGCGCTCTGGGTCGGCAGCGGCGCGCTGGCATCGAAGGGCGGTAGGATCAGGTCCTGCCCGATCTGCAGCGAAGTGGCGGTGACGCCGTTCAGCGCCAGCATCTCAGTGATCCAGGACTCGCGACGGTTCAGGGGCACGCCGAGCTTCTCGGCGATCGAGCCGGGGTTGTCGCCCGCGACCACCGTGTAGCGCGTCGTCTGGAAGTTTGAGCCGGTCGATGACGCCGAGGCGGTGGCGTTTGCGCCTGAGACGGTCGTCGTCGTGCCGGGCTTCGGAGTCGTAGCCGCGGTGCTCCCCGCAGGCCTCGTGGTGTTGACGACCGAGGCGCCGGCAGCGACGGTGCGTGAGACCGTCGGCGAGCCCGTGACCGGCAGCTTACCGCCACCGCAGGCCAGAGAGGCCACGGCTGTAGCCGTCACGACGGCGGCGAGAACCACGTGACGCAGGCCGGGAACGGCTCCCGGCGTTTGGTAGGAGCCCATCGTCACCGACTATAGCACCGCTGCCTCGGCTTCGGCGCGCGTGAGGTTATCGATTTGCAATGGAACCTCGAGAAAAGGGCGCGGTTCGATGGCCCATTGACCGCCGAACGGGTTGTCGATGTCGGCGATGATGTCGTCAACCATTACGACGATAACGACGGGCAGGATCGTGATAGCGACGCTGAGGAAGTTGTTGTGAATGCCGAGCATGAAGAAACCGGCAAGCATGCCGAACGACAGCAGGTAGAAAAGGCCGCGTAGCAGGGCCGGACGGCGCTTGGTCGCCAGTTCGAGGCGGCGCATGCGGGCGTCAGAGACCTCGTCGAATTTGCGGATGATCAGGCTCCATGCTGCCTCGTCGCGCTCGTCGTCGAAACGCACGCGGCGCACGGCCTGAAAGATGCGTTCGAAGGCGTGGGAGGCGGTATCGCTTTCATGGCCGAGCTCCATGGCGTCCCATTCTTCCTCTACCACCGCGGTGACGTAGGTGCAGATGGACTCCTCGAAGGCGAGCAAGGCCGTGGGGTCTTCGAGGTAGATGGCGGCTCGGTACAGGTCGATCAGCGCGTTGGCTTCGCGGCTGATCGAGGTGGTGGTTTCGTTGAACTCGTTCCAGACGACGAAGATGGTGAACGCGGTGAGCACGCCATAGAGGCTGCCGTTAGCCGAAACGAACGCCTTGGCAGAGTCGATGTCCCGGAAGAAGTGATCGTAAGTGTGGAAGAGGTAGCGGAGCGCCAGGAGCCCTGCGGACAGAACGACAATTGTGAGGGCGAGGTTGAGGACCCGCCTCTGTTCCACGCCCAACTTCACCCTCCTGCGGCACCGAAGCCCAGCATAAAGGAGAAGGCCCGTTTCTCGGTAAACGGATGGTTAAAACTGCGGCAGGCGGTGCGCGCATGAGGGGTTTGAGAGAGGCTGAGAGCTGGTCGAATCCCCTCACCCTAGCCCTCTCCCCCGGGAGAGGGGACCGAGCTATCGGCGGGCGCGACGTCGTCGTTCTTACCGGCATCCCGTCCACGACGATGTCAAAGCCATCGCCAGACAGGGCAGCGCGTTGTCTGCCGCAGGACAGGTGACGTCAGATCAGCCGCCGAAGACTCTTGGCGAAGCCCAATCAGGTGCAGCGGTAGCCGCTTAGATCATGGGCCAGGGGTAGGGGCGGTATTGCGGTGGGTCCGGGTAGATACGACGCGCCTCGATCTGGGCGGCGCGTTCGACGAGGCGTGCCATCTCGTGGTCCGAGAGCAGGTCGGCGAGCTCGGCGCGCAGTTCGGTGCCGTCCTGCAGCATCGACGCTACGCGCCCGACGTCGTCGACGAGGTCCGGCGGCACCGGCGTGCCCTGGAAGTCCCAGATAACGGTGCGCAGCTTCTCGTCCGAATGGAACGCGATGCCGTGGTCGATGCACCAGATGCGTCCGTTGGCAGCGACCAGGCAGTGCCCGCCCTTGCGGTCGGCGTTGTTGGTCAGCCAGTCGTACAGGGCGATGCGCTTCATCATCGCCTCGTTGCCGTCCTTGATGTTGAAGTAGTGACGCGACGGGTCGTGCACCACGAACAGCTGCAGCACGCCTATGCCGGCCTTGAGCCCATCCTCGCGCACGATGGTCGGCGGTACGAGCTCCCAGCCGAGAGCCTGGCTCACGAGGTAGGCGGCGCGCTCCCGCTTGTAGAGCGTGCCTTCCGGGAAGTCGTGCAGGGGCGCTTCGCCGCGCTGGGGTTTGTAGACCGCGTAGCCTTCGCCGGCCTCCGGGTGGGTCATCTTGAGCAGGAAGACGTAGTTAGAGCCGGCCGCGAGCAGCGCCTCTTCTTCGACCTCCGCCTCGCGCAGAACGTCGAGGATGTCGGGGCGCTCGGGGTCCCAGCTCTGGTCGGGCATGCCGCGGACGTAGCGTGTGGCGATGACGCACCTCCTGCTCCAGATTATAGCTTCGGCGGCGATCCCTACGATTCGAATTCAGGGTGCGAATTGGTGAGTCTTGAGGTTGAAGGTTAGCGTTTCCCCGTCGTCGCGTTGCAGTGTGACCATCGAGCCGGCTACGGCTGTAATTCGCAGCGAGTGGCCGTCCCCTTCCGGATCGTCGTATGTTCCTACAACGTGCGGCGCGGTGTGATCGTTGGGCGCGGTCATGACGCGGACGGCGGCTATCTCGCGGGCGCCGGGCACGCCTGTTGGCGGATCCTTTCGTGCTCCCGCGAACACGAGCAGCCACATTCCGCCGACCATGTCTTGATACTGGTTCGATTCTGCGAACTGCGAGGGCGGGAACGCCTGACGGCTTTCGATGATGCCGGTGGGCGGCGCGGACCGGTTGCTCGGTGAAGGCAGGCCTCCAGAGGCAGCAGGCGACGGGCTGGTTCCGGTAGGTGGAGGTGCTTGTGGCGGCCGGTTGCTGCCGTCGGTGATGGACTCGATGTTCTTGCGCTGAGCGGGTGTCGGTGTGGGCGTAGGGCAGCCCAACGAGCAGTCAACCTGCCCGGTGCGACAGGCTGTGGCCAAGACGAGGCACACCGCCAGCGACAGACACGCGAGGCGCAGCGCTGGTCGCTGCGAGCGTAGAGAAACGTTCAACCTCACACAAACAATATCGGTGTGATGCGTGGGTCAGTACAACGTCGATAGTGCTTGCTTGTCAGACGGCGTCAGGTTCTGCAGGCAATCGGTGACGACGGGTGCCATGATCGTGCCGGTCTCGAGGTGGTGCAGGCCGAGGAAGTGGCCGGTTTCGTGCAGGATGGTCGTGTAGAGGCAGTCCTGGTTGCGGCGGCTCCGCGGTGCGTTGTTGTCGATCTCGATGTCGGCTTCGACGATCTGCGCGGTGCCGGTCGTGGGTATGCGGTAGCGCAGGCTCGCCTTGCCTGCCTCCGTCAGCTCGGCGCCGGTCTGGCTGAGCCTGGTCCAGCTGATCTCGTTGCGTCCGTCGTTGGTCGATACGGGGGCGGTGCAGATGCCGTCGCTCACGGTCGGCACGCCCCAGGCGCTGAACGCCCTGGCGAGCAGCTGTAGGACCACGTCCGTGCTCTCGAAGCCGTTGTCGGGGTCGAGGCAGTAGTGAATCGGGATCGAGGTCTGGGGCCAGCGGGAGCCCTGCAGCTCCGGCGCCACCGTCTCCGGCGAGGCCCTGACGACGACGCGTTGCTCGAGTTTCACGCATGCAGTCAAGAGCAGGCAGCTCAGAACGGCGGCGAGCAGTGCGACGATCAGGGACGAATTGCGGTGCTGTGAGAAGCCAGCTTTGATGCCTCGAGGCGTCATATTGAGATATAGTATCTGAGTGGTAACTGATACAAAGCCTCAACTGGCTCCGGAAAAGCGTGACGCAACCCTTGCGTTGAGTCTGCGCGGCGTCTCCGTACGTCTCGGCGACAGGCTGGCGCTGAACGAAGTCAGCGTCGACGTTTCCACCGGCTCATTCGTCGGGCTTATTGGGCCCAACGGGTCGGGCAAGAGCACGCTGCTACGGGCGCTGCTCGGTATCCTGCCGCTCGAGATGGGCAGCGTCCTGGTCAACGGCCTGCCGCCGGCGCAGGCGCGCGATAGCTTTGCTTACCTACCGCAGCGTCAGCATGTCGATCTCGACCTGCCGCTGCGGGCATGGGACGTCGTGATGATGGGGCGCATCCGGCACACGGGCTGGCTGAAGCCGATCCGCCACGAAGACCGGGACGTTGTCGAATGGGCGCTGCGACGCGTCGGGCTCTGGGAGAGGCGCAATTCGGCCATCGGCGCGATGTCCTTCGGGCAGCAGCAGCGCGTGTTCTTCGCGCGAGCGCTGGCGCAGCAGGGCAGCATCCTGCTTCTGGACGAGCCGATGAACGGCGTCGACCCGCAGACCCAGGAGCTGTTCGTCGAGCTTCTGAGCAGCTACCACGCCGAGGGCAAGACGATAGTCATGGCGACCCACGACCTGACGCAGGCTGCGGGTATGTGCGACAACCTGCTCGTGCTCAAGCAGCGTCTGGTTGCTTACGGCAGGGTCGAGGACGTGCTCAACGAGAGCGTGCTCAGCGAGGCGTACGGCGTGCATTTGCACTTCAAGCCGATCCTCGCCGCAGAGGGTCACCTGCTCGAAGATCCCCACCACGATACTGAGACCAGGCCCGTCTGAGATGCTCGGCTGGTTCACCGACCCGCTCAGCTTCAGCTTCATGCGCCTCGCGTTGGTCGAGGTCACGGTTATGGGCATCGTGGCGGGCTTTCTCGGGACGTATGTCGTAATCAAGGGGCTCGCCTTCGTCGGCGACGCCATCTCGCACGCGGTGTTTCCCGGCATCGTGATCGCGTTTCTGTCCAACGTCTCGATCCTGCTGGGCGGCGCCGCGTTTGGCCTGCTGACGGCGACAGCGATCAGCGGCCTCTCCCTGACGCGGCGCATCCGCGAGGACACGGCGATCGGCGTCGTGTTTGCGGGGTCGTTTGCGCTGGGCGTCGTGCTGATCAGCTCGTCGAAGGGCTACACGCGCGACCTCACCTCGTTGCTGTTCGGCGACATCCTCGCCGTGACGCACACCGACATCTACCTGAGCCTGGTCGTCGGCGGCGCGGCGCTGATCGTCGCCTTCGCGCTGCGACGCGCCCTGCTTCTCGCGGCGTTCGACCGCGAGATGGCGATGGCGCTGGGCCTGCCTGTCTTCTGGCTCGACACGCTGCTGCTGATGCTGATCACACTGACCATCGTTATCTCGCTGCGGGCGGTCGGCAACGTGCTCGTGCTGGCGATGTTCGTGACGCCGGCAGCGACGGCGCGCCTGCTGGTCGAGGACGTCGGCAAGATGATGCCGCTCAGCGCCGGCATCGGCGCGGCGTCCGGCATCCTCGGGCTGTACATCTCCTGGCACACTGATCTGGCGGCCGGTGGCATGATCGTGCTTACGGCGACGGGCTTCTTCGTCGTGGCGCTGGCGATCAACGCGGCGATGTCGCGGATGCGCCGCGGTCGTGCTGCAGAGGCCGAGGCGTTGGCGGCGGCCTAAGCCATGAGCATGGCGACGACTGTGTGAACGGTCTCAGAGAGTCACGCGTTTGACGTTACCGCCCGGCAGCAGCCTGCTAAACAGCCACACTGCTAGCTCTTGCACAGATCCGGCACGTTCGCGAAGGCCCAGTCGAACAGGCGCATCGAGTCGAGGTAGATATCTGTGCTGTTGAACACGCTGGCGACCAGCGTACGCCCGTCGCGTCGCGCTGCCGAGACGATGCTCCAGCCCGCCTCTTCGGTGTAGCCGGTCTTGATGCCGATCGCGTCAGGGTAGACGACGAGCAGGTAGTTGCCGTTCCAGATCACGCCGTTGTCGTGCCAGGGCTCGTCGCGCTTCTCGGTCGCGACGATCTTCGGCGAGCTCGGGGTCCTTGAGCAGCTCTCGACCCAGGACCGTCATGTCGAAAGGCGTCGTGTGGGCGCCCGGGTCGTCGAGACCGTGGGGGTTGCGGAAGACGCTGTCGGTGAGGCCGAGGTCGTGCACGCGCTGGTTCATCAAAGTCACGAACCGATCGTTGCCGCCGAGGACCTGCGCCAGCTGTAGCGCCGCGTCGTTGCCCGATGGCAGCAGCAGACCGTAGAGCAGCTCTTCGACCGAGAGCTGCATACCAGGTTCGAGTCCCATGATCGAGGAGTCGGTATCGACGGCGAGGTCCCAGCCATTGACCGTGATGTCGACCACCTGGTCCAGCGGCAGGTTGTCGCGCACCACCATCGCGGTGACGATCTTCGAGAGGCTGGCGGGCTCGCGCTGTTGCCTCGAGTTGAGGCCGTAGATCTGGGCGCCGCAATCGCCCTCGATCAGCGCCGCGGAAGTGCCGAGCAACTGCGGCGGTGCGACCGTCGTGACGTTGCTCCAGCGGTCCTCGCTTTGTCCGCAGTAGGGGCAGGGCGTCGGCGATGCGAGGGGCGTTATGCCGGCGGCGGCGCGTGCGGCGGCGACGTTCGGCAGCATGCTTTGCTGCAGCGTCGAGGGCTCGGAGCCGTCCGACAGCGCTCGTGATAGCACGAGGCCGACGATGACGGCAGCAACCACCGGCAAAAGAAGACGCCGCACGTCGAGATGCTAGCAGCTAAACGCGTCGAGTTGGAGTCTGCTAGCGCATCATCAGGGCGACACGCTCGTCGCTGTAGTGCGGCGGTATCGGGTCGATGGGACCTTTGTACACGCGTCCGCGGTCCTGCGGGTCGAAGACGCGGGTCAGAGCCGGCGTTGACCAGCTCGCGCACACCCTGCACCACGATGCGGCCGTCGTAGACCACGGGCAGCCCGAGGCGCGTGAGGAAGGGGATAACGGCGCGCCCGACCTGCCGGCCGCCGGTGAACAGCTCCGACTCACGCAGGGTGAGCATGGTCAGGCTGGAGAGGAATGCCGAAGCCGGGAAGGTGCTCGGCAGGCGGTCCCAGACGGCCTGCCACAGGGTGCCGCCCTCGTCCAGGCTCAGCTCGGCGTCGCGGCGCTCGAGCTTGCCATCGTCGTCGTGGACCCAGTAGATCCACTCGGCGTAAGCGGCGCGCACCAGCTCGGTTGCGTCTTTGGCGCCGGTCTTGTCCGCGAGCTCCTGGATGCCCTCTGGCGTCGTCAGGTCGAGCCAGGGGTCGGAAGGCTCGATCATGAGGAACGAGTTGGCGAACGAGGTGCCCCAGTTGATCACGAGGAGCCGCTCGTCGTAGCTCAGGCCGCGCAACGACACGAGCAGGTTCAACCCCTGGGCGTTATCGAGGGCGCGACGGCGCTCGATGAAGCGCCACCAGGACTGCGGGCCGCGCACGAACGGAGTCGAGGGGCTGGAGCGCTCCGGTGCGTCGGCTTCGGCGACGTCGTATATCAGCAGGCGTGATGTACCGGCCAGCTTGGTCAACGCCGAGACGAAGTCTTCGCGACGGATCGTCATATCGCTCTAGGTCTCCTCAACAAATATCGGTCCGCCCTTGTCGATCACGTTGCCTTTGAGATCGATTACTGCAGGACGTTCTTCGCAGTAGACGCCGTCTTCGCACTTCTCGAAGTAGAGGACATCGCGCTGGCCGTCGTAGCGAATCGTCCAGGTGCCGACGACCGCGTTGTCGAGCCCGGAGCCGAGCTGCTCTTCGATGATGCGGGCCAGCGCCGCGAGCTGTTCCTTACCCATGGGTTGTCTCCTCTGCTGCTTCCATTTTAGCCCCCGACGGTTGGCAGTTGACCATTGGCGAGAGGCAGTTTGCCTTCCGACTTGATGCTATTCGAACAACTGTTAACAGCTTTTTACCAAACGCCGGCCGCTAGCCTTCGACCGCTTCGCGGTAGCGCCGGATAGCGTCTATGTGCTGGCGGGCCGTTAGCTGCTGGCCCATCGTGTTCACCGTTATCTCGCCGACGCCGAGCCCGGACATCTCCTCGATGCGGGCGTGCCAGTCGTCCGGCGTTCCGGCGATCGTGGCGCCGGTCTGTAGTCCGACCTCGTCCGGATTACGGCCGTACTCGCGCACGTACGAGGCGAAGCGCTCCAGCGTCTCCCTGGGGTCGGGGCCGCCGGGACGGAACAGCGGGAACCAGCCGTCGCCGATGCGTGCGGCGCGCTTCATGACGGTCTCCGACATGCCACCCAGCCAGATCGGAATCGGGCGTGAGGGCAGCGGCGCGATGCCGAGGTGGTTGAAGTGATGGAAGCGCCCATCGTAGGTCACGACCTCGTCGGTCCATAGCAGACGCAGCACCTCGATTTGCTCTTCTGAGCGCTTGCCGCGCGTGTGGAAGTCCTCGTTCAGCGCTTCGTACTCGACTTCGTTCCAGCCGATGCCGACGCCGAGCTTCAGGCGGCCGCCCGTAAGGATGTCGACCCCGGCCGCCTGCTTGGCGACGAGGGCGGTCTGGCGCTGGGGCAGGATGAGGATCCCGGTGATGAAGTCGATTGTCCTGGTAATCGCGCCGAGGTAGCTGAACAGGACGAACGGCTCGTGGAAGTTCGACTTGTAGTTGTAGGGTCCGTCCCAGCCGGGCCTGTGATCGCCGGGCTGTCCGCCGACGACGTGGTCGTAGGCCAGCAGGTGGGTGTAGCCGAGGTCTTCGGCTGCCTGGGCGTAGTCGCGCAGTACCACGGGGTCGCTGCCGATTTCGGTCTGAGGGAAGGTGACGCCGATTCGCACGCAAGTCTCCTGACGTTGACTGAGACGGGACGTTGGGTGGTTCAATCATTCGGTCGAAGCCGCTCGATGTCAATTCGGGCGCCGCGCCTGCGCCTCCAAGCTGAAACACCTGACTTCGCCGCAGCGTTTCTCGTACAGGAGTGCTCTCGCTTCGATTCGACGCTGCAGGGAGGCGGGTCGGTCATGAACACACACACTCGGAACCACGGACAATGCTGACTACGGTCGCGGTGCTGCTGTTCGCCGGCCTCGACCTCGGCTTCGTGGTGATCGCGCTGCTCTGGCTCAGCGACCGTCGATCCGTCTATGACAAGACGGACGTACGCTACGATGCTCAGCGCCGCCGTCCCCGCTAACCCGACACCTCTCTCGCTTCGAGCAGGCCGCGTGCGCGCGCCAGGTCCTCTTCCCGGTTCACGTTAAGGAACGAGAGGCCGTCGGGGTCGAAGCGCTGCCACTCCTCTGGCCGCAGATAGCGCGGCGATAGCGCTTCGAAGCACTGTGTGACCTTGTAGGCGCCGCGTTCCAGACAGGCGCGAATCGGCTCCAGACAGGCCTTCGAGTAGGCCGCGCACAGCGGCTCCGGCAGACCGTCCTGCAGCGGCACGACGACGTCAGCGTCCGGCGCGAGACGAATCAGCTCTAGCAGCAACGCCGGCTGTAGCAACGGCATGTCGCAGGCGACGACGATGCCCTGCGCGGCCTCCATGGCGCGAAGTCCGGTGTAGATGCCACCCAGCGGCCCGGTCTGCGGGTAAGCGTCTTCGACCACGCGGAGTCTGACCTGCGTCTCGACGCGAGGCAGCGTCTGGCCAACCGCCGTCACGACGACGTACTCATCGGCGATGCCCGCGAAGGCGTCGACGGCGCGCTGCAGCAGTGTGCGGCCCAGCAGCACCTCGCTCGCCTTGTCGCGCCCGAGCCGGGTGCTGCGTCCGCCTGCCAGGATGATCGCCGCCATCATGCGTGCATTGTCGCATCGAGGCGTCGATGATCTGCGCCGACGACAGACACTGCTGGCATGCGTCTGGCAAATTCGCTCGTGCTGAGGCACTCGAAGTACGAGCGGGGTTCGTGGTTAGAGACGCCCCGGCTTAAGTTCGCGGGTAGTCGCCCAGGGTCTTCGCGTTGACGCGACGGATGATGTCGATCATCTCGTGGTGCTGCTCCGTCAGGTCGTTGCGCTGCATGTGCTGGGTCAGCAACTCGATGCCCCAGACGCGGATCAGGGCCGGGCGCTGCGGGTCGAGTACCTTGTCGAGGACGCGCAGGATGAGGAAGCGCAGGTCGCGGGCCGAGTTGCCGGGCGAATGGAACTGCCCGAACGGCTCCATCTGCCCCTCCGTGACCTCGATGCTGTAACCGAGGTCGTGCGAATCCCAGACGTTCTGCGCCAGGCTGGCACCGAACGGTACGGCATACGAGACGGGGTCGAGGTAGCGGATCACGGGGTAGGACGCGCGTTGAGGCGTCTCGTAGTGCAGGTCGAAGCCGCTGATCAGTTGTCCGGCCCGCGACGGCTCCTGCTGCACCAGCGTCTGGAATAGCTCCCGTACCGCATCGATGTTGAGGCGCGCAGCCGTGGTGACGAGCAGCTTCGCGCTCGGTAGACCGGCCTGTGCGCGCTCGGCCAGGGCAGCCATGTACTGCTGCGACATCACCCAGCGATGCGGCCCCAGCGGGTAGTAGGCCTCGTTCTCGATCTGGACGGACGTTACGGCGTTGAGCGAGGCGCCGTACTCACGCTGCAGGGCATCGTAGAGGCGGTCGACGTGCTGCAGGCCGGCCTGCGCCAGTGGTTCATCGAGGCCGATCGAGGCGCCATCGGTGGGCAGACGCGGTAACGAGTCGAGCACCGCGTTTGGGACGTGCTCTTCGGGCCAGCGGAAGACGCGAATCGGTCCCGTGTTGAGGCAGACATCGACGCCGTTGGCGAAGCAGTAGTCGAGGAACGGCGCGTAGAACGAGAGGTCGATGCTGCCGTCGTTCTGCGCGGTGCGGTCCCAGCGCAGGCCGAGTCGCAGCTGCTTTATGCCGAGATCGCGAACCGCGAGACCGAGGGCGTTCAGCGCCTGGTCGCGGCGCCGCCGGTAGCCGAACTGCTCCGGCGCGAACGAGGCGCCAAGGGTCAGCCGGCCGAGGTCGGAGGCATGACGCGCGAAGAACTGATCGGTCGGCCGGGAGGCTTCAGTCCAGGTGTCCTTCTGCTGAATGAACTGTGACAACGTGCCACCCAGCTCGAGGCCGCCTCCAGCCGCCAGGAAGCCGCCCAGCGCGAAGGAGTGTCGCAGGAAATCGCGACGCGTCTGACGGTACATGTCAGCTATTGTGCCGACTTCGCCGATGCTTTGGGAGTAATATCGCAGTCACCCCCTATTCGGGCGGACAACATCTCGGAGAGGAATGATCGGGAACCCCTGGGGCAACGAATGCGTTATAGGGTGGGTGCGATAGCCGTCGCGCCTGCTTAATTTTGACTTGCATTTGATGTTGTCTAGAGGCTGGGCCGTCGCGTTACGTCATGCGTGCGCTTAACATAGTGATCGTGTCTGCTCTGAAACGAGGCAGTCTGGTTCTGCTGGGCTGCCTTGCTTTGACCCTTTTTCTGACCGCCTGCAATGGCAGCGATGCAGCCACGTCGACGCCAACGCCGACGGCCGGAGTGCAGTCGATTGACGTGGGCGACGTCCAGTTGCAGACCAGCCTCAAGACCACTTATTACAGCGTCAATGGCACAACTACCGAGGCGATCTTCACATCGATCGAGTCGAGCGGGCCGAAGGACGCGCAGGGAACGCGCGGCAGCGGCCTCACCTCGGTCGTCTGGGGTTACAAGTGGTCCGGCAACGAGCAGGCCGATGGCTCCTGCAGCATCGGAACGATGACGATTCAGGCCGACATGACGGTAACGCTGCCGCGGCACGCCGACGAGTCGTCTTTGTCAGACTCGATTCGTCAGCACTGGGACACCTACGCCGCGGGCGTCGCGGCGCATGAGCAGCACCACGTCGACATTTATCTGCAGGGCGCCGACGACATCAAGCAGAAGATGCAGAGCCTGGGACTAATGTCCGACTGCGACAGCCTCGATCGGCAGATCAAGACGGTTTGGAGTAATGAGCAGGCGCGGATCGACGGGCTGCAGCAGGCGTTCCACGCCGAAGAGAATGCACGCCTTGCGGCAGAGCGCGAGCCGATTCAGAACCAGATCAACGCCGACCGTTCGAATCTGGGCGACCTGCAGCAGCAGATCGACGCGTTGGATACGCAGACAACTCTGCTTGCGAACCAGATCAGCGACCTGCGCGCCGAAGAGGACTCACTCGACTCCCAGATCAACCAGATCCTGGTCGCTTTCCCCGGCACGAAGCCGGACACGGTTCAGGCACGCCTACAGTCGCTGATCCAGCAAAGCAACGACCTCCTGAGCCAGGACAACGCCAAGGTCGATCAGCACAACAACGCGCTAACGCAGCGGGCCTCCCTGGCCGCACAGCACGACGCGCTGGTGCAGACCACGAACGACCTCGTCGAGTCGTACAACTGGACTCGCTAGACGGCTAGACGAGACAGCCGGATCAGACGTAGCGGTGGTTTACGTTAGCGGTCGTCTGGCGGGTTCGAGGGCGGCATATAGAACTCGATCATCGTCCAGATGAAGCCGGCGCCGACTGCGAGCGCGCCGATCAGCATCGCGGGTGCGGCAACCAGATCCGGCAGGACGATGAGACCGAGCATGCCCAACGCGACAACGATGCCGCCGGCGAAGCTAAGACGCAGACCGGGGGAGTGCAACATGATGAATCTAGCGTAGCATCCCGGCTGCCAGATTTCGCCGGTGCCGATCCTTAGCTCATGCCGAACGGCGGGTACTTGTCCGTCAGGCCGTAGATGTAAACCTGGATCCGGTTGTACCAGCGCCCCACGCCGACCATAAAGCGATGCATCCCGGCGGGGAACGACCCGGTGAAGAGAATCGCGAACGTGGCGATGAACAGCACAACGAACCCGGCGAGATAGAGAAAGACGAAGATGATCAGGTGTGGGATTAGCAGGATCCCCCTGATCACGATTCCGAGCAACGGGAAGTTGAGCACACGCGACGACGACTCCGGATAGTCGATGTTCATCTGCAATGGGAAGCCCGCTACAGGGTCCATGCCGAACGGAGGGTACTTGTCGTATAGGTGAAGCAGGTATCCGTAAGCGTTGGCGTACCAGCGCAAGTAGCCAAAGTTGAAGTTGTACAGGCCTCGCGGGTAGCGTCCGGTGAAAAGAATCGCGACCGTCGCTATGAGATACATGACTCCAACAGCGAGCCCGAAGAAGTAGAGGATGATGAGATGCGGGATCAGGAGGATGGAGCGAATAAAGAGGCCGATGCCCAGTGGGAAGTTAGTGAGTCTCGATTGCTTCTCGGGTCGTTCGATATCGAAGCTGAGCGGATATCTGCCTGACTCGATGGCCACTTCGCTGCTCCTTACGAGTTTGTATAAGCGCCTGCTCTTTTGCTAACGATTTCGTCGCGACTATGCGACCGCAAGGGCAGGCTGTCAAGTACGCGGTTTTTGCCCAGCGAGAAAGTGCTGCTAGTCAGGCGAGCTCGTAGTGGGGCGGCTCCAGCCATTCGGCGGTAGGCGGGTTCTCCTGCAGGAACACGGCGCGCCGGCGTGCCTGCTCGCGGTACTCGTCCGCCTTGCGCATGACGTCGCGCCGTTCTGCCGCTGCGGCATCGACTTCCGCGACCTCCGAGGCGCCGGGCTGGCGCGGCGTGCCGTCGTACTGCGTGACGCGACCATCCTTCGCCAGCTTGTCGAGATGGCTGCGCACGTTGCCGTCGGCCGCGCGGCGCAGGCGAGGGTTCACGTCCGTGTAGATGCGCTCCATGATCTGCCAGCTGGT
This sequence comes from uncultured Chloroflexia bacterium, assembly GCA_963732945.1. Taxonomy (GTDB): domain Bacteria; phylum Chloroflexota; class Dehalococcoidia; order DSTF01; family WHTK01; genus WHTK01. The sequence goes on from CAVTBL010000016.1 coordinate 148,006, forward strand.
GAGCGTTTCGCCGGATGAGAGCGCATCGATGATCTGCTGCTCGCGCTGGCTGCGATGGCTGATGTAGTCGTCGATCGTCTCGACGGGGTTGTAGATCAGCGGCCCGTGGCCGGGACAGATGACGCGCAGGTTCGGCAGCGCACGCAGACGCTCGAGGCTCTGCATGTAGTCTCCGAGGTCCTGCACCGACGTCGTCGTGCTGCCGAGGATGGTGTCGCCGCTGAACAGCACGCCTTCGTCGGCAAGGTAGTAGCAGTACGACTCCGGGCTGTGGCCGGGCGTATGCAGCGCCTGCAGGCGCACGCCGCCACCGGCATCGAGCACGCTGCCCTCGTGCACGTCGAGGTCGGGTGCGGGCGGCAGACGCTGCTCGCCGATGCGCTCCGCCGTGTCCGGCGAGATGTGCAGCGCGGCGTCGAACTCGTCGCAAATCCAGCGCAGGTTGGAGCTGTGGTCGAAGTGGTAGTGCGTGACTGCAGCCTGGGCGATCTCGGCCTTCTCGATCGCGGCGAGGTAACCGCGCAGCATCCAGCGATAACGCTCCTCGTCCTCGCCGGAGTCGATCGTCAGCACCTGGTCACGGCCCACGAGGTAGATCGTCGTGAACTGCGGGTGCATGGGGTTGCTGTCCGGCACCTGGACGGCTCGAACGCTGGCACTGACCTGCATCGTGAGGGCTATTGTAGTGGCAGCGTCTGTGCTGCGCGCCGCCGATGGCGTTTCGGGCGGCGGGTATAATAGGCCACTCAGTAAGGGGAGTGGGGCGCACCGGAACCGAGGCGCTCCGGCGGGAGTTAACCGGGTGCAGGAACCAGCGACTGCCTCGCGCAAAGACGAGCGTGATGGACGGCAGATTAGCCTCAAGGCGGTGCTGATCGCAGCGGGCGCCATCGCTGCTTTCTTCGGTGCCGTCGGCTTCGTCCTGTACTTCAAGCCGGGCGGCAAGGACCTACCAACCGACCAGCCCGCGCTGACGATTTTTGCGGCCGGGCCGGACCAGGACTTCCCCAGGGACAGCGCGACCTACTTCGAGAAAGAGCACTTCTATCTCGTGAGGCAGAGCGACGGCACGTTGCTAGCCCTGTACGACCTCTCGCCAAGCGCCCAGGCCGGGGTTCAGCGGGGTGATGAGACGGCGCTCGATTGCCGCCTCAGACTAATCAACGCGACCTCCGGCGCCAGCGACAACAGCGCCAAGAGCTTCGGCTCGGACGGCCTGCGCGACCCCTGCTCCGGCGCGATCTGGGATATGTCGGGAGGAGTGATGGGCGACGCTGCTGCCGGCGACCTCGATCGCTTCCCGGTCGAGGTGATCAACAACATTGTGCGCGTCGACCTCGGGGCGAGGCGCTGCCTCAACGAGATCAGCGACACGGCGCCCTGCATCGAGACGCAGTAGCGGGGGACAGACAGGAGACTGGCATGGTTTACGAAAGCGGCGCTCGCAGCACCGAAGCGGAGATGGGCAAAGTCATCGACGATGCGGTCGAGTCGCTACGTTGGGCACGTCTGCACTACCACGAGCCCGACGCCAGCCGGTCCCTGCGCGAGCTCGAGGCGAAGCTAGGCTACCTGGCGCAGGCCATCATCTGGCAGAACGACAACGACACCGATCAGGCGGGCAAGGCGCTAGGCCTGGCCGAGGGGCGCTCACTGCGCGAACAGGACGCGATTCGCCGCATGTGGGAAGAGATGTGGTGGTCCCACTAAGGGCTACAAGCTGAAAGCTTCAAGCAACAGGGCGAGAGCTAGAGGCTAACTGCCAGCAGACGCCTACCAGATCTTCCACCACGGCTTCTTGGCCGTTTGAGGCGCGCTCGATGCCATCATGCCGTGGTCCATCGGCTGGCTGTGGTCGTACTCGGCTTCGGCCTTGAGCACGCCTGCCGGGTCCTCGTCGAAGTCGAGCTTGCAACCGCGACTGCAGAAGTAGTACGTCTTGCCCTCGAAGTCGGAGGTGCCGGCCGCGGTGGCCGGGTCGATGTCCATGTGGCAGACCGGGTCGTGTTGGGTCGATGTGATCATGGCGTTGCTCCTTTGCGCAAAGCTACAGGTGTATGCAGGAAGCGACAAGTCACAAGCTGCAAGCCACAAGCTGCAAGCCACAAGCTGCAAGCTTCAAGGGGGAAGGCGCGGGTCTACACCAAGGCAGCCATTGCCCGCCAGTCGTGGCCCGAAGCTCTCGTTTGTGGCTCGTCGCTTTCAGCTTCTAGCTTGTAGCTTGAAGCTTGCGGCTAAACGGAACTTAGCTGCGGTATCAGGTTGAAGTACTGATTCAGCGACGTGAACTCGTTGAGGAAGATAAGCACGCCGACGATGACGACGACGGCGCCGGCTGCGACCTCGAGCACCGGCAGCAGGCGTCCGTAGCGTCGCAGGCCTGTCGAGACGGCGCCGACCGCGAAGCCCGCGGCGAGGAACGGCACCGCCAGCCCGGCCGAGTAGGCCGCCAGCAGATACGCGCCCTGGTAGACGGTCGAGGAGGCGGCGGCGAGCGTGAGGATGGCGCCGAGCACGGGCCCAATACACGGCGTCCACGCGATGGCAAAGGAGCTGCCGAAGCCGAACGAGCGCGCGTAGCTCAGCGCCGTCGACTTTGTCGATGCGGTTGTCGCGGTCATGGTCGCGGTGCCGCCGCCGGCCGTGGCGTGGGCCGGCGAGCCGCCCGAGGTGCCGCCACCGGCTGTGCCGCTGCCAATCTGGTAGGTGCGGTAAAGCCAGGGGATCTTGATCACGCCCATGAGGTTGAGGCCGAGGATGATCAGGAAGACGCCGGCGACCTTCTCGAGCGTCGGGATCTGGTCCGAGACGAGGCTGCCGACCAGGCCGACCGAGGCGCCGATCGCGGTGAAGATGACGCCGAAGCCGAGCACGAACGCGAGAGCATGCGATAGCGTCTCGCGTCGCCCCGCCGTCGCATCAGGATCGCTGCTTACGCCGGTGAGGTGCGCGATATAGGCCGGCACGAGCGGCAACACGCAGGGCGACAGGAAGGAAACGAACCCCGCCGCGAAGGCGAATGCGATACCGAACGGGCCGGTCAGGTAGCTTACCCAACCCTCAGTGAACACGCCTCACCATGATAGCAAGGCGCGTCTTAGACGCACGAGGGTCATTCTCGAGGGCGCTACGTGGTCGTGTGAGAGCAGGACTTAGGCAGGTCGGGCGGGAAGTGCGAGGGCTCGTTGAATCGATCGAGCGACCCTTCCAGGGTCTCGTGGCCCAGGGCCGTTCCGATGTGGAACGAGATGTCCATCTTCTCCGTCGCGAGTAGCAGTGTCGCCTTGTCGATGGTGACCTGAATGCTGACGGAGTCTATCGTGGCAGGCGAACCTGCCGGGAGCGTCACTTCCGGCAGCTGGTTGTTGAGATCGCTGCCATCGCTTTCGGATGAGAGTACGTAAAGACTTCTCCCATCAGCCGATATCGTGTCCTTGTCGCGCTGTAGGTTCGTGTAGGGCGGCGCCACCATGTTCCTGAGCATCCGCCCGCTATCGGCCGCCGTGAGCGTCTGCCCTGTCACAGGCTGAGTTTTCCACGGGCCGGTACCGTCTCGAACGCATGAACCATCAGGCAACTGCAGGATTTCCTCCGTTGCGGCCAGCGCCTGGATCGCTTCGTAGACAGCGTCGTGGTCATACTGCAGGTCCTGATTGATCTTGAGCGTGGTTCCGCCAAGGGAGTACGTGACAACCGCAGCAATGTGCACCGAAGTCACGAGCCGCTGTTGCCCTGCCGCTCTGTTCGCGATATCAAGCGCGGTCGTTGGAGCGGGCAGATGGGCGATCCCGGTTCCGACGGCTTTGTCGTTGCCCCAGAGGTGAAACTCTACGATTACGCCCGCGACCGCTGCTATGACCACGGCAACGAGCAGGGTCGAGGCAACGCGCATCCTGGTCAGACGAATCATGCTGAGCCTCCAGCGCACGATTGAGGCAGGTCCGGCGGGAAGTCGGGCGGGAGGTTTGGCCGGTCGTTCGTCGAGACGATGTCCGTGGTCGCTTTCTTGCCCTGGATCGTGTAATCGATGTCGTATTGCGTGCGGTCAATCAGAAATGTCTGCTTGTCGACCATAACCTCGATGATTTCGCTATTGATCGCGGCCTGACCTGCGCCGAGCTGGAGGAGCAGCAGGATACCGGCCTTCTGAATGCCCAGCGCGCTAAGGCTTGCTCTCAGCACGTACACGTCACGACCGTCGTCCAGCGTCATGTCTGGGAGCCTCTCGAGGCCCGTAGTGTCGGAGGTCAGAAGGTCGTGGAGGACGCTGGTGCGGCGGCTGGGATCAATCTGGTTCGGCGCGGTGGCCGGTTGTCGTTGCCATGCGAGGTCACCCTGGCGCAGGCAGATGCCGTCCGACCTCTGGACCTCCTCGGTCGTCGTTCCGAGCACCACGCTCTTTACATAGAACGTGAGCTGGTCGAACAGGACCTCCTGGTCGTAGCGAATGACCGAACCGCCTTTCGATACGGTCATGACCAGGGTTGCATGGCCGGAACGCAGATCGTCGTTGGGCGAGAGTCCCTGCCTCACGATGGTCGGCGCCGTCCAGTCCGCGTCTTCGGGTGTTGGGGTCGGCGGCTCGAGGGTGGGGGTGGGCGCCGCCTCGGGTTTGTGAGCGCTACCCGAGCAGGACAGCGCCAGCAGGCTGAAGCACAGAAGCCCCACCACGGCAAATCGGAATGAGCATAGTCTCGCTACGCGAATCATGCTCCAGGGAGCTTATCGATAACGCTACGTAAGTTCCACAGGCTTTCGCAGTCTGAAAAGACGCCGCTTTAGCCGCTGATGCGCGTCGCCTGTGACCAGACGGCCTGCCAGCGGCCGTCGCGCTTCTCGTAGACGTCGGTCTGCCAGAAGCTCTGTCGCGGCTGCGCTTCGCCCTGCACCGCCATCTCGACGTGCGAGCGGTAGCGCAGGACGGCGCCTTCGCCGTAGACGCGCACGTCTATGTCCGAGCTCGGCTCCCAGAGGCGGTACTCGATGAAGCCGGCGCCGAGGCCGTTGAGGTACTCGGGCTTCGAGACCGCCTGGCCGCCCGGGTTGATCATCTCGAAGTCGTCCGCGTGCAGGCGTCGCAGCGTCTCCATGTCTTTTGCCACGACGGCCGCGATGCGCTGCAGCTCGATCGCCCTGAGCTCGTCTTCTTCCTCCGACATCGCGTCCTCCCTTTGGCTGCGTCCGCTGCCTCGAAGCATATCGCCCGCCGGCACGTAGGCGGCAGTATCGCGGCGATGGCGCGGGACGATAAGATGAGGTTGATGCCCGCATCGAAGTCCAAGCAGTCGTTCGAGGACCTCTACCGCCAGCTCGAGGAGAAGGTGTCGCTGCTGGAGCAGGGCGGCCTCAGCCTGGACGATTCGCTCTCGGCTTACGAGGAGGCGGTCGGGCTGGCGCAGCGCTGCCAGCAGATGCTCGACGGCGCCGAGCTGCGCATCACACGCCTGCGCGAGACGATCGCGCGCAACGGCGAGACGTTCACGGACGACGACGAAGAGCCCGCGCTCGAAGACGAGGACGAAGCGTGAAGCTGCACGCCGACTTCCACACGCACAGCCACTACTCACGCGACTCCATCCTCAACCCACGCACTTTCGTCGAGCGCGCCCAGAAGCGCGGCCTGACCTGCGTCGCCGTCACCGATCACAACGCCATCGAGGGCGCCTTCGTGATTCAGAAGCTGGCCCCGTTTCGTGTGATCATCGGCGAAGAGGTCAAGACGGCCGAGGGCGAGATCATCGGCCTGTTTCTCAAGGAGCTGGTGCCGCGCGATATGTCGCCGGAAGAGACGATCCGTGCGATTCACGACCAGGGCGGCATCGCCGTGATCCCGCACCCGTACGACATCTTCCGCCGCTCCGTCCTGACCGACGACGCTATCGAGCGCGTCAAGAACCAGGTAGACGCCATCGAGGGCTTCAACTGCCGCAACATCCTGGCGAAGCACGACGAAAAGGCCCGCGAGCTGGCAGCCCGTGTCGACAAACCGACGACGCTTGGCACGGACTCGCACTCGCCCTGGGAGCTCGGCGGAGCCTGCCTCGAGATCGACGATTTCGAGACGCCGCAGGAGCTGCTGCAGGTACTGCGCGGCGGAAAGATCATCGGCCACCGCTCGCTGCCGATGGTGCACTGGCTCAGCACCTACGCGAAGATCCGCTGGCGCCTGGGCCTGCGGCCGACCTACGCACCGGCCGCCGACGCTCCTGCTCGGCAATAGCCGCGCCCCTCCTGTCTTGATGTAATGCGCCTCGGCCAGTTTTGTAATACAATACGTGGTAGGTGAGCCGGCGCAGATAGCAATCGTCGACCTCATTTGGGACGACGAGATCGAGGAACACTTCGCAAGACACGATGTCGACCTTGCGGACATGGTCGCTGTTCTGAAGGGCCGTCCGCTAATGTTTAAAAATCTGCCCAAGCGCGGTGGGACGCACGCGATGATCGGGCAGGACCAGCGAGGAAGAATCCTTTACGTCAGCATCAGGCCAACGAGCATTCCGGGCGTGTGGGAGCCCGTCACCGGATGGGAAAGCCGGTTGGCTCGGCGAATTTGGGCTGGCATGAGAGGTGAAGAGCAATGAAGACCAGGGAACAAGCGGTAAGAGAAGCCGAGGCCATTAGAGATACCGAGCAGGAGCTCGAAGGCCTGACTCCAGTGACTGCGCGCATTAGTCCAAATCTCGGCATCGTCTATTCGCTCCGCTTCTCCGCGGCGGAGATGAGCTTGCTGCGAGATGCAGCGCGGGAGCGCGGGGTCAAGCTGTCGGAACTGATCAGGGAGGGCGCCCTCGCCAGCGCGGCGCAGGCCAGCGGCCGCCCGACACCTCGCGAAGAGGCCATCGAGGAAGCCCGCGAACTGGTTGGCGCCGCGGCGAAGGTCCTCGACAAGCTTTCGCACGGCTAAAGGGCGTGACGGTGCGATTGGCGTTGCTCGTGTCGGGTGGCGGTACGACGCTGCAGAACTTCCTCGACGTGATCGCCGCGGGCAAGCTCGACGCGAGCATCGTCGTTGTCGTGAGCAGCAATGCGACCGCCTACGCCCTCGATCGCGCCCGCAATGCCGGCATCCCGACGCACGTCGTCCGCCGTCGCGACTACGAGACGCTGGAGCAGTACGGCGAAGCGATCACAGCTGTAATCGAGCCGTACGAGCCGGACCTCGTGCTCGGCGCGGGCTTCCTCCAGCGCTATATCTTCCCGTCGCGGTACGCCGGACGCATGCTCAACGTGCATCCCGGCCTGCTGCCTCAGTACGGCGGGCAGGGGATGTACGGCCATCACGTGCACGAGGCCGTGATCGCCGCGGGCGAGCGCGAGTCGGGCTGCAGCGTCATCGTCGCCGACCATGAGTACGACCACGGCCCGACGATAATCGAGAGTCGCGTGCCGGTGCTGCCGGACGATACGCCGGAGACGCTGGCCGCGCGCATCTTCGAGGTCGAGTGCGAGGCCTACCCGGAGGCGGTGCGCATCATGGCGGCGAAGCTCGGCTTAAAGGCGTAGGCGGTTGCACGGCGCTGGGCGAGGTAGAAAGAGCGGCGATTCCTCGGCTTCGTTCGGAATGACGCCATGCCGAGCTCGGAGCGTTGAGTGGCGTGTCGGTGCGTTATCGCGTGTCGCTTCGACAGGACGGCATCGTGGTTCAGAAGTGGCTTCGAGCGCGGAGGACGTGACGTTTTCAGGCGCTTAGCGGGGTAGAAAGAGCGGCGATTCCTCGGCTTCGCTCGGAATGACGCCGTCTCCATGCGGCGCGCTGGCGTACGTTGCGATGCCCGATGTCCTTGCTTCGCCCGGACGCGCCAGTTCTCAAAGCCACATCGAGCGCGGAAGACGTGACGTTTTCAGGCGCTTAGCGGAGTAGAAAAGAGCCAGCGGAAGGCGTTGCGCCAGGCGATGTCCTGCACGTCGTCGTCCGAGAGGCCGAGCATGCGCAGCGTCTTGCCGTGCGGCTGCTCGCGCGACATCGCCGGGAAGTCGGAGCCGAGCATGAGGCGCGACGGGCCGAGCATCTCGACCAGGTAGCGCAGGGCGCGGGCGTCGTGCACCAGCGCGTCGTACCAGAGCCGGCGTGCCAGCAGCGTGGGGTCGGCGCCGCGGCCGAAGCCATCGAGCGGCGGCTCTTCGTTCCAGGTACGTCCCCAGAAGTAGCGGGCACGCGCCAGCATCAGCGCGAAGCCGCCGCCCCCGTGGCTGATCGCGATGCGCAGGTTGGGGCAGGCCTCGACGGTGCCGTCTGTCAGCAGCCCCGCCGTTGCCAGCGCGATCTCGGCCGCGAAGCCGAAGGTCAGCGCCGCGGACTGCGGCAGGTGCTCGCCCGGCCCAGGCGTGATCGTGTGCACGAACACTGCGAGATCGAGGCGCTCGAGCTCCTGGAACACGCCCCGGAAGCGCGCATCTGCGATCGAGACGCCAGCAATGCTGGACCCAACGATGACGCCCGCGAGGCCGCTCTGCTTCAGCGCCGTGACCTCGCGGGCCGCGATGTCGGGGTCTTGCAGCGGCAGCGTGCCGAGGCCAAAAAAGCGCTGCGGCTCGGCGTGACAAACCTCGAGGATGTATTCGTTGATCGCGCGGCAGTAGGCGGCGCCGTCGGCCGGCGCCAGCGTGTAGTTCATCAGGTTGGGCAGCGGCGAGATCACCTCGGCGTCGACGCCGTGCGCCGCCATGTTCTCGAGGCGGCGCTCGCGGTCGTAGTAGAGCTCGTGGGCGTTGTAGCGTACCGGTCCGCTGACCACGACACGTCCGTGCCCGGATTCGACGGCTTCGACGTGCGGCCAGGCCTCAGTGCCCGAAAGCGACGCCTGCGGGAACTCGGCGGGGATGATGTGCGAGTGCATGTCGATCTGCGGCATCGGTTCGGCTCCTCGAATCTGCGATCGTCCGGCTCAGATTCGAGCGATGATAGCGCAGCGCTGCCGAACGCGGTGATATGCTGAACTTTGTAGCGGGCTTTCTCAGCCGCTACGTCTCACGTTTCAGGCGCCTCTGAGCGAAGGTGCGATTAAGGACGGAGTAGGCATGCTTAGCAAGACAGACAACGACTTCCTTTCCCGAATCGGCCCCGGTACGCCGATGGGCGATCTCATGCGCCAGTACTGGCTCCCGGCCGTCCGGTCGGACGAGCTGGCGTCGCCGGACTGCCCGCCGCTGCGCGTGATGCTGCTCGGCGAGCAGTTGATCGCGTTTCGAGCGACGTCGGGCAAGGTCGGGTTGATGCAGAACTCCTGCCCGCACCGCGGCGCCTCGCTGTTCTTCGGCCGCAACGAAGAAGAAGGTCTGCGCTGTGTTTATCACGGCTGGAAGTTCGACACGACCGGCGCCTGCATCGACATGCCGTCCGAGCCCGCCGAGAGCAACTTCAAGAGCAAGGTGCGTGCGAAGGCCTATCCGACCTACGAGCGTGGCGGCGTGATCTGGGCCTACATGGGCCCGCGCGAGGTGCCACCGCCGCTGCCGCAGATCGAGGCGTTCCTCATGGCGCAGGGCGCGCACCAGGTCTCGGCGATCATGAGGCCGTGCAACTGGATGCAGGGCTGGGAGGGTGAGATGGACACCGTCCACGCCGCCTTCCTGCACTTCGGCGCTTCGAAGCCCGAGGACCAGGCGCCGAACAGCTTCAACTTCTACCAGGCGAACCAGCGCCACGCCAGGTTTAGCGTCGTCGAGACCGATTTCGGCACCTCCTACGGGGCCTACCGCCCGGCCGAAGAAGACACGTACTACTGGCGCATCGCCCACATGCTGTTCCCGTTCTACGCGATGATCCCGCAAGGACCGATGGGCAAGGACGCGAAGATCGGCGCCTACGTGCCGATGGACGACGAGCACACGATGCACTGGGAGATTTTCATCAACCCCAGCATCCTCGGCGGCCCCGGCGTCGGGTCTCGCGAACAGGCATCCGACCCGCGCGCGGCCGTGGCGAAAGCGAACGGTGGCGGCTCGGACATCGATAACTTCATCAGCGAGCGTCAGACGCAGGGCGGCGCCGTGCAGCAGGGCGGTCCGACCGCGACCGGCAACCCGAGTCTCGCTCCGATGCCGAACACCACGGACTGGTTCGGGCGCTTCCGGCTGCCTCAGAGCCTCGAGAACGACTACATGATCGACCGCGAGGCGCAGCGCAACTGGAAGAGCTTCACCGGCATCCCGGGCGTGCGCCAGCAGGACATGGCCGTGACCGAGAGCATGGGTCCGATCTACAAGCGCTACAACGAGCACCTTGGCACGACGGACGCGATGATCATTCGCACGCGCCGTCGCATGATCAACGCTGCCAAGGCGTTGCGCGACGAGGGCGTCGTTCCGCCCGGCGTCGACAGCCCGGAGGTATACCGCCAGCGCTCCGGCGAAGTGATTTTGCCTCGCGACGTCTTCTGGTGGGACGCCACGAAGCCGATGCGCGAGGTCTTCGAGGTGCAGGAGTTGCCGACGGAGTTCGTCGCCTCCGGAACCCGCTAGGCACAACAAAGCGTACAGAAAACGGCCCGTCGATGAGACGGGCCGTTTCATTTGGTCTCGTGCCGTTATCTGGCGACGCGTGGTTCGACCGGCTCACCACGAACGCTACTAGGTACCGTTCGTCCTGAGCCTGTCGAAGGAGGCGAGCACCGGTGAGGCCTCGGTCTACTTCACGATGGCCAGGACGATCACCGCTCCCACCGTCGCGATAACGATGCTGCCGACCAGGTTGCTGGCGCCGCTGAGCCCGACCAACGTGAACAGCACGCCGCCAACGATTGAGCCGACGAGGCCGAGCAGAGCATTGCTGACGATGCCGCCCTTGCGGCCCATAAGCGAGCTCGCGAGCCAGCCGGCGACCAACCCGACGATGATCCAGCCGACGATCCCCGGTACTTCGAAGCTCACTGCAGCGTCTCCTTTGTTACTCGCAACGAGGCGTTGCTCAGCTTAGCCTTTCGGCCTCCCAGTCCTTGAGGAAGGTCAGCGCGCGGTCGAAGTAGGCGTCGTTCATGAAGGCGTAGCCGTTGTCTTCGGTGCTGGCCGCGTGCAATCCCATGAGCCAGAGCTCGCGCGCCGCAACGAAGGGATGCACCGCCGACTCGTCGACCTGGGGAATGCCGCGCACCTCGCGATAGCCCTCGAGGAAGGCGCGCCAGCGTTCGTCTGCCCTGCGACGGTCCATGCTGCGCAGCATGCCCCAGCGAAAGGTCGCGAGGTCGTAGGCCCGCCATCCGGAGCCGGCGCAGTCGAAATCGTAGAAGCGGAACTCATTGTCGGGTCCGAGGCTGGCGTTGCCGCCGTCCATGTCGCCGTGACAGATGCCGCGCGTCAGCCCGCGCGAGTCGATTTCGACGATCATGTCGCGCAGGCGTTGCGCCAGGTGACGCAGGTCGGCGAGGTCCTGGGGGCGATCCGTCATGCGCGGCTCGAGTTGGGTCAGAGGCTGCAGCAGCAGGTAATGCAGGTCGAGCTCGAAGCGCGGGAAGCCGGTCTCGAAGGTGTCTATGCGCAGGTGCACTGCCGCGGCGGCTCGACCGTAGGCGCGGGCGCGCTCGACCGTCATGGCTTCGCCGGTGCACTGCTTGCCGGGCGCGAACTCGAACAGAGCGGCGTAGCGCAGGCCCTCGGGCGCCGCGACGATACCGAACAGGTTGCCGGCACGCGTCGTAATCGGCGCCGCCACGGGTCCGGCCTGGTCCTGGAGGTGGCTCAGGAGACTGAGCTCCCAGCGAATCTCGGGCTCGTTGCGCCAACCGGCGCGATATACGCGCAGGGCGTAGTCGCCTGCCGATGAGGCGATGCGGTAGGTGTCGTTGAGGCCGCGGTGCATGAGCACGCAGGTCGCGTCGCGGCCGATCGGGTAGTGCCGGCGGGCCGCATCGAGCAGAGCGGCCTCGTCGAGCAGGCTGCGGTTGACGGGGAGGGTCTTCTTGCTGCCGAACATGCTTCAAACCTTAGTACAGCTTCGAGTATCGCGCTGCAAGGCGGGAAAGCCCTGAGTTGGCGCGGCACGTAACGGCGCACAGCGCGCGGCGTTTGGATTCGTAGGAACGCCCTGCATCGGAAGGAGCCGCCATGTCCCTGTTGCGCAATATCGCCGAGCCGTACGCCGAAGGCTCGTTTTCGGGCCGATTCCGCCGCGCCCGCTACGGCTTCTTCCTCGATCACCTGGCCGCGAGCCGCGAAGACCCGGACCGGACGCTGAGTATCCTCGACGTCGGCGGCGTCGAGGACTTCTGGGAGCAGGCCGGCTTCCCGCCGAACTGCCACTTCACTATCCTCAACCTCGATGCTCCCGAGTCTCGCCACGACAACGTTGTGACTATCCAGGGCGACGCGCGCGACCTCTCACGCTTCGCGGACAAGAGCTTCGACCTCGTGTTCTCGAACTCGGTTATCGAGCACGTCGGCACGCTGGACGACCAGCGTCGTATGGCCGACGAAGTGCGCCGGGTGGCCCGCGACTACTTCGTGCAGACGCCGAGCTTCTGGTTCCCGGTCGAGCCGCACGCCGTGTTCCCGATGTTCCACTGGCTGCCCGTGCCGGCGCGGGCGTGGCTGCTGAACCACTTCAGCCTCGGTCACCTGGGGCGCCGCCCCGATGCCGCCGACGCGCTGGCGGTGGTGAAGAGCATCCGCATCATGCGCGAGTCCGAGCTGCGGCGCCTGTTCCCGGACGGGCAGATGTGGCAGGAGAAGCTGTTCGGCCGCACGAAGTCGCTCACGGTCTACCGCATGCCAAAGCGCGTGGCGGAAGCTTCAAGCTACAAGCTTCAAGCCGTGAGCTAAGGGCTGCAAGCCGAAAGCTGCAAGCTTCAAGCCGGTAGCCAGGCACAGGACACCGACGCTCTATGGCAAATGGCAAATGGCTTGTAGCTCAGCTTTTGGCTTTCAGCTTGTAGCTTTCAGCTTCCAGCTACCTGTCGAGCTTCTCGAGCGGCGCGAATGAGAGCAGTAGCTTCTTCACGCCCGACTCGCCCTTGAACGCGACCGTGACCTCCTGGTCGGAGCCGCTGGCGGTCTGCGCCGCGGTGACGACGATGCCCTCGCCGAACTTGGCGTGGCGCACGTGGTCGCCGGCCGAGAACGAGGCCGTGATTGCGCGCGGCTGCGGTTCGTCGCCGACGCGCACGCGGGTCGGCTGCACGTCGCCCTGCAGCATTGTCGACCAGGCGGGCTGGCGCTCGCGGGTGGGGCGCTCGTAGCCATAGCCGCTGCGAGTCTCGGCGTGCACCTGGTGTACGAGCTCGGGAGGCAGGTCCTTGAGGAACCGCGACGGAGGGTTGTGGCTGCCCTGGCCCATGAGCGCGCGGCGGAAGGCCCGCACGAGGTAGAGGCGGTCCTTGGCGCGCGTCACGCCGACGTAGGCCAGGCGGCGCTCTTCCTCCATCTGGCTCGGGTCGTCGAAGGAGCGGATGTGCGGCAGCAGGCCTTCCTCCATGCCGACGATGAATACGACCGGGAACTCGAGGCCCTTGGCGGCGTGGAGCGTAATCAGCGTCACGGCCTCGACCCGCTCGTCGTACTCGTCTGTGTCCGACATCAGCGCCACGTCTTCGAGGAAGCGCATCAGGGCGTGCTCCGGCTCGAGCTCGTCGAACTGGGCCGCAACGTTGCGCAGCTCCATGACGTTCTCCCAGCGCTCCTCGCCGTCGGCCGGGAACGCCTCGGTGAGGTATTCGCGATAGCGCGTCTTCTCGATCACCATGGTCAGGAGCTGCGACACCGTGCGCGAGGGCGCCCCGGCGATCAGCTCATTGAGGATGTCGAGGAAGCCGAGCAGGGCGGTGCGCGCCGCGTTGGCGAACGGGCTCTGCACGGCGGGCACGTCCTGGGAAGGCATGCCGCCGACGAACGACATGAGTCCACCGTTAGATTTGAGCACCAGCGATTCGAGCTCAGCACTGTTGTCGGCGCCCGCCTTGTTGCCGCCCTCGACGCCGCCGAGCAGCTGCAGCGCCGTGTACTGAGGCACCTCGAGCTGCGCGGCCCAGGAACGTAGCTCCTGCTGCGTGCGATCGCCGATGCGCCGCGGCGGTACGTTGAGCACGCGGTCGAGGCTGACGGAGTCGAACGGATTGAGTACGAGGCGCAGGTAGGCGAGCAGGTCTTTGATCTCGCGGCGTTCGTAGAAGCGCGTGCCGCCGATCAGCCGGTAGGGCAGGCGCTCGGCCACGAAGCGCTCCTCCATGGCTCGCGACTGAGCATTGGTGCGGTACATCACCGCGACGTCGCCCAGGTGCAGGCCGGCCTGCTTGGTCAGGCGTTTGACCTCGCTGGCCACGAAGCCGGCCTCTTCCTCCTGGTTGTAGGCCTCGTAGACCACGATGGGGTCGCCGCGGCCCTTCTCGGTCCACAGCGCCTTGTCTTTGCGCTGCTTGTTGGACTCGATGATCTTGGTGGCGCCGTCGAGGATGGTCTGAGTCGAGCGGTAGTTCTGCTCCAGGCGCACGACGGTTGCTTTGGGGTAGTCGCGCTCGAAGTTGAGGATGTTGCGGATGTCGGCGGAGCGCCAGGAGTAGATCGACTGGTCGGGGTCGCCGACGACGCAGATGTTGGCGTCGGGCGGCGGCGCGACCAGTCTCGCGAGGACGTACTGCGCCACGTTGGTGTCCTGGAACTCGTCGATCATCACCTCGTCGTAACGGTCCTGGTAGCGCTGGCGCACTTCGTCGTTGTCGCGCAGCAGCTCGACCGTCTTCATGAGGATGTCGTCGAAGTCGAGCGCGCCGTTTTCGGTGAGCATCGCCTGATAGCGTTTGTAGCAGCGCGAGACGATCTCTTCGAAGTAGGAGCTGGCGCGCTGTGAGAACTGCTCCGGCGTGCGCAGCTCGCTCTTGGCGTGCGAGATCACCGACAGTATCGCCCGCGGCGGGTTCTGGCGCGGCTCCAGGTTGTACTCGGAGCAGACGCGCTTCATCAGCGCCATCTGGTCGGAGTCGTCGTAGATTGCGAAGGCGCGCGGCACGCCGATAGTTTCGCCGTCGATGCGCAGGATACGCGAGCAGACGGCGTGGAAGGTGCCGAGCGTGACACCGCGCGCGACGCTACCCAGCAGCCCTTCGACGCGCTCTCGCAACTCACGCGCCGCCTTGTTCGTGAACGTCACGGCCATGATCTGGCCGGGCGGCACGCCGTACTCCGAGATCAGGTGCGCGATGCGATGCGCGATCACGCGCGTCTTGCCGGAACCGGGCCCGGCGAGGATCAGCAGCGGCCCTTCGACGTGGACGACGGCGTCGTGCTGCGCCGGGTTGAGGCCTTCGAGGATGGTCACGAGCGGTCGCAGTGGGCGCCGAGGCGGGCGCGTGCATACGCGAGGCGGCGGGGGAGTCGATACGTGGTCATGGTTACGAATGGATTCTAACAGGCGCCAGGGGAGCAAGGTCGAGCGACGCCGCCCAGAGGACAGGGCAGGCGAGCGGCATCATTCGCCGATGATGGCTCTCGCTGACGGCCGCACGCCGCAGCGCCAAATCGCAAGCTCTATTCGCGGGTTATGTTCAGGTCTCATGCTACAATCGCTGCGGTAACGCGTTCCTAATTACGGATGGAGCCTCATGACCTCGTTCCTCGTTAGCTGGCCGGGTGGCAGCCTCAACGCAGCGCTGCGCTTGGGCGCCCTGATTCTCCTGTCCTACGCTCTAGTCCTCTGGCTCAGCGCCGTCGTCTGGGTCTATCGCGACATCCGCAATCGCACTACCGACCAGATATCGCAGCTCATCGCCGTCGTGCTCGTGGCCGTGTTCAACGTGCCGGGTCTGGTCGTCTACCTCGTGATCCGGCCGCAGACCTCGCTGGCCGACGCTTACGAGCGCTCGCTCGAGGCCGAGGCAATCCTGCACGAGTTGCAGCTCACCGCGAACTCCTGCCAGGGTTGCCGCCGCCCAATCGACGACGACTTCAACATCTGCCCGCACTGCCGCATCGTGCTGCGTGAGCCCTGCCGCAGCTGCGGCCGCCTGATTCGCACGAGCTGGGCTGCCTGCCCCTACTGCGCTACCGACCGCATGCCGGCGCGCACCCAGCCGATCCCAACCTCGCAGGGCCCGGTCGCAACCGAGGGCCTGCAGCCGCCGCGCCGCACCGCGACCACGCCGCAGCCCCGACGTGCCGCCGCTCAGCCTGCAACAGCTCAGAGCACCGACGGCCGTCCGTCGCGCCCGCCGGCCCGCTAACTACTGGCGTGGCGGCGTCCTGCGAGTGGGGGCGTCTAGGATTCGACCCGCCCTAACCGTCCGACAACCGTTCGCTGACCGGATGGAACAGTTACGCAGTAACGTTCTTCCATGGTGCGCAACCGCAAGTGCGGGCCGCTCTCTCGGGACGTCAGGGGATGAGGTGGTCCTCAGCTGAGCTTGCGAGCCAGGTTGGCGAAATCGAGGCGCGAGGCTAGCGCTGCGTAGGCCGCTTCGGCCTTGGCGTCGCCGCGGAACCGGCTCGAGAACCAGATGTCGCCCAGCGCTGCGACCGTTCCGGCCGTGTCGTATCGCGACAGCAGGATCGTCGTCGGCTCGCGCCTGGCGCGGTCGAGGACGTAGGGGCTGGGGTCCTTGCCGCCCGTGATTACGAGGCAGGCAGCGTTGGTCTCGATCGCAGCGAGGTGCAGGTCTGTCTTGTTGAACGGCGCCAGGATCGCCTTGGAAGCGAAGCGGCGGAACAGCGGCCTCGCAGGGTCGGAGTACACCGGCCCGATCAGCACGTCCTCGACGACCAGGTGCTCGTTCTCGCCGGCGTGCAGCACGCGCGCGTTGAGCGAGGCGCTGATTTCGGAGACGCAGGGCGCGGCCAGGACGCGGTCCTCGGGCAGCAGCGCCAGCGGTCGCAGGCCGCCGTTCGTCAGCTCGCGCGCCACGGACTCGATCGCCGTGGGGTCGACCGCGATGGCGATCGTGCCGATCAGGCGATCGCCGAGCGCGGTCGGCGAGCGCCTTGTCGGCGTCGTCCGGCGTGCTGCGCACCGCGATTAGCGCCGGCGTGCTCGCGAGCGGCGTGGCGCCGGCATCGAGCTCGATGATCAGGGTCTCGTTGGCGTCTGGCCTGGGGGCCGAGGCCTGGGCGGCGCCGCTGCTGCTCGCGAACAGATAGCCCGCGAAGCTCTCGGCGTCTTGCTGGGCTGCGTCGCTGGAGCCGACGCGCTCGATGCGTACCTGCGCGCCGCCGGCCGCGAGGCCCTGCGCGAGGGCGTTGGCTACCGTCGTTTTCCCGGAGAGCGGTTTCGTCGCGAGAATCTGCAGCGCTGGCATGTCGAGCCGAAGTATAACAGCCGACACTCTTACAAACATCGGTTGCGCAGGTGCGTCACAGGCCGCTTTGCGATGCTAAGATCGATCCGCGGGCGGATTGATCTCGGTCTGAACCAGATTCGGAGGCGGCTCTTGAAAGCCGTTGAACGAGCCGTCGAGCGCGCATGTGAAGTCCTGGCCTCCCGTCCGTCAGCGCTGATCAGCGACGTCGACGGAACACTCAGCAGAATCGTACCGAATCCTCCAGATGCCACGGTTAGCGAAACCGTAAGGGCGATGCTGCGCCGCCTGCTGCCACACCTCGATCTCCTGGGCGTCGTCACAGGCCGAGAGAGCGACGTCGCGCGGCGCATGGTCGGCGTCGAGGGCATGAGCTACGTCGGTAGCTATGCGTTGCAGCCAGGCGCGCTCGGTCCGGAGGCGGACGGCCAGGTGTCGTCCGTCAAACAGGCCGTTTTGCCCTACCTGGAGCGAATGCCGTGCGTCAAACTCGAACACAAGGACGTCAGCTTCGCGCTGCACTTTCGCAATTGCGACGACCCACCGGGGGTTCGCTCGCGTCTCCTCGCGGTAGTCGAACCGCTCGTAGCCAGCTCGGGAGCAAAGTTAGTGGAAGGCAAGCAGGTCATCGAGGTCGTGCCGCGCGAGCTGCCCGACAAGGGCACAGCGTTCGCGAGACTGCTCTCCGAGCGGTCGATCGACGGCGCGATCTTCATGGGCGACGATCTCGGCGATACAGCAGCGTTTCGTGAAGTCCGCCGGCGCCGCAACGAAGACGGGCATCCCGGTCTCGCGATTGCGGTCGTAGACGCCGAGACGCCGGCAGCGGTACGCGAATACGCCGACCTCACGCTCGATGGCGTGGACGAGGTCGAGGCGTTCCTCGATGGGCTTGCGACGCAGCTCGAGGAGCGGCTCTAGTGGGTGGCCGGCTGCTTACCGTCAGCAATCGCGGTCCTCGCGAGTACTATCGCGACGAGTCCGGCAAGATGATTTTCGCGCCCGGCCAGGGAGGCCTCGCGACCGCGCTGCGAGTCGCGGCACAGCTGCACCCGACGACCTGGCTCTCGAGCACGATGACGCCGCTGGAGCGTCAGATTGCGACCGGCGAGGTCTCGGTCGCCGAAATGAATGGGACCGCTCGCTTCCTGGCGACGACGCCGGAGCAGTACGAGCTGTACTACGGCGTGTTCGCGAACCAGGTGCTGTGGTTCCTGCAGCACGGCCTGACTCTGCCCGAAGAGCTGACGCAGAAGCGCACCCGCGATGCATGGAAGAACGGCTACGAGGCCGTCAACACTGCATTCGCCAACAAGGTGATCGAGGAGCTGGACACGGGCAACTATCGCGCCGTCATGTTCCACGATTACCACCTCTACCTGGCGCCGGCGATGGTGCGCCGGTCGCGGCCTAACGCCTACCTGCAGCACTTCGTCCACATCCCATGGCCCGAGCCGGATGCCTGGCGACAGCTCGACCCCGAGATGCTGCGCGGCATCGTCGGCGGGCTGCTGGGTAACGACAGCCTCGTGTTCCAAACGCCGGACGATGCGCGCAACTTCCTCTGCACCTGCGAGGATGTGCTGCCGTTGTTCGGCATCGACCACGATGACGGCATCGTGCGCTCGACCAACCACACGACGCGCGTCTGGTCCGACGGCATCTCGGTCGACCCCGCCGAGCTCGCCGAAGCCGAGGCGTCGCCCGACTTCGCGCGCTACCGGGTGCTGCTGCGCTCCGACCCCGGCGTCAAGACGATCCTGCGCGTCGACCGCGTCGACCCATCGAAGAACGTGGTGCGCGGCTTCGAAGCCTACGAGAAGCTGCTGGCAGAACATCCCGAGCTACACGGCAAGGTGAACTTCCTGGCGCTGATGGTGCCGTCGAAGATGGAGATCGAGGCCTACGCGCGCTATCGCGAGGAGACGCGGAACATCGTAGCGTCGATAAACCGGCGCTTCGGCAACCTGCACTGGAAGCCGATCCGCGTGTTGTTCGAGCACAATCGCCTGCAGGCGCTGGCAGCGATGTCGCTGTACGACGTACTGCTGGTCAACTCCGTGGCGGACGGCATGAACCTCGTCGCCAAGGAAGGCCCGATGCTCAACCAGCACAACGGCGTGCTGGTGCTCTCGAAGCGCGCCGGCGCCTACAACGAGCTGTGCTGTGGCGCTTTCGGTATCGATCCCATGGACGTGGACGCGACCGCCGAGGCGCTCTATGAGGCGCTGAGCCTACCGATGGCCGAGCGACGTGAGCGTCGCGCGGCGCTCACCGAGGTGATACGCCGGCACGACCTCAAGAGCTGGTTCAGTACCCTGCTCGCAGACGTGGAGCGGCACGCACCGGCACGGGCAACCAGCGCGGCCTAGCCATTAGCATGGCGTCGGACTGCGCGAGTAGCATCACGCGCTGCAGCCGCTCGGCGTAACCGCCCCGACATCCGCCGGCTAAAGAAGCGGACTCTCAAGGGAACAGCACGGGCTGCAGGGCGGGCGCCGTTGTCGACGTGCCGTTGTGTTTCTCCGGTGCCTTCGTGCCGCCGGACGGCTTCGAGCGGGTGCGGCGCTGCCCCGGTGCGGCGACCCGAGCCGGGAAGCCACCATCCGCAACCTTGATCACGAGCCCATCGCCGGCACCCACGGCCGCGATGCTGCTCACGACGTGCCCGCCCTTGTGTACGACGGCGTAACCGCGGTCCAGCGTCGCCTGAGGGTTGAGCGCGTCGAGCTGCGCCAGGCAGCGCCGCAGCGAATCGATACGCTGGCGCTCGCTGCTCTGCATGGCGCGCTGGATGCGTTGCATGAGGTCGTCGATGCGCTGGCGCTGCCGGTTTACGTCGGCGGCGCTGCGTTGGGCGCGCGCCACCAGCGATTCGACGGCGCGCCGCTCGCGGTCGACGCGCTGCTGAACGCTGCCGAGGGCAAAGGCCGACGCGGCCTGTAGCTGCGAGCGCAGACGCTCGGCGTCCGGCGCGACCAGCTCGGCGGCTGCCGAGGGCGTCGGCGCGCGCAGGTCGGCCACGTAGTCGCAGATCGTCACGTCGGTCTCGTGCCCGACAGCCGAGACGACCGGTACGATCGAGCCGAACACGGCGCGTGCCACCGACTCCTCGTTGAACGCCGAAAGCTCCTCGAGCGAGCCGCCGCCGCGCGCCACGATGATCACGTCGATGTCGCCCTGCAGGTTCAACGCCTCGATGCCCGCGACGACGCCGTAGGGTGCGTCGGGGCCCTGTACGGGCGTCGGCGCCAGCACGACCTCGCTGAGGGGCCATCGGCGCCGCAGCACGTTGCAGATGTCGTGGAACACGGCCCCGGCAGGCGAGGTGACGACGCCGATGCGCTTCGGGAAGGCCGGCAGCGGTCGCTTGCGTGCGGGGTCGAACAGCCCCTCTTCTTCAAGCTGCTGGCGCAGTCGCTCGAACTGCGCGTGCCCGAGGCCGACGCCCTCCGGCTGCACGAAGTCGACCACGACCTGCAGCTCGCCGCGTGCCTCGTAGACCGTCAGGCGGCCGTGGGCGATGACCTGCGAGCCCTGCGCCAGGTAATCGGCCATGCGACGCTGACGCAGCAGGGCGGAGCGGAACATCACGCCTCGCAGCTGAGCGCCGGCGTCCTTGAGCGTGAAGTAGGTGTGGCCGGAGGGCTGCGTGCGCGGCCCAGACACCTCGCCGGAGATCCAGACGTCGCCGAGCACGATGTCGGTCTCGAGCAGCTCGCGCAGGTAGGAGATGGCCTGAGAGACGGTGAGGACGCGCATCGTCCACCAAGTATACGAGCCGGCGGAGGCCGCCGGACCGCGACGCGAGAAACTTCTAGCTAAAAGGGCTATACAGTTGACTAGATGTGCTACAATGCCGAAAGCTGTGGCGGACCGATGCTCCTCCTCCTGTCAGCCAGCAGCAGATTGGAGTCAACCAATTGCCCCGCCGGCTCCACTCCGCTGTCTCGCAGTCCTGGTCTGACTGGTTGGTACGGTTCTCCTCCTCGACGGAACGCTAAAGTCCGCCACAGCGCCAACCCACCCCATATCGTCTCTTTTGGTTGTTCGCAGACTCGGGCGTTATCTAGCTCGGGAATCTTCGTGTGCGTCCCTCGGGGAATGTTCCTCGTTGGGGAAAAACGAAGTCCCCTCTCCTGGGGGAGAGGGTCAGGGTGAGGGGATCACAGGCGCTCGTCCTATGCGGACAAACCTTCAGAAGCTTGCGCTGACGAGGCTAGGCTGCGGCGGGTCGCCCAGTGCAAAGTTGTCGAACTGTAGCTCGCCTGACGCCGTGTCGAGCACCGCGTAGGAGAATCGACGCCCGTTGCTGTGGTCGCGCGCTTCGCCGGCCGAGCCGGGGTTGATCACGAGCGCCCGGCCGGCGCGCTCGGCCATCTGCGCGTGCGTGTGGCCGAGCACGATGTAGTCGGCTTCGACCTCGGCGAGGCGGCGCAGCTCCGGCGACTTGGGCCAGACGTACTGCGTGTACGGCTCCAGCGGGCTGGCGTGCACCATGAGAAGGCGTTTGCCGGTGCCGACGTCGACCTCGATGGTCTTCGGCTGGCCGGCGACCCAGCGCACGTGCTCCTGGCGCACGGCCGGCGCCTCGCGGGCGCGCACGCCGCGCGGGTCGAGCAGCATCGCCTCGTGGTTGCCGAGGACGTAGCGCGCCCGGCGCTCCTGCAGCACCTCGACGACCTCGTTGCTGAACCGGTACTCGTAGAAGGCGTCGCCGGCGCAGAGCAGCTCATCGACGGCGCCCATGCGCTCGAGCGCCAGCTTCAGCGCTTCGACGTTGCAGTGTATGTCCGAGACGATGCCGAGTCGCACGCCTTAGGCTAACACGCTGCGTACGGTATGAGGCATGCCGGGCAAAGAGAGAGGGAGGCAGCAACGCTGCCTCCCTCTCTCGAGAGCTAGAGACGAGGCGTCGGTCTAGTGACGACCGCCCGTGGCGACGTAGCTCACGCAATCGCCCTGGTTCTTGAACGACGGGTTGTTGAACGACTGCCAGCCGCCGTTCTTGCAGTCGTCCTTCGACGTTGGTGGACCGACCAAAGGCTCGCTCGCTGTGACTTGCAGAGCAATTGTGCCGTTTGGTGCCCAGTTCGTGTCCTGACGGAAGACGCCTGCAGGTCCAGGATTCGAGTAGTAAGCGCCAGTCGACGTATTCCAGAAGACGCCATCGACGTCGTTGTCGCTACCCACGGCCACTGACTGATTGTCGGGCACGGCGACGTTAAGAGAGTTGTACGGCCCCGAATCGACCATTGGTGCTTCGCCGTACGATTGTGTGTTGAAGGCGATGCCAATGATGATGTCGTCGGGCAGAGTTACATTGAGGCCGCTGAGGTCGAAAGTAGCGTTAAACGCCAGACCGTTAACGCACTCGTTCGCGCTGTTTCTCCACGCAAACCCAGCTCCATAGCCAGTGTCTGGGCAAGTTGGGTCACCTTCCGGTCGCCACGGGATGGAAATGTTCTGAGTAATGGTTGCCAGCAGGTCATCGGGAACGCCATTAACATCCAGGTGCGCCCCATAAACGTTCAGGGTGATTGGATGGGTCCAATACTCGCTGTTGCCGGAGTAGCGCGCGTCGCTAGCATAGTCGGAGTAGAGAGCCCAGTCGCTCATGGTCACGGTCACCGTATTGAGGACTCGCGACGTGCCGCCGAGATGTATGTAGTCGCCGAACTCGGCCGTTTGCGTAGCCTGATATCCAAGGCTCGGATAGTTAGTGGCCGGCGAAACGCTCGGCAGGGCATCGTAGACGACTGAGCTGCTGGCGAACACACCACTGGTCAGCAGTAGCGTGGCCACTGCAATCAGCGGTGCTAAAAATAGCTTCTTCAAAGTTGCTTCCTCCTGAGTTATTGGTAATCCCGATAGAAATGCTAGGCTCGATAGTTCCTCCTGGTCTGCAGAGGCGTGTAGGCCGCCAGTTTGGCGCGAGAAGCAGTCTTCTAATACGCCGTCTGTTGAGGGGCGTATTTGGCGTCTGATAGTCGGCTCAAACTAAACGTACGTTCGGCACGAAAGCAAGCGGGAATAGAGCCTGTTGCAGAGTCTGCGAAGGTGCTACGCAGGCCGACTAATTTGTCCTACTTTGGAGATATTCGAAATGTATGGTGGTCGCGACAGCTTGATTGGTGCTCTCGAGGTGAACGTGAGGACAAGGATAAGGGGCCTGAGACGAATCTCAGGCCCCCTTGAGATTAGGAAGCTGTGTGACTTTAGAAGAATACGGGGCCGCGGCAGGCGATGAAGCGCAGAAACCGCAGTTGTTGTTGTTTATGTTGTGGCGGAACGTTACTTCGACCGACGTGCTGCCATTGGCGGAATTGGTGCTGTCCACGGTCGCCGTCACGGTGTCGTAGAAGTTGCCGAGGAAATTCGGGCTCATGATGATCTTGACGAACTGGCAGTCGTATTCGCCGTTCGCGCTTATCGTGCCACCGGTAGAGCAGGTGCCGACGCCGTTCAGGTCGCCGAACGCGCTGCTGACCAGCGATGTGAGGCTTTCGTCAGTGCCAGTAGTGTTGTAGACGTTGACGTAGAAGGTCACCGGGTTCCCCGGAGCAACGGTCGTAACATCGGTGCTCTCACGGACCTGTACGGCAGGTATCGCAGATGCAACCGCGGTCGCCGCGAGCAGGCCGAAAACGGCAAGTAGCGGCACGATCAGGAGCTTTCTCATTCGTTCGTTCCCTTCCAGAGACGAGGCCCAATTGTCCTGCACGACCCGAGGCACGAGGACAACTGTCTGAGATGGAGGAGACGTTAGATTCAGCGTCTGCCCTATTCAACGAGCAGTCACAGGCCGCTCCCTCCACAGGCGGCCGACCATTATGTCGCCATACGGCCGGGGAGAGAGTACGAGACCGAAGGCAAGATTGCAATCAGGGTCTTCCTCAAAAGTCGACCAGTAAAAGCGGGGCTCACTTCGTCTTACATTCGGCCATCAGGTAGCAGGTGTGGCCGCTGCTGGAGAGTCTCATTGGGGCAGAGCTGCGGATGCCACGACTTGCGGTCCTCGGCGCTTCAGGCATTTGCAACGATTGAAGCATGGAGACCAAAAGAAGTGGGGCCCGACCTAGGTCGGGCCCCATTTGAGATTCCGGTGCTGTTATGCCCTAGGAGGGCCCGTTGTTGCGGCAGGAGAAGAAGTGGAAGAAGCCGCAGTTATTGTTGTTCACGTTATGACGGTACGTCACTTCCACGGACGTGCTGCCCTGGCCGGTGTCTGTTTCGTTGCCGAGCGTGACGGTTGCCGCGACCGTATCCACGTGGTTACCACGGAAGTTGGGGGTCGTGATAATTTCGGTGAATTGGCAGCTGTAAGAGCTGTTGGCGGAGATGGTGCCGCCGGTGTCGCAGGTGCCGACGCCGTTCAGGTTGCCGAACACGTTGTCGACCAGCGAGGTGAGGCTGACGTCGGCGGCGGTGTTGTTGTACACGGTGACGTAGAAGGTCACGGGGTTGCCGGGAACCACCGTCGTAACGTTAGCGCTCTTTGTGACGGTGACGTCGGGGTTTACCTGGTAGCCGAAGACCTGAACGTTAATGTCGCTCGACTTGTCCCAGCCGCCGCAGTCGACTGCATTGGCAGAGTCGCAGGCAAAGGGGGCGCTGCTGAGGTCGCTCTTGGCCCAGTCATCGTAGAAGTTGTCGGCGCCGTCCTGTGCCGAGCCAGAGAGAGCGGCGTTCGACGCGTGGTTGTACCAGTTGCATGAAGCTGAGCAGGGAGTCCGAACAGTGCCGTCGACGGCGAAGTAGTAGGTCTGGCCGCCCTGCACCTGGTAGTTCAGGTTGGTGAAGTCGTTCTGCCAGAGCTGGCGGGTGTTAGGGTCGTTCTGGGGCCCGTAGTTCTCCGAGTTGGAGTAGGTTACGGGCGTGTGCGTGATGTTGGAGTTGCTGTCGACGTTGCTGCCGGTCGAGAGGTTGCCCGTCTCCACCGCGAGTAATGCCGCCGGTGCCGAGGTACAGCGTGTCATTGGTGTAGACGTCGCCGATGTCGGTGTCGACGTGGGTGATGCTCCAGGTGCGAATCGCCGGTAATGACGTACGTCTCGCCGGCAGAGCCGACGCTAAACGAGTCGCCCGTCACGTCGGTGGTGCCGAAGGACCATGCGACATTGCTGCGGTTCGAGCCTGCCGTGTCGTTGAGGTTTGCCGTCGGCAGGCCGCGGTCGACGAGCAGCGATGAAACAGGCGCCGCCGACGTAGCGGCACTCGCCGCAAGCAGGCCGATCACGGCCAGCAGCGGCACAATCACGAGCTTCCTCATTCGTGCTTCCCTTCCAGAGACGAGGCTCCGTCATCCTGCGGGCCGGAGGCACCAGGACAACGATCTAAGACACAGGAGGCGATTGATACGGCCGCGGTCATGCCACGCGAGTAGCCATGGACCGCGCCCTCCACTCGCGGCCAGCGATTAAGTCGCTAGAGACGGCCGGATAGAGCGTACGGCGCTAACGCGGGCGGCGCAATCGAAATTCTCGTCAGAATCTGAAAATTGCTCAGCATGGGCGCCAAAAAGCAGACAGATCAGAGATATGTTAGCGGCCCGAGAAACTCGCCGTCACGAAGCTCTCCCATCTAGCGGGCGACTGGTGGGATGTGGCTCTCTTGGCGTCCTTGCCTTCTCTCAGGCTACGTGGAGGCGCTCCACATGGAGCAGGTCTTTGCGCACTACCTAGACGCTGGTTTATTCCTGCATAACTGCCTGCAATGCCACGTGTAGCGTAAACGCGCGATTCGACCGGCAAAAGTGCAGCAGTATTCCTGAATACGAGATGCTTTACTCGACCGTTACCGTCTTCGCGAGGTTACGGGGCTGGTCGATGTCGCAGCCGCGCAGGCGCGCGATGTGGTAGGCGAGGATTTGCAGCGGCACCGTCGTAATCATGGGCTGCAGCAGCACGGGTGCCTCCGGCAGAAACACGACGTCCGTCGCCTTTTCGCGAATGCCTTCGTCTCCTACCGTCGCCAGCGCGATGACGATGCCTTCGCGCGCGCGCACTTCCTCGATGTTGCTCATCATCTTGGCGTAGTGCTGGTCGCGCACGGCGATGGCTACGACGGGCATCTTGGAGTCGATCAGCGCGATGGGGCCGTGCTTCATCTCGCCGGCCGAGTAACCCTCGGCGTGGATGTAGCTGACCTCTTTGAGCTTGAGGGCGCCCTCCATCGCGACGCTGAACTCGAGGCCGCGCCCGAGGAAGAGGAAGTGCTCGGAGGCGTAGAAGCGCTCGGCCAGCGCGATCAGCGTGTCTTCCGTCTTCAGGGCTTCGCCGACCAGGCTCGGCATACGCGCGAGGTCATCGAGCGCCGCGCCCAGCGCTTCTTCGCTGAGGTGGCCGCGCTTCTGACCCAGGTAGCAGGCGAGGACGTACAGCGCCGTCAGTGAGCCGAGGAACGTTTTCGTGGAGCACACCGCGACTTCGGGGCCGCAGCGCATGAACACGGTGCCGTCGCCGATGCGCGTGGCCTGCGAGCCGGGAGTGTTGCACACCGCGATAACCTTGGCGCCGCGGCGCTTCGCCTCGTGCATCGCGGCGAGCGTGTCGACCGTCTCGCCGGACTGCGCTACGGCGATAACCAGCGTCGACGAGTCGATGATCGGCTCGCGGTAGCGGTACTCGGAGGCGTTGTCGACCTCGGCCGGCAGGCCACCGAGCTGCTCGATGTAGGTGCGCCCGATCTGAGCGCTGTGCAGGCTCGTGCCCATGCCGATGAGCACGACGCGGTCGAGAGCAGCGATGTCCTTCTGGCTCAGGCGCACGTCGTCCAGGTTGACGGACGGCGGGTCGAACGAAACAGCGCCGCGCAGTGTGTTGAGGATCGACTCCGGCTGCTCGGCGATCTCCTTCGCCAGGTAGTGCTCGTAAGCGCCCTTGCCGGAGACGTAAGAACCGGCCGGCAGCGTCTGCGGCGATTTCTCGATGACCTTGCCGTCGAGGCGGCTGTAGGTGGCGCCGCCGGCCGTGACGACAGCGACCTCACCGTCGTCGAGGAAGACGACGCGGTCGGTGTGTTCGGCGATGGCCGGCAGGTCGCTGGCGACGATCATCTCGCCGACGCCGTGGCCGATGACGACGCCGCCGGCGTTGGCGACGCGAGCCGCCACGATGCGTCCCGGCTCCTGCCGGCGCATCGCCAGCACGGCTGCGGCGCCTTCGATGCGGCGCATTGCCATGCGGGTCGCGTTCTCCAGGTCTTTGCCCTCGAGCACGTACTCGGAGATCAGGTGGGGGATGACCTCGGTGTCGGTCTCGGACGTGAACAGATGGCCGAGCAGGATCAGCTCGTCGCGTAATTCACGGTAGTTCTCAACGATGCCGTTGTGGATTACAACGACGTCGCCGCTGACGTCGGTGTGCGGGTGGGCGTTGATCTGCGTCGCTTTGCCGTGCGTGGCCCAGCGCGTATGGCCGATGCCGGTGTGGCCCTGTGGCATCGCCAGCAGACCGTCGCGCAGGTTTGCGAGCTTGCCGGCGTCTTTCGCCAGATGCAGCTCGCCGTCGTCGCTGAGCACGCGATGCCGGCGCTGTCGTAGCCGCGGTATTCGAGGCGCGCGAGGCCGTCCAGGACTATCGGACGCGGCCTCAGAGCCGCCGACGTAGCCAACGATTCCGCACATAAGAAGCCTCCTGCCGGGCGAGGGCACACGACGCACTAAGAGCACGAAGTGCCCGGCTAGCTAAGGGGAGGTGCGTTGGAGCTGTCAGGATTGGAAGGGCAACGATCGCTGCCCTGGCACACCGGAGGCGCTTTGTTGGGGGCTTACGCTCCCCATTTTGTCGCTCCGTATCGACTGTGCCGGCCGAGGGGCTCCCCGCCGAGTTTTTCGAACAGCCCCTACCTCGTCATCCCCCGACTGAGTCGCGGGACCTGGCGCTTAGCTTAGTTGTGAGACAGCCCTTATGTTCCTCCCTGAACTGGTTGTCGCTAACTATAACACCGCTACGCAACCAATTATTACAGACGTCGAGTCTGCTGGCGTTGCACCCTTATATACTTCCCGTACGAGATTTGTAGACTCATTCGAAGCCGGTGGAGATTGATTTCAGAGGTTTTTAGTTGAAGAGCGTACAGATTTACTCCGACGGAGCTTGCCTTGGTAATCCTGGCCCGGGGGGCTACGGTGTGATCCTCGTGCACAAGGCGGCCGAGAAGGAGCTTTCCGGCGGTGCTCGCCTCACCACGAATAACCGGATGGAGCTACTCGGCGTAATCAAGGGACTCGAGGCTCTAAAAGAGGCCTGCGCGGTCTCGGTCTTCAGCGATTCTGCATATGTCGTGAGGGCTGCCCAGTATGGATGGGCCTCGTCGTGGAAGGCCAATGGCTGGCTCAAGAGAGATAAGAAGCCTGCACTGAACGCAGACTTGTGGAGTCGCCTCTTGGACCTGTGTGGAGAACACGCGGTCCGGTTTGAATGGGTGAAGGGCCATGCCGGACATCCGGAGAACGAGAGATGTGACCGGCTCGCCGTCCATGCTGCAAAGCTTCCGAATCTGCCCGTGGATGAGGGCTACGAGCGGACAGCTTCTCGGCTTGAGGCATTCGATTTGTCTTGAGTCTGGTGCACCTTTCATCGCGTCGCTACTATGAGGCGATGACTGAAGAGCGCAAACCCTGGAGCGGCCGCTTCGTCGAAGCCACCAGCCCCGTTGTCGATGCCTATACCTCGTCGCTCGCCGTCGACCGTCGTATCGCGATGGAGGACGTGCGCGGCTCGATGGCGCACGCGCGCATGCTGGCGCACCAGGGCATCATCCCGGCCGGCGAGGCTGAGGAGATTCTGGCGGGGCTGCTGCAGCTCTCGGAGGAGATCGAGCAGGGGCGCTTCCAGATGGACGAGCGCCTCGAAGACGTGCACATGAACGTCGAGGCGCGCCTGACCCAGATCGTGGGCGCCGCCGCCGGACGTCTGCACACGGCGCGCTCCCGTAACGACCAGGTGGTCACCGACCTGCGACTCTGGCTCAAAGAGGCGATCGCCGAGACGATCGCGTCGCTGCACGACCTGCAGATCGCGCTGGTCGAAGTCGCCGCGGCGAATCGACGCGTCGTGCTGCCGGGCTACACCCATCTGCAGCGCGCTCAGCCTGTACTCCTGGCGCATCACCTGCTGGCCTACTTCGAGATGTTCGAGCGCGACATCGGGCGTATGGCCGACTGCTACGCCCGCTCCGACGTGCTGCCACTGGGCAGCGGAGCCCTCGCCGGCGTGCCGTATCCCATCGACCGGGAAATGGTGGCGCGCGAGCTCGAGTTCGGGGCCCTGTCGGCGAACAGCATCGACGCCGTGTCGGACCGCGACTTCGTGGTCGAGTACATCTCAGCCTGCTCTATAGCGATGATGCACATCTCGCGTATGGCCGAAGACCTCGTGCTCTGGTCGTCGACCGAGTTCGGCTTCGTCGATCTGCCGGACGCGTTCGCGACGGGATCGAGCATCATGCCGCAGAAGAAGAACCCGGACGTTCTGGAGCTGGCGCGCGGCCGTAGCGGCAAGGTTTACGGTTGCTTGATAGGCCTGCTGACTACGCTGAAGGGCCTGCCGCTGGCCTACAACCGCGACCTCCAGGAAGACAAGGAGCCGCTGTTCGCCGCGCACGACGTGCTCAACGGCACGCTGAACATCCTCGCTGACCTGATGTCGCAGTTGCGTTTCCGGGCCCTGCAGGGCCGTCGCGCCGCAGGGGGCTTCCTGCTCGCGACCGACGTGGCCGACTACCTGACGAAGAAGGGCATGCCGTTCCGCGAGGCGCACCACGTTGTCGGACGCCTCGTCTTCTACTGCGAGTCGCAGCGCAAGGACCTCAGCCGTCTAACGCTCGACGAGTACCGCCAGCACTCCGAGCTGTTCGACGAGGACGTGCTCAAGATCAACGTCTGGACCTCGCTGCGGGCCCGCGACGTGCCGGGCGGCACCGCACCGCGCCGGGTCGCGCAGGCGCTACGCCGCGCGCGCCTGATCCTCAAGCGCCGCGAGGAAGAAGCCTAGGCTGCAAAGGGCAAAGGGGGGCACTTAGCCCGTCGTTTCGAAGGCGCTAGCCCGCGGCAACGTTTGACATAACATACATAATGACTGCGCCAGGCGTGCTATGGCGCTCCAGGGGGCGAAGGCTTGCGCGTTTAGCCGGAACGGTCCTGAGTCAGTGCACCGATTCGGTCAGCATCGCGAAGGCGGCGATCAGCCCGCCGAGGAGCACCAGCGAGCCGACGAAGAACACGATGATCAGCGTCTGCAGGTAATCGCGGTGCCCTGGTTCAGAGTCAGTGCCTGGTTCGTCTTGCGGCATTTTCCCCTCTCACGAATACTATCGGCGTTGTAGCGACGCTTATTAGCACGAAAGACGGGGCCAAATGGCCGTAAAAATCGCACCTTCGATCCTTACCGCCGACATGGGACGTCTCGCCGACCAGGTGCGCGCGGCCGTCGATGGCGGTGCCGAGTACATCCACCTCGACGTGATGGACGGCAAGTTCGTGCCGGTGATCACGTTCGGGCCGCTGGTCGTGCAGGCGGTGCGCAGGGCCGTCGATGTGACGCTCGACATCCACCTCATGATCGAGCGCCCGGACGAGCAGCTCGCAGCGTTTTGTGAAGCCGGTGCCGATATCCTCAACGTGCACGTCGAGGCCGCGCAGCACATTCATCGCACGCTGGGCGAGATTCACCGGCTCGGCGCCAGGGCTGGCGTTTGCCTGAATCCCGGTACGCCGGTCAGCTTGATCGAGCCGGTGCTTTACGAGGCCGACCAGGTCATGGTCATGGCCGTGAACCCGGGTTGGGGCGGGCAGAAATTCATCGAGTCGGCGCTGGACAAGGTCTCGCTGCTGCGAAGGGAGATCGACTCACGCGGCCTCAACCTCGAAATCGAGGTCGATGGCGGCGTCAACCTGACGACGGGGCCGCGATGCGCCCTCGCCGGCGCCGACGTGCTGGTCGCCGGCAGCTTCGTTTACAACGACAAGGCGCCGCCCGCCGACAACGTGCGCACGCTGCGCGCCGCGCTCGACTCCGCGAAGTAGACGAACGGTGCAGGAGGGCCCCAAGGCCTCGTCTACAAGAGCGCTCTGCAGGATAAATCCCGCAGCTTCGTAACTCGGGTCGTCGTCGGTAGCTACAGGATTCCATCCTGCAGAGCCCGTAATCAAATCAGAGAGCGCATCGGTATAGACGCATCGTTGTACGGGCCGCCTGTGAATCCGGTTGTGCCGGCTGATTCGTTCTCGTCGGGCATGGTGAGCTTGTCGTACCACGGCTACGCTGCGTCCTTCGACAGGCTCAGGATGATCCACAAAGGTTGGCGTCTGACTCGTGACCGCGTTTGCGGCTGCGGCTCTTCCTTAGTCGCTAGCGCAGCGTGGCTTCGAGGGGTTTGCCGTCGATCTTCACCGCGTCGGCGGCCATGAGCACCGAGGCGAGGCGGCAGACGCCGTTGCTCTTGTTCTCCCAGGCGTGATTCGTGCCGCGCTGAATCACGATGTCGCCGGTCTCGAGGTGCACCCACTCGCCGCCGTCCAGCTCCATCTCGAGCTCGCCGGCCAGGATGAACACATAGTCGACCGAGTTGGTGCGGTGCATGGCGGAGCGATAGCCAGGGGCGATGTCGACGATGCGCAGGGCGCTGCCGGTCGGGATCGTCGGGCCGGGCTGCGAGACGCCGTAGTCCCAGTCGCTGACGTTGTCGGAGGGCTGCTGCGTTGTGCCCCAGACCTGCGTCACGACCTCGCCCTTGACGGTCTCGTCCAATGCGACGATCGCGAGCCCTGCGGCGTTGTGTCCGGTAACCACGCGTCGAATCTCGGGAGCAGGCATCGTTGTTCTCCTCTCGCTACGTCCGTTGTTGCGCGCATCCTACGGCAAGCGCGTGCCGGCACGCAGCATCGGCCTATGCAACGTGGCGCGGATTACAGGGTGCAGGGTGCGGAGTGCAGAAACAAAGAAGCCGTCTCGGAAAGACGGCTCGATTACAGGCGGAGCAGGCTAGAAAAATCTAGGTGACTTTGACCTGGGTGCGGATGCAGCGCGTGCAAATGTGGAAGCGCTTCGTCTTGCCGTTGATCGTCATCGACTTCACCTGCACGTTGGCGCCGAAGATGCGGTTGGTGCGCGGCGCCTTGCGCTGCCAGCGACCGGAGTGCTGGTGGCGGATGTTACGCCCGAACGTCGTGCCCTTGCCGCAGATCTCACAGGATGTTGCCATAGCCTCAGTACGTTATCAGACACGGGTGCTTACGGACAAAGGGGCGAGGATCAGCCGGCACGCGTATAGGTGGATTGCAGGTCGGGTTCCCAGTCGCCGCCTTGTCTAGACATGGTGCCTTTCGCATGGATGCTTTGGCCATTGTCTGAGATCGTGAGCTGCATGTGCTGAGAAAACGCAGGTGTGTTCCGCGACCAGGTCAACACGCCATCCGAGAATTGCCAGTGATATTCGCGAGCGACATTGCGGACGTCGAAGTAGAGCATCGTGCCGACGCCGGGGTTGGCGTCGTCAATGCCGAAAACGGCGATACCGTCCGGGATCTCCGGCTCGTCTGTATGCATACGCGCGAGGAGAAACGCTCCGGACTCCAGTCATTCGAACGTGGTGCGGCCGTGGAACGTGCGGCCGGGAAGCAAAGGATGCGTTGCTTCGGTGATCCAGTCACCACTCAGTACGGCAAGCGGTTGTAGATGAGGATTGGGTTGCATGGCGAGATCGTAGCAGAGCAGGTATGCGACTCACTTCGAACAGTCGTGCTGACAAGGGGCGTCCCGCGGGCTATGCTGGCGTTTAGAGTAGCAACGTGAACCCCGTCGTAAACCGCAGAGCCCCCGCCAGGCGCGGCCCCTCGACAGCGTCCTCCAACGCTTCGGGCGTTGGTCCTTCGACCAGCGAAGCCGTCCTCAAGCTACGCAAGATCCTCGATCTCGAGCTGCGACGTGGCTGCGACGACGGCGCCGTGATCGGCGGGGTCGACCGCCTGCTGCAGAACGCGCGCCAGGACAAGGACGTAGCGCGGCTGATCGACGCGGCGCCTGTGCTGCCGGCCTCGTATCACGAGCAGACGCCTGCGGTTCGCGAGCGCTGGCTGCGGGCGCTGCTCAGTGCGAAGCCCGTACCAGCCTCACGCCCTTCGACCACCTCGGGACGGACGCCTGCAAGAGGCGCCGTGGTCTCAAAGCCCGTTCGTGGTGAGCCTGTCGAACCACGCGAGGCTCAGGCAAGGCCTCGAGCTGCCAAGCCGGAGCCGCCGGCCGACCCCCTGGACGCGCCGGTCACCGTCGTGAAGGGCGTCAAGGGCGCCATGCAGGCACGTTTGGCGAAGCTGAACATGCGCACTGTGCGCGATCTGCTGTATCTGTTCCCGAATCGTCACAACGACTTCGGCGACGTGCGCAGCATCTCCGAGCTCAACCCGGATGAGGAGCAGACGGCGCTGGTCACGGTGTGGAGCGCCTCGGTCGTGCGCCTGGGGCGGCGTCCCGGCACGCAGGCCGTGGTCGGCGACGAGACCGGCACGATGCGCATCGTCTGGTTCAACCAGCCCTACCTCGCCGAGCAGCTCCACACCAACGACCGCATCGTCATCGCCGGCAAGGTGGGATTGTTCAACCGCGTGAAGACGATGGAGAACCCGGAGTGGGAGCGTCTGCAGGGCGAGGACCTCACGCATACGGGGCGCATGGTGCCCGTGTATCCGCTGACCCAGGGCATCAGCCAGCGCGTGCTACGCCGCATCGTCAAGGAGGCGGTCGACCGCTTCGCGGGGCACGTCGAGGAGACGCTGCCGGGCGACCTGCGACGTCGCCACAAGCTACCGGACCTCAAGTCGGCGCTGCGTCAGATGCACTACCCGGACTCGCGGGACAAGCACGAGGAGGCGCGCCGCCGCATCGCCTTCGAGGAGCTGCTGTGCGTGCAGCTGGCGGTGCTGGAGCGTCGCCTTGCCTGGCAGGACGGTCGCGCGGCGCCGTTCGGCTCCACCGGCGTCGTCGAGACCTATCGAGACTCGCTGCCGTTCGCCCTGACAGGGGCGCAGGAGCGCGTGCTGGACGAGATCGGCTCGGACCTGCGCCGCACCCGGCCGATGGCGCGACTGCTGCAGGGCGACGTCGGCTCCGGCAAGACGGCGGTCGCGGCCGCGGCCCTAATCGTGGCCAACGCCAATGGCTACCAGGGCGCCCTGATGGCTCCAACCGAGATCCTGGCGGAGCAGCACTACCGCACTCTGCGCACGCTGCTGGGCCGCCTGCAGGTCGGCGGGCGCAGCCTGCGAGTCGAGCTGCTCACCGGCTCGATGAAGGCGCCATCGAAGCGCGAGATCGTCGAGGCCGTGGCGAAGGGCAAGGTCGACGTCGTCGTCGGCACGCACGCATTAATCCAGGAAGGCGTCTCGTTCCGCCGGCTCGGCATGGCGGTTGTGGACGAGCAGCATCGCTTCGGCGTGATGCAGCGCGCGGCCTTGAAAGAACGGGCCGTGGGCGAGTCATCGACGGAGCGTGGTCAAGACTCCGTTCGTGGTGAGCCTGTCGAAACACGCGAGCATCCGCAGGGCTCGCATCTTTCGACAAGCTCAGGACGAACGGTAACAGGCGACGGCCAAATAGCTCGATTGGCCACGAGTCAGTTCGACAGCGTAGACGAACTGCCGGTGACGCCGCACCTGCTGGTCATGTCGGCGACGCCGATCCCGCGCACGCTGGCGCTGACCTTCTTCGGCGACCTCGACGTTTCGGTTATCGACGAGATGCCGCCGGGCCGCCTGCCGGTGAAGACGCACTGGGTGTCACCGGACGACCGCGGCGACGCCTACGCCTTCGTTAGGGAGCAGATCGAGCAGGGCCGGCAGGCGTTCGTCGTCTGCCCACTGATCGAGGAGTCGGCGACGCTGCAAACGCGCTCGGCGGTGCAAGAATACGAGCGGCTATCGCGCGAGGTGTTCCCGGAGCTGCGCCTCGGCCTGCTGCACGGCCGCATGTCGTCGCGCGACAAGGACGAGGTGCTGCACCGCTTCCGTCGCGGCGAGCTGCAGATGCTGGTCGCAACCACGGTCATCGAGGTCGGCATCGACATCCCCAACGCCAGCGTCATGGTGATCGAGGGGGCGGACCGATTCGGGCTGGCGCAGATGCATCAGCTACGCGGCCGCGTCGGACGCGGCGCCGATCAGAGCTACTGCCTGCTGCTCTCGGACGACCCGTCTCAGACGGCGCAGCAGCGCCTCAAGCTGCTCGAGGAGATCAACGACGGCTTCGCGCTGGCCGAAGCCGACCTCAAGCTGCGCGGCCCCGGCGACTACTTCGGCACGCGACAGAGCGGCCTGCCCGAGTTTCAGGCCGCCGACTTCTCCGACGTGAAGCTGATCGAAACCGCGCGCCAGGAGGCGATGTCGCTGCTCGACGACGACCCAGGCCTGACGAAGCCGGAGCACGAGGCGCTGCACGCCGCCGTCGCGCGCGCCAAGCGCATCGTCACCGGCGAAGTCAGCTAAGGCACGAGGGTGCTGGCGCGAGTCCTCGCTGTCCCCTGTCCCGGGGGAGAGGGTTAGGGTGAGGGGATTGATGAGTCACCGTCGTCCGCATACGCCTAGACCCCGGACGATTGTGGGCGCGACAATCCCAACTGATGCCTGACGAGCCGATCTTCCACATCACGACGCGCGAGGCCTGGCCTGGGGCCGAGGCCGCCGGTGACTACACGGCGCCTAGTCTCGATGCCGAGGGCTTCATCCACTGCTCGACGCGGGCACAGGTGGTCGAGACCGCGAACCTGTTCTACCGCGGGCGGACCGACCTCGTGCTGCTCTGCATCGATGCGTCGAAGCTGGCTGCGCCGTTGCGCTGGGAGGCGCCGGCGAACGCGGCCCAGCGGCCGGACGCGGGCCGCTTCCCGCACGTCTACGGTGCGTTGAACCTCGACGCCGTGACGTCGGTGCTCCCGTTCCCGCCGGGTGCGAACGGCAGCTTCGTCCTGCCTCCCGAGCTACGTAACGCGACCACCACGGGAGAGGAGCGCGACCACGCCCGGCCGCGCATCGTCACGGTGCGCGCGACCAACTACGACGGCTCCGACCACTGGGTGCACCCCGCGACGCTCCTGCACGCGGACGACACCATGGTGATGACGCGCACGTCGGCCGGCCTCGACATCGCCCGCGAGCGCGGCATCTTCACCTCGCCCTACAACACGCGCGCCCACTACTGGACTGACCGCTGGTTCAATGCGATCCGCCTCGAGCTGCCGGGCAAGGGCCTGTACGGCTACTACTGCAATATCGCGACGCCGCTGAAGTTCGACGGAGCGACGGTGCACTACGTCGACCTGCAGCTCGACGTCATCGTGACGGCGCAGCCCAACGGCTCGCTGCGGCATCGCATCGCCGACGAGGATGAGTTCGAGGAGGCGATCGGACGCTACGCCTACACGGACGAGCTCATCGCCCGCTGCTGGCGCGCCGTCGACGAGTGCATCGCGCTCGTGGAAACGCGGCAGTTCCCGTTCGATTGAAAATAGTTCAAAGCGTCAAGCGCCGATGTAGCTGCAGACCTTCAGGTCTGCGTCCGCGAGCCGTTCGTAGCCAGAAGGGCCGCATCTCACTCGGGCCACCCTCGCAGGTCTGAAGACCTGCAGCTACATCGATTCTCTCGTTACCCCAGCCCTATCTCCTGCACGTACGTCCGCAGGTTCTCGAGCTGGTCCGCCGTACTCATGTCGCGCATGCGCAGGATGAGGCGATCGGCCCCGGCGTCGCGCCAGTACTGCGCCTCGCGAGCCCAGGCGTCCGGCGTCTTGCTGGTCAGCGTGATGTCGCCCTCGATGCCGAAGCTGCCGGGTGCGCGGCCGTACTCTTTCGCGAAGCCTCGCAGCTTCGACGTGAGCTCCGAGGCGCGCTCCGGCGGCAAGAGGCTCATCGCGGTGAAGCCATCGGCGATGCGGGCGGCGCGACGCAGCAGGTTGTCGGCCGGGAAGGGGGCATTCGTGTTGCCGGAGCCGAGCCAGATCGGGATCACCGGGTCAGGGCGCGGGTTCAGGGTGGCGTAGCGCAGATTATGGAACTCGCTCTGGATGAACACGGAGTCTTCGGTCCACAGGCGTTTGAGGACCTCGATCTGCTCCGTCATGCGACGGCCGCGCGTGTGGAAGTCGACGCCCATCGCCTCGTACTCGAGCGCCGAGCCGCCGACCGCGACGCCGAGGCGAATGCGACCGCCGCTGAGCATCTGGGCGTGCGCTGCCTGCTTCGCGACCAGCGCCGTCGGGCGGATCGGCAGGATCAGGATGCAGCTCATGAGCTCGATGCGGTTGGTCACGCCGGCGAGGAAGCACATCAGCGTGAACACCTCGTTGAACAGACCGCGGTAGTTGGCGGGCCGTCCGGCGAACTCGGGCAGCTTGGAAACATCGTTCTGGACGACGCGTTCCGCGAAGCCGTAGTGGTTGAAGCCCATGCCCTCGACGGTCTGTGCGAAGTCGCGAATGGCGACGGGGTCCGGCCCTGTGCCGAACAGTGGTGGTCCTGCAACGCCGATCTTCATCTCGATGCCTCCCTCAGGTGCGATGCCATGGTTGGCACGCGACGGAGTCGCGGTCAATCCTTGGAGGCAAAGGGCAACGGGAGCCCTGTCTGCCGTCGGGGGCCACCCATCCTTCGAGGGCTTCAGGACGAGCGGTTCTGATTACGAGTTCGTCTGCCTGGCTCTGCTGCATGACCAAATGGCAGCACCTGACCGCCGCTTCAAGATCCAACGACCAGTCTGGAGCAGCAACCGAGATCTCCCGGCCCGATGCCAATTGCCATTAGCCAATAGCCAACTGCCAACCGCTCCCAGCTTGAAGCTTGCAGCCCGAATGCCTAAGATGGGCCTTTCTCACCGTACCCGCCCGGGGAACGAGACCGAATTCTGAGAACGACAGGCCTGGACTCAGCTATGGCTCCTATCGATTACGCCGGCGACGCGCCCGTCCCCGATTGGCAGCAGCGAGCCGAATTCGATGTCGACAGAGCGCTGCGCACGCTGAGCTTCGCGATCGACTTCGCTGGGGCGACGGGGCCGAGGCCTGCCGTGTTGCATAGCGCGCGTGTCGGGCTGCTGCTGGGGGCGTTGGGCTACAGCCGGGACGTACAGGTAGCCGGAGCGTTACATAATCTGCTACAAACGACGCGTTACAGGCTACAGGACGTGGCCGACGATTTCGGTGACGGCGTGGCGTTTATCGTCGCGGCCAACACCTTCGATGACTTGATCGAGGACGGGGACGAGCAGTACATGGAGGGTATCGAGCGCTGTGTCGACGCCGGCGCCGCTGCCGCCGTCGTCAAAGCAGCCGACCTCTACGATGACGCCATCTACTACGATCTCGTCTCGCTCAACCGGCCGCGCTACTTCCTGGAGCAGTCGCGACA
Source organism: uncultured Chloroflexia bacterium (assembly GCA_963732945.1). Taxonomy (GTDB): domain Bacteria; phylum Chloroflexota; class Dehalococcoidia; order DSTF01; family WHTK01; genus WHTK01. The sequence goes on from CAVTBL010000016.1 coordinate 186,613, forward strand.
GCTCATCGGCCATGAGCCAGTGTGGCGCCTCCTGGCCGAGCGTGTAGTCGATATGGAGCAGTGTCTAATTCAACAGGAGTCGCCCGAGGGCGACGGGGAAGCAGAATGAGTATTCGCAACGAAATCGCAGACCTGGTGGACGCCGCGGCCAAAGCGGCGCAAAAGGCGGGCGCAATCCCGCCCGTCGTGTTGGAGGACCCGGTCGTAGAGCGTCCGGCGCGTCCCGAGCACGGCGATTACGCCTCCAGCCTGCCTCTACGTCTCGCACGCTCCGCGCGGCAGAGCCCGCTGGCGCTGGCCGAGACGATCGCGAAGTACATGCCGTCGCACTCGGCGGTCGGAGAAGTGAGCGTGGCGCCGCCGGGGTTCGTCAACATCCGCCTCGCCGACGGCTGGATCGCCGAGCAGGTCAATGCGGTCATGGCTGCGGGCGATAGCTTCGCGCGCAGCGACGTCGGCGGCGGCCGCAAATTGCAGGTTGAGTTCGTCAGCGCCAACCCGACGGGCCCCCTGCACGTTGGCAACGGTCGCTGGGCCTCGATCGGCGACTCGCTGGCGCGTGTGCTCGCTGCCGCCGGCTACGCGGTCGAGAAGGAGTACCTGGTCAACGACGCCGGCACCCAGGCCGCCGTGTTCGGCGACACGGTGTTCGCGCGCTATCAGCAGCTGTTCGGTAAGCAGATCGACATCCCGGCCGAGGGCTATCCCGGCGACTACGTCATCGACCTGGCACGTGACATCAGGGACGAGGTCGGTGACCGCTGGCTCGACGCCCCGGAGGCGCCGCAGGAGCTGAAGCGCCTCGCGATCGACAAGATGGTCGCGCGCATTCGCTCCGACATGACGGCGCTCGGCGTCGAGTACGACGTCTGGTTCTCCGAGACGACGCTGTACGAGGGCTCGGACACTTACGAAGTCGCGATGGACCTGCTGCGCAAGCAGGGCGCCGTGGTGCAGAAGGAAGGCGCCGTCTGGTTCGCCTCGAGCACCCTCGGCGCCAACAAGGACAACGTGCTGATCCGCAGCGACGGCCGCCCGACCTACTTCGCCTCCGACATCGCCTATCACTACGACAAGTTCTTCAAGCGCGGATTCGACCACGTAATCGACATCTGGGGCGCCGACCACCAGGGCCACGTGTCGCGCGTCAAGACGGCCGTCGAGGCGCTCGGTATTGACGAGTCGCGGCTCGAGATCATCATCGGGCAGCTCGTGGCGCTGAAGCGCGGCGGGCAGACGGTGCGTTTCTCGAAGCGCGCCGGCGAGATCATCACGCTGCGCGAGGTCGTCGACGAGGTCGGGCCGGACGCCTGCCGTTACTTCTTCCTGCAGCGCTCCGCCGACTCACAGATGGACTTCGACATCGATCTGGCGAAGCGACAGAGCAGCGAGAACCCGGTCTACTACATCCAGTACGCGCATGCCCGCATTGCCGGCATCCTCACGCAGGCGTCAGAACGCGGCCTCAGCTTCGAAGACGGCGACGTGGCGCTGCTAACGCACCCGGCGGAGCTAACGCTGATTCGTAAGATGCTGCTGCTGCCGGAGCTGGTCGAGGCGATCGCCGAGAACCACGAGCCGCATCATCTGCCGCACTACGCCCTCGACCTGGCGACGGCGTTCCACGACTTCTACGAGAAGTGCCGCGTCCTTGACGAGGCCGAGCCGGAGCTATCGCGCGCTCGGCTGCGCCTGATCGCTGCGGCGAAGCAGGTCCTCGCCGCGGCGCTTGGCCTCATGGGGATGTCGGCGCCCGACAAGATGTAGGCGCCGGCATCGATCGTCGTTAGTTGTTGTTGCTCAGGTAGTCGGCCAGGGAGCGAATCTCCGGCGATGCCCTGAGTTGTCGTAGCGCCCGCGCCTCGAGCTGGCGAATGCGCTCTCGCGTCAGGTTGAAGTGCTTGCCGGCCTCTTCGAGCGTCCTGGCTCTGCCGTCGCGCAACCCGAAGCGCAGCGTGATGATCTCGCGCTCCCGAGGCGGCAGCACGCGCAGCGCCGTCGCGAGATCATCACGCAATAGCTCTGAGGCCGCCTCTTCGATCGGCGTTGCTGCGACGTGCTCGATGACGTCTTCGAGGGTGCCTTCGTGCTCGTGGGTCAGCGGCCGCTCGAGCGAGATCGGCTGGCGCTGCATGGCGTCCTGAAGCTGCTCGACGGCCTCGACGGTGGTGCCCATTTGCGCCGCAATCTCGGCGTTGGTGGGCTCGCGACCCTGCGTCGCCAGCAGCGCGTCGAGCGCCTTGCGGTATTTGCTGGCGGCCTCGACGATGTGGACGGGCAGGCGGATAACGCGCGACTGCTCGGCCAGGGCGCGGGTCAGCGCCTGGCGGATCCACCACGTGGCGTAAGTGCTGAACTTGAAGCCGCGGCGGTAGTCGAACTTCTCGACGCCGCGAATCAGGCCCGTGTTGCCCTCCTGGATCAGGTCGAGCAGGGGCAGTCCGCGGTTCTGGTAGCGCTTGGCGAACGAAACCACGAGGCGCAGGTTGGCGCGCGTCATCTGGTCCTTCGCCTCGCCGGCCACGTGCTCGGCCTCCTGCAGCTCGCCGGCCAGTCGGTGCACTGCATCGGTGTCGTCCGGGCCGGCATCGAGCTCTTCAGGCGTAACGAGGCGGCTGCCGACCGATAGCACCCAGAGGTCCTCGGCCACCTGGCGCCCCGAAGTACCGACCACGTCGGCGATGGCTTCGGCCAGGTCGGTGTCGATTTCAGCTTCGATCGCGCGCTGCGTCGATGGCGCGAACAGCAGCTCCGAGTAGCTGCACTCGGTGTCGCAGATCACGGGCCGTGTGCGGTCCAGCAGGCGACGTAGCGAGCCGAGCAGATGGCGCGCCAGGGATTCGTAGGAAAGCGGCGTCGCCATGGCGGTGAGCTCTCGCTGCAGGCGCGCCATCAGGCGACCGTTCTCGATCTGCTTGGCGAGCTCGACCTCCTGACTCTTCGTGAGCAGGCGAATCGCGCCGATCTCGGTAAGGTACTGCTGCACCGGTCCCGGCAGGAGCGCTTCCTCTTCGCGGGAGAGTCGATCTTCGTTCTCTTCCTCTTGTTCTTCTTCCTCGGTGATCTCGTCCAGCCGTGCCTCTGCCATGTTGGTGCTCCTCATAGGTGGTTGCGGCGCCGATCGCCACGTACGGATCGTCTCGCAGAACCGTGCCACTTGCCATGTGCCGAACGGCGCAATCTATTGCACCGAAGCGCACAATTCAGCGCGCCTCGGTCGCAGTAAGCTGGCTCCGATGAGCTCGATCACCTTGTTCGACACGCTGGCTGCAGGCTACGAGTCATGGTTCGACACGGCGATGGGTCGTTTTGTGGCCGAACGCGAACTCGAGATGATCCTCAGGCTGCTGCAGCTCCGAACCGGCGAGTCGGTTCTCGAGGTTGGCTCGGGGACCGGTTACTTCCTGCGACAGCTTGCCGGGCGCGGCGCACGCTGCACCGGCATCGAACCGTCGCCGGATATGCTGTCGGCCGCCCTGAAGCGAGCGCACGAAGACATCGACTACGTAGCCGGCTGTGGCGAAGCGTTGCCGTTCGCCGACGGCCGATTCGACGCGCTGCTCTACATGACCACGCTGGAGTTCGTGCAGGACGTGAGCTCGGCGCTGCGTGAGGCAGCGAGAGTGGTGCGACCCGGAGGCCGGCTCGTATTCGGCGTTCTCAACGCTGAAGGTCCGTGGGCGAGAGCCCGTAAGCGCGAGGGCGGCTTCTGGAACGAAGCTCACTTCTACAGCTCGCGAGAGCTGAGTGCTCTCCTGTCACCACTCGGTCCCGTGGGTCTCGACAGCTGCGTACATTTGCCGCCCGGGCTGAGCCGCATGCCGGTCGCCCTGATGCGGCCCACGGACTCGGTCTTGCGACGCCTGACGCCTCGCAGCGCGGCCCTGATCGGTGCGTGCGTGGAGCTTGGGAGGTAGTCGTGATTTCTTGCCAGTTCTCCATCTATCCCCTGGGTGTCGAAGACCTCAGTCCGTCCATCGAAGCGGCGTTGGGAGAGCTGAGAAGCCTGGGTCTCGACGTCGAAGTCGGACCGATGAGCACCTACTTCGTGGGTGAAGCAGATGTCGTGTTCGCAGGGCTCAGGCGCGCGTTCGAAGTGGCGGCGCGAGAGGGCCTCGTGATCGTGAATGTGACGCTTTCCAACGCCTGTCCCATCCCCGAGCCGTAGCAGCTACCTGGCATAGCGACCAGTCGTTAGACCATCCCTGAAACGTGCCAAAAGGCCTGCCGCATTGGGGCGTCATGGCATCTTCAGAACCTTTTCGGCCAAGACTACGTTAAGGCTATGACTACTACGATATTCGCGCCAACCCCACCAGAGTCCCAAGCCCCGGCGCTCGCCGGACCTGAGGTCATGGTCAAGGCCGTGGACGTTACCAAGGTCTACGACACCGGCCGCGTCAAAGTTCCGGCTCTCAACGGCATCAGCCTCTCGATCGCGCCCGGGGAGATGGTCGCGATCATGGGTCCCTCGGGGTGCGGAAAGACCACACTGCTCAACTGCCTCTCCGGACTCGACTCCATCACGACGGGCAATGTCGAGATCGAAGGCGTCTCGCTCGCCTCGATGACGGACCGCCAGCGTACGCGCTACCGGGCGCGGCGCATGGGTTTCGTGTTCCAGTTCTACAACCTGCTGGCCGTGCTCAGCTCGGTCGAGAACGTCGAGATGCCGTTGCTGCTGACCGGCGTGCCGACCCACGAGGCGCGCCGGCGAGCCCTCGAGGCGCTCGACCTCGTCGGTCTAGTGAAACGAGCCGACAACCGTCCGGGCGAGCTGTCCGGCGGCGAGCGCCAGCGCGTCACGATCGCGCGCGCCCTGGTCAACCAGCCCGCCATCGTCTGGGCCGACGAGCCCACCGGCGACCTCGACAGCACGAACGCGCAGGAGGTGATCAACCTCATGTGCCGGCTCAACCAGGAGCAGGGCGTCACGTTTGCCCTGGTCACGCACGACATCAGCATCGGCCGTCGGGCGCACCGCATCGTCCGCATGAAGGACGGCATCATCGTCGACGAAGTTCGGCCCGCCTGAAACGAGAGGCAGTCATGTACGCACGCACCACCCTGTTCGAAGTCGACACGATGCGCATCAGTCTCCGCGATGCCCTTCAGCGCTTCCGGGAAGTCGTCATGCCCCGGCTCAAGACTCAGCCCTCGTACCAGGGGACGATGGTGCTCGAGACTCCGGAGGGCCGCGGCGTCCTGATTACGTTTTGGGATTCGGCCGAGGCCGTCGCCGAGACGTTCGACACCGGCTTCTACGAAGAGCAAGTCGGCGAGTTCCTGATGTTCCTGCGCCAGCCTCCGGGCCGTGAGCACTACGAAGTCGTCTACAACGACCTCAGCGTCGGGACGGCGCCGCCCGCAGAGGTCACGACGTCATGAAAGAGCTGTTCGGTCTGCCGGTCACCACGCTGATGTACGTGTTCGGTGGCGCCCTGCTGGCCATCGTTGCCTGGTCGCTCATCCTCTCGCTACGACAACCCGTCCTCTTCCGCCTCGCCTCTCGCAACATCCCGCGACGCTGGGGCCGCTCCCTTCTCATAGTCCTCGGCCTCACGCTTGCGACCACGATCATCGCTGCCGCGATGGCGACGGGCGACACCGTGGCGCACTCGGCGCGCTCCAGCGTGCTGAGCTCGCTGGGGCACATCGACGAGGTCGTGTCGTCGCGCGAAGAGACAGACCTCGAAATTACCGGCGAAGCGACGCCTCTGCAGTACTTTGACCAGGGCTACGTCGACCAGGTGAAGCAGGCCGCGGCCGGCAACTCGCTAATCGACGGCGTCGCGCCCGCGATTTTCGAGCAGGTCGCGGCGCAGAACCTGGTCTCGCGCCAGACGGAGCCGCGCGTCGCGGTCGTCGGAGTCGACCCGTCTCAAATGCAGGGCTTCGGTACGATTCACAGCCTCGACGGCAAGACGATCGACTTCGGCTCGCTGGTGTCCGGCGAGGTCATGCTCAACAAAGACGCCGCCGATGAGCTGGAGGCGAAGACGGGAGACACGATCACGCTGTACGCCGGTGGCAGCCAGCGCCAGGTGCTGGTGCGCGACGTCGTCAAGTACGACGGCATGGGCACCACTGACCCCGCGCTGCTGATGACGCTGTCCGACACACAGAGCCTTTTCGACAGGCAGGGCCTGATTCAGCACATCGTCATCTCGAACAAGGGCGGCAACGAGAGCGGCGCTGCCCACAGCGACGCTGTGATCAGCGCGCTGCAGCCGACGCTGGCCAGCCTGCATCTTGCCGTAGAGCCGACCAAGCGCGAGGACCTCAAGGCGGCCGACGACGCAGGTGCCGCGTTCAGCACCTTCTTCGTGACCTTCGGCAGCTTCTCGATCGCCGCCGGCGTGCTGCTGATCTTCCTGCTTTTCGTCATGCTCGCCGCCGAACGCCGTCCCGAGATGGGTATCGCGCGGGCCGTGGGTACGGAGCGCATTCATCTTGTCGAGATGTTCATGTTCGAGGGCCTGCTCTACGACCTCGGAGCAGCGGCGATCGGGGCGCTGGCCGGCATCGGCGTGGCCTACTTCATGGTCTCGGTTCTGATCTCGGTGATCGCCAACTTCGGCGTCGACATTGCCTTCTCGGTCAGCACAACCAGCCTGATTACGGCCTATGCGATGGGCGTCGTCGTGACCTTCCTGGTCGTCACGTTCTCTGCCTGGCGCGTCAGCGTGCTGAACATCGTCAGTGCCGTGCGCGACCTGCCCGACGAGGTCGCCGGCGGCAGGCGCCACGGCTCGTTGATCTGGTTCGCGATTATGCTCGCGTTGGGCGCGCTCCTGACCTACGCAGGGCTGTCGTCTCAGCAGGGCATGCCGTTCTACCTCGGCATCTCGCTGATCATCCTGGCGTTCGTGCCGCTACTGCGCTGGCTCGGCCTCAATGACCGCCTGGTCTACACGGTGGGAGGGGGCCTGATCGTCGTCTGGTGGCTGCTGCCCTGGAGCACATTCGACTCCATCCTTCCCAACTTCTCGATGGACTTCAACATCTGGATCGTCGGCGGCATCGTCACGGTGATCGGCGCGACCTGGATCGTCATGTACAACTCCGATCTCGTGGTGCGCGGCGTCATGGCGACGCTGGGACGCGTTGGCCAGATGGCGCCGATCCTCAAGACGGCGCTGACCTACCCGCTGACGAACCGCTTCCGTACCGGCGTGACGCTCGCCATGTTCACGCTCGTTGTGTTCACGCTCGTGGTCGGCGGTACGACTACGACAGCGTTCACGCGCGCCTTCAACGACGTGAAGCTGTACGGCGGCGGCTTCGACATCCGCACCAGCACCGTCGCGGTCAACCCGATTACCGACCTCAGTACGTCGATCGACCAGTCCGGGACGCTGAATCCCAGCGACTACGAAGTGATCGCGGCGCAGAGCCTTGTCGCGGTTGAGGCCAAGCAGGACGGCGGCAGCCGCGACTTTGGAGACTATCCTCTGCGCGGCGTCGACGACACGTTCCTCGACAACAACACCTACGGCTTCTCGGCTATCGACCCGGCGTACGGCTCGGCGAAGGACGTCTGGGCGGCGCTCAAGGCGAACCCCAACCTGGCGGTCGTTGACTCGCTGGTGGCGCCGTTGCGCGAGCACTTCGACTTCGGTGCCCCGGCGCCCGACTTCCAGCTCGAAGGCTTCTACCTGGAAGACGGCACCTTCAGGGCGACGCCGATCATCCTGCGCGACCCGCAGACCGGCGATGAGCGCAGGCTGACGGTCATCGCGATTCTCAAGGACGTGGTGCCGACCTACATGATCGGCGTCACGACGTCCCAGCGTTTCGTCGCCGCCGCCTTCCCGGCGCAATCGACACCGACGGCGGCACTGATTCGCCTGCGCCCCGGGGTCAACGTCAAGGCGACTGCCGATAACCTGGAGTCGACTTTCCTGGCCAACGGCCTCGAAGCCACGGTGCTGAAGGACGAGCTCAACGACATCGTTTCGTTGAACAAGACCTTCAACTACCTGATCCAGGGCTTCATCGGCCTCGGGTTGATCGTCGGCGTGGCGGCGCTGGGTGTGATCAGCGCTCGATCGGTCGTGGAGCGACGCCAGGAGATCGGCGTCATGCGGGCCATCGGCTTCGAGCAGGGCCGCGTGCAGCTCAGCTTCCTGCTCGAGTCGTCGATGGTCGCGGTCGCGGGCATCACGCTGGGCACGATCCTGGGTCTGGTGCTGGCGCACAACATCATCGCCGACGCCCAGTCGCAGCCGAGCTGGGAGAACGTCGCCTTCACGGTGCCGTGGCTCAACCTCGCGATCATCTACGCGATCGTGCTCGGTGCGGCCCTGGTCACTGCGTTCATCCCGGCACGTCAGGCCTCGCGCGTCTACCCGGCGCAGGCCTTGCGATACGAGTAGGCCGAGACGGCCTCCTCCTTACAGCGGGCGTCCCGGTTTTGCCGGGGCGCCCGTCTAGTTCTGCCGTTGACAGAGGACCGTTCGGATGGCGCAAATAGCGCCATGATCTACCGCGCGCGCCAGATCAGCGTCTCGATCGAGCGATCGCCTTCCGACGTGTACGAGTTCGTCGCGAATCCTGAGAACCTGCCGAAGTGGGCTGCCGGCCTCAGCGGCTCGATCGAGCAGGTCGACGGCGAATGGCTGGCGGAGTCGCCGATGGGCCGCGTCGCGGTGCGCTTCGTCGAGCGCAACCCGTTCGGCGTGCTCGACCACGACGTAGTGCTGCCGAACGGCGAGACGGTGACGAACCCGGTGCGCGTGATCGCGAACGGCAGCGGTTCCCAGATCACGTTCACGCTGTTTCAGCGCGACGGCATGAGCGAAGCGGCGTTCGAAGCCGACTCGGCGACCGTCCGAGCCGACCTGCAGACCCTGAAGGGCTTATTAGAGCGCCGTTAAGTACCTCGCGCCTTTGTCGACGTGAGGCCAGGGCCCTTGGGGTCAGGGTTGCGTCGCGCCAGGATGTTCTCCATACGCTCGCGGATCACGCTGTCGTAGTCGTCGTGGGTCAGGATGTAGAACTGACGGTCCTTGATCGCCTGCAGGACGATCTCGGCGGTGCGCTCCGGCGGCATGCCGTTCTCCTCGATGTTGCGCTTGCCGGCGCGGCTGCGCTCCAGCGCTTCCGGCGTCATGCCCTCGTTCTCGTAGTTCCTCAGCTCGTCGGGGCGGTTGCGTGCTCCGAACACGAGCTGCGTGTTGGTCAGGCCGGGGCAGAGCACCGAGGCGTAGACCTTCGTGTTCTGGGTGCGCAGGCCGTCGTGTAGCGCCTCCGATAGGGCTACGACGCCGTGTTTGGTGACGCTGTAGACGCGGTTGCCCTGCGCCAGCCCGGCCATCGAGGCCGTGTTGACCACGTGCCCCGGTTCGTCCTGCGACAGCATGATCGGAACGAAGGTGTGTACACCGTAGATCACGCCCCAGAGGTTGACGCCCATAGCCCACTGCCAGTCCTTGAGCGTCGCTTCCCAGACGCCGTTTGCGGACGAGCCGCCGACGCCGGCGTTGTTGCACAGCACGTGCACCTTGCCGTACCTGTCGAGCGTCTCCTGCGCCAGGTGCTCGACCGACTCCGGCTTCGAGACGTCGGTGAGCACGCCGAGCACGTCGTACTCCTGCTGTCGCAGCTTTGTTACGGCGGCCTCGAGCGCAGGCTGCTCAACGTCAGCGAGGACGACCTTCATGCCTTCCTGCGCAAAGCGGCTCGCCATCGCGAAGCCGATGCCGCTGGCGCCGCCGGTAACGACCGCCACCTTGCCCTCGAAGTCGTCCATGTCACTCTCCTCGCTGCTGTCTCCCGCAATGGTGCCGTAGAACGGCAGGTCAGGTCGAGACTGATCACTGGGTGAGGAGCCTTGGTATCGCTTGGTGGCTCACCGGATCTTCAGCGGAGAGTTTCGGTGATGCAATCTGGGACAACGACGGTGCTCGCGTTTTACGACGGGGTCGGTTGCTCGGGTTGCTGCATGCTTAACATGGCTCGACCCAGCTTTCGTCCGAGTCGCGCAGCAAGCAAAGAATGGGGCCGCTTCGGTCGCCGGATTCCGGGGTTGGGGTAGACGTCAGGCCGGCACTCCACATTGCCTGGCCGGTTGTCGAGATCGACCTGCACCTGGACAAAGAATGCCGTTTCTGGCAGGCCAAGTTTTCGCGAGAAGAGCCGGGCGACTTCTGCAGGGCTCAGCTTCAGTGATGAAACATCCAAGGGTTTCGGTAATGTGAGAACTCGGGGTCGGCAGGAAATTGCTATCGCTGCTGTCCCAACGTGCCGGGCCGGCGGGTGCCTTCGGACCTTCGACCGCAACCTGAGACTTTCCGTCTGGAGACAAGAAACCGAAGCCAGCTATGTTGCCTTTGAAGGTAGCCGTGAAGAAGGTAGGCCTGCGATGAATAGGTACGAGCAACCGCAGTCGCTTCATCTGCCCAGCTGATTGCTTCACCCAGTGAACCGGGAGCAAGAGTCGGGCTTGCGCTGGGGTAAGAAGAGACAGCCGGGCCAGCCGTCAGACTCGCTTCAGGCGTCTGGCTCGACGGCGCCGGCGTCAAGGTCGCAACCTGTTGCTGCGCTGATGGCCTGCCGTTGCTCGCCTCGCAAGGCAAGCAGGCCCACGGCTCCAGCAAAGGCTACCGAGGCGCCGATCAACGATGAAGACCTTGAGCGCTAGCCAGTGCTCTCATTTCCACACTCTGTCTTGACACTTTACAGGCACTTAATAGCTGCTCGACAGTTCCTTGACGCATCAACGACGCTCAGGCGGCAAATTACACCTAGAGATGTACGCGGCCCGCAATTCCTACCGCCGCAGAAGCACCCGAAACCGCAGCCCCCAGGCTGACGAAGCCTCGTCGGCCGACGCCTACTCTGCCCATAGAGAGCCTCGTATAGAGGCAAAGGAGGTGCAGGGTGGCGGTAAGTGAACACATTTTCGGCGTCGACCCGCCGGTCCGCTTCGTACGCATCAGGCGGCCCGGACGGGGCCTTTTCAAGTCGACATTACTTCGGTTCCTCGTGGTCGGCGGCGTCAGCTTCGTCGTTAACCAGGCGATCCTGTTACGCGCTGTACGAGAGCGTTTTCGCCCCGTTTCGTCGATCGCGACACGCTGGGCCTCAACCAGGCGCTGCTGCTGGCCTCGATCATGGCGGTCGAGGTCTCGATCGTCTTCCGGTTCGCGCTGAACGACCGCTGGACGTTCAAGGGCAACTGCGGCGCCAAGCCCCTGTACCGCAGATTGCTACAGTCGAACATCAGCTCACTGGGCAGCCCGGCAATCTCTCTCGCCTGCGTCAACCTTCTGACGCCGCTGCTCGGCATCAGCTTCCTGATAACGAACTCGCTGGGTATCGCGCTCGGGCTGGGCTGGAACTGGCTCTGGAGCCGGCACGTCGTGTGGCGCCCCGCGGCGAATCAGGGACAATAAGGAGAACATCGTGGCAAGCGTGGAAATTCTGCTTCCCGTACTGAACGAACAGAAGGTGCTCGAGTCCAGCGTGCGGACGCTGCACGCCTTCCTCAGCGATAACCTGACGGACTACTCGTGGCGCATCACGATCGCCGACAACGGGTCGACGGACGACACGTTTGGCATCGCACAACGCCTCGAAGGCGAGCTGAACGGCGTCGCGGCGCTACACATCCCGGAGGCCGGACGGGGCCGGGCTCTGAGCCTAGGCTGGCTTGCCTCCGACGCCGATGTCCTGGCCTACATGGACATCGACCTCTCGACCGATCTGGGGGCGTTTCCGGAGCTCGTCGACATGATTGCCGTTCTCGGCGATGACGTGGTCGCAGGCTCGCGCCTCGGGCGCGGTTCCGAGACGACACGCTCGCTGAAGCGCGAGGTGCTGTCGCGCGGCTTCGTCTTCCTGATCAACACGATGTTCTCGACCAGGCTGCGCGACACTCAGTGCGGCTTCAAGGCGATCAGCCGTCGCTGCGCGCGCCGTCTGCTGCCGCTGGTCGAAGACACGGGCTGGTTCTGGGACACGGAGCTGCTGCTGCTCGCCAGCAAGGGCGGCTGGAAGGTGAGCTTCGTCCCGGTACGCTGGGTGGAGGACACCGACAGCCGCGTCAAGCTCGGCAAGACGGTGCTACGCGACCTCAAGGGCCTCGTGCGCATGCGCGGCTTCGACTGGTCGCGTGCAGCGGGGGAACCGTTGTCTTCGGACGAAGCCAAACCCAACGCGATGCCGGGCCGCCGGATGGAAGCCGTTCATCTGGCCGCCAGCGCCGCAATCGACCACGGAGAACTTCATGGCAACTAGTATCCCCGTGCCAGGATTCGGCAACGACACGCAACGTCTGCGCGAATGGTCCGAGGAACAGCTGCGCAAGAGCTGGGTACCGTACGTGCCGCTGGCGCTCGTCAGCCTGTTGGCGCTGTTCATGAACTCCTGGGGTCTCTCGAAGACCGGCGATGGTAACACCTACTACGCCGCCGCGGTCCGGTCGATGTCGGAGAGCTGGCACAACTTCTTCTACGGCGCCTTCGATCCCGGCGGCTTCATCACCGTCGACAAGCCGCCGGCCTTCCTCTGGATCGACGCGCTCTCGGTGCGCATCTTCGGCTACTCGAGCCTGTCGCTGTTGCTGCCGAGCGCTCTCGCGGGCGTTCTCGGCGTCGTGCTGCTCTGGCTAATCGTGCGGCGCTACTTCGGCGTCCTCGCCGCGACGATCGCCGCGGTCGTGCTGGCGCTGACGCCGATTACGGTCGCGGTCAATCGCATGAACCTGCCGGAGCCGTTCTACATCCTGGCGCTGACCGGAGCGGCCGGCGCCATCCTCATGTCGCTGCAGAGCGACCGGCGCTGGTGGGCCTGGACGATCGCCGCTGGTCTGTTGGTCGGCGTCGCCTTCAACACGAAGATGCTCGCTGCCTGGATCCCGGGTCCGGCGCTGGCTCTGGCCGTCGTGGCCGGCGCGGCGGGCTCGTGGCGCACGTCGTGGAAGCGCTGGCTGCCGCAGCTTGTGATCCTCGGCGGCGTCACGCTGGCCGCGTCGGCGTCGTGGATGCTGATCGTCGACGCGATTCCCGCCTCGCAGCGGCCGTACATCGGCGGCAGCAATGACAACAGCGTGCAGGACCTTGTGCTCGGCTACAACGGCTTCGGCCGGGTCGAGGGCGAGGGCATCGGCGGCCCCGGCGGTGGTCGTGGTGGCGGCGGTCCGATCAATCGCGGCGGCGGCTTCGCCCCGAACAACGGTGGCGCGGCCCCGAACCAGGGCAACGTAGTGCCCAACAACGGCGGCGTGGCTCCGAACCAGGGCAACGTCGTGCCCAACGGCCAGGGCAACGCCGTACCGAACCAGGGCGGGCGTAACGGACGCAACGGGCGCGGCGGCTTCGGCACCGTGCCGAACAACAACCAGGGCACGACACCCAACAACGGCTTCAACGGCGGTGGCTTCAACGGCAACCCGGGCTTCAACGGCAACCCGGGCTTCAACGCTCTGCCGCCAAACGTTGCTCCCGGTGGCTTCAACTTCGGCGGACCCGGGGGCGGCGGCGGCAATGGCGGCGCGACCGGTCCCGGCGGCATCATCGCGGGTCAGCCCGGCCTCTGGCGCATGTTCGACCCCGCGAACGGCGGTCAGATTGGCTGGTTCCTGCCGTTCGCGTTGGTCGGCGCCGTGTTCAGCCTCTGGCGCTGGCACGACAACCGCACGCTGCGCGCCTCCGTCATCGTGTTCATCGGCTGGGTGATCCTGTTCGGCGGCATCTTCTCGTTCAGCAAGGGCATCTACCATAGCTACTACACCTCGGCTCTCGCCCCCGGCATCGCCGCGATGGTCGGCATTAGCGTCGTGGCGTTCTCCGACCTGATTCGACGCCACATCTTCTGGATCGCGGGCGTCATCCTGGCCGCAGGCTTGACGATCTGGGCGCAGTTCACTGTCTCGAACCGCTTCACCGACTTCTTCAGCGGCGTGCCGAACTGGACGCTCGTCGTTGTCTGCTTCGGCATCGGAGTGCTGGTGGTCGCGGCCTGGCAGAAGCGTCTGCCGGTGACACTGGGCATGGCAATCGTGGTCGCGGGCTTGCTGCTCATCCCGGCCGAGTGGTCGCAGTACGAGACGGCGCATGCGGCGCTGAACACGACGCTGCCGCAAGCCGGACCACGTGAGGGCGCCGCGGGCCGCAGCTTCGGCTCCAACGCCTTCGACACCGGCGTTGCGGGGCTGGCCGCATGGTTAGAGACGCAGGACCAGCAGGGCAAGACCTGGGATCTCACGGTCTCGAGCGCGCAGAACGCCTCGACTCTGATCGCCGATTACGACGTGCCAGTGCTGGCGCTGGGCGGCTTTAGCGGCAGCGACCCGACGATCACGGCCCAGCAGTTCGGGCAGCTGGTGTCGGACGGCGAGGTGCGCTTCGTCGAGACCGGCGGTGCCTTCGGAGGCTTCGGCGGCGGACGTGCCTTCGGTGGTGCATTCGGCGGCCTGGCCGGGAACCACGATGCGAAGGGCTCCAATGCCGTGATGTCGGCGGTCGAGTCGGTGTGCAAGCAGGTCAACGACACGGACCTGCCGGCGCAGTTCCGCGGCTCGATTTACGACTGCCAGGGCATGGGTGCTCAGCTGCAGGCCTGGTGACATAACTAGACAACGTCGAACGCCAAAGAAGGCGCGGAACATCTTGCTCCGCGCCTTCGGCTTTCTCTGAGATTTCACCGCGAGAAAGCTTGACAGGCCTGATCGCGTGCCGTAATTTACCGAATAGTTAATTAACTCAGAGGTTAATCACGTGATTACCGAGCAACAGCTGGACGCGACCTTCGGGGCACTCGCCGATTCGACTCGGCGGGCGATCCTGGCGCGTCTGGCTTCCGGCCCGGCGACCGTGAAGGAGCTGGCCGAGCCGTTCGATATGAGCCTGCCGGCCATCTCCAAGCATCTCAAGGTGCTCGAACGCGCCGGGCTGATTACGCGCGGCAAAGAGGCGCAGTGGCGGCCGTGCGAGCTCGACCCGGCGCCGCTTAAAGACGTGTCGCAGTGGATGGAGCGCTACCGCCAGTTTTGGGAGCAGAGCTTCGACCGCCTCGACGCCTATCTGCAGCAGCTACAAGCCAGGAACAAGGAGGGGAACATGCACGACGAAACCAACACACCCGCGGAGGACGTGCGGTGAGCGAGCGACAGCCCGTCGACGTCAAGAACCTCGATCGCTACGGCTTCGACGCGTTGCCGTGGAGCCGCCCGCGCGACATCCTGGCGGTCGGTTCGCAGGGGCCGGCCGTGACCTTCTTCCTCGGTACGGTTGATGCTGACGGGCTACCGCACGCGGCCGGCATCGGCGCCGTCTGGTACGACGGCGATCTCTACCTTACGAGTTCGCCGGCGGCCCGCAAGGCGCGCAACCTCGAGGCACAGCCGGCCTGCACGATCTCGGTGCGTCTCTCGAACATCGACGTCGTGTTCGAAGGCGAGGCGAGGCGCGTCACGGACGACGCGACACTGCGCGCAGTCGTAGCCGTGTACAACGCCGGAGGTTGGCCCGCCGAGGTCGAGGACGGTGCGTTCACAGCGCCGTTCAACGCACCGAGCGCGGGGCCGCCGCCCTGGCACCTGTATCGCTTCCGGTTTCACACGGCGTTCGGTGTCGCCACCGCCGAGCCGTACGGCGCCACGCGCTGGCGCTTCGACCAGAACGACGAATCGTAGTTAAGAGGAGGAGAGAGCCATGAACGACACGACCAGACTGGTAAGCCTGCCCTCGGACCTCGAGATCGCTCTGACGCGTAGCTTCGCTGCGCCGGCGCAGCTCGTGTTCGAGTGCTTGACGAAGCCGGAGCACATCGCGCTCTGGCTGGGACGCCCCGGCGACACGATGCCGATCTGCGAGGTCGACCTGAGGGTCGGGGGAACCTGGCGGTACGTCTGGCACCTGCGCGAGGGCGGCGAAATGGGCATGAGCGGCGAGTACCGCGAAATCGAAGCGCCGAGTCATATCGTCACGACCGAGGCGTTCGACGAACCGTTCTTCGAGGTCATGGGCGCGGGCACGCTAAACACAACGACCTTCGTCGAGCGCGATGGTAGGACGACGTTGACAATCACGACGCGGTACAAGTCGCGAGAAGCGCGCGACACGGCGCTGCAGACCGGCATGGAAGACGGCGTCAACGTCGGATTCGAGCGCCTGGCCGAGCTGCTGAAGTCGCTGCAGTCCTGAGGTGACGCAATGAGAAGAATCGTATTGCTGGAGCACGTATCGCTGGACGGCTACCTGGCCGGGCCAAAGGGCGAGATGGACTGGATCCTGGTCGCCGACGAGATGTGGGACTACGTCGACCCGCTGACGGCCAACGCGGACGCCGCGATCTTCGGCCGCAAGACCTACGAGATGATGCACTACTACTGGCCTACGGCCGGCGACCAGCCAGACGCCTCCGCGCACGACAAGAACCACAGCCGCTGGCTCAACGACGCGACCAAGGTCCTGGTCTCGAGCACGACGGAGGCGGCTTCGTGGGCGGGCCGCGACAACGTCACGGTCGTGCGAGACGACCTTGCCGGGCGGATTCGGGAGCTAAAGCAGCAGCCGGGTAAGGACATGCTGCTGATCGGCAGCGTCAGCGTTGCGCGCGCACTCATTGGTGAGGGCCTGGTCGACGAATACCGGCTCATGCTCAACCCGGTCGTTCTGGGTGAGGGCATCCGGCTGTTTCCGGACGCCGGCGCGAGGCAGACGCTCGAGCTGGTCGAGAGCCGCGCCTTGAGCAACGGTGTCGTCGCCCTGAGCTACGTGAAGAGCGACAAGCAATAGGCAACAGGGAACCCGACCGAACCAGGCAAGAGAGGAGACGGAGATGACAATGACAGCCAGCAACGACACATCGACCGCCGACCGCGAGATCGTAATCAGTCGCGTCGTCGAGGCGCCGCGCGAGCTCGTGTGGCAGGCGTGGACGCAACCGGAGCACGTGGCGCAGTGGTGGGGGCCCGATGGCTTCACCAGCACGATCCAGGAGATGGACGTACGCGTCGGCGGCGTGTTTCGGCTGGTCATGCACGGCATGGGGCAGGACTTCCCCAACCTGATGACATACATCGAGGTCGAGAAGCCGGAGCGCCTGGTCTACGACCATGGCAACGGCGAACTGGACGACCCGAACAAGTTTCATGTCACCGTGACCTTCGTCGAGCGCGACGGCAAGACCGAGGTCACGATGCGGTCTCTGTTCGCGACGGCCGAGGCGCGCGACTACGTCGTCCGGGAGTTCGGCGCCATCGAGGGCGGCCGGCAGCATCTGGCGCGCCTGGCGGAGCACCTCGCGCAGATGCAGGGATAAGAGCCGACGAACAGTGAGAGAGGCGCCCCGAAGTTCTCGGGGCGCCTCTCCGCGTGCTCGGCGCAAGGCCACGATTGCGCTACTCTCTGAGGCGACGTTCGACGAAGCAGCGGAGGAGCACGATATGCGCGTAGCCTTTCTCGACCCCCTGGAGCAGCGTCTGGCGGAGTTCCCGCAGCGCTACCTGCCCGAGCACGAAGTGCTCCTGGCGCCCGAGGCGGGGCAGTCGCCGGACGGCGTCGAGAGCGCGGACGCCATCGTGTGGTGGTCGTACCCGGTCGATGCGGCGCTGATCGGCCGCCTCGGCAGTCTCCGCTTCGCCCAGCGAGTCGGCATCGTGCGCAGCAAAGGCGACGCGAGCGCCGCGCTGGCGAAGGGCATCCCGGTCTCGGTCATACCGCTGGGAGTCTCCGACCGCGTGGCGCAGCACGGGTTGGCTCTGACACTGGCGGTCTTGCGCAAGATCGTGCGGGGCCACAACGCGGTGCTGAACGGCGACAACCCGGACAACCTGCCGGAATCTCTGACGGGCACGACGCCGCCGTTCGTCAACTGGGCTCGCATCCCGGACGTCGACACGCTGAACGACAAGACGGTCGCGATTATCGGCTTCGGCGAGATCGGCGCCTGCTACTCGCGCCTGCTGCGTCCGTTCGATTGCCGCGTGCTGTATTACAAGCGCACGCGCCTCTCGCCGGCCTGGGAGCGCTACTTCGACATCGAGTACGCGGAGATGGACGACGCGATTCGCGCCGCCGACGTGGTCATCGGCTGCCTGCCGCACGGCGAAGAGACGCGTAACCTGATCGGCGCCCACGAGCTCGGCCTCATGGGGCCGAAGTCTATCTTGATCAACGTCGGGCGTGGCAGCACCGTGGACGAAGCTGCGCTGACCCAGACACTGCGCGAGCATCGCATCGGCGGCGCCGGCCTCGACGTGTTCGAGTACGAGCCGTTGCCGCGTAGCAGCGGACTGCTGGGCCTCGACAACGTGGTACTGGCGCCGCACACCGCGGGCGGCGTGCAGGGCTGGATGAACACGTTCGAGCGCATCGCCCTGAACCTGCGCCGCGTCTCGGAAGGCGCAGCGCCGATCCTGCCGATGCGTCAGGGAGACCCGCAGCCGGGCAGCTAACCGCACGGCGGAGTCATTTCGCCTCCCCTTTTCTCGCTCAGGTACTACTGGTTTCGCCTATCCGGCCGAAAACCTAAAAGACAGGGAAAAACCTTAAATGTTTCCCTGATGCAGCGAGGGAAGGAAGCACCCCTATGTTGAAGTTTGTGCGGAGGTTATCGCGCGACGAGCGCGGTATCACCGGCCTTGAAACCGCGATCATCCTGATCGCGTTCGTGGTCGTTGCGACCGTGTTTGCGTTCGTCGTGCTGACCACGGGCGTATTCAGCGCCGAACGCGGCAAAGAGACGGTTTACGCTGGTCTGCAGAAGGCCCGCGGCACCATGGAGCTGCGCGGCACCGTCATCGCCAAGGCCACGACACCGCCAACCGTAGATGACATCACGTTCATCGTCGGTACCACGGCGGGCGGCGACCCGATCCCGCTCGACCCGGCTGCGACATCGCAGAAGACGGTGATCGCGTATCACGACGCTGCCATAACCGACGAGGACGTCCCTTACACGGTGACGGTCATCGTGGGTGACACGGACAATCTGCTCGAGCCCGGGGAGCTGTTCCAGGTCGACATCAACCCGGCGGACATCGACGGCGCGCCGACCTTCGCGCCGAACTCGCGCTTCACCTTCGAACTCCAGACGCCCGTCGGAGCCGTTCTCGACATTACACGCTCGATGCCCGCCGGTATCGACGCCGTGATGCAGTTGCACTAAATCGGGATTAGCGTCCCGTAACGGCCAGCCGGCCGTCCACCTCGACCTCGAACGGGTTGCTCAGCACGACCCCTTCGAGGTCGGGGCTTTTTGCGCCCATGTACAGCGTCACAGGCAGAGCGTCGGTGCTGTTGCGCGGGGCCTGGAACCAGAGACCGATGGGAAAGACGACGACGTCACCGGGTTTCATGGCGCCGAGGTCCCAGACCTGTGTATCGCCGTCGAAGGAGCTCGAGTAGTTGGTGGCGGTGCCCACGGTGAGGCCGAGGGGCATGACACCATCGTGCTGGTCGAAGCGCAGCTGCACGGAATCGAGCGTCTTACCACCGTCGTTGCGAATCGTCAGGCTGGTCTGCACCGCAGCGTTGGGCGCCAGAGGACCACTCGGCGCCTTGTTGGCAGACCAGGAGAGGCTGAGGCTAGCCGGCCCGGACGCCCGGCCACCGCAGGCAGCAACTGCCGCGGTGGCTACGAGCATCATGATGAGAAGCGCCCCGCCTCGCAGCATGTACAACAACCCTCATAGTGCAATAACGCGGGTTATGGCGGGGTGTTACAGCATAGCAGGCGAAATCATGGTTTAGCCGGTGGGCGTGGCGCCGCCACTGGTCAGCGGCGTTGACGAGACCGAGTGGAACAAAGCCTCCACGACCGCGGGCACAACGAGCATCGCGATGCCGGACGCGAGCATGGTGCAGGCCAGGAACATGAAAAGCTTGAACCTGTGGCCACCACTCGCCGCGTAGGGCGCGAAGGCGTTGGCGACCGTCAGCATGATGATCATGCCGCCAACGAAGATGTTCAGAAACATCATGTCGGGGCGCGCGAAGGTAATCGCGTTGGTGACGCCGGCCTCGCTGATGATGTCGCTGCTCAGAGTCTGCTGCTGGATGTCCGCGATCTGATTGCCGAACACCTTCACGACCTCAGTTACGAACAGGATGATCGAGACCAGGGCAATGTGCATCGGCAACGAAACGAACAGGAAGGTCGATGAGACCAGGTTGCGCGTGCTGCGCAGCAACGTGACCTTCTGGGCGTATGAGGCCGCCAGGTTGCCCACTGCCGCCGGATCGCCGCCGAGACGGATGCCCTCGGCAAAGATGCGGACCGTACGGGTGACCAGCTCGGAGCCGGTCTCACCGCAAAGACGCGCCCAGACCAGGGCCGGGTCGATGTCGTTGTTCAGGCGCACGAAGAGCCGGTGCACGTGCGACTCGAGGCCGCCCAGGGAGCGACGGTTAAGGCGCGCCAGGCCTTCCGGCACAGTGGTGCCGACGGCGCCCATGACGCTGCCGAGGCCGCGCAGGAAGGCCGGCAGGGCCTCGTCGCGCTTGTCGATCTTGCGGTCGTCCTTCCAGGCGATGAAGCCGATGGGCGAGAGCAGGATGGCGCCCAGGATCATGCCGACGCCCAGGCCCGCGAGCATCCAGCTGATCACGACGGCGGGGCCGGTCAGGGTCACGAGGATGGCGCCTAACTTCTCCATCTGATGCTGCTCGGCCGATCTGCGCTTGAGGCGATGCGTCTTCACCTCGTGCGGCGCGACCGTGAAGATGATCCAGGCGCCGGCGCTTGTAACCATCATGACGACAAGCGCGAGGCCCATCAGCGCCATCGTGCCCAGGGGATAGATCATCATCGACACCATCGAGATCACGACGATCAGCGTGGTCGAGACCATCAGGGCGACGTAGGCGTCGGTCCACTTCTGCAGTGACTCGGTGTCGCGTTCGTACTTCTTGCCGTAGAGCTCGAGCTGTACGGCGGTCTCGCGCTCGAGGAAGTCGCTCTCGGCCTCGCCTGCGCTGAGGGCGGTGGAGAAGTGCAGCAGCAGGTTCTGCACGCTCTCGATTTTCACCTGGTCGCCGACGACCTCGCAGGCCTGCGAATAGTCGTAGTTCAGGCGCTGGGCGACGCGATGCACGCGCCGGAAGTACTTCGAGGTGCTGTACTCCAGCGACGCGGTGCCTTCGAACAAGCGGTCGCGGGCGATGCCGGACGTGGCAACGGCCGACATATGCGTCATCTGCGTGACGAGGTCGAAGTCGACGGGCTCGCGCGAGAACAGCGACTGAGGGCCGAAGCCGTCAGCGTTGCCCTTCTTGGGCCTAGATGAGGCCTTGCCGCTGAGCCTGGCTAAATGCCTTATAGAGATCAAAGAAGTTCGTCCTCCCCGCCTTGAGCAGTCGCTCGAAGAGCTGTGCCCGGCGGTCAACTTCGTCATAGATAGCCCGCTTGTTTTGCGGGTCGAGTCCCTTCCTTGGGGCAATCTTTTGCTCGAGCAGGTAGCTGTTCATCGTGCCCGTGGCCTCGAACGTGTCGTTGTACGAGTTCCAGCGATACGTCTCGATGAAGGAGAAGGCATCGGCGCTGGAGTCGTAGCCAATCAGCTCGTTGATGCTGAGGATGCGGCGGCCCAGCTTGCCGCTCGGCAGGCGTACGGCGCTGGCGATGCAGACGATGTTCAGGTTATCGACATAAGTCTTCGGCACATTGATCGGGTTACCGGTGAGACGCTGGATCAGCTTCTCGACGGACGAGGCGTGGAAGGTCGCGGCCACGGCGTGACCGGTCTGCATTGCCTGGAAGGCGATGGCGCCCTCCTCGCCTCTGATCTCACCAACGATGATCGCGTTCGGGCGCTGACGTAGGGCTGCCTTGAGCAGGGTGAACATCGTTACGCTGGAGTCGTCCGAGGACATTGACCCGCGCACCACCTCCCTGATCCAGTTCGGGTGCGGCACCTGGAGCTCCGGCGTGTCCTCGATGCTGACAATCTTGGCGTCGGGTTCGTAGAAGCAGGTGAGGGCGTTGAGCAGGGTTGTCTTACCGGAGGCGGTCTCGCCGGAGACGAAGAAGTTCATGCCTTCCTGCACCATCAGCGACAGGTAGGCGGCCATCTCGAAGCTGATACCACCGCTATCGATGATGTCGAGGATGCTCAACGGGACCGCCGTGAACTTACGGATCGTGAAGTTGGAGCCGCGCGTCGAGACGTCGCCACCGTAGACGATGTTGATACGGGAGCCGTCCGGCAGCGTCGCGTCCGAGATCGGGTTGCGAAAGGTGACGGGCTTCTTGATCTTCTCCGACAGCCGCACGACGAAGCTATCGAGCTCCTCCATCTCGTCGAAGTGGATGCTCGCCTTCAGTGCCTTGAAGATCTTGTGCTCGATGAACAGGTAGCCGAGGCCGCTGCAGCTGATGTCCTCGATGTGTGAGTCGCGGATCAGCGGCTCGAGGATGCCCATGCCGATCTTGTCGCGCACGATCACATAGCGCAGCGCTTCGGTCTGTTCGGGAGTGCAGTAGATCGAGTTGTCGCTGCCATTTTTGCGGCCGAACGGCTTGAAGCCTTTGCCGCCGCCCTTGCTCTTGGGCATCGGCTGCGGCCTGTCGCTGATCGTCACGTTCTCTTCGACGGCGCGCAGCAGGACCTGGCGCTTCTCTTCGTCGTCCTGCGCCGCCTCGAGCAGGTCGACGTAGTCGAGCAGCACGGCCTCGACCTGCTTGACGAAGGGCGTCAGGTCTTCGAGCATCGCCGGGTCGATGGCGACGTAGCTGTCACGTGCGTCGTCGTCGTCCGTGAGGATGTGCACGAAGATGTCGCTGTCGACGCGGTAGATCAGGTTCTTCTTCTCGCCGAACGACATCTTGCGGTCGATTTCCGCGTAATAATCGGGCTCGGCGAGGCCCTGGTCCGCGAGCTCGCGCAGGTAGTGCGCCAGGTGCGGCGCACCGGCGGCGGCGATGCGCAGCTCCTGCTGGGCAGCCTGGCGCGCTTCGTCGGGCTTTGGCTTCTTCTTTCTTCTTTTAGGCGGTGCCTCTGTTGTCACGCCTTGGCCTTGGTGATCGGGATGATGCGCATGCCGATGTTCGGCTCGACGTCAAACGACACGATGTTGCCGGTACTCTTATCGGCGCCTCGCACCTTCGCGACCTCCAGGACCTTGACGAGCTGTGAGCCTACCTCCTCGACGCGCAGCCGCATGTGGGCGTCGCAGATCGAGCGCAGACGGGTCAGAAGCTGCTCGTTGGAGGCGTAGGAATGCATCGTCACCATGAGGCTGCGACCCTGGTCGCAGAGCTCCTTGGCGCGTGAGAAGAAGTCGAGCGTGTCGGCCTCGGAGGCGTGCGTCACGAACGCGGTCAGCGAATCGACGATGACGAGCTCGTACTTGGGCATGCGCTCGATGTGATCGAGGAGGAGCTTGTAGAGCTGCTTCGACTTTTCCGTCGAGAACGTGTTGGGCACGGGGAAGCAGTTGATCCGTCCCAGGAGGAAATAGTCTTCGATGTTCAGCGAGAGGGAGCTCATCTGGCGCATGAGGCTGGGTGTCGTGTTCTCGGTCGTGTACAGCGCGATGCGCAGGCCGCTTTGCAGCGAGCCCCAGATGAACTGCTGCGTCAGCACGCTCTTGCCGGCGTCCGACTGACCCTCGATCAGGGTCAAGGAGCGCGGCGGCAGACCACCGCCTATCTTCTTGTCGATCTCGATGTTGCCGGTCGTGATTAGCTTGCGGGTTGCTTCTGTAGTTGCGACCATTCCACCCCTCCTCCTTAGCTTGTGAACGGTGCGGACGTTGCCGCACCGGAATCGCTGACAATGACGATGCGGTTCGATTGACCCGCGATGGCAGGTTCGGCAAGGTCGACGACAATCTGAGCGGTTTCACCAGGATTTAACAGGCCCGGTTCGAACGCGTCGCCGGTGATCGAGGTGAGGCTCCAGGTATCGCTTGCGGTGCCGGTCGAAAACGGCAGCCACTTTGTGACACGGCCCGTCGCCGTTTCGTAGATCACGATCAGGTCCATCTTGGCGTAGTCGGAGAGGCGCGTCTGACCGTCGTTGAGCACCGCGAGGTCGAGTGTCTGCAGGTCCGGCTGCAGGGCGGCGTTTGAGATCTTGAGATCGGTCTGGGCCTTCTCTCCGAGGCGCATCTGCATACCACGAAAGCTCTGACTCAGCTCCGCCTGCGCCTGCATGTTGCTGTGCGTGACGAGCGCGCTCGCTACCAGCAGCAGCGCTCCAATCACCAGCGTAGGAATCGCGTTTTCCATAACTCAGATCGTGAAGAAGCGAGCGTCGGTGACGCCGTTAGGGGCAACGATTTTGATGTAGTAGGTCTCGCCCTGAACCAGGTTGGTGTCTGACGTGAGGTCGATGCGTATCGTGGCCGTCGGGTTCCACTCCGTGTCGTTCTCTACGGTGTAAGACCAGCACGGGGCGGTGCAGCCGGGGTCGCCGTAGGGGACGCGAACGAAGGCGTTCTCGGGGCCGAAGAACACGTCGACACGGCTCAGCGGCGCTATGCGGTCGGCGCCCGTGTTCTTGGCCCAGGCTTCGACGTCGGCGCTGCCGTCTGTACCGGCCACGTGAATGATCTCGAGGTCGGTCGAGATGCGGTTGTTGACGCTGTCGGACGTGGCGACGATCGAGCCGTTGGTGCGCGAAATCGCCGGCATCAGGGCGTTGATCACCGTGACGATGGCGACAATGCTGGCGACGGTCAGCAGGATGGTGGCGATTGCTTTTTCCATATCGCGATCGTGCTAGGCCGCGCTGCGGCGACTGCTCTGCGTAATCGATTTCATGGCGCGCACGGCTTCGAGCTTCTGCAGCGCCAGCGCGAACTCCGGTAGCGAGGCCTTGCGCGCGTCGCTGCCCGAGACAGACTCCCCGAGCTCGACCAGCGATTGCTCGAGGCCACCATCGATCAGGCCGCCATAGGCTGCGAGCTGAATCATCATGCGGAAGTCGGATGGGTTGAACTGCTCTGCGGTCTCCTGCAGCCAGGAGAGCAGACCGGCGAGGTCGAGCGTGCCAGACGCCTTGATAGCTTCTGTGGTCGCGACGGGCAGCTCCATCTCCGGCTGCGACTGTTGTGGTGGTGGCGCCGCGGCTTTGCCGTTGACCACCTGCAGCGGGGCGGGTACAGGTACCGCGATCGGTGTGGGTGCAGGTGCAGCGTCGGACATGAACGGCTCGTCCGCGGGCCAGCCTGTCGCTGCGCCCGACCGGGTCGATGCGGGACCTGCGAAATCGTCATCGAGGAAGGGGTTCTGGCGGGCAAGCACGGCCACACGCACCTCTTGCAAGATCGCTTTGATCTCGCCTTTGAGGATGCTTAGTTCCTCCTCTAGGGCCGTGACTTTGGCTTGAAGCTCCATCTGTTACCGCCTTGAACGACCAGTTACGTTTTGAAGGGCGGCGGCGAGTCTGACTCACCGCCGCCCGAGTGACCGATGGCCTTCCCTGGCCTAGTGCAACTGCATGACCGCGTCGAGCTGTGCAGGCATCGTGCGGGTGACGTCGAGGACTGCACCCACCGGGGTCTGAATCTCGAACGTGAATCGAGAGTTCGGTTCGAGTGTGGCCGGGGGGCCGGCCGTAGGCGTGCCCGCGACCACAGTAACGGCGTGGATGTCGGAGACCTTGATCGTGACCACGGCGAGCTCGCCGGTCTCGAGAAGGGCGTCGCCGTCGGAGACAACCCAGTCCACTGTGTACGGGACGTCGTCAGCAATCACCGTGCCGTCGCGGTACGCGATGACGGTGCGGTTGTTAGTCGCGGTGGGGTCCAGCGGAATCGGGTCGCCGCCGGCCGTGTTAGCGACCGTGAACTGGACAGTACCGTCCGTGATACCGGTCTGAACGATTGAGGAGTCGTTGTCAGCGAGGACGATGCCGCCGCGAACTTCCATGGTGCCTCGAGCCTTGGCAAGGCCGGCGTACACCGTCTCCTTGCCTCGCTCGGCGCTGAAGATACCTGTCGTCAATACGACGAAGGCGAAGACGGTGGCGACCACGACGAAGGCAATCAAGATGATCGCGGTCTCAAGACCGGTGATGCCTCGTTCGTCTCGGAGCCAGCGCCTCGCTTTGGTTATTAGGCTCATATACAAGCTTCCTCCTGAAATTTGACTGCGGGTGTCCGCCCGCACTCGGTTCCGGTTCTCCTTGCCTTCCTCTCCCTGGCAGACCTCCTTGAACGCGAGGCCAACTGCACACTGGGCCTCGACTATTCCCGAGGTCTAATGCCCTCGAGTCACTCTGGATTTATTTCGTTGGTTAAGCAGAGCTTCCGTATTCGGGTCATCCCTAATTTCCCTGCCTCCGACTAATCGCAAAACTCGTTGTGTAATGAAACGCAAGATTGGCCGCGTATTCGTACGGCCGCTTTCGATGCGATTTGTCGTGCTCTCAGGCGCGCTGTTGTCGTGCGCGCTGCTATGTCTTGGATCAGCGACCGTTGCCGTGGCGGGCGAAGTTACGCCTACGCCGACGGTTCACAGCGAAGCGCAGCCGAGTCCCACGACCACACCCAGTCCGACGATCACGCCCAGCCCAACGGCTACTACCGCCGCGACTGCGACGCCCACCGCAACCATAAAACCGTTGCCGACCCACACGCCGCAGCCGGCAGCCACGCAGACCCCGTCCGACACGCCGACAGCGACGGCCACGCCCGGGCTGCCTTCGCCGTCGCTGAGCGACCTCGCAGCTCTGCTAGCGAACCTGACGCCTAACCCGGGGACCGAGTTCGCGCCGCCGGACGTGACGGACACACCGACCCCCGGCAACGATGCGTCCCCGTCGACGCAGGCTCCGGGGCCCGCGTCGCAACCGACGCGAGAGCCGGTACGCGCAGACGGCAGAACGTCTTCGCCGCCGAGCCCGACGCCGCGGCCAAGCGCCACGCCCAGGGCGACGGCCACGCCCAGGGCGACGGCCGTGCCTCCACTGACAAGGACGCCGAATCCGACAGCAACGCCAAAGACGAAAGCTGCGCCCCTGGCCGGCATCGACGCGACACCGCCGACCAACCTCACGCCAGACGGGATCGCCGGCGGTGGTCCCGTGAGGCCGAAGCCGTTCCTGCCCAAGAACACGCTGATGCTCATTGCGGTGGGCATCCTGGCGGCCGGCGCCAGCTGGAGCGCCTACTTCCTGCTCAAGCCCACCACGGAGTAGCCACAAGTACGCGAACGCGTCGGTCCCCGCCTGAATAGCCATGTCAACGCCGGCGCGCGCCGCATTTCTGCCTACGAGTCATTGCCCCTCTCACCTCGGAGGGAGAGGCGTCGGCGTCTTGCGTTCCTTCGGCGCTGCGAGGCTGCGTCTCGGATCTTAGGAATCGGTTTCGTGGTTCGCTAGATTCCTCCTGGCGTCGGAATGACGTCTCGTAGGGATGGGCTCGGTTCAGCCAGTCGAGGCTTCGCATTGCGTCGCGGTGTCTGTGACGTGACGAGCGCCCCGAGGCTCGGGTCGAGACGAGGGCCTACGGCAGGAGTGTCATGGGGTCGACGCGTACGCCGTTGACGATGGTCTCGAAGTGCAGGTGGTTGCCGGTGCAGTGACCCGTGCAGCCGACGTGTCCCAGGGCCTGACCGGCCTTTACGGGCTGACCTTGCTTCACATAAATCGCACTGAAGTGCGCGTACAGGGTCCGGATGCCGGCAGGGCTATCGATGATCACATAGTTGCCATAGGAGCAGCAGGGGTCGCCGCCCGCGAAGGTTATGGTGCCGTCCGTTGCCGCAACAATGTCACCCGTCGACTGGCCGATGTCGATGCCGAGGGGATGGCTGGGGCCGTAGTAGCTGGTAATCGGTCCGTAGGCAGGCCAGACCAGACGTGTGGCGCTGCGGCTGTTCTGAATCGTGCTGGCGTTGGCGCTGAGGTAGGCGTTCACGGCTCCCGCAATCGCGTGCGGCGAATCGAAGCCATGTACGTCGCTTGGCAGGCGCACGAGCGCCGCTGCCATCTGGGCTCGACCGGTGTACAGCGTGTCGCAGGCCAGCGTGTCCGTGACGTCGATGCCGTCCGGCTCAGCGGGCAGAGGCGCCATCGCCTTGAGCAGGGACGTCGCGAGCTGCTGGCTGGCGTTGGTGCTGGGGTTGCAGTACCAGACGCTGGACCCGCCGGGAGAGTCGTCGAGCAGCAGCACCACGTCAGGACGCTGCAGGGCGTCGAGGGCCGTGGCGCTGGCGGTGACTCGGTCGTTGCGCACCAACGCCGCGACCTGCTTCGTGACGTCGGCGAGGTCGGGCGATTCCGCAACCAGCGCGACCTGAAGCTGCACCGGCGCGCCCGACGACTGCGATGTGTGCTTGCTGGTCGAACCGGTGATCGGCTGGAGGTGCGAGACCGGCAGGGCCTCGTCCGGGACGGCGGCAATGATGCGCGGCTGCGGTGTCGGCGCCGGACCGGGATCGCGAGGCGCAGAGGCGGCTGACGAGTCGCCCGATGCGCCTCCGGACGAATCTATGGGGCCGGAATCAGACGTGGCGATGTCGAGATGGAGCTGCTGTGGCTTACCGGGCTGCGACGCGTCGACGGACCCATCGAGTGACTTTGGCGCCGCTGTTGCCTGCGGGCCGGGCGAGCCGTGAGTGGGCAGGGGAATCAGTGCCAGGCCCAGTACCACCAGACCGACGGCCATGATTAGCCCCGGGACGATCAGGCCTCGCCTGTCGCGCTCGTAGCGCCGCCCCGACATTGTCAGCCGCGGTTGGTGCGGCGCAGCAGGGCGCTGACCTGTCGCGCCTCAGCCAGGAGCTCGGTCGCGCTGACCTCCTCGAGGCCTTCGCGAATCGCCTCGGGCACCTTGCTGACCTCAGGCGCCTTGTCGAAGAACGACATCATGTCGTTGACGTCGTCCCTCTCCTCGTCCTCTTCGTCGTCTTCCTCGTCCTCGTCGTCTTCATCAGCACCCTCGGCGTCTTCGACATCGGCGAGCGGCGCGTCGTAGGCCGCGTCTTCGTCGTCGTAAGGGGCGGCGGGCTTGTAGTCGAAGCCGAGGTCTTCGTCGTCTTCTTCTTCCTCGTCGTCCTGTGCGCGTTTGGGGCGTCGAGCAGGCGCGGGCGCCCCGAAGGGCGAGCGGCTGGCCGCAAACGAACCGGCGTCTTCGTCGCCGTAGTCGACGGCGGGGTAGACCTCATACGCGTCGTACTCGGGGTCTTCGTCTTCGTCGTCGTGCGCATCGCCGTGACCGAAGAAAGGCAGCGCTTTCAACAGATGCGAAGGCCTCGGCAGGCTGTGCGGCAGCGCGAGGTGCGGCAGCTTGAACGACTTCACGTCGAACAGCAGCACGACGCCGCTGATCAGAGAGATGCCGACGAGGGCGAAGATGATGATGTCTTGCAAGGACGGCCTCCTGCCGCAGAGCTACGACTCGTTATCGGCCTGCGGAAGCGTGAGGGAGAGACGAAGAGGCTGCTGGGGCGGGGAAATAAGGAGATACCCCAATACATCGTTAGGGCTCTAGAAACGATGCTTATATTGTCACGGAAGGAACCGTGAGCCTGCCTGCTGGCGGGTAAAGGTAGACCTCGGCCGAGCCTCTGCCCGCAAGAATCAACGGAACGTGGCGCCAGTGAGGGCGCCATGTTCCGTTTTCGCGTCCAACGCATCGTCCGCCTGATGAATCGATTGCTTCTGCTGCTCTCCGAGCGCGCCGACCTGCGAACCCAGTGCGGTGCAGTCGTCCGCTACATCGAGACTTGCGAGCGTGTTGCGCATCGCGTTGGCGCCGGCGACCTCGTTGTCGACGTGCGACAGCTCGTGCGCTTTGAGGGCGTCGAGGTAGCGCTGCCATTCAGCCAGGTCGTCGGGCGAGAGCTGCGATTCGTCCGCCAGCGCGGGCAGCGTCACGACGGAATCGACTTCGATGCTGGCGCCGGCGAGGCTGCATCCGCCATTGCCACCAGAGTAGCGCAGGCTCCAGGTCAGGTCCCACTTCGTGTAAGCGCTGAAGTCGCCCTGGCCGCCACCGAGGTTCAGGGCCACCAGATTGGCGCGTACCTGGGCCAGGCTGCTGCCCGGTACGTTGTACTCGCGCTGCCAGACGTGCACGTTGACGGTCACGTTGCTGTCGCTGTCCGAGTCGTAGCGGATGACGACGGGCTTGCTCAGCGCGAACGCCGGCGGCTGCGGCCGAGCAAGGCCCGCGCAGGACAGAGTCGCGCACACGGTGACGACGAGCAGGAGCAGGCCTCTCGCAGAGAGCATCCCGGGATTATCGACACGCGGCAGGGCGGGGCCGTATTAGCAGAGGACCCGAGAAGCATGGCTCCCCGGGTCCTCTGTTTGTGCTGCTGGTCTCGGCAGTGTGTCGGTTTCAGCCAGGCTGTTTACGGACGGTCTCCACTGCGATGCGGCTACTACAGCGTCCCGCGCAGGATGGCTGCCATGCGAATGGCTAGTTGACGGGCAGCTTGTCGGGCGCGTCCGCCGGCGGCTCCATGCCGAAGGCGTTGTTGATGCAGGAGATGTAGGAGTACTGGCCGGCCGTTGCGGTGATCTCGACGAGCCAGCGGACGCCGTGGCGCTCCTTCAGCGCGTCGAACAGGCCCTGGTCGACCTTGTTGTTGCGCAGCAGCTGGCGCGTGTACGTAATGATGTCGCGCTCGTCCGGCTCCAGGTTGCTGGCGTCGCCGCCGTTGCGCATGACCTCGATGGCTTCTTCGCGCATGCCGGCCTTGCGTCCTGTTCCGACGTGTGCCGACCACTCGTAGGCGGCGTTCTTCTCACGGCAGAGCGTGAGGATGACGAGCTCGCGCTCGACCATGGTGAGCGAGGAGCCCAATCGGACCTGGGCGCCCGTCTTGCAGACCATCTCTGCCAGGCCGGGGCTGTACATGAGGATTCCGAACGGTCCGCCCACGCGGCCGAGGACGTTAGCGATCTCGTCGTACTCGTGATATTGCTCGGCCGGGATCTGCTCTTTGCTGGTGATCAGTTCGATGCGCGGCATGTCTCTCCCTCCAAATTGTCAATTAGCTAACAGTGTAGGCCTGAGGCCTCGCCAACTTTAGCCTAACGAGCGGCTTATTGAGAGATGTCCCGCGTGCAGGAAGAAATGTTTCGTGGTTTGATGATCCTTCGGCGGCTCCCATCACGAATGACTTGCAGGTGAGCCGAAGTTTCTAAGGGGCAGCATGTTCTATCTCGCGTCAGGCGCCCAAGCAACGCCGGATGCCCGCTGATGGGCAACTGGGAGATCGACGCGCTCATGCCTTCCCTGAGAGAACGCGATACGGCGGCGCTGGAGCAGCTCTACGACCTGTGCAGCGGTCGTGCCTTCAGCCTGGCGTATCGCATCCTCGGCGACCACGGTGTAGCGGAGGACGCGGTGCAGGACGCCTTCATCGACCTGTGGCAGCACACGGACCGCCTCAGTCCGGAGCGCGGCAGCCTGCTGTCGCTTCTGCTGACGATGGTGCACCACAAGTCGATCGACCGGCTGCGCAAGACACGCGGCCAGACACGACAGCGCGTCGAAATCGACATAACGCTGATCCAGGAGATCGACTCCGAGGCGCGCGACGTTGCCGACGTGGCCGCCGACCGCAGCGCGGTCGCGAAGGCGATGGCGATGCTGCCCGAGGAGCAGAGCCGGTGCGTGGAGCTGGCGTACTTCGGCGGTTACACGCAGGTCGAGATCGCGTCGATCATGAACGTGCCGCTGGGCACCGTGAAGAGCCGCATGCGGCTGGCGCTGGAGCGCCTGAGACTAATACTGAGAGAAGGGGAAGTCGGTGACCTGTCTAGAGGTCGATGAGCTGGCGGCGGGCTACGCTCTCGGCGCGCTGACACCCGAGCAGCGGTCCGAGGTCGAGGCGCACCTGAGGACGTGTAAGCAGCATGCCGGCGTCCTGGGCGAACTGCGCTCCGCGGTCGGCGCCCTGGCGCTGTCGCCCGAAGAGGTCGCCCCGACGCCGCTGCTCAAGAGCCGCATCATGGCCGCGGCCCTCGAAGCGCCGGCCGTGACGCCTCGGCCGGCCGAAGCGCCGTCGCGACCCAGGCGACGCTGGAGCTTCCGCTGGCCCGCCGTGCCGATGCGTCCAGCGCTCGGCCTGCTCTCCGTCGCCGTCGTGGCGCTGTTGGTCTGGAACGTAACGCTGCAGATGAACGGCGGCGGCAGCAACAAGGACGCCTTCGTGCGATACGTAGGCAACGAGCAGGTGCACGCCCACATCTACTTCGTCGAGAACGTCGGCGTCATGACGATTGACGGCCTCGACCAGCTACCGTCCGGCAAGACGTATCAGGCGTGGGCGGTCTTCGACGGCACACCCAGCAGTCTTGGCGTGCTCAACGTATCGGACAGCGGCGACGGTTACGTGCTGCTCTCGAAGCACGTGACGAGCAAGCAGCCGGTCTGGGTGACGATCGAGCCATCCGGCGGCAGCAGCGAGCCCTCGGGCACGACGGTGCTGAGCAGCCAGCAACAGTAGCGGGGTAAGTTCTCAGTTTTCAGTCTTCAGTTGTCAGTTGGGCGAGTAGAGGCCTCACTTGAAGTCCACCGCGCGCTCCCAACCCACGGGGTCCCCTCGCCCTCTGAAGGGGCAATGGTCAGGGGGAGGGGCGAGGCCCCGTCAGCTACTGAGGCGCCTCGTCAGGCAGTTGCAGCTCCATGCTCCCTTAAGAAGCGTAGCGTCTGTTCGGCGCACCAGACGGGCTCGTGGTAGGGCAGCAGGGACGTTGCGCCTTCGAAGACGACCTGCTCGCAGTCCAGGATGGTGCTGCGAATGAGCTCTTGCTCCTCCATCGTGACCAGGGTGCCGCCGTTGGTGGGGCTGAGCAGGAGGGTCGGGACCGTGACCTGCGAGAGCAGCGGCGTCACGTCGAACGACGGGTCCTGCACCAGCGAGAACGCCGCCGACGTGATGTGCGCCGGCACGCTGCCCCAGACCTGCTGGTAGTAAAGGTCACGCATGCGCTCCTCGAAGCTGAGGTTGCTCGTGTCGCGCCGGGCATAGGCCGAGAAGGCGTTGATCCAACCACCTTCGTCGAGAATCTGCTCCGCCTGACGGATGAAGTTGTCGCGCATGCGCTGCACGTGCAGGAAGCACGATGCCAGGGTCAATGACTTGACGCGCTCGGGATGCGTCACCGCCAGCGCGATGCCGGCAGCGCAGGCAACCTTGTCGCCGACGTAGTGCACCTTCTGCACGCCGATCGCGTCGAGGAAGGCGACGAAGTCGGCAATGATGCCCTCGACGCTCATCTTGTAGCCGTAGGGCGGCTTTTCAGAGCGCCCGTGCCCAGGACGGTCCCAGCGGATGACGCGATAGTCCTTCGCGAGCACCGGCACCCAGCGGTTGTACAGCGTCGAGTCGCCGACGCCGTAGTGGTTGATCAGTACGACCTCGCTGGGACGCCATGGGTCGGTGAAGTCGTCGTCGTAGTAGTAGACCTCGTAGCCGTTGACGTTAACGGTCGGCATCGACGTTAGCTCCTCTTTCGAATTCAGAGCGCAGGGTACAGAGTGCAGGCAACATGACCCGCATCATCCAAACCGAGCCCTCTGAATAGATCCAGCGCGAAAATCTCCGCAAGGCTTCGAAATCTCTGAACTGTGCACTCTGCACCCTGCGCTCCCGCTACGGCGTGGCGCGCCGGGCGCCGCCGTCCATGTAGATCGCGCTGGCCTGCACGTAGCTGCATGCCTCCGAGGCGAGGAAGCAGGTCACGCGAGCGATCTCCTCCGGCTCGCACATGCGGCCCGCCGGCAGAGACTGCGCCGCCTTTGCGATCGCCGCCTCGACCTCTGCCTCGTCGGCGACACGGCCGGCGCGCTCGGCGGCGACGCGACGGTGCTCGCGCGTGCGCGGCGTGTCGGTCAGGCCGGGGCAGATCGTGTTCACGAGGATGCCGTAAGGCGCGCCGACATCCTGAAAGGCGCGCGTCATGTTGAGGATGGCGACGTTGGCGATGCTGGCTGGGAGGTTACCGGCGGTCGGACCGGTGCCCGCCGCGCCGGCGATGTTGACGATGCGTCCCCAGTTCTGGCCTTTCATATGCGGGAACGCGAGCTGCGAAAGTGTCAGGTAGCTGTACGTCTTGAGTCGCAGACCGTCGTCGATCAGGGCGGTCGTGAGTTCGGTGAGGATGTCGGCCTGCTGGGCGGCGCCCGCGACGTTGACCAGGATGTCGATGCCGCCCCAGTGCTCGATCATCGCGTCCATGGCCTCGTGGCAGCCTGCTTCGGTGCTGAGGTCGGTCGAGAGCCAGAACGCCTCGCCGCCAATCGCCTCGATTTCGTCGACTACCTCGGCGAGGCGCTGATGGTTACGCGCGACGCAGGCGACGTGCACGCCTTCGCGCGCCAACTCAAGCGCACAGGCCTTGCCGATGCCGCTACTGGCACCGGTGACCAGCGCTCGCTTACCGATTAGTCCCAGTTCCATCTCGATAACCTCTCCGTCAGCGCCCTAGCGCGGGATCGTTAGCTGCACCACGCGGTCGGCGCGCTCCAGCGTCTCGAGGTGCCTACAGGCGTCGATCAGTTCCTCGAACTGCGACTCCTGGATCGCTAGGCCGGGAGCGACGCCACGGATGCGGCGCACCTCCTCCTCGAAGTCCCAGATGAACTCTCGTCCTGTCGCTTCTCTGGTGAAGCTACGACCGTCCTTGAGGAAGATGGTGATCTTCGGCCCGAACAGGGTCTGCGTCTCGGACGGAATGATCGTCACGCGCTGCATCAGGTCGAGCACGGCGGGCGGGTCGTCGCCGGGGCGGCTCTTGAGCAACGGGAAGCCGCGCTCGACGACGCCGTAGGCCGAGTAGTAGTGCGTGCTCCCGGGACGTGCGCCGGTTGGTCCGGGCGTGGGGAAGGCCGGGCTCGGGTACTGTGTCTCGAACCAGTTGACCACGGCCTCGACGCGGTCGACGTCGTCGGGCTTGATGTCGTGCTCGGCGCACAGGGTGGCGGTGACGTCGACGTGAGCGATGTTGAAGCCGGCCGTCGAGTAGATGCGGTACAGGGTCTCGAGGATCTGCCAGCGCGTGCCCAGGCCTTCGACAATCTGATTGAGGTCTGTCTGCTTGAGGCCGGTGAACGAGTACGGCAGTTCGCCGCGGTTGTTACCGATGTAGGAGTGGTAGAAACCGGCCTCGCCCTCAAGCGTAGTCTCGCCACCCGGCATACCCTGCTTGGCCAGCGCTACAGCCAGGAAGGCGTTGCGTACGGCGCCGCCTTCGCGCAGGGCGCGACCGCCGCTGCGCGCGCCCTCGAGGTTGCCGGCAGCGAGGTTGACGCACTGGGCGATGGCGCCGTTGATCTGCTCCTCGTTGAGGCCGATGACCTTCGCGGCTGCGATCGCGGCGCCAAAGATGCCGAACACGGGCCCAGCGTGGAAGCCGCGCGACATGACCGTCGGGATGAACTCAGAGGCCATTCGCTCCATGACCTCGTAGGCCGCAACGATGGCGGTGATGTAGGTCTTGCCGCTCGCCTGCTGCGTTTCGGCCGCGACGAGACCAGTCGGCAGGATGTTGCAGCCCGGGTGGGTGAGCATGCGGAACGTGTCCCATTTGCCGCCGGCGTAGATCATCTCCGAATCGACGAACGCGGCGCCGCCCTTGGTGAGCTTCGTGCCGTCGGCGATAACCGTCGCGATGCCTTCGCCCGCGCCCTCTTCTTCCTGCATGAGACGCAGCGCCTGGTCGCCCGCTGCCATGCCGCGCCCGAGCATCGCCGAGGCGAGGCCTTGCAGCGTCAGGCCTTTGGCGCGGTCGACGACCTCGGGCGGCAGGTCCTCATACTTGAGGTCCGCGACCCATTTCGCGATGGTTCGGCTGAGAGAGGGCATTGCAGGCTCCTGACTAGGGGGATGGCGTGGAATCAGAGCAAAGGCCTGGTGAGAGGCCGGGGCTAGATTACACGGCTGGTGCGAACCCTGGAACCTTTGAACCATTGAGCCAGGAAGCTTTGCGTCGTTGGGTTCAAAGGTTCCAGGGTTCTCTACATCAGCGGCGCGCGGTGCTGATGTAGAATCGTCCGACATCGCACGATTCCAAGGGGCGGAAACAATGACGACGGCGCGCAACGGCCTCAAGTACGGCATCTTCGACTGGATCGACCGCAACGACGGCCTCGACCTGCGCGAGACCTACGAGCAGCGCCTGCGCATGCTCGAGTACGCGGATGAGGCCGGCATCTACGCTTACCACCTCGCGGAGCATCACGGCACGCCGCTGGGTATGTCGCCGTCGCCGAACATGTTCCTCGCGGCGGCGACGCAAAGGACGTCGCGCCTTCGCCTCGGGCCGATGGTGCAGTTGCTGCCCCTGTACAACCCGATGCGCAATATCGAGGAGGTCTGCATCCTCGACGCGCTGAGCAACGGTCGCCTCGAGCTCGGCGTCGGGCGCGGCATCTCGCCGGACGAGCTCTCGATCTACGGCGTCGACTCGGCCGAGACCCGCCAGCGCTTTGAGGAGTGCTTCGACATCCTGCTAATGGGCCTCGAGAAGGGACGCGTGGACTACGAGGGGCACTACTACTCGCTGCACGACGCGCCGGTGCACGTGCGTCCGACGCAGCAGCCCTACCCGCCGCTGTGGTACCCGTCGAGCAGCCCGGAACGCACGACCTGGGTGGCTCAGCACGGCTTCAACACGCTGTTCGGCTTTACGCGCACGGCGCTGGACTCGATCGCGACAGGCGTGCAGCAGTATCGCGCCGCCTACGACGCGGCGTCGGCTTCGCGACTGAACCCACAAGTGCGCGAACCGCTGCTCGGCGCCACACGACACGTCTACGTCGCCGCAACCGACGCCGAGGCCGAGGCGGTCGCTCGGCGCGCCTATAACGCCTTCGACCGCAATTACGTCGACCGGCCGGCAGGCGCGCTGAACGGCGGTCAGTCGCGTCGCGGCGACTACGACATCGCCGTGAGCTGGGGCGGCATCCTCGCAGGGTCGCCGGAGACGGTGCGACGGCTGGTGCAGCACTTCGTCGACGCGACCGGCGCCAACTACTTCTGCGGCACCTTCGCGTTCGGCGACCTGACGACGGAGCAACTGCTGACATCGATGCGTCTGTTCGCGGAGGAAGTCATGCCTGCCGTGACTCCGGCGGTCGTGGGCTCAGGCTGACGCAGTCCCTTACTTGCCGCCCCTAAGCCAGGAAATCGTCGATCGAGACTTCGACCGAGGGGAATGCTACGGGCGAAATAGATTCGCCCAGGCGCCGATACGAAAGGTCTGAGTAGCCCCTGCTACCTGGCTTGCAATAGACCTCGACCGATTTTGTGGAGACATCAACAAGCCAGAACTCGGCGATTCCTGCGCGAGCGTACAAGGTAGCCTTGGTGTTCCTGTCGTAAGACAGGCTTGAGTCGGCGACCTCGATTACTAGCTGCACTTCTGCCGATGTGGGCAGAGTGTCGCGATAGTAGTCATTCCGTGGCGGCACGACCGCGAAGTCGGGGTACAACTCCGTCTCGCCGGGCAATCGCACGGGGTTCTGGACTCGTACCACCGCGGGCAGGTCCCGAAGAGCGAGGATTAGAAGCCTATTCAGCCTATCGACTGTTGACGAATGAGGGCCGCCGATTGGTGGCATCTCAACGATCTCCCCGTCTAACAGCTCAACGCGGTCATCCTCGCGCAGGATTCCTGCCTCAACCATTCGGTGAAACTCTTCGACCGTGAACTTTCGTGTGGCTACGCCAGTTACCATGGCTTCTTCATTATCCGTTATCCGCGCTTGTCCCGCGCGAGCCGAGAACTACCGAATTGAAACGGTCACCGCCTGCCCGATGCGGAACGCTGACTCGCTAAGTGTCGTCAGTCGGACAGGACACCGCGCATGAGGCCGAGTGCGGC
The DNA here is from genome assembly GCA_963732945.1 of uncultured Chloroflexia bacterium. GTDB lineage: Bacteria > Chloroflexota > Dehalococcoidia > DSTF01 > WHTK01 > WHTK01. The sequence continues at coordinate 224,357 of CAVTBL010000016.1, forward strand.
GCGGATGTTCTCGACGCTGTTTGCGTACGAGAAGCGCACGTAGCCTTCGCCGTAGGCGCCGAAGCTGGTGCCGGCGATCGTGGCGACGCCGGCGCGGTCGAGCAGTCGGTCCTGCATCTCCTGCGCCGTCATACCGGTGCCGGTGATGTTCGGGAAGGCGTAGAACGCTCCCGCCGGCGTGCGGCACGAGATGCCGGGCAGCGCGTTCAGCCCCTCGACTATGACCTTGCGACGCTCGTCGAACGCCCTGACCATGACGTCGACCTGGTCCTGCGGGCCTTCGAGTGCGGCGATGCCGGCGAACTGGGTCGCGGCGTTGACGCAGGAGTGGCAGTTGATCGCCAGACGCGTGGCGCCATCGACGATCGATTCGGGCCAGACGCCGTAACCGAGACGCCAGCCGGTCATCGCGTAGGTCTTGCTCCAGCCGTCGAGCAGGATGAGACGGTCCGCGATCTCGGGGTAGTTGAGCAGCGAGACGTGCTCCTGCCCGTCGTAAGTGATGCGCGAGTAGATCTCGTCGCTGAGGATCGCGACGTCCGGGAAGCGCTCGAGGCCCTTCACGAGCCTGTCGATCTCGCTCTTCGGTACGGCACCACCCGTGGGGTTGGCGGGCGAGTTGAGGATCATGAGGCGTGTGTTCGGCGTGATGCTGGCCAGGACCGAATCGGCATCGAACGAGAAGTCCTTCTCCTCCAGCAGCGGGATCGGCACTGCTTTGGCGCCGCTGAAGTTGATCACGGACTCGTAGATCGGGAAGCCTGGGTTGGGGTAAAGAATCTCGGCCCCGGGCTCGCCGAACATGAGGATCGCGAAAAACATCGTGACCTTACCGCCGGGAACGACGACGATGCGCTCGGGGCTGACATCGACGCCGCGCCACTTGCGGATGTCGGCGGCGACGGCCTCTCGCAATGCCGGGATGCCGGGCGAAGGCGTGTAGCCGTGGTGGCCGTCGCGCAGCGCCTTCACGGCGGCCTCGACGACGTGGTCCGGCGTCTTGAAATCGGGCTGACCGATGCCGAGGTTAATGATTGGCTGGCCTTTGGCCGCCAGCGCTTCGGCGCGCGCCAGCACGTCGAACGCGCTCTCGGTGCCGAGACGCGACATCTTCTCCGCCAGCTTGATCATGCGTTCACCTCTCTCGCTCCTGCGTCAGGTCAGCTAGAGGATAACGCAAGGTTGATTGCAGACTCGACGGCCCCGCGTTGAGGGTTACGGGCCCTGCTGTGGCGCGCTCGAAGAATCGGGCGGCGACGGCAGGACGATGTTGTCGGGCACGGTGATCTCGCCCATGTCATCCGTGATGCAGTCGGACTTAACGGTCGGGAAGTGATCGTCGGCCGAGCCGTTGGTCGGGAAGGTCACGCCGGTGGTGTCGATGCCCTTGCAGTAGGTGAGGAAGATGGCACCTTCCGAGCCAACGTCGACTTCGGTGCCGCTCGGACGCACGTCGGCGAGGCCGGATGGCGTCCACGAAAGGTTGTCGCCGACGCTGCGCACGCTGATCGTGCCGCCCTTGCCGTAGTCGGCGTCACTGTTGGCGTCGCCTGCCGCGAGCAGCGTCGACTTGTCGAGCGTCATCGCGCCCCTGGACTCAAGGTTGATCGAGCCGCCGGCGGCGCGGTTGCCGTAGGCGGAAGCGGAGACTGCCTCTCCTTCGGCGGTCAGGCTGCCGTCGTGGGCGCGCACGGTTACGTTGCCGCCGGAGCCGCCGTCGTAGTTGCTGCTGTCGCCGTCGGCGTGCACGGCGTAGACGCTGCCGCCCGTGATCGAGACGTCCCTGGCCGCTTCGATGAGGATCGAACCACCGTTCTCGACGCCGTCCGCGGAGACGCCCTTCTCAGCAACGCTGACGCTGCCGCCGGTCGAGACGATGGTTACGGCGCCGCCGCTGTCGTATTGACCGCCGTTGCCGTTGGCGTGAACCGCCCATTCCGTGGTGCCGTCCAGCGAGATGTCGCCTGCTGCGTACAGGTCAATCCATGAGTCGCCAATGCTGCCGCCGTAGCAGCACAGATCGGCGTTGACGCTGCCGGTAATCGTGAGTTCGCCGCCGGACACAACCTCTACGCAGGACGTCGAGGCTGCGGGCTTGGCGGGGCGGTCGTCGCCATGACAGGAGTTGTGCGCCAGCGGCACGTTGCCTGGGCCTGTCGACTCGACGGCGCCGCTGATGTCGACCGAGCAGCCGCCTTCGAGGTGTACGAGGTCGGAGCCGTTGTCGCGGCCGCGGCTGCTGACCAGACCGGAAACGTCGAGCTTGCAGCCGGCGTCGACGGTGATCGCGCCGCCGTCTTCGAGGCGTTGCACGTCGGTTGCCCCGGAGGGGATCGCAGACTCGACGCGTCCGGCGATGCTGATGTCGCCGTTGGGCGCGGAGAAGTTGATGTCGCCGGCCGGGCAGGACGGGTTCGTCTGATCGTCGTCTTGCACGGCGCCGGCGGTGACCGTGGTCTGCGACGCCATCGAAATCGCGGCGTCGTCAGCGCCGCTGGACGTGTAGGTGCTCTTGAGGTTGATGTTGCCGGCGTGCCCGTCGGCCATGCAGTCGCTGAACGTCGTGGCGCTGATGCTGGATGAGTCCTGCAGGTCGATCTTGCCGTTCGCGGTGATGTTCAGGGTTGCGCCGATGCGGTCGCCCTTCGTGGCGTTGCCGTTGATGGCGCCGTCGCCGGTCAGCGTGATGCTGCCTGCCACCACGATGTTGAGGGTCCGAGCCTCGCCCTTGTCAGGGATCCAGGCTTGAATGACGCCCCCATCTGTAATCAGCAGGCTCTTGTCGATAGTCATGGTCTCTGAGCCGCCGGGCGCCATCGTGATGATCTTCTGGCTGCTAATCGTGCACAGGGTGTCGGTCTCGTGGTCGCATGGCAGGGACGCGGCGTTCGCGGCCGTCGGGGTGAGGTCGAAGTGCTGGCCGCCTGCGAGGACCGCGATTCCCGCGGTGATGACGAGTACGCCGAACACAAGCAATCGCTTGCCCATGATGCCCACCTTTCTGCACGCCTGCGGCGCCTGGTGCCGCGGCTGCGAAGAGCCGGGCGTTGCTTAGAGGGAGCGGGCGGGTCGTCTGCTGGGTAAGCGAGTAGCGATCCCGTCCCTTACGAGCGGGCGGGGGTCGCTCTGGAGGTGTAGAGGCCAGTCTTGGCAGAAGAAAAGACGCCCGTCAGCGAGCGTCGGGAGCATCCTACACGAAAGTAGCGACATAATGTCAAGCCCCATTGCCATAATGGGTGTTTATGCGCTTACGGCCTGCCTGGCGGTTTCGGATTGCCCGTACATCCGACTTCGGCTGGTGGCAATCGAATCTTCACGAAACCAGAATAGTTTTTCGCCGACAGACTTTTACGTTAGGGTGAAGGTCTGTTATTCTCTCAGCATGAAAGTGATGACCCGGCTCTACTCCTTCTTCAAGCCTTACAACGGCCAGCTCTTCATCGCGATCCTCTCAACAATCGGTGCCGCTGCTTTCGGCATGCTCAGCCCTCTCATGGTGAACTTCGCCATCGAGTGGGGCCTGAACCCGGTAAAGAGCGGGAACAAGGTCGTCGGTATCCATGGAAACGAGACCGCGCTGATTCTCTCCTGTGTCGCGATCGTCATGTTCGCGGTGGGTAGAGGTCTGGCAGCGTTCGGGCAGCAGTTTCTGAGCCAGAAGATCGGCCAGGATGCCTCCTACGACATCCGAAACGCGATCTACAACAACCTGCAGTCGCTCAGCTACTCCTACCACGACAAGGTGCAGACAGGACAGGTGATGTCACGCATCACCCAGGACGTCGAGAGCATCCGCATGTTCCCCAGCCAGGGCATCCTGCGCCTTCTGTACATCGCGCTCATGCTCGGCATTGCAACCACCGGCATGATGTGGATCGACTGGAGACTTGGGCTGGTCAGCCTTGTGACGGTGCCGTTCATGGCATGGCGATCCTACGTCCTGTCCCGCACCGTACGGCCGATCTGGCTGGAAGTTCAGGCCAACATCGCCGAGATCACGCGCATCGCCGAAGAGGCGTTTACCGGTATCCGCGTCGTGAAGGCATTCAGCCGCGAGGACCTGGAGAGCGAACGCTTCCGGGTCGCATCGCAGCGCTCCGCAGACCTGAGCTACTCTGCCGCTCAGGCCCAGGCGGTCAACCAGCCGATGCTCGTCGGCCTTGGTGCACTTCAGATCGCAATCAGCATGAGCTTCGGCGCCTGGCAGATCACTCAGGGCAACCTTTCGGCAAGCGAGCTGCTGACCTTCGCGCTGTGGCTCAACCTGCTGCAGCTACCCGTCCGCCAGCTCGGCTTCTCGCTCAACTGGCTGATGCGCGCCGTGTCTTCGGCCGAGCGCATCTTCGAGCTTCTTGACGCGCAATCGGCCGTCACGGAGAAACCGGACGCGGAGGAGCTTACGGACCCGCGGGGCGAGGTCCGTTTCGAGAACGTGAGCTTCGGCTACGACAACGTCAGCGCCGTACTTACCGACATCACCATGGAGGCTTCGGCCGGCCAGGTCATCGCGCTGCTCGGTCCGCCGGGAAGCGGCAAGTCGACGGTCGTGAACCTGATTCCACGTTTCTACGACGTCACCGGTGGACGGATAACCGTCGACGGCCACGACGTGCGCGACCTGACGCTGGCATCGCTGCGCAAGTCGATCGGTATCGTGCAGCAGGACGTGTTCCTGTTCATCGGCACGATCCGCGAGAACATTGCCTACGGCAAGCCCGAGGCTTCGTTCGAGGAGATCATTGCGGCCGCGAAGATCGCCCGCATCCACGACTTCATCGTGAGCCTGCCCGGCGGTTACGACGAGTGGGTCGGCGAGAAGGGCGTCACGCTTTCGGGCGGTCAGAAGCAGCGCATCGCCATCGCGCGCACCCTGCTAACGGACCCGAAGATTCTCATCCTCGACGACTCGACGGCGAGCGTCGACATGCATACCGAGTTTCTGATTCAGCAGGCGCTGGCGGAGTTGATGGTCGGCCGCACGACGTTCGTCATCGCTCAGCGGCTGCGCACGATCATGCGCGCCGACGAGATCGTGGTCCTGGACCATGGCAAGGTCGTCGAGCGCGGCAAGCACCAGGACTTGATCGAGCGCGAAGGCCTGTACAAGCGCATCTACGAGCTCGAGCTGAAGGACCAGGAAGAGGCGCTGGGCCGTGTCGGCTTCGAGGCCACCGAAGGAGCTAACTGACGCCATGCAAATGAGCGATAGCGTCAACGGAAACGTGAGGGTTAATTAGATGGCGTTCTTTGGTGGAGGCGGTCCTCAAGCAGGGGGCTTCAGCCAGAACATGGCTGGCGTCAGTATGCGCGCCCGCGGCGCTGACAGCTGGGACGAAGACTACCTGGGCAAGGTCTACGACGCCGAGGTAGTGCGTAAGCTGATCCCGTACATGAAGGAGTGGAAATTCCACGCCTACGCGTCGCTGTTCCTGATGGTCATAACAGCGGTCTCGCAGTTCATTCAGCCAATGCTCATTGGACTGATCACGAGCGCGGCCATCCGCGGCGATACACATCAAGTCGCCATTTATGCGGCGTTGATGATCACCTTCGCGATTACCCAGTCCGGCTCACAGATGACTCAGCAGCTGCTCACCGCCTGGATGGGCACGCGCATCCTGCGCAAGCTGCAGTCGATGATGTACGACCACGTTCAGGGCCTCTCGCTGAGTTTCTTCGACGATATGGAGGTCGGGCGAATCATCAGCCGCCTGACCAGCGACGTGCAGGTCGTCCAGGATCTGCTGACCACCGGAACGCTGAGCTCACTGGCCAACGTCCTCGGAATCAGCATCATTGTCGTCGTGCTGGTGCTTGCCGACTGGGAGCTGGCGCTGGTCACCTTCGCGATTCTGCCGCCCCTGATCCTGGTCATGGTCATCTGGGCCAAATACGCTCGCGCCGCCTTCATGCAGACCCGAATCTCCATCAGCGCTCTCTACGGCAACCTCGCGGAGAGCATCTCGGGCGTGCGGGCCACCCAGTCGATGTCGCGAGAGGGCGAGAACAGCCGCCGCTTCGACCGTCTCAACGATGAGAACCGCAACTCCAACAACTGGGCGGCGTTCCTTAGCTCGGCGATCATGCCGGTCATCGAGCTCGCGATCGCGATTTCCACATCGGCTATTTTGATCGTCGGCGGCGTTCGCGCTATCAACGCCGATACCGTCGACGTTGCAGTCCTGTTTGGCACACTGACCTCATTCACGGTCTACGTCACGCGCTTCTTCGACCCGATTCGCGACCTGGTGATGCAGTACACGATGTTCCAGCGAGCGATGGCCGGCGGCGAGCGTATTTTCGAAGTGCTCGACACGAAGGCACGTATCGTCGACAAGCCTGAGGCGGTCGAGTTGGATACCGTCGAAGGCCGCGTCGACTTCGACCACGTCTTCTTTCACTACATCGAGGGCGTGCCGATTCTGCAGGACATCGATCTGCATGTGAAGCCCGGCGAGACCATTGCCTTCGTCGGCCAGACCGGCGCCGGCAAGACGACGATTACGTCGCTGGTCAGCCGTGGTTACGAGGTCATCGACGGCGCCATCCGCATCGATGGCCACGACATCCGCGACATCAAGCGCCGCTCACTGACGCGGCACATGGGCGTCGTGCTGCAGCAACCGTATCTGTTCACGGGCACGGTGCGCGAGAACATCGCCTACGGTCGCCCCGATGCTACGGATGCGCAGATCGAAGAGGCCGCCCAGGCGGTGGGCGCGCATGAGTTCATCAGCCGGCTGGAGGAGGGTTACGACACCGTCCTGCAGCAGCGCGGTCAGAACCTCTCGCTGGGCCAGCGACAGTTGATCAGCTTCGCACGGGCCATCGTTGCGCAGCCGCGCATCCTCGTCCTCGACGAGGCGACTGCCTACGTCGACACGCAGACCGAGGTAATCATCCAGAAGGCGCTGCGTGAGCTGCTGAAGAACCGTACGTCGTTCGTCATCGCACACCGTCTCTCGACGATTCGTGAGGCCAACCGCATCGTGGTGCTGGAGCACGGCCGCATCGTCGAGATCGGCAACCACGACGAGTTGCTCGCCAAGGGCGGCGTTTACGCCAACCTGTACCGTATGACCTACGAACAGGAGCGGGCGCAGCGCGAAGAGGAGCTTGCGGGCGAGGACGTCGCAGTCGCGCGACGCCGTCAGGCCGAGGAGCTCGGCAGCGCGACCGGCGGCGCTTAGGTCCCGGTCCGTTAACAACTAACGACAACGAAAGGGGCTCGCCGGCGAGCCCCTTTCGTTTTGCCTGTGCGATACTGCCCGCGTCGCGCTGGATAGCCGCCGCAGTCTGACGGGAGGGATCGTCGTGCAAGGCATCGTCTTCCTGGGTGATCGAAAGCTCGAGCTGCGTCAGTTCCCCGACCCGACGCCCGGCCCGCGAGAGGTGGTCGTCGAGATCAAGGCGTCCGGCATGTGCGGCAGCGACCTGCCGCCGTATCGTGGCGACCCGGCGCGCACCCTTGCGGTGGTGCGCGGCCACGAGCCCTGCGGTGTCGTCGCCGCGCGCGGCTCCGCGGTGGGCGAAGACGAGGCCCCCATCGGCCAGCGCGTGATGGTGCACCACTACAGTGGCTGTGGCCAGTGCAAGTACTGTCGTGTCGGCTACGCGCAGCTTTGCGTCATGGGCGGCCATAAGGTCTACGGCGCCAACGCCAACGGAGGCCACGCCGACTACATCCTCGTGAAGCCGTACATGCTGGTGCCGCTGCCGGAGGAGCTCAGCTTCGCGGCGGGCGCCGCCATATCCTGCGGCACCGGCACCGCCTTCGATGCGCTGCGGCGGCTCGACGTATCGGGGCGCGAGACGCTGGCCGTGTTCGGGCAGGGGCCGGTCGGCCTCAGCGCCACGCTGCTGGCCAAGGCGATGGGCGCGCGCGTGATCGCAGTCGACTACTCGCCGGAGCGTCTCGAGCTGGCGCGAGGGTTCGGCGCCGACGAGACGATCGACCCGCGTGAGGCCGAGCCGGTGCAGGCGATCAAGGACCTGACGCACGGCGAAGGCGCCCAGACGACACTCGACTGCACCGGTAACCCGGAAGCGCGCGCCAATGCCATCAGGAGCGCCTCGATGTGGGGACGCGCCTGCTTCGTCGGCGAAGGCAACACTGTGACGCTGGACGTCAGTCCGGACGTGATCCACAAGCAGCTGACGATCTACGGCTCGTGGACGTTCAGCAGCGTCGGGCAGGCCGAGTGCGCACAGTTCATCGTCGACCACGGCCTCGACGTCGACAGCCTGCTGACGCATCGCTTCAGCCTGGAAGGCGCCGAATCAGCGTACAAGCTGTTCGACACGCAAAGCACGGGGAAGGGCGTGTTCCTGAGGGCATAACGGTGTCGGACGTACACGGCCCGCCTGCGGAGCGTCCCTTCGATCTGCCCGATTCCGTCTGGCAGGCGCTTTCACGCTGGGGAATGGTGCTGGAGCAGGACAAGCTGCTGCCGAGCGTTGCTACGATCATCGCGGGTGGGCGCTTGATACTTCTTGGTGGGGCCATCCTTCCGCGCAAGGAACGTACGATGCGCTCCAGGCCCTGGAACAGCGCGACGACGTGATGTGCGTGAAGCTAGTGTCCGGCCGAGTCACCTTCGTGCTCCAACGCCTGTGGCCTGCGCTCCTTAGCGTGGCGCAATCAAGCGAGCCGTGGCAGCTTGAGCTGCTGTCAGCAGACGATCGGGCGCTTCTCGACCTGGTCAATGCTGTTGGAAGTGTCCGCCTGGACGAGCTTCCCGGTTCGGCCAAACGGCTGCGCGAATCGGCGCGTCTGCTCGAGCGCCGGCTACTGGTGCACACCAGCGAGCTGCATACGGAATCCGGGGCGCACACGAAAGTTCTCGATAGCTGGGAATCGTGGTCGGCAGAGCACTGGCCAGACGGCCGGCAACTGCCCCTCGCCGAGGCGAAGTCTACCCTGGAATCGGCCGTCTCCGCGCTGAACGCTCATTTCCGGGCGAAGGCGCTTCTTCCCTGGCAGGCCGCGAGATCAGCCCCTTAACTCAACCGCGTAGACCTGCCGCGAATACGCGATCGGCGCATCACCTTGACTAAAATGCTGAAAGCTAAGAGCTGAATGCTGCTGAAGGAGAACCCATTCGTGAAGATCACGCGCTTCTACACCGGTGACGACGGCCGGTCGCACTTCGAGGACCTCGAGGTGCCGGCCGAGAGCCTCGAGCGCGGGCGACGCTCGGCGCCGTTCGAGGTGACCGGGATGCTGTTTCGCGAGTCGAACGCCGACGCCAACTTTCTCGAGCTGCACCCGGCGCCGAGGCGACAGCTGATCCTCTGCCTCGCAGGCGTGGTCGAGATCGAGCTGGGCAACGGCGAGGTGCGCAGCTTCGGGCCCGGCGACGTCTACTTCGCCGACGACCTCACCGGCGAAGGGCACCGGCATCGCGAGATTTCAGGGCCGGTGGCGCACGCCTGGGTGTTCATGCCGCAGGACTTCGACGTATCGGCCTGGCGCAAGGGCTCCTAGCTCCCGACCCTTTCCGAGCCTCATCTCGTCAGGCGGCCGCTGATAGCGGTGGCTTCGTCGCGTCGGGAGGGCAATGCGGGCCATTTTCGATTGCCGGCGTCCCGTTATGAACCTGCGGTGCCCGCGTTTCTCGAATCAGGGAGCGCTGCATCTGGCGCTTCGCTCCGGGAGGTGCGGCGATGACTCAGCAGATGGACCGCGTGTCCGTGCAACCGAGGCCAACGGACGAACCGCGACATAGGCGTGTTGGCTCCGTCCTGGAGGAGACGCGGCTGTCGATACGCTACCGGGGCCTCATCGCGACGGCGAGGCGGTCGCTGGCGCGCGTCGTGTCGCCGCGAACGATTCCGGGTGAGGCGGTCGAGTTCGACCGGCGCTATGGCGTCGACACGAGCGGCAACGTGGCGTTGTCTGACGTCGAGACTGTGGGCGACAACGCCGACGTCGGTGTCGACTACACCGGGACACACGGACCCGCCTTCATGCAGGCGATCGACAGTCTCGAGATCGATTACCGGCGCTTCACGTTCATCGATTACGGTTCGGGCAAGGGCAAGGCGCTGCTGCTCGCGTCGTGGTACCCGTTTCGGCGCATTGCCGGCATCGAGTTCAGCCCCGAGCTGCACGCGATAGCGGACCGCAACATCGACGCGTTTCGCAGCTCAAAGCAGCGCTGCCACGACATCGTCTCGATTTGCGCCGACGCAACCAGCTTCGAAGTACCGAGCGGCGCCTGCGTGCACTACTTCTTCAACCCGTTCGGCGAACGCGTCATGCGCCAGGTGCTGGGCAACATCGCGGCAGCGAACCGGGGGCAGCCACGCGACACCTACATCGTGTACTTCAATCCTCTGCTCGCCTCGACCGTCGAAGCGGCGGGCTTTCGGCAGATCGGGCTGCGCCGGTGCGCACAACATCTATTCATTGGCATGACGGCAGACTGCGCGGGCTGCGTTCTGTCGACGCTGCGTCAGGAGTAACCGTCCGACAGCCGTCGTTTGACACGGGCCATAGGTGAGCCTCGCCACCTACTCCTCCGAGGGCTCGCGATCGCGACGGCCGCGACTCTGCTCGTCACGCTGGCGCCGGCCTCGAGCGCGGGAGTGAGGCGTCTCGTGCCAGGCGCCGTCTGCGCCGAGGTCGAAGGTGTCGTCAAGGTCGGGTACCAGCGTGCGTATGCCGGCGGCGCTGACACGCTGCGATAGCGCTTTCAGCGAGTCCGGCTCGCCGTGGGTGACGAAGACGTTGTGCGGCAGGCTCGGCCCGGAGTGCAGCCAGCGCATCAGGTCTTCGGCGTCGGCGTGCGCCGATAAGCCCTCGATCTTGATGAACCCGGCCCGGACCGGGATGTCCTGGCCGTGCATGCGCAGGAATTTCGCGCCCTCCTCCAGCTTGCGGCCGCGAGTACCTGCGGCCTGGTAGCCGGAGAGGACGATGAGGTTCTTGCGGTCCGGCAGCAGCTTGCGCAGGTGATGCAGCACACGGCCGCCCGTCATCATGCCGCTGGACGCGACGATGATCCGCGGTCCGCGTAGCGTCTGCAGTTCCTTCGACTCCTCGACGCTGCGGTGGTACTGCACGCCCTTCGGGAACAGGTCGTGGCGCGTGGCATCGAGGTCGAGCGAGCCGGCGTAGCGCTGATACACGCCTGTGACGTCGATGGCCATCGGGCTGTCCATGTGAATCGGCACCGTCGGCAGGCGGCCCGACTCCATGAGCTGACGCAGCAGCATGAGCAGGAGCTGCGCCCTCGCGACGGCGAAGGCCGGGATCAGCACGATGCCGCCCTGCGAGAGGGTCTTTTCGAAAGGCTTGCGTAACTGCTCGTCGAGCGGCTCCTCGGAGTGGTGGCGATCGCCGTAGGTCGACTCCATGAGCAGGGTGTCGCAGCGCGGCAAGGGCGACGGATCGGAGTGCAGCGGCGCGCCGTAGCGGCCGAGGTCGCCGCTGAACACGATAGTCGTCTCAGCGCCGTCGATGGGGCAGCGCACCTCGGCGAAGGCGGCGCCGAGGATGTGCCCGGAGCCGTGCAGCTTTACGAGCGTGCCGCCCGCGTCGAAGGCCACGTTGTCTTCGTGGGTGCGGAAGCGCTTCAGCGCGGCCTCGGCGTCTTCGACGGTGAACAGCGGCATCGCGGGGTGATGCTTGCTGTAGCCCTTGCGGTTGGCGTACTCGGCGTCTTCTTCCTGAAGATGCGCGGCATCGTGCAGCAGGATCTCGGCCAGGTCGCGTGTGGCAGGCGTGCAGTAGATGTGGCCGTGGAAGCCGGACTTGACGAGGCGTGGCAGGTAGCCCGAGTGGTCGATGTGGGCGTGCGTCAGTACCACCGCTTCGACGCTGCGCGGATCGAAGGGCATCGGGTCCCAGTTGAGCAGCCGTAGCTCCTTCAGACCCTGGAACAGGCCGCAATCGACCAGCAGACGATGGTTGTCGTTGTCTATGAGGAAGCGCGAGCCCGTAACGGTCCCCGCGCCTCCGTAAAAGCCCAGGCGCATCAGTAACGCAGCACGGCGCCGATGCCGCCATGCGATGCGAGCGCCGCCTCGCCGTCTTCGTGCACGACTTCGATCTCGATGCCTGCGTCTTCCGCCATCGAGGCTGCGACTTCGCCCTCGGGCCCATGTAGCGTCTGCTCCGACACGACGAGCTGGTGAACGCGCCCATCGGTCAGCATCTCCAGCGTCTTCTCGACGCCGAGGGCGCCGCGGCCGCCCGACAGCGCTGCATCGATGACCTGCTGCGCCAGCGTGCGCTCCTGCTCGCGTTCGGCAGCGTCGATGACCGCGCCGGCGCTCTCGGCCAGCGAGGCGTCGGTCGCGAACATTTCGGCGCGGAACGTGCCGGCCAACCGCGGCGTCACGCTCGCGGGCAGCTTCTGGACGACGGCGCTGGTGTTCTCGTCCGTACCAGCAATGACTACGAAGGTCGCATCCTCTGCCTCGGCGACCTCCGCCAGCCCCCGCGCCACGTCCTCGAAGTGCTCGGCGATGTGGTGCTGGCGGTCGCGCTCGTAGCGAAAGGCGCTCCAGCCGCCCTGGCGCTGGCGTCCGGGCACCGCCCCGGTGACGCGACGCTCGCGGTCCATGCCGCCCAGGCCCAGGATGTAGATGCGTGCGTCGTTGTGGTCGACCAGCGCAAGAACAGCGGTCGGGAAGTCGTCGAGTAGTTCGCGAACCGGCAGCAGGTGCGGCCGTGCACCCCAGCGCGCCCGGCCCTCGACCGGCAGTTGGAACGCGAACGTCTCCCAGATGCCCGCGGGCTGGCTGGAAAAGGCGATGAACGCGGTGCCTTCCGGTGGGTTGTCGCGCACGTAATCGAGTACGCGTTGCGCCTCGGCTTCGATGCGAGCATGTCGCGGGTCGCTCTCGTCTTCACGCAGCGGCTTGAGGATGTCCATCAACGCCGGAACGTAGCCGCGGTGCGTCGACACCTGGGGATCGACGGGTAGGTAAACGCTGAGGATGCCCTCCTGCGTCGAAAGCTTGCGCAGCTCACGTAATCGCTGCAGATCGTTTGTCCGGTTCATGTCAGCCTCCGATGCAGTCTCGCGGGCCTGCGATGCCGGCCCGTAATCAACAGTATGCGCGCCCGATTGCAGGAAGCAGAGTCAGGCGTCCCGGGAATGGTTGCAGAACGGCCTGCGGGCGGCAGGCCGTTAGTCACATGAGAAGAGAACGCTATGGCACTCACGGCTGGACTCGGTTTCGACGAGACTGACTTCGTTACGAGGCAAGCACAAGGAGTGAACGCGATGACGACCCTGAGACTGCACGAAACAAGGTCACTACACCGCTCGATGCCGCGAGCAGAGCAGCTGCTGCTGCACGCTTCGATCGTGGCGGTCGCGCTCGTTGCCGTGCTGGCCACGTTGCTCGCTTAACTCACGACCGACGAACAGGAGATAAGACAAATGACCACCGCAACCCCGATTCGACACCCGGCCAAGACGATGCTGTACAAGTCCTGCCCGCGCTGCCACGGCGACCTGATCGTCGACCGTGAGAGCCAGGGTTGGGCAGACCCCGAAGCTATCGACTTCGTCTGCCTGCAGTGCGGGCGCGACGTCTCGATGAAGCTTGTCGACCTGCCGGAGCCCATCGTCGAGCACGTAAAGGCGGCGTAGCAAGGCAGGAAGGATGAAGCGATGAACGCGCCAGCCGTTTCGTTACCAGCCTGTCCGCGTTGCTCGACGCCGCACCTGCCCGGTGCCGTGTTCTGCGATAGCTGCCGGCTCTACCTGCGCGATGCCACGCAAAGCGTCGAACGCGTCACCTACACGCGCCGCTTCTTCGGCTCAGGGCTGCTCGAGGGCGTGCTGTTCGCGCTGACGCTGTTCCTCGGGTGGTTCATCTGGTTGTTCTTCGCGGCGCAGAAGTCGCAGACGCCGGCCAAGAGCCTCACGAACATCTACGTCATCAACCTTCAGACCGGCCGCGCCGTCGGTCCCGGCGGCGTCTGGCTGCGCGACGTCGTGCTCAAGATGATTGTCGCAAATGCGGTGGGCCTGGGTAACCTCGTGGACGCGATCTGGATCCTTATTGACCCGGACCGCCAGGCGCTGCACGACAAGATCGTCAAGACGGTGCCCGTGTATGCGCCCAACGGCCTACCGGAAGCGATGCTCTATCTGCCCGGCGCCCCGGCTCTGTATCAGGCGCCGCCGGTGTTCCCCGGAAGCCAGCCATTGGCTCCGGCAGCGACAGTGAGCGACGTCGGCGAGCAGCTGCGCGAGTTGAAGCGCCTGCACGACGAGAAGCTAGTCTCCGACGACGAGTACGAGCGCAAGCGCGCCGACCTCGCCTCTAAGCTCTAAGAAGTCCCCAAGCCCTCTGCTGCCGCGACCGCTGCGCGCTTCGCCGTGTCGCGGGCGGCGGCGGTGAGCAGGTTGAGGCGCAGCTTCGAGAGCAGGTGGATCAGCAGGCGCTTCTCGTCCGGCTCCATGCCCTGCCACAGCTTTTCGATTTCTTGCATCATCAGCGGCATCTCGCCCTCAAACAGGTCGATGCCGGCCGGCGTAATCTCGGCCCAGGTCTTGCGCTTGTCATCCGGGTGGTCGACGCGTCTCAAGAGACCGTCGGCGACCAGCGAGTCGACCAGCCGCGTCACGACCGTAGGGCTGATCTCGAGGCCGTCGCCGATCTCGCTCATCAGCAGCCGCTGGTCGTTAGCGCCGTACAGCAGTCGCAGCACGTTATAGCGTCCCAGGCTCTGGCTGGAAGGGTTGTTTCGCCGCACCGTCGCCGTGAGCGACGTGTAGGCGCGCACCAGCATGAAGTGCGCCTCGTGGGTCAGCGGGTCGAGGCCTTGCGCCTCGGCCAGACGCCGCGCCGAACGCTGTGGCGACTTCTCCGCCAGGAGGCCGTCTTCGCTGACAAGGAACTCGGTCGTGGTGCTGCCTCCCCCCGAAGCTATGCAGGTCTCGGCGCCCATTCTACGCCACACATACTTGACTCTGCGAACTTAGTCTCGCCGCGGACTGGCGCCGCGCAGGCCGACTCTGACTGCAGTTAACTGGTTCAGGGCGTTGACGCTGATAAGTCAGTACTTTACATTGTGCACGATTCAACGAAAGAAGCATGAATGCCTTAGCAGGACGGCGCCAACGGTGGTATCCTCGGCGCGACGGAGCGCAGGGTAGCGCGATGAGGGGGAGTAGTTCATGGATCTGGGTCTCACCGAAGAACAACAGATGCTGCGTGACTTCGCGCGCGACTTCCTCGAGAAGGAGTGCCCGGAGTCGTACGTGCGCGACATGGAAGAAGACGAGCGCGGCTTCTCGCTGGAGGTGTGGCGCAAGCTGGCGGAGCAGGGCTGGACCGGCCTGATCGTTCCGGATACCTACGGCGGCGTCGGTATGGGCTACCTCGACCTTGTCGTTTTGGCCGAGGAGTTCGGGCGTGCGCTGACGCCGGGACCGTTCCTGCCGAACTGCGTCGCGACTATCGCGCTGCTCGAAGCCGCCAGCGAGGTGCAGAAGCAGGAGCATCTGCCGCACATCGCGGTCGGCGACCAGATCTGGACGCTCGCCTTTACCGAGCCCTCCGCCCGCTATGACGCCGAGGGCGTGCAGCTCACGGCTCGTCGCGACGGCAACGAATACGTCCTCAACGGCACGAAGCTGTTCGTGCGTGATAGCCACGTCGCCGACAAGATGGTGGTCGTGGCGCGCACTAGCCCTTCGACAGGCTCAGGACGAACGGCTGGAGAAGACGGCATCTCACTGTTCGTGGTCGACGCGAAGGCGCCGGGCGTGACGCACAAGCTGATCGGGACCATTTCCTCGGACCGGCAGACCGAGATCAAGTTCGACAACGTCCGCGTGCCCGCCGCCAACCTCCTCGGCGAGGAGGGCAAGGCCTGGCCGGCGTTCAAGCGCATCGCCAACCAGGCGACGGTGCTCGAGTCCGCTTACCTGGTGGGCCTGGCGCAGATGGCGTTCGATATCACGATTGACTACACGAAGGAGCGCATCCAGTTCAACCGCCCGATCGCGACCTTCCAGGCGATGCAGCACATGGCGGCCGACATGGTGACGGAGGTCGACGGGTCACGTTACATAACGTATCAGGCGGCCTGGGACGTTGCGGAAGACGAGCCGGACGCCGACGAGTCGGTGCACATCGCCAAGGCGTGGACCAGCGAAGCGACGCGCCGGGTTGTCGCGCGGGCGCAGCAGATGCACGGAGGCATCGGCTTCACGAAGGACTACAGGATTCAGCTCTATTTCCGGCGCCAGAAGGCAGCCGAACTCGCCTGGGGCGACGCGGACTACCATCGCGAGCTCGTCGGGCAGGCGCTGGGCATTTAAGAGAAAACCTGACGTCGCTACAGCAAGCACGACGTCAAAGCAAACAGCCAACGGCCAAATGCCAATGGCCAACAGCTAACAAGAGGGCAGTGCAATGAAGCTGACTGATTCACCGGAAGAAGCCGCATGGCGCGCCGAGGTCAAGGCGTTCCTCGACAAGGAGATGCCGGACGAGTTTCGGCGTCGCAACCGTCTAACTGACGCGCCTTTTGCCGTGACGGGTGAAGGCCCCGAGCGCGAGGTCAGCGGACGGCCGACGGCTGCTTCCGGCGGCTCTGGCTTCCGCCTGCAGGGCGGCGCGATTGGCGAATGGCGCGAGAAGCTGGCCGGGCGCGGCTGGATCGCGCCCGCGTGGCCGAAGGAGTACGGTGGCGCCGGCCTGACCACAATGGAGCAGTTCATCCTCAACGAGGAGTTCGCCGAAGCGGGCGCACCGCAGCTCGGCGGCATGGGCGTCTCGATGGCCGGACCGACGATCATCACGCACGGCACGCCGGAACAGAAGGCAGAGCACCTCCCGAAGATCCTCAAGGGCGAGGTGCAGTGGTGTCAGGGCTTCAGCGAGCCCGGTTCCGGGTCCGACCTCGCGTCGCTGCAGACGCGCGCCGTCCGCGATGGCGACGACTACGTGCTCAACGGGCAGAAGATCTGGACCTCGGGCGCGGCCACGGCGAACTGGATGTTCATGCTGGCCCGCACCGACCCGGACGCCCCGAAGCACCGCGGCATCTCGTACTTCCTGCTCGACTTCTCGAGCCCCGGGATCACGGTGCAGCCCCTGGTCAACATGGGCGGTACGTCCGGCTTCAACCAGGTGTTCTTCGACAACGTGCGCGTGCCGGCCCGCAACATGGTCGGCGAGGAGAACCGAGGCTGGTACGTCGGCACGACGACGCTCGACTTCGAGCGCTCGAGCATCGGCACCTCGGTCGGCATCATCCACACGATCCGCAACATCATCGAGTGGACGCGCCAGAACAGCGATAGCCCTATGGTGAACGTGTCACGCAACCCGGTGGCGCGCCAGGAGCTTATCGACCGCTACATCGAGGCGCGAGTGGGCAAGATGCTCTCGTACCGCGTCGTACACATGCAGAACATCGGGCTGATCCCGAACCACGAGGCTTCGATGGCGAAGCTGTTCGCCACGGAACTGACGCAGCGCATCTATCGCACAGCGATGCGCTGTCTCGGGCAGTACGGCGTTCTGTGGGAGCGCGATACGGACTACTCGCCGGCGCGGGCGCAGTTTGCGCGCAGCTACGTGTCGAGCGTCTCGTCGACGATCGCCGGCGGTACGAGTGAGATTCAGCGCAACATCATCGCTCAGCGCGGGCTGGGAATGCCGAGGGACTAGCGCTCCGCTACAGGCGAAACGCGTCTCACAGGAGGACCATCCATGGCGACGGGGCCTCTAGTTGGAGTACGAGTACTGGAGTTCGGTCAGATCATCGCTGCGCCGCTGGGTTGCCAGCTGCTCGCCGACCTCGGAGCCGAGGTCATCAAGGTCGAGCCGATCGAGGGCGAGCCGTGGCGCTTCAACGCCGCCTTCGCGCCGGGCGAGTCGAAAGCGTACCAGGAGCTCAACCGCGGCAAGCGCTCGCTGGCGATCAACCTTGCCAGCCCCGAAGGGCAGGACGCGATTCACCGCATCGTAGCCTCGATGATCGACGTCGTCGTGATTAACTACCGTCCCGACATTGCCGAGCGCCTCTGCATCGATTACGACAGCCTCGCGAAGCTGCGACCGGGCCTGATCTACGTCGACAGCACCGCGTTTGGGCGCAAAGGCGAGCTGGCGGAGCGTCCGGGCTACGACATCGTGGTGCAGGCCGTTTCGGGCATCCTCGGCTCGCTGCCTCTGGTCAACGCCAGCGGCGTGCCTCCCGTCGTGCCGCCGTCGATCGTCGACACGACGACCGGCTACGCGATCGCGGTCGGTGTCTGTGCGGCGTTGTTCCACAAGGCGATGACGGGCGAAGGGCAGAAGGTCGAGACCTCGCTGCTGGTCAACGCGCTGATGATTCAGATCGGCGGCGCCTGGACGTTCTCGTCGATCCCGGCGGGCGATGCGGTGATGCGCGAAAAGCTCGCAGAGCTCGTGGCCGAGGCGCGCGCCAGCGGCACGAGCTGGGCTGAGCTGGTCGAGGCGCGTGGCGCGCTGATGCGACCCGGCGCCGGCAACATCTACTACCGCTGCTACGAAACAAGCGACGGCGTGATCGCGATCGGCGCACTTTCGCGATCCTTGCGGGCCAACGTCCGGCGAGTCTTGAACGTCGAGCACGCTATCGATGAGCCCGGCTACGACCCGCGCGACCCGGCGCAGCGCGAGAAAGACACCGAGATGACGCTGCAGGTCGAGGCGATGATTCGCGGCGGCACCACGGATGAGTGGGAGAGCGCGTTCATCGCCGGCGGCGTGCCGGTTTCGCGGGTCAACCACGTGCAGGAGGTTATCGACCATCCGCACGTGCGCGCCAACGAGTACGTTGTGGAGCTCGACCACGAGACGACGGGGCCGCAGTACCTGGCGGCGCCGCCGTGGAAGATGAGCAAGACGCCGCCGGCGCCGCAGGGCGCTTCGCCCACGCTCGGGCACGACACGACGGCCGTACTCGCGGCGGCCGGCTACGACGAGCAGCAAATCGAAGCCTTGAGACAGGCCCGCGTTGTCGCTTAGCCGCGCGCGCCGCGCGCCGCGACACCGCGTTCGTCGAGAGGAGGCTGCGTGAGCCTGCCTCCGTCTGCAACCGTTCTCAGCCGCAACCTGCGCCGCTTCGGCACCACCTTCGTCTGGCTGACGTTCGCGACGATTGTCGTCGTGTGCAGCGTCCTGGCGTACGCGCTCTCGACAGCCGACGCCGGCAACGCCACGCGCGAGGTGCTGTTCAACGTCGGGCACTGGCTGCGCTGGCCGCTGTACGTCAGCACGGCGGTCCTGTTCGTGATCATCGCCCTGGGTCCGCTCAAGCGATCGAAGCTGTGGCGAATCGGGCGCAGGGACGAGAAGCGCTGGGACCGCGTCCGGGAGCGCGCCAGGGTGTTCGCGTTCTACGGCATCGGCCAGGGGCGCATGCCCAACGACATGTACGCCGCCGTGATGCACCTCTGCATCTTCTGGGGCTGGGTCGTGCTGTTCATCGGCACGCTGATCATCGCGGTGCACGCCGACTTCGTGTACTTCCTCCAGGGGCGCATCTACCTCGCCTACTCCTCGATCCTCGACCTGTTCGGCATCGTGGCGCTGATCGGCCTGACGATGGCGCTGCTGCGGCGCTTCGTGCTCAAGCCGCCGCGTCTGAGACTCGGCAGCCTCTGGGACGACGAGGCGCTGATCGTGCTGATGTTCGCGATCGTCGTCACGGGCTTCCTGATCGAGGCGCTGCGCATCGGCGGCAGCGAGCTAACGTCGCGCACCATCCAGGCGCACGGGGCCGGCTTCCTCAGCGACCTCGGCATCGCGCACAACGACAGGTCGATCGTGGCGAACCCGGACTGGGCGCCGTGGTCGCCGGTGGGCTACGGGCTCGCGAAGCTGTTCGGCGCGCTCGGGGTCAGCGCCTCGACCATGCTGACGTGCACAAGGTCGTGTGGTGGTGCCACCTGCCGATGGCGCTGCTGTGGACCGCGTGGGTGGGCTACGGCAAGCTGTCGCACATCATCACGGGCTCGGCGAACATCTTCATGCGCAATTTGTCGTCGCCGGAGGGCGTAATCGCCGGCTCCGCGCTGACGCCGATCAAGGACTTCGAGACCGCGGAGTCGTTCGGTTCGGGCTACCTGCACGAGTTCAGCTGGAAGCAGCTCATGGACGCGGACGTGTGCGTGCGTTGCGGCCGCTGCGAGGCCAACTGCCCGGCGACGATTTCCGGCAAAGAGCTCAGCCCCATGGGCTTCCTCAAGGACATACGCGAGTACCTGCACGAGGTCGGGCCCCAGAAGCTCGAGGCGGGCACGGGCGGCGCGAGCGAGAACGAGCGCCTGATCGCCGGCGACGTCGTGTCGGTGAACACGATATGGGACTGCGTGACCTGCGGCGCCTGCGAGACGCAGTGCCCGATCATGATCGAGCACATCGGCACGCTGCAGGACATGCGGCGCTATCGCGTACTGACGGAGGGCGACATGCCCCCGACGGCGCAGGCCGTGCTGAGCCAGCTCGAGCAGCGCGGTCACCCATGGCGCGGCACGACGCTGACGCGTACGACCTGGATGGAAGGCCTCGACGTGCCCGAGTTCACGGGCGAGCAGGAGTACCTCTACTGGGTCGGCTGCTCCGGGGCGCTGGTCGAGCGTAACGTGCCGATCACGCGCGCCGTCGCGAGGCTGCTGACCGAGGCGGGCGTGAGCTTCGGCTGCCTTGGAGAAGCCGAGACGTGCACGGGCGACCCGGCGCGCCGTCTCGGCAACGAGTACCTGGCGCAGATGCAGATGCAGGGCACGCTGGAGGGCCTCAAGGCCAAGAGCGTGCAGAAGATCATCACCAACTGCCCGCACTGCTTCAACATCCTGCGCAACGAGTACCCGCAGTTCGGCGGCGAGTTCGAGGTGTACCACCATACGCAGGTGCTGGCCGACCTCGTCGAGGCCGGCAAGCTGGTGCCGAAGCAGGAGCTGACGCAGCAGGTCACGTATCACGACTCGTGCTATCTGGGGCGGCACAACGGCGAGTACTCGGCGCCGCGCAAGCTGATCGAGGCGCTGCCCGGTGTGAGCTTCGTCGAGATGCCGCGCAACTCGCGCACCAGCTTCTGCTGCGGCGCGGGCGGCGGCCACATGTTCGTCGACGAGTCGCAGGGCCGCCGGATCAACCACCTGCGCGCCGAAGAAGCGCAGGGCACCGGCGCCACTATCGTCGGTACTAACTGCCCGTTCTGCATCCAGATGTTCGACGATGGCGTCGCGGCGGTGCAGCCGGACGAAGACAAGCGCCTCAAGCCGATGGACCTCGCGGAGCTGCTCGAGCTCACCGTGAT
>CAVTBL010000017.1:0-388440 GCA_963732945.1 uncultured Chloroflexia bacterium
TCGACCCTGGCGCCTGCCCGCCGCGGTCCGGGCCCGGCTGGACTACCCCGACCCGGTGGTGGACCTCGCGGAGGCCGCCGGGCGCTTCGCCCGGGGCCGTACCTCCTCCTGACCGGCACGGCCGCCGCGGGGAGCGGCCGGCCCCGGCGCCCGCCCCGGCCGATGCCCGGTCGCCGCTCGTCGCCGCTCGTCGCCACTCGTCGCCGCCCGTCGCCGCGCTCGCGCGGTGCGGCTCCGTCGGGGATTCTCGGTGATCGAAGCGACCCTTGACGGCCAACCATCGTGAATATTGCGCAGATTCATCGTTGTTTTGCGCATCCTCATTTACTTACTGCGGCGACACTTGAAGTCTCTCCCCACGCCCGGCCGGGTACTGCACTCCTGCAATCCCCCCAACTCCCGACCCAGCAAGGACGTGTGCCCGTGTCGCACCAACCGCGCAGCCATGACCACAACCCCCCACCACGGCGCCGGACCGGACAGCGGCGCGGACTCGCCGCGGTCCTGTCGTTCGCCGTCGCCGCCGCTGCCGCGCTGACCGCCATCACCCTGGCCGGCGCGCCCGACGCACACGCGGCGGGCACGCCCGCCGCGGCGCCGCGTCGCTCTACAGCCGTGCTACGGTCGCTTCCATCCGGAGGAGGCAGTCAGAACAGCAGGGAACGCATGGCTAAACGAGGACCTAAATCCGACGCCGGCAGGGCGGCCGTCAGGCTCAACGCGCTCCGCCACGGCATCTTCGCCGACTCTCCGGTGGTCGCCGGCCTCGAGGACGAGGGCGACTGGCAGGAGCATCTCCAGGGCACCCTCGATAGCCTTGCCCCTCAGGGCCACCTCGAGCAGGAGCTCGCCCAGCGCGTCGCCCTCCTGCTCTGGCGCCTGCGCCGAGTCGCCAGGTACGAGCGCCAGACCATTGAGATCGCTCAAGAGCGAATCGTATACGCTATTCATCCCGACCCAACTGCGCTTCAGATGGCGAAGGTTCTCGCTCGCCTCGGCGACACGGTTCCTGATGACCCGGAAGTAACCCTCCGCCAGGAAGCAGAGAGCGTCGCTCGCAGGCGTGCCTGGGCCGCTCGCGAACGGATTCTGCCCGGCGACGACGTC
Source organism: uncultured Chloroflexia bacterium (assembly GCA_963732945.1). Classification (GTDB taxonomy): domain Bacteria; phylum Chloroflexota; class Dehalococcoidia; order DSTF01; family WHTK01; genus WHTK01. The sequence goes on from CAVTBL010000017.1 coordinate 1,108, forward strand.
ATCGCCAGGGTGACGCGCTACGAGGCGCATCTCCACCGTCAGCTCCTCCAGACCATGCACGAGCTCGAGGCCATGCAAGCACGCCGGCAGGGCGCCGTCACCCCCCTGGCCAGGCTCGATGTCGTGGAGACAACACCAGCCGCCGGCTAGCCGGATCACCCGGTGACTCGACTCGGCAACGCCCCGCCCTCGAGGACGGGGCATCAATCCGCGCCGTGCCCCCGCCTTCACGCCGGGTGCTCGCACCACCACCGCAATCGTTGTCTGAAACCTGCCTGTTCCTGCTCCCCCTCTCCCCCGCGGGAGAGGGCTGGGGGGAGAGCATTCCCGAGGCCGTGCCTGAGCGATTGCGGTCTTCTACTGCCTGCGGCACCGCTAATAATCGCCGCTAAGGCAGTTTCTGCAAAACAGTTTCCGTTAGGCTGCCGGCTTCATAGAGGCCTGCTCCTCGGCGCTCTTCTCGAACACGAAGTCGCCCTGCTCCCAGCGTCCCGCCTGCTGCGACGAGATCGCCCCGGCCGTTAGCTTGAAGCCCGCCGCGCGCAGGTAGTCCGACACGTCGTCGAACAGCGGCTGGCCCTTGTAGAACGGCACGAAGGAGCACTCGCACAGCACCGTGTCGACGCGCTGCAGCAGCTTCGTGGCGCCGCGTAGCGCCTCCAGCTCGAAGCCCTGCACGTCGAGCTTCAGCAGCACCGGGCCGGCGATTTCGCCTGCGCCGAACAGGTCGTCCAGCGTCCGCACTTCGATCTCCTCCACGCCCACCATCTCGGTGCCCGGGAAGCGTTGCGTCTGCAGGGTCGCCGGCGGCAGCAGGGACGACGAATCGTCGGCCTTCGATACGTTGATCGCGGTGGTGCCGGCAACCGCACCCGCGGCCGCGGCGATGACGTGCACGTGGGCGTCTTCGGCGAACAGGCGCGTCAGGCAGGAACGGGCGCTGGTCAGCGGCTCCAGGCAGTAGACCTCGGCCTCCGGGAAGCGGGTGCGCGAATACAGCGCGAACTGCCCCCGATTCGCCCCGACGTCGATTACGGTGCGATAGCTCGACCGCAGCGACAGCCTGTCGTGCTCGATCGACGCGCCCGACCCCGGCGCGCAGGCCGCGGCGCCAGTCCTTCTCGCGCGCCAGGAGCGCCGCCTTGCGCGTCTTGCGTAGCAGGTCCTTGAGTTGCATCGAATAAGTATCGGCCGCGGCCTCGAGGCGCGTGAGTCCCTTCGTTGCGTCCATTTCAGGCGGCGAGAGCGTCGCCCGGCTCGAAGACCTCGACCTGTGCCGTGGCCCGTTCCTCTAGCCCTGCCGTCCTCAGCGCGAAGGCCTCCCAGCGCTCCAGAGCGGCTTCCGGCGTCAGGTGCTCGTGTCCGTAAGCCAGCGCGGCGCAACTCAGGCGCTGAGACAGCACTCGGTCGGCTCGCAGGCGCCGCAGCGCCTCCAGCAGACACTGCGGCTCGCCGGGGTCCACCATGAGCGCGGCGCCTGCCTCCGCCAGCTCGCGGCCCGCGTCGCTATCGGGTGCTACCGCCGCGACGATCGGCTTGCCCGAGAACACGTAAGACGTGACCTTGGACGGGAACGCCATGTTGGTGACGTCCGGGCTCTGGTTCAGCACCAGAGCGTCCGCGGCGCTCAGCAGGTCCGCGTAGGCCTCGGCGTCCGTGCTCGGCAGGAAGCGCACGTTATGCAGCCTGTATCGAGACGCGAGCGCCTCGAGCTCGACACGGCGATTGCCGTCGCCCGCGAGCACGAACGTCATGCCGTCGTCGACTCGCGAGGCCAGCCGCGCCGCCTCGATGACGTTCTCGAGGCCCTGCTTGTGTCCCATGTTGCCCGCGTGCAGGCAGACGAACTCGTCCTCGCGCCAACCGTACTCGGCGCGCACCTCAGCAGGCGAACGGCTCGAGAGCGGGACGTGGCGCCAGTTGCGCACCCGATGTATGCGCTGCGACTCCGCGCCGGCGGCCTCGAGGTACGGCCTGAAGCCCTCGGCGACGACTGCGATACCTGCCGCGCCGCGCACCAGCCACGCCTCGCTCGCCCGGACCGCGCTCTCGACTCGCCTCGCGCCGCTCACGCCGCTCTGTGCCGCCGCGAGGCCCATGATGTCCTGGAAGACGACCCCGTAGGGCACGCCGAAGCGCTGCGACGCCATTCTCGCCAGCATGCCGCCGCTCAGCGCCGGTACGATGCCGAGCACGACGTCCGGCCTCGGCAGCGCCAGCAAGCTGGCGCCGCTGGCCAGGAAGCTGCCTTCATACAGCGCACGCCGCGCCGCCGATTGCGTACCCGGCACGTGCAGCCAGCGCCGGTGCACGTGCACGCCGTTCTGCAGCCCCGAGCGCGCCGGCTCCTTGCGCCAGGTTGGATAGTGCGGCTGCCCGGTCAGCACGTGCACTTCGTGGCCGCGCGCCGCCATATGCTCGGCGAAGCCCGTCGTGTAGGGCGCGTTGCCGGACTGCTCCGGGGCGTAGTTGATGCCGACCAGCAATAGTCGCAAGCTACAGCCCGTTCGCGCGCAGAAGACACCGGGCTGTCTTCAGCAAACAGACGATGTCTATCGTCATAGAGACCGACTCGACGTACATCTCGTCCAGCGTCATGCGCCCGTCGGGCGAAATCGCGTTGCGGCCGTTCACCTGCCAGGGCCCCGTGATCCCAGGCCGAACCCGGATCAGCGCCGCCTCGACATCGGGGCGGTCCGCAAGCTCCGCAGCGTAGTAGGGTCGCGGACCGACGAGGCTCATCTCGCCGCGCACGACGTTGAGTAGCTGCGGTAGCTCATCGAGGCTCAACCGGCGCAGCATGCGGCCAAGGGGTGTAACGCGAGGATCGTCTCGCAGCTTCAGGTTCTGCTCGTACTCGGCCGCCAGCTCCGGGTTCGTGTCCTTCCAGCGCTGGAGCACGGCGTCCGCGTCTTTGACCATGCTGCGCAGCTTCCACATACGAAAGGGCCGGCCGTCCTTGCCCAGGCGCGTCGCCGCGTAGAACGGCGGGAAGCCTGACGTCAGCGCCACGAGCACCGCGAGCACGAGGATCACCGGCGAGAGCAGCAGCAGCAGGACGCTCCCGAAGACCAGGTCGAGACCTCGCTTGCCGTGGCGTGCGTAAAAAGACGCAACGTTCGCCGGCGAGGCAACAACCGAATCATCTAAAGCGAGGTCTTTTTCGAGGACAGACGCTCCCCGTGAGGCTTCAAAGGCCATTCTCAAACCCTACCCCGGACTCGTTAGGACAAATCGACGATGTAGACAGATCGAGTGGCCCGAGACTCGCCGGCCTCGAGCCGCTCGATTTCGTTAGCTTTAGTGCTTCAGACCGGCGTCACCGGTCGCAGGCGGCGAGATCGTGTTGCCTTCGATGTTCGATGCCGGCGGCGATCCCGCCGTAGTGCCGGTCGCGGAGCCCGCCACCGTAACGATGATGGTGGACTGCAGGCCGCCGGACTGAACACCGATGACGATCACGCCGGGAGTCGAACCCACGCGCAGGACGTCGGTCGCCACGCCGTTGGCGTCCAGTGGCTTCGTAATCGTCAGCGAGCCAACCGCCGCATCACTACCGGGCTGGCTCACGATCGTGAACGTGCAGGTGCCCTTACCAGGCGTGCCGTCCGAGTTCGTGACCTTACACGTCAGGTTGGTGGTACCGCCGGTGCTCGCGGTGGTGCTGCTGGTCGTAGCAGTGATGCTGCCCGTCGGTGGTGCGTACTGCGCCGATGCACCCGCTCCAAGAGCGACTACAATCGAAAGCGCAATCAGCGAAGCAAACGCAACAATTCTCTTCATGCTCGATCTCCATCAGACTCGGGCCGCCTATACCGGTCGGATCCGGTTCGATTGCGCCCCTAAACCGCTAGCCTAACCCTCGGCGGATACATAATCTGAATCCGTCTACTATGGATATCGGTTGGGCCTTACCGGAACTGAACAACCAATCTGGAGACGAGATTACAAATGCGTTTACTGCCAGTAAGTTCGCACGAGGTCGCCGTCAAGCTGGATGCCCGGAATCGATAGGTCCAGGAACCATGCCTGCGGGCTGGTGCAGTACGACATCACCCCGATGTACGAGCCGTCGCACGGACGATAGTTGAAGTGGCTGGACGTGAAGTCGGTCGTCGTACCGAAGTCGGCAAAGCCCAGGGTGTGACCCATCTCGTGCGGCATCATCGTCTGGTTGCGCCACGCGTCCTGGTAGCCCAGGTGCACGATCGCCTCGAGGTTGCCCTGGTTGAAGCCGCTGACGCACTTCGTCTCGACCCACGTCCGAGGCGAGCCGTCGGCCGTGACCAGGATGTCGGCGTCCTGAGGGTTGCCGGTGTACTCGGCGAAAATCGGGAAGCCGTGGTACTTGATGAACAGGTCGTTCCAGGGCTGGAACGCTGCGACCACGTCGGCGTACGTGACGCCGGCCGCCGCAAGGTCAGGGCTGATCGCGACGTTCTGGGTGCGTTGCTGCACCGTGATACCGCACATCAAATCGCTCGAATCGGCCTGGGCCGCAGGAGCGGTTCGCGATGCCGCGATGCCGGCCAGTAGCACGACGGCGAGCAGCGGGGCTGCCCAACCGCGGCGAATTGTCCCCAAAAAGGACGCGTTGAACCCACGAAGAGACCAGCGGCCTCCTGCCATAGTAGATGCCCTCCCTGGCACCGGGCCCTCCGTGGCTTTTCGCCATCCGTGGCGGTGCTCTCATCTATTCAAACGAGATATAGGAAGCGACGTTTCCTGTTACGAACTCATATCGAAAAAGATGGGCCGAATGACTCGTGAAACGGCGCTATCATTGCCTGAGTAACCGATAGGAGCCCCGCCCGTGTTCTGGCGACGTCCCAAGCAGCACCGCATCTTCTGGATAACCGACGACATCGCCATCTCTGCCGAGCCCTCGAATAGCGACTGGCCTGCGCTACGACTGGCAGGCGTTCGCTGCGTGATCGACCTGCGCGAAGAGACGCCCGATAACGCGGGCGCCGTCGATGCCGTGGGTCTGGGTTACCTGCGGCTGCCGATCGTCGAGGGCGAGGCGCCCTCACAGGACGAGCTGCGTCTCGCCACGGGCTGGATCGACGAGCACCTGACCAGCGACGGTCCCGTCCTGATCCACTGTCGCGAGGGACGCGGACGCAGCGCCACCGTGGCGATTGCAGCGCTGGTGAGCATGGGCATGCCGCTGTTCGAGGCGTTTCGCCTCACGTTGCGAGTGCGCCCCGAAACCGCGATCAACGATGCGCAGCAGGCCGCCCTACGGACGTTCGCTCAGGGGCGCGAACCGTTCAGGGAAGCCGGTAGCTGATCTCTATCTGACGATCGGTGAGCAGGTCTGTATTGATGGTTGTGCCGGCAGCAGGTTTGCCGTCCAGGCTCGCTGCGACCAGGCCTGCGCCCTTCGGCAGAGCCACGCGCACGGTGATCGGCGTAGCGCGAGTGCCGGCCTCTTTCTGTAGATACAGCGAGTAGTGCCAGGTGCCGTCGTCTGCCATGGTCGCAACGCCGGGCGTCTTGTACACGAACTGCGCCTGCCCCGTCTGACCCGGCAGGACCGGGAAGAAGCGCCCGAATGCAGCCCGCCCCGTCTCGACGTCATCCTGCTCGGCGCCCGCCGTGTTGCCGTGCAGCAGCACGTCCTGGAGCTGAGCCTGCTGGGGAACGTAGATGCGAAGGTAGCTACCGTAGACCCCGCCGAGCATCAGCTCGCTGACCAGGTGCGGGTCCTTGTCCTGTTGCCATTGCGGGAAGGGATTCGACGTCGCGTAGGTGACTACGGAGCTCGCGTTGCCGCCCGCGTCCAGCGCCACGTCCAGGCGTGCACTCGGCTCCATGATCAGGTTGAGCTTCGTGCTGTTGACGCTCGTGTCGGCGATCAGCAGGAAGTCGCCGCTGCCCTGGTGCAGCGACCCGTCGAGGCCGTAGTCCTGCGCCAGCTTTTGCAATGAAGCGTCGTTGAAGTTGAACTGCAGATGCCGCTCTTTACCCTGCTCGTCCAGGAGCCGCAGCAGGTCGACCCACTTGCTCTTCGGCGTCGCGAACAGCTTGTCGAGCACCTCACGCGACAGGTAAGAGAGGAAGGCCTTCTTCGGCTGGCCGGGCTCGTAGAACTCCTGGCGCGTGTACTCGAGCGTGATGTCCGTGACGTTGTCCGCGTTGACCGTGACGTTGTACTCCGGCACCTTCACCGGCCCGAGCAGCTTCAACAGCGCGCTCATGAACTGCGTGTCGACCGCAATCGTGCCGTCGGTTGGCGGAGCGCCGCCCTTCGCCACGAAGCCGGCTGCTAGCTTCGCCGTCGTAGGGAAGTCGGGGTACCAACCGGCCTCACCCAGGCCCCAGGACAGGTTCTTCAGGAGGTAGTTCTTGAGCGGCGCCGGCGGCTCGACGTATTCATGCGTCGCCTTCTGCCAGCGGTCGAACAGCGTCCCGAAGTACTCGAGATTGACGCTCGCCAGCTTGCCGTTGTCGAAGGTCGCAATGCCGTAGCTCGAAATCAGGCCGCCGGAGGGGAACAGCTCGGTGTCGTTCTGGGGCAGTACCAGGTAGCTCACCGGATGGTCGTAGCCCAGCAGCGACGGCAGCAGGGCGTCGGCACGCTGATAGCCGTCGACCAGCCCGCCGAGCTTCGTGATCGCGCGATCGAAGTCCGCGGAGGCGCCGCCCATCGGCCCGATCAGGCCGTCCGGCATCTCGGCCCGTTGCGCCTTCATGCGAGCCAGGCCGTCGCTGACGTTCGCCATCGGCGCTTCCTGGCTCTTGAGGAACTTCAACGCCTGTTCGATCAGCGTGCTCTGCGAATCCGGCTTGAAGCGCTCGAACGCCAGTGCAACGCCGACAGCGTCCTGACCGGTGTACGCCGCCTCGTCGCCGGCCGTCACAAGGGTCCTCAGGCCGCGTACCTGTTTACCAACGACCGGCAGCCTCGCGGCAACCGCGAGCACGGGGTCGTTGTTCGCGAACGAGCGCGCCGAGTCGAGATGCTGCGCGGCGCCCTGCAGCGAGCGCTGGTCCTGTAGCAGCTCCGCCTCGCTGCCCTCGAGCTTCGAAAGGTCGAGGCGGTCCTCGAGACTGAGCAGGCCATGCCGGCCGGCCGAGACGTCGTGATAGAAGGCGTACGCCCGGTACGCCTCGAAGCCAAGCAGAGCCAGCACGACGAGAATCGCCACGCTCAGCCCAACGCGCCGCCTGCTACGGGAGGTGAGGCCCAGCACTACATAGAAATATCGGCCGCACGGGGCCCGTATCTGACAGGCCGGCGATGCGACCCGCGAAAGAAGGCCTGGCAAGAGGTGAGAAAAGTCCCTCGCCGGCCGTAACGCGGCTTCATGAAGCAAATCTGTATGTTTCCCGAATAATCCTTGGCTTGTTGGCCGAACTGCCCCGGCAGAAGATCGAGACGTTGTGTCAGCCGGCCGGAATTCGGCTCGCGCGTTCGAGCAACGAATTTGAATGGAGGCGAAATGCGTATCTTGAGAGGTCTGGTTCTTCCAGCGGCGGTCGCCATAGCCCTGGGACTTGGCCTGCTGAGTGGTCCACCGCCCAGAGTGAATGCCGCCTCTGCCACGAGAAACGTGTCGGTCAACGGCAAGGACACCGGGGACTGCACGACGACGCTGTGCAAGACCATCGGCTACGCGATCAGCCAGGCCAGCGCCGGCGACACGATTCACGTAGGCCCCGGCATCTACGCCGAGAGCGTCAGCGTCACCATGAAGCTCGACCTCGAGTCGTTCGGCGCCACGATCGACGCGACCGGACATGCGAACGGCGTCCTGATCAAGGGCGACTCGGCCTCAGGCTCGACGGTCGCCAACTTCACGGTCGAGCACGCCAGCATGGAAGGCATCCTGGCGCAGAACACCTCGGGTCTGTCGATCCACAACAACATCGTCCAGAACAACGACCTCGGCGCTCAGGCATCGCCGTTGGTCGGCGAATGCGCCCCGCAGGGCGAGGTGCCGGGCGACTGCGGCGAGGCCATCCACCTCTGGGCAGTTACCAACTCGACCGTCAAGCAGAACCTGGTTAGCAACAACGTTGGCGGCATCCTGCTGACTGACGAGACCGGTCCCACCTCCGGCAACACGATTACACAGAACAAAGTCACGAGCACCGGCGCCGACTGCGGCATCGTGCTCGCATCGCACTCCTTGCACATCGGCTCGCCGGTCGACCCGTCGATGGGCGGCGTCTTCAACAACACCGTCACCGACAACTCGGTCGTCGATAGCGGTCCGGCCGGTGCCGGCGTTGGCTTGTTCGCCGCGCCTCCCGGTGCCTCCACCTACAACAACACCGTCTCGGGCAACACGCTGAGCGGCAACGGCATCCCTGGCGTTGCGATTCACAGCCACGCGCCGTTCCAGAACGTCAACGGCAACGTGATCACCAACAACGTCATCTCGAAGAACGGCGCGGACGCCGACGCAGCCAGCGGCGGTCCGACCGGCATCTCGGTCTTCGCCGACGTCGCGTCCGGCGCAACGCCGATCAAGAGCGAGACGATTAGCGGCAACCGGATCTTCGACGAGACGATCGGCATCTTCATGAAGGGCGTCGCCGCCCCGATCGACGTCTCGAACAACTCGATCGAGGGCAGCGTGACCACGCCCGTCTCGGTGACGACCGCTGCTGGCGGTGCATCCAGCGGCGCACCGGGCGGTGCCATCCAGCCGCCGAACACGGGCGACGCGGGTCTCGCGGCCACGAACGCCGGCGAGCCGAGCTTCGAGCTCCTCGCCCTTCTTGGCGGCCTGCTCGCGCTCGGCTTCGTCGGCGCGATGCGCGTGCGGCGCAATTAACAACGATCGGCTCCAGTACAGGACGGCCTCGGGCGAAAGCTCGAGGCCGTCTTGCTGCCTACGACATTAAGCTCGCCTCGGTCTCAGCCTTTCGGGCCGGTGATTAACCCGTCCGGCGAGCACGCATCGCTCTCTGCCCTCCGATCGGCGTCTACCCTTCGACCAGTGTCCGTCGCGGGTCCCTGGGTAAACGACGCCGTGCCCGAGTTATCTTCCGCTGCTTACCAGGCTTGCTTTCGCCCGCAAAAGTGGTTGCCTGGCTGCAGACAAGACGCAGTATTCACGGCTCAAAACAGAACCCTCATCTGTGTGCCTCGAAGTATCTCCTGAAGAGCGCCGGGTTCGTCGCCTCAGAAATCGGCAAACCGTGGGGAGATCGCTCTCTATAACTTCGTTAACTGCGAACGAGACACCGCGTTATTAGTCGAGAGTACAGTCGGCGTGCTGCAACTCAGTAAAGACGCGCATCACAAAACTCATCACGACTCGCGTCCCTGACACGACAGCAGGAACCGGCGTCTTATTTCAGCACCCGTCGCCAAAGGATTGGCGAACGGCTCTCCGCCGTGGACAAGAAGGAGCGGTCCAATGTCTAAGGTTCTGCTGAGGTTTCTGGTCCTGAGCGTGGTCGCCGTCACAGCCATGCTGAGTCTGGTGCCTCGCACGCAAACCGCGAGTGCGGCGCCGCCGCCGGATCCGAACAAAGTCATCCTGTTCGTACACGGCTACGCCGCGGCCTGTACCGGCGGTTCGGGCGGCGCCGGCTGCGATGACGCGACCCTCGAAGCCACGTACGGGCCCCTGTTCAGCTTCCTCGAAGGTCAGGGCTACACCGTCTACAGACCTGTCCTACCCGGCAACGACAACGTTATCAACGGCGAGTTCCTGGACAGCTACATCCTGAATACGATCATTCCGGACCTCCAGAGCCGGGGAGTGACCATCGACTCCTCCTTCACGGTCAAGGTGCTCGCTCACTCGATGGGCGGCCTGTCGGCGCGCTACTGCGAGAAGTCCGTGAGCGGCTGCGACGCCTTGATCACAGAGGACATTGCTCTCGACGTGCCCGAGAACGGTGCCGTCGACTTCTGCCTCAACGCCGACGACAACGGCGGCCAGATGTGCCCTACGTCAGACTTCCTCACCGCCCTCAATGCACCGGACGCCACTCCTGGCGCCGGGCCATGGGTGCAGTTCAACGGGCCGCTCAACACAACCAGGCTGTCGGGCATGGACTGCTACGTAAGTGTGCCTCGCAAGTACGACCACCTGACCTTTCTCTTCCAGCCCGACGTTCAGGCAAACATCCTGACTCACTCTTGACGGTGGTTGCCCGTCCAAATCTGGCGGCGGTAGCGGTGGCGGCGGCCACAAGCATTAGCCAACTCGCCACGAGCCTTATCGCGATAGAGGGCACCGTCGAGCGCCCCTTATCGCCTGCAACAGCCGCCGGAATCAGCGTCAGCGCTTGAACGGGCCCTGACTGGCTTCGTTCTCCTCATCGATGCGGCACTGCTCGAGTATGTCTTCGGCCGGTACGAGGGCTGCCGCGGGATGGTCGATACCCTCGCAAAACGCGGCGGCCTCGCGCCAGCTCTCCTCGTCCTGGAGATTGCGCAGCCACCACGGGTAGGTGCGGCACTGGGTTGGGCGCGCTTCGTAGACGCTGCAGGCGTTGTTCTTGAGGAAGACACACTCGCGGCCGCTGGGTGCGTCGTTTAGGACACGCCGGCGCTTGATCAGGCGCGTGTAGCGGCGCACGAATCGGCCCACGGGCATGTCGAAAAACCCGGCCAGGCGCTCGAGGTCGAGCTGCGAGAGATACACGGAGCGCGACGATCCCGTGCAGCACTCGCCGCAGCCGGTGCAATGGAACCGCAGCCCGGCCGCGAACCACGGCTCTTCTCGATCGGCTCTGCCCTTATCCATCGCTCGAGATCGTAGCAGCCGCGCGCGACACTACAATGTGAGCTGTGGATGAGCATCGAACCACGATCTCGCAGCGCCGGGTGGCGTTGCAGGGAGCGAGGCGTGTAGATCATGAGTAGCCGCAGCAGAACGAGGCACCGCGAGCTGCACACGCCGGGGCAGACCGACAAGCTGAACTGGCTGCGTGCTTCCGTGCTCGGAGCCGACGACGGCATCGTGTCAATTGCCGGTCTGGTCGTCGGCGTGGCGGGCGCTTCCAACTCGACCAGCACGATCCTCACGGCAGGAATCGCCGGCATCGTCGCGGGCGCAATCTCGATGGCAGCCGGCGAGTACGTCTCGGTCAGCAGCTCTCGCGACTCGGAACGAGCCCTGCTCGACAAGGAGAAAAGCGAACTGCGCGACTACCCTGTACAGGAGACCAATGAGCTCGCCGACATCTACGAAAAACGCGGCCTGTCGGCAAAGACGGCCCGTACCGTGGCCGAGGAGCTGATGGCGCACAACGCCTTCGAGGCGCATGCCAATGCCGAGCTCGGCATCGACCCCAACAACCTGACGAACCCCTGGCATGCCGCCCTCGCGTCGGCGGCTTCGTTTCTAGCCGGGGCGTTCATCCCCCTGATCGCGATCATCGTCCCACCCGCCTCTGTCCGCGTGCCGGTAGCATTCGTTGCCGTCTTGCTCGCGTTGGCGGCGACGGGCGTGATCAGCGCCAGGGCCGGCGGCGCACCGGTCGGCAAAGCAACCGGTCGCGTCGTGCTCGGTGGCGCGCTGGCGATGCTGGTGACCTTCGGAATCGGCAAGCTGGTCGGCGGCGTCTGAGCTTCGACCTTATGTCGAGTTACCTGGCTTGACGATCCGCGAAAGACAAGTGGCCGGTCATCTGCTATGACCGGCCACTTGGATCTGATCGCAAAGAGCTTACGAAACGATGACCGTAGGCAGCCCGCCCAGGTTGACGCTGAGCACCTGACCCAGAGGACCGACCACGACCACCTGCTGCGGATCGATCATGTTGAGGCCGCTGGAGCTATGTGAAGCCGTCGCATAGGTGTACTGGGTTATCAGGCTACCGTTGACGTCAAACGAGCCGTAAGCCAGCCCGTTGAATACGACCGGCAGGCTCGACGGCATGTCGACGACGATGCGTGTCGCCCCGGCGACCTTACCGAGGCCGGTCTTTACCAGCACCGTCGTCTCGTGGAAGCGCACCGTCTGACCGTCGACCAGCGAGTACTTCGGGCAGTTCGCCTGCGCCATCCACACGGCATCGATTGTGATCTTGCCGCTGTCGAAGGTGACCGAAACGTGATCCGTCGCGTCGTCGGGCTTGAAGTTGCAGGAGAACTTCGCAGCGGCCAGCGTGTGAGACGCCGGCAGGAGCATGGTCGCGACTAACACGGCGCCAAGGACAGCCAGAATGCGACGCATCGAATCTCTCCTCCGACTGGTCAGCCAGCGATCACGGGTTGTGGCCCGATTGGGCGCATCTTCCGTCGCTAGTTCGTTATCGTAGTTACCCAACCGTCGACCGAAGAGTCGATCAGGTTACCTTGCGGGCCGAGCAGTATGTACTGGTGCGGGTCCACCATCTTCAATCCAGAGTTCGTGCTCGAAAGCGTCGCCCAGTTGATGGCGATGTAACCGCCGCTCATCACTTTGAAGGTTCCCGTGACGACGCCGCTGAAGTAGTACGGCGCCAGACGCGGCGGAGTCACGACGATGAACGTGGTACCGCTAACCTGGCCCGCGCCGCTGCGCTTGAGGACAGACATCTCGTGGAAGCGAACCAGTTGCGGGCCGCTGAACGGCTGATTTGGACAGAACGCCTTCTGTACCCACACGGCATCGACGAAGACCTGGGTGCCGATGACCGTGGCATGAACGTCAGCCGTTGAGTCCAACGGCTCGAACGTGCAGGAATAGCTGGGAGCAGCGGCCGTGCTGGCTGCAGGCAGAAGAATAGTGGCGGCCAGGAGTGCCCCCAGGACCACCAGTAAGCGACGCATAGAATCTCTCCTTCGTCCTCGTTGCGCGCGATCCCCGCAATTATAGACGCAGTCGCCTTCCGGTATTCACCCTCTGTTATGAATATCTCTGCACAAAGCACATCCTTGTCGGGGTCATGCTTCGCGAGGCTCGAGGTGAGGGCTCGCGGACTGCTGTCTGCGGTGGTTCACAACGATTGCGGCCAGGAACACCAGGCTCGCTATCAGCGTGACGATCGCCGTGAGCTGCGCCTGCTTGAGGCCCAGCGCGGCAATGCTGTTGGCGCGCCAGAAGAACACGACGAACTGCGTGACGCTGTAGCCGAGGACGTACAGCGCCGCGGCGAGTCCGGGCGGGCGCCAACGATGCAGGACGAACCACAGCACGCCGAGCAGCAGAACGTTGGCGAGGATCTCGTAGGCGGCGGCCGGCTGATACGCGACGCCGAGCTGGGGCGCGAACGAGTGCGGGTTCGTGTAAATCGTGCCCCAGGGCAGGCTCGTTCTGGAGCCGAGGATGTCGCCGTTGATGATGTTGCCGATGCGGCCGATCGGCTGGCCGACCGCCGCGAATACCGCCGCAACGTCGAGCATCGGCAACAGCGCCACTCGGCTCAGGCGTGAGAACACGATTGCCGCGAGCAGCACGGCGCCGATCGCCCCGAAGAACGCCATGCCTCCCTCCCAGAAGGCGAGGATGTGCTGTGGGTGCGACAGGTAGTACGACTGCCGATTTTGCACGACGTAGTAGAGCCGCCCGCCGATCAGGCCGGCGCCGATTCCCCACGGCAAGAAGTCCCATAGAGCCTGCTCGTTGGCCTGGAGCGCTGTGACGTAGCGCTTCGCCACCTCGACGCCGATGTAGATTGCGACGGCGTACATGATCCCGTACCAGTGGATGACCACCGGTCCGAGCCTGAACGCTACCGGGTCCAGCCCGATGCGAATCGCCGCGAGGGGCAAGCTTAGTTCCGTCACGACATCCCGGCTTTCGAGCCCTGGGCCTCAGCCTCTTCGCCTTCGAGCCCCAGGTCGGGATGGCGGAACAGGACGACGATCAGCGTAATCAGGATCAGCACGTGCATGGAGCTGCACCAGATGCAGATGTGCTTCACGCCCAGGAGTTCGACGCCGATCAGGTAGAACACCACGCCGAGCCCGAACAGCGACCACAGGACCTGCGCCGGCTGTAGCATCTCAGGCTCCGGCACCCGGCGCAGCCCGACGAACGCCAGCAAACCGCTGACCCCGAACCAGGCGATGCCTCCGACGCTCCACGGTATGCCCAGCACTTCGGCGTAATGGCTGTGCAGCACTTGCTCGCAGTTCACGACGCCGCTCGAGCTGCACTCGAGCGGCACCGAAGCGTAGTGCACGCTGGTCAGGTAGCCTGCCACGGCAAGCCCGGCGATCGCGAGGGCGATGGCCCCGATCTGCGCGATCTGATTCGAGCTCATCAATTGATAGTGGCGGCCGCAGCCTGCACGCCGCTCGAGTTACACACGTCGGCAGGGTTACCGTTCGTTATCTTGCAAATCGCCGCCGTCAGCATATTAGCGGTGCCGAGAATGGACTTCGATTGCTGCGAGTCGGTCTTCGTGAGCGCCGCGGCAATCGAGTTCCAGTTCATGCCGGAGAGAATGCCGGGGTTGTAAGAAGCGCCCGTAACCACGTAGTTGCCACCGATGTCCAGGAACGGGAAGCCGCCACCCGCCGAGTTGAGCAGAGAGTCCTGCTCGGCAGTCAGGTCCTGCAGCCTGGCGTATGAGCTGCCGTTGCGCTTGTTCGAGAACGCCTCCACCGGCACGAACGCCAGGTAGTCGCTCTGGTAGGTCGAGCCGTCGAAGCTGAACGTGGGGGTGCTGGCAAACACGTCCGAGGGCGACGACGTAGTGGTCTTGAGGCCGGTGAACGTACCGAATCGGCTCAGCGCCACGATCATCGCCCAGCGCTCGGCGGCGCAGTAGGGGCAGTACTCCGCGCCGATATACAGGACCTCGGGCTTGCCGTCCTTGGTCAGGGGCGCGGACGATGTTGCCTTGCTGAGCGGCTTGACGCCACTCCCAGCGCCCACCGTATCGAGGGCTGCCGGCGGCACGCTGGTCACCGTCTGGACCAGTGCCGGGTCGGCGACCACGGCAGAGGGGCCGCTGCCGACGCTGGTGCCGCCGTTGGTGAGAAGCAGAGCAGCCGCGATGATCGCAACGACCCCGAGACCAAGAGCGCCGAGAATGATCGCGCTCTTGTAGCGATCGATGAAGGTGCGTCGTGGCGCCTGGCGCCTTTGCGCCGGCGGAACGTTTCGGGCAGCTCTTCGATTGGATTTACGTGGACGTGTACTCATCTAAATCCTCCGGGCCTTGCGACCCAGTCATGCAGCTTGCAGGTCTAGCCTACGTCAGCCCCTCGCAACGTCGAAGCAGCGCCGGGAGCGCTGCGTTCTTCGCGCATCATGCACGCCGAACGTCACCGCTCATTTTCGCGCGAAGGGGCGCTCAGCCGGCGGTAAGTCTGGGAGGCGGACTTGCCAGCGGCAGCGTGATGCCGGGAGTCAGACGGGTGGTAACGAGGAAGAGTGAAAAGAAGATGCCCGCGACAACCAGCAACAGGCTGTCGTGAGGGAAGTCGATGCCGGTGCTCGCCGGGCTCATGGCGGCGCAAGCGGAGCTGACGACGCAGTAATGGCCACCGTCTGGCAAACCAACGATCGTCATCTTGGCGGGGTCCGGTCGTACGTCGAACGCTTTGGCGGCGATCGGGCGCACCGTCAGGGCGACGAGCGCCAACAGACACAGGATCGCGAGCCAGCGCGGTAACGCCATAGATCAACGGTACCCGGCGAACCGGCAGGCAGCAAGCGCCTTTAGTCGTTTAACGCCTCAGCGCCGGTCATTACGTCCCGGCCGCCGCGGGCGTTTCTACGCTCGCCGCCATGCTCTCGACGTTCGACTCGTTTTGCAGCCGCGATATCGTGAGCGCGGGCAGGGACGTCACATGCACCTTCGCGCGCACACCGAGCTCGATCGAGAAGCGACCCACGCGCTCGTTGTTCTCGGCCTCGACAATCGTCACGAAATCATACTCACCGAGGACTGCGTACAGACCCAGCGCCTGCACGCCCGGTACCCGGATCGCGTCCTCGACCCGCCTCAGGTACTCAGGATCGTTGAGGGCAGCCTCCTGCCCTTCGGGAGTCAGGGTCAGGAGCAGGATGTACGTCGCCACGAGCTAGCACTCTACCGCTGAAGAATCCGGCAGTCTGGTGCTGTTGACGAACTCGGCGAGTCGCTGAATCAGGGCCGGTACGCGCAGCGGCTTCTGCAGCTCGAGATGCCTCAAGTCCGCGGGTATGACCTCTGTCGCCACGCCCAGAGGCGACCGCAGGATCACGAGGGCCGTCTTATCGAACGCGGCGGCCACCTCGCGGCACAGGTACACGAGGTCCGGCACCATGAAGTCATCGAGCAGCGCCACGGCAGGCTTGCGTAGCTTCACCTGTTCGGTGAACTCAAGTGGATCGGTAGAAGCCGAAACAACCTCGATGCCCGACTGGCGCGATAGGAGCGCCGACAGAAGCCGCAGCAGATCACTGTGACGAGAGAAGATCGAGATCGAGAGCTTTGGGTCCATTACGAACCTCAGTGTCTCTCCCGCAGTTCACCAACCCTAGAGCCAGGCAGCAGCGTCCGGCTCCACCATGCGGCACACCATCTGAGGACGATCGGCCCTTTGCAAAGGCGCCGGGCAAGATGTGAGGTCACCCGACGAAGGGTCTTCGTGATCAAGACAAAGGCGCAAGCCCGCACGAGACCGAGACCGAGCGTCCTGAGAACGGCGTCATTGCGGCGAGGATCGTCTTCACATATTGCAGCGAATTGCGCGGCGTCTTGCAGACGGCTAGACAGCTTATCCTACGGTTGAACCACACTTGCTACCGTCGAACTCCGGCTCCGAGTAAGACGCTCCAATGACTGGACTCAGATTCCGAATGCAGGATGCAACGTGCCCACGCTGAACGTTTGACGGTCGGATGAAGTAGCCATTCCGCTAATCGAAGACAAATCGAGCACCGAACTCGCGCCGAGTTTGAGCAGCTGATTCGTGACGCGGAAGGCAGTGTCGGGGAGCTCAGGTTGTCGCCCGGCGATCGGGTGCGTTCCGTAAGAGTCAGGCTGAGCCAGGCCGCCAGACGCCTCGGCGTCAGCCTCGAGGTCTGGGAATCAGACGGGCGCGTCTACTTCAGGCGCAAAATGAAGCGCCGGCGCCGCCGTCTTCCCTGAGACGCCTCCAGCCGGCCAGCGTCAGCATCCATACTGGTTCCAGAGTAAGACGCGGAGCTCTCACCTTCGGCCCCTAATACAGGAACAATGTTTCCTGTTTATGGTAGCCTTGGGCTGGAGAGCCGCCTCCAAGGCTCTTCACTCCTTGAGCGGGCCGGCCTTGCCCTATGGCGGCGCAAGGCCGGCCGCTTTTGCTGCTGAACCGCTCATTCATGGTTTCGTCAGCCTGGCGATCTGTCAGGGCGTTGCTGGTGTGTCGATGACGGCGGATGCTAGCCTCTCGGCACAGGAGGTGACGGCTCGATGCGCGATCCCGTCCAGTACGCACGCTTTTCGGACCAACGCTCCCGGCCCTTCTTCAACCTGCTCGAGCGCGTGCCTCAGGGTGACTTCCGGCGCATCGTCGACCTCGGCTGCGGCAGC
This sequence comes from uncultured Chloroflexia bacterium, assembly GCA_963732945.1. Lineage (GTDB taxonomy): Bacteria > Chloroflexota > Dehalococcoidia > DSTF01 > WHTK01 > WHTK01. The sequence goes on from CAVTBL010000017.1 coordinate 18,520, forward strand.
GGTGAGCTTACCGTCTCGCTGGCCGAACGGTGGCCACAGGCGAGCGTGCTGGGCCTCGACAACTCGGCCCAGATGCTCGAAAAGGCGTGGCAGCACCAGATGCCCGGCCGCCTCGAGTTCCTCAACGGCGACATCGTCGACTACGCCGAGCCGGCCGACCTTATCTTCGCCAACGCCGCCCTGCAGTGGGTCGACGACCACACGACGATTTTCCCGCGCCTCGTCGAGCTGCTGAATCCCGGCGGCGTGCTGGCAGTGCAGATGCCGTTCAGCCACGTGCAGCGCTCGCACGAGCTGCTGGAGGAGACGGTGCGCACCGGACCATGGGCGACCAGGCTCGAGGCATGGCACCGCTTCCGCGTCGAGCCGCTCGCGAGCTACGTCGAGCAGATGCTGGAGCTTGGCTGCGAGATCGACGCCTGGGAGACCACCTACTACTTCGTGCTGCAGGGCGAGAACCCCGTGCTCGAGTGGGTGAAGGGCACGTCGCTGCAGCCAATCCTGACGCTGCTCGACACGTCCGAACGTGAGCAGTTCACGGCTCAGTACGCCGGGAAGCTGCGGGATGCCTACCCGCCGACCAGCCACGGCACCGTCTATCCGTTCAGACGCATCTTTTTCGTCGCGCGCCGCACCTGATCGACTAGGTCGTGGCGATAAGCCAGTCCTCGCCGCTCGAGGGGCGCAGGCCGTCGCTACGGCCGGCAAAGTAGCGCTCGCCGATCGACGTTCCCGATACGTGGCGCACGTCTTTGAAGCCGGCGTCGCGGCCCATCTGCAGCATCTCGGGCGGTGTGTAGAAGCTGATGAACGGCGTGCCGGACGATCGCGCACCCTGCTCGCTCGTCTTGAGCCCGGGGCGATCGGCCTCGTCCAGCAGGTCGGGCGTCAGCAGGAACGTCATCGCGACGGTCGATCCGGGGGCCAGCGAGGCGAGCCGTAGTAGCGTCGCGGCCGTCGCATCTCTGGTGATATACATCGTGACGCCGGTGGAGGTGACGACCGCCGGCAGCGCAGAGTCGAAGCCCGCGGCGGCCAACCGCTCCCACCAGTCGCCGCTCGTCTCGAAGTCGACCGGCACCAGGTGCAGGTACTCCGGGATGCCGTAGCCCAGATCGATCAGGCGTTGGCGCTTCCAGGCCATCGTGCCCGGCTGATCGACCTCGAAGACGCGCAGGCGTGACGCGACCTCGGGCCGGCGCTGCGCGAACGTGTCGAGCCCGGCGCCGAGCAGCACGTACTGGGACACGCCGCGTCCGGCCTGCTCCACGACCAGATCTTCGATGAAGCGCGCTCGCGACACTATGGCGGCGCGAAAGCCGCGCGTCATGTTCGGGTCCATATCGGGACGTTCGCGCCATCCGGGATCCGGGGCGGCCAGTTTCAGGCCGATCTCGTCCTCGAGCACGTGTGGCGGCGCATCGACCAGCATGTGCATGGCGCGCCATAGGGCAACGCGCACCGCGGTGCTGTCCGGCTCAACGCTTCGATCGTCTGCCATGGTCTCGCCTTCCCTCGGTTAGCTGTTGACGGGAGCCTGGAGGGTCCAGATGCGACCGTCGGAGTCGCGCACCGTCATCTCCCGCGTGCTTCGGATGGCGCCCGCCTACGGCTCGACAATCGCCGGCAAAGCTTCCGGAGTCTGGAACAAGCCTGGGCTCATTGCGTCGAGCCAGTTCTCCTCAGGGCCAACCACGTGCTCGATGGCGCGCAGCTTGTAGTAGCCTTCGAGCCCGGGTGGGTCGCCGCCGGCCTCGAAGCGGTTGAGCGCCTGCAGCAGCAGACGGCGTGCCATGATAATCGCGCGATCGGTGGTTCCGAGCCGCTCGTACGTGCGGTCGACAACACGGCCCATGCTCTCCTGGACGGCTCTGTCCTGCGTATTCGTTCCCTGAATGCCGGTAAACGTCCTCGTCTTCTGGACTTGCCGGTCGATCATGTAGCGGTTTCGCCGGTTGCGAATGGAGCGGAACCCGTCTTCGACGTCGATGTCGACACCGAGCTGATTACCTGTCCCTACCAGGAGGCGCTCGTTTTCGGTCAGGGGTGCGTCGCCGTAGGTATAGGTGAAGTTGTAGACCATGGTTGCCTCGTCATCCACGGGAACCCAGAAGTGCCCGCTGACGGTTGGCTTCGGCGTGTCCAGCGTGTAACCCCTGAGCTGAACCCAGGGCATGACCCAGTGATAGCCGCGTACGAAGTGGCCGCCATCCGGCAAAGCGCGCAGCCCTGCATACGTGAAGCCGTAGTCGGTCGGCACGACCTCGACGATGGCAGCCTTTGAGAAGCCGATGGCTCGCTGCCGCGTGGAGCCGATCGCCATCGTTGCATCGGCTGACGGCACCCTGCCGTAGTGCAGGAAGTTGCTGTGCACCGTATCGATTCCGCCCTCGAGCGCCTGCAGCCAGTTCGAATCCTGCAGGACCTTGGAGAGGCCGCGATGAGTCTCCGGCACCCGCGTCCACTCGAACAGGGGCGGCGGCGGTTGCTTGCCTTGCGGTCCCATATAAGCCCAGACGACGCCACCGGCTTCGAACGTCGGATAGGCGGTAATCGAAACCTTCTGCCTGAAGTTCGTCTCCTCAGGCTCTGACGGCATGTCGACGCAGCGCCCCTCGATGTCGAACTTCCAGCCGTGGTAGACGCAGCGAATGCCTTGCTCTTCGTTGCGGCCCCAGAAGAGGTTCGCGGACCGATGCGGGCAGCGCCAATCGACCAGGCCAACGTGACCGTCCGTCTGACGAAACGCCACAAGGTCCTCGCCCAGAAGCCGCACTTCGACCGGCGGGCAGTCTGGTTCGGGTAGCTCCCATGACAGGAGAGCTGGGATCCAGTAGCGGCGCATCATTTCGCCCATAGGAGTTCCGCGACTGACGCGAGTGAGGGCCTCGTTGTCTTCTTTAGTCAGCATGGTCGTTGCCTCGTGATGTTCCTTCTTGACCTTCCCGGCTCAGATGCCGGGCACGATGCTCACGTGAATGCCTTCGTCCTCGATCCCGGCGACAGTGTCGATCGCACGCCTGGCGTCAGACAGACCGAATGTATGCGTGGCGATCTGGTCCATGGGCAGCATGCCGGCGGCAAGGAAGTCGATGGCCCGCTCGACGGAATCGTAGGAGTGGCCGTTAGCCTGCTTCAGCGTGAGCTTGCGCCTCCCGAAGCTGGCGACGTCGACAGTCTCGCTGCCGGCAGCGGCCAGCACAACGTTGCAACGCTTCGCGGCCACCGCGATTGCCTCAGCGACCGTGCCCTTGCCGCCACCGGTGACGTTGACGACGACGTTCACGCCTTCGCCGCCCGTCCAGTCCATGACCTTCGCGACCAGGTCTTCGTGCTCGACATCCAGGACGTGGTCTGCACCCATGGTCAGTGCGAGATCGAGGCGCCTGGCGTCGCGGCTGAGGCCGCTGACGATCACACAACCCGCGCCCGCCTGCCTGGCAGCGAAGGCGCAGGCCAGACCCTGCTGGCCGGGGCCTTGAACCAGGACCGCGTCGCCCATGCGCACGTCGCCGTATTCGCAGGTCCACTCGATGCCGTTGGAGAGCGGCAAGAACATGGCCGCGTGCGGCGCCGGGATATGCGACGGCATGCGATGGATGACCGAGCCTGGGTGGACGTACATGTACTCGCTGTAGCCGCCCCACAGGGAAGGCGACGTACTTATCGGCGTCGTGCCGTAGCGCAGCGAACCGTTGCGGTCAGTCTGGTCGCAGAATCGGTAGTCGGCCGAACGGCACCACTTGCAGGCGCCGCAGGGCAAATACTCCTCGAGGGCTACACGGTCACCTTCGGCCAGGTGCCAGCGAGCTGCCGCCCCTCTGCCGATGCGGGCGATGATGCCGACGTTCTCGTGACCCAGGATCTTCGGGCCCTCTGGCAGCCGCTTGGAACCGGAGATGTCGCTCCCGCAAATGCCACACGCCTCGATCTTGAGCAGCGCGCCGTCATCGCCGACCTCTGGCAGGTCGAATTGCCGCAGCTCGAACTGCCCTGGTGCCGTCAGCACCGCTGCCATCGACGTTTCTGGCATGCGTAGCGCTCCTGCCGTCCCGTTCTGGGCCGGCGCAGCCATGTTCAGACTCAGTGCGCCCGCTGTCAAACGATCACTATCGGCTCAGAAGGTCGGCCGGCGCCGGTTACGCACCAAAAGCGCTGGTATCGTCAGCCCAAGCTTTGCGTCTAAACGCGCCCAGCCCTGACGCTCGAGCCCCGGCAAACGGCGCGGCGTAGCCAGTGGGCTTCTTATTGAAATAGCCGTGGGGTGCATATATGCGCTGCCAAACGGTTCCGTAACCGCGATCAGCCGGTGACAGAGCCTAGAGCAGGCCCTCACGTGCGAGCGCCGATGCAACTGCGCGCTGGTCCCAGTCGACGACTACAGAATCACCGATGATCAGTGTAGGCACCGTTTTGTAGCCGCGAGCCAGCGCCATGACCTTCTCCGCCGCGCCGGGCACGCTCTCGATATTCACCTCCTCGTAGGAGATGCCTTTCTGCTGCAAGTAGCGTTTTGCCATGGAGCAACTCCCGCACCAACTGGTCGTGTAGACGGTGACCGCCGGAGAGCTGGCCGAGCGTTGCTCGGCCATTTGAGATTCGCTCTGCGGTGCCTCGCCGTCACGACGAAATAGTTTCTCTATGAAGCTCAACGTTCACACTCCTAGCTTCTGTCATTCTCAATAATTACATATCTGCCCTTCCACCGAATGTGACGCACGTCACGCAGCCGGTTTGGCAACAGCTCATAGACGGCAGGCGCCTTCGGAATCGCCCGACGCGATGTGACGCCGCTATGTCCCGGAGGCTTTGAGACAGGAGTCGAAGCTGCCCGGCGTGTTCGTCAGTAGGACGAGGTTGCCGTCAGAACCGGTCTGACTTGCGGCAATGAGAGTTTCTGCTTGTCCAGCAACGGCCAAGACAAGGATAGAATAGGCGCCAGCCACTCAGATCGCCTCGGAGGACGAAGATGACCGTAGCTGGTAGTGAACAATCTCGGGCCGGCACTTCCGCTTCGCTCGCACCACGCCGGGAGGTCGTAGTCAATGGCCGGCGCGTTCGAGTTGTCGACATGCATGCGCACTGCTCGGTGCCCGCAGCTAACGCTCTCATGGGAGTCCCGAGCCGCATGCCGGCTCTGCTCCTGGAGAACATTGAGCAGCGACTCAGCGCCATGAACACACAAGGCATCGACGTCGAGGCGTTGAGCATCAACCCGTTCTGGTACGGCGCCGAACCCGAACTGGCCAGCGAGGTGATCCGGGTCCAGAACGAGAGTCTTGCTGAGTTCTGCGCCAGCCAGCCAGACCGGTTTGTGGGATTGGCGTCGGTGGCGCTGCAGCATCCCGAACTGGCGGCCGAGCAGCTCGAAGCCGGCATCAAGCGACAGGGCCTGCGCGGAGCTCTCCTCGGCGGCAGCGTGAGCGGCGAGGAGCTTGCCGATCCGAGGTTTCACCCGTTCTGGGCCAAGGCAGAGGAACTGGGAGCGCTGATTTTCATCCATCCTCAGGGCACGGCCGAGCTGTCGAGCAGGCTCAAGGGCAACGGGGTGCTCGAAAACGTGATCGGCAATCCTCTCGAGACTACAATCGCCCTCTCTCACCTCATCTTCGAGGGCACCCTCGATAGGTTCCCTGGGCTGAAGATTCTCGCGGCCCACGGCGGCGGTTATTTGCCGTCCTACGCGGCGCGCTCTGACGCAGGCTGCGTCACGTTTCCCGATCGCTGCACGCCGATCCAGAAGAAGCCGACCGAGTACCTCAAGCAGCTGTACTTTGATTCGCTGGTCTTCACACCCGAAGCCCTCAGGCACCTGGTTGCCGAGACTGGCTCGAGCCAGATTGTGCTCGGCACCGATTATCCCTTCCCCTGGACTTCAACCGCCGTCGACCACGTTCTCAACACGCCAGAGCTGTCCGATGCAGAGCGAGTCGCGATCTTGGGCGGAACCGCCGCTCAGCTTCTCGGGCTCAGCCAGTGATGTTTCAGAGGCAGAGGCGGATGCGCTCTCGCCACCGACGCAGTCGCCAGCAGATGCGGTCCGCGGCGGTGGAGAGGCGCCCACAGCAGCGGCTACGATTGTCCCAACTCCAGCCAACGCAACGCCTACTGTCACCGCCACCCTTGCCCCAAGAGGGGCGTTAGGCATCCCCGCGTCGCTCTCGGCAACCCCGAGTCTGGGGAACGGCGCTGAAGCCGAATTTCACCTCGTCGGCAGCTGGTACACGTCATTCGACACAACCCAGGTGAGTTGGTCGACCCCTGGAGGTCTGCAGTACGGACCAGAGCCTGGACCGAAGACCAGTTACCTGGGCGAATTTAACTGGACTGTGTCAATGCCGGCATGGTCCCTTGGCGCCTACACTTTTACAGTTACGGACTCGCACGGTATTACAGCCTCGGTTTCGGCCACCCTTAGGTGAGCTTCGGCGACCTCTTGATCGCTAAACAGTAAGTAGACTCAGCTGACGATGCTGTTCAACCGAGTATCAGCCGACCCTGAGTCTGGGCTGTGACACTAGGCAGTCATCGTGTTGCTAACGATGGTGTTAGGCACCTGTCGAACGAATTACCGCCAGGCTCGCGGTGTAACCGTGCAAGAAGGGCTTGCCGCCGACCGGTCCAATCTCGCCGTTGCAGAAGAAGCCAGCAAGCGGGAGACCCTGCAGTACCGCGCGAATCATCTGCGCATCATGGTTTGGCGTACCAAAGAGCCCGACCCCGCGGCCATTGCAGGCACACAGCAGCGCGCCAATCGAAGACTCTGAGCCTTGTTCGCGTTTGGCAAGCGTGAGCATCTCCATCAGGTCAGAGTCTGCAGCCTGCGGGTCGCGCATGTGGAACTGAAGTGTCTGACCTGTGAGAGGTCGCGCGCCGACCGCAATCCAGCCTTCTTCCTGATTCACGCCAAGAATGTTGCGCACCAGGTAGTCGCCGCGGTGAAACTCGTCCTTGTATTCATTCATCGCCAACCCCACCAGGAGGTTCCTCTGAGCGCGCACCTGCAAATCGGGGGGGAGCGAGCGCAGCGTCTCGATAAGTATCTCGAGCGCAGGTCGCATGCCCAGGGTCTCGACCAGGTTCTCGGTTGACGCCGTAATCGTCCACGGCTCGCCAATCGGTTCTGCACCCTGTGCCACGACTGTCTGCACCGTATAGGGTCCACCAATGGCGAGCATGATGGCACCTTGCTCTACGACATCGCCCTCTATGAACAGGTCCGTCTTCTGAAGACGGACGTCGCCTGACGCGAGGCCGCCGATCAACGGTATTTGGGGATATGCCAGGTACAAGCCGGCAAGCAAGCGATCGGAATCGATGGAGAACGGATCGGCGAGGATAATCCAGGCGTTCACATCCGTCACCGCCTCACCGACTTCCTTCAGCCACCTACTCGTCGCGGCGTCGTCTTGGATGTCGGCCTGGCTGACGTGGAAGACGCCAAGCTCGGCGCCCGGGAGCGAGAAGGCGACCAACGACACCGCCGGCTCGGTCTCGACCTCCCGATCGTTGCCGATCACGCCCTGCCCCGAGCAGCCGATGAGTACGCCGGCGCGCAGTCGGCTTTGCGCAGCAGCCAGTAGTTCGGAGTAGCTCGCGGCGTAATGCGAGCTCGCGAACAAGAGCGCCAAGTCCACGGAAGAGTCCTGCAGTCCGCCTAATACGTCGTCCAGGGCAGAATCGAGGGCTTCACGCCAGCCAGCACCGGTTGCTATCCCCGCAGCAGCTTTCATACAGACACCTCGGGGTCAAGGATACGCCCCTGACAAGGTGCACCGGAGTCGGCGACCTTCAACGTCCGCGGCGCCCATCCACGTTTGCGCCCTGCATCGCATAGCCTCGTCGATTTCGAAGTGACACTAAGGCCTGATCGTGTCCTGACTTCGCCCGGGAAGTTCGGGCATCGTCACCACGAATGTTGCTGGATACGACGCTGCGGCTTCGTCCTCTGGCGCCGGCGTGAGGCCTCATCCCGCCGAAGGTTATTGTTTTGGCTTGCTATCGAAATGGTTAACTAGATCATGGACCGTGACTGAAGTACGTGTGGCTCGCCAAGACAACGACGCGCTCACGGGTGCAACAAGAGAACCTCCGATGCACCTGGGGCACTCGTTCGTCTCAGCTTGGCTCAGGGGCAATGTGGTTGAACGTGTCGGCGCGGTCCTGCGGGGGCTCCTGGCAGCGCGCGGAACGACAACCTGGCTCGCGATTGTCACTGCTATGGGGCTTGTTCTGAGCCACGGGTCTCAGCGTCTCAACACAGCGCTGCTGCTGTCTTCGAGCACCAACCTCCATAACCTGCGCACGGATCCTCTGACGGTTCTAACGACTAGCGCCTTCTTCGTCGACTCGTTCACCGACTATCTCGAGTTCGCCCTGATCTGCCTCGTCATCGTCGCGCCGCTTGAAAACGCGATCGGCTTCCTACGCTGGCTGGCAGGCCTCATCGCCGGTCACGTTGGCGCGACGCTTCTGGTCGCCGTTGCATTATCGACTTCCCTACTGAGCACGAGCGAACGTCCCGGCCGCGTCGTGGATGTGGGAGTGAGCTATGGACTGGCATCGCTCGTGGCCGTGTTTGTCTATCTGCTGCATGGATGGCAACGCATCGTCCTCGCGATCCTAATTGCAGCGATGATCATCCCGCCGGTCGTTACGTCTGGCCAATTCAGCGACTGGGGCCACCTCATCGCCTGTGGCCTGGGTATCGCCCTGGGCCCGATTCTGGTGAGAGGAGCACGTCCTCTCTTCAAGCCGACGCCGGTCGAATAGAGCCAGCTTCGATTCGTAGATTGCCGTGAGCTATGGCATTTCTTGTCGAGTCGTTGGCATACTGGATTAAGGCCGTCACCCGAACCTCGGCGATTCAGACTCTCGAATCGCTGTTAATGCCGGTGTCGAGGCAGGAAGACATGTCGTCCCCGTCTAACGCGTTCGTCAGCTCATCGTCGCGTAGCCTCACACGCGTTGCCCGCCCCACGCGTCTACTTTGGCTCTTTCTTATGCTCCTGCTCATCGCCGGAACAGCGACGCACCTCGGCGAGTTGCGTGCCATCGTGTCGCTGCTAAGGCACGCCCGGCCCGAATACGTAGTCGCGGCCGTCCTGGTGCAGGCGCTATTCGTCCTGAACCTCGCACGGTTCTTCGTAACATCGTTCCACGCGACCGGCCTGAAGGCGCGCACACCTCGATTCGTGCTGCTGACCTCGGCTTCTTACTTGATCAACCTCGTCTCGAAGACCAGCGGGTTGGGCGGCCTCGCCATCTACATCCGAGAGGCGGAGCGCAACAAAGACCCGGTAGGACGAGTCAGCGCAGCCTACCTGCTGACCTACATCTTTGGGTACGCGGTCTTCTACCTGGTCCTGCTGTTCGCCCTTGTTGCTATTGCTCTGCGCGGTTCCCTTACCGCCGCCGAAGGAACCGCGGCCGGACTTACACTCTCGGTCGGCCTTGTGCTCGGCCTCTTGCTACTGGCTGCGCTGCGTAGCGCCGACGCGTTCGAGTGTTTCCTGCTCTTCCTGGCACGTACCCTTAATCGGCTGGCGGCAGTCGTCCTCCGGCGTGGCGCACTGGTGAACGAAGCGACGATCCGGCGCGAAGCTGGCGAAGTCTACGAAGCAGTCCGAGCCATGAAGAAACGGCCGCTCAGTTTCCTGCCGCCGTTCCTGCACGCCGTGGGAGTCGAGCTGCTTAGCGCCGTGCTGCTCTTCCTTGTCGCTCAGGCGCTGCATGCTCACATCAATCTCGAGATCGCTCTCATCGGCTACGTGCTCTCTCTGCTGTTCTCGATGATCGCGTTCACACCGGCCGGCATCGGGCTGGTCGAGGCGTCGCTCAGCGTACTGCTGATCTCGTTTGGCGTACCGCGAGCGAACGCCATAGCTGTCGCGGTAACGTTCCGCCTCTTCGACTTCTGGCTGCCTGTGCTGCTCGGCGTCGTAAGCCTGGCGGTCCTGAAGCGGCAAACACGGGAGGCGATGGCTCTTGCTGAGTAATCGTCTCGAGCGGCGCCTGATTACGCTTGGCGCCTTCGCCCTCGGTATCTACGACCTGATCTCGTCTACTTTCCCTCGCCTCTTCGAGCAGCGAATCGATATCGAAGGCGCCGTGCCGGTCGACGCGATCAACGGCAGCCGTTTCGTGCTCGTTCTCATCGGCCTCACGCTGGTGATCAGTAGCCGGGCGCTCTGGCATGGCAAGCGGTCCGCCTGGTTGATTGCCATGGCCTGCGCGGCCGGGTCAGTCCTGGCTCATCCTCTGCGCAACGTCGATCTCTGGGGTGCGATCGGCAGTCTGATCCTTCTAGGCGCGCTCGTCGGCGCCAGACCGCAGTTCCCGGCCCGCAACGATCCGCCATCCGCCGCAAAGGGCTTGATCCTGGCCGGCGCCGGCGTCGTCCTCGTCCTCGTCTACGCTACGATTGGTCTCTACTTCCTCGATCACTCGTTTCGCCAGCCCGTTGGATTCCTCGACTCCGTCGAAGATGCGCTGAGGCTGCTATTCATCGTACCCACCGCAAACGCGGAGCCGATCACCCGGCATGGCCGCTGGTTCCTGACCTCCGTGCGAATCGCGTCACTGTTCGTAATTGCACTCGGAGTCTCGATGGTGCTCCAGCCCGTTGTCTACCGAAAACGGACCACGCGCCTCGAACGGCTGCAAGTTGGCAACCTGTTGCGACGCTTTGCAGACTCGACACTGGCATACTTTGCGCTGCAACCCGACAAGTCATACTTCTTCTCTGCCACCGGTAATTCGGTCCTGGCCTTCAAGATCGTCGGCAACACCGCAATCGTCATGGGCGACCCCGTCGGCGATCCAGCTGAGTTCGAAGGCCTGGTTCGGCAGTTTCAGAAGCAGTGTGAGCTCGACGTCCGCGCCTTCGCCTTCCACCAGGTTCGGGCACAGTACCTACCCATTTACCGGGCTTGCGGCCTCCGAGCTCTGAAAATCGGGGAAGAAGGCTTCGTCGACGTACAAAGCTTCACGCTTTCCGGTCAGTCTATGAAACATATTCGCGCGACAATGAATCGATTCGAGCGCGAAGGCTACAAGGCCGAGATTCTCCAGCCTCCACACGACGAAGAAACGATGGAGGCGCTGAGAGGTCTCTCGGACGCCTGGCTCGAAAAGAGTGGCCACCGCGAGCGCACCTTTGTCGTCGGTTACTTCGATGCTGCCGTGCTGGCGAACGAGGAAATCATGGTCGCCCGCGACCGAGTGGGCGAAATCGTCGGCTTCGCGAACATTCTGCCCTCCTACCGCTCGCACGACGCGAACTTCGACCTGCTACGCCATGGACGCGAACCCAAGGACGCGAGCGACTTCCTCCACGTCTCCTTGATCATGCACTTCCGCGGACAGGGCTACGAGCGGATGACGATGGGCCTTGCGCCTCTCAGCGGCATCGAGACGGAGCGAGCGATCGCGCCCGTACAGGCCTTCATGCAACTGCTCTATCGCTACGGCAGCACGGTCTTCCGTTTCCGCGGCCTGCGGGAGTTCAAGGAGAAGTTCGCCACCGAGTGGGAACCGCGCTTCCTGATCTACACCCGCGAGACCGAGCTCACCGGAATCGCGGTGGCTCTGGCGAAGGTCGGCGAGCTGTCATCGGGCGGTGCGAGCTGGCGAGGGCTACGGCGTAGATCGGGCGGTGCGGGACGTGGTGGAGTCGGAAGTGGATCGGGGCATGCGGAAGGGCCTCAGCTTCTCCGGTCGCCGGCCCCAGAGCAATAGACCTGCCAGCGCTCCCAGGGCGGTGGCGTAGATGTGCGCAAGTGACGTGTCGAACGCCTGGTACGTAAATGAGTGCAGGACGATGCCCAAAATGACGCCGCCTGCGAAGACGCTCCAGCGACCAGGTATCAGGCATGCCGCCGCCGCTCCGCAAGCGAGCGAAGCTGCCGAGGCTCCGGTGCTGGGCGTGTGAAGCACACTTGTCGCAGTGGACGAGCCGAGTGCTGATAACGCCCAGACGCTAAGCACCGTTAGCGGCGAGGATATCCAATCTGCGACGAAGAACGTCGTCAGTGCCGCGAAGCTGCCGGCCCGGTACTCGAGTACGCCAACGAACAGCACCAGAAGCAACGGCTCGTGCCACTTGATGCCCGCTGTTGCCGGAACCAGCGTGTTCGGCAACTGATGCCAATAGTGCACGGCCTTCAGCGCATCCAGATCCCAGGCGACGTACGACCGAATCGAAGGGTAGTCGGATTTTAGAACGCCGCCGGTCAGCATCCCGATGGCAACGAACGCGCCGAACAAGACGATGGTGAACGGTAACAGGCGGAGGAACGCGAGAAAACGACTCATCTCATCCGCCGCTGCGGCAACCTAGGCATGCACGACGAACCAGCGCCCGATTATCCCGCACGCGATTCCGGCTGCCGCACCGAGGGCGAACAGCAGAACGAGGCCGGCGGGAGTGAAGCGCCAATTCGAGCCGGACCAGGCCGTGTTCATGCCTTCGAGCAGGCAAATCGGGCCGGACCCCGTGCGTTCCGCGAGATGCATGCGAATTAGCCAATGGTCTGACATAGCGACTCTGCAGGTGGCCCCTTTCAACAATATTGGTTGCCTGCCACGTACGCCAAGTCACTCTTACTAGCATCCGCGCCGACCGACTGCGCGAATAAGGGATGGAAGCTCGCATGGGCGAACCCGCCGCTATGTCCTCTTCGTGTCGTAGAGCTAAATGGCTCGGCATTTCTCGTCCTTCGCCCAACTGCTGTCTAGGGGGCAGGTGTGGCGGCTGACGTTGTCAGGTTTGAAGGCGTAGGCGTAGTGGCCGGCGTCGTAACTGAAGTTGCTGGAGTACCCGACGGCGAGACGTAGGGAGGCGCTGCCTGCTGCAAAGGGCTAGGCGTAGCACCGTTAGCGATGATGTCGCCGAGGTACTGCCACGGTTCGTCGTATGGCGAATCTGGATCTGCCTGCGGCAGGTCGCCCTGGGTCCACCACTTTGCGCGGAAGGCCTGCTGGTTGTACTCGACCTCCTGGCCCGCGACGTAGATCGCCTCGCTCAGCCACAACGGCCGCACTCCCGGCGGCGCGGTGACCGGCACGATGGCAGCGCGGTCGCTGTCGAGGACCGGTCCGAGGTAGCGCCAGGGCGTGTCCCAGACGTGGTCGACGTGAGCGTCCGGCTGGTTGCCCTGCGTCCACCACTTCGCCTCGTAGACGCGACCCTGCCAGACCACCTTCGAACCCGCCTGGTACGTCTTTTCCGAGCGCCAGACCGGGTAAGGGCTGGTCAGCGGGTCATCATGGCTGAGATTCTCGGCGCGAACGCTTTCGGTTCCGGGAGTCGAGCCCGCGGCAGCGAGGCCGGGCGCCACCGTCGGCTGAACATCGACCGCCGGAGCCGGACCGAGCAGCGTCTCGGAGAACTGCAGGGGCTCCTGGCTGACGCCGCTGCAGGTGTTCGAGGCGCGCTGGTCGTCGACGTTGGGTCCGCAGGAGACGTCGCGGTTGGCGGACCAGAACGAGACGCGGCCGATGTGCTTCTCGCGCGCGAAACCGGCGAGCCAGCTCGCGTCCAGGGGGCTGAACACCTCGCCGGCGATGTCGTTCTGCCCGATCATCGGCGTGACGCCGATGTGGTTCCAGACCTCGACCTCTGTCTTCGGCTGCCCGGCCTGGCGGTACGCGTCGTCAAGCTGGCGCCAGGTGTTGTTTAGCGCCGAGGCGATGGCGTCGCGCTCCGACATCGTCGCGGCCTTCGAGCTGCCGAAGTCCATGGTCATGACGTTGACCCCGGCGAGGTCGACCCCGCCCGACAGGAGCTGATTCACGAGCATCACGCCCTCGGCGGTCATACCGTCGGGCGCTACCGGAATCGTGAGCCAGACCTCGAGGCCTTTGTTGTTGGCCTCCAGCTGCTTGATCGACGCGACGCGACGGGCGTTGGCGGCGGAGTCGCCCAGCGTGGCGCCCTCAATGTCGAAGTCGATGACCTTGAGGGCGTAGCGATCGACGACAGACTGATAGGCGGCATCGAGCTTCGCCTGGTCGGTGCAGCTGCTGGCGAGCTCGTTGTTGATCGCACCGCCGAACGAGATGATCGCGTCGCCGCCGCGCTCACGCAGGCGCACGATGCGGCGCTGAATGTCGAGCGCGCGGTCGCCGGCGTCAAGGCTGTAGAACGCCCCCCAGGACGGCGCGCACTGGTCCGTAGAGTCGGCAACGATGAAGCCCAGAGCGACGTTAGGCGATAGCTGCTCTGTCGGCTCCTCGAAGTGGTACACGGGCGTGAGAGTGGTATCGACGTAGGGCGTGACCCAGAGGCTGGCCGGCTTCGGCGTCGCGTTGGCGAACGTGAGCCAGGCGCCGTAGGAGAGCGCCCCAATCAGCCCCGCGGTCAGGACCAGGACGAAGAGAACGCGGAAGGATGAAATGCGGCGCGAGCTGTTCACAGGCATTGCTCCGAGAAGAGACCACGCATCGATTCGAGGCGGATCAATGCTGGACTCCGAGTTGGATGTATTCCGGGATCGCGTCCGGTGGTGAAGTCAGGCCGTTCTTGAACTGGTCCTCGGCCGCTAGCGCCATCGCCACCGTCGAGCTGTAGTCGGTCTCTTCTGGCAGCGAGCTGCCTACGTAGAGCACGGACGCCCAGTGATGCACGGGCTCGGATGGCGACGCAGGACGCGCCGGTTTGTACATGAACTCCCTGATGTTGCGCAGGATGTCGCCGGGCAGGTGCATCAGCCCCACGAAAGCGATGCAGGCGTAGGCGGTGAGCATTAGGTTCGTCGTCGCGAACACGGCGTGCGGGTAGGCGTGGTCGAGCAGGTCGCGATGCAGCGTGTAGGCGCACCACGCGATCAGCAGCAACGGGACGATCACGTACGAAACCGGCGCGACCGTGCGGTCGCGGACCTTCGGTGTGCGGGCGAACACCGGCTTCTGACCGTTGATGCCCTGCATGATCGATTGCGCCGTACCGGTCAGGTTCACTGGCAGCAGCAGCAGGTTGAAGCCGTAAAGCTGAAGCACGTCGCTCCAGTGGTAGCCGGACGCCTGCAGGTCGCAGGCCATGGCGAAGAAGTAGGGCGCGGCCGTGAAGATCGCGAACCAGCTCAGCAAGTGGTTGTTGAACGGGTAGAGCAACAGCAACAACAGGCCGACGCTTGCCCACGAGATCGAAGCGAGGTAGTTGGTGCGCAGGAACAGCTCGGCGAGCGAGAGACGCCGCGCGCCGTGGGCGTTGCCGCCGATCTGCATCAACAGCCCCGGCAGGATCACTAGGCCGCCGTTGGACCAGCGGCGCCGCTGGATCACCAGTGAGCCGAAGTCGGGCGGCGTCGCGCTGTAGCTCAGGCGCTCGGGGTAGTTGTAGAGGCGCCAGCCGCGCGAGCGCAGGTCGATGCTCGATTCCGTGTCCTCGATCACGGTGTGGTCTTTGATGTAGCGCTTCACGAGGAAGCCGTTCTCATGATTGCGCTCCTCGAGCTCCTCCAGGGCCCTTTTACGGATCACGGCGTTGGCGCCGACCCAGAACGTCGCGTCGAAGTGCGTCAGGCCCTGGTGCACAATGTGCTGCAAGTCCGTTGTCGAGCCGGCGATGCGCTCGATCCTGGACGCCGCACCGCGGTACGCCGAGTAAGGCGTCTGCGCCACGGCGACGTCAGAGTTCTCTTCTTGCGCCATCAGGTAGACGAGGCGCAGGCAGTACTCCGGCAGCAGCATGCTATCGGCATCGAGCGTGAGCACGTAGTCGGAGTCGGGGATCACGAGGTCCGGCGTCTGTTTGGCGGCGCCCACAAGCAGACGACCTTCCGACGAGTCCACGGCGCAGTAGCTGCCGCCCATGAGACTGAGGTAGGTATTGAGGTTCATCGCCTTGTTGGGCTCGTGCGACAGCGACACGTATTGCTTGCGCTGAAAGCTGGTCAGCTCGGCGTCGAACAGGCGCACGAGGCGCTGGTATAGCTGGTGCACGCGCCGGCGGCTGACGCTCGACGACGCTTCGGAGGCTGCTTCGCGCACCGCCTCGGCCGTGGCCCGAAGGTCGGACTCGAGGCGCCCGAACACCTCGATGGCCATAAACTCGTCGGTGTGGTCGATCCGAGGCAGGCTCTTCTCCTGATTCTGAAACCAGACGGCGGCTTCGTCATAGCTCTCTGCCAGGAGCATCAGCATCTCTCGGTCCGCCACCGGACCTGGTTCGGCCTGCGCCTCGAACTGCGCCAGCGCGGCTGCGAAGTTGTCGTGGGGCGCCCGCAGCAGTTCCGATACGGCCTGTGGCAGCTCCCGGGAGCGATCGAGGGCGCGCGACTGCTCTTGCGTGGCCGGCATCGGGTCGTCGATCAGCAGGACGATGCGCAAAGCCGGGTACTCCTGCAGCGCGGCAGTGAGCAGCGTCTGGTAGACGACCCGGGAGTCCTCGCGATAGGACGGAACGAGCACCGTGAGCGAAGGCTGCTCATCCTCGAAGAACTCGTCGATCACGCTGCGGGGTACGCGCCGGTGCGTGGCGATGCGGCTGAAATAGCCGATGCGGGCAACCAGGTAGGCGCAGGCCGAGGAGGCGAGCAGCGTCACGAGAAGGATGTAGACCAGGGTTTCGAGGACGTCGCCGCCGCTCGAGTGAGTGGTCGCGAGGCGGTCGAGTTGCTGCGCCGCGTACACGAGCCAGGCAGCGGCGGTTACGAGGATCGCCAGGCGCGCAAGCTGCAAGCTCGTGCGGCCTGGTGATCTAGCGATAACCGGCATGCCTCCATATTCGCGTTTGGAGTGCGAAGAACCATCGTTTGGTGGGAGAGGTTTGTAACTAGCGGCGCCAATCCCCTTGGCACGCGCCACGCCTGCCCTGAGCAAAATGAGTCTCCTGCCTCGAAGGGTTGCCGAACCGGCAGAGAATCCTTAGCCGGCGAGTCTGGTTGGGCTCTCCATAGGAAACGCTTGCGACTTCCGTCTATAACGGCCTCGGTCTGATGCGAGGCTTAAGCCGTGCAGGCGAGAGCGACCACTATCCTTCGATCGTGTCGTCTCTGACGCGTGCTAGCTAGTCCGGAGGCGCGCAATGACAGCCGGATTCTCAAAGACACACGTGGAGTGTTGCGAAGCTTGATCAGTCCATGGCGTCAGGGGGCAATGGGTGCCTGCGCCTGAGTTTGCGCTTGGGAATTCCTCTGAACTTCTTCACCAAGTGGCTGTTTAGAGAATAGCCCAACACATCTTCCGTTAGAAAAGTGGCAACTGACGCCCCGGTGTCGCCCACGCAGACAAGTTGCCCTGGCACATGCACCACATCTCTACAATGTTCTATTTCGACTTTGGTGCCATCAGTTAGCAAGAGCATGACCATGGCGAGGCCTCATCGAAGCAGTCTGACATGCTCCTTCTACAACCGACTAATGCTCGCCTTGCAATATTGGCCGAGGTCTGCACTCGGTATTGCGATCGGCCTAAGCGTAAATCGCATCGGAACCTGGGCCGTACCGGCCCTTTGTCAATTGGAGAGCATCGACAGGCGGAAGCTGGCCTCCCAGACGACACGACGTGGTCATAGTGAACGCTGGACGCCAGGCTACTAATCGAGATCAGAGACGGGAGGCTCCGTCTGCTATTGATTCTGGCGTCCTCCGCCTCTCCTTATGTTTCCCGGCGTACAGACTGACGCCCATGCGAGGACATACTGCCTAAGGGTGACTCTGTCACCAATTCAGACTGCGTTGCTCAGGGACGAGTGTTAACGACAGTCGCAAAGCGTCGCGCTTCTCATGGACGAGGCATCCGCGATGACCTTCGAAGTGAGAAGAGGGACGCCGTGAAATTAGGCAAACTTCATCCCAAGGGGGCCGTGCTCAGCGTCGGCTTGTTGCTGGGCCTGACCTTCCTTGTATTCGTCGGGCTCGTCGGGCAGCCGCATTCGGCATCGGCGACGACGATCTCATTCAGTCAGTGCAACAACAGAGGCGCCGGTCCTCGTGGAGCGCCGCTGACCGTCACCTGTAACGTAAACATCGTCAACAACATCACGCCGGCCGGTAACACCTCAACGGCGACGTTTAGCCGTACCTGTACGCTAAACCCCTGCACCGGCAGCACGATTGCGTCTACAGACGTCGTCAACGCTGTTCACCAATGCAATGGCTCCGACAACGTCGGCGGCAGCACCACGATCTGTAATGTCACTATCGTCAACAACATCAGCGTCGGCGTGCCCATTCCTGCGACGGCCCTGAACGTCAATCAGTGCAACGGCTCCGGCACGGGCGGCGGCACCGACATGTCGGGCTGTGCGTCGATTGCCCAGGGATCGCCTCAGGTGACGCAGTGCAACGGCTCCGGTACCGGTGGTGGCGGCAAGATGACCTGCAGCGCCTCCGGCACGACGAGCTCGCTGTTCGCCGTTAGCGTGGACCAGTGCAACGGTTCGGAGAATGGCGGCGGCAGCTTCGTAACCTGCACCGTCAGCATCACGAACAACATTACCCAGGCCGCGACTCCGACAAGTACGTCGACCGCTACCAACACACCCTTGCCGCAAGCAGCCACGGCCACCCAGGCTGCAGCCGCGACGGCGACACGAGTAGCCCAGGCGACCTCGACTCAGGCTGCGGCCGCGACGGCGACCCAAATCGTCCAGGCGACTTCAACCCAGCAGGCTGCGGCAGCGACGGCAACACAAGTGGCTGCGAGCAACGAGTTCCAGCAGGCCCAGGCGACCGCGGTGCAGCAGGCCCAGGAGACGCCAACCGTGGTCCTCATCCAGGGTTCCAACGTCACCTCGACTCCGGCGACATCGTCTCCCGTTGCTGTGGCCACCACTACGACACAGGCTGGCCAGCCACCCGCCGCACCTATAGAGACACAAGCCGGCGGGTTTGCACCGCCGTCTGCAGGTGACGCCGGTCTCCTGCCGCAGAGGCATAACACCGCTCCGTATCTCCTTATCGCCCTGGTTGCGGCCCTCGCGCTCAGCGGTGCCATCGTAATACGCTGGCGCTTGGCCAGTCGCTAACTACGAAGCGATCTTAATCAGGCGTTCAACCCGAACCCGGCCCTCGAGAGCAACTCGAGGGCCGGCTTAATTCGTTGGCCATTAATTTCACAGGGGGGCGAATTTCGAGCAGCGATTTGGCTAATATAGCTTTGCGTCATGAACGCAACGCATCGAGCGCGCAGCAGGCAATCACGGCCACTTGCGACGCCAGGCAGCGCGTATGTTCGTGGCAGTACAGACGACGGAGGAGCACCGGGCTCCACTTAGACGATGACACAGCAGCCTGACCTTTACTCCAACGAGAATGTTCCGAACCGTCTTCTGCGCTCGCTGGAGCCGGCGGTGTACGAGCAGATGGCGCCGCACCTCGAGCTCATCCGTTTTCCGCTCGGGAGGATTGTCTACGAGCCAGGTCAAGTGCTGGACGATGTCTATTTCCCGAACCACGGTGTGCTCTCCATGCTCACCGTGCTCGAGAACGGCGACCTGGTGGAGATCGCAACGGTCGGCAACGAGGGCATGGCCGATCTCTCCGTCTTTCTCGGTCTGAAGATTTCCAGCTCCCGGCTTCTGTGCCAGGTTCCCGGTGATACGTTGCGCATGAAGACGGTAACTTTCCTCGAGCTCGTGGAGCGCAATCCCGGGCTGCGAATTGCGCTCGGCTCCTACATGGTCTCGATGTTCATCCTTGTGTCGCAGTCTGCCGCCTGCAACAGGCTGCACCCGGTTGAGGAGCGCTGCGCACGCTGGATCCTGATGACCCATGACCGGGTTGATTCGGATGCGTTCCCGCTCACGCAGGACTTCCTGGCAAGCATGCTCGGCGTAAGACGGCCCAGCGTCTCGGTTGCGGCAGGTATCCTCCAGAAGGCCGGTCTCGTGGAGTACCATCGCGGACGCATGACGGTCCTCGACCGCGATGGCCTCGAGGCGGCGGCCTGTGAGTGCTATGGCATCGTCCGAGGCCAGTTCGACAGCATGCCGGGCGGCGAGGCAGATCGGCCGGGACAACGCCGCCTCTCATCGGGCCTGCACGCAGCCGAAAGCAAGTAAGAGAGCGCAGCTACTCGGACCCGACTTTTGATCGCGGTCCCAGCAGGCCGCATAACACCCTACGTCTGTGCGTATCTTTGCTCTGTCTCTTTATGTCTCCCAACGTACAGACGAGATCCAGATTGAACGCCACTCTGACTGTGGTGGCTCATCGAGCTGACCTAGTTCCGCCTCTACCCCGCAAAGACGCAACGAAGCCGGCAAATTCACGATAAGTCGCCTGGGACAGGCGAACCGTTGATTGCCTTCAAATCGTGCCCCCATTGCCACGGCGACCTCTACGTCGGTCAGGATCTGGAGCCGCGCTGCTTACAGTGCGGATATGAGCCGCGTCCAGACGACCTGGTACTCGTGCGCGGCAACCGCAGCCAGGCCGCAGTTGCCAGGCGCTCGAAAACGTCAGTCTCAATGGACGGTAAACATGACAATTAGCGACGAAAAACGCAGTCTCGTTGAATGCCGGGAACCCCTTGCCCAAGCTCGAGAGCTTCTTCTCGATACCAGCAGGAACTGCGTTGACCGCGTCTGTGATGTCTGGCCGATTCTGCAGGACTTCCACACCGCCGTTTTGCCTGCTTCATTGAGGTCGATTTGGACGTCCACCGTCGACCGGGCCGCCAGGCTAAGGGAAGTAGTTGCCGAGCCTTACGAATCGACCCATGTAGAAGAGGCCGGCGACATCGGTTCAATCCTGCTCTGCATGGAGATGCTTCTCCGAAGCGACCTGATATCAGGCGGGTTTTTCTTCGATGCCATCCAACAAAACGGCCCATGGAGCATCCCCCACCATTTCCAAAGGCAATCGTGAAGCTGCTGGCACTTGGGCTAATCAGCGCCATCCTCCTCTGCGTGGGCTGTGGCGCAACCGGCGGCGCTGCATCGATAACGTGCTCTTACACGCTCGACGGAGCCGCGGTTGCTGCGTTCCCACCGGCCGGCTATCCGTCAGCCTGGTCAGATACGAAGCAGGCGTTTTCGATCACGTTGACCGATCGCACTACGGGCATCACATCTTCACTTATCGTGCCCAGTTGTAAGCGAGCTGAGGCGCGAAGAATCATCGCAGAGCGGCTGGCCGATGATCGCTCCGAAGCCACGCAGGGCGTCCCAATCGCCGACCGCACGTACAAATAGCAGCGGCCGTACGCACCGGCCGGCCAGAATACTGAACGGAAGATTAGATGACGAATGCAACCGGCTTCATCCTCTATTTATGGCATGGATGAAGGTTCATGGAGTGAAAAAGACCGGTTGCTCAGGGCTTGCATACATGCAGGCAGAAGGAACTAACTGATGAGCATTGTCGCGTGGATCATCGTCGGACTCGTTGCCGGCCTCATCGCCAAGGCACTAATGCCGGGCCGCGATCCGGGTGGGATTATTCTCACTGTGCTTCTCGGCATCGCCGGCGCTTTCGTTGGTGGCTTCATCGCTATCGCCCTCGGGATTAGCGACGGCGTCAATAACTTCGACCTGGGCACGATCGTGCTGGCAGTGCTCGGGGCAATGCTGCTGCTCTTTGCGTATCGCACTCTTTTCGCTCACAGGCTGCATGTATGAAGCACGCTGAGAGCAAGAACCTAGCTGACCGTCCGGAAGCACGCTTGCTTTTCGACGCGCATCTGGCAGAGCGGGTTAGGGCTAATGGACTCCAGATAGTTGGTCTGAAAGGCTCTGCTGGGGCGCGGTAGTCAGGCATAGATTTGGACTATGGACGGCATTCAGCAAATTTAGAAAGGGAACTCAAATGGGAATTCTGTTGCTCCTGCTGTTGCTGCTAATTCTCTTCGGCGGTGGCGCCTTTGTTCTAACAAATAACCTCCTCGTCGTGATCGTCATTGTCCTTGTGGTACTGGCACTGGGTGGCTTTGGCGGCAGAAGGAGATGGATGAATTGACAGGCAGGCGGGGTTCATGAGTGTTTCCCCAAGCATCCTGGGATGCCGCCCACCAGGCTGCAACCAACGTAGCGCTGGCAACCCAGCACCAAGGAAAACAAGATGACAACTGCAACCAGCTTAATTCTTATAGCCGTTGGCGCCGTACTGGCCTTCGCAGTCAGCTACAACGTGGCGGGCATCAACATCCAAACCGTCGGCGTAATCCTGATCGTGGTTGGTGCCATAGGTCTCGCCATCTCAGTGGCGACGCTTGCCGGCTACGCCCCGTGGGGGTCCCACCGAGCCGGGACGGGCACGCCTGGAGGAACCGTTCCTCCTGCCGGTCCGACGCCTCCCGCCAACGCATAGAGCCAGATTCAGCACGGAAAAATTCGCACGCTAATCGTAGGAGAACCAACATAATGGCCACCTGGGAATTCAAAGACCTGCTCAATCTGCCGGTCGTATCCAACGCGGCAGCCAGCGAGATCGGCCGAGTACAGGAAGTGCTGTTCAATCCGGAAGCAAACGCCCTGTTTGGCCTTGTCGTGACGCCTGTCGAAAAGGACGCGCCTCTTCTATTGGTCCCCGTTAGAGGCATCCGGTCGATAGGTAAGGACGCGGTCACGGTCGATAGCCTCACCGGCACCGAGTTCTTCAAGAACAGCGCCCGCGGCCAAAAGATCTCTGCTGCCGGCGGCTACCGCGACGGCATGGAAGTCATGACCGAGTCCGGGGAATCTGTCGGCAAGGTCGACAAGGTGACAATCAACGAGGACGGTACGGTCGCCTCCTATCACTCGACGACCGGCTTCTTCGGCTCAAAGCACGACATCGAGCCTTCGGAAGTCGTGTCGGCCAGCGAGGAGAAGCTGATCATCTCGGACAACGCGCGCGAAGGCGCGGTCAAGACCGTGACAGGCTGAGACCAAGGATCACCGGGACCTGACTATCCCTAGATGGTCAGCTCAGCCGGAAGGGAGTCCTTAAAATGCGTATTCTTTCGACCCTGGCAGGGCTGTTCTTAACCTTCCTGCTGTTCATGACCGGCGCTCGATTTGTTCTCTTGCTGCTTAACGCCAACAAGAGCAACGACATCGTCCACTGGATCTTGAGCCGTAGTGACTTCTGGGTGAAGCCTTTTGTTGACCTGTTTCATTTGACCAACAAGGCTGTGGGCGATACCGGAGGCGTTGTGGAGCCTGCATCGCTGATCGCCTTCATCGTGTACGCCGTCGTCGGCGGGTTCATTTTGGCGGTCCTCAACGGCGGCCTACTTGGTGGCTTTGGCGGCCGGCGGATTCTGCACGCCTGAAACGTACCTGGGTCGGACACCGAGTTTTCGTCGAAGGCCGTTGATTCGGCAACTCATAACAAAGAACGCCAGTGTGGCGTAACAGAGTTTTGATAACTAAAGGCAGTGAAGAACATGGCAATCGTTTTGCTAGTCATAGTAATCGCAGTCCTAGTGGTGGGCCTGGCGTACTGGTTCATCCAGCGGCGAAACCGCAGTAAGGGCTTGAAGGACCGCTTTGGCGCTGAATACGTCAGGACCGTAGACACGGCCGGAACGCGGAGTGAAGGCGAGAAGCAGCTTGTCGAACGCGAGAAGCGCGTCGAGCAGTTTCACCTGAAAGACCTCGACCCACCCCAGGCGCAACGCTTTGGTGATGAGTGGAGGAACACTCAGGGACGCTTCGTCGATAATCCCGGCGGCGCCATTAAAGAGGCGGACAGCCTGGTGCAACAGGTTATGTCCGCGCGTGGCTACCCAATTACAAACTTCCAACAGCAGGCTGAAGACATTTCGGTCGACCATCCTGAAGTCCTGAGCAACTTTCGGGCTGCACACTCAATCGCAGAAGGCAATGCCATAAGTCCAGCTTCAACCGAAGCATTGCGCCAGGCGATGATCCATTACCGAGCGCTGTTCGACGAGCTGTTGGCTCCGGTTGGAATCCAACCCTCGGACGCCAAGAAGTAATCACATTCCCGCCACGCCCGGCTCGGGCTGCGCCAAGCGAACGTGAGAGTGCATTCGTTGTCCGAGCCGGGTTCCCGTCCCTGGTCGGCGTGGCTTCCATGAAGAAACCTAGTCGGTATTGGCGTACTAAGCACCGTTACTACCTGGCGATCGTGTCGGTAAGAGCCGGTTCAGGAATCACCAGGAGTCTTTTGAACGAGTTAGACTCCAGGCTGGCACCGGCAATTCATATGCAGGGCCACGTCGCCAATGTAGAGATGACCGTCTCAAGTCGCGACGATCGGCAGAGGCGAACCATCTCGAGAAAAAGCCTCTATCTCGGTATAGGCCCACACACTCATCGGATCGCCCGCCTTCACAAGATGTGAGGTGCAGCCGCCATCCCAAGACGCTCCGTAGCCCGCGTTCGGTATGAAGCGTAAGTGGTAGGAACCTGCATCCAATTCGTAGCCCAACAACTGCCCTCCAGCTAGAGCGTCGCCTGGCGCTCCTCTCAGGAACGCATTCGATGCAGACTCTCACCACCGTAACTCAGACCCGCCCTCCAGCCATCACCAGGCAGCGTCAGGGTGCAAGCTGCCCCGTGGCGTCTTTCGGCACCGCATAGAACTCAGCGCTGAGACCGGTCGCCCCGTCCCCTCCAGTCAGCGATGTGTTCCACCCCGGGCCTCCAGGGCCGCCTTCGCCGCCGGGACCGATGTCGAACGTGTTGCCTGATTGCACTACATTGGCACCGTATTCCGCCACGATGCCTATCGACGGGCCGCCACCTCCACCACCGCCTCCTGCGCCGTAGCCGCCCCAGCCTCCGTAGCCGCCACTGCCCGTGGAGTGATTGTTATCATCGCAGCAGCCTCCCCCGCCGCCTTTACCGCCGGACACACCCCGGCCGCCCTTGCCGCCCTTGCCGCCTGCGCCGCCTGGTCCGGTCGCGATGACGTTATTAGCGATCGTTACGTCTCCCTTCCATATAAGAATCGCGACGCTGGGGCTGCCGCCCGTGCCACCCCCACCGTTGGTGGCAGCGTAACCACCACCACCACCGCCACCGCCACTTGCGCCACAGAGGAACGGCAGGCCGCCCGCCCCGCCACCGCCGCCACCACCTGCGCCGTTCCCGACTGTCCCGGACGCGTCTCCGCCGTTACCGCCCAGGTTGTCACCGCCGTTGCCGGGCACGCCGCTCTGCCCGTCCTGTCCGCCATCGCCATTCTGGCCGACTCCGTTTAGAGGACCGCCTGCACCGCCAGCGCCACCTTTCGCCGAGCCGGCGTCCGCCCCCCTTGTCCCTGCCTCCCCTGAGAAGCCGGTACCGCTGCCACCCGCTCCGCCTTTGCCGGCGCCACTGCCGCCCGAGCCGCCAGGCGAGTCTGAGACGCAAACGCTGCTGTTTTTCCCCGCCTTGCCATCGCTGCCCTCTTTGCCGTCTTTTCCGTCGGCTCCGGCCGTGCCGTCGATACCGGCGCTCGACCGGATACTCAGACCGTCAATCACGAGCTGGCCAATGTCTGAAGCCAGAGCGTACGGCCCATCGGTCCAGACAGCCGTCACTTGCGCCGGGTCGCGCAGCCATGTCTCAGGGTCGTATCCTCCGTAGACCTCGAGGCTATCCGCGCCGGTGATTCCCAGGTAGTAGGATTCTTTGCCTAGCAACTGCCCGCCGCCGATGTAGATCTCGGCCGATCCCAGCGCCTGCGCCGCCTGCAATGCCCTGTCAAAAGTCAGGAACGGCGTCGCCCGCTTGCCGTCGTTGTCGTCGCTCCCCCGCACCGGATCCACGAACAGGCGGTTAGCTGCGTCCTGGATCCCGGTTGGCGTGGGCGTGGGCGTCGGAGGCGGTGTTGCCGTCGGCACAGGCGTCGGCGAGGGCGTGAACGTCGGTACCGGGCTCGGCACAGGCGTCGGCGTCGGCAAAGCCTGCGTCGGCTCCGGGGTCTCGCTCGCCACTGGAGTCTCGGTAGTCGTTGTGCTCGCTGTCGGAGTCAGGGTAGCTGTCGTGCTGGGCGTTGGTGTCTGGGTAAGCGTCGCACCGGCGCGGACCGAGGCGCTCGCCGTCCCCGTTGCGGTTGCTGTCGGACTCATGGCAAGCGCCAGATTGCTGCCGCTGCCCGCGTCGCCGTGTGCCGACATTACGATGACTCCGCCGACCACGGCTACGGCCACTGCTAACAGCACGCCGATGTGCCAGAGTCGTAAGGTAATACTTAGTCGCACGCGACAGCCCGGGGGTTATAGATAGCCTGGGCTGGGTCAAAGGCGAGAGCATCTTGGGAAGGAGTCTTGACTCTAACCCGGTAGCCGCAGACCAGTGGCGCTGCGGCCTTCCCAAAGAGACGATTAACTAGACGGTAGACGCGCTCGCTGGTCATGGCGTCGTGATCTTGTCGCTGGCGAGTCAACCTTACAAGGGAAGCAGTTTCATGAATAAAACTCCAACGATGTCCTCATAGCGTTACGGGTGACACACGGGGCTGGGCACTGGATGCGTGGAGCGCTTTGCCCCGAGCGACCTGGAGCCGTCTCAGCGCTTGTGGATTTCGACGGAGTCAGGTCGCGCCGATTGCACTCAGGACTTAGCTCAAGGTCCAGATCGCGGAAGCGATAATAACGGTCGCAGCGATGATTCCGATGAAGATAAGCAGACGAGATGCCATTTGTGGAACCTCCATGTGCAATCTTTTGGTAGTCACCACAGGTTACATCGGTATCGAGTTTAAGAGCGGGCACGCCGCTCTGCCAACAGGCCGGGCCTTTGCATCGGCGCCGCCTACGTCAGCGGCATGAGCATGTACCGTGACGGCCACGATCGGCTCATAGTGTGTGCGCCGACAGGCCGGTTACATCCGCTCCAGCAGCTTGATACGAATGGTGTCCGGTGCACATACGAAGATGATATGAACCGGGACGGATCGCCTGCGAGGCAGGAGCTTCGGTCCGAATAAGCCTCGCCGCTGCCCCCTGGTACGGTTTCTACCCCGGATTCGCCAGCGCGCTGCTTTTATTCGCGCTTAACTTCCTCGCGGGATGCCCTGGATCCCCATCGGCTGCGCATCAAGAGCTATGGGCGGGCTACCGATGGCATCGGCTGCGGGTTCTCTCGATGAAGCACTTGATCCGTACGCGACCGGATGCGGTCGTCCAATTCGTGGTCGTTGAAGATGTAAAAGCGGTCATCCTTGATGCCGTCGAAACGCGGTGATACATCGCGCCATCGTACAGATTGGCGACAGCAGGGAGCGCTGGCTCGATTCCGGCGTCCCCGCCTAGTGGTGCAACTCTCGGTCGATCGCCGCACCGACCCGGAAGCCCTCGAATTCCACCTCGAACCCCTCCCGCGTCGGCGAGCAACACATCGGGCCCACCAACACCGGATCCTCGGGAGGCAGGAACGCAAGCCTCGCCATCTGCCACGCTTGTCCAGGCAGCCGATATTGAACCCGAACCGCCTCCGCGTGCCGCGTCAGCCGAACAGTGATCGAGGCCGGGTTCCCCTCCAAGCGAATGACCGACCAGTCCGACTTATCCCGCGTCACCACCGTGCTGAAATGCTGCGCACCATCTGTGTACTCGATCCCCGCCTTGATCCACCGCCGCTCATCAAGACGCATCATCAACCCCGCCTGGTCGTAAAGCGCCTCGTACCTGCCGCGCACCGTCACCTCGGCGGTGAAGTCCCCCTCCGCCCGCGCCGCGAGAAAGTGGCCGTTGTCGTGTACAAATCCGTAGAACGTTTCACGCCAGAAGTCCGTCGAAGGACCTGTCAAAACACGCACAATTGTGTCGGCCGTTTCATGCCGCGGTGGAGAATTAAACCATTCAAGCTTCATCGCACCAGCTTACCTGCAAGAACCTTCGACCAGATGGCCATCCCTAGCCGGCAGCGCCGACGCGAACGAGTGCATTGAACCTGCTTGGGGATCCACAACGGACATTACGTTGTCGTCTCAGCAGTCTACGTCCCGGCAACGAACTACCTCGAACACCCGACGGACACGACGTGGTCATGGTGTCACAAGTTGGCCGCATCTGAGTGGGGTTGATGGCGCAGGTCTGGATCGCATAAGAACAGGTAGCGTTCCAACGAGTAGTTTCGCGGGCAACTAAACCCGTCCATGGTGGCAGGCCGCCGCTCCAGAATCGCGGCCCGGACTCGTCAACCGAAGATGCCGTGACGGTTAATAAGGCACGCGTCTTGCGCTGGCGATCGCGGGTCGCTCTACCCGATTCGTTACCCGTCGTGGGCTGGCCCTAGCAAAGCATCGTCGAATTGAGAGATCTGCGGTTAGAGGGGTTTGCACAGCGGGTAAGTGATATCGCAGGTGTCGACGAACAGCGCCACAGGGCCGAGCTCGCCTTCTACGAGGTCTCCTTCGAGCACCTTTACCTCGAACGTCAATGCCGACGTGTCACCGGAAACAGACTCTAGCTCGACGACCGCATTGGTCGTGCCATCCGGGCCGAGCAAAGCAAGGTCCGCGTTCGGTGGATCGAATTCTTTGTCGCTTGCTGGGGTCCAGGCTGCGACGTATCGGTCGACGGTGATGTGCCCGACGTCACGCTTCGGACGATCGCTGAAGTACAGAATGCTGGGTACGTTATTGAGCGTTAGCTTCGTTCCATTCATCGACCCAGACGGAGCGCTCACGATAAATAGATAATCGGTCTTTTTCGCATTATCCGCGCCGCAGGCGACCATGGCCGCGGCTGAGCAGAGAGCGAAGAACACGAGCAATATTCGCAATATGACGTTCTCCCTACGACAGAAATGGTAATTAGCGCCCGAACAGGCAGGCACCACGACTCACGCTCTGGTGACCGTCGACGATTTCCCGCGGCTGCCAGTTGTATCGACCACGACCATATCGGAGGGTAGGAACCTTTAAGGCAGAGGGCTTGGCGCTTTGTCGGTCCCCTCTTCTTCCCCGTCCCCGGCCTCTTCCACTACTCCTACCGCTTCTTCATCCTCGTCTTCGCCATCATCACTTTCCCCTTCTTCCCGCACAAAAATGTTGCGAAGGCTCTTGCCTCGCTCGGGCATCGCATAAGCAAACGGAATCGACCCAAACGGTTCAGTGTGAGTAGCCTTCTCGAAATCGACCAGGAGAACCAAAGTCAAACCTCCGTCGTGCATTTGCTCGGTGACACTTTGTGAGTTCAAGCAGGCTGGTATACCCTGCAAAGCGCCATCTGGGCAGGCGCGTTTTAAGATGAGTCATCTGCCGATGCCGGGCAATGGAACTTTTGTTCCGGTAACTTGCTGCGTCGATTTCTGGCATCCATGCAGGCTCCTCCGTGCCAGGCGAGCGCTGCTGCCCGTCAAGCAGCGAAACATTTGTCAGGAAAAGCTCTCGCAATTGATTAAGTGCTCTCTCATTGACATATTGCGGTGGGCATTCTGACCAGCGCGTTGCATGAACAGGGGATTCGTACAAACGAATAGCGTCTTTGGCTGCCTAGGCTAATTCAAGCAGGCAATTGCGTTGGCAATTCTGCCTTTTCGGACTTAAAATCCCCTCGTTTTTCGAGCTCGCATCTTAGTCAGGCGGCCTGAGCTAACTCCTTGGCGCTGTAGGTATGGCCTGCCGGCTGGAACTCGCCCTGGCCGCTTAGGCTGGGTAAACCGAGCCTGCCTGCCTCCTTCGTATGGTCTGGCAATCAGATCCATAGCTGAGCCTCGAGCCTCAAGGAGGCTGCTTTGGATGTTCGCCACTGCCACGTAGCGTCGCACCATCTCCAGACTCGTGTGCCCGAGGATTTGCTGCAGACGGAGAGGGTCGCCAATCCCCCTGACCAAATAGGTGGTGGCGAATGTGTGCCGTAGAAGATGACAGTGGACTCGTGGTACACCGGCGTTAACGCCCACCCGCTTGACCACCTTCTCGAGCGAGGCCGGCGTCATCGCTCTACCGGTCGCTCCCAAGAACAGGAATGGTCGCTCGACGACTTCGAACTCAACCCTGAAGCGATCCCGCCAGCGCAGGAGCGCGGAGCGGCAGCTGTTGCCGATGGGCACAAGCCGCTCCTTGTTGCCCTTGCCGAGGACTTTGAGGTAGCCCTCCTCTAGATGAGCGTTATCGAGGGTTAGTCCGCAGAGCTCCGAGGCACGGAGGCCGCAGTCCAGGAGCGTCCAGATCATCGCGAGGTCGCGGGCGCCGAATGCGTCGTGCGGGTTCAGTGAGGCGATTAGCCGGTTGATCTCATCGTCGCTTAGGACCTCAGTGACCTTCTGCTGAATCTTGGGTGGCCTAAGGTTCTTCAGGACATTGGTATCGGTAAAGCCATCCTCGTAAAGCCAGGACGAGAACGCCCGCAAGGCCCTGACGAACCCCTGGATGTACGAGCTCGACAGCTTGCCCTGGCGACGCACGCGTTCGTTGTTGAGGTAGAGCTCGCCTCGCTCCTGCAGCTCGGCGACGTACTCACGCACCTTGGGAATCGTCAGGTCATTTAACTTGGCGTCCGCGCCGAGGAACCTCTCGAACAACTCCAGGCGGAACTCGTACCACTCAACCGTGTGCGGTGACTTGCCACTTGTCTTGTTGAAGACCGTGTAAGCGTCGCGCAGCTTCTACGAACGCAATCCTGCTCTTGTCCATCTCCGACCACCCCTTCTTGCGCACCATGATTGCTTATGCCTCCTTCTGGCTTCATGGCTTGCAGGTCAAGGCTTGTCTGGAGGATTCTTCGCCGCCTCCCGGGCAAGGATTACCAATCCACCACCCGCGAAGGTCATAAACCGATGACACTCGGTCATCGCCTGGCAGTCAGAGCGTCTAGCGTAGATTCAGAAATAGGGTTTTGGTGCCGGGAGAGGGGCTCGAACCCTCAAATCCTTGCGGACGGCGGATTTTAAGTCCGCTGCGTTTGCCGATTTCGCCACCCCGGCCAGACCCAACCTGCGCTCGAGTGTCTCTTTTCCGGCGAACGCTGTCTAGGCGCGCGCGCTCCTCGCCTCGACCTTCTCGATGAAGGTCGAAAAGGTGTCTAGCGTGCGTTCGGCCCGCACTCGATCCCTCTCGTCGAACGAGGGGAATGCGTCAAATTCGGCTCGCGGGATCGGGGGTGCGTGGTATTCGCTGTCCGGCAGGATGCGGTGCAGTGCCTCGGCAGCCTTCGTCGGGTGCACAGCGTCGTCGCCCGCGACGATGCAGGTCGGCGCCTGAATCGCCGCCAACTCGGCCTCGGTCGCGCCGATTACCGGCAGATCGCCTGCCTCACTGAAATAGCGCTCCCACCCGCGCATCGTGTCGATGAACTGCCCGGAACTCATGGACAGGAGACGCTGCTCATTGGACGCATTGGCCTTTATCCGGTCGGAGAAGAACGGTGTTTTCGTAACCGCCTCCATCCCGCCGTCTTCCGCCGCTTCGATGAACTGACCGTAGTACTCGTGGGCAAGACGCTGTGCCGCCTCCTGGCCGCCGGTTACCCAGCCTAGCAGGAGACCTCGGACGACCTCCGGATGGCGAATGGCGGCCAGGAGAGCCACCCTGCATCCGGCGGACCAGCCACCGAGGTAGGCAGGCGCCAGGTCCAACTCCCGTAGAAGCGAGGCCAGCTCATCGGCCCAGATCTCTTGCTCTGACTTGTCGCCGGCGATCAGGATGTCCGACTCGCCGCAATTGCGCCGGTCGTAGATCAGGCACCTGTATTGGCGCGAGAGCGGCTCGGCTATGGGGCGCATCAGGCGACGCGGCGAACGTGCGCCCTGGAGCCAGACGATGGGCGTGCCCGAACCCATGATCTCGTAGGCAATCTCCAGGCCGTCGATCTTCACTTTCGGCATGTCAGGTCCTTTCAGTGCAGGCAGACAAGGATGAGGCTGCACGAAGCGCGCGCAACCAGGCTCGACGAATCTTAGTCCTTGCTCGCTGAGGTTGAAACCTCGGTGGGCGGCCGGAGCTGATGCCAGAGCGGCCACTCACGATGTCGCCGCCGGAAGGCGAAGTGGCCGGGAAGGCGGCCGGATACATACGAGAAGGCCCGCGATGCTGCGGGCCTTCTCTTCCGTTGCGTGGGTCAGGTTCGGGCTAACGATCGCGGTGCACGGTGTCGGGCGTGAACGCCGGGATGCAGATCGAGACGTACTCGGCAGGTCCGGAAGGCGTGCTGTAGCGAACCCACTCGCCCGCTCGCGTGTACACCGCCTCGCCCGCATGCACCACGATGCTCCCTTCGCGCGACTCGACGCTGAGCTCACCCGACAACACGAGGCTGTACTCGTCGAAGTCCGGCGTCTGGCCCGGCTCATCCCAGCCCTTCGGACTCTTCATGCGGCTGATGCTGACGGCCGTCGTGCCCGTGTTCACCGCGCCCACGAACTCCTCGATGCGCTTGGGAACCGCACCAGCGGCCTGGATCACGGCCGGTCCCGTTATCAGATCAACCATCGCAACGCTTCTGCCTTGCCCAGCCCGAATTGCCGTCTCACCCCGCCGACTCTAAACCGTGACAGTTACTCGTAGGAACGTCGCCGGGATCGACGTTGCCTCCGGGCTCGGACTCGTGTTCTGCGCCTCGAACAGCTCTTCCAGCTCCTTCTGCAGCTCGGCAGCGCGTCCGTTCTTCTCGGCGGCGTCGAACGCGTTCATGGTCGGACCGTAGTAGACGCGGAACGCCTCGACGAGCTCGGCGGGCGTGCTGGGGAAGTTGAAGGTGTAGGTGTCGCGGACGCAAGAGACGTTCGCGGCGGGCACGCCGGCGGCGGCGAAGCGCTCGATCACGTTGGTCTCGACTCCCCAGGTCATCGGGCTGATTGTGCCCTCCGGTGGTGGCGGTGAGTAGGCCGAGCTGATGCGCAGGATCTGCGCCACAAGCGTCGGGTCGTTGGGGATCCAGTTGCCCATGACGATGCGGCCGCCGGGACGCGTCACGCGCACCATCTCTCTGGCGACGTCGAAGGGCTTCGGCGCGAACATGGCGCCGAAGATCGTCACCACGAGGTCGAATGAGTTGTCCGCCAGCTCGCGCAGGTCGATGGCGTCGCCCTGCTGAAACCGAATGTTCGTCAGGCCCAGCGCCACTGCGCGCTGGTTGCCCGCCTCGACGAGGTTTCTCGCGATGTCGACTCCCAGGACGTCGGCGCCGAGTTGCGCTTCCGGCAGGGCGGTAGTGCCGTCACCGCAGCCGAGGTCGAGAACCTTGAGGCCCTTCGTGATACCGAGGCTCTGGACTAGTGCTTCGCCGCTCTCGCGCATGCTCGCCGCGATGCGGGTGAAATCGCCCTTCTCCCACAAGGCCTGGTTCGGGTTCATAGTGGTCGTCTGGTTCGTGGTCATTGCTTTACTTCCTGTCTCTGTATGGGTAGCGCCGAGGGGCCGTCAGACGAAGCGACGGGCCCCTGAGCCAGTAAGTGGTGGCGCCGGTATCTACGCCGGCCCCGCGCTATTCGCCGCCGAGCGAGACCTCGTAAATCTCCTCGGTCGGATGACCGGCCTTGGCGTGGACGCGAAGCACTGCTTCCTTGCTCGGACCCTCGGACAGGCAGAACACCTTGCCCGTAGCCGGGTCTGCCCACCAGTGCTTGAAGTGAACGCCCTCCGCGGCCTCGGCCTCGAGGTCCTTGCTGTGCGCCCCTTCGACGTCCTGCTGGCTAACGCCGTAGAAACCGTCGTGAACGTCCATGAAATGCGGCATCTTTTCAATCCTCCAGCCCCTTTGAATTTGGTGGTTCGGGGCTAGAGGTATTGGACAGGAAGTCCGGGCGCCGCTTGTGGTACGAACGTACTACGAGGCCAAGATTCCGTTTTCCATCGCGAACATCGTGGCCGACACGCGATTCGAGGTCCCCGTCTTGTCGTAGATGTGGTCGAGGTGGTTGCGGACCGTATTCTCGGTGATCGAGAGCTGTCTGCCGATCTCGCGCCGGGTTAAGCCCTGGGTCATCAGCGAAAGCACCGCGACCTCGCGTTCCGTGAGCGAGGCCGGCCGCGACGGCGCCGTCGCGGGACTCGCGGACCTCTGGCCGAGCGTCCGGCCGAGCGCGTTCACTACGTCCTGATCGAGTGGCTCCTTGCTCAGCAGTGCGATGGCGTCGGGAACCGTCCGTGCGGGAACGCCCGGGCTGTCGTGCGTGAGCTCGTCGAGCCGATCCGCGACGGCGATGATGCGCGCACCGAGACTGATGTTGGCGCCGGACAGGCCGCGATAGTACCCGGTACCATCGCCGCGTTCCTGGTGTGTGCCGACCATCTCCGCCAGCGTCGCCAGGTTGGGTACGCGCTTGAGGATGCGTTCGCCGTGATAGGGGTAGAGGCGATACTCGTCGCGTTCGGACTCAGATAGCTGGCTCCAGGGCCGTTCCAGGGTGTAAGACGGAACGGCCACTACACCCAGATCGTGCATAAGCCCGGCGCGCCGGATCTGAACGACGGCGTCTTCGGCACAGTTCATCATGCGCGCCAGCTGCTCGGCGACGCCACCCACGCGTCGCGAGTGCGCCGCTTTGTAGCGCGACTTGAGGTCGATGAAGTCGGCAAACGCCAGCGCTGCGTCCTCGATCCTGTCTGCCCCGACGGCCTGCCACTCGGACTGTGGCTCCAGCGCCAGGACACGATCGCGAATGTCTTCCGCCTCCAGCTCGAGCCAGAACGACTCGTCCTGCGCCAGCGACTCGAAGGCATCAATGACCTGAGGGTCGAAGGCGCGGCCCCTGAACTCTCGGGCGATCTTCAGGGCTGCTTCACGTCCGCCGACGCGGTGAAACGGGATCAGGGAGAAGGTCGGCAGGACGATTCGCGAGCCGATTGGGATGGCTTCCCCGGCTACGCCGTTGGGGGCGCCGCCACCGTCCCACTGTTCGAACGTATTCAGCATCGCGTTTTCCACCCCGTCCGGGACACCTAGGCGAGCCGCGATACGGGTCGCGATGGCAACGGAGGTCGCGAAGCCTTCCGTGAATAGGCCACGGCTGGTTGCCAGTACCGAGCAGTAGCGACCCAGCTTGCGAAAGGCCGGCTGGTCTACAGCGACGTACTTCCGCATCCAGCTCATGAACAGCTTCTTGTCGCGGGCGTTGCTGAAGATCAGTAGATCTCGCCTGGCCACGATCTCATTGGTCTGCCATGCCGTGGCCAACTCTGTGGTCCACGACGTGCAGCCGGCGTCCTTGAGCAGGGCGGTGTAATAGGCAGCGCGCGCTTCCTCATCCGGGAGGTCCATCTGCTGCGCGAGGCGTAAGGCCAGGTAGGCCGAGCGCATCGTATCCTCGAGCTGCAGCCCGAACGCCAGGTCGCTCGCGTAGGCGAAGGCGCAGAGCAGCTGAGCAAGGGTCAAACCCTGCGTGCGCGCACCAGTCGATTCGCGAATCACAGCGCCTCCAGTGCGGCGGATTATATCTTGCACGCCCCAGGTCCTGCGCGGTCTCGTCTGCGGTTTGAGCGCCGAGGGATCTGTTCAACTCAGCGAGCGCCAACTGTGCTGGACCAAACACAACGACGCCTCGACCGGTCGGTCGAGGCGCCGTGTTACTCGTGCCGTCTTTCTGACGACGATGCGTCTTACGCCAGCGGAGCCTTCGTGGGGTCGAGCCACATGGCGTAGTGCTCCCAGGTCTCGTCGACGCCGCCGTCCCAGGTCTTGAAGTTCTGCACCGCGGGCCACGCCGCCCAGAAGCCGGTGGCGCTGCCGGGCAGCAGCAGGATGTGCTGTGCCTTGCCGAGGTAGCGCTGGGCGTCCTGGATCAGCTTCTTCTGAGTCGCTACGTCCTTCTCGATGCGGGCCTTCGAGAGAATGTCGATCAGCGCCGGGTCGCCGGACTTGTCGCCCTTGCCGTTGACGTCGTAGCCGTTGAAGGTGACGCCCGATGTAGGCATGTGCAACGCGACCAGCGCCGAGATCGGGCTGATCAGCGTCGGCGTGCCGCCCGTCACCGAGTGGATGCCGAGCCCTTCGTACTCACCGGAAGCGTCGCGGTCGTGCGGGATGTAGTCCTGCGTGTAGTCCGTGAGGCCGTTCTGCTTCACGTTGAGACCGAGGTCCTGCAGGAAGCCGATGATCGGCTGGCTCTGGTCGGTGAGGTTGTACTGCGGCGTGTTCGGGTAGCGCAGCTCCGTGTCGAAGCCGTTGGGGAAGCCGGCCGCCGAAAGCAGCTTCTTTGCGTCCGCCACGTTGTGCTGGTAGTACTTCGCGTTGTCGCCGAAGTCCTTGCCCTGCGGGTCCAGCCACCAGCCGCCGGCCTTGTTGCTGTCGGTGAAGTTGAGGCCGGAGCTCCAGGCCGTATCGATCGGCAGGCCCGCTTTCTCGAACTTGTCGACGTTGTAGAACGCGCTGATGTAAAGGTCACGGTCCCAGGACATCGAGATCGCCTGGCGCACTCGCTCGTCCTGGAACTTGTTCTGTCCTGCGGGCAGGTGACCGAACGTCATGACTGTGCCCGGCGTCGCGGTGTCGAACGGCGACTGATAGAGCAGGATGCGCGGCTCGTCGCTCTTTATCTGCAGCGTGTCCTCTGCCTTGAGCGTCAGGCGGTTTGACACGGAGTAGTAGATGTTACCGGCCTTGAGCTGACTGAGGCGCGCGGCATACTCCTGGACGATAGGCATCTGAATCTCGTCGAACATCGCAGCCTTGTCGTCCCAGTAGTCCGGGTTCCGAGCCAGAGTGAAGCTTACCGAAGGCGTGTGCGCCTTGAGCATGAACGGACCGGTACCGACGATGTTCTGGCGGAGGTCCAACTTGCTCTGGTCGGCGGCTTCCTTTGGGTACATGACGATCTGCCCGGTGAAGCTGCCGAAGCTGGCGAACCAGTTCGGGACGTAGACGATCGGATCCTTGAGCTTGAGCACGACGGTGCTCGCATCAGGCGCCGTCGCGCTGAGCACCGGCGCACCGGGCGAAGTCTTGTTGAACACCAGCGACGCCAGCGGTCCAAGCTCCGCGTAGCGATCGAAGCTGAACAGAACATCGTCGGTCGAGAAAGCCCGGCCGCTGACCGGAGCTATGTTGTGCCACTTGACGCCCTGGCGCAGCTTGAACGTCACCGTCAGGCCGTCCGGAGACGTCTCCCAGGATTCGGCAAGCGAGCCCTGCAGCTCACCAGTCGCGGCCTCCATGTGGCCAGGCTTGGCCGTAAGCAGCGTGTTGTACGTGAACGGCGCGATGCGGTTGAGGTCCGCCTGCGGCATCACAGGGTCCAGGCTGCGAGGCTCTGCCTGCGCGTAGTCCTTCAGCGTGCCGCCGCGCTTGGCGCTGGACGTAGTATCGGTGACCTTCGCCACCAGGCCGTTACCACCGCTCGCTCCGCTGGCGGCACTAGCACCACTCGAGCCGCTGGCGCCGCTTGCAGCGCTTGACCCGCTGGTCCCAGTGCTGGCGCTGCTGCCGCCGGTACTGCTGCTGTTGTTGTTACTGCTGCTACCGCAAGCAGCCAGGAAGGCAGCGGCAGCTGCCGCCCCGCCGGTACCGACCAGCACCCTTCGGCGGCCCACGCGCTGGCGCAGGACTCTGTTCCAGTAGTTCTTCGGCATTTTGAATGCACCCCCAATTTCTCATCGTTCGTTCAATGATCCGACGAATCATTAAGAACTTTCCGGTACATCTATAAGCCGATCACGGATTTCGTCTACAGCAAATTGCTTCACCAAAACTTCTTAGGCTTTCCGCATGTCGAATTAGGGGCACCAAATACGCATCACTTATGAAAGCAATCCTTTCCCCTCTATAGGGTGATCCGTTATTTCGGAATTACGTGGTCACTATGGCGAGGAGATTGCAAGGTTCTTGCACGAATAGATTTCTCAAGCCGCACGCTTGCACCCCAGATCGCGCGGCTTCCAGCGCCCATGCAGCGCTTTCAGATTCGAGAGAGGCCGATCCTGCGGCGTCAAGTGGACAGATACCGGTAATTTGCATAACAATTCCATATCAATTGCATTGTGACGTGTAGATCAAAGGCAAGTCTGGGGTAGCATGCCCGTGGCGCATTTCAGCGTTATGTGTATGTAACGCATCAGACGGAGCGTGTTAGGTCCCCCGCAAGCCTGGCCGCACCGGCGCTAACCGGATTGCACCCACTGTCGCGAGTTGAGAGGAGTTTCGATTTGAAGCGTACGGAGCAGACTGTTTTCGCCTGGGGCTCGTGACTAAGCAGACGAACAGTCGATTCCGAAGGCCTCTCTTTCACGCCTTCATCATCGCGATCGCCGTAGGCGCTTCGCTCTACGCGAGCCTCAGCGCTCACGGCCACGCTTCCACCGCCCGAGGCTCTACCGATGCCGCAATCGCCAACCTCCCCTTCCAGGGCAGCGGCGATAGCTTTACCGCCCACCTCGCGTCGGTTTCGCAACAGCCCATCGAACCCTCATCGCACCAGAGCGATTCGTCTCAGCCCAGCAACTCGCTGACCTTCGCGCCCGGCCTGGCGGACGTGGTCAGTCAGGCCGGCACGAGCCCAACGCCCGCGACGACGCCTGGAGCCGGTGCGCAGCCGGTCCTGACCCTCGACCCGAACGTCACGTCTACGCCGGCTGCAACGCCGACGCCGGACACGTCCAACTGCGACACTTCGCAGAGCAGTTCTTACTGCGTCTACACAATTCAGCCCGGCGACACCCTGTCCGGCATCGCGAACCAGTTTGGCGTCAAGCCTTCCGGCGACAGCGACCTCACGGCCTCCGAGATGATGGCCTTGAGCAACAAGCCCGACATCATCAGCGAAGACGACGTGCTGCAGCCCGGTCAGAAGCTGCGCGTGCCGCGTGGCAACGCCATCGTTCACGAAGTCACCGTCGACAGCACCCTGAGCGACATCGCCGGCCTGTACGGCGTCTCGGTCGACTCGATCATCGCCGCCAACGGCGTTTCCAACCCCGACCTCATAGCCATCGGCTCCGAGATCCTGATTCCCGGGCCGATGACCTACGCGCCGCCCGCGGCAGAGCCAGCTCCGACGCCGGCTCCGGACGACAGCTCATCGACCGCCGACACCAGCTCGTCGAGCTCTAGCAACAGCAGTAGCAGTAGCAGTAGCAGTA
This sequence comes from uncultured Chloroflexia bacterium, assembly GCA_963732945.1. Taxonomy (GTDB): domain Bacteria; phylum Chloroflexota; class Dehalococcoidia; order DSTF01; family WHTK01; genus WHTK01. The sequence goes on from CAVTBL010000017.1 coordinate 57,363, forward strand.
GCAGCGCCCCCGCCGCCAGCAGCGCTCCCAAATCGTCGGCCGGCTTCATCTGGCCTGTCACCGGACCGATCACCAGCTACTTCGGCCCGTCCCACCCGCTGGGCATCGACATCGGCCTCGGACCGTCCGGCGTCGGCATCCCGATTCACGCGGTGATGGCCGGTACGGTAACCTTCGCCGGCGGTAACGCCTGCTGCTCCTACGGCTATTACGTGGTCGTCGACCACGGCGGTGGCTTCCAGACGCTGTACGCCCACCTGTCGCAGATCAGCGTCTCGGTCGGCGAAAAGGTGTCGCAGGGCGAAACCGTCGGACTCAGCGGCACCACCGGTTACTCGACGGGACCTCACCTGCACTTCGAGGTCCACCTCAACGGCAAGGTCGTCAACCCGCTGAGCTACCTGCCCTAGAGCAGGCTCCATCCAGCAAGGCAGCGAAAGCAGCGCACGATCGATGCGTGCTGCCCCCTGCCCGTCGCCTCGATCTTGATCTAGTCTCCTCATGGCCCGAACCGCTGGGAGCGAATAGACGAGCGAGGAGCAGACATTGGCGGAGTACGAGATCGGCCGGCGAGGCGACGATGACCTCGCCGGCAAGGTAGCGCTGGTCACAGGCGCCGGACGCAACATCGGACGCGCGATTGCCCTGGCGTTGGCCAACGGCGGCGCCAGCATCGCCGTCAACGCCCGCACGTCCGTCAGCGATGCCGAAGAGACCATAGGCATGATTGAGGAAACGGGCGCGGAGGCCGAACTGATCCTCGCGGACGTCAGCAACCCGGCAGACGTCGAGCGCCTGATCGAGGAGACGCTCGAGCGCTTCGGCCGTCTCGACATCCTGGTCAACAACGCCGCCGTGCGCCACGAGACGCCGCTGCTCGAGATGTCACTCGACGAATGGCGCGAGGTCTTCGCCGCCACGCTCGACAGCACCTTCCTCTGTACCAGGGCCGTCCTGCCACACATGATCGCGGCCGGCGGCGGCGCCATCGTCAACATCGGCGGTCAGACCGCGCACGCGCCCGTCACGGACCGCGCCCACGTCATCGCCGCCAAAGCCGGCGTCGTTGCGTTCACGAAGGCCGTCGCGCTCGAGTTCGCGCCGCACAACGTCACGGTGAACTGCGTCGTGCCGGGCGCCATCGACACGGTGCGTGGCCTGCCGGGCGCGCCGGAGCGACCGCCCTCTCGCAATCTGCCTCCCATCGGCAGGCGCGGTTCCGTCTGGGAGATCGCTGCCATGGTGCGACTGCTCGCCGGGCCGGAAGGACGCTACATCACCGGCCAGACGATTCACGTCAACGGCGGAGGCTACATGCCATGACCCTGGATGCAACCGCATCGCCCGTCGAAGCCCTTTCGAGCTACATGGCGGCGGCTCGAGGTCGCGCCCTGCCTCGGCAGGTGCAGGAGCAGACGAAGCACCACGTCCTCGACACCCTTGCGGCCATGGTGTCGGGCCAGCCGCTGCTGCCGGGACGCAAGGCCATCGCCTTCGCCAGTGGCCGCGGTGGCGCCGCCGAAGCCAGCGTCGTCGGTACGAAGCTGCTCGTGTCGGCCGAAACCGCCGCGCTGGCCAACGGCATGCTCGCCCACTCGGACGAGACCGACGACTCGCACGCGCCGTCGCAGACCCACCCGGGCTGCGGCATTGTTGCGGCAGCGCTGGCGATGGCGGAGACGCGTGGCGGCGGCGGCAACACCTTCCTCAGGGCTGTGGCGCTCGGCTACGACGTAGGCACGCGCTTCACGATGTGCCTCGACGCCCTCAACTTTCGCGAGGAGGGCCATTCGACGCACAGCTTCGGCCCCACCTTCGGCGCCGCTGCCGCCGCCGCCTCGCTGGCGCGTCTCGATGCCCGCCGCATGCGCCACGTACTGACTTACGCCGGGCAGCAGGCCTCAGGCGTCGGCTCCTGGATCGGCGACCTCGACCACATCGAAAAGGCGTTCGACTTTGGCGGTATGCCGGCGCGCAACGGCGTCACGGCGGCGCTGTTCGTGCTCAACGGCTTCACCGCGACGGACGACATGTTCTCCGGCCCGCGCAACTTCTTCCAGGCTTACAGCCACCCGGGCCGCGAAATCGACCGGTCGGAGCTTACGCGCGGCCTCGGCAGCAGCTACGAGGTCATGAACACGAACATCAAACGCTGGTCCGTCGGCTCGCCGATCCAGGCGCCGCTCGACTCGCTGCTGGAGCTGATCCGCGCCCACGGCCTCAAAGCCGACGACGTCGAGCAAGTCATCGTGCGCGTCTCCCACACCGGCGCTACGACCACAGACAACCGCGCCATGCCCGACATCTGCATGCAGCAGATGTGCGCCGTCATGCTCATGGACGGCATCGTGACCTTCGACTCCGCCCACGACGAGGCGCGCATGCACGACGCCACCACGCTCGAAGTACGCCGTCGCATCGAGCTGCTGGGCGACGACGAGCTGCAGGCGCGCATGCCGGGTCGCGAAGGCATCGTCGAGGTGACGCTGAAGGACGGCCGGCAGCTACGCCACCACACGGTCGCCGTACGCGGCACCGCCGAGAACCCGATGACGCGCGCAGAGGTCGATGAGAAGTGCTACCACCTCATGACGCCACGCCTGGGCAAACGCCGCAGCCGCGAGCTCTGCGACGCCGTCTGGAACCTCGAAGCGTGCAGCGACCTGCGCGACCTGCGACCGCTGCTCTCGGGCCGCGCCTAACGGATCGAGACCTGGGTCGCTTCCGGTAGCGTTTCCGACGGCAGCTTCGTCGTGCGCGCGAAGTGCCAGTCATGCAACGCATCGCGCCACGGCACCGCCGTCGGCAGCACCGTCGAGCAGGAGCGCGCCCGGTACGCCGATGGCTCCTGCGAGGCTGGTGGCGGGATGCCGTCGTCGCGCAACGCCCTGGCAGCCTTGATCAGCTTGCGGCGCGTCATGATGATCATCGCGTCCGTCGTGCCCAGATGCTCCCGGTAGCGCGGCGACATCGATCCCATGCTCACCGTCATCGCAACGTCCTGCAGCCGCACCGTTGGGATGCCGGTGAAGTTGAGCGTACGCTGCACCTCGCGGTCCATGAGGAAATCGTTGTCGCGATCGGCGACCGGCCACCAGTCCGGGTACGGTCGGCCGCCTCGCGCGGGCTTCATCGGTCCCATGCCGTGCTGGTCCGGGACCTTGGTCACGCTCTGGTTGAGCTTGCGCGGCCCCTCGAGCTTCTTCGTCGGGTGCCAGCGCAGGCCCCAGTGCATCGTCAGGTTGTCGTCGATCGGCGTGTACATGTGCTGCGGCACCGTGCCGTCTTCGGTCGCCGGGAACATGGTGAAGATCGGGAACAGGAACTGCGTCGTGCGCCAGTAGGTAAGCCCCGGCGACTCCTGCCGGCTGGCGCCGTAGTAGATACCGTAGTCCGTCTCCTGGATGTCGAGGTGCGGCGACTTGTCGGGGTGATATACGCCGTAGGTCATCGGCGCCGACGGGTCGAGGCGCGCGTGCAGCAGGTAGAGGTGCGATGTATCGATGTCGCCCTCGAGTGCCTGCATCCAGTTGCACTCGTAGATGCCCTTGTACTGGTGATGCACCTGGTCTTCAGGCAGGCCGCACCATTCGAACTGCGGCAGCTCCGGCGGGCTCTCCTGCTTCGGGCCCATGTAGGCCCAGACGATGCCGCCCTGCTCCGCCGCGCTGTACGCAACGACACGCACCTTGCCCTTGAAGTTGCTCTCGGCCGGCTCCGAAGGCATGTCGACGCAAGCGCCGGACACGTCGAACTTCCAGCCGTGGTAGACGCAGCGCAGACCGTCTTCCTCGTTGCGGCCGAAGAACAACGACGCGCCTCGATGCGGACACGCCTCTTTGACCAGCCCAACGTCGCCGTTCGAGGCGCGAAATGCGATCAGGTCTTCGCCCAGCAGTCGTACCCGCTGCGGCGGGCCGTCCGCGTCCAGCTCCCAGCCGTACATCAGCGGCAGCCAGTAGCGGCGCATCATCTCGCCCATCGGCGTTCCGGGCCCAACGCGGCCTAGCGTGTCGTTGTCTTCCTTCGAGAGCATCTGCTCGCCTCCCGTGCAAATCTGCTCGATTCTATAACAATCTGTGAAGTGCTTATCGGTTCGTTAGACAAGCTTATCCCCTGGTGGTACAACTCAAACGTTAAGGGCTGAAACAGCAAACGAGGAGTTGGACCCATGCTCTCGATCGAAGACAACAAGCTCGTCACCGACACCGACCCGGAAACGCCGATGGGCGACCTGTTCCGGCGCTTCTGGCTACCGGTCGCTCTGGCCGAAGAGCTGCCCGGGCCCGACTGCGAGCCGGTGCGCGTCCGGGCGCTCGGCGAAGACCTGATCGCCTTCCGAGACAGCGATGGCAAGGTCGGCCTGCTGGACGCCTACTGCCCGCACCGCGGCGCTCCCCTGTTCTTCGGTCGTAACGAAGAGGCCGGGCTGCGCTGCATCTACCACGGCTGGAAGTTCGACGCCGAAGGCAACTGCATCGACCTGCCCAACGCACCCGAGGGCGAAAGCTTCAAGTACAAGGTGCGCGCCGAGGCCTACCCGGTCGTCGAGGCCGGCGACCTGATCTGGGCCTACATGGGCCCGGCCGACAAGAAGCCGCCGTTCCCCGACTTCCCGTGGACGCGCCTGCCCAAGAGTCATCGTTATGTCGCTAAGTTCCGCATCGAGTGCAACTACCTGCAGGCGATGGAGGGCGATTACGATCCGACGCACGCGCGCTTCCTGCACAGCACCTTCCTGCCGCCAAACGACACGCAGAACATGGCGCAGGGCACGTACTACCGCACGCCCTCGAACCGCGGCTTCGGCAACTCCAACCCGGACGAGGCCTATCCGAAGGTCGTGGGCGACCGCCGCATCACGGACCGCAACGCCCCCTACGGTAGGCTCGATGACCTCGAGGCCGCCGTACTCTCGATTCAGCAGGTCAACCAGTCGGACGGCAACACCACCGCCAGCGTCGGCGTGACCTGGTGGATGCCGGTGTTCTGCACCGCCGGCAATGCCATGCCCGGCCACCTCTCGAGCAACATGCGCGTGCCGATCGACAACGAGAGCCTGATGTTCTACCGCCTGCGCTGGTCCTGGGACCCGATCTCCGACTCCGACCTTGCCGAGTACAAGCACGGCGGCTGGACCCACCCGGAGATGATCCCCGGCAGCTGGAAGACCAAAGACAACGTCAGCAACGACTACAACGTCGACCGCGTGGCCCAGCGCAACCTGTCGTACTCCGGCATCAAGACGTTCCCGCTGCAGGACATCGCCATGATGGAGAACCAGTGGGGCCCGATCGCCAAGCGACACCGGGAGCACCTCGCCAGCTCCGACTACCAGATCATCCACATCCGCCGGCGCCTGCTCAAAGCAGCGCGAGACCTCGCGTCCGGCATCGAGCCGTCGGAGCCGTGGCACCCCGAGATCTACCGCATGCACCGCGAGACGGCCGTCGCTCCGACGCCCGAAGAAGCCGTCGCCCGCGCACGAGACCTCGCCATGACCGACCTGCTTGCTGCCAGGCAGGAGGTAGCGACGCAGCCGATTCGCGTGTAGCGACAGGCTTCTCACCGCCTGCCGGCGCATCTACTCAAGACAGCCGGACTCGATTGCTCGAGTCCGGCTGTTTCTTTGTCCCCATCACATAACGCGCGCGAAGTGACTTTCCCTGGCGGGATATTGCGTGCGCGCAGTGCGACCAAGCCATCGGGACGCCAGCCAAGACTGCAATTCGAAATCACCCCTCTGCGGACTGAATTCGATTTCTATAGACAAATCTTTCCGGAAGCGGAATAACCATGATTAACGCCTTAACGCTCCTAAGCGTGCGGGCATGAAGGGAGTGCAAGTGCAAGGATCCTACTGGCAGAGAGTCGTTTCATCGCGGATTAGCCGCAGGAGGGCCCTGGCCGTCACCGGCGCCTCGGCCGCTGCTGCCGCGTTTCTTGCGGCCTGCGGCGGTAGCAGCAACAACAACTCGACGGGTGGCACAGCCGCGAGCGGTGCCGCCAGCGGGCCGTCCGGCGCCACCGCCGCCACGGGTGCATCCGGTGGCAGCGGCGCAACAGGCGCCTCCGGTGGCAGCGTATTCGGTACCAGCGGCCTCGTCTCGACGCCGGTCGACACCTCGGCAAACGCAAAGGCCGGCGGCACGATCAAGGACTTCGCCAACTCAGAACCGGCACACCTCGATGCGCAGACGCCCCTTAACTCGCTCAACTACGAGGCGAGGAACGCGCTCGGGACGCTGCTGGTCGAGCAACCCGGACACCTCGAACCCACGAAGAGCGTTATTGTGGGCGATGCCGCCCAGTCCTGGGAGTTCTCGCCGGACAAGCTGACGCTGACGATGAAGCTGCGCCCGGGCGTCAAGTTCCACAACATCGCCCCGGTTAACGGACGCGTGATGGACGTCGATGACATCAAGTTCAACTTCGACCGCTACACCAAGACGGGCGGTCTCGCGAGCTTAATGTTCAACAGCGTCAACCCGGACGCGCCCATTCTCGGCGCGACCTTCCCAGACGCCTCGACCATCGTGATCAAAATCAAGGAGCCGGTAACTTACATTCACAAGTACCTGGCGTCCTACGGCAGCTTCACCGGCAGCTTCGTGCTCTACCCGAAGGAAGCCGAAAGCGGCTACGACCCGCACAACCAGATGATCGGGCACGGGCCCTATTACATGGACTCGCACACCCCGTCCGTCGGGTTCTCGTTCAAGCGCAACCCGGACTACTACCAGAAAGACGCTTACTACGCGGACGGTATCGACATGCCCATCCTGCCGGAGTACGCGGCAGAGCTGGCGCAGCTAAGAGCCGGCAACATCCACTTCATGGACATGTCCCAGCACTCTGAGGACGTCGTCTCCACCAAGAAGGAGACGAACGACCTGCAGATCTTCGGCACCGACTTCACGGTCAGAGGCGAAGTCGTCACGTTCGGCATGGCGGGCGACACGCCCTTCAAGGACGAACGAGTGCGCCAGGCCGTCTCCATGGGCCTCGACCGCGACCTCATGATCGACGCGTTCTACAACGTCTCGTCTTTCGCCAAGGACGGCATCGTCGTACCGACGCGCTACAACAGCCACATCTCTGCCGAATGGAAGGCTTCGGGCTTCTGGCTCGACCCCAAAGGAAAAGACTTCGGCGACAACTCAAAGTACTTCCAGTTCAACGTGGCTGAGGCCAAGAAGCTGCTGGCGGCAGCAGGCCATCCAGACGGCCTGACGATGACCATGCGCTACCCGGCGACCGTGCAGTACAGCCTGCAACGCTACGGCGAGCCGTGGGCCGGGCAGCTGCAGGACAACCTCGGCTTCAAGGTCGCGCTCGACGCCAAGTCTGACTACACGAAGGACTACATCCCCAACCTGCGTGATGCCAGCGGCAAGTTCGAGGGTATGGGTATGCACTCGGTCACCGGCTCGACGCCGCAACGTATCGCCCCCGAGAGTGACCTCTCGGCACAGTTCTGGAGCCATGGCGGCGTCACTTTCCACGGCTTCGGCGACAACGCGATGGGCGACCCAGCGCTGGACGCGATCATCGCGAAGGCGCGCCAGGAGTTCGACGATACCGCACGCAAGAACCTCGTCTGGGACGCGCAGCGCTACCTCGGCAAGGCGATGTGGGCGCTGTCGCAGCCCGGCGGCGGCAGCACGTTCAACCTCGTCTGGCCCGCCGTGCAGAACTACTTCGCCTGGACCAACCACACCTACGGCCCCGCAGCGTACTGGACCTACAAGATGTGGCTCGACCAGACGAAGAAGCCCTTCGCCTAGGACGAGCCAAGCACGACAAACGAAGAGGCGGGTCTGTGATTCAGACCCGCCTCTTGCATACAGCCCCTTGGAGCTAGTCCTCAGGCTTCGCTTTCATCTGGCTGCAGTACTGCGAGCCGAAGAAGTGCCCGCCCCACAGCGGAGCGATCGGGCAGAGGTTGAACGCGCCGGCAGCAATCGGTACGACTCCGAGCGCCGCGACGGCTAACCCGGCCGGCCTCGGCAATACCGCCAGCCCGAGCGTGATGATCCCGGCCCCGAGTAGCCCTCTGGCGATGCGGCCGCCGTACGACGCTCCCATGCGTTCGAACCTCGTAGCCTCAGGCGTTGCAGTGTCTGTAGTCATGACGATTCCTTTCCCGCCGAATCGACGGCGATTAGTGAGCGAAGCGGACGTCCGGCAGGACGCGGTCGACGAAGCGCGGCAGCCACCACGCCCGGTTGCCGACGATGTGCAGCACGGCCGGCACCAGCACGAGGCGCACCAGGAAGGCGTCCAGCAGCACCGCGGTGCCGAGGATCAGGCCCATCTCTTTCATGGGCAGCGTCCCGGCGATCGCGAAGGTGAAGAACACCGCGACCATGACGCCTGCTGCCGCCACGATCGGCCGGCCGGTGTGCGCCAGGGCTCCCTCGACGGCTTCGTTGGCGTCGCCTGAGCGCTCGAAGTGCTCCCGCGCCGAGGCCAGCAGGAAGACGGTGTAGTCCATCGAGATTGCAAACACGAGAGCGAAGAAGAACAGCGGCGCCCACGAAGTCAGGTAACCCTGGCTCTCGAAGCCCATGAGTCCGGCAGCCCAGCCGTGCTGAAACGCCAGCGACCCGACGCCGAACGCGGCGCCCACGGACAGCAGGTTGAATAGCACGCCGGCCACCGCGATGAACACGGCCTGTAGCGCGAACAGCAGCAGGACAAAGCCCAGCAGCAACACCGTGCCGATCACGATCGGCGCGCGGCTGCGCAACGTCTGGTCGAGGTCGTGGTTCTCGGCCACGGGGCCGCCGACCAGCACGCCCGCGGGCAGCTTCGACCGCAACGTGCCGACGAGGTCAATCGAGGCCTTGCTCGACGGGTCCGTAGTGGCGATCGCGGTGATCAGGCTGGCGCCGTCAGCGCCCTGCTGCGCCGGAAACACCGCGGCGATACCGGGATCGGACGAGATGATTTGCGAGACTGCCGCAGCGTCGCCACCAGCGGGCACGACGATCTGAAGCGGTCCGGGGCCACCAGGCCCGAACGCCTGCTTCAGCAGGTCGTAGCCGGTGCGCGCCTGTTGGCTCTTCGGCAGCACGCTGATGCTCGGCATGCCTGTCTTGAGGCTGAGCAGCGGCGAGGCCAGCAGCAGCAGGACAGCCGCCGTAGCGACCGCGAACAGCACGGCGCGCTTCTCGATGCGCCGCGCGAAGGCGGCGAACCACGGACTGCGGTGGTCGCCAACCGAGTGCCAGGGCAGCGCCAGCCGGTTGACACCGGGTCCAAGGATCGCCGGCAGCAACGTCAGCGCCGCCAGAAGCACGAAGCTAACCGAGAGCATCATGCCGGCCGCCATCGAGCGGAACGCCGGGATCGGCACCAGCAGCACGGCCGAGAGGCTGACCAGGACGGTGAGGCCGCTGAACAGCACGGCTTTGCCCGCCGTGTCCATCGCCACGCCGATGGCGCCGTTGACGTTATCGGGCATCGCGTGCAGCGCCGCACGGAATCGCGTCACGATGAACAGCGCGTAGTCGATGCCCAGCGCCAGGGCGAACATCATTGCGAAGTTGAGGGTCCAGATCGAAAGGTTCGTGACGTGCGTGATGCCGTAGAGGATGCCCATCGAGACCACGAGACCGGCAGCCGTCAGCACCAGCGGCAGACCCGCCGCGGCCAGCGTGCCAAACGCGAGCACCAGGATCACCGCCGTGACCGGCCAGGTGATGATTTCGGCCTTGAACATGCCGGTACGGTTCACCGAGTTGAAGTCGGCCCAGAACGCCGGCGAGCCCGTCAGCGCCACGGTCACGTTGCCATCACTGAGCCGGCCGACGTCTCCGGAGATGCGCTCGGCGGCGCGCACCGACTCCGTCGGGTCGACCAGCGAGCCGGCCTGCAGCATGACGCTGTGCCCGTCCTGGCTGACCTGCGCCGGAGCCGCGGGCGTTAGCGAAGGTTCGCCGGCGAAGATCGCCGTCGCGGCGTCGATCTTCGCCTGAAACTGCGGATCGTTGGCCGTCAGCGTGTCGCTGTGCAGCACGACGACCGCCGACTGCGACGAGAAGCCGCCAAACTGCTGCTCGATAACCTTGCGGGCCGCGAGCGAGTCGCTGCCGTTGACTTCCCACATCGCGCCCGATAGCGCCTTCTCGAGTCGCGGCGCAAACACACCGAAGGCGATGACCACGACCGCCCACGCGACTATGAACGCGAGACGATTACGGTGTGCGGCGCGGCCAAGTGCAGCCAGAGGGGCTGAACGCATAGCATTACTCCTCAACTATGAAACGATTGATTCTGCACGGAAGGATGCGGCCCCTGGCCGCGGCGAGTCACGCGATGGCGAACGTCCGGGCTTCTTCGACCGCCTGGAGCTTCAGGCGATCGCAGACGATGTCGCAGAGCCGGGTAATCGTGGGGTCTGTGACAGAGTAGTAGGCCGCGGTGCCCGCGGCGCGTCGCGTCACGACGCCGGCCGCATGCAGCGTCCGCAGGTGCTTGCTCACGTTGGCCTGACTGGCGCCGAGCGCGGCGCAGATCTCGCCGACGTTGAGCTCGCCACGCTGCACCAGCAGATGCAGGATGGAGAGGCGTGTAGCGTCGCCCAGCACTCGAAAGCGCTCCGCGACCAGCTCGACCAGTGACTCGGGAAGTAAGCTCGGCATTCAGGCACTATATAACTACAGAACGATGAAGTCAACATCTGCTTGGTCGAGTCTACCCAGCGAGGGCATCGAGCGTGGTCCGAGCGCGAGACACCAGACATAGGCTTCGTCTATTTGCGGCCCGCCTAAGCAATTAAAATAGGGAATCCGATTTCAAAGTAACTCTTCATCTGCCGCTGAGGCTGAGCGACGCGGGCCTCTGGTCCGCGTGCGCCAGATGCGCATCTTCTACGGCTGGCGTATGGTCGGAGCCGGCTTCGGCATCCAGCTGCTGTGTGCCGGCCTGCTAACGCAGTCGTTCGGCGCCTACGTGGCCGTGATGAGCGACCACGATGGCTGGAGCAAGGGCGCTCTCGCCGGCGCTTTCTCGCTGCTGCAGCTGATCGGCGGCCTGATCAGCCCCGTTCAGGGCTCCCTCATCGATCGCGTCGGCCCGCGCGCGATCATGCGCATCGGCATCGTCATCTTCGCCCTGGGCTTCTTCTTCATGAGCCAGGTGCACTCCCTCTGGCTGCTCTACGTTGCGTTCGCGGTACTCGGCCTCGGCTTCAGGCTGAGCGGCTTCTTCCCACTCTCCGTGGCTGTCGTGAACTGGTTCGAACGCCGTCGCGCCCGCGCACTTTCAACCGTCGGTCTCGGCGTCGCTGTCGGCGGATTGCTCGTGCCGGTGGTCGCTTACTCGCTCGAGCACGCCGGCTGGCGCACATCCGCGTTTGCCTCCGGCATCATCCTGCTGACCATCGGCCTGCCACTGGTCCAAGCCATCCGTCACCGCCCTGAAGACCACGGCGAGGTGGTAGACGGTCGCGACTACCATCCCGACGAGAAACTCTCGCTGGAACCGGCGACCGCGCATCAACCCAACTTCACGGCGCGACAGGCGATGCGTACGCCGGCGTTCTGGCTGATCTCGGCGGGACACGGCTCGGCGCTGCTGGTCGTGGGCGCCGTCAACGTCCACGTCATCTCGCACCTCAAGGACGACCTCGGCTACACAGTGAGCAACGCCGCTCTCGTCGTCACGCTGATGACCTCGATGCAGGTCGTTGGCATCCTCGTCGGCGGCACGATCGGCGACCGCTTCGACAAGCGCCTGATCTCGGCGGTCTGCATGCTTATGCACATGGTCGGGCTGCTGCTCGTGACCTACGCCGTCTCGCTGCCGATGGTGGTCGCCTTCGCCGTACTGCACGGCCTCGCCTGGGGCACGCGCGGCCCTCTCATGCAGGCCATGCGCGCCGACTACTTCGGCCGCAAATCGTTCGGCGCCATCATGGGCCTCTCAGCTCTCATCATCATGATCGGGCAGATCTCTGGGCCCCTGGTCGCCGGCATCCTCGCCGACATGACCGGCAACTACGACCTCGGCTTCACACTCATCGCGATCCTCGCCGGCCTCGGCTCGCTGTTCTTCGTGTTCGCCAAACGGCCCGTTCTGGAGCCGGACGCGGCGATCTAGCTAGCGCGCAGCCTACGTCGCCATGGCCCGCGCGTGCGCCCGCACCCGGCCGACCTGAGTTCGGGCCCTTTGTCCTCAAACTTCAGGGCCATACGCCTCTGCGAAATGCTCTCGAACCTGACTAACTTGAATTCCAGACATTCGTACACGATTCTACATCGCGTCATGTCGCTCACTAGCGAAAGGAGGTGATCCGTTCAACTCGCCTTCGTAACGCAATCACGCTTTTCTGAGCACGGATGCTACCTATCTCTGCAATGAGGAGAAGAGTATGAAATCCGATCACAACATGTTCCCCTTTCGTCCATTTATCGCTGCGAGGTCGCCTCGACTGAGGCTAATTACGCTGACGAGCATCGTCGTCGTGGCACTCGCCGCCATGTCAGCCTTTGCTGCCGGCACGGCGCGCGCGAGCTCCGTCTCAGTCCCCGGAGCGGCCGCATCGCCCGCTGAAGACGTGACGCCCGGCTGCACCGACGGAACGCAGTCGAGCGGCGCGCTCTATCGAATCTGCCTCCCGACGACGATGACTTGGAACGGTAAGGTCGTCGTCTACGCACACGGCACGGTCTCGCCCGACGATCCGTTGGCGGTGTCGGACCCGGTCGTGATTCCCCCGTCCACCACGCTGTCGCAAATCTTCCTGGGGCAGGGCTATGCCTTTGCAGCATCCAGCTACAGCAAGAACGGCCTCGCCGTCCTCGAAGGCGTCAACGACCTGGCGGACCTGGTGAACATCTTCAAGGCTAACTACCCCACGACCACCCGCGTGTTCATCGTCGGCTTCTCCGAGGGCGGTCTCATCACCGCACTCTCGGTCGAACGACATCCCGACCTCTACAGCGGCGGCATCGCCGGCTGTGGCGAGGTCGGCAGCTACCGCGACTTGCTCGATTACTACGGCGACACGCGAGTCGTCTTCGATTACTTCTTCAAGAACCTGCTCCCGGGCAACGCGTATACGATTCCGGCAGCTCTGACCAACAAATGGGACTCAAAGTACGCGCCCGAGATCAAGCAGGCGCTGCTCGACAACCCCGACAAGATGACGCAGATTCAGAACGTTGTCGGTATACCAGTGCAGACGTCTGGTGATCAGGCAGCGAATGCCGACGTGATTGTTTCCCTGCTCAAGGGCTCCGCCGGTATTGATGAAACCATCCAGGAGCTGGGCGGCAAGCCTTACGACAACCGTGATCGCGTCTACACCGGCTCCAATGACGACGCCGACCTCAACCACAAGGTCAAGCGCTACAGTGCCGATGCATCGGCGCTGGTGGAAATGCAGAAGTACGAAACCAGCGGCGTGTTAGCTCGCCCGCTAGTGACGATGCACACGACGCGCGACTGGCAGGTTCCCTACAGCCAGGAGCTAACGTACCTCGCCAAGACGGGCTCGAACCCGCTGCACGTCAACCTCCCGGTCAATCGGGATGGTCATTGCACTTTCGATGCCACCGATCTTGGAACGGCGCTGTTCTACTTGACGCTTCTGGCTCCATAGTGAGCCAACGCCAGGCGAAAGGAGGCGGCACGATCTCTCGTGCCGCCTCCTGCTGTCTGTTCGTCTGGTGTACCTGGGCTTGGTTAAGCTGCAAACGGTAAGCTAGTTCTCGACGCCGCCCGGGAACACTCGGCGGCCCCACAGCGGAACGAGGGACGGTTTATGGCGGAGCGTTTTCAGGTAATCATCGTCGGCGGCGGCCCGGTCGGCGTCGCGCTTGCGGTCGACCTCGGGCAGCACGGCATCAGCTGCGCCCTGGTCGAGCGGCACACGACGCCCCAGCGCATTCCCAAGGGACAGAACCTGACGAACCGCAGCCTGGAGCACTTCTACTTCTGGCGCTGCGTCGACGAGCTGCGGGCAGCCCGAGTCATGCCCGCCGGCTACCCGATCGGCGGTGTCACGGTTTACCGCAACCTGCTCAGCGACTACTGGTTCACGCTGGAGGGCGGCGGCGCCAACCGCGGCTCGACTGTGCAGGACTTCTTCTTCCAGCGCAACGAACGGCTGCCGCAGTACCTGACCGAAGCGGTGCTACGCGCCCGCCTGGCCGAGCTGCCGACCGTCAAGACGATGTTCGGCTGGAACGCCGACCGCGTCGAACAGGACGACAACCAGGTGCGCGTCACGCTCACGCCCGCGGCCGATAGCGCCTTCTACAGCTGGTCCGCCGATTCGGAGCAGCAGGTAAACAAAGACACGGCATCGAGCGACAGCATTGTCCTCGAGGCCGACTACCTGGTCGGCTGCGACGGCGGCCGCTCTCTGGTACGCGAGAGCCTCGGTATCGACAGTGGCGGCACCAACTTCGACCAGCGCATGGTGCTCGCCGTGCTGCGCTCGCGGGAGCTGCACGAGCGCCTCAAGCGCTTCCCGGAGCGCACCACCTATCGCATCCTCAAGCCGGAGCTCGAGGGCTACTGGCAGTTCTTTGGACGCATCGACGTCGGCGAAGGCTTCTTCTTCCACGCCCCCGTGCCGAAGGACACGAGCCGCGACAACTACGACTTCCACGCCTTGCTAAAGGAAGCTGCCGGCTTCGACTTCGCCTGCGAGTTCGACCACCTCGGCTTCTGGGACCTGCGCGTCATGACCGCCGGGCGTTACAGCAGGGACCGCATCTTCATCGCCGGCGACGCCGCGCATCAGCACCCACCCTACGGTGGCTTCGGGCTCAACACCGGCCTCGAAGACGCCGCCAACCTCGGCTGGAAGCTGGCAGCGCGCCTGCAGGGCTGGGGCGGCGATGCGCTGCTCGAGTCCTATGGCGCCGAGCGGCGCCCGATCTTCGTCGAGACGGGCGAAGTCATGATCGCGGGCGGCATCGAGCACGACCGCGCCTTCCTCGAGCGCTACAGCCCTGACAAGGACCGCGCCGAGTTCGAGAAGGCCTGGCAGGACCTCGGCAAGCAGCAGACGCGCCAGAACTACGAGCCCCACTACGAAGGCTCGTCCGTGGTCATGGGCCCGGCCGGAGGCGTCTCAAGCATCCACGGCGCCTACACCCACGTTGCGCAGGCCGGGCACCACCTCTCGCCGCGCAAGCTCTCTTCCGGCCGCAACGTCTACGAGGAGCTCGGCGACGGCTTCACGCTGCTCGCTCTCGGCGCCGGCGATGCGGCTGTCGCGTCAATCGAACGTGCGGCGAAGGCGCAGAAGCTGCCGCTGAAGGTGGTTCACGACACGTACGCAGGCGATCGCACAGCCTACGAGTCCCGCCTCGTGCTCGTGCGGCCCGATCAGTACGTTGTCTGGGCCGGCAACGAGGCGCCGCCGGACGCATCGGGCGTGCTGAAGCGAGTCGCCGGCTTCGCCTGAGGCGAATCGTCCGGCAGTTCGAGCCTCCGCTGAGCTACTCTAGGCACCAGGTCGCAGATGTCGCGCATCACGTTTAGCAGGCCCGGACGTCGCTTTGTAATCATCGGCGCATCCCTGCTCGCGCTGGCAGTGCTTCTGCTCACCGCGGCTGGCTGGTACTACTCCGGCGTTGTCCGCAGCGGCCTGCTGAAGCCGGACTACACGCCCTCGAAGCTCAACCTGCGCGTCGTGGACGTCGCTGCCGACCGCATCGTCCTGACTCCGCGGGACGGCGGTCACGTCGACGGCCTCGACGACAACGAGCTCTGGGGTCTGCAAGCTGGCTCCGGATACGGACAGGTCGGGCCGGCCGTGAACGTCGAAGGCAATCAGGTCATGCGCCAGTTCACGCTGCTGACGGGCTCGATAAGTCCCGGCGACTTCGCGCGGCTGGACAGCTTCGCTTTTCGCGGCGACCCGATGTCGGCGCGAGGTCTCGCATTCCGCGAGGTCACGATCCCGTCGCAGCTGGGCGACCTCCCTGCCTGGAAGATCGATGGCACATCCGAGACCTGGGTGATCTTCGTTCACGGTTGGCGCTCGGACCGGGAGGAAGCGCTGCGCATGCTGCCGGCGGTCTCGTCCCTGGGGCTGCCGTCGCTGGTGATCAGCTACCGCAATGACGCCGATGCGCCGCGCAATCCCGACGGCCTGATCTGGTGGGGCGCCACGGAATGGCAGGACCTCGAAGCAGCCGTCGACTACGCGACGGCGCAGGGCGCGAAGTCGATCGTGCTCTACGGCTACAGCATGGGCGGCGGCGTCTCGATCAGCTTTCTCGAACACTCGAGCCGCGCCGGCCTCGTCTCTGGCGCCATCCTCGATGCGCCTGTGGTCGATTTCGGTGCGCTCGTCGACTTTCAGGCCGGCCGCCGACACCTGCCGGGCTTGCTCACCGCCACCGGCAAGCAGTTCGCGAGCTGGCGCTTCGGGGTGGACTGGGGCTCGATGAACTATGTCGGGGACTTCGACCGCGTGCACGTCCCGGTCCTCCTGTTTCACGGCACCAACGACGACCGCGCGCCGATTGACGTGAGCCGGCGCCTCGCCCGCGAACACGGCGACGTCGTCACGTACATCGAGGTGCCAGGCGCCGGGCACGTACGATCCTGGAACGTCGACCCGGCAGCGTATGAGCAGAACGTGACGGCCTTCCTCGATCGCGTCACGGCAGTGCCGGTGCGTTAGCCTGAGGTGGCGGCCTCTCGGCCTGCGTTAGTCCTCGAGAGTTGAGGCGAGGACTCGGTGCTCCGGGACGGACAGGATGCCCTCCCACGGCACGACGTACTCGGCGAAGCGCAGGCCTGGCCATTCGCCGCCCGTCGCCTCGTACACGGTGAGCGAGGCGTTCTCGACGTCGTAGCCCTTCTTGACGATGTCCTCGCTGCGCTGGTTGAGGAGGATCTTGTTCAGCAGCCGGATCGTCTTGCCGTGCGACGACACGAGTACGTACTTGCCGCCGTGCCGCGTGTAGAGGCTATCGACGAAGCTGTTGTCCAGGCTCTCGACGTCTGCCCACGAGTCGCCGTTGAGGTAGCGGAAGTGGTGATCGCCCTCCCGCTCCTTACGGTCCTTCTCCCAGGGAAACATCGCCGCCTTCTGCTCGTCCGAAAGCAGATACTCGATGCCGCGCCGCACTTCGGCGATGCGCGGGTCCTCGTGGTAGTCGACACCGGGCAGCGCGTACTCGATGCTCTCGCGCGAGCGGGTGTAGTGCGACGCATAGGCCACGTCCGGCACGCCCCAGCGATCGCGAATGTAGTCGCCGCTGATGATCGCCTGGCGCACGCCGAGCTCGGTGAGTTGGGCACTGTGCGTCGAGTAGGCGCTATCGGGGTGGCGCTTGTAGTCCTTCGAGCGGATGTTGTTCTCCGCGAGGCCGTGGCGCATGAGGATCAGTAGTCGGGGCGGTCCAACTTCCATTGCATCATTGTAAGGCAGAGGCGGGTTAGCTATTTCGCAGCGTCATAGCCCCAGCTTCGACGCCATGTCGCGAAAGTCCGTCGCGACCACGTCGAACATGTCCGGCGCCGGCATCGAGGGCTCTGGGCCGGGGCGTTCGTGCGGCCGGTGCACATAGGCCGTACGCAGACCCTGCTTGCGCGCCGCCTCCAGGTCGAAGGGATGTGCCGCCGTCATCATGACCTCGCCCGGCTGCAGCCCGAGGATCTCGGCGACGCCAAGGTAGGTCTCCGGGTCGGGCTTGTAGTGCCGGAACACGTCCGAGCCGAGCACACAGTCCCACGGCAGTCCCGCGAACTTCGCCATTTCGGTTAGCAGCGCCACGTTGCCGTTCGAGAGCGGCGAGATGATGTAGCGGCTCTTCAGCCGCGCCAGTCCCGAGGGCGCGTCCGGCCAGGCATTGAGCCGATGCCAGACGAAGCTAAGGTGATCCTTGTCGGCCTCGCTCAGGCTCGTGATTTTGAAGTCGGCCAGGACCTCTTCCAGCGACATCCGGTGCAGGTCGTCGAGCTTCGTCCACGGCAGGTCGCCACTGCGCACCTTGTTCATGAACGGGCCGTACTTGGCACGCCAGGCGTCGGCGAACGCGGCCCAATCGAGGTCGATGCCCTTCTCGCGTTTCCAGTAGCTCTCGCCCTCGGCAATGATGCTGCCGCGCCAGTCCACGACAGTGCCGAACGTGTCGAACACCATCGCCCTGACGGCGAGCGGGTTGAAGTCGGAGGCCATCGTCTACGTGGTCGTAGCGATTGCCGGCATGGGCACGCGCGTACCCATGCGGAACGGCTTCACTTCGCCCGACTCGAGGTCGAACTGGTAGCGCCACTGCTTGTACAGGTCGTTGCCGTATACGTGAATCGCCAACGTCTTGCCCTGGGGAATCTCGACCGCATGGATGTCGTTGGGCGGCAGCATCAGCGAGGTCGTCTCGCCGGTCTTGACGATGCTCGGCGCCACTTCTTCGAGCTTCGCAACCCACGGCGTCGCCATGTCGTCCGTGCGGGCGAAGTTACGGTTGCGCTCCATGCCGGAGATGATGCCTTCCATCGCCCAGCCGTTGTGGTTGTGGATCGGCGTGCTGGCGTTGGGCTGCCAGACGACGCAAATGATGCTCAGGTCTTCGGCACGATAGATCGGAAAGCCCTTCTCGGGGCTCGGGTTGCCGCTCTCTTCTACGTCCGCGAGGCAGTCCTGCCGTGCGATCACGCGCGACAGCGGCTCCGAGAGCGCCTCCAGCGTCTTCTCCTCGCTCAAACGCCTGTCGATAATCGCGCGCGCGTCCTCGACGAACTGCTGAATCGTGTAACCGGCGCTCATAGCTGCCTCCTCGGATGGTATCTACGTAGCTTCGTTGACGCTGACTCTAGAACGCAGCGTCGCGATTCGCAAGCAGGGGGGCGCGCGGTGGTGGAGAGAGGTGATCGAATCCCCTCACGCCGTTGGTCAGACGCTGCGCCTTTGTCTGAATCTCGCCTCTCCCAGAGGGCGAGAAGCCTCGTCAAGACGCCTCGGAGTTTCGAAGCTGCAGGATTCATCCTGCAGGGTTCGTCTACTGAGAACGGCCCCGACCTACTCCTCGACCGGCGTCAACGCGATGTCGAACGTTGTTGCCAGCGTGCCGTCCGGCTGCGACTCGAGGTCGACGATCAGCGATTCGCGCACGCCGAACACCGCGTCGGAATCGAGGTACTTCGATTGGCTGTCGAAGAGGTGCGTCGTCACGGTGTAGTAGCCGGGAGCACTGACGATGAAGTGCGTGTGCGCGGCGCGCATGGGGTGCCGGCCGCTCGCCTTGAGATAAGCGCCTACGGGGCCGTCGGTCGGCACCGGGTAGTCGACAGGACGCACCGATGTGAAGTCGTAGTGGCCGTTGGCGTCGGCGGTGAACACGCCGCGCAGGTTGTTCGGGTCCTGCGATGGGTCCTGCTGCGGGTAGAGGCTGTTACTGGCGGTTTGCCATACGTCGACGCGCGCGCCGGGGATCGGCGTGCCGTCCAGCGTCGTGACCGTGCCGGAGATGTGCAGTCTGGGGCCGTCGTCCGGCGTCACGATAATCGAGTCGCCGTTGTGCCGCTGCGGCGACCCCTCCTGATAAAACGGCCCCAGAACCGTGTTCTCGGTCGAACCGCTGGCGCCCTTGAAGTCGACCATCTCGACCAGGCTGGAGGTGCCTGTGACGTCTGACAGCAGGATGAACTCTTGTCGCGTCTCGGTGCACATCTTGCCGACCGCGGTGAGGAACTCGATGCCGGCCATCCACTCAGCGTGCGTCAGCTGCACTTCGTTGACGAAGGCGTGCACGTGGCGCACAGCCGCCTCCGTGATCTCCAGCAGTCGCGGGTTCGAGGTGTTGGCAAAGGTTGCGAGGACCTGCTCGAGCAGCTTGGCTTTGACATCCGTCTCGACAGTCATGGTTCCTCCTCTTTTTGATCGGGCTTCGCCGAGAGATTTCGGCATTGTCGGCGGTTCTACGGACCGTCTGTAGTCAACGTGTTGTGCATGGCGTCGTTTGCGATCCGACGACGTGTTTAGGCTAGCACAAGGCGTCGGAGGACGACCCCTGCCCCGTTTTCCCGTAAGGACGTGCCGTTTCTCACAGTCCCTCGCCTCGCAAGGAGAGGGACGCGCGGCAGCGAGGCTGAGGTTACCCCAGCGCCTCGTCTACCACGACCATCGCGCGACCCGTGATCTCGCCGCGCGAGAGCGCTGCGTAGGCATCGCCGGCCTGCTCGAGGCTGTAGCGCTCCGTCACGAGCTGCTCCGTGCCCACTTCGCCGCGCGCGACCAGCTTGACGAGGTCCGGTACGTCGGATCGCATGCGGGCGCCGAACGAGCCGCGCATCGTCACGCTGCGGCGTACGAGGCGCGTTATCTCGATCGACGCCGCGACCGAGGTCGGCGCCAACCCCACGATGACCACCTTGCCTCCGTCGCACACCGCGTCGAACGCTGTGACCACGGTGTCGGGCCGCCCCAGCGCCTCGAACGCCACGTCGACGCCTTTGCCGCCGGTCAGTGCCCGGATCTGCGCCGCGGGATCGCTCTCGGCGCCGTTGACGCCCTGCGTCGCGCCCAGGCGTCGCGCTGCCGCCAGCTTCTCTTCGCGTATGTCGACCGCGATCACCTCGGCGGCGCCGAAAGCGTGCGCCATTTGGATGATGTTCGAGCCGACACCGCCGGCGCCGATCACCGCCACCGTCATGCCCGGCCCGACCTCGCCCTGGTGCTTCACGGCGCTGTAGGCGGTCGGCACTGCGCAGCCGAGGATGCAGGCCTGGTGCAAAGCCACCTCGGGCGGAATCGGGAACACGGCCGTTGCGGGCGCGACCGAGTACTCGGCGAGGCCGCTCATGCTGTACATGGCCAGGGGAGTTCCATCGCCGCGATGCAGTCGCGTCTCGCCGTCGTAGAACACGCCCTTAGCGCGATGCACGGCGAAGAAGTTCTCGCACAGGTCGTCGCGGCCTCGATAGCAGGCGGCGCATTTGTTGCAGGGCAGGATGAACGTGCTCACGACGCGATCGCCCGGCTTGACGCTGGTCACGTCGGGCGCCACCTCGACGACCACGCCCGACATCTCGTGCCCGAGCACCGTCGGCGTCGGGTACGGCAGCTCGCCCTTGATCACGTGCAGGTCGCTGTGACACACGCCGCAGGCCGCGACCTTGATCAGCACTTCGCCTTGGCGAGGTTTGGGCTGTGGTATATCCTCTACAACCAGAGGACGGCCAACGCCCTCGAAGATGGCAGCTTTCATGGCAGCCTCCTGCGACTGAACGGCGCTACGTTAGCGCCCACGACTGGCAAACGGACGACACCGACGGAATCGATGCAAATGTATCACGCAGCAGATAGCAGAGCTGAGCCAAGGCGTCGGTAACGTGAGCCTCCTTTTCTAGTCAGACCCCCTACCTTCGTCCCCATTCAGACCGGTCGGAAGTCCGCGTGCTGTTTGCGCGCCGAAGATACACGACCTGTCCCAAAGATCACGAGACCAGGCATGAGGCTGCAACACGCCTCGTTTAGGATAGAACCGCACATGCAGACGACTAAGGAAACTCAGACTTCGAGCCCACCTCAGGGCTCCGATACCTTGATCGAAGGCCAAGGCCTGACCAAACACTACGGAGACTTCGTCGCCGTCGACGGCATCGACTTCGAGGTCGTGCGCGGCGAGTGCTTTGGTTGGAGCTTTGAACCTGGGGACACCCCAGACCCCGCTAAAGGCGAGCTATGCAAACCCTGACGCGGCCAGACGTCCTGATTCAGGGCCAAGGCCTGACCAAGCACTACGGAGACTTCGTCGCCGTCGACGGCATCGACTTCGAGGTCGTGCGCGGCGAGTGCTTTGGGTTCCTCGGGCCCAACGGCGCCGGCAAGACGACGACGATCCGCATGATCTGCTGTGTCTCGCCGGTCACGGGCGGCGTGCTCAGGGTGCTGGGCATGGACGCAGGCGTCGAAGCGCGCGCGATCAAGGCGCGGCTCGGCGTCGTGCCGCAGGACGACAACCTCGACAAGGACCTCACCGTTATCGAGAACCTGCTGGCCTACGCGCGCTACTTCGACGTGCCCCGCGACGAGGCGTTGCGCCGCGCCGACGAGGTACTCGAGACGATGGCGCTGACCGACAAGCGCCACGAGCAGATCGACAACCTCTCGGGCGGCCTCAAGCGCCGTCTCGTGGTCGCGCGCGCCCTGGTCAGCCGCCCCGAGCTGCTGATTCTAGACGAGCCGACCACCGGCCTCGACCCGCAGGCGCGACAGCTGTTCTGGCAGCGCCTGCGTCACCTCAAGCGCCAGGGTATGACGATGCTGCTCACGACCCACTACATGGAGGAGGCGGCGCAGCTCTGCGACCGCGTCCTGATCATGGACCAGAGCCGCATCATCGCCCGAGGCACGCCGGGGGAGCTCATCGCGTCGATCATCGGCGAGCAGGTGATCGAGCTGCACCTGGACGGCGCGCGCGAGGCCAGCGTCGCCTCGATCCAGCGTCTCGCGCAGGGCTACAAGGTCGAAGAGACCGACGACGTCGTCTTCCTCTACGAGCGCGACGGCCGCCGCCTCGTCGACCTCGACCTCGACGCCTTCGAGCCCCTGACGGCCGAGATCGTGCAGCGCAAAGCGACCCTCGAGGACGTGTTCCTGCGCCTCACCGGAAGGGAGCTCATCGAATGATGGCCGTCAACGTCTCGTATCGCAGCCTCAAGGTGTGGCAGCGCAACCGTGACGTGTTCCTGCACGTCTGGAAGGCTGAGATGATCTGGCCCGTGTTCGAGCCGCTGATCGTCATGCTCGGACTCGGCCTCGGCCTCGGCAAGTTCGTCGAGCTCAACAGCAGCCAGAGCTACATCCAGTTCATCGCGCCCGGCGTCATGGCCGCCTTCCCGATGTTTGGCGCGATCGCCGAGGGCGGTTGGGGCTCCTACAACCGCATGGAGAACCAGAAGACCTTCGCGGCGATGATCGCCACGCCCGTGAGCATCGATGACGTGATCACCGGCGAGGTCATCTGGGGCGCCACCAAGGGCGTGATCAGCGCCGTGTACATCGTCATCGTGGCGTTGTGCCTGACACCGTCATGGGACGTGGTGCAGTCGCCGCTGATCGTTTTCGTGCTGCCGGTGGCTGTTCTCGCCGGGTTCATGTTCGCATCTATGGCGCTGCTGGCGACCTCGTTCGTGAGCAGCATCAGCCAGCTCGCCTACTTCGTCAGCATCGTTATCTTGCCGATGTTCTGGATCGGCGGCGTCTTCTTCCCGCTGAGCCAGATGCCGCAGAGCGTGCGTATCGTCAGTTGGTTCATGCCGCTGCGCCACGTCGTCGACATTCAGCGCGGCTTCGTGACCGGCAACCTCTCGCTGAGCATGGTCGCCGACGCGGTGTGGATCGCGGTGGTCGGTCTCGTGCTCTACCGCGCCGCGCTCTGGTCGATGCGCCGCCGCCTGATCAAGTAGCCGCGGGTCACTGCGGCACAGTGCAGGGCGTCACCTGGCCCTGGGGGCCGGTCGTGCGGCAACGTGCGCGGATCAGATAAGCGACGGCGTCGTGCTCGGCCGGCGGCGTCTGCTTGAGGATCGCCTTGAGCACGTCGTCGCCCAGGTATACGGCCGGCACCGACTTGATCGCGGCCGAGACCGCGTCCCAGCCGATGATCTGCGTCAGGTCGACTAAGAACAGGAAGCCGGCGTCCGAATCGCGCATCTGCTCGCTCTCGCCGTAGCTCGGCTTCTCGAGCGCGTTGAGCAGAAACGTATCGTCCGTGATGCCGGCGCGGGTGGCTGCCAGCCTGTCCGGCGCCAGTCCTCCGGAGAGCTTCGCCGCGACCAGGTAGGCAGTACCCTCCTGGTACCAGACCGCGAAGCCGATCGACGGCGTCGCGATGTGCGTCATCTCGTGCACCACGACCTCGGCGCCCAGGCAGGTCGGCTGAATCAGGACCAGCGATTCGTCCGGAAAGGCCTGCCCGCACAGGTCGGGATCGAGACCGGGGTCGAGCACGAAGAAGATGTAGGGCGTCCTGTACGACCCCGCCAGGCTTTCAACCTCCGAAAGGTTGCTCGACGCGTAGAGCAGCGTCTCGTCCGCCGCGGCCTCATCAGTCGGGTCGGCTGAAAGCAGCGTAATCGTGGGCTCTACGGCGCCGGCTACCGAGGTGAAGTGCCGGTGCTGCAGAGCGTCGGCGAGAAGATCGACCCAGGAGAACTTCTGCAGCTGTGGGTAGAGCGGCTCGCCGGTGCGGACGTTGGTCTTCGCCACCTCGGCCGGCAGCTTCGTGGCCAGCGCGAAGGCCGCGGTGATCGACGCCTTCTCCGCATCGCTAGGATGGCCGTCATACCAGGACGAAGTCTTCAGCCCGTTCAGGAGACGCATCACGTCGTCCTGCTTCGCCTGCGCCTTCGTCGCATCGTTGTCGTATGCGGCGCCGGTGATTGCCGTCACCGTAGTCAACGACGCCGAAGTGCCGTCGAGGGGCCACGGCTCGGCGTGCAACCAGGAGGCCACCGGACCGCCCGTAACTGCTAGCTGATGGTCGACGTCTGCCCGCGTGTCGACAGACGCGGGACTCGATGAAGCGACCGATCTGCTGTCACCGCTACAGCCGACCGCAATCAAAACGACACCAACCGCGAGAGAAACCACCTCGCGCTTCATCGCGCGCCCAGTATGGCCCTCGCCGGCCAGCTTTACGAGACTCTAATTAGAGAGAATTCGTAGGAAAGTCATTGCGTTCGGCATTTGACACCGCGTCGGCCGGGACCTTACGTTGAATACGTCCCCGCCACTGTAGGTGGCATTGGCTGAGTTCGACCCCTATCCCGAGTACCTGACCATCGAGCAGGCGGCAGCTTATCTTGGCGTGCCGCCCTCCCAGGTGCGGCGCCTCTTACGACTCTTCGGCCTCGGTGACTTCACGCGCGCCCACATGGGCAAACGCGTCCTGATCAGCAAAAGACACCTCGAAGCCCTGCACGTGACCCGCGAAGTGCAGCAGGCGCCTGCGTCTCGCCGTACTCGCGGCGCCGCGTAGCCTCGTCTTCAGGACACAACACCGCGGGCTGAACCCCGCGGCATCGGCCCGATTCGGCCCCGACTAGAACAGCCTAATTCGGGGCTCGCCGTCCCTCACCCTCCTCGCCCCCTGGGAGAGGCGAGATTCAGACAACGCCTCGTCGTCTGCCGACGCGGTGAGGGCTGACGCCCCAAGCCTTGGTTACGCGCTCGAACCGTCTCTAACGCCGGACCCCACGCGCCCTTCGAGAGCCTCAGGACGAGCGGGACTGTAATTGACCCGTCTTCACGACGGGCACGTGAATGGACGACGCGTCCACCCAACCGCCTCTCCCGGGGGAGAGGCGAGATTCAGATAACGTACCGTCGTTCACCAACGCGGTGAGGGGATTCGACGAGCCCTCATCCCTAGACGAGGGCTCGGTCGCCCACCATAGGCGTCACGAAGCCGCTAGCGCGTCTCGCTGGTGTAGGTGCCGGCCGCCGCGAACGAGGCCGCGCGCTCGTTCGTTGCTTTGACCATGTGCTCCGGAATCGCCTTCGGGCCGCCGAGGCCGTAAGCGTAGAGGGTGATCTCGGCCGCTTCTTCCACCGTCACGTTGGCGCGTACAGCGCCGCCCAGCGAGTCGGCGAAGGCGAGCACGCCGTGGTTCTCCAGCAGCATGCCCTTGATGCCGTCGTAGGCCTTGAGGACGTCGGCGATGTTGTTCACGGACTCGTCGGAGCCGCGCGGGCCGTACTTGGCCAGCGGCACGCCATCGACCATGCCGTTGCGTACCAGCGCCTCGTAGGCGCCGGGGATCGACTTGCCGGCGACGGCGAAGCCCGTCGCGAACGGCGAGTGCGTGTGCACTACACTCTGGAACTCGGGGCGCAGACGGTAGACGATGCCGTGCATCTGGATAATCTCGGCGCCGACCGGCGCTACCGTGCCCTCGATCAGCGTGCCGTCCAGGCGGAACAGCGCAATGTTGTCCGGGCTCATACTGGCCAGCGAGCCGCCCGCCGTCAGAAGG
Organism: uncultured Chloroflexia bacterium; assembly: GCA_963732945.1. Taxonomy (GTDB): domain Bacteria; phylum Chloroflexota; class Dehalococcoidia; order DSTF01; family WHTK01; genus WHTK01. The sequence goes on from CAVTBL010000017.1 coordinate 83,325, forward strand.
AAGGCGTCCTGGTCCGGCACCTTCATGCTGACGTTGCCGTGCAGGCTCTTGGTCATGATGCCCGTCTGAACGATTTGCTTCGCAGCCTCAACGACTTCCTTGCGGTAGTTCGCCATGTTTGCCGTGGTCATCAAGCGCCTCCATCTTTCTCGGTCGCAGTCGAACCGTACACCGCCTCGGCCCTTGACGAGGGCTTCATTCGCGGATTCAGCCTCGTAATTATAAGCACGTAGCCTTTCCGCCGATAACAACCCAACCAGCGTGACCTGATAGCCTGACACCGAACATGCAATCCGATGCCGGTCTCTGCCCGAGATGAGCCCCAGCCGCCTACCGATCGTCATAAGCGCGACGGCCGTTTCGCTGGTAGCGATCGTGATCATCGCCGGCATCGCCCTGGCGCTCGGCACCTGCGGCAGCTCCGACAACATCGACTACACACCTCTGACCATCGTCGCTGCCAACGGCACGACCGCGCACCTGCAGATCGAGATCGCTCAGACCGAGCCGCAGCTCGAGTCCGGCCTGTCGAACCGCGACGAGATCCCGCTCGATACCGGCATGCTGTTCGTAATCAAGGTGCGCGGGCCCGGCTTCTGGATGAAGGACACACGCGTGGCTCTATCCGTCGCCTTCATCGGCGAATGCGGCCAGATCGTGAGCATCCAGGACATGCAGCCCATGAGCCTCGACATTCACAGCACCGACCAGCCCTACTCCTTCGGCCTCGAGGTCGATCAGGGCTGGTTCGCGCGCAACGGCATCGCGGTCGGCGACATTGTCAGCCTGCCGAAGGACCTGCGCCCCGCAAGCTGCGACTGAGCCCCCGTCTACGGCAGCTGGTAGGTAACCTCGATCGTTCTGTCGGTGCGCAGGTCGGTGTTGATCGTCAGGCCGGTGGGGTTGCGCTGGCCATCGAGCAAGACTGAGTCGAGATGCGCTCCGGACGGCAGCGCCAGGGTCAGCAATAGCGGCACGCCGGACGTACCCGCCTCCTTCTGGATGTAGAGACGATACGTGTACTCGTCGCCCGCGGACGTGATGACGCCCGGTGTCTGGTAGGCGACCTCGAGCTGCGACGACTTGCCGGGCAGCACCTGGAAGTAGCGCCCGAACACCTTGTAGCCGAGCTCGTTGCCGATCTGCTCTGCGCCCACCGCGTTGCCGTCGTTGGTCACGTAGCGCAGTCTGGCCGCCGGCGGCGCGTAGACCCGCAGGTAGCTGCCGTAGACGCCGCTGAACATGAGGGCCGAAACGAGGTTCGGGTCGCGGCCCTCGGCCCACTGGGGGAACGGGTTGTCGATGGCGTAGTCGACGCGCGTGCTAGCGGAGCCGTCGGCGCCGAGCTGCACCGCAACGTTGAGCTTGTCCTGCAGGATCATGTTGAGCTTGGTGCTGTTGACGCTGCTATCGGCCACCATCAGGTAGTCGCCCGTCGGCCTTTCGATCGAGCCATCGAGGCCGTACTCGACCGACAACGCCTGCAACTTCGGGTCGTTGAAGTAGATCTGCAGGTGTCGTTCCTGAGCCTGCTGGTCGAGCACCTTGAGCAGCCCGACCCATTCGTTCTTCGGCGTCGCGAAGATGCGCTTGAGCAGCGCCGACGACAGGTCGGAGAGGAACGCCTTGCGCTGGGCGTCGGGAGTGTCCCATTCGTCGCGCGTTTGCTCCAGGGTCAGCTCGCTCACGTTGTCGCGGTGTCACCGTGACGTCGTAGGCGGGGACGTAGACGGAGCCAAACTCGCCCAGCAGTGCGCTGATGAACTGCAGGTCGATGGCGATGACGCCGTCGGTGGCCTGCGCGCCGCCCTTCTGCACGAAGCTGCTCGCCAGTCCCGCCGTGGTCGGGAAGTCCGGGAACCAGCCCGCCTCGCCGAGACCCCAGGAGTAGTCGTGCAGCAGGTACTGCTTGAGCGGCGCCGGCGGGTCGACGTACTCGTGCGTGGCTGCCTGCCAGCGGTTGTACAGCGCCTCGAAGTACTCGAAGTGGATGTCGCCCATGCTGCCGTTGTCGAAGGTCGCGATGCCGTAGCTCGAGATCAGACCGCCGGAAGGGAATAGCTCGGTGTCGTTCTGCGGCAGCACGAGGTAGCTGCGCGCGCCGTCGAAGCCGAGCAGACCCGGCAGCAGCGCCTCGGCGCGGTTGTAGCCCGTGACGAGGCCGTCCAGCTTGTTCAACGAATCGCCGAGCTGCTTCGACGCCGAACCCAGCGGCCCGAACAAACCCGAGGGCAGCGTCGCCTGCTTGGCCTGCAGCGCCTGCATGTCGTCCTGCACGCGCGCCATCGGCTGCTTCTGGTCCTCGAGGAACACCAGCGCCTGCTGGATCGCGCTATCGCTCGGGTTGTCCTTCTGCTGCGAGAACGCCAGCGCCACGTCGGATGCGTCGATACCGGTCTGGGCTGCGAGCTGCGAGGCCTCGACCAGCGTGGTCAGGCCCTGCACCTGTTTGCCGATCACCGGCAGATGCCGCGCAACCTTCAAGAACGGGTCGGTATGCACGAACGTCACCGCGTCTGCGGTGCGAACTCGCGCGTCGTCCAGCCTGGCGCGCGAGGCCAGGATCTCGGCCTCGGAGTTTTGCAGGCTGTTGAGGTCGAGCTGGCTCTGCAGCGACAGAAGGTTCGTGCGCGCCGAGGTGACGTCGTCGTAGAAGGCGTAGGCGCGATAGCCCTCGAAGCCGCATAGCAGGAGCAACGCTACGGCAGTCAGCGCGATGCCGAGGCGCGTCGAGGCGCGCATCTCGCTTCTCGATGCTGTCTGACGCCGGCCCGGGGTTACGTAGATCAATACGGCGCGTCCTTGCGGCAGTGCACGGCGGCCTCGCTAATCGAGGCGCTCACTTACACAAACGCCTCGATCGCGCACCGTTTCGCGTCGACGACGCGGTTCTCGGACGCGACGGAGCGAACGCGTATCCGGTTTTGATACACCCATGCGCTCTTGCGATGCGGTACCTTGACTGACATAAGCAATCCCCGCCGGAAACAATCGAGACGTCCCTTCGTTTAAGGCAATGAAGGGACGCTGAAGGAGCGCCCTCGCGTCATAGCGACGCGCAACGAAGGCAGGGATTGTCGTGGCGGCATACACGTGGGATTCACCCCACTCCCGAATCGGCTCATTGTTTGATTTCACGGCACGGCGCGCCTGGCTGCTGCTGCCGCTGGCCTCGGCCGGCGCCGGGTGCCGCCTACGCGGTTGCGGGCGCCGCTCCCATCGTCGTCGCCGGCCTGGCGGTTGGGCTGCTCATCGCGCTGCTTATCGGTCTCGTGCTGGAGCGACGCGGGCGCCTGTTGCGCACCGCCGACGACCTGCAGGCCTTCACCGGCCTCACGACCCTCGGGGAAATAGGCCGCTTCCAGCCCGCGCAGGGCACCGCCTATCCCACGGAGCGCACATCAGGACGCGCTCGCCGCCTACGAGTCTCTGGCTCAGACGCTGCGCAAGCGGCTCCTACCCGGCGCGAAGGCAGTGCTCATCACGAGCGCCGACCCCGAAGACGGCAAATCGACCACCGCCGCCAACCTCGCGACGTTGCTCGCGAAGAGCGGCAGCAGGGTCGTCCTGGTCGACGCCGATCTGCGCTGGTCGTCGCTACGCAACAGCCTCGACGGGCCGTCGTCGCTGGGACTGACCGGGCATCCTGCTCAACTACCTGCACAGCCCTCAGCTCGCGGTCGCGCGCACTGAAGAGGACAACCTGCAGCTCCTGCCGGCCGGCGCGCTGCCGGACGACCCGGAAGAGCTGCTGAGGTCGCCACGCCTGCTCGACGTCATCGAGTCGCTGCGGCACGTCGCCGACTACGTGATCCTCGATTCGCCGCCGGTCCTCGAAGCGCCGGACGCCGTCATCCTCGCCTCGAAGGTCGACGCGACACTGCTGGTCGTGCGCTCGGGCAAGGCACGCAGCACCCACGTGCGACGGGCTCTCGAGGCGCTGGCCGAGGAAGAAGTACGCCCGCTCGGCGCCGTGCTCAACCGCGCGCGCATCAAAGCCCGCGAAGCTAGCGCAGCCTCAGCCTGCGGAAGCTCCCGAGAAAGCTACAGCCCCCAACCTCGTGCCGCTGCCGGCGTTGAACGCGGTCGAAGCCGTCCCCGTCCTTACGCCCGAGAGCCTTCGGGCCGAAAACGAGGCCTTCGAGGAGCGTCTCACGGCCCTGCGCAGCCTGCGCGTCATCGAACCCGAGGCTGCGCCGCCGGCGCCTCTACGCGTCCTGCAGCCCGTCGCACCGACGGGTCCGCGCTTCGAGCCTCAACTGCGTGCCGCTGCGACGCCACAGCTGCAGTCGGCCGTCGGCGACCTCCTCGTCGATCTCGAGGCCACGCTCAGCCTGATCCGGTCGCTGAAGAAAGAGTCCTCGAAATAGCAGAGCGCCTCCTGTAACACCTGCGCCTCGGAGAGCGTTCAGGTGGATGTAAGGAGACATTTGCCATGACTAAAGGATCGGTCATTGCCGCATTGGCGGCAGCAGTCACGTTTGTGCTCGTAGCTCAGACAGCATTCGCACAGTACCCACCACCGCAGACCAACCTCGTTTGTGCCGTTAACCAGGTCGACCTCAACGTCAGCAGCAACGTCCTGTTCGCGGCTACGCTGCGCGACGCCGGCGGCAAAGCGATCTCCGGCCAGGCCGTCAGCTTCTCGCGTCGTCTCCGGCGATGCCAAGCTCTCGTCGACCTCGGTCGCGACCGACGCCGACGGCACCGCCGTCGTCAACGTCTACATCGGCTCCAACCCCGGCGACGTCGTCCTCAGCGCCAGCAGCGGCTCTGTCGCCTGCCGCGCCACCGCTCAGGTGAACAGCATCGTCCCGCCGAACACCGGCGACGCCGGTTTGGCCGCCGCCAACCACGGCAGCAGCACACCGCTCACCGCGCTGGCCATCGGCGCCGGCCTCGTCCTGAGCCTCGCCCTGGTCGCCCGCCGCGCCGCAAACGACGAAGCCTAACCACCAAGTCAGCACGAAAACGAAGACGGCCCCGAACATTCGGGGCCGTCTCTTCATATGTAACTCGACCGCATCTCCACCACTCCGTAGCAGCCGCCGGCAGCCCTCCTCTCCCGCTGGGAGAGGCGTGATTCAGACGAAGCAGCAACGTCAGGTTTCGTGGTAAGGGCTGGCGCCACGCAACTCCATCACGGCGCTCGAACCGCCTCTAACGCTGCACCCCGCTCATCCTTCGAGAGCCTCAGGACGAGCGGTTCTGTCGGCGGCTCCTCACTCCAGGCGGTCTTACAGACGACACGCCTCTGTTCTCTCGCCTCAGCCGCCACGACCCTCCTCTCCCGAGGGAGAGGCGTGACTCAGATGGGGCAGCACCGTCAGACTTCGCGGTGAGGGGATGTGACGCCCTCGCCTGCAACCAACCGCTCGAGCGCCTACAAATCTCCGTACAGCGCCTCGCCGCGGTTGAGCCGCGCTGCGATGTCGAAGGTCTGGCCGCGCGCTCGTACCGTCGGCGAGTGCGCCGTCAGGAATCGAGCCGCGCCGATCAGCACGTGATCGCCCTCGGGTCGCCCGGCGAAGTTGCCGTACTGGCGCACTGCCGCCTCGTAGATCTGGAACGAGTGGAAGCCCGCGTCCTCGCGCAGGAGGGCGTGGCCCAGCAGCCGGATCACGTCCTGCTGGCCGCCGCCCGCCAGCATGTCGACCACGATCTGCGCCGTCTCGTCGACGCGCTGCTGGCGGTCGAACTCGGCGAGCAGGGCGTCTTCGCCGGCTGCACCGCCGTCGGACGACGGGATGCGCTGCTTCGGCACGTTGAGGAAGCGCTCGAGGTAGACCGACATCGCCCCGTCGAGCACGCCGCGGGCCAGCTCCGGCGACGGCGAGCGACGCAGCGCCTGGTCGACCGCGTTGGTGTAGGTGAAGGTGTGGTGCACCGTGTTCCAGTCGCCGAACTCGTTCGAGACGTGGAAGTGCACCGGGCGTCGCGCCGCCGCGTAGGCGACCGCCGCCGACAGCTCGGTCAGCGGCACGCCATCCCGAGCGCACGCGACCAGCGCCTCCAGCGTCTGCTTCGGCTCGCCATCGAGGATCGTCTCGGCCAGCTCGCGGTGCCCGTCCCAGCCCTCGATGCGCCCGCCGCCGCTCGAGAGCGCCGACTGAAACGCCGGCGTCGTGTCGCGCAGCAACGAGGGCAGGTCGACCGGATGGCGCCAGGACGAGGTCTCTTCCATGCGCTCGGCGCGCACCAGCGGCGGGATGACGCTGGGCAGGATTTCGGCCGCGTACTCCCAGCCCACGTAGTCAAGCAGCTCGCAGGCCTTGTTGATGAAGTCGAGCGCATGGCCGTCGTCCATGAACAGGTGGTCCGTCGCTGCCGCGAACAGCAGGTCGGCGAGCTGCGCCGGCGGCAGGCCGTTGGCGATCGCGGTGCGCAGGCAGCGCTCGGCCGCGTCCTGGCTGCGCGTCTCGACGAAGCGCCGGAACCAGGCGCGAAACACCTCGGGGCGGCTCTCGTTCGTGGTCAACGGGTCGAGGTCGAAGTCGGGCGCGCTGCCCTCGACGTCGCTGGCGACGTGCAGCAGGCCGTGGTACAGCGCCCGCGGCCGGTCCGCCGCTGCGAGCACGTCTTGCACGTTCGCCATGCAGGTCAGGATCGAGAGTCCGGACGACCAGCCCGCGGCCCGATTGCGCACGCCGAAGCTCGCCGCCTCGTGCACCAGCGACTTCGTCTCGCCCGCCTCGCTCAGCCCGATGATGCTCTTGGCGATGACCAGCGGCAGGTCCTGCTCCAGGCCCTGCACCAGCTTGCGTCGCCAGTGCGCGATGCGTTCCTCGTGCTGCACCGGCGTCGGGTCGAGCCAGACGCGACCGTCCCTCAGCTCGACCTGGAACGTCGCGAGGTCGTCGGCGAACGGGTCGAAGGTGCAGCCGCCGGCGAGCTCGAAGCGCGCGTGGTGCCAGTGGCAGGTCAGGATGCCGTCGCCGATCGTGCCACGCGACATCGGGAAGCCCATGTGCGGGCAGCGGTTGTCGACCGCGTAGGCCGCGCCGTCGCTCCAGAACACGGCGATCGTGTGCCCGCCGGCGCTGACTACGCGTACGCCGTCGGCGCGCAGTTCATCGACCGAGCAGATGTCGATCGTCTCGTGACTCGTCTGAGTGCTCATGACTGCCTCACAATTTCCAAACGAATTGCTTTCATTATTTGCCGGCCGGTCATTTTGTCAATAGCGCTCATTTGTAAAATCTCGAAACCCATGCTAGCCTAGGAGCGTGAACGCAGCGCCCGCCTCCGACCCGAAACGTCGCGTCATCGCCCTCCTCAAGCGCAACGGAGCCACCTCAACACAACAAGTCGCACGCGCCCTCGAGGTGTCGGACGTCGCCGCGCGTCAGCACCTGGCGTTGCTCGAGCTCAAAGGCTTCGTGCAGAAGGAGACGGCGCCGCCGTCCGGCAAGGGACGCCCCGCCGTGCTCTGGAGCCTCACGCCGCTGGCCAACGACCTCTTCCCCGACCGCCACGATGCGCTGACAGTCGACCTGATCGACGGCATACGCAAAGCCCTGGGGGAAGATGGGTTGCAGCGTGTCATCGCCGTACGCACCGAGCGCCAGCTAGGCGCACTGCGCGAGACAGTCGACACGACAGCACCGCTGCACCAGCGCCTCGAAGCTCTCGCACGGCAGCGCACGCTCGAGGGCTACATGGCCGAAGTGGTCGAAGCCGAGGACGGTGCGCTGCTGCTCGTCGAGCACCACTGCCCGATCTGCGACGCCGCCAAAGCCTGTCGCGCCTTCTGCTCGACTGAGCTCGAGCTGTTCGAGGCCGCGCTCGGCCCAGACGTGGCGGTCGAGCGTAAGCAGCACCTGCTCAGCGGCAACGAACGTTGCGTCTACAAGGTCACGCCGTGGCCGAAGTCTGGCTGATCACCGGCATCCCCGGCGCCGGCAAAACCACGATCGCCGACGCCCTGGCGCGCTCCTACGAACGCGGTGTCCACATCGAGGTCGAGCAGCTACAGGAGTGGATAGTCTCCGGAGCCGTCTGGCCGGTGACGAACCCGAGGACGAGAACCGGCGCCAGCTCGACCTCGCGACTCGCAACGCCTGCCTGCTCGCGCGGTCTTACGCCGAGGCCGGCTTCAGCGTCACACTCGACCACGTCGTGATCACCCGTGAGCGCGTGGGGGAGTACCGCGACCGCCTCGCCGGTATCCCACTCCGTCTCGTCTTCCTCGATCCCGGCAAAGAGCGCGCCGCTCAACGCGATGCCGAGCGCCCCAAGAGCCGGCAGCACGCCGCGCGCCTCGGCATTTCGATCGCGCAGCGCTGGGCTCACCTGGAGGACGAGGTGCGCTCCGAGCTAAGCGGCCTTGGCCTCTGGCTCGATACCGCCAACCTGACGGTCGAGCAGACGCTGAGAGAGATCGAAGCGCGTCGCTCAGAAGCGCTCCTGAGCTAATCGCCGGACCCTAGCGCGGGATGATTTCGTCGATGGCGTTGATAAGCGTAGTCATGTCTTCGCTTGCCGTCTGCCAGAGTCGTCGGCCGTCGATGTAGCCGTACTCGTGGGCCAGGATGTTGCGCTGGCCGATGATGTCGGCCCAGGGAATTTCCGGGTGTGCGGCGCGAAATTCGGAGGACACACCACGTGCGGCTTCGCCAACAATCTCCAGCGCTCGTTCGACCGCCAGGCGCAACACTGAGTCAGGGGCAAAGTCCTCGAACGAGGCGCCCTCAACCATCCGAGCGACGAGTAGCGCGTTTCTGCGCATGTCCCAGAGGCAGGCGACGTCTCGCTCTTCAGGCTGCGTAGACAACCGTCAGGTCTCGCTCGATCGCCGCACGCCGGTACGGGTTGAGAATTGTCCCCTTTTCAACCAGATCAACTTCCCGGCCAATGAGCTCTGCCAGCTCGCGCTGAAGCCGCGCCAGATCCCACAGGCCGACCCTGGCGTTGGCCTCGAACTCGACCATGACATCGACGTCTGAGTCGTTGCGAAAGTCCGAACGCGTAACGGACCCAAACAGGGCGAGCTCCTCGATGTGCCAGCGACGGCACAAGTCTGCGAGAGCTTCCTTATCCAGCGCCAGGTTCGACTCGATGTCCATTTCAACCTGAGTTTACCGGATTGGCGCTTGTTCCCTGATGACGCACAAAAGCAAAGCGCACGGCCCGTGGACCGTGCGCTTCAGCATGCTCGACGATTCGAGATGCTACGTCTTGGTGCCGACCAGCTCGCCGGCCTCGATGTACGCTTCGCCCAGCGACTTGTACGTGTCGGTCCGACTGCCGCAGACCACCTTGTACTCCAGGTTGCGACCGTCGCCGAAGATCTCGTAGATCTCAGCCTTGCCCTTCGGTCCCTCGACCACGGCCACGGGTGCTTCAGTTGTCATGTCTCGTCCTCCTGTGGTGTGTTTGGGTCACCCCTGCGTCTCCGCCTCAAACCTTAGCACGCAGAAGTTTAGGCCTTTCCCGTCAAGACTAAAAGGGCACATCGGCCCTTGCTACGCACGACACCCCTGCTGGAGAGCACTCGATCTCGGGAAGCGCGTCATGGCGTGCTTCCCAGTGGCTCGGCACAGCCGCCGTTCAGGCGTAGCTCACGCTCCAGGATGGCCTTGAACAAATGACCTTCATCGAACCGGGCACCGCCTGCGCCGTAACAGTTCCCTTTGCCGCTCGAAAGCGCATGCTCAAACGAGAAGAAAGGCGCCGAAGCTGGGTCTCGCGTGCAACCGCCCGGCGACTGGAGGAGGTTTCTAACCACGTTAATGCCGATCAGCGAGTAGCCGTTCATCAGGTGCAGCGAGAAGAAGCTGTCCCCGATCATGCTTGAAGCACTGCAGTCGTAGACCACGACGCGAGTGCCCGCCTTCAACGCCGCTTCGAGCTCTGCTGCGCTATGAAGCGTCCTTAAGTGGCTCAGCAACTCTACAGCGTATGGCGGCACATCAGGAGTGTCGTCTGTCAGGAACACACCGTTACGATAAATCGACGAATGGCTGCTGCCGCCCCATTCGGCAACCACGAGCGCCACGACCACCAACGTTAGAATGGTCGGTGTTAACAGCAGGGCGCTCTTCACTTCGTCAGACTAATGCCTTCATTCCGTTGGTGGAAACGCCGGGCCACAGTGCACTCTCGAAGCCTCGCACAAGCCTTGATCTGTTTCGCGGAAAGCGTAGTCTTGTCTGCGCAGTAACGAAATCCCGTCCGAAACGAGGAGGAATCTCATGGCTACCAGTACCCAGGTCAGCGAAAAGTACGCTGAGATGAGCCACGGCAAGACCCGCTACTTCGAGGCCGGCACCGGCTACCCGACCATCCTGATCCACGGCGCGGGCATCGAGAGCGGCGCGGATGGCTGGATGGGCGTCATCCCCGGTCTCGCAGACCACGTGCGCGTCCTCGCCATCGACAGCCTCAACTGGGGCCCCGGCGACGTGTTCGACCAGGAATTCTCCTTCGCCTACCAGGTCGACCACATCCGCGAGTTCATGGACGTGCTCGGCATCGACAAGGCAAACATCGTCGGTCACTCGATGGGCGGCTGGCTGGCGACCCTGTTCGCCTACGAGAGTCCTGAGCGGGTCAACAAGCTCGTCCTGGTCGCAGCCGGCGGCGCTGCCACACGGCCGCTGACCAACATGGTCGACTGGACACCGCCGGCGCCGGAAGGCGTGCGCGAGCGCATCTCGAAGCGCCTCGAAAAGGCTCCCGTCGCTGCCGAGCCAATCGTCCAGCAGTACGTCGACAAGGTCACCAGCCCGGAGCACACGAGCGCCTTCGCCAAGGTCATGAAGCACATGACCAACCCGATGACGCGTGCCCGCTACAACGTCCTGCGCCGGCTGTCGCACATCAATGTCCCGACCCTGATCCTCTGGGGCCGCGACGACAAAGTGAACGACATCTCGATGGGCGAGGCGCTGAACCAGGGCATCAAGGGCTCGAAGCTCGTAGTCTTCGACGCGACCGGCCACGGCGTCCCCCAGGAGCAGCCCGCGGCCTTCGTCCGCGAGGTCGTAGCCTTCCTCGGCTAACCCACCGTCTGTGGTCAGGAGACGCCCCTCCGATATGGAGGGGCGTCTCTGTTTCTCGAATCAAATGAAGGCACCAGCCGCCGCCGAACTCCCCTCGCCTCCCTGGGAGAGGCGTGATTCAGACGAGATACCAGCGTCCGAGGCGCGGTGGAGGCTGACGCCGCGTCCACAAATCTCGCGCTCCAACCGCCTCGAAGGCCGAGGAGTGCTCACCCTTCGAGAGCCTCGGAATGAGGGGGCCTGTGAGCCCGGCTCTGGCGCCGTATGTAGCCGCGAGGTAGCAATCACCATCTCGTGGCGCTACCATCGACGAAAGACGTCGCGCCGGGATGCTTCACGAGCATTGACACACTTCAGTTAGAGCAGACTCACGCCATCCTCGCGCAGACCACTCCCAGGAAGGACAACAACCAACCATGTTCATCGCCATGAACCGTTTCCAGGTCAACGAGGGCAAAGAGAGCGACTTCGAGGACATGTGGCGCAATCGCGAGACCTACCTCAACGAGGTGCCCGGCTTCGTCTCGTTCGCGCTGCTGCGTAACTGGATCGCCAACGACGACAAGACGACCGAGTACATCTCGCACTCCACGTGGCGCTCCCGGCAGGACTTCGAGGCCTGGCGCGACTCCGAGACGTTCAACCGCGGGCACGCCCAGGGCTCCGTCGCGGGCATCCTCGCAGGTCACCCCGAGGTCAGTCTCTACGAGACCGTCCTCGAGCAGACGAAGAGCAAGGTCGGGGCCTAGGCCCGTGGACGCGCTCGAGGCTATCGCTACCCGGCGCAGTCGCGGCAAGATGCGGCAGGACGTGCCGCCGCGCGACCTGATCGAGCGCGTGATCGAGGCCGGCGTACAGGCGCCGAACCACCACGAGACACAGCCCTGGCGCTTCTACGTGCTCACCGGCGACGCCCGCGCTGAGTTCGGCGATGCGCTGGCGCAGGCGCTCGTCCTGCGTGCCGGCGAGGTCGAGCCCGCGAAGCTCGAGGCGATCATGGCCTCGGAGCGCTCGAAGCCGCTGCGCAGCCCCGTGATCGTCGTGGTCGGCAGCGTCTGCGAGCGCGACGACCCAATGTCGCGCCGTGAGGACCTGCAGGCCGCGTCGGCCGCGCTGCAGAACATGCTGCTCGCCGCCCACGCCCTCGGCCTCGCGACCGTGTGGCGCACCGGCGACGGCGCCTACGACGACTCCGTCAAGGCGTACTTCGGCCTGCGTCCCGTCGACGAAATCGCCGGCGTGCTCTACCTCGGCTACCCCGACGAGACCATGAGCGGACCGCCGCAGCGCAATCGCGACTACGCCTCCAAGACCGAATGGCGCGGCTGGTAGCACGATCCCAGACACCCTCGTTGCAAAGTAGCGTCGATTGACTGATCCGAGCGACGTTCTTCTACCGAATTACTGATCTGAGACGCTTCTGACAGCGCCTCCCTTACGCTCGTATATACTCGAAACAGCAGCTAATGCTGGAGGCGGCGTGGCGGTAGATAACGAAGCGATCAACGCGCGTGTGCAGCGAGAGTCGCGCTTCGTCGAGGCCGTGCGCGCCGAAGTCGGACGCGTCATCGTCGGCCAGAGCTACCTCATCGACCGCCTGCTCATCGCGCTGCTCTGCGACGGCCACATCCTCATCGAAGGTGTCCCCGGCCTCGCCAAGACGCTCTCGGTCAGCACGCTGGCGCAGACCATCGGCGCCAGCTTCGTTCGCGTCCAGTTCACGCCCGACCTGCTGCCCGCCGACGTCACCGGCACCCAGATCTACAACCCGCGCGACGGCGACTTCTACACGCGCAAGGGCCCGATCTTCGCCAACATCGTGCTCGCCGACGAGGTCAACCGCGCGCCAGCCAAGGTTCAGTCCGCCCTGCTCGAGGCGATGCAGGAGAAGCAGGTCAGCATCGGCGGCACCTCGTTCCCGCTGCCGGAGCCGTTCATGGTGCTCGCGACCCAGAACCCCATCGAGTCCGAGGGCACCTACCCGCTGCCGGAAGCACAGCTCGACCGCTTCATGCTCAAGGCCCTGGTGCAGTACCCCTCGCGCCAGGAGGAGCGTCAGATCCTCGAGCGCTACGAATACGGCGCGAAGCTGCAACCGAAGCAGGTCGTCGAGATAGATGAGCTACTCTCAGCCCGCGGCGCCGTGCGCGAGGTCTTCGTGCACGACGCCCTGCGCGACTACGTCGTGCACCTCATCCTCGCGACACGCGACCCGAAGGTCTACCGCATGGAGGACTTGTCGCCGCTGATCGCGTTCGGCGCCTCGCCCCGCGCGACCATCTACCTGGCGCAGGCAGCCAAGGCGCTCGCGTTCATCGAGGGCCGCGGCTACGTCACGCCGGACGACATCAAGGCGGTCGCGAAAGACGTGCTGCGGCATCGCGTCATCATCACCTACGAAGCGGAGGCAGAGAACCTGACCCCGGACGAAATCATCGACCGCGTCCTGCAAGGCGTCGCCGTCCCTTAGCAGGCCGGGCAGGCCCGTAGTCTTATCAGTGAAAGCTGTGCTCCACCGTCTTTGCGAGGCCCGACCCGAGTCGGGCCGTGGCAATCTCCCCTGCTCTCCATACGTCGCGCTTTGGACAGAAGACGCATCGTCAGCGGAACCTCGTGAGGTTGCTTCGCTCCGCTCGAAAAGACGGCAAATGACCTCATGACTACTGACGCTGCGCCAACGACCGACCTCACGACCGGCCTCTCGCAGGAGGAGATGCTAACGCGCATCCGGCGCCTGCAGATCCGCGCGCGACGCCTGGTACGCATGCTGTTCCTCGGCGAGTACCACAGCGTGTTCCGTGGACGCGGCCTCGAGTTCAGCGAGGTGCGCGAGTATCAACCCGGCGACGAGGTGCGCTTCATCGACTGGAACGTCACGGCGCGCATGGGCGGCACGACCTACATCAAGAAGTACGTCGAGGAACGCGAGCTCGTGCTCTACCTGCTGGTCGACGTCAGCCCCTCGGCGTCGTTCAGCTCCACCGCCTCGACCAAGCGCGAGCTCGCGGCTGAGCTCGCGACGCTGCTCGCCTTCGCCGCCGACGCCAACAATGACAAGACAGGGTTGATCGCGTTCAGCGACCGCGTCGAGCTGTTCGTGCCGCCGAAGAAGGGCATGCAGCACATGCTGCGCATCGCGCGTGAGCTGCTCTACCTGCAGCCGAAAGGCCATGGCACCAACCTCGGCGTGGCGACCGACCTGCTGATGCGCCTGACCAAGCGCCCCTGCGTCGCCTTCGTGATCTCTGACTTCCACGCCTCCGGTTACGAATCGTCCCTGCGTCTTGCGGCCCAGAAGCATGACGTTACGGCGATCAGCCTCACCGACCCCCGCGAGCTCGAGCTGCCGCGCGTCGGTCTGATCAACCTGCGCGACAGCGAGACCGGCGCCAGCGTCCTGATCGACACCGAGGATAAGACGCAGCGCGCAGCGTACGCCCGCACCGCCGCCGAGCGCGTCGTGCGCCGCCGACGCCTGCTCGCCGGTCTCGGAATCGAAGAGATTGCTCTGCGCACGGACCGCTCTTACATCCAGCCGCTCATGGTCTACTTCAAGTCGCGCGCCAAACGGCAGCGCTCCCTGGCCTGATGCGAGCCCTCGTCCCATTCTCTACGGCCGTCTTCGCACTGCTCTGCTTTGGCGCCATCGCGCAGGCCGCGCCGCCCTCGATTACCGACTCGCACCTCGACGGTCCCGCCGTCGTCACCGTGGGCGATCGCCTCACCTACATGATCACGCTGGAGGCCGACCCCGGCACGAAGGTCGTGCTGGCGCCCGCAGGCCTGCCAGCCGAGGTCTCGCTGATCGACACGCCGCAGACCACGACTCGCTTCCTCGATAACGGCCGCGTCCAGCTCGTCATGACCTTCCAGGTCGCGCCCTTCGTTACCGGCGAGATCGACCTGCCTACCCTGCCCCTGCGTTACAGCGCCCCGGACGGCACCAGCGGCATCGTCGATGCGCCTGCAGAGGTGATCAACGTCACCAGCGTCCTACCAAAGGACACGACGAACATCCTGCCGCGCGACCTCAAACCCCAGGCCGAAATCGGTACCGCGCCCGTGACCTGGATCTGGCCCGCACTCGGCGGACTCATCGCCGCCGTCTTCCTCCTGGCGCTGCTCGCACTCTGGCGACGCGCCGTGCTCAAGCGCCGCGCGGCCTACGTCCCGCCCGCAGTCCCGGTCGTTGCCGGACCCGAAGACCTGGCGCGCGTCGACCTCGACAGGGCGGGAGCCGCCTTCGGCTCCGATAGCGACCTCGTGACCTACTACTCGACGATCGGCGTCACGGTGCGCCGCTACCTGACCGATCGTTACGGCTTCCCAGCCTTCGCCCTGACGACACGCGAGCTTGAGGCCGAGATGCTGCGTCGCGGCCTCGACCGCTGGCAGGTACGCGTCGCGGCCGGCCTGCTGGAGCAGTGCGACGCCGTGGTCTATGCCAGCTATCGCCCCGCCGCCGAGCGCGCCGACGCCGACCTCACTGCCGCCTACGAGATCGTCGAGATCGGACGGCCTGAGGAGCGCATACCCGCGGAGGCGGCGCCGTCATGAGCTTCGCCGACCCTTACCTGTTGCTGCTCCTGCTCGTGCTCCCGGTCGCGCTGTGGTTCAGGCGCCGCGGCGGCGACGGCGGTGGCCCAGCCCGCTTCTCCAACGTCGAGCTGTTCGAGGGCTACAGGCCGACACTGCGTCAGCGCCTGCGCTGGCTGCCAAGCTTCATCCGCGTCTGCGCGCTCGCCCTGCTGGTCGTTGCCATCGCGCGGCCCCAGACCGGTCAGGCTCAGAGCGAGCTGCCGGGCCAGGGAATCGATATCGCTCTCGTGCTCGACACGTCCGGCAGCATGAGTACCAACCTCGGCGCCGATACGCGCCTCGAAGCCGCTCAGCACGTGATCGGTAACTTCATCAAGGGACGCAAGGACGACCGCGTCGGCCTCGTCATCTTCCGCAGCACCAGTCTCGTGCTCAGCCCGCTGACCCTCGACTACGACGCGCTAAACCAGATCGTGCAGCAGGTCGGCGAGATCAACCTGCCGGACGGTACCGCGATCGGCGTCGGCCTCAGCGACGCCGTCAACCTGCTGCGCGCGTCGCGTGCCCGCAGTCGTGTTGTCATCCTGCTTACCGACGGCGAGAACAACGCCGGCGACATCGATCCGATGGTCGCGGCGCATATTGCTCAGACCCTCGGCATCCGGCTCTACACGATCGGCATACTCGACGCCAACGCCCGCGGCTCGAACATCGACGCGACAGCGCTGCAGCAGATGGCGACGGTCACCGGCGGGCGCTACTTCCCGGCGCAAAGCGAGCAGGCCCTGAGCCAGATCTACGCCGGCATCGACCAGCTCGAAAAGTCGCGCATCGGCCGGCCCCAGTACGGCGTCTACAACGAGCTCGCGGTCTACTTCCTCGTCGCGTCTCTCGGTCTTCTGGCGCTGGAGCTGACGTTGCGCGGCACGGTCTGGAGGACGGCGACGTGACGCTCGGCGCACCGGACTACCTCTTCCTCGGACTGGTCGTCGTCGCCATGGCCGCGGCCATCTTGGCGATCACCCGCTGGCGTCGCCGCGCACAGGGTATCTTTGCCGGTCCGCAGGCGCAGGGCTGGCCCGCTGCCGCGTACTGGCCACGCTACCTGCTCCTGCTCGCCGCCGCCGCGCTGATCGTGTTCGCCGCCGCCCGGCCGCAGTGGGGCAGCAAGCAGTACGTGCGCGAGCAGCAGGGTATCGACCTCGTGATCGCGCTCGACATCTCGCAGAGCATGAGCGCTACCGACGTCTCGCCCAGCCGCCTCGCCGCCGCTCAGCAGAACCTCACGACGCTGGTCGACGCCGAGCGCGGTAGCCGCATCGGCCTCGTATTCTTCGCCGGCAGCGCCATCCTCAGATCGCCTCTGACTAAGGACACGCAGGCCATGGACCAGCTGATCCTGCGCGCCGACCAGGAGGCCGGCCTCACGCGCGTCGGCTCCGACCTCGGCGCCGCGCTCGACCAGGCTGGCCTCATGCTCGCGACCAGCCAGGAGTCCGGCCGTGCCGTCCTGCTGGTCAGCGACGGCGAGGACTTCGCCGGCACGTTTGCCGACAAGGCCGCGGCGCTGCGTCAGAAGGGCATCGCCGTATACACGGCCGGTGTAGGCACAGCTCAGGGCTCGACGCTCATCGACGTCGACCCCAGGACCGGCAAGAACATCCAGAAGGTGGACGCTTCGGGCGTTCCCATCGTCACGCACCTCGACGAGGACTCGCTGCGCACGATCGCGGACGCCGGCGGCGGCACCTACGTCCGCCTCGGAGAGAACCCCGATAGCCTGCTCGGCCTGCGCAACGACCTCGCGGCGCTGGACCAGACTCCGATCGGCGCCGACCGCTACACCGTCCCGGTCGAGCGCTTCCAGCCATTCGCCCTCGCCGCCTTCGTGCTGCTGTTGTTCAGCTGGTTCGTCCCGTCTCGATTGCCGCGTCTCGCCTTCGCCCGCCTGCGTCGCGCCCGGCCGCACGCCGGCCTCGCGCTGATCCTGGTCGCGCTGCTGGCCGGCGCCTGTGGCAGCAGCGACTCGCTGCGTCAGAAGAACGAGGCCGCCAACCAGCTATACGCCGCCGGCAATTATCAGGGCGCGCTCGACGCCTACCAGGAGCTGCTGGCCCAGCGCCCCGACGTCGACCAGCTCAGCTACAACGCTGGCAACGCCCTCGACCGCCTCGGCGCTTACGACCGCGCCGTCACGGAGACGCAGCGCGCCCTACCGCCTACCGACGTCTCGCTCGGCGACGCGACCTACTACGCGCTCGGTAACCATCTGCTCGCCCTCGGCCGGCTCGAGGACGCCTACAACGCCTACCGCAGCGCCCTGCTGCTCGACCCCAATGACGCCGACGCCAAGTACAACCTCGAAATCACGCTGGCGCTGCTCAACTCGCAGCAGCAGCCACCTAACGACAACCAGAACCAGGGCTCGAACGACCAGAGCCAGACCCCCGATCAGAACCAGGGCTCCGCCTCGCCTGACGCCAGCAGCACACCTGAGCCCGGCGCCCAGGCCACCGGCGAAGCGTCGCCCGCAGCCGGTACGCAGGGCACGCCGGAGCCCGGCCCGGGCGGTGGCAGCGGCGCGGCAGGGCCAGACGCCACGCCCGGTAGCACTCCCGCGGCCGAGAATACGCCCGATGTCCAACAAGAGCTGCTGCAGGCTTTGCAGGGCCTCGGCTCCGACATCACCTACGAGCAGGCCGTCCACATCCTCGAGCTGCTGCAGCAGCAACAGCAGCGCCCGATTCCCAACCCCGCCGGCGCCACCGGCCCCGACTACTAAAGGCGACTGAAGACCAGCTGTGGCGTCTGGACCACCTTTGCGTCGTCTTGATGCTTGAGACGCCACCTGGCGTCTCTACTCCGTCATGCTGAGCAACGCCGAAGCATCTAAAGCACTGCGACCTGCGAAGGCGCTCCGACAACCAAGGAGCGCCGACGCGTCTCGGGCGCGCCCTTTGCTTCGTACTGCCGCCTTTAGATGCGACGCGCGTCTCTACTACGCTGAGCAACGCCGAAGCATCCAGGCACTGCGACCTGCGAGCTGACTCCGGACACTTCAGGAGCGCGCTCCGCCCGACGACGAGCGCTTGCCCCCGATGCTTCGAAGCGCGACTTGAGCTTCCCAACGAGGGCGACACACCGGTACGTGCAAGGCGAAAGCTGCGCTGCGCTGAGACGCGGCGCTTTGATCCTTCGATTCCTCAGGATGATGGCATTCCGCCCTAGCTGCGCTCGGCCCGCCGACGCTAGCGGCACCACGTGATGGACGGCGCGCAGCACCGGCGAATTCCTGCCAGCGGCACCGAAACCCCGACCCGTCTACAATCGATACATGGCCAAGTGGGTGCACCTCGCCACCGCGTCGGACCAGCTCGTCGCCGAAGTCTGGGTCGGCATGCTGCGCGACGCCGGGCTGCGCGCCATGATTCGCCCCTCCGACGCCGTCTCGTTCCTGGGCGTCAGCGCCTACGGCTGTCGCGTCCTCACCGTCGACGAGGACCTCGAAGAAGCTCGCGAAGTTCTCGGCGACGAAGCACTGGAGGACGGCGACTAGCAGTTAGCCGATAGCAGTTCGCTTCTGGCTGCGCGCAATCAGCGCCATGGCGTTCCCGGCCTGCATTGCGGCCGAGACGGCACCCGAACGGCCGAGCTTCACTCGCTCCGAAATGTGGGGAGAAGGCTCCGAGCACCGACCCCGTTGCTAACGGCTAAAAGCCAAGAGCCAACTGCTATCAGGCAACAGCCGCCGTTAGTGCCAGCGCATCAGGCGCGCCAGCAGCGTGTTGCGCGCTCGCTGCCACACCCTGGTCAGGCGGTCCTTCTCTTCCGGCGTCAGGTCCTTGTGACCGTAGCGCGTCTTCACGTAGCTCTCGCCGATGTAATCGATGTCGTCGATCTCCGGCAACTCGCGCTTCAGACGCGCGACCACTTCTCGCGGCGTCTCCTGGGGCAACGGCTTGATCCGCGTCCAGCGTCCCAGTCGCAGCGTCTTCTCCCAGATCTGCACCGGGTAAGTGTAGTGACGCAGGCCGTGCTGCCAGCTGTACTGGAAGATCAGGAACACGAGCGCCGTCGCTGCCAGCAACGTGAGGAGGATCATCAGGACGAGCCGGCTAACGATAGTAGAGTTGTTGTTCTGCGTGAACGTGTCGAGCGCAGGTGCCGCAGGAGCCAGAGCAGAGTTGCCGTCGACCGGTGGGAAGAACGCGTCATCGAGGAACTGGTCGTTGGGGTCGACGCTGGGAAAGAAGTCTCCGTCGACGCCCGATCGCAGCACCGGCGGCTGACTTGGCGTCGGGTTGAACTCGATCCAGCCGAGGCCGGGGAAGTACACCTCGGGCCACGCGAAGGCGTCCTGCTCCGTGATCGTGTAGGCACTCGACTGCGGCGAGCGGTCCTCCGGCTTGACCACGTAGCCGACCGCCAGTCGAGCCGGGATGCCAAGCGTGCGCAGCATCACCACCATCGCCGAGGCGTGGTAATCGAAGTAGCCGCGCTTGGCGTCGAACAGGAAGTACGCCACGGAGTCTTCCTTGGGCGGCGCCGGCGGGATCTTCATGTCGATGGGGAACGTCCGGAGGTATTCCTCGATCGCCGCGGCCGCGTCGTACGGGTTAGTCTTTCCGGCCGTGACCTCCTTCGCCTTTGCGGCGATCTCGGGCGGCAGGCCGCCGGGCAACTGCAGGTAAGGGTCGATGCCCTGCGGGTAGGTCGTCGGGGCTGTCTCCAGGTTCTTGACCGAGGCGCTGCTCACCGATCCGTCGACCCTGTACTGCGCACCTTTGTCGAGGTGGGTCTCGGGCCGGACCGACGCAACATCGCCCGGCACGGCGCCGAACACGACGCGCGAGTCGATGTTCACGTCGATCGGCTGACCTTCGCTGAAGATCACACCGGTACTGGACGATGTCGTTATGTCGATAGAGACGGGGTGACGTAGCTCCTTCGATACCTGATCGGCGCTGGCCATCGCCTTGAGCGCCGGCCAGGTGCCGTTCGTTATCTGCGATTTCGACCCGACCAGCCAGCCCTGCGGCGTGTAGACGTCGTAGCTCTGTGCGCGCAGGTAACCGGTCTCGGTGGTCGTGACCTTCATCACCTCGCCGTTGCCCAGCGTGATTCCGCCCTGCAGCGGCAGCAAGGAGCCGAACTGGTGCACCGTCGTGCCCTTCTTGCTATCGACGGCGCTGAACACGCGCCCGAGGCCGCGCAACGGCGACGCGATCGGCGACGAAACCTGCACCCAGATCGAGTTGAACGTGGCGCTGCCATGCCCGACGGGCATCACCCAGGCAGCCGCCAGCAACGCGATTCCGACCCACACGGTAACGTTGAGCACGTGCAGGCTGATGAAGTCCGGGTATCGCGTGCCCGTGGCCTTCCACTGCTGCACGCGTCTCAGCAGGTTCATGCGTGAGACCAGCAGGACCGAGCAGAACAGGTAGATCAGCAGCGGTACGCTCTTCTGCCCCGGCAGGTAGCTGATGTTGGTCAGCAGTGCCAGCCCACCCGGCACCACGGCCAGCCAGGCGTTGTTCCAGCGAAAGATGCTCCATGCAGCCAGATACGCTGCAACGTAGGTCGCCGAGACCACCAGCACGACGAACGGCAGGTTGTCGTTGGAGATGCCGCCGTTGTACACGGCGTGGCCCCAGACCCAGAGCCGGTCCGCGATGTTCCAGACGCGGTCGTAGAACCTGCCATCGAGCCTGGTGCTGACGACGGCAGCGATCGACACGATGCCGACGGTCAATGCAATGAGGTGCGCGATCAGAACCGAAAGGTAACGAATGTGCGACAGCAGCAGGCCCGTGATCAGCCCGACGAGGCCGATCGTGTACAGCGAAGGCATCTCGGACACCCAGTCGGCGCTGTCGATCGACCGTACGACGGTGAGGAAGCCCACCAGCACGATCGCCAGGGTGATGACTTCTTCCCACGAGACCCAGCGCAGGCGATCGGTCAGCGATGGCTTGGCCTTGTCCTCGTCGCGCGTCTGCCGAAAGATGTCCTCCCAGGTTCCCTGCCTCATGAGGGCCGCCTCCCCGCCATATCCCCAATCGCCTCGAGGCCCAACGAGAGGGCGCTCAGCAAATCGTCATTGCGGCGCACCAGGTACGTGTAAACGTCGGACGAGGCCAGCGCGCCGAACACCATGAGCGAATTCTCACTGCTACCGAACGTGCTCGGCTCCAGCAGGATCGCAGCGACTTTGACGCCGCGCTCGACCAGGAACTGCAGCGACCCGACCCACTCTTCCGAGGACGAGGGCGTGATCACGACCACGGTCGTGTGACGCCCGAAGCGCTTCGCTTCCTGCGTTACGAGCTGACCCAGTGGCACATCGCCCTCGGCGGTCGCAAGCGCCAGCGCTTCGAGGATGCGCGTGTAGTGTTGTGCACCGCGTTGGGCATCTTCTACGAACAGGCGCTTGCCGAAGCTGATGAAGCCCACGGACCGATTGGCGACCAGGAAGAAGCGCGCGATCGACGCCGCCACCTTCACCGCGAACTCCTCGGTGCCGTCCTCACCTTCGCCGACATGCACCGACTTGTCGAGGTCGAGGATCACCCAGATGTCGCTCGCGGGATCGAGCTCGAACAGCTTGACCATGAGCTCGCCCGTGCGCGCCGTGGTGGGCCAGTGAATGCGGTTGAAGCTATCGCCCGACTCGTAGGCGCGGATGCCGGAGGCGTTGGGCGTCACGTAATGCGTGCGCTTGCGGAAGCGGCCTTCGCCCGGCAGGTTGGCCGGCGGTACATAGAAGTTCGGCAGCTCGCTAGCGCGGGGGTAAATCAGGACGTTCTGCCCGTGGCCGAACTTCATCGTGCGACGAAAGAAGCCGAACGGATCGCCCGTCGTAATCGTCAGCGGCCCGAGCGAGTAGAGGCCTCGCAGGCGGCACAAAGATGCCGACTTCCAGCTACGCGACTCGCGCGGGCCGAGCGTGATGATCTGCTTCGCGTTGTAACCCGGCATGTCGGACGGATCGTCGACTTCGAGCCAGAGCTTCGTGTACCAGCTACGGTTCTTGACCGTGATGCGCTCGGAGAACTCCTGCCCCTCTTGCAGCCGGTCGACGGGCCGTTCGACGGTCACCTCGAGGGCGCGGGCGTTGGCGCGCGCCCACACGTAGGCCAGCGGCAAACCGAACATGATCACGTAGGCGAGGCGCGCCGGCAGCCAGAAGCCGGTCGCCAAGGCAGACAGCATGCATATCGCGAAGATCGCAACGATGATCGTTAGCGAGAGGTGACGCCTGAACAGGAGGTCCCAGGCCTCCCGCAGCGTTTCGATCACGGGAGTGCCCTAACGGGGCTGCCCGCCGCGGGCGCGGGTGCCGGGGACCGGTACGCGCTCGAGGCAGCCGAGGATGATGTCTGAGGCTGAGATGCTCTTGACGCGCGCCGACGGGCTGACGATCACGCGATGGCCGAGTGTGGTGTAGGCAAGCTCCTTAATGTCGTCTGGGATTACGAAGTCGCGGCCGTCCAGCATCGCGCGAGCCTGCGCCGTGCGATACAACGCCAGCGAGCCGCGCGGTGAAGCGCCGAGGTAGACCGATTCGTGTTGTCGCGTCATGTCGACCAGAGACACGATGTACTGCTTGATCAGCGGGTCGACGTAGATCTCCTTCACGGCCCGCTGAATGCCGATGATCTCGGTCGCATCCGTGACCTGTTCCAGGCTCTCGACCGGGTGCGTGACCTGCTGGCTGTCCATCATCAGCACTTCGTCGGTATTCGTCGGGTAGCCCAGGTGGACGCGCATCAGGAAACGGTCGAGCTGTGCTTCCGGCAGCGGGAACGTGCCCTCGTACTCGATCGGGTTCTGCGTCGCCAGGACCATGAACGGCGAAGGCAGGTCGCGCGTAACGCCGTCGACGGTGACGCGATGCTCTTCCATCGCCTCGAGCAGCGCCGACTGCGTCTTCGGCGTCGCGCGGTTGATCTCGTCGGCGAGCACGATTTGCGCCACGATCGGCCCGCTGCGGAACTCGAAATCGCCGCTGCGCTGGTTGTAGACCGAGACGCCGGTGACGTCGCTGGGCAGAATGTCGGGCGTGAACTGGATGCGCTTGAAGTCGCAGCCCGTCGACTTCGCCAGGCTGCGAGCCAGGGTCGTTTTGCCAACGCCCGGCACGTCTTCGATCAACAGATGGCCCTGACACAACAGACAGATGACTGTAAGCCGGACCTCGCTCTCCTTGCCGATAATCACCTTTTGGACGTTAGCCAGTATCCGCTCGGCGATTAACTTCGGATCTTCCACTCTCCCGCCCCCGACCTGATTCCGATCCAGCAGCTTGACGATTGGATCCACTATATGAAAATGCCCACCTGGCGCGCGGCCGCTCGGTGGCATTCACGAGACTTAAGGTGAATTATATCAAAGCCATAAGCGAAAGTGATTACGGCCATGCTAGTCGCTTATGGCGCGCATAACGCTCGCCCGACGCTGCTAAGATCGACGCCAGACGTTTAGCCCGGCCTCGCGACGCTTCTCGAAGGCACCGCGGGGCGAATTTGCTTATGACACATAGCCCCGTCTTCCGGTTCGTTGCTCTGATGCTCGGCGCGTTGGTCCTTGCGCTCGGTGTCGCGTGCTCCGGCTCGAGCGCGCCCGCGACGCCCACGAGCTCGATCTCCCTCGTTTCCACGGCCGCCGTGAAACCGTCGGCCTCCGTGCCCACCGCTGTCAGCTCCGACGCGTCTCACGCGGTCACTTCCGCGGCCGGCGCCACTTCAGCCCCCGACACCACGACGCCCGAGCCGGCAATCGTCATCGCCACGCTTACGCCGGTCCCGACCGCCACCGTCCCGGCTCCGACCGAGACGCCGGCCGCATCCGCCATCAGCTTCGACCCGCCGCAGCTGCGCCAGGGCGGTTTCAGCGTCGTCTACTTCGACCGGCCCGCCAGCGCTGCGACGCTGAGCTTCGGCGGCAACCAGTACCCCATGCTGCAGGACGGCGACCGCTGGTGGGCGATCATCGGCGTCGGCGCCTTCGCCAACCCGGGTGCGGCGCCCGTGAGCGTCACCTACGCGCCGGCCTCCGGCGGCGCCTCCGCCACGATCAACGGCAGCATCGAGATCACCGACTACACATACCCGGTCGAGAACATCGACCTCGACCCGCAGACCTCGACGTTGCTCGACCCGGCGATCGTCAACAACGAGCTGGCGTTTCGCGCCGGTATCTACAGCGGCTACACGATGCAGAAGCTGTGGTCAGGCCCCTTCGTGCGTCCGTCCACAGCGGCGGTCGGCGACATCTACGGCATCGCGCGTGGCTACAACGGCGGCCCCGCCACCGACTACCACCGCGGCACCGACTTCGTAGCGCAGGCCGGCGAGCCCATCGTTGCGGCCGCGGCCGGACGAGTCGTCTTCGTCGGGCCGCTGCAGGTGCGCGGCAACTCCGTGATCATCGACCACGGCGCCGGCGTCTTCACCGCCTACCACCACCTCTCGGCCTTCCACGTCGCGCAAGGCGACATGGTGCAGGCCGGTCAGCTAATCGGCAACGTAGGCGCCACCGGCCTCGTCACGGGCCCCCACCTGCACTGGGAGGTCATCATCCGCGGCATCGAGGTCGACGGCCTGCTCTGGCTCCAGGGCAACGAGATCGGTCCGTAGACGGCGAGGCATAAGGTGGCACCGGGTTGACCCGGCATCGTGATTCGGAGACGCAGCGCAGCGCTTCGTAGGGGCGCAATGAATTGCGCCCCTACGAATGACTGCCATCGCATGGGCGAATGCGCGCCGCTCGTTGTCGTCCTGAGTGACCGAAGGACCCTGGACGCCTCGACGGAACAACACGTTTTCGTGCGCAAGAGGCGTATCGAGACTCAGACTAGGCGTGATCGCGGGCGGCACTTCTCAGGTCCTTCGTGCCTCGGGGCGACAACAAATGGGGCGTTGCCTACGTGCCTTTGCGCGCCACGAACGTGCGCCAGTCCCCGTCCTGCATCACGCGCTCCATGCGCAGGCCCGCCGCCTCGATTGCTGCGCGCGCGCCGGGCTCCTTCTCTGCGATGACGCCACCAGCAGCGAGCCAGGCACCGGGCTTCATCGCGTCGGCCATCGCCTGCGCCAGCGACGACACGGCGGCGGCGTTGATGTTCGCGAGGATGCAGTCGAACGGGCCGTCGCCGCCAACCGCTTCGATGGAGCCGCCGCGCACCGTGATTTGGTCCTGCATGCCGTTGAGCGCCGTGTTCGAAATCGACGCCTCGACCGCCTGCTCCTCGGTGTCGATCGCCAGCACCCACTCGGCCCCCAGTGCAATCGCCGCGATCGCCAGAATGCCCGAGCCGGAGCCGAGGTCGAGCACGCGATACGGCGCCGCCTTCGTGCCGACACCTTCGTCCTGCAGCGCCGTCATGCACATGCGCGTCGTCGGGTGCTGGCCGGTGCCAAACGCCATGCCGGGGTCGAGGCTCACGACGATCTCGCCGGGCGCGGCCGTGTACTCCCGCCATGCCGGCCGCACCACGAGGCGTCCCACGCGCTCGATGTCGTAGTGCTCCTTCCAGGCCTCGGCCCAGTCTTCTTCCCGGATCATCTTCCAGGTCAGACGCCCGGCGATCGCGTCGTTCAGCCCTGCAGCGCCGAGGCGGCGCCGAATCGTGGCGCGACGCGACGCAGACACGGGGCCGTAGACGTAGGCCAGCACGCGTAGCGGAGCCTGCTCGTCGAGCACGTAGCCCTCGTCCGGACCCAACGCCTCAATCGGCGGCTCGATCGTGACGCCGTTGCCCGTCAGCTCCTGCAGCAGGTCGGCCGCCGCCTCGCAGCCGTCCGGCGCCACGCGCAGCGACAGTTCGGTCCAGTACCCCTCAGCCATGTAACCTCTCAGCTTTCAGCTATCAGCAGTCAGCTATCAGCTGAGCCGCCGAGTAAGTACGACGATATGAGAATCCAAACGATGAACGCGCAAGGTTTGCGCAACGACTCTTTCGATCTCTGGCTTGAAGCTAATAGCTGACCGCTGAAGGCTCGTCAGCTCAGCGCGTCCTTCACCTTTTCGAAGATGTTCTTGCCGTGGTCGTCCTTCTCCAGCGACGTCTGCAGCTGCTGCAACAGCTTCTTCTGCTCGCCCGAGAGCTTCTTCGGCGTGGTCACCTGGACGTGCACGTGGATGTCACCGCGACCGCCGCCTCGAAGGTGCGCGACGCCCTTGTGCTTCAGGGTCAGCACCTCGCCGCTCTCCGTGCCGGCGCCGATCTTCAGCTTGTGCTCGCCCTCGAGCGTCGGCACTTCAATCTCGTCGCCCAGCGCCGCCTGCGCGAAGTTTATGTTGAGACGCAGGTGCAGGTCGTCCTCGACGCGCTCGAAGATCGGGTGCGCCGCGACCCGCAGGATCACGTAGGTGCTGCCGCGCGGCCCGCCGTAGGAGCCGAGCTCGCCTTCGCCGGTCAGCCGGATTTGCGAGCCGTTGTCGACGCCGGCCGGGATCTTCACCTCGAGCGTGCGCGTGACGCGCTCACGGCCGGTCCCGCGACACTTCGTACAGGGTGTCGGGATGATCCAGCCCTCACCACGGCAGCGGTCGCAGGCCGTAACGTTGATGAACTGGCCGAAGACGCTGCGCTGGACGCGCCGCACCTCGCCGAGGCCCTCGCAGACCGGGCAGCGCTGCGGCTCGGTGCCGGGCTCGGCGCGCAGGCCGTTGCACTGCGAGCACAGCTCGGTGCGGTTGATCACGACCGACTTCGAGGTGCCGAACGCGGCCTCTTCGAAGCTCAGCTCGACCGCGACCTGCAGGTCGGCGCCGCGCGAGGGCGCCCGGCGCCGCGTCTGGCTCGCCGCGCCGAAGAACGCGTCGAAGATGTCGCCGAAGCCACCGAACGGCCCGAAGCCCTCGAAGCCGCGACTGCCCATCGAGCCGTCGAGGCCCGCGTGCCCAAAGCGATCGTAGGTGCTGCGACGGTCGGCGTCGGAGAGCACCTCGTACGCTTCGTTGATCTCCTTGAAACGCGCCTCTGCACCGGGGTCCGAGTTGCGGTCCGGGTGAAACTCCATCGCCAGGCGACGGAACGCGCGCTTTACCTCATCTGGGGTGGCGTCTCGCCCGACGCCGAGGGTTTCGTAGTAATCAGCCTTCTGAGTCGCCATCAAATACCAATTCTACCTGCTGAACCGTCTGGCCGCGAGGGCAGCGCTCCCTCTCCGGCTACAATCAAGTGTGGAAAACGCCCAGTTATTCCGAGACGTCCTGCTCGTCGCGATCGCAGCGCTACTCGGCGGCGCGCTGGCACATGCGTTGCGCCTTCCTACCATAGTCGGCTTCCTGGTCGCGGGCGTGACCATCAGCCCCAACACCCCCGGATTCGTCGGCAACGTCGAGGACATCGGCCACGTCGCCGATATCGGCGTCATTCTTCTGATGTTCGGTATCGGCATCGAGTTCTCGTTCCGCCAGATGCTGGCCTACCGCAGACTCGTGCTGGTCGGCGGCGGCGGTCAGGTCCTGCTCACACTCGTACTCGGGCTCGTGACAGGCAGCGTGCTCGGTCTCGGGCCCGAGGCGTCGCTGGTACTGGGCTTCCTCGCGGCCAACACGAGCACGGTCGTCGCCGTCAAGGTGCTCGAGGCGCGGGGCGAGCTGCGCACGGTGCCCGGCATCGCCGCGATCAACATCTGCATCATGCAGGAGATGTGCGCCGTGCTCATGGTGATCGTGGTGCCGTCTCTGGGCGGCGCCGCCTTCCAGCCGGCCGACATCCTGCTCGCGGTGCTCAAAGGCGTCGGGCTGATCGGCGTGGCCTATGCGCTCAGCGTCTGGGTGCTGCCGATCGCCTGGCGCCAGGTCGCGCACGCCCGCTCGCGTGAGCTGTCGCTGCTGGCTGCGATCGTCCTCGCCGTTGGGCTGGCGGCGGGCAGCGGCCTGCTCGGACTGTCGATCGCGTTCGGCGCCTTCCTGGCCGGCCTCGCCCTGTCCGAAAACGAGTACGGCCACGCCACGCTGAGCGACGTGGTGCCTCTGCGCGACGTGTTCGCGTCCGTGTTCTTCCTCTCGATGGGGATGCTGATCGACCCCGCCGTCGCATGGAAGAGCCCAGTCGAGGTCGGCTCCATCCTGCTCTTGTTCGTCGGCGGCAAGGCGCTGATCGGGGCGCTCACCACCCGCACCGCCGGGCTGAACCTGCGACAGGCGCTGCTTACCGGTCTGCTGCTGGCGCAGGTCGGCGAGTTCTCGTTCGTGATCGCCCGCACCGCGCTCGACGAAGGCGTGATCAGTGACACGTTGGGCTCAGCGTTTCTGCTCGCGGCCGGCCTCTCGATTCTCCTCAACCCGCTGGCGACCCGCATGGCGCCCGGCCTGCTCGGCCTGTCGATGCGTCTACCCGGCCTGAAGCACCTCCTGCATGAAGCAGACGATGCTCAGAACCCCGAGGAAATCGCAGCGTTGCGCCGTCACGTGATCATTTGCGGTTACGGCGACACCGCCGGGCCGTTGGTGCGCAGCCTGCGCGGCCGCGATCTGCCGTTCGTCGTTATCGACAACGACCCGTTCGTATTCGAGCGCGCGAAGAGGCTCGAGCCCGACCTGCCGTTCATCTACGGCGACGCAAGCAGGCCGGAGACGCTGGAGCTGGCGCGTATCCACGAGGCGCGCGCCGTCGCCGTTACGTACTTCAGCCCCAACGAGGCGCTGGTCACTGCACAGAACGCAATTGCCGCCAATCCTCGCGTCGACGTGGTCGCACGCGGCGCTCAGGACGATCTGCCGCTGCTGCGTCGCGCCGGCGCTTCCGAAGTCGTCGACCCCGAGTTCGAGGCAAGCCTCGAGTTCGTGCGCCACGTCCTGCACCGCTTCGGTGTCGACGGCCGGGAGATCGTGGCTCTGCAGGCCCAGAGACGATCCGACCACTACCGCGCCGAAGATTAACGGAATCCTCGCTTCTGCCACCACCGTCGCCAGGCCTACAATCGCTTCGCTGAGGAGTGCTGCAGACGGCCTCGCCTGGAGCGATCCGGTATCGCAACAGCGTCCGTATTGATGAGCCAGTCCTGGTAGCAACGCGAGAAGGGATGCGATGAGTCTGGAATCGTTCATCCGAGCAATGCCGAAGGTCGAGCTGCACGTCCACCTCGGAGGCTCGATTCTGCCCGAAACGCTACTCCTGCTGGCTCGCCAGAACGGATGCGATCTGCCAGCACGGACGGTTGAAGAGCTTCGCGACTGGTACAGATTCACCGATTTCGCACATTTCATCGATGTCTACAAACGAGTTCAGTCCTGCATCACAACAGCCGATGACATCGAATTGATAGCGCGCGAGTTCCTCGCGGGCCAGGCGAAGCAGGGCATCCGCTACACCGAGATTACGCACTCGGCATTTCGCTACAACGTACGTTTCGGCGATCAATTGAAGGCGCTGAATCGCGCGGGTGATTGGGCATTAGCCGAGCTAGGAATTGCTTCAGCCGTAATACTCGACATCCCGCGCGAGATCGATGCAGAGGATGGCCTGGAAGTCGCGAATTGGGCAATCGAAGGGGCTGAGAACGGTGTTGTTGCGCTTGGCCTCGGGGGTATGGAGACGGGCAATCCGCCGGAAAAGTTCCAGGCAGCGTTCGATCGCGCACACGCCGCGGGCGTTGCGTGCGTGCCGCATGCCGGTGAGGTGGTCGGGGCCGAAAGCATCTGGGGCGCTCTTCGTCATCTCCATGCCGATCGTATCCAGCACGGTGTTCGTTGCCTCGAAGACCCAGAGCTCGTGGCCGAACTTCGCGATCGCCAGATCCCTCTCGCTGTCTGCGTGGGTAGCAACGTCGCACTGGGAGTCTCTTCATCGTGGGAGGCACATCCTCTAACCGACCTTATAGATGCGGGACTGCTCGTGACTCTCAATTCCGATGACCCACCAATGTTCAACACGACACTAACGGATGAGTTCCTTAACCTCGCAGAAGTCCTGTGCTGGACCGCCGACGACCTGGAAGGTCTTGTGCTCAACGGGGTGAGAGGCTCACTACTGGATGCCAGCGCTCGGAAGAGCCTGGAGGATGAGTTCACCGCGGAGTTCGCCAGGCTCCGGGCCTCGCATCTGAATACCTGATCTCGGCCAGCCACGCACCGCTGTTCTCATGGATCGGCAGCGGCCAATGCTCATTGACAGGCGATGCCTGGCCTGCCATAACTGATGCCATGACTCGCCTTGTCGACTTTTTCGGCGACGACCTCGAGGAGACGCTCGACTCCCTCATGTCGGCGCCCGGCGCGTTCGGCAACATCTTCGTCGCCGCCGTGCGCCAGGTGCGCCTGCTCGACATGGCGATCTTCGGTCTCGTCATTGCCGGCTGGCTCTGGATCATCGGCGGCTTCTTCATCGCCGGCGACCACTCGGCTGCCGCCCTCAGTCTCGCCGTGCTACCGACGGCGCTGTGGCTGCTCGCCGGCGTCGTCGCCGGGTTCGTCTTCCACGTTGGCGCCGTCGGGCCGCGCTCGCTCGCCTACTGGGAGTCGTACGTCCTGATCAGCGTCTTCGCCTTCTTCGGCGTCGTCAGCCTGCGCCTCGCCCTCGACCCGCGCGAGCGCCGCGTCCACCACGCTTCGCCCAACAGCCCCAAGCTCTAGACCATTAGCATGGCGGCGAACCGCGCGGGAACCCCACGACGCCGCATCGTAATTCGAGTCCGGCCGTGTAGCGTCTACTTAACCGTGAGTATCTAGCCGCAGCAGCCATGACCGAAGACGGCCCTTTGCTGGGCAGGCGAATCGTCGTGTGGGGCGTCACGGGCTCCGGCAAGACGACGCTCGCGAGAAACCTCGGCAGCGCCCTCGGGCTGCCCGTCGTCGAGCTCGACGGCATCCGTCACGCCAACGGCTGGGACTCGACGGGCTGGGACGACTTTCGCTACATCCTCACGCAGCGTCTCGAAAGCTACAACGACGGCTGGGTGATCGAGGGCAGCTACAGCCAGATTCACGACACCTACTTACCGCGCGCCGATACGCTGCTCTGGGTCCATCTGCCGTGGCGCGTCTCGTTCTGGCGCCTGCTGCGTCGCACCATAGCCCGCGCCTGGGACCAGACGCCGCTGTACAACGAGAACGGTCCGCACGAGTCCTGGCGCCAGTCCTTCCTCAGCCGCAGCTCGATCCTCTGGTGGTCGATCAGCATGCACCGCGACCGCGAGCGGACGATCCCCGAACGCATCGCCGCCCTACCACCCGCGATTCGCATCCGGGAGCTACGATCAGCCCGAGAGGTCGACGCGCTGGTGAAGTCGTTGGCCTCGAAACGAGATGAAGCGTCAACGGCGTAGGAAGCCGCTGCCGCCCACCCGCCTCGCCTTCTGGGAGAGGCGAGATTCAGACAACGCATCGTCGTCAGAGGCGCGGTGAGGGCTGACGCCGCGCCGCCATTCGCGCGATCGAGACGCATGGCAAGACCGGCGCAGAGGCTACCGAGGTTGCTTCGTCGCTAGACGCTTCTCGCAACGACGCCAGGGCGTCGCGTCTAACAGACGCATCGAGGCCAGACGACTCTACGAGACCCGGGCGACGCCTCTAGAAATGAGCGTCAGCCGATCGCGGTGCGCTAGCACCCGCCGGCTACGGCCGGGACGATCGACACCTCGTCGCCTGCCTTGAGTGGCGACTCGAGGCCGTCGAGGAAGCGCACGTCCTCGCCGTTGATGTAGACGTTGACGAAGCGCCGCAGATCGCCCGTCTCGTCGCAGATGCGATCCTTGATTCCCGGATACGACGACTCCAGGCCCGCGATGCAGGCTCCGAGCGTTCCCTCTTCGCCGGCGACCACGTCCAGGTCGTTGGTCAGGCCGCGCAGCGGCGTCGGTATTCGAACCTTTACGGACATCCGATTTACCCCGTCCTTGTCTTCTTAGAGGCCCATGTTCTTGCGCTTCAAGCGCTGAATCTCCGCGTCCAACGGCGACTCCCAGCCGTTAACCTGCACGTGCTGCGCGTGCCGCGGTGCCTTGTCTCGCACGCCGCCGGGCCGCGAGGGCGCGTAAGCCGCGGTGCCGCTGAACGCCGTGTAGCGCATGACAACAGCCACCACCAAACCCACCAGGCCCATCGCCACCACCGGCAGCGTCAGCGTCAATACCATGTCCAACCAGAACATCATGTAGTTAGAGTCCTTGCCTTGTTCTCACGGTGCCCGCTCCCAGCTCGAATTGCGGTCGCGGTTACCGGTTGTGTCGTCTCAGTAGTTAGAAACCATGCCGGCTGCTGACTATCGGTGCCCGCCACCTCTACCAGCCCATACCACGCAGCCGAACCCGCAGAGCGTCCAGCTCGAAGTCTGGATCTCGCGCGACGCTGCCGGTCCCTTCCGTGGTCAACGTTGGTAGCATCATGGTCGGAAGCGGCTCCCGCTGATCGAGCTCGAGCTGCCTTAGCTCCTTTTCGGTCGGCTTGCGGCGCCGCAGCATGCGACGCACCACCAGCACTATCGCCGCAACGATCATGACCGGCGTTCCGAACCCGAGTAGCACGTTGAAAATAGCCAACTAGCCCTCGATGATGCTGTCTTCTACAGGATCGACGCGTATGCCGCGCTCCTGCACCCAGCGAATACCCGCATCGAGATCGCTCTGCTCGCCGTCGAGCTCGAGGATCGCCCAGGCGACCTCGGCCGTGATGTCGGCGCGCCGGATGTTCGTCACCAGGTCGAAGCGCTTGCCTACCTCATAGATCACAGGCTCTTTCACCTGCTCCTGAGGGAACGTGAACTTCACGCGCAGCTTCGTCATCGAGTCAGTCATGCCTTCGTCTTTCAGCCGGCCATCGTCTTTCAGCCGAAGGGAAGCATCCTCGGCTTCCAGGCCGGACTTCATCAAGATACACGAGGCCAGCAGCCAGCGCACGGCGTCAGGATGGCGTCGGCGCGGGGCTCTTGCCGCCGTGGCGCTCGAGCAGCGCCGCCTCGAACGACTCCACATTTGGCTTTACGGACAGCGCCGGCGGCAGCACGCCGGCCACTGCTTCTTGAGTCTTTAGCCCGGCGCCCGTGATGCAGGCGACGACCAGCTCGTCCGGCCCGACGTGCTCCTGCTGCACAAGCTGCCGCAGCCCGGCGATCGTCACGCCGCCCGCCGTCTCGGCGAAGATACCCTCCGTCTCGGCCAGCAGCCGGATGCCCTCGACGACCTCGTCGTCGCTGACCGCGGCGCCGGCGCCGTTGGTGTCGGCCATGATCTTCAGCGTGTAGTAGCCGTCGGCCGGGTTGCCGATCGCCAGCGACTTCGCAATCGTGTTCGGTCGCACCGGGCGGAAGTTGAACGTGTTGTTCTCCCAGGCCGTGACAATCGGCGAGCAGCCTCGGGCCTGGCAGCCCGACATGCGCACCGCCTTCTCATCGATCAGCCCCAGCTCCATCAGCTCGTGCAGGCCCTTGTAGATCTTGCCGTACAGCGAACCCGAGGCCATCGGCACGATGCAGTGGTCCGGCGCCCGCCAGCCCAGCTGCTCCGCGATCTCGTAGGCCATGGTCTTCGAGCCCTCGGAGTAGTAGGGGCGCACGTTGATGTTGACGAACGCCCACGGGTACTTGCCGCCGAGCTCGGCGCACAGCCGGTTGACGTCGTCGTAGGAGCCGTCGACCGCCACCAGGTTCGCGCCGTAGATCTTCGAGCCGAGCAGCTTGCCCGCCTCGAGGTCGCTCGGCACGAACACGAACGCCTCGAGACCCGCGGCGGCAGCGTGCGCCGAGACCGCGTTCGCCAGGTTGCCGGTCGAGGCGCAGGCCAGCGTCTTGAAGCCGAACTCGCGCGCCTTGGTCGAAGCGACGGCCACGACGCGGTCCTTGAACGACCACGTAGGGTTGGCGCAGTCGTTCTTGATGTAGAGGTTGTTGAGGCCCAGCAGCTTGCCGAGGTTCTTCGCCTTGAGCAGCGGCGTGAAGCCGGCGTTGAGGTCGACCGGCTCGCCTTCGCAGGGCAGCAGGTCGCTGTAGCGCCAGACCGAGTACGGACCCTGCTGGATGCTCTCGCGCGTGATCGTCTTCGACATCGTCTCGTAGTCGTACATGACCTCGAGCGGGCCGAAGCAGTACTCGCAGACGTGACTGGGGGTCAGGGGATACTCGCGGCCGCACTCGCGGCAGCGAAGCGCTTTGGCGAAAGACATGGGCGTTACCTCTTCATGCAGCCTGCGCGTCCGGCAGGCGATTCAGCCCTGAGGGGCCGGGGTGGACTCGACGAGGTTAGCGAAGTCCCTCCGGCGCACGAGGCGGGAGGGACGGGGGCATCGCCATCAAAACAGAGTCGCAAACCCAGACGGGGTGTTTGTGGTTCAACGACATATTATGTCCGCCCATCGTGAGCGAATGCTACCAGCGCCCGTCGCAGGGGGTCAACCCGAATTGCTTATGCGCCGCGCCGATCTTGTGCCGTGGCCGCTTTGTGGGAGAACGACGAAACGCCCTGTTGATCACATGAGATGCTCGAAATGAAGCCTCACGCCCTCATCTTGAAGGAACGCAGCGCTTTGTGGGGGACTGAATCTCAATGAGTCTGACTGCAGTTCGTTACGCAAGACTGGACGGGAGAGGCGGAACGGCTTGCTTACCCTAATGGCCTTGATGCGAGGATGTCCATGGGAGTACTCCTCGAACTCCGTCTCGGTCAGACAGAGGCCTGACCCCACTTTCGACCAAACCTCTGCCCTTGTGTCCTCGACAATTTCACCAACAACAAAGCCACCAATGACGGCAGAGACCGGCGCCGTGGCATACAAGTAAACACGAGTACCAGTCTGAACAGACGGGAAACGACTCCTCAACTCGTAGGTCTTCTGACCGTCTAGTATCTGCTCAGCCCGGGCGGGATGAATCGCTAGAACGAGATCCCGGCGCAATGTCATCTCAGACCTGCCAGCGTCTCAGCCTGTTCAAATGTAATCACCGATGCACCTATCGGGTTGAATCTTGGGACCACCTGGCGTATTGCGTCAAGTTTTGGCTTATCCGAGTACTCCATATACCAATCGAAGCTCACCGCAAGGACGTTGCCAGCGTGCTTCTCCGCAATGGCCATCAAGTCTGAGAAACCGAGGATACCCATCCCACCAAAGTTCGCCAGACATTCCTCCGGCGTATTCACTGTGAGGCTTTGGATTCTTGCGTGCCCCCTCAACTGCTTTTCGGGTGAGCTGACGTAGAAGATCAAGTCTGACCCTCTACGGAGAGCCTGAAATCGATCAGGCGCCCTGTAGTAGACGTTGTCCGGCCTCAGCTGGAGTCGGCTTGGGTCAAAGAGTTGGGGCTTCTCGGAGCTGGGTAAAAGAGCATCAACATACGGTTCCTTGATAGTGCAGATGAGGGACCGCTGCGAAGGCGTCAGAAGCCGTATGGGATAGTAACGAGCCTTCAGGTCTTCTCCGTCGATCCAGTTCCTGATAGACCCGGACCAATGCTTAGAATCAGCCAAACGTCCATACAGGCTGACAAAGAGCCAAGCCGTACTCCCAAATCGCTCGGCCCATTCCTTGTATTCAGTCTCGGGATCTTCGGACGTCGATATCACGAGCTTAGTTTCTGGGACGGTTGTGTTGCCGAGTAGCGGTTCAGCAGGAAGACGGACGGTCAGAAGACTGGCCTGTCTTGAGAGAATCTCACCACCGTTCTCAATTACGAGATGATCTTCGATGAATCTGCCAAATGTGGAGGCGTCAACGGTCTGATACGTGAAAGTCTTAGCCATTACCCATTCGCCGACGCCTGGCCGATACCGACTTGCTGACACGCCTTCGTAGAGGAATCCATAACGTTTAAGGATGGCGCCGATTGACGGTCGGAGCTCATCGGCCAACGTAACGTACGCCTTTCTTATTCGGTGTTCAGAAGCTCGCTTGACTTCGTCGTATACCAAATGCGGGCCAATAGCCTCGCCCCGAAAGCCAGGTCTCACATAAATCGTGGAGAATTTGCGTACACCTGGTTCCTTGTCGCGACTAATGGCAATACCCGCGACCGAACCACCGACGTCGGCTACCCGTACATCTGAACCTGGACCCAGATCTGACAGGGTCTTAGAGATCCAAGGGCCAATGTTGGGGTACAACTCCACAAGGTCACTCAAAGCTGCGGCGAGCTCACCTTGCTCCTCCGGCATGGCATCTCTAACGAGCAATCCTGGGGGAGATGGCACGCGAGAAGCAAGGACCTCGAAGTCCATGCGAGTTATTCGATATTCCCTGTAGCCCCGTACCAACTCTGCGATTATGGCGGCCAGCACCTTGCCCCCGAGGTCGGAATAAGATGTGAAAACCTCGTACTTAACTCGCGTCGAAAGCCAGCGGATGACCTCGTCACGTTCCCTGGCATCACCAGGCTCTTGAAGCTTCCTGATAAAGGCGAGGACTCTAACGCCTGCAGACTCCGCAGCATCCAGCTCTGCCTGCACTGCCGCCGAATGCGTACGGGAGACAATCAGGACCAGGAGGTCAGACTTGCCAACTTCACGCAAGTAGACCGAATCGGCGGGATTAGGCTCAGCCGGAGCGAACTCAAACGCCCATGGCCGCGTCAGGCGCAAGGAGTCGATAGCATCTCGCGTTGCCAGCCGCTCTGCTGAGAGGTCCTCAGCACCCATAACTGAAGATATGAATACTTGTAGACGGTCTGATGAAGCCATCGCGCAGATATTAGCGCATACGAAGGAGGGATGTGGCAGCCATGCGCCGGCTGCTAAGCCCCCTAGTCGGGCTCGTCGTGGCCGGGCGAGGCCATGTGTGTCGTCTTGAGGCGCATGACCGCCTTCTCGAGTAGCTGCTGCGACTCCTGCTCGAAGCCGATGATCAGCCCCAGCTCCGCGTCCGAGTACTTCTCGCACATCTCCGCCGAGGCCTCGGTCAGCCACTCGAGCAGCGGTTGCAGGTCGTGCTCGATCTTCTCCATGACGGCGCGGATGATCACGCGACGCCGGTCCTCCGGGTCGTGCTCGCGTCGGATGAAGCCGGCCTGCTCCAGACGGTCCAGGATGCCGGTAATCGCGCCGCTGGTCAGCTGCGTCAGGTGCGCCAGGCGGCCCGGCGTCACCTGATCGCCCTTGCCGAGCGATTCGGCCTGCCAGATCAGGTCGAGGCACTTCTGGTCGGTCGTGTTGAGGCCCAGGGTATGCGCCACCACCGCGTGAAAGAACACCAGCCAGGCGCTCTGGGTACGCATCTCGTCGTTGACGCGGGCGATCAGCTCGCGACGGTCCGAGCTCGCCCGTGACGCCGTCGCCGCGTCCGCCGGCGGGTCGTCGCCGGGGTCCGGAGCCTCCGTCTTGCGCAGGTGCTCAGAGAACAGTGCGAAGATCGGATCTTTTAACAAAGGATCGCTTGACAGGCGCTCCATATCCTCTTACCGTCTAACTATCTTAGTGACTAAGATACTTATATCGTAAGCAACATAGCCGCTAAGCAAATTCTACCACAGCACCGGGCTGCATCGATACGCATCTTAATCGTTGCCATCTTCCTGACGGCAGCGCGTCCTTAGCAAGGAGGACTCCCGTGGCAAAGAAGCTCGAGTACAAATGGCTGGTGGGCATCGTCTTCACCCTGGCCATGTTCATGGACCTCATGGACATGACGATCACCAACGTCGCCGTGCCGACGCTAACGACCAAGTTCGCGACGACCACGACGACGATCGAGTGGGTGATCACCGGTTACCTGCTCAGCCTCGCCCTGTTCATCCCGATCTCGGGCTGGCTCGGCGATAAGTTCGGCACCAAGCGTGTGTTCATCGCCGCGCTCGGCGTCTTCATTCTCGGTTCGGCGTTGTGCGGCCTTTCCTGGAGCGTCGAGTCGCTGATCGGCTTCCGGGTGCTGCAGGGCGTCGGCGGCGGCATGCTCACGCCCGTCGGCATGACGATGCTGTTCCGCGCCTTCCCGCCCGCCGAGCGCGCCGCAGCCTCGGCCGTGCTCGCGATTCCCGTCACCGTGGCGCCTGCTGTGGGGCCGCTGCTCGGTGGCTACATCGTCGAGTACCAGGACTGGCGCTGGATCTTCTTCCTCAACATCGTTCCCGGCATCCTGGCGCTGGTGGCCTGCGTGAGCTTCCTGCGCGAGGAGGTTCAGGCCAACCCCGGCAAGCTGGACCTGCGCGGCTTCCTGCTCGGCGGCGCCGGCCTCGTCTCGCTCATGTACGCACTGTCTGAGGTAGGACGGCTCGGCTTCGGCAACACCGAGGTCCTCGTCTTCGGCCTCGGCGGCGTCGCGATTCTCGGTCTGTTCACGCTGGCGGAGCTGCGCACCGATCAGCCGATGCTCGACGTGCGCCTGCTGACCGACAAGCTGTTCGGCGCGTCGAACTTCGTGCTGCTGGTCGGCAACGCCAGCATCATGGGCACCTTCTTCCTGCTGCCGATCTTCCTGCAGACCCAGAAGGGCCTCAGTGCCTTCAACGTCGGCCTCGTCACCTTCCCGATCGCGATCGGCGTGGCGCTCATGGCGCAGCCCGCCGCGAAGCTCTACCCGAAGATCGGTCCGCGACGCATGATGATCGTCGGTTTCACCGGCAACATGCTCATGACCGCCGCGCTGGCGCTGATCAACTACGGCACGGCGGACTGGCTGGTCGGGGCGAACATGTTCGTGCGCGGTATGTTCCTTGCCTTCCTGTTCATCCCGTTGCAGGCCGCGACCTTCGCGACGATCAGCCCGCAGGACACCGGCCGCGCCAGCTCGATCTTCAGCGTCAGCCGCCAGGTGGCCGCCAGCTTCGGCGTCGCCATCCTCGCGACGGCGCTGACCAGCCGGCTCAGCTTCCACCACGCCCTGCTGGCCGACGCCGCCACCCGCAACGCGGCGCTGTCCGCCTTCCAGGACACGTTCCTGTTCGCGGGCGCCGTCTCCGTGCTCGGGATCGTCGCCTGCTTCCTGATCGACGACGAGAAGGCAGCAGAAGCAGCAGGCATGGACTTCGCCGGCGAGGGCGCGCCGTCCTTCGCCCTCGAGCCCGCCAACGACTGGGACGCCGCCTGACCTCAGGCGCCGCGTCCCTGTAAAAGAGGCCCCTCCTAGAGCCGGAGGGGCCTCTTCGCGTCCACCGTTTTAGGGCGCCCCGAGACGCGGGGCGACGTAACGACAGGGGCAAGCCCTGCCGCTACGTCGCGTAATCCAAAACACACCGGGAATCGCAAGACAGGGTCCCCTCTCCCGGGGGAGAGGGTCAGGGTGAGGGGATAGATAGCGCTCCGGCGTTCACCGACCCAGCGTCCGCCGACGCCGCTGCGTGTGACCCATAATGCTCCCGTGCTCCAGCCCTACGCAGCGCTTACAGCGCCGCCGCGTCTGAGGTCCTTCGCTTCGCCAGGACGACAACGGTGGGAGGCGTACAACAAAGAGCGAGGCCTCGGGATTGCTCCCGAGGCCTCGTCTCGTCGAAACGGCAGCCCCGCGCCGCCTGCCACGCCCGTTAGTCGACGCTGTGCATCGGCGTCTGGCGGTGCCGGGTCAGCGCCCAGAAGACGAGTAGCGCCGGGATGCCCACCAGCGGTATCCACCACGCGAACACAGCTGCCTTCACGACGCCCGCCGCGATGCCACCGAGGAAGTCGATGCTGCTGTTCCAGCCCTCGGTGACCGCGTGGCCCAGGTTCGTGTTGCTGCCTTTGTCGGGCTGCGTGTTCTGCACAGCAATCACCGGCGTCAGGTGCAGCGTGATCGTCGCCATGTCCGATAGGCTGTCGAGCAGCTGAATCCGGCCCTTGATCTGCTCGATCTGGCCCTGAACGTCGTTGAGGCGGTCCTGCACCGTGAGGATGTCCGTGACCGTCGTCGCCTTGTTGAGCAGCGTCAGGAGCTGGGTCTGCGTTGCCTCCAGCGTGCGCTGGCGCGAGCCGAGGTCGGTGTACTCCTGCGTCACGTCGTTGGCGGTCGAGCCCTCGCTGTCGACCTTCACGCCCAGCGCCCGCAGGTCGCCCATGACGCTCTGGTACGAAGACGCCGGCACGCGGATCGTCACCGACGCGATCTGCTGCTCGCCCTTGTAGGAGAAGCTCGAGCTTGCGACGAAGCCGCCGGCGCCCGTCGCGATGCGCCCCACGTCCTCGAAG
The DNA here is from genome assembly GCA_963732945.1 of uncultured Chloroflexia bacterium. Lineage (GTDB taxonomy): Bacteria > Chloroflexota > Dehalococcoidia > DSTF01 > WHTK01 > WHTK01. Next base: position 123,901 of record CAVTBL010000017.1, read on the forward strand.
CTGCCGCCTACGTCCTTGACCTGCATCGACATCGTTGCCGTCTGGACGATCTTGCGGTCCGTCGTAGAGCCCAGCGCGTCGGTACCGCCCGCCGTCGAAGGCGCCTGGGCCACCGAGGCAACGTTGGGACCGTTCGAGGGCGCAGAACCGGCCGCGCCGACCGCCGTGCCGCCCGACTTCACCGCCAGCGACGTCGTCCCGTCCTGCAGCGGTGGCGCCGGCGCGATGCTCTCACGCGAACCGTCTACGCTCACCGTCCCTGTTCCCGAGTCGCCGCTACCGCCGTCGATCGCGAACGTGTCGCCCGGCGCCACGTTCGTAGTCGCGTCGTGCGAATTGCTCGAGAAGCCACCGTTCGCCGCGTAGCCGATCGCCCCGAGCGCCAGCAGTCCTGCCACTCCGTAACCCGCGAACCGGACCAGTTTGTGCTTCCGCATCTCGTACCTCCATCAAGGTCTAACCAATCCCGTGTTGGTTCCTAGACGAAGTGCCAGGCACTTTAGTTCCGCAGTTCCCGAGATTGGCCAGCGCATGGCAGGTCGCCAGCGGATGAAGAGCGGATGAGCGGATCGCCCCGGGTGCGAATCGACGTGCACGGCTGAGGTTGAACCCACGGTATCGAGGAGACGGAGCAACAGGGACCTTATTCTAATTCCCGTTCGTGGTGAGCCTCTCGAACCACGCGAGCGCTAGATCAGGTCTCCCGCAGCCCAGCGCCATCATGGTGTCTGAGAATTCGGACCCTTCGACAAGCTCAGGACGAACGGAGAGTTAGAACCCTCCTTCACTCCCCGGGAGAGGTGATTCGGGCGCCTGCCCGGTGTCAGCGACGCGGTGAGGGCTGCCGCCGCATCTGCCTCGTGCGCACCGACTATTAGCCGGCGCTCATCCGCGCCGTCCGCAGGCTAGATCGCATCGGCCACCCGGCGGCCCATCTCCTGCGTCGTCACGACAGCCTCGCCTGGGCCGGCGAGGTCCGGCGTGCGCGCGCCTTCCGCCAGCACCTTGTCGACAGCCTGCTCGACGGCGTCGGCCGCCTCCGGCAGGTCGAAGCTGAGGCGCAGCATCATCGCGGCGCTGAGGATCGTCGCCAGCGGGTTCGCCTTGCCGGCGCCAACCAGGTCGGGCGCCGAGCCGTGAATCGGTTCGTAGAGGCCGAAGCCCTTCTCGTTGAGCGACGCCGAGCCGCCCATACCCAGCGATCGCAGCAGCGCCGCTGCCTCGTCCGAGAGGATGTCGCCGAACATGTTCGAGGTCACGATCACGTCGAACTGGCGCGGGTTAATGATCATCTCCATCGCCGCCGCGTCGACGTGCAGGTAGTTGTACGTGACGTCCGGGTACTCTTTCGCGATCGGGTCGACCACTTCGCGCCAGAACAGCCCCGTCAGCATCACGTTCGATTTCGAGATCAGGGTGAGCTTCTTACGCCGCGCCTGCGCCAGCTTGAAGCCGTCACGGGCGATGCGCTCGATCTCGTACTCGTTATACAGCTCCGTGTCCCACTTCTCGACGATCATCTTCTCGCGAGGCCCTTCGATCTGGCGCTCGCCGCGCGGCCCGAAGTAGATGCCCGAAGAGAGCTCGCGCAGGATCAGCATGTCGGTGCCGCGCACGAACTCCGGCTTGATCGGCGAAAGGCCCAGCAGCGCGTCCGGCACCACGACGGGCCTCAGGTTGAGGTAGAGGTCGAAGTGCTTGCGCAGCGGCAGGATCGCGTTCTGCTCCACGCCCTGCCACTTCGGATGGTTGATCTCGTCGCGCGGTCCGCCGAACGGACCTTTGAGGATGGCGTCGGACGCGCCGCAGGTCGCGAGCGTCGAGGCCGGCAGGTGCTCGCCGAACGCGTCGTAGGCCGCGCCGCCCGCGAGAGCCTCGGTGAAACGGAACTCGTGACCGAAGCGCCGTCCCGCGGCTTCGAGCACACGGCGCGCCTCGCCGGTGACCTCCGGCCCGATGTAGTCCCCCGGCAGCACAGCGATGTTGAACCTGGCCATACGCGAACGCCTTTCGTGTGAGAGAGTCTTGGCTCTCGGAGGATAGCGGATACACGGGACTGGAAACAGGCGACGGACGTTTAGGCAACGGGCAACCAGCAACACGCAACAGGGACCTCGAGCGCATCGCCCTCGCCGACCCGCTGCTCATGGCGACCGTTTACAAGAACGTCGGCCGCAGCCTCGCCCGTCAGCTAGAAGCCGCCACGCTGGAGATCAGGGCACTGTCGACGTAAGGCACGCCTGTATAGGCATAGGTGGCAGCGTCGACCGCCGCCCCCCTCGCCAGACACGGGAGAGGGGCGAGTTTTCACCAGGTACCGCCACCATCCATCGCAGGGTGAGCGCCAGCCCGCGCCACGTAGGGTCAGCCGACGAAGCGCGACGGTGTTAGGCAACCCTGCAAGGACGCACCGATCTACAGCGACGTCCCGCCGTCCTACTTCGTTGCCGACGCCACCAGCGGTGTAGACACGAGCCTGATTACCCCGTCGTGCGTGTAGGGCCGCAGCACCTCGAAGACGATGTCCTTGAGACGTTGCGCCTCGTCCGGCGAGATCGATTCCAGGATGCTGCGCAGCGGCCCGGGACGCGCCGTCTGACGCTGCAGGAACGCATCGTAAGACTCGTACTCCATCGTCACCGGCAGCGTCTCCACCTTGACATCGTGGAAGCCCGCAGCCTCGAGCAGCCCGTCGAGCTTGCCCTTCGGCGCCAGCTGATACACGCCCGGCGCGTCGAAGTCGACGGGCGGCTGCTCGCGGCCGTAGCGCCGCATCGCCTCGCCCATCACGGTCTGACCGGGGCTGTTCTGCGGCTCGGACCATACGGACAGCGCGAAGCGTCCTCCCGGCTTGAGAACCCGGTAGATGCCGGCGACCGCCACCGAGGGCTGGGCGCAGAACATCACGCCGAAGCGACAGGTCACGGCGTCGAAGCTCGCGTCCGGCAGGTCGATCGCCTCAGCGTCCATGACACGCGCCTCGAAGTTCGTGAGGCCGGCCCCGGCGCCGCGCCGTCGTGTCGCCTCGACCATCTTCGGCACCATGTCGGTAGCGAGCACGCTGCCGCCCGGCGCGACCAGCTTCGCGGCGTTGAGCGCCGGGTGGCCCGAGCCGCACGCCAGGTCGAGCACGCGTATGCCGGGGGCCAAGCGCGCTTCACGACACAGCCAGTCTGTCACCGAGCTCATCTCGCGCTCGAGACGCTCATGCATGCCGTCCCAGCCCGGCGCGTTGGCGGTCCACTGCTTGAACTGCTGCTCCTTGAGTTCCTTGGTCGTTGCCATGATTACGCTCCCTACTTCGTCGCGACAGCGCAGAGGTTCGCAGCTTCGAGCCTCACACCGCCGCCGGCTGCAATCTGCTCGGCCCGCGATAACACCAGCTGCTTCACCTTCGCCTGCGAGGCCATGTCAAGCGCGAGGATCCGGTTGCGCACCGGCGCCGCGATATCGAAGATGAAGTCCCACCACTCCTCGCCAGAACTGAAGTTAAAGCTGAAGGGCACCGACTCGAATATCGGCGAGGCAAAGCCGGCAGCCCGCATCAGGCCTTCGAGTTCGTCCTGGGCGCAGAGACGGAAGGGACCAGCCGCCTTCGGGTCGGAAGGCGTCGCGGGTGGCGCTACGTCATTGATGGCGCCGATTATGCCAGTCAGCCAGGGGTTCTTCTCCGGCAGATCCCAGACGGCCAGCGAAAGGCGGCCGCCGGGCCGGAGCACACGCCGGCTCTCCGCCAGCGCCCCCACGATGTCCGGGCAGAACATATAGCCCCAGCGGCAGGTCACCGCGTCGAAGCTGCCATCGGCAAACTCCAGCCGCTCCATGTCCATGACACGCGCCTCGAGGTTGTCGGCCCCCGCCGCGACCGCCCGCCGCCGCACGACCTCGACCATCTCCGGCGCAATGTCCGTCGCGACGACCAGGCCCGGGCGCGCGAGCACGGCGGCGGTAAGCGCCGGCTGGCCGCTGCCCGAGGCGAGGTCCAGGACGCGCGCTCCGGGCCCGATCGCCGCCGCGCGGCACAGCCATTCGGTAATTGGGACCGTTTGGCTCTCGTGGAAGCTGTCCCACTTATCCCAGCCACCGGAAACGGCGTCCCAGCTTGCCCGCTGACCTGCTTTCAGCTCTTCGTTCGTCGGCATGGTGGCCTCTCTTGTTGTTCCTATGAAGACGGCTGCTACCTGGTTGCCACGGCGCACAGACACGCCGCCGGCGCCATGATTCTATCGCCCCGCCGCAGCTTCTCCGCCTCGACCTCGAAGCGATTGCGCAGTGCCCCGGTCTGCTCCGCACTCAGGGCATCGAGGCGTCCGCGCACGGGTGTCGCCATCTCGATCATGAACTCCCACCACGCCTGCGACGAAGCGAAGTCGAAGTGGAACGAGAGACGCTCAACCGCCACGTCGCGAAAGCCCGCCCCCACCAGCGCCGACTCGAGTTTCACGACTGTATCCAGGCGCTCCGCCACCAGCAGACGCCGCGGCTCCTTGCCCTCTATCTCGTTCAGCAGGTCGTTGAGCACCGACCCCAGCGGCACGCGCTCGGAGCCGTCCCAGGTCGCAGTCGCCAGCACGCCGCCCGGCCGCAGCACGCGCCACGACTCCGAGAAGGCGCGCACAGGTTGGTCCGAGAACATGTAGCCCCAGCGACAGGTAATGGCGTCGAAGCTCTCGTCCGCGAACGGCAGTTCGTCCATGTCAGCCTCACGCGCTTCGAGGTTATCGACGCCCTCGGCTGCGGCACGCAAACGCAGCGCCTCGACCATCTCGGACGAGATGTCGGTCGCTAAGACGCTGCCTCCCGGCCGGACGCATTGCGCCGCGATAAACGCGGGCTGCCCGCTACCCGACGCGATGTCGAGCACACGCATGCCCGGCTTGAGGCCGGCGGCGTTGCACAGCCATTCGTTGACCGGCCGCGACAGCCTCTCGAGCTCGTCGTACTGGCGCACCCAGCCGCCGGCCATGCGATTCCAGAGGTCGCGCTGACGCACCTTGGCTTCGTCGCTCGTCACCGGCGGCGCATCGCCATGCTAGTGCCTAGACCGCGGTCGTGGTCGGCAAGAAGTGCGGGCGCGTCGACTCGAAGCTGGCGATGTCGGAAGCGTGCTCCAGGGTCAGGCTAATGTCGTCGAGGCCGTTCAGCAGGCAGTGCTTCACGAACGGATTGACGTCGAAGTGCATCGACCACTCCTCGCCCTCGAACGACACGATCTGCTCCTCGAGGTCGACGATGATCTTCGAGTCGGGCTTCTGCTCGGCGCGCTGCATGATGATCTCGACCTCGTCCTGCTGGAGTTGTACCAGTAATAGACCAATCTTGGCGCAGTTGTTGCGGAAGATGTCGGCGAACGAGGGCGCGATCACGGCCTTGAAGCCGTAGTCCTGCAGCGCCCAGGGCGCGTGCTCGCGCGACGAGCCGCAACCGAAGTTCGGTCCAGCCACCAGCACCTGCGCTTGTTTGTAAATCGGGTCGTTGAGCACGAACGACTCGTCCTTGCGCCACGAGTCGAACAGGAAGCGCCCGAAACCGCTGCGCTCGACCAGCTTGAGGTACTTCGCGGGGATGATCTGGTCCGTGTCCACGTCGGCACGGTTCAGCGGCATGACCTGCGCCACGATGCGTCGTACCGGTTCCATTAGTTGCGCCTCCAGTTGCGAATGTCGACGAAGTGACCCGAGATGGCCGCTGCAGCTGCCATCTCCGGGCTGACCAGGTGGGTGCGGCCACCGGGGCCCTGCCGTCCCTCGAAGTTGCGGTTCGAGGTCGAAGCGCAGCGCTCGCCGGGCAGCAGGAAGTCCGGGTTCATGCCCAGACACATCGAGCAGCCCGCTTCGCGCCACTCGAAGCCCGCGGCGCTGAACACCTTGTCGAGGCCTTCTGCCTCCGCCTGTGCCTTCACGAGACCGGAGCCTGGAACCACGATCGCGTTCACGCTCGAAGCCACCGTGTAGCCGCGCGCAACCGCTGCGGCCGCCCGCAGGTCCTCGATGCGCGAGTTGGTGCACGAGCCGATGAATACGCGGTCGAGCGCGATATCTTCGATCGCGGTGTGTGGTTTGAGGTCCATGTAGTTCAGCGCCCGCCAGGCGACCTCGCGGTCGTTGGCGTTGATGAAGCTGTCGGGGTCGGGCACGCGGCCCGTGACCGCTACGCTCTGCGCCGGCGTCGTGCCCCAGGTTACCGAGGGCTCGATTTCCGCCGCATCCAGGAAGACGACGTGGTCGAAGCCGGCGCCTTCGTCGGTCGGCAGGCCGCGCCAGTAGTCGAGCGCCGTCTCCCAGTCCTTACCCTTGGGAGCGTACGGGCGCCCCTCGAGGTAGGCGAATGTCTTGTCGTCCGGCGCGACCATGCCGGCGCGGGCACCGCCCTCGATCGACATGTTGCACACCGTCATGCGACCTTCCATCGACAGGTTACGAATCGTGTCGCCGCGGTACTCGATCACGTGGCCGATGCCGCCGCCGACGCCGATCTTGCGAATGATCGAGAGGATTACGTCCTTGGCCACCACGCCCTCGGGCAGCACGCCGTTGACCTCGACGGCCATCGTCTTGGGCTTGGCCTGAGGCAGCGTCTGAGTCGCGAGCACGTGCTCGACCTCGGACGTGCCGATGCCGATCGCCAGCGCACCCAGCGCGCCGTGCGTGGCCGTGTGGCTGTCGCCGCAGACGATCGTCAACCCGGGCTGCGTCATGCCCTGCTCCGGCCCGATCACGTGCACGATGCCCTGACGCGCATCGTTCACACCGAAGTATTCGAGGCCGAAGTCCTTGACGTTCTGGTTCATGACGTCGACCTGCTGAATCGAGAGCGGGTCGGGCCAGACCTTGTCGCGGTCCTTGGTCGGCACGTTGTGGTCGACCGTAGCGATCGTGAGCTCGGGACGGCGCACTTTGCGCCCCGTCATACGTAGCGACTCGAAGGCCTGTGGGGAGGTCACTTCGTGCACCAGGTGCAGGTCGATGTACAGGAGGTCGGGCTGACCGGGCTCACGCCTGACGACGTGGCTCTCCCAGATCTTCTCCGATAGCGTTCTCGGTTCGGCCATCAAGTTACTCCTTGGTATGCGCGAGTAGCGCGGGGTTCATTTGGCTACCACATCATCCAGACGGACGAAGGGAAAGTCGATACTCTTCGTCGCCCATTCGCCGTCGTTTCCTACGATTGCGTCGCAGCCCGTCTCGATCGCCGTCGCGACGATAATGGCGTCTGCGAGCTTGAGACGAGTGCGGCCCCGCAGAGCCGCGGCCCGTCTCGCGATCCGCCGCTCGACCGGAACAACCTCGATCCCGGCCTCTGACAGCAGATCGGCGATACGCTCCCGGGCTTCTTCGTTATCGTCGCGCTCCGGCCTGACCAGCAGCTCCGCTTCCGTAATCACCGAGACGATGATCTGCAGGTCGTGGTTCTGTACCCGCCTGAACACGGGCACGAGCACTCCGAAGTACGGCTCTTCGCCATCGAGGAAGTAGATCAGGGCGTTCGTGTCGAGCAAGAGTTGCTTGCCACGATTAAGCAGCAGGTCCTGGACCAGGGCTAACTCCTACTCAACCGCGCGGTCACTCTCGTCGCGGAGCTCCCTGACGTACGCTTCTATCTCCTGCCGATTTTGCCCGTACAGCCCTTGCAGGCTACCGCCGTAGTAAGCGACCCAGTCCTTGGGACGTGGCCGCAGCACCAGCCGGTTGCCCTCTACCGTGACAGCAAGACGGTCTCCAGCGCCAAGGCCCATCTGCCGCAGCAGGTGTACAGGCAGGGTTATCTGGTTCTTGCTGCTAATGGTACTCACGGAAGGCTCCTCTTGGCGGTTGACTATGTACTCTACCGCAGCCTCCCGTATCTTACCACTTCCGTCACCCTTTGCAACACTGTATTTCACTTTACGTTGACTCATAGACCTTTACCTTACGGATTCGTGCGCACGAACTGGTCCTCGGCAACGCCTGCGTCCCAGGCCCCTCGCGCGTGCTTAGCTCGCCACGCTGGTCGCTGCGCGTTGGCGCAGCAACGCCGACACGACCGCGCGCAACGACGCCGTCATGATATTCGGGTCGGTGCCTACACCCCAACGCACATCGCCATTGCCGTTGCGTGTCTCGACATAGGCAACCGCCGTCGCGTCTTTCCCCGCACCGAGGGCGTGCTCTGCGTAGTCGACCACGTCGAGGTTGGTGCCCAGAGCCGTATTCAGCGCCGTGACGAAGGCCTCGATCGGTCCGTTGCCGGTCCCGATTACCTCCACGTTCTTGCCGTCTACATCGAGGTGAGCCGTTACGGCGCTGAGCCGCGAATCACTCGACCTGATCTCGTGGCTCAGGAGCGCGATGCTGGGTTTCTCCGGCAGGTACTCAGCCTCGAAGGCTTCCCACATCGCCGCCGGGCTGATCTCGGTGCCACTGTCCTCGGTGATGTGCTGAATCGTCTTCGAGAACTCGATTTGGAGGCGGCGCGGCAGGTCGAAGCCATGCTCGACCTTCATCACGTAGGCGACGCCGCCCTTGCCGCTCTGGCTGTTCACGCGTACGACCGCCTCGTAGGTGCGGCCAACGTGCTTCGGGTCAATCGGCAAATAAGGCACCGCCCAGAACTCGTAGTCGTCCGAGTCGCGGCCTTCATCGGCCGCCTTCTTGTACAGCGACTCGAAGCCCTTCTTGATCGCGTCCTGGTGGCTGCCGCTGAACGAGGTGTACACGAGGTCGCCAACGTAGGCGTGGCGAGGATGCACCGGCAGGCGGTTACAGTACTCGGCCACCCGTCGCAGCGCGTCGATGTCGCTGATGTCGAGCTCCGGGTCCACGCCTGAAGCGAAGAGGTTCATCGCCAGGTTGACGATATCGACGTTGCCTGTGCGCTCGCCGTTGCCGAACAGTGTGCCCTCGACACGATCGGCGCCGGCCATGACGCCGAACTCGGCCGCCGCCACGCCGGTGCCGCGGTCGTTATGCGGATGCAGGCTGATCACCACGCTGTCGCGCTTGCGCACGGAGCGTCCGAACCACTCGATAACGTCGCCGTAGACGTTGGGCGTGAAGCATTCGACCGTCGCGGGCAGGTTCAGGATCAGCGGTCGCTCCGGCGTCGGCTGTACGACGTCCATGACCGCGTGACAGACGGCCAGCGCGTACTCGGGCTCGGTCAGGGTGAAGCTCTCCGGCGAGTACTCGTAGCGGATATTGCTGCCGACCAGCGATTGCTCCAGCTTGATCGCGATCTCGGCAGCGCTGACCGCGATCTCGGCGATGCCTTCTTTGTCCTGCCGGAAGACGACTTCGCGCTGTAGCGGGTTGGTGCTGTTGTAGAAGTGAACGATCGCGTTACGCACGCCGAGTATGCTCTCGTAGGTGCGCTCGATCAGCTCTTCGCGGCACTGCGTCAGCACTTGGACCGTTACGTCATCGGGAATCAGGTCCTCCTCGATGAGCATTCGGATGAACTCGAAGTCGGGCTGGCTGGCAGCCGGAAACCCTACCTCGATCTCTTTGAAGCCCATCTGGACCAGAGTCTCGAACATACGACGCTTGCGCTCGGCATCCATCGGGTCGATCAGCGCCTGGTTGCCGTCTCGCAGGTCGACGCTGCACCAGAGCGGCGCCTTCTCGATGCGCTTGTTCGGCCAGGTGCGGTCCTCGAGGACCAGCGGCAGCCAGGGCCGGTACTTCTCGAAAGGCATCTTTTTCGGGGTTACTGTCGTTGCAGTCAACGGACTCTCCTTCACGCGTGCATTGGCTGGCTCCGCTCCGGTCCGCTGCCCTGAAAGCAGACAATACGAGTCCGGAGCGCGCGCCCACGAGCACATGGAGCGCCGGTGGGCGCGCGTCTGGGAGTGGCCCTCCGTCCTATTCGGACGAGGGCCGTGGGAGTCTGAGCCACTGCATGACTATCGGTTTGTCCATCTTTCTCACAGCAAGCTGCCTACCTGCGCCTTGCCTTCGCCGGCCGAACGGTAGCGCCGGTGCCCGTCATCGAGGGCGTGGCCGACGCCGCCACGCGTCATGGCGATGCGACCGGTACGCATGAGCTCTTTGACGCCGTAGGGCAGCAGCAACTCGTACAGCGCCTCGATTTTGTCCTCGTCGCCCGTGACCTCGACGATCAGCGAGTCGTGTGCCACATCGATCACGTTGGCGCGGAACACGTCCGCGATCTCGAGGATGGCGGTGCGGTTGTTAGGCGTCGCCGAGACGCGGATCAGCGCCAGCTCGCGCGCAACGACGTCGTCCTCCGTGATGTCGGTGATGTCGACCACCTCGATAACCTTGAACAGCTGCTTCGTCACCTGGTCGACGTCGTGGCGCGCGCCGTCGACCGTGAAGGTCATGCGCGACAGTCCCGGGATCTCCGAGTGACCGACGGCCAGCGACTCGATGTTGAAGCCGCGCTGCCGCCACTTGGAGGCGATGCGGTTGAGAACGCCCGGCTTGTCTTCGACCAGGGCGACGATCGTGTGGTGAGATGCTCTCGCCGGCACTAGCGTGCACCTCCAGCCGACAGGCCAACCGGCCGGCGCGAGACGACGTCTTCAGCCCGGTACGGTGAATCGACGGTGTCCTGCAAGGCTGCGCCGGGCGGCACCATGGGGAACGTGTTCTCGTACTCTTCGACCTGGAAGTCGATCAGCACGGGACCGGGGTGGCTCAGCGCCAGGTCGATCGCCGCCTGCACCTGCGTTTTGTCGGTGACCCGCATGCCGCGCAGACCGTACGCCTCGGCCAGCTTGACGAAGTCCGGCTGATACATGCGCACGCCGGACAGATTGTTCTTGTAGAACAGCTCCTGCCACTGGCGCACCATGCCCAGGTAGCCGTTGTTGATAATCGCGTACTTGATCGGCAGCTCGTACTCGACGACCGTTGCGAGCTCCTGCGACGTCATCTGGAAGCCGCCGTCGCCGCAGATCGACCAGACGGTCGATTTTGGCGCCGCGAACTGCGCACCGATCGCCGCCGGCACCTCGAAGCCCATCGTGCCGAGACCGCCGGAGGTGATGAAGCCGTTGGGCTTGTCGACCCAGAAGTACTGCGCCGCCCACATCTGGTGCTGGCCGACGCCGGTCACGTAGTAAGCGTCCGAGCCAGACGCTTCGTAGATCGACTTGATCACGTGCTGAGGCAGGAGCTTATCTGTCTCCGGCAGCTCGATCGACGGGTGTTTGGCCCGCTGATCGTTCATCCAGGCCAGCCACGACTCGTGCCGCACCGGCGAGACCTCGCGGTTCAGCTCGCGCAGCACCGTCTTGACGTCGCCGACGATCGGCACGGCAGTCGGCAGGTTCTTGCCGATCTCGGCCGGGTCGATATCGATGTGGACGATCTTGGCGTGCGGCGCGAACTTGCGCAGGTCGCCCGTGACGCGGTCGTCGAAGCGCATACCGATGCCCATAACGAGGTCGGCTTCGCTGATCGCCATGTTGTTCCAGTACATGCCGTGCATGCCGGGCATGCCCATGTTCAGCTCATGCGTGCCGGGGAAGCCTCCCAGGCCCAGCAGCGTCGTGATCACCGGAGTCTGTGTCTTCTCGGCCAGCTCGACCAGCTCGTCCCATGCCCGCGAGATCACGACGCCGTGGCCTGCCAGGATCAGCGGCTTCTCCGACTCGGCGATCAGCGCCGCTGCGCGCTTGATCTGCACCGGGTCGCCTTCGGTCTGGGGCTTGTAGCCGCGCAGGTTGACCTCGGTTGGATATTCGAACTCGGCGGTTGCCTGCTGCAGGTCGCGCGGGATGTCGACCAGCACCGGACCGGGACGGCCCGTCGTGGCGATGTAGAACGCCTCGCGAATCGTCTGGGCGATGTCGTCGACGTTGAGCACGAGCGCGTTGTGCTTCGTAATCGGCACCGTGATGCCGGTGATGTCGGCCTCCTGGAAGCCGTCGCGGCCGATCAGCCAGCTTACCGCCTGGCCGGTGATGCAGACCAACGGAATCGAGTCCATCCAGGCGTCGGCGATGCCCGTGACCAGGTTGGTCGCACCGGGACCGGACGTGGCCCAGCAGACGCCGGCCTTGCCAGTCACACGGGCGTAGGCTTCGGCCGCGTGCGCTGCTGCCTGCTCGTGACGCACCAGGACGTGACGGATCTGCGGGTACTGCGCCAGCGTGTCGTACATCGGCAGGTTGGAGCCGCCGGGATAGCCGAAGATCGTCTCCACGCCTTCGCGCAGTAGACATTCCATGACGATTTGTGCACCTGTGAGTTTCACGCCGTCCTCCTTAGGGACGAATCAGACGTCTAGCGACGTTGATCGATTGTTGAGTCGGGGTCGATTAGCGTCCTTCCGCGCGCGAAAGGACTAGGTAAGGAGGAGGGCAAGCAAGGCGAGTCGCGCCGGGCGCTGCGAAGCGCACGTGATTGCAGCGACGGGCCTGTTGCCCGCTCGTACTACGGCCCGGTCTCGGCGGCGTTCTTCACGACCGTCCGAGACCAGATGGGCCTCCGCTGCCTGCGACCGTAACGTCATTCGTTACCTTCAGCGATCAGGGTTTGTCCCGATCTTCTTCGTTCTCGAGGCTGCGGGCCCCGGAAACGGCTTACAAACAAAAATCCCGTCTTCTCCAGGGATCCCAGAGAAACGGGACGGTACCACCCTAGTTCCCACCGGTTGCCCGGTAGACACTCGATTGCTGTATCGGGCTTACCCGCCCGAGCCTAAGTAATCGTTCAGCTCGGGAGCTCCGGAGCGAGTTCGAGGTGCTTCTGGCTGCCGGCTCCCACTGTCCCGGCTCGCTGTAAACCGCTGCTGCCTCTACTACTCCCCATCAGCGCCACGTATTCGGTTCGCTAATGAAGTTTAGGGTAGGCATATTACGTTGTCAATAAGAGTCACCCCGGCCCTTCGTCCAGCCCCGACCGGACCTCTCCTTCCTGCTTCGAGTTGACAACTTGCTCAGGCACTGCTGTCATTGTGCGAAAGCGGATTAGTGGTTCTTAAGAAGGGATCGACTCCATGAAGTTCGAAATCTACGCCGATGCGGGCGGCAACTACCGCTGGCGCCTGGTCTCCAGCAACGGACAGATCGTCGCGTCTTCCGGCGAGGCCTTCGCGAGCAAGAGCAACGCTCAGCGCGCGGCCGAAAACGTGCGCGACAACGCCGGCAAGGCGACGATCGTGGAGGTGCCGGCGCAACCGTAGAGGCGTAAACGCGAACGGCTGCGGGCCAAGCCCGGCGTGTCTTCGCTATGATTTAGATATGCCAGACCAAAGCCCCTTCATCGACGGCGAATGCCCGTTCTGCGACTTCGAAGCCGTCAAGCAATTCCTCCTGCACGCCAGCGACAACTTCTACGTCATCGCCGACTTTGCTCCCGTCTCCGATGGCCATCTGCTGCTGATCCCGCGCGAGCACTACGCGCACCTCGCCGCGCTGCCGCCGGAGCTGGACGACGAGTTCGAGTCGCTCAAGGCGCTGCTCGGCGACTACGTCCGGCGCAACCACGGCTCGCTGACCTACTGGGAGAACGGCGTCTTCGGCCAGAGCGTGCCGCACGCCCACCTGCACGCCATGTCAGTCACGGTCGACACAGCCGTTTTCGGCGACGCCGGCGTCGAGTTCGTGGGCATCGCCGGCCTGCGTGAGCGCCACGCCGAGGTTGGCGACGGGCGCTACTTCATGATCGAGCACGAAGGCGTCGCGCGCGTCATGCCACCGACCCCGGAGCTGTACAGCAAGGTGATCCGTCACGCCCGCGAGCGCAACGCCGGCCTCTGGCGCTACAACCCGATGGAGCGCCGGATGCATGGCCTGCCCGTCATCGCCGCGACACGCCAGCGCTGGGCCGAAGAGCGCGCCGCGTCTCAGGACGACCCGAAAACCTCCAGCGTCACGTAAGGCTCGGCCCATTCTCGGAGGTTGCAGGCGGTTCCAGCTGTTGCCCTCCGGATTCAGAGCCTCGAGTCATTGCCACCATCTGACGCGCAGTGGCCCTTGCAGCCGACAGGTGCCGCGCGAATGGATGATCTCTGTTGTGCATGAGATTCAAGGGTAGGTTGAGTTGTGCGATTAGCTCCCGTTCGGCGAGCCAAGGCTCTGGCGTGACGGCCCATGTCACGGCAGCGTTATTCGCAATCCATTCGCTTAAATCAGCTTCTCCCTTGTCACCAAGCCCTAATCTTCCTCGTGTTCCCAAGCCCGGCACGAGCTCAAGTTTCGTGACGAGCAACGCAGCCAACGTCCGTCTTAGCGTTGATGATCCGCGGTCGCGGTAGTGTTGACGCAGCCGTCTCCGCAGATTAGAGCTGCTGTCGGCTCGGCTTGGCCTATTCCAACGCAAAGCAGCGTCATGCCGAAAGCTCGGATGCAACTGGTAGTGTCAAAGTCTGCGGCCAGTTCTCGGAAGTACCACCCGTAGATGCCCGCCTCCCTCGGAACCGGGCATGGATCGCCACGGAGCTCACTCGGAGTCCAAAGACGTGCCGGAGTCATGATCGATTGAAAAACTGCACCGTCCACGTCAGAACGCCTCGCTGCGCGCCTTGAGGCCCTGCGCCTCCGTGGCAACGTAGCGCCGCGTCAAGGCGCCGTACATCAGCCCGACGACCGGCGCCAGCAACCCCGATTGGTCGATCGTCAGCGTTACCTTGGTCCCGGCGCCCTCCGGCTCGACGCGATGTCCCGCGACGATGCTCAGACCCGGCTTTGCGATACGCCACTCGAAATAGCGATTCGGCTCGATCTGGGTCACCTGGTATACGTTGACCGGCAACTTTGGCTGGGTCACCTTTACCTTCGAGCCAACCGCCAGGTCGCCGGGCTGCAGGCGCTCCAGCTTCGTCATCGATTGCGTCCACTCCGGCCAGCGCTCGATGTCCGTGAGCAGGGCCCAGACGCGCTCCGGCGGCGCCGCGATGCTAATCGACTCGGCCAGCTGCAAGGTCACGCCTCCTGCGCGCGCGGCGCTCGCGCTCGCTCTCGGCGCGGGCCGTCGTGACGTCCTGCGCCGGCGCCTCGGTCTCGTTGCGCTTACGGTACGCCAATTCGAGCCTCGATAGCGCCGCCAGCCCTTTGCGGGTGTCGGAGGCGACGCGGGCGCCTTCGCCGTTGCGCACACGGTATTTGAACAGCCAGTACGTGAATTCTTTGAGGTCGGAGTAGTCGACCGATTCGGTCTGGGCCAGGCCGCGCTCACGCTGGAACTCGTCGCGCAGGTCTTCGAGGCCGCGGCCGTAGATGCGCTCGTACATGCTCTCGCCCTGGCGCGCCGCGGAGGCCCAGACGTGACCCTGGTTTTCCTTGGCCTGCTCCTCCTCGATCGCGAGCTGCAGCGCCTCTTCGACCACGACGCCGTACAGGTAGTTGAGGTAGGCCTGGTACTTGGGTGTGCCGACCAGCGTCTGGAACTCTTCGTCGTCGATGTCCAGCGGCGGGTGGCCGTGGAACAGCAGGGCTTCGCGCTCGTGAGCGCTGACCTCGTTGCCCAGCGTCTCGACCAGCCTCTCGGCCAGCAGCAGCCAGTCGAACGCCTCGCCGCCGATCAAGTAGCGGTAGCGCCGGTCGCCGATGACCTCTTCGGCCTTGTCCCAGCGCGACATCGTCTTGAGCAGCGCAACGTACCAGTGTTCGCCGGCGGCGACGGTCTCGCGCAAGTAGGCTATCGGGTCCTCGTTCGTCACGTCTCTAGATTAGCCCGCAAGCGTCTCAGTGTCGCCGACGCGCGACGGCTCCACGTATCCTTCGGTCAGTTTGTAACGTGCCGTCTCGCTGCAGTCGCCTTAGGCCGCGACTCCGTGACACTTCTTGTACTTCTTGCCCGAACCGCAGAAGCACGGGTCGTTACGGCCGATCTTCTTGCCACTCGACTTGGCTGCCGGCACCGCCGCCTGGTCGGGGCGGTTCTCCTGCAGGTTGTCCATGCCGCGCCCGTTGGCGCCCGCCGCCGCACCCACCGGTACGCGCGGCTGGACCGGCGTCTGGACCAGCGTCACGTGGTAGATGGCGTGAGCGACCGTGTTGCGGATGTTCTCGAGCAGCTGCTCCCACATGTCGTGGGCTTCGTGCTTGTACGCGACCAGCGGGTCGGTCTGACCGTACGCCTGCAGGCCGATGCCCTGGCGCATCTCGTCCATCGCTGTGAGGTGCTCGACCCAGAGGCGGTCGATGGTCTGGAGCAGCAGCAGGCGCTCGAGCAGGCGCATGTTTTCGGCGCTGATCTCGTACTCGCGCTGGTCGTAAGCCGCCTCGGCCTCGTCCAGCAACATCGCCTCGATCTCGTTAGCCGAGTGACTGTTCATGATTTCGGTGGCGGTCTCTTCCGAAACCGGGAAGATGCCCTGCACTTCCTCGATGAGCTGCTCGCGGTTCCAGGCTTCTTCGTGCCGATCCGGCAGCTGCGACGCGATTACCTCGCGCAGCTCGTCCTCCACCATGCCGAATACGTTGGAGCGCATGTCCGCGCCCTCGAGCACCTTGTTGCGCTCCGTGTAGATCACGTCGCGGTGCACGTTCATCACGTCGTCGTATTCCACGACGTGTTTGCGGATGTCGAAGTTGTGGCCCTCGACCTTGGTCTGGGCGTTCTCGAGCGCCTTGCTGACCCAGCCGGACTCGATCGGCATGTCTTCGTCCATGCCCAGCTTGCCGAGCATGCCCGGCAGCCACTCCGGCGCGAACCGGCGCATCAGGTCGTCCTCGAAGCTGACGAAGAAACGCGAGCTGCCCGGGTCGCCCTGGCGGCCGGCGCGGCCTCGTAGCTGGTTGTCGATGCGCCGCGATTCGTGGCGCTCGGTGCCGATGATGTGCAGCCCGCCTAGCTCGACGACCTCTTTGTGCTCTCGCTCCCACTCGTCGCGGTCGCGCGTATCCGGGTTGCCGCCGAGGATGATGTCGGTACCACGACCAGCCATGTTGGTCGCGATCGTCACGGCGCCTTTGCGGCCGGCTTCGGCGACGATGTGCGCCTCTTTCTCGTGGAACTTCGCGTTCAGCACCTGGTGCTTCACGCCGCGGCGCATGAGTATGTCCGACAGGTACTCGGAGCTCTCGATCGAGACGGTGCCGACCAGCACGGGTCGCCCGGTCTCTGCCATGTCCTCGACCTCGTCGGCGACGGCCCGGAACTTACCCTCGACCGTCCTGTAGACGAAGTCATCCTCGTCGGCGCGGATCATCGGCCGGTTCGTCGGCATGACCACGACTTCGAGCTTGTAGATCTTGTCGAACTCCTCTGCTTCCGTAACCGCCGTACCGGTCATGCCGGCCAGCTTGTCGTACATACGGAAGTAGTTCTGCAGGGTGATCGTCGCGTAAGTGATCGACTCCTGCTGGATCTTCACGCCTTCCTTGGCCTCGACAGCCTGGTGCAGACCATCCGACCAGCGGCGCCCGACCATGAGACGGCCCGTGAAGTCGTCGACGATGATAATCTCGCCGTCGCGCACCACGTACTCATGGTCGCGTTGGTAGAGGATCTCGGCCTTGAGCGCCGCCTCCATGTAGCGAGTCAGGCGGTAGTTCTCCGCAGAGTAGATGTTGTCGATGTTCAGAGCGCGCTCGATCTTCTCGATGCCGCTCTCGGTCAGCGAGATCGCCTTGAGCTTCTCGTCGACCGTGTAGTCATCTTCGCGCACCAGTCGCGGCACCAGAGCCGCGAAGCGCGGATAGATCGAGATGTCTTCCTGCGACTGGCCGCTGATGATCAACGGGGTGCGCGCCTCGTCGATGAGGATGTTGTCCACCTCGTCGACGATGGCGAAATGCTGGCCGCGCTGCACCTGGAGGGCATGGTCCTGCGCCATGTTGTCGCGCAGGTAGTCAAAACCGAACTCGTGGTTGGTGCCGTAGGTGCAGTCGGCGGCGTAAGCCTCGCGGCGACTGCACGGCGTCAGGTACTCCTGGCCGGCCTCATCGCTGACGGGTTCGGAGCTCACGAGATACGAAGCGTCGTGCTGCACGACGCCGACGCTGACGCCGAGCCACGCGAGCACGCGGCCATACCACTGCGCGTCACGTTTCGACAGGTAGTCGTTAACGGTGATCAGGTGAGAGCCTTTGCCGTCAAGCGCGTTGAGATACAGCGCCAGGGCCGCGACCAGCGTCTTACCTTCACCAGTCTTCAGCTCGCCGATCTTGCCCTGGTGCAGCACCACGGCGCCGACCACCTGCGAGTCGAAGGCGCGTTGACCGAGCTTGCGCCAGATCGCCTCGCGCGCCACAGCGATAATCTCGGGCAGCAACGTGTCGAGCGTCTCGCCCTCTTCCAGGGCGGCGCGGAACTCGTCGGTCTTTGCCCGAAGCTCGTCGTCACTCAGCGCCTGCATCTCCGGCTCGAGGGCGTTGACCTCGCGCAGGACGGGCTGCATCTTCTTGATTTCGCGCTCGTTAGCGCCGCTGAACAGGCCACCTAGAAATGCCATAGCAAACCGCTTCTTCTGATACTTGTAGCTGGTTCTATTATGCCCCCTCGGTGGCGACCGGCCAAACCGCAGAAACCCCTATAGGCTGAAAACCCGGCCGGAAGTGGAGGCTTCCGAAAAGATTTAGTGCTTACACAACACTGTCTTCGTCCCGCGCACCCTATGTTGAATGTGTCCGGTTCCCCACTCGCTCTCAAGGACGAGCCCGGGACCGCCAGGCGAATTTGCGAAACCACGCCTGCGTCTAGCACCGGACCAAGGAGGTAGGGTGGATGAATACTAGAGCAATCAAGGTAGGCGTCGCCTCGGCTATCGCCGGCGGTACGCTGCTTGTCGGTGGGCTCGTGTTCGGCGGGGCGCTGGCCAGCGCTCAGACGCCTTCCCCGACGCCGTCGACTCAGGAGCAGACGGCTCCTACGACGCCATCGACGCAGACTCCGAACAACCAGGCGGCGCCTAACGACCAGACCACGCCGCAAAACGGCCAGCACGACCCGGCGAACTGCCCCGGCATGAACGGCAGCGGTGGCAGCACCCCGAACGGCCAGGGCGGCTCCATGTATCGCGGCGGCAACCAGGGTGGCACCGGCAGCGGCGCCAGCTTCCACGGTCGCGGAGGTCCCGGCGGCTTCGGCTCCTAACTAACGTCCCGTCCGTGTCCCCTGCCGGACACACCCGCAAGACCGCCCTTCTCCTTACGGGCGGTCTTGCTGCGTGCGGCGGGTGCCGCTGGGCAGGCAGTCGGCTCTTGGCAGTTAGCTATTGGCAATTGCGGCGAGTCCCAGTCGGAACGTTGGCTGATTGAATATAGGGCCGAAGCTTCAACTCCGTCCGCCCCAGGCGCCGAATGGCGTCGCGCGGCCGACAAGACCTCTGGCCAACAGCCAAAAGCCAACGGCCAATGCCAACAGCAGCGCGCTACGCGCCCTTACGGGTTGTTGGAGACGAGCAGCTCTTCTTCGGTCGGCAGGGAGCGCTTGATTACGTCCAGGTAGTCGAGCGCGGCGCCGGCGCCGATAGCGACGCAGTCCATCGGATTGTCGGCGACCTGGCACGGCACGTTGGTCTGCTCTGAGATCAGCTCATCGAGGCCGCGTAGCAGGGCGCCGCCGCCCGTGAGCACGATACCGCGGTCGACCACGTCCGAGGCCATCTCTGGCGGCGTCTTCTCCAGCACGGTCCGTGCCGCACCGACAATCGCGACGAGGCAGTCCTGCAGCGCCTGAGTCACCTCGTTGCTGGTCATGACGATGGTCTTCGGGAGGCCAGTAATCTGGTCGCGGCCGCGCACCTCCATCGCCAGCTCGTTGCGCAGCGGGATGGCGCTGCCGATCGCCATCTTGATCTCCTCCGCCGTGCGCTCGCCAATCGACAGGTTGTGGCGCCGCTTCACGTAGGTCACGATCGCTTCGTCCATCGCGTCGCCGGCCACACGAACCGACTCCTTGACCACGATGCCGTACATCGAGATCACGGCCGCTTCCGAGCGCCCGCCGCCTATGTCGACGACCATGTTGCCGCTCGCCGTGCCAACCGGGATGTGCGCCCCGATCGCCGCCGCCAGCGGTTCCGGTATCAGGTGCGCGGGACGGCGGGCCCCGGCTTGCTCGGCCGCGTCGCGCACCGCGCGCTGCTCGACGCTGGTTACGCCGGCCGGGATACAGATCATCACTTCGGGCCGGATCAGGTTGAAGCGCCCGACCACCTTACCGATGAAGTGACGCAGCATCGCCTCCGTGATCAGGTAGTCGGCGATCACGCCGTGCTTCATCGGCCGGATCACGCTGATGCTGCCCGGCGTGCGCCCGATCATGTCGCGCGCCGCCGTGCCGACCGCGACGACGGTGTTCTCACGCGTCGCCAGCGCCACGACGGCCGGCTCCTTGATCACGATGCCCTCGCCCTTCACGTAGACGAGGACGTTCGCGGTCCCCAGATCAATTCCAATACGCTTTGTCAGCATTTATGCCTGCTTTGTTATCGGCTAACCTGCGCGCCGAGGCCCCGCAGCTTGCCTACGAGGTCGTCATGCGCGCGGTCGAGGTGATATACGTCGTCGATTTCGGTTCGCCCCTCAGCGACCAGCCCGGCCAGCACTAACGAGCCGCCGGCGCGAACGTCCAAAGCGCGCACCGTGCTGCCGTAAAGCTTGCGTGGGCCCGTGATGATCGCGGTTTGGCCCGCCGTGATAATGTCGGCGCCGAGGCGGCGTAGCTCACTTATATAGAGTAACCGGTTCTCGTAGACGCGTTCTTGAATAATCGAGACGCCCTCGCACTGCGTCAGGAACGCAGCCAGCGGTGGATGCAGGTCGGTCGCTAGACCCGGGTACGGTACGGCTTGCGCGCGCACGTTGCGCAACGCACAGCCCGAGGCGCTCACCCGCAACGAGCGCTCGCCCGTCTCGACCGTTACGCCGGCTTCGCGCAGCTTGTACACGAGCGCGTCCATGTGGTTCGGCGCCACGCCATCGACCTCGCCCTCGCCGCGCGTTACCGCCAGCGCCAGCGCGAACAGGCCGGCCTCCAGGCGGTCCGGGATTACGCTGAGCCGCGCACCGTGCAGCTCCGAAACGCCTTCGATCTCGAGCACGCTGGAGCCGGCGCCTTCGATTCTCGCGCCCATGCTGCGCAGCATCTCGATCGTGCCTACGATCTCCGGCTCCGCCGCGGCGTTGACCAGCGTCGTGTGTCCGTCGGCCAGCGACGCCGCGAATACAAGGTTCATCGTGCCCGTCACGCTGGGGTAGTCGAGGAAAAAGCGCGCGCCGCGCAGTCTCGGTGTATCTGACGTTGCGTGGAACTGCTCCGCCTCGCGCGTCACGTGCGCCCCGAGCGCCTTGAAGCCGTCGATATGCACGTCCAGAGGCCGGGCGCCGATCACGTCGCCACCGGGCGATGCGCAGGCCGCGTCTCCGAATCGACCCAGCAGTGCGCCCATGACGAGGAAGCTGGCGCGCTGGTTGACCGCGAGGTCGCTGGGAGCGTCGAAGCGGTCGATCTTCGCGGCGCGGATGCGCCAGACGCCCGGGCTCTCGTGCTGCACCTCGGCGCCGAGCGACGCCAGGATGCGCGCCATGAGGCGTACGTCTTCGATGTCAGGGACGTTTTCTAGAACGCACTCTTCGCCGGTCAGCAGGCAGGCAGCGAGAGCGTAGTCGGCAGCGTTCTTCGATCCGCCAACGCGAACAGTCCCCTGGAGGGGTCGTCCTCCCTCGATTATCAGCCTGGGACTGTTCAAAGGCTCGCTCTTAAATCCCTCGCGCGCTTTTCTGAAGGATACGGGCAGGCGTGGCGGGGAAGCAACCTTATGTAGTGCCCCGCCCCACGACGCCTGCCCGCCACGGGCAAACCGGCAAGGGCAAAGAAGAACGGATCGTCTTCGCACGGAGGGACGTGTCGGGTGGCAGACGGGACGTCCTGATGTAGGCACGTCTCAATCGGGACGAACCGTAACCCAACGCCAGATTGCCGCGCCTCGCTGCCGCGATGGCTCGCAACGACAGTCCTACGTGCTGAATCCTCGTCGTGAACGAAGGCGCTGTTGTCCCGTGGCTCTTTGCCAGTTTGCTCGTTTGCGTGTTTGCCAGTGGACGGGATCCCGGGTGGGGCGTTTACTCGTACGTCAGGTCACCCTCGATCAGCGCCCTCGATATGATCACGCGCTGAATCTGACTCGATCCTTCGACGATCATGAGCTGGCGCGCGTCGCGGTAGTGGCGCTCCAGCGGGTGCTCCTTCATGTAGCCCTGCGCGCCCATGACCTGCAGCGCGTCCGACGACACCTTTACAGCGGTTTCGGTCGCCAGCGTCTTCGCCACCGAGATGTAGGCAACGTCCTCGCGCTGGAACCGCCCCTGGTCGATCATCCACGCCGCCTGGTAGACGGCAAGCCGCGACGCCTCGATGGCCAGCGCCATGTCGGCGAACATGAACTGGATCGCCTGCAGGTCGGTCAGCGCGCTGCCAAACGCCTTGCGCTCCCGCGCGAACTTGAGCGCGTAACTCATCGCGCCCTCCGCCAGCCCGAGGCCGCGGGCGCCGACGAGAGGCCGCACGCAGTTCAGTCCCAGCATCGCGTGGTTGAAGCCACGACCCTCGACGCCACCGACCAGGTTCTCTTTCGGCACGCGCACGTCCTGCAGCGCGAAATGCGCCGTCGGTATGCCCAGGACGCCCATCTTGCGGTCCGTGCGCGTGATCGTGAACCCCGTCGTATCCGTCGGAACAATGAACGCGGAGACGCCGCGCGCGCCCTTGCTCGGGTCCGTCTTGGCGAACACGGTGCAGTAGTCGGCGACGGTTCCGCCGGAGATGTAAACCTTCTCGCCGTTCAGAACATAGCTGTCGCCGTCCAGCACGGCGCGCGTCTTCATGTTGGCGGCGTCGGAGCCAGTGTCGGGCTCGGTCAGGCAGAACGAGGCGCGCATCTCGCCCTTCGCGACGGGCGTCAACCAGCGCTGCTTCTGCTCCTCGGTCCCGCCGATCAGGATCGGACGCGTCGGCAGCTGCGTTAGCAGCAGGATCAGGCCCGAAGCGCAGCAGTACTTCGCGACCTCCTCGATTGCGAGGGCCAGCGCCAGGATGCCGGCGCCGCTGCCGCCGTACTGCTCCGGGAACCCGAGGCCGAGGATCTCCGTCTCGCGAAACGCCTCGAAGACGTCCTGCGGGTACTTCGCCTCTGCGTCAATCTCGGCCGCACGCGGCGCCACGATCTCGCGCGCCACCCGTCGCGCCGTGCTCTGAATCAGCCGATGCGTCTCGCTCAGCTCGAAGTCCATGCCGTGTCTCCCGTCGTAGTCAGCCTGCTCGTGAGCCGTAGGATAGAACTCGCAGCCATTGAGGCGAAAGCAGGGCACCCGATTACGGCATCATGATGCTAAAGTGCTCCGCCAACGAAACGATGGACCGCACAACGATCGCCCTGCCGCGTGACCTACACCGGCGCCTGCGCGTGATGGCCGCCGAGCGCGGCATCTCGATGACGCAGCTAATTCGCGAAACCATGGAGGAGTTGGCGGGCGGCAAGCTCCGAAAACGCCCAGCGCCACACTTCGGCATCTTCGATTCAGGCCATTCCAACACAACTGAGGAAAGCGCGGAGATGCGCTTTGAGCCCAGGACTTGGCGCTCGTCCTAGATACGGGACCGCTGTATGCGGCCCTCGACCGTGGCGATGCGTCGCACCAGTCTTGCTGCAACCTGCTGTATCAGTTTCGCCGTGAACTGATCATTCCCGCGCCGGTGCTTATCGAAGTCGATCAGCTTGCGTACTCCCGGCGGCGCGAGCGAGAGTTCAACGTCCTGCTCGCTGACAGCGTCGAGGGCGCCTACGACGTGGAAGATCTGCTGCCAGAGGACTACGAGCGCGTCCGCGAAGTCATGCTGCGCTACACCGACGCCTCCATCGGCTTCGTCGACGCTGCCGTGCTGGCCATTGTCGAGCGCCTCGGTGAGATGAAGCTCGCGACCCTGGACCGGCGCCACTTCGGCCTGCTGCGGCCCGCACATGTAGCTTTTCTCGAGCTTTTGCCGTCCTAATCCGGGCGAATCTTGGAGACTTTTGCGTGAAGCAGGAAGGATGCTTCCTGTATTGCAAAAGCGCGCCATTCTTCCATCAAAACAACCCCAAAGATTGACGTCTCATTAATTGACGTTTGCGTAAATGATAGGTATCGTGAGGCCATGACCGATGCCCACCAGGTGGCGCCTGACGAACCGTGCCTGCAGATTGGCGAAGTCGCCGATCGTACCGGCGTGACGCAGCGCACCCTGCGCTTCTACGAAGAGCGAGGCCTCCTCAAGCCACCGACGCGCATGGAGGGCGGCTTCCGCCTTTACTCCGAGGACGACGTCGGCCGTGTCGAGCAGATCAAACGTCTGCAGAACCTGCTCGGCCTCACGCTCGCCGAAATCAAGGACATGGTCGAGGCGGAAGAGGCGCGCGAAGGTCTCAACGCCACTTATCGCCCGGACCGTCCCGTCCAGGAGCGCATCGAGCGCGTCCGCAAGCGCATCGAGATCACGCAGCGCCAGCACGCCATCATCGCAACCAAACTCGATGCCATGCTCGAGATGCGCGCCGACCTCGAGGAGAAGCTGCAGCGCTATAAGACGACGGTCGCGGACCTCCAGCAGCAGCTCGAGTCGTCCAAGAGCAACGCCTGACTCAGACGTCCCGCCTTCATCGCCAGTCGAGTCACTCCAAGCGCGGCCGAGGAATCGCCGCTCTGCCTGCAGGCGCTCCTTCGTGTCCGGCGCAGCGCCTGCGAACGTCAGCCACGTCCATTCGACCCGCCTCTTCCGACCCTGCGAAATCCTGATTTGCCAGCTGGAGTACATTGAGATCAGGCGCAGGTCGCGGACCGCCGACGGCCTTCACGCCGCTCGAGTGCAAGAGGAGCACAATGACCACCGTTTCATCCCTTCGTCGCATCCAGAAGACCTGGAAGAGCAAGCCCACGGTCGAAGGCGCCGGCGTCCGCCTCAATCGGGCCGTCGGTCAGGCCGAGCCCGTCAACCTGGACCCCTTCCTGCTGCTGGACGACTTCCGCTCAGAAAAGCCCGAGTTCTACCTGCCGGGCTTCCCGTGGCACCCGCATCGCGGCATGGAGACCATCACCTACGTCCTCGACGGCGAGGTCGAGCACGGCGATAGCATGGGCAACGGCGGCGTTATCCGCTCCGGCGACGTGCAGTGGATGACGGCCGGCAGCGGCATAATTCACCAGGAAATGCCGAAGGGCGACCCGAACGGGCGTATGGACGGCTTCCAGCTCTGGGCCAACCTGCCGCGCGCCAATAAGCTCATGGACCCGCGCTATCGCGAGGTCAAGCAGGCGGAGATTCCGGCCGTCAACACCGAGTCCGGCGCCACCGTACGCGTCATCGCCGGCGACGTCGAAGGCGTGCGCGGGCCAGTCCAGGACATCGTCACCGGCCCCGAGTACCTCGACGTCTCGCTGCCGGCCGGCACGCTGTTCACCCACCCGGTGACCGACGGACATACGCTGTTCGCCTACGTCATCGAGGGCGAGGGCTATTTCGACGCCTTCGACTCCGAACACGGCCATTCGGCCGGCGCCGAGCCCGCCGGCGCCTCCGGCAACGGCACGCTCATCGCCTACGGACATAAAGGCGACACCGTCTCGGTCCGCACCGAGGCCAACCCGGTACGATTCCTGCTCGTATCGGGCCAGCCGCTGCACGAGCCCGTCGCCTGGAACGGCCCCATCGTCATGAACACGCAGCAGGAGTTGCGCGAAGCATTCCAGGAGCTGGACAAGGGCACGTTCATCAAGCACCAGCGCTAATACCGTTTCACTCCCAGCTAGACGCGCCGAGGGCAAATGCCTCGGCGCGTCCTGTTTCCCACGGCCCCTTTAGTCAGTAACAACCGCCTCGACTCCTCATCGTCTGTTGTTGCGATGAGGCGCGCCCGGTGAGCTCCCTCCCCGTCTGAGCGCAGAGGGCCATGTGAGGGGTCGACATCGCGTCCGAACCCGAGAGCGCACGTCTTCATCGAAAACTTCACCTGCCGTCCTGTATAACTACAGACGCCACGAGATCCGACGCACCGGCGTCATCTCTTGCGATAGCCCGATCAAAAAGAACGGGTTGCTAATCAATCGTGTATCGAATAAACTGCGAGCTATTGTAATGACCGACGACCTGCGTCTCCTGCTGTCCCGCACCTCCCGCCGTGCATCGCGCGATTACCGGGTGCGCCTCACCGAGTTCGACCTCTCTCCTGCGCAAGCGACGGCGCTGCTCATTCTCAGAGACCGCCCCGGCATCACGCTGCGCGACCTCGCCGATTCGCTGAGCACCGATCAGGCGACGACATCTGCGATGGTCGACCGTCTCATGTCGCAGAACTTCGTCCGGCGCGAGACTGACCCCGACGACCGCCGCCGTGCGCGACTGCTCCTGAGCCCGGAGGCAGACGACATCGTGCAGCGCCTCGACGATGCGCGTCAGGCCACCAACAAGTTGATCCTCGACGCGCTCAGCAAGGAGGAGGCTGCCGAGCTTTCGCGCATCCTTACTCACCTGCTCGAACGCCTCTCAGAAACTTCCGAAGCGGTGCAGAGGAGCTAGAGGAGCCAGGTTTGCTAAAAATTCTCTTCCGTCTGCTAGGACGCTGGCGTGCTCACTGGCAGGCCGTCGTCATCGCCTTCAGCGTGGCATTTGCCTCGCTGGCCGCCGACACGCTGAAGCCTCTCGCCGTCCGTTACGGCATCGACCACGGCATCATCAAAGGCAATCAGCACGAGCTGATCATCGGCGTTATCATCGTGCTCTCGCTCTACGGAGCCCGCGGCGTCTTTGCTTACGGCCAAAACTACATGAGCGAGTTCCTCTCCCAGAAGGTCGCCTATGACCTGAGAAACGACCTCTACAACAAGATTCAGGGCCTCAGCTTCTCGTTCCACGACCGCTCGCAGACCGGTCAGCTCATGTCCCGCGTCACCGTCGACGTCGAAACCAGCCGTCAGTTCCTCAGCACCAGCCTGCTCAACCTCGTCATCACCTTCGGCCGCTTCATCCTGATCGCGGTCATCGTCTTCAACCTCAACTGGCAGCTCGCTCTGAGCATCGTCATCGCGCTGCCAATCGTTGCCTACATCTCTGCCAACACGGCGCAGACCCTGCGTCCGATCTGGCTCTCGGTGCAGCAGCAGGAGGGCGCCTATTCCGCCGTGCTGCAAGAGGTCATCTCCGGCATGCGCGTCGTCCAGGCCTTCACGGCCGAGGACCGCGAGTTCGAGAACTTCCAGAAGGCTAACTGGGCCGTGCGCGAGCAGAGCCTCAAAGCCAACCAGATCGCCGCGATGCGCCAGCCGATGATCGCCTTCTGTATGCAGCTCCTCATGGTCATGGTGCTGGCTTACGGCGGTCTGCAGGTCATTCACGGCCACATGACCTACGGCACGCTGTTCGCCTTCGCGCAGTACAACGCACAGCTCACGACGCCGATTCGCATGGTCGGCTTCCTGCTCAACACGTCGAGCCGCGCCGTCGCGTCCGGCGACCGCATCTTCGAGATCCTCGACATGCAGTCCGAGATCGTCGACAAGCCCGGCGCCGTCGACCTGCACGACGTGCGCGGCGACGTCGTCTACGAGCACGTCTCGTTCAGCTACGGCAAGAGCCTCAACGTCATCTCCGACATCGACCTCGAGGTCAAGGCCGGCGAGACCATCGCCTTCCTCGGACCAGTGGGCAGCGGCAAGTCGACAATTCTCAACCTGCTGCCGCGCTTCTACGACGTGACTCAGGGCCGCATCCTCATCGACGGCATCGACGTGCGCGACGTGACGCTCTCGTCGCTGCGCGCCAACGTCGGCATCGTCATGCAGGACGTCTTCCTGTTCAACGGCACGATTCACGACAACATCTCGTATGGCAGGCCCGACGCCACGGAAGAGGAGATCATCGAGGCCGCGAAGATTGCGCGCCTGCACGACTTCATCATGACCCAGCCCGAAGGCTACGAGACCTGGGTCGGCGAGCGCGGCATCACGCTGTCGGGCGGCCAGAAGCAGCGCGTCTCGATCGCGCGTACGCTGCTGCTCAACCCCAAGATCCTCGTACTCGACGACTCCACCTCGAGCGTCGATATGGAGACCGAGTATCTGATTCAGCAGGCAATGGGCGCCCTAATGGAAGGTCGTACATCCTTCGTCATCGCCCAGCGCCTGCGCACCGTACGTGACGCCGACCGCATCGTCGTCCTCGACGGTGGCCGCATCGTCGAGACCGGCACACACGAGGAGCTGCTCGACCACGGCGGCCTCTACCGCGAGATCTACGACGTCCAGTTGAAGGACCAGGAAGCCCTGCAAGCCGAAGCATCGGCAGCCGGCTCGGAGGAAACGCTATGAGCTGGGGCTGGGGCATGGGTATGGGCGGCGGCATGGGTGGCGGCATGCGTGGCATGGGCGGCATGCGCGGCGCCCTGGCCATGAGCGACGAGGACCTCGGCAAGGTCTTCGACTGGGGTCTCGTCAAGCGGCTGCTCGGCTACGTGAGGCCGTACAAGAAGCACGCCAGCCTCGGAGTGCTCGCCATGATCGCCTACCAGGCGATGTACATCGCGCAGCCGTACATCCCCGCCCTGGCGTTCAAAGAGATTCAGCACGGCAATGAGAGCGGTCTGTTCACCGTCGTCGGCGCGTTCTTCGTCACGGCTCTTCTGTCCTGGATGGCCCAATACCAGCAGGTCTATCACATGACCTTCGTCGGCCAGTACGTGCTGTACGACATTGCCTCCGGCATGTTCCGCCGCATCTCCGACCTCTCGATGTCGTTCTTCGATAGCAATGAGACCGGCCGCATCATGTCGCGCGTCCAGAGCGACGTGACCGTGATGCAGAACTTCCTCAGCCAGGGCCTTATCTCGACCATCGGCAACATGTTCTCGGTCGTAGGCATCCTCGTCGTGATGTTCGTACTCAACTGGCGCCTCGCCGCGTTGACCTCGGTCTCGCTGCCGCTGTTCGTCGCCGCGTTGCTGGTATGGCAGGGCTTCTCACGCAGGAGCTTCCGCCGCGCCCGCGCCACGATCTCCGTCGTCAACGCCAGCCTGCAGGAAAACGTCAGCGGCGTGCGCGTGATCCAGAGCATGGGGCGTGAAACGACCAACTCGTCGCGCTTCGATGCGGCGAACAACGCCAACCTGCAGGCCAACCTCGGCGCGGGGCGCGTCTCGGCAGCCGCTCAGCCCATCGTCGAGCTGACGTCGGCACTGTCGTTGATCATGGTGCTCGGCTTCGGCGGCGGCATGGTGATCCGCGGCAGCATGGACCTGCCGGTGCTCGTGGGCTTCCTGCTCTACATCGACCGTCTCTTCGACCCGGTGCGACAGATTACGCAGCAGTACAACCAGCTGCAGCGCTCCACGGTCGCGGCCGAGCGCATCTTCGAGATCCTCGACACCAAGTCGGACGTCAACGACCGCCCCGGCGCCGCGACGATCACCGAAACGCGCGGTCACATCACCTTCGACCACGTCAGGTTCGGCTACGTCCCCGGCGTCGATATCTTTCAGGACCTCTCGATCGACATCCCGCCCGGCCAGCGTGTCGCGATCGTCGGTCAGACCGGCGCTGGCAAGAGCACGATCGTTAGCCTGCTGCTGCGCTTCTACGACGTGACTGGCGGCGCCATCCTGCTCGACGGCCACGACATCCGCGATATCACCATGCAATCGCTGCGACGGCAGATGGGCATCGTCCTCCAGGACCCGGTGCTGTTCTCGGGCTCCGTAGCGCACAACATTCGCTACGGCCGCCCCGATGCAACCGACGAGGAGGTCGTTGAGGCCGCGCGCGCCGTCGGGCTGCACGAGAGCATCACCCGCATGGCCCAGGGCTACGACACGCCGATCAACGAGCGCGGCATCGGCCTCAGCATCGGCCAGCGCCAGTTGATTTCGTTCGCGCGAGTCTTGATCTCCGACCCATCCGTGCTCCTGCTCGATGAGGCCACCGCCAGCCTCGACACTTCGACCGAGCTCGTCGTACAGACTGCGATCCAACGCATCGCCGAGGGCCGCACAACGATCATCATCGCCCACCGCCTCTCCACGATTCGCGACGCCGACCGCATCATCGTCCTCGAGCACGGCCAGATCATCGAGCAGGGCAACCACGCGGAGCTGATTGATTTGAAGGGCGCCTACCACAAGCTGTACTCGATGGCCTTCGAATCGAACGCCGCGACGTTGGGCTGAAGAAGGCTCTTGGCTGTTGGCTGTTGGCTGTTAGCAGTTAGCTACAGTCGAATTGGCGTGCGCAGGGATACGTCCGGCATGACGCTCTCGGAGCCTAGTCGCCGGCCTTGACGACCTTCGCGGCGATCAGCGCCTCGATTTGCGCCTCGTTGTAGCCGAGCTCCGATAGCACCTCGCGCGTGTGCTGGCCCAGCATCGGCGACGGCACCTTGGCACCGGTCTCGGCGGCGCTCATCTTGATCGGCGAGCCGGCCATGCGCAGCGTGCCCAATATCGGGTGTTCGAGCGCGGGGATCAGGTTCTGGGCCTGCACATGGGGGTCGTCGTACAGCTCCTCGCCGATGCGCACCGGCCCGCACGGGATGCCCTTCGCGTCGAACAGCGCACACCACTCGTCCGTCGGCCTGGTCATGAACACGGCCTCGATTTGCGCGTTGAGCTTCGCCTCGCCCTCCGTCCCCAGCATCGTCGAGTCCCACTCGTCAACCTCGACGCGCGCGTCGTCCACGCCCAGTAGCCTCGCGGAGGCGCGACGTAAGCGGTTGTTGAGGCACGCGATCACCATGTGCGAGTCCTTGGTGCGATAGATGTTGTAGTAGGGGTTAGTAGCGATCGCCGGGGCGCCGTTGCGCGCGTAGCCCTCCGCCATCGCCTCCTCGCGCGAGCGTCCCGCTGCCGATGCCGCCCGCAGGCGCTCCAGCAGCTCATCGCGCGGCGGCTTGTCGAACATGTCGATCGAGAGCAGCGGCCGGTACTGCAGCGCGATGCCGGACGCGAACAGGCTCGTCTCGACCTCCTGGCCCCGGCCCGTGAGGTTGCGCTGCACCAGCGCGCACGCCGCTGCGTAGGCCATGAACACGCCGGAGCAGAAGTCGGTAATCGCGGCCGCGGTGATGCCCTGCGGCTTGCCGGCCTTGCCGAAGCTCTCGAACGAGATGATGCCGGTCATCGCCTGCGCCACGAGGTCGAAGCCCGCCTTGCCGGCGTACGGCCCGACCGACCCGAAAGCGGTGTTGTGGCAGTAGATCAGCCCGGGGTTCAGGGCCGACAAGGTCGCGTAGTCCATGCCGAGTCGTTCCGCGACGCCCGGCCGGTAGCTCGAGAGCAGCACGTCGGCCTGCAGCGCCAGCTTGCGCGCGATCTCCCTGCCTTTTTCGGCCTTGAGATCGACGACGATGCTGCGCTTGCCGCGGTTGACACTGAGGAAGCCA
The DNA here is from genome assembly GCA_963732945.1 of uncultured Chloroflexia bacterium. Taxonomy (GTDB): domain Bacteria; phylum Chloroflexota; class Dehalococcoidia; order DSTF01; family WHTK01; genus WHTK01. The sequence goes on from CAVTBL010000017.1 coordinate 155,196, forward strand.
CGGCTCTCGTCCGCCGCGACCATGTTGGAGAGACGCCACTGGTCGCCCTGCGGCGGCTCCAGCTTGATCACGTCGGCGCCCATGTCCGCCAGCATCTGACCCGCGAACGGCCCGGCAACGTACTCGGTGAGGTCGAGGACTCGTATGCCCGCGAGCGCCCATGTGCCGGCCGGAGAAGCTTGATTAGTCATGCCCTGGTCGGCTCTTTCGGGAGGATGGCGCGGATCTGGGCCAGGTTCTCCTCGTCCAGGTCCGCCTCGTAGTGCGAGCGCCCAGGCGTGCGCGCCTGCTCGCGCGCCGAGCGTACTCGATACAGCAGCACGTCATCGAAGCCTAGCTCCGCGAGGCGCTGCAACCGCGACGAAGCCTCCTCGGGGTCGCAGCGCAGGTTAAATGGCCCCTCCTCATCCAGCGCGGTCGTCTCGGCCGTCAGGTCGACGGGCACGGTGGCGACGACCGCGCGCCCGCCACCGAGGTCGCGATAGCGCTTGATGCCCTCTCGTAGCGTCACGAAGTTCGTACGACCGCCGGAAGCGATCCAGCCGTCGTACTCCTCGGCACAGCGCTTGAGCCACACGCCGCTGGCCCAGGCGCCGACCAGGATCGGCGGGCCGCCGGCGTTCACCGCCCACGGGTTGAGGTCGGCGGTGCCGACCACCTCACCCCGGCAGAGGCGCCGAATCGTCGAGATCGACTGTGAGAACAGGCTGAAGCGACGCTCGTAGTCGACACCGCAGGCATCGAAGTCTTCCTTGGTCGAATCCGGAGCCGACGCCGACGATGAAGCGCCCTCGGGTAAGCGCCTGAATCGTGATGAAGCGTTGCGCCAGCTCGACGGGGTTGCGCAGGGGCAGCTGCAGGATCGCTGTGCCGACCTCGATATGCTCGGTCGCAGCCGCGGCGGGCAGCAGCCACAGGAACGGGTCCGGGCGCGTGAGGCGCTGGCGGCCGATGGCATCGCCGATCCAGATGCCGTCGAAGCCGGCGGCCTCGATGGCAACGGCGCGCGCCATGATGTCTTTCGCCGTAAGCGGCTCGCCGTCTTCGCGGACGAAGGGCATGTTGATTCCGAGTCTCATCGTTCTCCTATCGTTCGCGAACGGCTGCCCTGGCGCAAGCAGCTCGAGGGTTGGGCAACACTAGCAGAACTCGAACTTCATCCCATAAAGCAACCTGGTTGCGAATTTTAGGCATCTATGTCCCCTATAAGCAACGCGTGCTTTGCTGATCCTGCGACTTGTGGACCTTGGTCTCGCCTGCGCGTTGGTGTACAAGTGGGTACAAATGCGTAGGTTTATTAGGAGATCTCGCGTCGATGCCTAAGACCGGTGGCTTCGGCCGGCTGATGCAGGTCCTCGAAATGGTGGGAGACGAGCCGGGCGGCGTATCCGTCACTACCGTCGCGCACCACCTGCGCATGACCAAGGGCTCGGCGTCCCGATTGCTTGCGTCGTTGGTCGAGGCGGGCTTCCTCGAACGCGACTCGGCGCGGCGCCACTACCTCTCGATCCGTCTCTGGAGCCTCGGCGCCCGCGCTCTGGAACACCTGCGCATCGCCGATATGGCGCGGCCCCTGATCTACGAGGCGGCGCGCAGCTCCGGCCTCTCGATCTACCTGGCAGTTATCCGAGACGAAAACGTCTATCTGCTCGAGCAGGTGACGGCGCCTCACGGTGTCGCGATGTCGGCGCCGCTGAGCAACGTAATACCCCACTACGCCTCGGCGCCGGGCAAGGCGATCCTCGCGTTCTGCGACGAGGAGACGCTGGAGACGATGTTCTCACACGAGTTAGTTACCTATACCAAATACACGATCACGTCGCGAGAGGGCTGGGAGAAAGAGTTCGCCGAGATCCGTCAGCAGGGCTTCGCGATCAACCGCGGCGAGTTCATCGAGGACACCGTGGGCATCGCGGTGCCGATCTTCGACCAGAGCGGCGCAGTCGTGGCCTCGATCGGCAACTCGGTGAGTCGGGCCGAGTTCGGCGAGCGCTACGTCGACCGCACGTCGTCCGTGCTGCAGGCCGTGGCCTCGACGTTGTCCTCAGCCCTCGGTTTCAAGCCGAGGGCTTTCTGAGCAACAGGCGTCGCTCAACGCAGGACTTCTACTTCCTGTATCCTTACCTGAATCCTTGACCCTGGTAAACCATTGAGCTACGTTCGGCATGGTTGGCCACCCGGCCGATGCTTCGATCAACTGATCAACAAACACCTTCCGCGGGCCTCTCGAGGCCTGCCTTCATAAGGAGCCCGGCGTGCAAATCGGATTCTGCGGGCTCGGTCGCATGGGCGGCCACATGGCGCGCCACCTGGCGGCTGCAGGCCACGACCTCAAGGTCTACGACCTCTCCACGGCCGCGATGCAGCATTTCGACGGCGTCGCGAACGTCGAGACCTGTGGTAGTTGGGGTGAGGTCGCGCAGGGCGCCAACGTCGTGTTCACGTCGCTGCCGGGCCCGAAGGACGTCGAGCAGGTCGTGCTCAGCCCCGGAGGCCTGCGCGATTCGATGCCCCCTGGCTCGGTCTACATCGACGTCTCGACCAACTCGCCCTCGATGGTGCGCAGCCTGGCGCCGCGGCTCGCCGAGAAAGGCATCGCGATGCTGGACGCGCCGGTCAGTGGCGGTGTCGACGGCGCCGAGGCCGCCACGCTTTCGATCATGGTCGGCGGCGACGAAGCCGTGTTCGAGCGCATGAAGCCGGTGCTCTCTGCCATCGGCACGCGCCTGTTCTACTGTGGCTCGATCGGCGCGGGCTCCGTGACCAAGCTGTGCAACAACTACTGCAGCTTCGCCAACGCCGTCGCAGCAGGCGAGGCGCTGACTCTCGGCGTCAAAGCCGGCGTCGACGTCTCGGTGCTCGCATCGGTAATCAGCGTCAGTACCGGCTCGAGCTCGAAGCTGACGAATCGATTCCCAAAGTTTCTCTTCAAGCGCAACTTCGAGCCCGGCTTCATGTCGGCGCTGGCGGCCAAGGACATGGGCCTCGCGCTGGAGCTGGCGGATGAGGTCGGCGTGCCCATGGAGGTCGGCAGCATCGTGGGCCGTAAGCTGCGCGAGGTGCTGGAGCACGGCTGGGGCGAGCTGAATAGCGACGCGATCGTCATGCTGCAGGAAGAGCTCTCGGGCGTGAAACTCGAGGTCAGCGACTAGATTCGCGCGCATGCCCGCCACAGACGCCGTCAACGTACTCATCTTCTCCCGCCTGACCGCCGACGCGCTTGAGTCGGTGCGCGTGGTGGCGCCGGACCGCCTCAACGTGATCGACGGCTGGTCAGAGTTTCAAGACGAGTTGGCGCAGGACTGGCCCCAGTCGATGCTGCAGCGCTCATCGACCTCTCTGCCGCCCCACAAGCTTAGCGACGCCGAACGCGATGCGGTGCTATCGACAGCCGGTGTGGTGCTGCTCGGCTACCCGTACCCGAAGCACCTGCCGGGGCGAATGCCGAAGCTGACGTGGGCCCACCTGGGCGGCGCCGGCGTCTCGAGCCTCGCCGGCAGCGACTGGTGGGCCAGCGGCATCCCGACGACAAGCTCGCGCGGCCACACCAACGCCGAGACGATCGCGGAGGCGGCAATCGCCGGCGTGTTCATGCTGGCGCGGCGCCTCGACCTCGGAGCACTGAACACGGGCGCCGGCATCTTCACGGTGACTTCGTACGGCCAGCCGCGGCGCATCGCCGGCAAGACGCTGGGCATCGTGGGCGTCGGCGGCATCGGCGGCCACGTCGCGCGTCTCGCGAAGGGCGCGGGCATGCGCGTCGCCGGCACGCGGCGCTCGGCATCGAGCCGCCAGACAGACGTCGACGGACTCGACGTCCTGTACCCACCATCGCAGCTCGTTGAGATGCTGGCCGAGACCGACTTCCTGGTCATCGCCTCGATGCTCACCGACGAAACGGCCGGCATGATCGGCGAGCGCGAGTTCGAAGCGCTGAAGCCGGGCGCGTACCTGATCAACATCGCGCGCGGCGAGATCGTCGACGAAGCTGCTTTCGTGGGGGCGCTGACCTCGGGTAAGCTCGCCGGCGCCTACGTCGACGTCTGGAAAGACGATATGTGGTCGCCGCCCAGCGAGGCATTGCGTAACGCACCCAACGTCGTGTTCACGCCTCACATCTCTGGCCGGTCAGACGCTTCTGGTGGCAGTCTCGGCTTCTTCTGCGAGAACCTGGCGCGCTATCTGAAGGGCGAGCCGCTTCAGAACCTCGTCGATTGGGACCGAGGCTATTAGCAGACCTCGCCATCGCTACCGCACGGCAAGTCCCTGATTCAGGGCCGAATTGAGGTTGTAATGACTACTGGCACACACCGCGGACCACAATTCAGAACGCTGGAAGAGGCCGTCGAAATCGCCGAGAGCCTGGCTCCGAAACTGCGCGACCGCGTCGACCGGGCCGAGTCGTTGCGGCGCCTGCCGGAAGAAACGGTAGCGGACCTGGTCCAGAGCGGCCTGCTCGGCATCGAGACGCCGCGGCGCTGGGGCGGCCCGGAGCTGAGCCTCGACGCGCTGCTCGAGGTCACGGGCGCACTGGCGCAGGGTTGCCCTTCGACGGGCTGGGTCTACGCGCTGTGGGCCTCGCACGTCTGGCTGATCGGCCAGTTCCCGGAGCACATCCAGGCGCAGGTGTTCAGCGATCCCGGTGTGCGCATCTCCTCCGTGATCAACACCGAGGGCGTCGCTGAGCGCGTCGATGGCGGTTTCATGTGGAGCGGGCGAGGCTATTTTTGCAGCGGCGTCGATTACTGCGAGTGGCTCACGGCCGCGCTCGACGTGCCGGCCACGGCGGACGGTCCGCCGGAGCGCCACTGGATGCTCGTACCGCGCTCCGACTTCGAGATCGTCGACGACTGGCACACGATCGGCCTCGTAGGGACCGGCAGCAAGTCGATCGTCCTCGATAACGTCTTCATCCCCGACGAGCGCATCGTCAACGGCCAGACGCTATCGCAGGGCGATGGCTACGGCGCCACGCTACACGGCTCGCCGTTGTACTGCGCCGCCGTCGACTTCACGTTCAGCCTGCCGTTGCCGGCCGCCGAGCTCGGCATCGCCAAGGCGGCGGTGCAGGAGTTTCAGCAGCTCTGCCGCGAGAGGCTGGAAGGCGGCTCGCGGCACCTGGCCGCGGAGCAGGCAGCGACCCTGATGCGCTTCGCTCTCGCCAGCGCCGAGGTCGAAGCCGCGCACGCGCTGCTGCTCGCCGACGCCCGGCGCTTCTGCAGCGTCTCGGCCAAGGAAGCGACGGCCCTCGACCGGGCCCAGTGCCGCCGCGATGTGTCGTTCGCCACGCAGATGTGCCGCCGCGCCGTCAACAGCCTGTTCGAGGCCGCGGGCGCCTTCGACGCCTACCGACCCTCCAACCTGCAGCGGCTGTGGCGCGACAGCAACGTCGCCGCGGCGCACCATGGACTCATGTGGGACATCCACGGGCTGTCTTACGGCAGACTGGCCGCTGGGCTATCGGCGACGCTCGACCCCGTCGGGCTCTAGGAGAGTAGGAGCGCAAACATGGTTACTCAGACCGACACAGAGCTCACGAAGCTGCTAACCAGCCTCGATACGGCAATGGACGACGCGATCTCGGCCAAGGACGTCGCGACCCTCGAGGGCATCCTCGCCGACGACTTCGTCTACACGCACTCGACGGAGCGCTCCGACGCGCGGCCCGCGTTTCTCGCCTGGGTGGCGAACCGGGTGCCCAACTCACAGCGCGTGCTCAGCGACGTGCAGGTCGAGGCGCACGGCGACATCGCGGTCACGCGCGCCAACCTCGACATCGTCTACCTGGACAGCAGCCGCAAGTACCTGCGATTCGTCCGCGTCTACCGCAACGTCGGCGGCGTCTGGAAGCTTATCTCCAGCCGCACCGTCAACGCCACGGACCGCGAGCCGATCTGACCGGACGACCGCCCAGACGAGTGATCTCGTGACACGCCCGCCCAAGGGCCGAACAGGGAACGTCACACATCCTTAACAGCTCGATGGCCGTATTACATATTGCGGCCAGGTATCGTTCCGGTACCCTGATCGTACACACACCACCCATCGACGTGAGGCCTGAATCAGCTGTTGTATTTTCCGCGCTCGCCTGAGGGGCGCGTAGCCGCTCTCCGAACTCTGGAGTCTCCGCCGCCTATCGAGGTGGTAGGCGGTGATTCGCAGCGGCGTCTGCCCCGGGCGCTCTCCACGCTTCTTGTAGTCGCGCTGATCGGCGTCTTCGTCGGCGTCGGCGCCACGCTCTGGCTGAGGCTCGACCCCACGCAGAAGCCGAACCTGCCGACCGTGACGACCTACCAGCCGTTCCTCGACGACTACGTGGTCTACTGGTCGGCAGGGCGCATGGCCCTGGACTCGGAGGCGAGCGGCCTCTACAACCAGGCAGCGATTCGCTACGTGCAGGCGTCGGCCACGGGCCAGCCCTCGTGGCAGGTCGCGGACTTGCCATTCTTCAACCCGCCGTTCATCGCCGCGATGCTGGCGCCCTTCGCACTCCTGCCCATCAAGACTTCAGCGATGCTGTTCATGGCGCTATCACTGGGCACGCTGGCCCTGACGCTGCGCCATCTGCTACGCGGCCTGCCGAAGCTCGAAGCCGGACTGTGGACGCTCGGCATCCTCTCCTCGATGCCGTTCTACTACACGATGCTGCACGGGCAGTTCTCGTTCCTGCTGCTGGCGTTGTTCACGGGCGTCTACGTCCTGCTCAGGCGTCGCTCCGATGCGGCGGCCGGTGCCTTGCTGGCGCTCCTGCTGATGAAGCCCCAACTGCTGCTGTTGCCGCTCGTGATCCTGGTGGTCGACAAACGGTTCGTGGCGCTGCGTGGCTTCGCGGTTGCGGCGGCGGCGCTCGGCCTTTGCTCGCTGCTGGTGGCAGGCCTCAGCGGCTCGTTTGCCTACGTACGGCTGATGGCCGATGCGACCGGCTGGCACAACCAGAACGGCATCGCTATCTACGCCATGTTCGGCTGGAACGCCTTCTTCACCGACCTGCTGCACAACACCGCCTTCTCGCTGGTCACCGTGCTGTCGCTGGGCGCCGCGCTGGGCACCATCGGCTTCTGCGCCGCGGCATGGCGCTCGACGTCTCAGTGGCGGGACGAGGCGAGCTTCGACCTGCGCTACGCGGTGCTGATGCTGGGCACGCTGCTGATCAGCCCTCACCTCTACGGCCAGGACCTGATCATCGCGGTGCTACCGGCACTCCTGCTCTACCGCTCCGTACGCGACCCGAAAATGAAGCTGGCGATGGCGGGGACGTTCGTGCTGGCCTGGGGCCTGATGTACCAGCACTTCACCCTGCTCAATGCAACGCACCTGAACTTCGTCACACTGATGATGTTCGGGTTGCTGCTGTCCGGCGCGTTGCGATTGCGGGTACTCGATCGAGTCATCGCTCTCGTCGCCAGTGTGTGCCAGGCGCACCTCGAGAACGCTCCCGCCTACGACGAAGCCTCCTAGCGTGGCGGCAAACTGCGCGATTGGCCTCCAGGCACTCCAGCGCTTGACGTAACCGGCCGTGAACCGCCTCCTGACCCCACAGGCTTTGAGCAACACGCTACGTCCCCAGATCTACGCCGGCGTAGTTCTTGATTATGTCATGTACACGTTGGCGTAGCGCGTCCGATAGCTCTGGTCGCCAGGCGAGACGCGTGCGACGCAGGGTGACGTCGTCGAGGCGCACGACCTTCTCCTCGCGCGCGGCGTAGACCAGCTCACCGAGACGCAGGGCATAGCCCTCGATCAGGCGCTGCGACAGCTCCGGCTCCGACAGGCACACGTCGTAAACGGCGCCGGCGCGCGGCCCATAACGAGCCCTCAGGCCGGCCCACAGTTCGGCGTCACGATTCGGGTCCTCGACGGGCTGCGATTCCTCGAAGTAGCGCTGCGTCTTCGTCAGGCAGCGCCGCTGCGGTAGCCCGAGGGCCTCGATTGCAGCGTCGGTGGCGTCTTCGGCCATCTGGCGGAACGTCGTGTACTTGCCCCCGACCAGAGTCACCACGCCCTCCGGCCCGATGATCACGCGATGACGACGGCTGATCTCGCCCTCCGCAACGCCAGTGCGCTCCGGCGTCACCAGCGGGCGTAGCCCCGCGAAGGCATAGATGACGTCCGTGGCCTTGAGGCTGGCTGCCGGCAGATAGAACTTCGCGGCGTCGATCAGGTAATCGACGTCGTCCTGCTCGACGCGCACGTCGTCGGGGTCGCCGCCGTAGCGCGTGTCGGTCGTTCCGATCAGCGTCGTGTCGTCCCAGGGGATGGCGAAGAATGTGCGCTCGTCGGCCGGGTTCTGCAGGATCAGCGCGTCGGCGCCCGGGATGCGCGGCACCACGAGGTGCACTCCCTTCGTGGGCGCCAGTTGATGGCTCGGCGTCTGCAGCACCCGGCCGAGCACGCGATCGGCCCACGGTCCGCCACAGTTGACGATCGCATGGGCTCGCACCGTGCCCGTCCTGCCAGACGCCACGTCCGCGAAGTCGACCTCCCAGCCGGCGCCGCGGCGCGCCGAGACTGCTCGCGTGTAGTTGAGGCAGACAGCGCCCGCCTGCTCCGCCGAAAGCGCTGTCTCAAGGCAGATGCGGGCATCGTCCATGCGGTCGTCCCAGTAGCGCATCGCCGCAACGAGGCCCTCGCCTTGCAGCGCCGGATTGTCTCGCAGCGCCACGCCCGGCGACAGCGCGCGATGGCGCTCCGGGTTACGCGGGCCCGCAAGCAGGTCGTAAACGGTGAGGCCCAGGCGAACCTTCCACACCGGGTCGGGGCCGCCGGCGTACACCGGGTAGCAGAAGCTCTGCGGCGTCACGAGGTGCGGCAGCAGGCGTCGCAGCAGCAAACGCTCGCGCTGTGACTCGCGCACGAGACCGAATTCGCGGTTTCGAAGGTAGCGCAGGCCGCCGTGCGCGATCTTGGTCGACTTGCTCGAAGTGCCGCCCGCGAAGTCCCCCTGCTCGAACAGACACGCCCTCAGCCCCCGCAGAGATGCGTCGCGCGCCACCGCGGCGCCGTTGATGCCGCCGCCGATGACGACGACGTCGAAGCTCGACCCATCGAGCCCGTCCAGGATTTCGGTGCGAGACTTCTGTGCGGTCACGGATCTGATTATGCTGCACAACAACAGGTTGACAGTGCGTATGCGGCCATTTTGAGTTGGTGGCCGCAATCGGAGGATCGATGCGGCACAGAGAAGGCAGCTTCAAGGGCAAGAACGACTACAACATCTACTTCCAGCGCTGGCTACCGGAGGGTGCGCCACGGGCCATCCTCATGGTCTCGCACGGCTTCGGCGAGCACAGCGGCCGCTACCAGAACCTGGTCGAGTACTTCGTGCCGCTCGACTACTCGGTCTACGCGCTCGATCACCGCGGCCACGGTAAGTCCGACGGCGAGCGCGTGCAGGTCGATAGCTACGACGACTACATCAGCGACCTCAAGACGTTCTTCGACCTGATCCGCAAAGAGAATCCCGGCGAGGACATCTTCCTCATCGGCCACAGCATGGGCGCCTCTATTGCCACCGCCTACGCCGCGCAGTACCAGGGCGAGCTCGCCGGCCTCGTGCTGTCGGGCGGCGGCATCGCGACCGACAAGGCGCCGCCGCGTCCCGCCGGCCTCGAGCTCGCCGACACGCTGTCGCGCGATCCTGCCGTGGTCGAGGCCTACCGCAGCGACCCGCTGGTCTATCACGGAGCGCCACCCGCGGGTCGCGATTCCGCCATGGCCCAGATGCGCGATCGCCTGCCGGAGATGGCGCGCACCATCACACTGCCGATCCTGGTCATGGCAGGCGCCGCGTCGCCGCTGGGCGACGGCCCGCGCAGCGAGGCCCTGTTCGAGACTGTCGCGTCGCGAGACAAGACGCTGAAGCTCTACCCGGATCTGCTGCACGAGATCTTCAACGAACCCGAATGGCCCGATGTCATGACCGACCTGGAAGCGTGGCTCGACAAGCACATCTGATGCCACACGACGCGATCCTTGCGATCGACGCCGGCACGACGGGCGTCACTGCGCTGGTGGTCGACCATGACGGCGCCGTGCAGGCGCGGGGCTATCGCGAGATACGGCAGCTCTTCCCGCATCCCGGCTGGGTCGAGCAGGACCCCGAGGACATCTGGCAGGCAACGCTGGCTGCGATCGGCGCGGCGTTGGCCGCCGCCCCCGACTACCGTCCGATAGCCGTCGGGCTGAGCAACCAGCGCGAGACGATGCTGTTCTGGGACCGTCGCAGCGCCGCGCCCGTGTACAACGCCATCGTCTGGCAGTGCCGCCGCTCGGCCGCGATCTGCGAGGAGCTGCGCGCCGCCGGCCTCGAGGACGAGGTCGCCCGCAAGACCGGCCTGCGCTTCGACCCCTACTTCAGCGGCACGAAAGCGCTGTGGCTGACACGCGAGCTCCCGGCCTCGCGGCTCGAATCGCCGGCGGCGACGTCTGCTTCGGCACGATCGACACCTGGCTGGCGTGGCGTCTGACCGGCGGCGCCGCGCACGTCACCGACGTCACCAACGCCTGCCGCACCCTCGCCTTCGACATCGACGCGCCTCGACTGGGACGACGACCTGCTGGCGTTGTTCGGGCTCAACCGCGGCGTCATGCCGGAAGTCGGGCCGAGCGCCGGCGTGCGCGGCGCCACGTCGGGCGTCGCCGGTCTGCCGGATGGGCTGCCGCTGGCCTCGCTGGTTGGCGACCAGCAGGCGGCGCTGTACGGGCAGTGCTGCTTCGAGCCCGGCCTGATCAAAGCAACCTACGGCACCGGCTGCTTCATCCTGCTGCACACCGGCGAAGCAGTCCGTGCGCTCGCGGCACGGACTGCTGACCAGCGTCGCGGCCACGACGGCCCCGGGACAGCGCCGCTACGTGCTCGAAGGCTCGATCTTTGTAGCGGGCGCCGCGGTGCAGTGGTGCCGCGACAACCTCGGCATCATCGCCGGTGCCGAGGAGGGCGAGGCGCTGATGCGCAGCGTGCCGGACAGCGGCGGCGTCGTGTTCGTGCCGGCGTTCGTGGGGCTCGGCTCGCCACACTGGGGGCCCGACGTGCGCGGCGCCATCTACGGGCTCACCGGCGCGACCTCGAAGGCGCACATCGTGCGTGCTGCCATGGACTCGATGGTCTACCAGGCGCAGGACGTGCTCGGCGTCATGGCGCAGGAGGCCAGCCTTCGATATCTACGAGCTGCGCGTCGACGGCGGCGCCGCGGCCAACGACGCACTGATGCAGCTTCAGGCCGACCTCGCTCGCGTGCCGATCTCCACGTCCCGAGTCCGTCGAGTCGACGGCGATGGGCGCCGCCTACCTCGCGGGTCTCGCAACCGGTTTCTGGCGCGACGAGGCCGAGCTGGCGTCACTCAGACACGAGAGCTCGCGGTTCCTACACGAGCGCCTCGGCCGGCGTTGCGACCGAGGGCTACGCGCGCTGGCAGGCGGCGGTCGCGGGCCTGCTGGCTACGGAGCTGGCGCCGCTCTAATCAGGAGCCGCCGGCTACCACGGCGACGCTGAAGTCGGTGCCTTCCCAGCGGTCGGCGCCGGGCCAGTGGAACGTAAACGTCACGGTCGAGCCGGCGCTGAGGCCGGACGTCGGCAGGTCGGCGTAGTGCACGCCGGCGCGCGTATCGGTGGTCTGGGTGTCGTTCACGGTTTGCCAGCCGTCGCTGCTCCAGTGCACGACGCCGGGCACCAGGCACTCGATGCGCAGGACCTGGCCTTCGCGCAACCTGCGGCACTTCTGGTTGAAGCGCCACGGCGTGACCCGCGACGGCGTCGACCGCTCGACGTAGCGCTGCCAGGTCTGCGGCGGCATATCGAAGACCTTGCCCTGGCTCAGCGACCGGATCAGCTTGACGTGCTCGGCGTGTGCCCAGACCAGCGGCATCGCGGAGCCCGAGGGCTTGCCGTTGAACAGCTCTTTCTCCGGGATGTCGGGGGCATCCCAGACCTGCTCCGGGATCAGTCCGCCGGGGCTGGTCTGCGCCTCCATGACGCTGAGCAGGCGCGCTGCTTCGGGCGCGTTGCCGGCCGCGATCTCGTAGTGCGCGCGCTCGCCGGCCAGCAGTGGCCAGCCGCGGCCGATGCCGGTGCCGTCGAACGCCGAGCCGTCCTCGTGCTCGCCGTAGCCGTCATCGTCGTAGCGATGCCAGATCGGGCCAGTCGCGGTCTCCTGCTTGAGGTACGCATCGATCACCTTGATCGTGTTGAGGATGCGCGGGTCGTGCGCCGAACGCAGCCCGAAGCGCACGAGGGCCAGCGCGTCCGGGCTGACCACCTCGTCAGGCTTAAGCTGGCTCATGCCCGGCGGACGGTTCTTGATCGGCACGTAGCCCTGCTTCAGCGAGGCGAGCCGTCACCAACGTCCGGCGGCGAGATGCGCACGTAGTAGCCGTCGACAGCATATTTCTCGCAGAGTCCGGTTCCCGTGACGTACGTCCATTGCTCGATCAGCGCGTTCCAGCCGTCGGCCGTTTCGCGCAGGTAGTTCGCGAGGTCCGGCTCGCCGGCTGCATCCGCGAAGTCGGCGGCGGCCAGCAGCGCCGCGATCTCGACCGAGAGCGTGAACGGCGAGTAGCCGCCGTCTTCCTCCCAGCGGTCCTGCATCGTCACAGGCCCATTGACCACGATGTACGAGGCCGCTTTGCGAACCGTCGGCCAGACGTCGATGCCGTTTAGCTGATCTTCACGCCGCAGCGAATCAGCGAGCAGGATGGGAAAGGCGGTCTCGTCCATCTGGATGCCACTCCAGTAAGACTCGCCGCTGAACCACATGTTTTGCGGCCAGTGCCCGTCCGCCTCCTGCGTGGCCATGAGAAAGACCAGCGATTCTCGCGCCGAGACGCCGTCGCCGGCCGCCAGCAGCGCGCCGACGCTCTCGCAGAGGTCACGCGGCCAGACGAGGTGATAGCCGCCCATGTCGTCGTCGCTCTTCGACGATCCCCAGGGAATCGAGAGGCTGGCGATCATACCGCCGGCGATGCTCTTCGACTTGTGCACCCGCAGGACCGAGGTGCTGACGCGATAGCAGCTATCGCCGCTCGTGGCGTCCAGACGGCAGAAATTCGGACTGCACGGCCTGCCAGCCTGCAACGTAGGCGCGCTCGCTGGAGTCGAAGCCTCGTAATAGCGCGGCGCGCGCCTGCAGTGCCGCCTCGTCCGGGCTGTGACCGAAGCCCAGCGCCAGCACACACTCGCTGTTGGCGTCGAGTTGTAGCTCCGCCGTGAGCGCGATGTTTCCGTTTAGTGCCTGCGGGTATATCTGGGTCAGACGGTAGTTGGCTCTGAGGTCATGCCAGCCGTCGCTGACGCCGACATAGCCGCAGCTGCGATTCAGAAACGGCATCGAGCTGGCGAATGCGAGGCAAACGCCGTCGCGCTGGGCCAGTAGCATCGGCACGCCTTTGTAATCGCCGGCCCAGCCGTCGTTGCCGGCGCCGAAGTTCTGCACATGCGGCGCCAGCAGAACGAACAGCGAATAGTCGGACGGTGCGCCTTGCAGCGCCTCGAAGCGGATCTTCTGCAGCAGGACGTCGTGCGCCGGGTCGGTCAGCACCGTCTTGTCGATGGCGTAGCGACCGGAGCGGCAGACATTGCGCATGCGAAAGCCCGGCACGCCGGGCGCCAGCATCTCGATCGTGCTGTCGGTGTCGCGCTTCTCTTCCGAGAAGAAGGCCTGGCGGTCCGTGACGATCAGGCCCATGTCGCGTGTGTTGGCCTTGTCGAAGTGCGGGTAGTAGACCTCGTTGACGATGCCGTGCGAGGTCGCAAACCAGACGCGGCTCAGAGGTCCCGGCGCCGTGCCGACGCCGCTTTTGGAGCTGCTGGTCCAGCGCGGCTCCAGACCAGGCCCGCCTGGAGCCGTCACGTCCTGCCTGGGCAGACTCACCACACCACCACCCCCATCACAGTAACGATCGACGTTTCTCGAGCAGCGCTGAAGGGACGCGAACCTGCTTCCGACCTATCGACCATGATACGCCGCGACGTTCAGGGCACGGCGGCTGACATATAAGGGCCTCGTCGCGATCTGTGCGACGAGGCCCCGAAAGCTGGCCGATTCCCCCCGAAGACCCGCAGGCAGTGGTCCCCGGACGCGGCCGTTTATGACGTGGCGAGCGACCAGACGCCGCCGACGCCGTCGCCGTTGGTGTCGCCGGGGACGTGGTCGCCGGCGTAGTAGTACACCGGATGGCCGTTGTAGGTGACCTGTCGCGTACCGTCGTCGCGCGTGATCACCGCCAGGCCGCCGCCGGCCGCCGTCACCGCCGTGGGGTCGATACCCTGCGGCACCGTGAGCGCGGGCCAGTTCTGGGCGCAGGTGCCACTGCAGTTGCTGACGCCGGTCGCGTCCTTCGAGAAGTAGTAGAGCGATCCGCCCGTTGGGCCGACCAGGAACGTCTTGCCACCGCCGTCGTGCACGCCCACGACCGCCGTCGAAGCCGTGTCGGGACGAGCGACAAACCACAGCCCGCCGAACAGGTTGCCCTGCGTTTGGCCGGCCGCCGTGTCCTTCGAGAAGTAGTAGAGCGGCGCGCCGTTGTAGGTCACCTGCTCGCCCGCAGGCGTATCGATGTAGTCGAGCTTGCCGCTGACGCCGCTGGCGCCCTGGAGGGTGTCATCCTCTTCCTGCAGCAAAGGCGGCCAGGTCTGAAGGCAACCGCCGCTGCAGTTGCTGGTGTTCGGGGCGTCCTTGAGGAAGACGTACAGCGTCTTGCCGTCCGGACCGGTCAGGTAGTTACCGAGCGGGCCGTTGCCCATCGAGATCGTCAGCGTGCTCGACGCGCCAGACGCGCCGGTCGCTTCGGCGCCGGACGAACCAGACGGCGCAGGTGCGGCCGTGGTGGGCGCAGGCGCGCTCGACCCCGTCGAAGCGGTCGTACCATTCGCCGACGCCGCAGCAGCCGGCGCGCTCGGCGTCGAGGTTGCGGCGTACTTGTTGCCACCCGAGCAGGCCGCGACGCCCGCGACGACCACGACTGCGAGTGCCGGTATCAGGAACCGGCTGCGTTTCCAGTAGCTCCCTATTCTCATCAATCCTTCTCCTTCGTGCGTTCTGCAGGTAGTTCGGGAAGACGAGACGCCGTGGATCAGAGACCTGACGGATTTGTTAGAAAAGAAATCGACAGCTTCGGGGCTGGACGGCGCTCGGATGAGAGCAACGGAAGTGCACGATTTACCGGTTAACTCTGATTTCGCCTAGAATTCACTGCAACTTTGGACGAACCGCGTGAATAGCATCTTCTGGTCCCTCAGGCATCGGGGCTTTCGCACCCTGTGGTCCGCGATGGTTATCGCCGGCATCTCGCAGTGGGCCATGATGGTCGGCCGCGCCTGGCTGGTATTCGACCTCTCGGGCTCGGCGCTGGCCGTGGCGCTGATCACGTTCTCGGGCTTCTTCGGGACGTTCGTCATGGTGCCGCTGGGCGGCATTCTCGCCGACCGCAACGACCGCAAGACGCTGCTCGTGATCAGCATGGTCGCACCGATGCTGACCAGCCTGCTGCTCGGCATAATCGTCATCGCCGGCTGGGGAACTGTCTGGGACGTAACGCTGCTGGCGCTGATCGATAGCCTTGGTCGCTCCATGGGGCAGCCCGCCAGCCGTGCCATGACGCCGGCACTGGTGCCGCAGGAGGACCTGCTCAACGCCGTCTCGTTGCGCAACGCCGCGATGCGAGGGCCACGGGTATTCGGGCCGTTGCTCGCCGCGCCGATCCTCGCGAGCGTGGGGGCGCAGGGCGTGTTCATCGGCGCCGCCGCGCTCTACGGCGTCGCGACGCTCACTGCACTTCGACTGCCCACGACCCCGATCGCGCGCGCCAAAGACGTCACGACGACGATCGCAATGGAGTTTCGCGAGGGCTTCAAGTACATCACGCGCATCTCGCCGATCAATCTGATGGTGGCGCTGGTCGCGACCCACTGCGCCCTCACGATGTCGTTCGACTCGCTGCTACCGGGTCTGGCGAAAGGTGAGCTCGGTGGTGGCTCAACGCTGTACAGCTACCTGTTCATGTCGGTAGGCGCCGGCGGCCTGATCGCGACGCTGTCGATCGCCGCCCTGCGCGACTCCGGTACACGCGGCGCCGCGCTGCTACTCACTGCGGTGATGAGCGGCGGCTCGCTGGTCATCGTGGCGCTGGCTTCGGGGCCTGCTGCGGCTCTGATCGGGCTGGCGCTGGCGGGCGGCAGTCAGGCCGGCTTCATGTCGCTATCCGAGGTGCTGCTGCTCGAGTTCGTGCCTGACCGCCTGCGCGGCCGCGCGATGGGCGTCTACACGATGAACAACGCCGGCATGATGGCAGTTTTCGCGCTGGTCAACGGCTACTTCGCCGACCTGTGGCACGTGCAGGGCGTGTTCATGGTCATGGGGCTCGCGTTCGTGGGCGTCACGATCGTGACGTTTGCTATGAGCGGTAGGCTGCGCTGGATCTACGGCACCGGCGTACTGGGGACTGTGTCCGAGACAGTTACTGCCTGACGCTACCAGTCTTCTCAGGGCGTCTCGATGATGCCGTCGAGCGGCCGCCAGGACTGACCTGGATTCATCAGCCGTGCCTGACCGTCCGGACCGTTGCTGCCGGCGATGTACGCCTCCGGCTTGCCCTGCTTCCAGGCGTCGATAACCGGCTGCAGCACCCGCCAGGCCCACTCGACCTCGTCGAAGCGCAGGAACGACGTCTGGTCGCCCTCGAGCACGTCGAGCAGTAGCTGCTCGTAGCTCGAGCTCTCGGACTGGCCGGGAGCGTAGTCGGCGTAGAGCTGCAGGCCGTGCGTCTTGAGCTCGAGGCCGGGCTGACGCGCCAGCACCGAGAGGCTGATCGCCTCCGAGGGCTTGAGCTGAAACACGAGGCTGTTGCGCTTGCGGACCACAGACTCCCCGTCGACGAACACGCGCGTCGGCGGCTCACGGAACGTAATCGCGACCTCCGTCAGGTCGGCGCCCATGCGCTTACCGCTGCGCACGTAGAACGGCACGTTGTGCCAACGCCAGTTATCGATATACAGCTTCAGGGCCGCGAACGTCTCCGTGGTCGAGGAAGGCGGTATGCCGTGTTCTTCGAGGTAGCCCGGCACCTGCTCGCCGCTCATCGCGCCGGCAGTGTACTGGCCTCGGACCGCGTGGTGCGCCACAGTCTCGGGCGTGAACGGCCGGATCTGACGCAGCACCTCGACCTTGTGGTCGTGCAGGATCTCGCTGTCCCAGGTCGTCATCGGCTCCATCGCGGTCAGCGTCATGAGCTGCATCAGGTGGCTCTGCAGCATGTCGCGCATGGCGCCGATGCCGTCGTAGTAGCGATAACGCCCCTCGAGGCCCAGCGTCTCCGAGGCCGTAACCTGCACGTACTCGACCTGAGCATTGGTGAGCATCGGCTCCAGCACGCGGTTCGCCATGCGGAACACGAGGATGTTCTGCACCGTCTCCTTGCCGAGGAAGTGGTCGATGCGGAAGATCTGGTTTTCGTTCCAGGACTGGTGCAGCTCGCGGTTGAGCTGCGCCGCCGAATCGACGTCGATACCGAACGGCTTCTCGATGACCAGGCGGCGCCAGCCTTTGCTCGTCTCGTTGAAGCCGGCGTGAGCCAGCGCCGTCGCGGCCGATGCGAACATGCCCGGCGGCAACGCCAGGTAGAACGCGACGTTGCCGTCGACGTACTGGGCAAGCCGGGCGAGGCCCTGGTCGGTAAGATCGCCGGTGAGGTACGTGAGGCGGTCCGAGTAGCGCTGCCAGACGGCATCGTCCAGGGGCAGGCCGGCGAGGTCGGTGACGCCGTGCTTCACCTCGGCGCGAAAACGGTCCGTGTCCCAATCTTCGAGCGCGTAGCCAACTATGTGCAGGCCGTCCAGCTTGCCGGAGCGATCGAGCTGGTACATGGCCGGGAACAAGAGCCGCCGGGCCATGTCACCGGAGGCGCCCAGGACGATCAGACAATCTGACATCGGAAACAGTATTTCACTTCAGCATTGACTCAACAACGAAGCGAACTACGCTTATCCAACTTTCGCGGCAGTTCGACAAAACCTGCGAGGTTCCGGCAAGAGGCCGGGACTGGACGCAACCAAACGCCACGTCTGGATACGCGCCGATCTCGCGATGACACGACGAATGGCCCCAGACTCGCCGGAACCAGGCGGCGTAGAATCGAAGTGCCCCATGACGCAGACCGATGCCCCGAGCAATAACGACACCACTGCGGCCGCAAAGGGCCGCGTCGCGGCCGTGCACGGCGTCGTGGTCGAGGCGGAGTTTCCGGCCGACCAGTTGCCGGCGATCAGCAACGCCCTTCTGGTCGAGCGCCCGAACCAGGCGCCGCTGGTCATAGAGGTCCACGCCCACATTGCCGACCGCTCGGTGCAATGCCTCGCGCTGGCTTCGACCAACGGGCTGCGTCGCGGCCTCACCGTGATCGATACGGGCGGTCCGCTAACCACGCCAGTCGGCGACGCGACGCTGGGGCGGGTGCTAGACGTGTTCGGAGAGCCTGTAGATGACGGTCCGCCGCTCGACACGCCTGAGCGCCGGCCGATCAGCGGCCACCTGCTGCGCCTCACGGAGCAACAAGCGCCGACCGAGCCCTTCGTCACCGGCATCAAAGCCATCGACCTGCTGGTACCGCTGCCGATCGGCGGCAAGGCGGGATTGTTCGGTGGGGCCGGTGTCGGCAAGACAGTGCTCGTGATCGAGCTGATGCAGCGCACCGTCAAGGAAGCAAGCGGGGTCGCGATCTTCGCCGGCGTCGGCGAGCGCACGCGTGAGGCTAACGACCTCTACCTGCAGATGAAGGAGCAGGGCGTCCTGCAGAGCTCGGTGCTGGTCTTCGGCCAGATGAACGAATCGCCGGGCGCCCGTCTGCGCGTCGCCTCCACGGCGCTAACCATCGCCGAGTACTTCCGCGACCAGGAGCATCGCAGCGTCCTCCTGTTCATCGACAACATCTACCGCTTCGTGCAGGCCGGCATGGAGGTCAGCGCTCTGCTGGGCCGCGTGCCGTCGGTGCTCGGCTACCAACCGACCCTCGACAGCGAGATGGGAGCGCTGCAGGAGCGCATATCCAACGCCAGCCTCGGCGCTGTCACCAGTGTGCAGGCGATCTACGTCCCCGCCGACGACATCACGGACCCCGGCACGTCGGCGGCGTTCCGGCACCTCGATGCCGTTGCGGTACTGTCGCGCGATCTCGCCAGCCAGGGCCTCTACCCCGCCATCGACCCGCTGGCCTCGTCGTCGCGCCTGCTCTCTGCGACGTACGTGGGCGACGAGCACTACGACGTGGCGCGGCGCACGCGCGAGGTGCTCGCGCGCTACGCAGAGCTGCGCGACATCATCGCGATCCTGGGCATCGAGGAGCTGTCGGAGGAGGAGCGGCGTATCGCCCAGCGCGCTCGACGCCTGCAGCGCTTCCTGACGCAACCGCTGTTCACGACCGAGGCGTTCTCGACATTGCCGGGCGTGTTCATCCCTCTGGAGCAAACTATCGCCGGCTTCAAGCGCCTGCTCTCGGGCGAGCTGGACGATCTTCCAGAGCAAGCCTTCTACATGGTCGGGACGATCGACGATGCCATCGCCAAGGCGCAGACGATGTCGCCGGCCGGCGACGACGCGGCGAGCGCCTGACGATGCGCCTCGAAGTGATCACACCGCAGGCCGTCGTGTTCGAAGGCGACGTCACGTCCGTCGTGGCGCCGCTGCCGGACGGCTGGGTCGGCGTGCTCCCGAAGCACAGCCCCTTCGTTGCGCGACTGATGCGCGGCCAGGTGCAGGTGCGCGGCGCCGATGGTGATCACGTAATCGCGACGATCGGCGGCTCGATGGCCGTCGAGGACGATTTGGTAACCTTGCTGACGGGCGCGGCGGCTCTCGACGTCACGTTCGCCGATTTGGAGGCGAGCCTTGGCTCTGAAGCCGAACAGATCCGAGCGATGGAGCAAGAGGCGGAAAGGCACTTCGACCGCGTCTACCGAACGCTGGCCAACACCTTCCGGCCCGCCCAGCACCGCAGCGCCTGAAGCCGAACGCAAACGCCGCGCCATCGTCTGGCGCAACGTTGCCTACCTCACGTCGCTCGGCTGGATGATCGTGCTGCCGATCGCGGGCGGCGTAATCCTCGGCCGCGTCATCGATAACGCCCTCGGCACGCAACCCTACGTGACGATGATCCTGTTCTCGCTGGGCGCCCTCGTGGCGATATTCCAGGCCGGCAGCGTTTTCTCAAGGGCGATGAAGGTGATCCGCCGTGAGTAGCCTTATGCCGGTCCTGCTCGACACGAAGGTGCTCGAGAACAATGTCGTGTTTCACGTCTTCGGCGTCGGCATCACGTCGACGGTGATCGCGACCTGGGCGATGGTCGGTGTGCTGGCGGCGGCGGGGATATACGCCGGGCGGAACCTGCAGGAGCGACCCTCACGCTGGCAGGCGGTCGCTGAATGGGGTGTCGGCTCGGTCAACAGTCTTATCGAGGAGATGACCGGCGAGGACGCGCGGCGCTACCTGCCGCTGATCGCTACCACCGGGCTATTCATCCTGGTCGCGAACCTCATGTCGATCATCCCGACCGTCGAGGCGCCGACCGCGAGCATCAACACCCCCGCGGCGCTGGCGGTGATCGTCTTCTTCTCGGTGCACTACTTCGGCATCCGAGAGCTTGGCGTCTGGGCTTACCTCAAGGGATTCGCCCAGCCGATGCCTCTGATGCTGCCGATGAACGTGCTCAGCCATCTGACACGCACGTTTTCGCTGGCCATCCGGCTCTTTGGCAACATGCTCTCGCATCAGATAATCGTCGCAGTGCTGCTTGTCGTGCTGCCGCTGGTCGTTCCCGCCGTGCTCGAGGTCTTCGGGCTGTTCATCGGCGTGCTGCAGGCGTACATCTTCACCATCCTCACTGTTGTCTACATCGCGGGGGCCGTGCGAGCAGAAGGAGAGGCAGCGTGATCTCCGAGAGCTGGTTCTACGTCGCCGTCGTGATTACGGCCGCGGGTGCGATCGGCGTCGGCGTCGTGCTGCCGGCCGTCGGCCAGGCGATTGCCGCGCGCGCCGCCAACGAGGCGATCGCGCGCCAGCCGGACGAGGCGCCGACCCTGAGCCGTAACCTGTTCGTAGCGCTGGCGATGATCGAGTCGCTGGCCCTGTATGTGCTGATCGTCGCGCTGGTGCTGCTGTTCGCCAACCCGCTGGAGAGCGACGCGACGCGCGCTGCCGCCGCCGGCAAGGCGCAGTTCTGGTTCGTCTCAGGCTCCGCTGTGATGGCAGGTGTCACGATCATGCTGGGCACCACGCTCGCGGCAGTTGGCCAGGGACGCGTCGCGGCCTCGGCGATGCGCGCCATCGCCGAGCAACCGGAGGCACGTGACTCGATCTCGACGACGCTGTACATCAGCCTGGCGCTGCTGGAGTCGCTGGCACTGTACTCGCTGATCGTGGCGCTGATCCTTCTGTTCGCGAACCCGCTGACGGGCAAGGTGCTGCCCTAGGGCCAACTATGCTCGGCTTCGACGTACCAACCTTCGTCTTCCAGATCATCAACTTCCTCATCCTGCTCGCGATCCTGGCGCGCTTCTTCTACCGCCCCGTGCTCGACATGATGAACAAGCGCCAGGAGACCATCGACGCCCGGATCAGCGACGCCGAGGAGCGCGCCCGTAAGGCCGACGAGGAGCGAACGGCGCTGGCCCAGCAGTCCGTCAAGGCGCAGCAGGAAGCACGCGCCCTGATCGAGACTGCGCAGATCGACGCGGCCAAGGAGCGCGCCCGTCTGCTCGAAGCCGCCCGCGCCGAAGCAGCGTCGCTGATCGAGCAGGCGCGCAAAACGGCTACCGCCGAGCAGCACGCGGCCTTCGAGCGCGTCAGCCACCAGGTATCGCAGTCGGCCGTGAACATCGCGGCGGCGCTGATCCGCGGCACGTCCGGCGAGGCCGTACACGCGTCGCTCATCGACCAGCTGCTCTCAGACGAGCTCGGCCTCGACGGCCAGGCGCTCGAGACGGCGCAGCAAGACGGTTCGCCCGGCGCCGGCGTCCTGCTTGTCGAATCCGCCTACCCGCTGGACGCCGCGCTGCAGCAGACGCTGCGCGAGCGGGCCGCGAAGCGTCTCGGCCGCGCGGCCGCCGGGCCTGCGTATCGAGGTCTACGAGGACCCGTCGCTGATCGCCGGCGTGCGCATCGTGGTCGGCGCGATGGTGGTCGACATGAGCGTCAGACACATGCTCGAGCAGCTCGCTGTCGGCATGGAAGGCAACGGCTCGTCCAATGGAGCGTAGCCTCGAGCAGATGCTGCAGCAGATGGAGGCTCGGGCCGGCGCCCTGCCCGTAGCGCCCTCGGTGCAGGACATCGGCCGCGTGCTCAGCATCGGCGACGGCGTTGCGCGCGTCTCAGGCCTGCCGGAGGTCGCCAACAACGAGGTCGTAGTTTTCGCCAACGGCACGCGTGGGCAGGTGCTCGACCTGGCGCACGACGTCGTCGGCTGCGTGCTCTACGGCGGCGAGGCCGGTATCGCGGCAGGCTCGCCGGTGCTGCGTACCGGTCAGCTGGCGCGCGTCCCGGTAGGCGAAGAGGTGCTCGGTCGCGTCATCGACCCTCTGGGTATACCACGCGACGGCGGCGGGCCTCTGGCAACCACCGAGTGGCGCGACGTCGAGGAGGAGGCTCCGGGCGTGCTCGACCGCCAGCCCGTGCGCGAGCCGCTGCTCACCGGCCTCAAAGTCATCGACGCCGCCGTGCCCATCGGCCTGGGACAACGCGAGCTCATCCTCGGCGACCGCGAGACCGGCAAGACCAGCATCGCCATCGACACGATTATCAATCAGAAGGACCGCGGCATCGTCTGCGTCTACGTCAGCGTCGGCGCCAGGCGCGCGTCCGTCAGGCAGGTGATCGACGAACTGACGCAGCTCGGCTCGCGCTCCCACACTGTCGTGGTCGTGGCCGATGCCTCCGAGCCCGCCGCGCTGCGCTACCTGGCACCCTACGCCGGCTGCTCGATCGCCGAGTGGTTCGCTTATCGCGGCCGCGCGGTGCTGATCGTCTACGACGACCTGACGCGGCACGCGGAAGCCTATCGCGAGCTCTCGCTGCTGCTGCGCCGCCCGCCGACCCGCGAGGCGTACCCCGGCGACATCTTCTTCGCCCACGCACGGCTGATGGAGCGCGCCTTCAAGCTAAGCGAGAGCAAGGGCGGCGGCTCCGTCACGGCTCTGCCGATAATCGAGACGCAGCGTGGCAACTTCTCCGGCTTCATACCAACCAACCTGATCTCGATGACAGACGGCCAGATCTACCTCGATGCCAACCTGTTCGCCGAGGGGCAGCTACCAGCCGTCGAGGTCGGTCTCTCGGTGTCGCGCGTCGGCGGCAGCGCCCAGCCCGCCACGATGCGCGACGCCGCCGCCAACGTTCGCCTGGAGCTGTCGCAGTACGCCGAGGTCAAGGCTTTTACACGCTTCGGCACGCTGCTGGACGAAACGACGCAGCGTCAACTGGCGCGCGGCGAGCGGCTCACCGCGGTCCTGCGCCAGCGCGAGCGACATCCGGCGCCATTGTCGCTCGAGATCGCCGAGCTGTGGGGCATGAAGACCGGCTTGCTGGACGACCTGACGCCGGCCCAGGTCGACGGACTGGCCTCTGCACTCGAGGCCGTTGCGGCAGACTTCCCGCAGATCGAGGCGCTGGCGAATAGCACGGCCGAAGTGACGCCGGAGCTGGGCGATCAGCTGACGCGCTGGCTCGCCGCTGCTAAGACAAGGCTGGGTTCCGCGACGTGACCGCCGACTACGACGCGATTCGCGCTCACGAGCATGCCATTGCGCAGGTCGTACCGCTGCTCACTGCGATGCAGTCCGTGGCCGAGATCGCCTTCCGTCGCGCCGAGGAGCGTCTGCCGCCGCTGACGCGCTACGCCGAGCTGCTCGAGACGCAGCTCTCGCAGTTTGGCGGCTCGACGGGGGCCTCTTTCTTCAGCGACGCCGCCGGCCCGAAAACGCTGCTGCTCGTAATCACGTCGGAGCGGGGGCTGTGCGGCGCCTTCAACCAGCACCTCGTGAGCAGAATCACCGCAGACCTGCGAGGGCGCCGCGCTGCGTCAGAAGAGATCGAGGTCGCGTGCCTGGGACGGCAGGGCAAGCGCCTGTTCGAGGCGGCGAAGGAGCCGCTGGTCTACTGGTCGGGCGTGCCGTCGCTCGCGCTGCCCTCCTACGCCGATATCGAGAAGGCAGCGTTGGAGATTCTCGATCTCATGGATACGCGACGCTGCGGGCGCCTGGTCGTGACGCACAACGCACCGCGGCGCCGCTTCCAGTACGAGGTCACGTCGAGGCAGCTGTTCCCGCTCGACGCCACGCAGACACCGGCGGATCGTAGCGCGACGCCGCCCGTCAAGCCGCCGCAGGACATCGAGCGCCTGCTGACGCATCTCGTAACGGAGCGTGTGCTGATCGACCTCTATGAGGCCGTGATTCAGTCGGCGATCAGCGAAGAGCTGGCGCGTGTCGCCGCGATGAAGCTCGCGACCGACAACGCCCAGAAGCTGCTCGAGGAGCTGACGGCGGAGGCGAACCATGCGCGCCAGCTCTCAGAGACGAGTGCGCTGCTCGAGATCATTAGCGGCTTCGAGGCCGCCTCCAGGCACGAGGGCGTCTAAGACACCTTCGCGCCGAGCTTCTGCCGCAGGTAGCCGTAGATCTGGTCCAGCGTCGCGAGCTTCGGGTAGTCGGACTCCGGGATCTCGACCGCGAACTCCTGGTCGATGCCGATGAGGAAGTTGAGGAAGTCCATCGAGTCGAGGTCGAGCTGGTCGCGCAGGCGCACACCGGCCTTGAGGCTGTGGACGTCGACCTCCGGCGCCAGCGCCCCGAGGATATCGAGCACCCTGTCCTGCATCTGGTTGTCGTTCATAACGTCTCCGGTTCCTGGAGCAGGCGCTCCAATTCGTTGAGGTAGACGCTGGCCCGATAGCCGTCCAGCGCCCGGTGGTCGCCGGCCAGCGAGGCGTGGATCACCTTGCGCACGCCGATTAGCCCATCGACGGCCCAGGGGCGCTCGGTCAGGCGTCCGAAGCCCACCAGCGCGACCTGCGGCGGGTAGATCAGCCCGAAGCACGCTCTCGGCGCCGAGCTCGCCGAGGCTGGTCACGGTGATCGTCGGGTCCGTCATCTCGGAGCTGCGCAGACGGCCCGCGCGCGCCCGGCCGACCAGGTCGCGGAACTGCGCCATGAGGTCAGTCGAGCGACAGCTTGTCGGTGTCGTGAATCGCCGGCGCCACCAGCCCGCCGCCGGGCAGCGAGATCGCGACGCCGACGTGTATGTCCTGGCGCAGTTCGACTCGATCTTCGGCCCAGAAGCCGTTGAGCTGGGGCGCCTTGCGCAGGGCCAAAGCGGCCGCCTTGACCAGCAGCACACCGTAAATCAGACGCTGGGCGATCGGGCGCTGCGTATTCGTCTCCGTGAGCCAGGCGATCGCCTTGCTCATGTCGATCACGCTCTGCACGTGGAAATGCGGTATCTCGCGGTGCGAG
The DNA here is from genome assembly GCA_963732945.1 of uncultured Chloroflexia bacterium. Taxonomy (GTDB): domain Bacteria; phylum Chloroflexota; class Dehalococcoidia; order DSTF01; family WHTK01; genus WHTK01. Next base: position 180,685 of record CAVTBL010000017.1, read on the forward strand.
CGGCTCATCGCCGCGGCGATGCTCTGGCGCATGCGCAGCGCACGCTCGTCGGCGGCAACGTTGGAACGTACGCCGGGAGACGAGACCGAAGCAGGCGCCGGCGCCGCAGCACGCGCGATCGCCTCCTCGACGTCGCGCAGCATGATGCGCCCGCCGGGACCGCTGCCGCTCAGCGTCGAGAGGTCGACGCCCTTCTCATCCGCCAGCTTCTGCGCCACCGGCGATACCGTCATGCGCCCGGCCGCGGGGTGCCCGAGGGGGCGCGCCGGCGCACCTGCGGGTCGCGAAGGCGGTGGAGGGGCTGCCGCAGGTGACGCCGCCGGCGCAACCTCTTCTACGGGGCCTTCAGTCTTGATCGTCGCGAGCACGGCGCCGACGGGCACCTTCTCCCCGACCTCGACCAGCAGCTTCTCGACGGTGCCGCTGTACATCGACTCGACCTCGACTACTGCCTTGTCGGTCTCGACCTCGGCGATAACCTCGCCCTTCTCGACCGTGTCACCGGGCTGCTTGTGCCAGGCAACGAGCTCGCCGGTCTTCATGTCGGCGCCGAGGACGGGCATACGGAAGTCGGCCATTAGAGCAGGTTCGCCTCCACCACCGCGACGATGTCTTCGACCTGTGGCAGCGAGGCGTCTTCCATGTGTTTGGCGTAGGGCGCCGGCACTTCGGCGCCGCAAACGCGCTGCACCGGCCACTGCAGCTCCGCGAACACGTTCTCCATGATCTGCGCCGAGACCTCGGCCGCGAAGCCGGCCGTGCGCCACGCCTCCTCGATGATTACGGCGCCGCGCGTCTTGCGCACCGAGTTGAGGAACGTCTCGCTGTCCAGCGGCCGCAGCGTGCGCAGGTCGATGACCTCGGCCTCGATGCCGTTTTCCGCCAGACGCTTCGCCGCCTCGATCGCCTTCCAAACACAGGCGCTGTATGTAATCAGCGAGACGTGCTCGCCCTGGCGCAGCACCGCGGCCTTTCGGATGTCGCAGGCGCCCGCGGCCTCGTCGACCTCGCCTTCCATCGGGTACAGCGTAGCGTGCTCCATGATGAACACCGGGTCGGGCTCCTGCAGAGCCGCGAGCGTCATGCCGTAGGCGTCCTGCACCGTCGCGGGCGTCAGCACCGTGATACCGGGGATGTGCGCGTACCAGCCCTCCAGGCTGTGCGAGTGCTGCGCCGCCATCTGGCGCCCGCCGCCCGTCGACATGCGCACCACGACCGGGACGCTTATCTGGCCACCGGACATGTAGCGCAGCGTCGCGGCGTTGTTCAGCACCTGGTCCATCGAGAGCATGCTGAAGTTTATCGTCATGATCTCTACGATCGGGCGCATCCCGCTCATCGCCGCGCCGATCCCAGCCCCGACAAACGTGGACTCCATGAGAGGCGTGTCGCGGATGCGCTCCGGCCCGAACTGCTCCAGCAGCCCGTGGCTCACCGCGAACGCGCCGCCGTAACGTCCCACGTCCTCGCCCATGAGGAAGACGCGCGGGTCCTCGGTCATCGCCTTACGCATCGCGGCGCGAATCGCTTCTCGATACGTCATCGTTGTCATGGCGTCACGCTTCCGCCTCACCTACCGCCTTGAGCACGCGACAGGCGCGCAGCGTCACCCACTTGCTCGGCTCGCCCTGCCTCTCGAAATCGACCAGCGTCTTGCCGTTGTAGGCGTACTGGTTCTTCCAGCGTCCTTCGTCGTCCTGCTTCGAAAGCAGCCAATCGACCGCCGGGCGCAGGCGTGCGTCGCCGCCGAAGCCGAGTTCACACAGCACATCGAGGTTCTGCAGAACGTCGGCAACGTAGCCAGACGGGAAGCCGGGCTTGAACCACGAGCTGCTGGGCCTCGTACCTCGCGCCGCAGGGTAGTCCGCCACCGCGGGGTCGCGGCCCAGAAGGAAAACGGCGCCCTGCTCGATGGCCGCCTGCACGGACGGCGTTCGCCTGTCTAACGGGACGCGAACCAGGGCGCGCACTGCCTTGATCGCGCCCCAGGCGCAGGGCAGGCGGCCGTTGTAGGCGCAGCCGAAGCCCGGTCCCGAGGTGCCGGAGGCGTAATAGCGTATGTCGCCCTCGCCGATAATCGAGCGCGCTTGCCAGTCGATCGCATGCTGGACGCGCTCGTCATCGATCAGGCCAAAGTCGAGCAGGGCGTGCAGCAGGTTGCCGTTGAGGCAATGCACTACCAGCGACGGCGGCTTATGGCCGGGCCTGCTGCTCACACCGGAGGCAGAGAAGCCGCCTGAACCGGCCTGCGCGTGCTCGAGTACGTACTCGCAGGCTTTGCGCACGCCGGGGTGGCTCTTGTCGGCGCCCATCTGGTCGAGGAAGATCAGCTGCCAGACGGTACCGCGATACTTGGTCGCGTAACCGGCGCCGGGTTTGACCCAGTAGCCCTCCGGCGCCTGTGCCTCGAGGATGGTCGAAATCGGCGGCGTACGCATCGCCGCAGCGAGCGCCTGCCGTACCGCGACATCGTCCTCCGGACGGTCGAGCAACTCGCGCAACGCCAGATGGCGCACCGCCGGTGTTGCCTCGTCGAGCAGCCACGGTAGCGGGTTGCCGTCGAGGCGTTGCAGCCAGCGCGGTGCGACCTCAGTCGCTGTCATGATGTCGTCACGTCTTTCGTCAGGTCGTCGAGCGGCTCCCAGGGGCTGGCCTCGGCAAACGCGACGGCGTCGTCGACTTCCTGCTTGAGCTCTTGCTCCATCGCCTCGAGGTCGGCGTCACTCAGCGCTTCGAGGTCGCGCAGGCGGGCGATCAGCGCCGGGATCGGGTCGCGCTCTTTCCAGAGCTCGACCTCCTCCTTCGGACGATACAGCTCCGGGTCGGACAACGAGTGGCCCCGGAAGCGGTAGGTGCGCAGCTCCAGCAGCTCGGGCCCGTCGCCGTGACGCACGCGCTCGGCCGCTCCGCGTACCGCGTTCTCGACCGCGAGCACGTCCATGCCGTCAACGGCGCTGCTGGCGACGTCGTAGGCCCGCGCCTTGGCCGCGAGGTCGGTCGCCGAATGCGACACGTCCAACGCCGTACCCATGGCGTAGCGGTTGTTCTCGCAGAGGAACAGGACGGGCAGGCCCCAGAGCTTCGCCAGGTTCATCGACTCGTGGAACTCGCCCTCGACCAGGGCGCCGTCGCCGAAGAAGCAGGCAGTCACGCGCTTGCGGCCGAGCATCTTGTCGGCCAGCGCCAGGCCTACCGCGATGGGCAGGCCGCCGCCGACGATAGCGTAGCCGCCGTAGAAGCGCTTCTCGACGTCGAAGAAGTGCATCGAGCCGCCGTGGCCCTTGCTGCAGCCCGTCGCCTTACCGTACAGCTCGGCCATGAGCACGTTGGCGTCCATGCCGCGGGCCAGCGCGTGCCCGTGCTCACGATAGGTCGCCACGACGGCGTCTTCCGGCGTCAGCGCCTGCATCGCGCCCACCGCGACGGCCTCTTCGCCGATGTAGAGGTGCAGGAAGCCGCGGATCTTGCCCATCTGATACAGGTCCGAGCTGCGTTCCTCGAAGCGCCGGATCAGCAGCATGTTGCGCAGCAGGTCGACCTCGTGGCGCTTCTCTGCGGTCGATGGCGCATCGGTGGTTCGCTCGCTCATGCTCCCGCCTCCAAAGTCGAGATGTCGCCCTCGGGCAGGCCCAGCTCACGTGCCTTGAGCAGACGGCGCATGATCTTGCCGCTGCGCGTCTTTGGCAGCGTCGGCAGGAAGTCGATCTCCTTCGGCGCCACCGCTGCACCAAGTCGGCTGCGCGCGAAGCCCAGCAGCTCGCGGCGCAGCGCCTCGCTGGGCTCGAAGCCGCTCTTCAGCGACACGAACGCCTTGACGATCTCCATCGCCATCGGGTCCGGCTTGCCGATCACGCCCGCCTCGGCGACGGCCTTGTGCTCCATCAGAACGCTCTCGACCTCGAAGGGGCCAATGAGGTGACCCGAGCTCTTTATCACGTCGTCGGCGCGACCGACGAACCAGAAGTAGCCGTCGTCGCTTCGTCGCGCCAGGTCGCCGGTCAGGTAGAAGCCGCCCGCGAAGCACTTCTGATAGCGCGCCTCTTCGTGCCAGTAGCCGCGGAACATCGAAGGCCACCCCGGCTTCAGCGCCAGCTCGCCGGTCGCGCCGGGCTGCGTGAGCTCGACGGCGCTGCCGTCCTCCCGCCGCTCGACGATCGTCGCCTCGACGCCGGGCAAAGGCTGGCCCATCGAACCCGGCTGTATGTCCATACAGGCGTAGTTGGCGATCATGATGCCGCCGGTCTCGGTCTGCCACCAGTTGTCGTGGAACGGCAGCCCGAACGCCTCCTGACCCCAGACAACAGCCTCGGGGTTGAGTGGCTCGCCAACGCTGGACAGGAAGCGCAGGGACGGGTAGCTGTGCTGTTGGGCGATCTCGGCGCCGGCCTTCATCATCATGCGTATCGCGGTCGGCGCCGTATACCAGACGCTAACCCTCTGCGTCTCGAGGATGCCGTACCAGCGCTCGACGTCAAAGTCGCCCTCGTCGATCACGTTGGTTACGCCGTTCGTAAACGGCGCGATGATCCCGTAGGAGGTCCCGGTGACCCAGCCCGGGTCGGCCGTACACCAGAACACGTCATCGGGATGCAGGTCGAGCGCCAGCTTGCCGGTCGCGTGGTGCGCAACAACCGCCTCGTGGACGTGGATGGCGCCTTTGGGTGTGCCGGTCGTGCCGCTGGTGAAGTGCAGCAGCGCCCAGTCTTCCGGGTCGGTCGCTTCGATCTCGTACTCGTCGCCGGCGGCGTCCATGAGCCCGACGTAGTCGAGCGTACCCTCGACCTGCGTCGCCTCGTGCTCGTCGCCGACCAGGATGACGTGCTGCAGCTCCGGCAAACGCTCTCGTAGCGCCGCGACCTTACGGGCGTAGAGCGACTCCGTGGTCACGAGCACCTTCGCGCCGCCGATCGACATGCGCGAGTGGATGGGCTCCGGGCCGAAGGCTGAGAACAGAGGGCAGAAGACGCTACGATTCTTCAGCGTGCCCAGCGCTGCAACGTAAAGCTCCGGGATGCGCCCGGCCAGTACGTAGACTCTGTCGCCCTTGGCGACGCCGAGCCCCTGCAGCGCGTTGGCGAAGCGATTCGTGAGGCGACGCATCTCGTCGTAGCTGAAGTCGCGGATGGCGCCGTCGCGTGAGATCCAGCGCAGCGCCGTGTGATCGCGTCGCGGACCGTTCGCGTGACGGTCGATCGCCTCGTAAGCAATGTTGAGGCCCTTGCCGTCCGGCAGGCCTGTTAGCTCGCGCCGCGCCGCCTCCCAGGAGAACGACACGCGAGCAGTCTCGTAGTTCGCCAGGTTCGGCTGCACGGATGCGACGCCGGATTTGCGAATCGTCTGCCACTCCATACGTCCGTCCGAATCCCCGCCCGTGGCCGTGAGGCGCTAGGCGCCGCTGCGCATCGCGTAACCGTTGCGCTCTTCTTCGATCACGACCAGCTCTTCCAGCGCCAGAGCCCCGTAGGTCAGCGCATCGCCGCCACTCATCATGACCGCCACACCGATGCACTCCGTGATCTCTTCAATCTTCGCTCCGGATTCCATCGCATCGCGCACCCGATCGGCAATCAGGTCGTTGCAACCCAGGGCAATCGCGAGCGCGAGGCCCATCAGCTGTTTTGTACGCGTGCCAAGCGCGCTGGCAACGGGCTGAGTCTGCATGCCATCGAAGCACGCCGGCGATGCGGGAATGTCGCCGCCAAGCTGAATGACCAGCTCTTCCAGGTAACGCTGATACCTATTCACCAGTCCCCTCTCTTCTGCCTCTCAACGATGTCGTAAGCGAGGCCGTAATTGGAGTGCCGATCGGCACAGTCAGCGAGGGCTACTTCTCTCACTCAAACAGATTCGGATCGCGCACTACTCATAACAAGTATGAAACCGTCCAGTAATCTGCGAATGCCTCACGCATAAGGGTCGTATACGGGTTATCGACACGGCCGCGCCTTGGGCGATACAACTTTGCCCAGGTGCTTCAGCCCGACGCGAACGCGGCGTACGCATGAGCCATGAGCCTATCAGCCCAGTAGCGCCATCAGCTGTTCCAACGTTGCGGCATCCGCCGCGGCCGCCATATTTAGCGACGGTAACGAGAACGGCCTACCGTCCGTCTGCCTCACGACACCGCCCGCCTCCTCGACCAGGATGGCGCCCGCGGCGATGTCCCACGGTCCCATGCGCGGGTTGTCGGCGGTGTAGTAGACGTCGAAGCGTCCGGCCGCGACGTAGGCCAGCACCAGCGCCGTACCACCGAAGGTGCGCTGCGAGAACGTAGCCTGGCGCACGAGGTTGGTCCGCGCGCTCGTGTCTTCGTCGTCGAGGCGGCCGGGCCAGAAGTTGACGATCGCATTCTCCAGGCCGCGACGCGGCGACACCGTCAGAGGCGCGCCGTTCAGCGTCGTGCCGAGGCCTCGGGCGGCGCTGAACATCTCGTCGAAGACCGGCGCGTACGTCGCCCCGGCGATCGACTCGCCCGCGTCGACGAACGCGACGGTGGCGCAGAAGTCCGGGAAGTCGTGGGCAAACATGAAGGTGCCGTCCAGCGGGTCGATCAGCCAGCCGCTACGGCCGAGCACTTCCGCCATATAGTCGCGGGAGGAGCCGTCTTCTTCGCCGATGATCGTCTCGCCGGGAAACGCGGCCTCGATGACCGCCTTGGCCTCGATCTGGGCTTCGATATCGGCGATCGTCACGAGGTCGCGGCGATTGCCGTCTTTCGTCTTGTAGTCGATGCCGGCACGGCGATGCTTGAGGTGCACGGCACCCGCCGCCCGCACAGCTTCCTCGGCGACGCGTCGCCGCTTTTCCAGATCAGACACAGCGCAATAGCCTCCTGTGGTCGGACTAGCCTGCATCTGTGAAATACACCGGCGGAACGCCGGATGCGTCACAATACAAGTCTACATGCCGCCGCGGGCTCTACTGCGCCGATCGCCTCGTCTCTGTAACGTCCTGTTCATTTTCCGGTAACTCGACGGCAACTTCAGAGACGTAACCTGCGTACGCAGCGATCGAGAGCGCCTGGGAAGGGAAAGGGATGCTCTTCGCGGGTTACGACACCGGCACCTGGTTCGACGAGCTGTTCGACAGCGAGGGCAGACCGCGCGAAGAAGCACGCCTCCTGATCAAGGCGATCGAAGCGCTGCCGGACGGCGAGTTCGGGCGTCTGCAGGAGTCGGCCAACTCGGCCCTCGTCAACCTCGGCATCACGTTCAACGTCTACAGCGACGGCGCGGGCATCGAGCGCGTACTGCCGTTCGACATCATGCCGCGCGTGGTGCAGGCCTCCGAGTGGGACCGCATCGAGGCCGGCCTGCGACAGCGCATCTACGCCCTCAACCTGTTCCTCGATGACGTCTACCACGAGGGCCGCATCCTCAAGGACGGCGTCGTCCCCATCGAGCTCGTAATCGGCGCACCGTCCTACCGCGAAGCCTGCCGCGGCCTCGACCCGCCGAAGGGCATCTGGTGCCACGTCACCGGCACCGACCTGGTGCGCGACGGCGACGGGCAGTTCTACGTGCTCGAGGACAACCTGCGCTGCCCCTCCGGCGTCTCCTACGTGCTCGAGAACCGCCGCCTGATGAAGCGCACCTTCCCTGAGCTGTTCAGCTCGTCCACGGTGCGCGCCGTCGACGACTACCCCAGCCGTCTGCTGGACGTGCTGAACTACATCTCGCCCAACCAGGACGCGCCGCGCGCCGCCGTGCTGACGCCGGGTATCTACAACTCGGCCTACTTCGAGCACTCCTACCTGTCGCAGCAGATGGGCATCGAGCTGGTCGAAGGCAGCGACCTCGTCACGGTAGGCGACGTGGTACACATGCGCACGACCGCCGGCCTCGAGCCCGTCGACGTGCTCTACCGCCGTATCGACGACGACTTCATCGACCCCCAGGTCTTCCGCTCCGATTCGATGCTCGGTGTGCCGGGCCTCATGCGCGCCTATCAGGCCGGTCGCCTGGCGCTGGCCAATGCGCCCGGCACCGGCATCGCCGACGACAAGGTGATCTACTCGTTCGTGCCGGAGATCATCCGCTACTACCTCGACGAGGACGCGATTATCCCCAACGTCCCAACCTACCTGTGCTGGCGCGAGAAGGACCTGAACCACGTCGTCGAGAACATGGCTGAGCTGGTCGTGAAGCCGGCCAACGAGTCGGGCGGTTACGGGCTGCTCGTCGGACCGCAGGCCAGCACCGCCGAGCTCGACGAATTTCGAGACAGGGTGCGCGCCAACCCGCGCAACTACATCGCACAGCCCACGCTGGCGCTGTCGCGTGCACCCGTAATCGTCGACGACCACTTCGAAGGGCGACACGTAGACCTGCGCCCCTACATCCTCTACGGCCGCGACATCTACGTGCTGCCCGGAGGCCTCACGCGCGTCGCGCTCAAGAAGGGCTCGTTGGTCGTGAACTCGTCGCAGGGCGGCGGCAGCAAGGACACATGGGTGCTGTCGGACGGGACGCTGGAATGCTGAGCCGTGTCGCCAACGCGATCTACTGGGTCGGACGCTACATCGAGCGCGCCGAAAACACCGCGCGCTTCATCGACGTCAACCTGCAGATGAGCCTCGACGCACCGATCTCGTTCTCGGAGCAGTGGCACCCGCTGATCGACATTACGGGTGACCGCGAAGGCTTCTTCTCGCGCTACGACGTGGCGACGCGTGAGCACGTTCTGCAGTTCCTGACCCTCGACACCGAAAACCCGAGCTCGATAGTCACCTGCGTCACGCGAGCGCGAGAGAACGCCCGCTCGATCCGTGAGGTAATCTCCTCCGAGGTCTGGGAGCAGGTCAACCGCTTCTACCTGCTCGTCACCGCCCATGGCGCCGCTCGTCGTTCGCTGGTCGAGTCGAACGAGTTCTACTCCGAGGTCAAGCTACTCAGCCACCTCGTCGCCGGCGTGGCCGACAACACGATGTCGCACGGCGAGGCGTGGCACTTCCTCCGCCTCGGCCGCATGATCGAGCGCGCCGACAGCACATCGAGGCTGCTGGACGTGAAGTACTTCCTGCTGCTGCCCTCGGCGGAACAGGTCGGCGGAGCCGTCGACGAGATGCAGTGGTCAACTGTGCTGCACTCTGCCTCGGCGCAGGAGATGTACCGCAAGCGTTTCGGCCAGACCTCGCCCGACAACGTGGTCGACTTCTTGCTGCTCGACAACGAGTTCCCGCGCTCGATCCTCTACTGCCTGCTCTGCGCCGAGGAGTCGCTACGCGCGATCTCGAAGTCGCCGGCGGGCACCTACCGAAATCGCGCCGAGCAGTGGCTGGGGCTGCTTACGGCAGAATTGGCGTACGCCAACGTCTATGACATCATCGCGAACGGTTTGCACCAGTTCCTGGACTCGTTTCAGAGCCAGCTGAACAAAGTCGGCTACGCTATCCGAGAGACGTTTTTCGAGATTCAACCCATAGGCAGCGTGCGCAACGACGCAGGAGGAAGCGGAAGACGTGACGTTTTGTCTGGCAATCAAGGTATGCGAAGGGCTGGTGGCTATCGCTGATACGCGGGTGATAACCGGCAGCGAGAACATCACGGCCCGTAAGGTCGCCGTCTTCCGGCAGGCAACGGGCAGCTTCTTCCTCATGACGTCCGGATTGCGCTCCGTACGCGACAAGGCCATGACCTACTTCGAAGAGGCGATGGAGGTGCAGGAAGAGCCCTTCGACCGCCTGTTCAAGGTTGCCAACGCCTTCGCCACCCAGATCCGGCGCGTCATGAAGGAAGACAAGGAAGCCCTGGACGATAGCGGGCTGCACTTCAACATCCACTGCCTGGTCGGCGGACAGATGTCGGGCGACACCGAGCCGAAGCTCTACCTGCTCTACCCACAGGCCAACTGGGTCGAGATAGGTCAGGGCACTCCGTATCACATCATCGGCTCGGCCGGCTACGGCAAGCCCGTGCTCGACCGCACGCTGCAGTACAGCGACTCGATGCCGTTCGCGCTCAAGGTCGGCTGCCTCGCCTTCGACTCGACACGCATCAGCGCCGCGGACGTCGACTTCCCGATCGACGTCGTGCTGTTCTTCCGCGACACCCGCGATATCATCGAGCACCGATTCGAGAAGCAGGACCTGGTCGAGATTTCGGAGGGCTGGCAGGAGCGCCTGCGCGCCTCCGTGGCCAACCTGCCCTCGGCCTGGCTCGATCGCTTCTTCTCGGAGGTCGACCTCGAGCACGGCAAGCGCCAGGAGCTAAGCGACTTATCCAGCGGCCGGAGGTCCTGAGGGCGTGTTCTTCGAGATCCGCCACGAGACCAACTACTACTACAGCGCGCCGGTACAGCTCGGGCGGCAACTGCTACGCTTTCGGCCGCTAAGCAACGCCAATCAGCACCTGCACCGATTCGATGTACAAGTCCACCCGGAGCCGGCCGGCCGCAGCGAGATCGCGGACCTCGATAGCAACACGTCGCTCGTCGTCTGGTTCGATGGCACCGAGACACGGCGCCTGCAGGTCGAAGTCTCCTCGACCGTCGAGACGCTCCGCGCCAACCCCTTCGACTACATCTGGCAGGGCGAGCACACGCTGCCCATGACCTACCCTCCGGCCTTCCGTGACGCGCTCGAGCCGTTCATGGCAGCGCTCGTAGGGGCGCCGGTGCGGGACCTCTCGGACGAGGCAGCGCGCCGAGCCGACGGTGACGCGCAGGAGTTTCTGCCTATGCTCGCGCGCACGGTGCACGAGCGACTGGAGCGCATCGTGCGCCTCGAGGGCGACCCGCACCCGCCGGAAGAAACGCTACGTCGCAGCGAGGGCTCCTGCCGCGATCTGGCGGTGCTGTTCCTTGCCGCGGCGCGAATCCAGGGCTTCGCGGGGCGCTTCGTCAGCGGCTACCACTGCGAACCCTCCGGCGACGGCTCGCACGACCTGCACGCCTGGGCCGAAATCTACCTGCCGGGCGGCGGCTGGCGCGGCTTCGACCCGACGACCGGCTTCGCGGTCTCGAACCGGCACATCGCCATCGCGGTCGGTGCGCGTCCGGAGCAGGCAGCGCCGGTCAGCGGCACCTACGCCGGACTGGCCACCAGCCGCCTCGAGACGCTGGTCACGATTACGCCGCTCAAGGCCTTCGCGTAGCGACACACGCTCGCAACCGGACCTCGGCAAATCGCAATGAAACTTGTGCGCTAAAGGCCACACGACAATGATTGCCGCTGCTACATTGCATTTGGGAACACGAATTCCAATTGCTCCAGCAATGCACCACGTAGTGGCCGCCGCCTGACGGTTTGTAAATCGAGACTGATTAGACTCCGCTGCAATGAGGCCTCTTGCAGTCGCCGGGATAGGACCCAAATTGTGAGAGATGGGCGTACCAGTCCAACCAGGACCGCATTATCCTCGGAGCAGTTTCGCCTCCTCGTCGAAAGCGTCCGCGATTACGCAATATTCATGCTCGATCCGGAAGGCTACGTTGTTACGTGGAACAGTGGCGCCGAGCGGATAAAAGGCTACAAAGCCTCGGAAATCATCGGCAAGCACTTCTCCATCTTCTACCCGGAGTCGGACCGCAAATCCGGCAAGCCCCAGCGTCTCCTCGACGAGGCCCTGCGTGAAGGTCGCGTCGAGGACGAAGGCTGGCGCGTGCGCAAAAACAGCACGCGATTCCTCGCCGACGTTGTCATTACCGTGCTGCGCGGTTCCGAGGGCGAGATCAAAGGCTACGCCAAGGTCACGCGCGACATTACCGAGCGCAAGCTCGCGGAGGAGGCACTGCATCAGAGCGAGGAGCGCTTCAAGCTGCTGGTCGAGAGCGTCGCCGACTACGCGATCCTCATGCTCTCCCCGACCGGCCTGATCATCAGCTGGAACGCCGGCGCCGAGCGGATCACAGGCTACACGGCCGAGGAAATCCTCGGTCGCCACTTCTCGATCTTCTACCCGCGGGAGGACGTCGAGAGCGGCAAGCCGAACCTCGAGCTCGAGATCGCCATCGCACAGGGACGTTACGAGGAGGAAGGCTGGCGCCTTCGCAAGGACGGCCGACGTTTCTGGTCCAGCGTGGTGATCACGCCGATGCGCGACAAGCACGGTGCGCTGCTCGGGTTCGCCAAGGTGACTCGCGACATGACCGAGCGGCGTCATGCCCGCGAAGAGTTACTGACCTCCCACCAGCAGATGCTAGAGCTCAGCCAGGCCAACGCCGCGAAGGACGAGTTTCTTGGCTTCGTTGCGCACGAGCTGCGAACGCCGCTGTCGGTGCTCTATGGCAGCGCCCTGTTCCTGCGCAAGCACTATGAAACCATGGCTGATGAAGATCGCAGCGAACTGATCAACACCGTGGCGGACGAGTGTGACCAGATGCGCCACCTTGTTGAGAATTTGCTCGCGCTCGCGATGCCTCAGTCCATTGAGGCGCTGAGTCTTGTCGAGGGCGACCTCAATGACGCGGTAATTCAGGCAATCACCAATTTCAGCGGTAGAACTGCCCGGCGTAAGGTGCATCTGGAAACGCCCGATGACGCTCTCGTCGTCCGGCTGGAAAGCACCTACTTCGACCGCATTATGCAGAACCTTCTCGAAAACGCCGACAAATACAGCGCCCCACACGAGGCCATCGACATCGTCGTCAAAGCGGCGAGCCATCAGGCGATCATCGAGGTCAACGACCGTGGACCAGGCGTCGACCCGGCCGAGCTCAGCCTGATCTTCGACAGCTTCTACCGGTCGCCGCGCACCGCAACCGGAACCTCCGGCAAAGGCCTTGGCCTCTCCGTGTGTAAGCGCCTCGTGGACGTGATGGGCGGCACGATCGAGGCCCGCACACGAATGGGAGGCGGACTCACGATTCGTATAACGCTGCCACAGGGACCTGGCGCGGTGTCGCAGTGACCGACAGGCGCAACATCCTGGTCATAGACGACGATCCCGGGCTACTGCGCCTGCTCTCGATCGTCTTTCGCTCCGAGGGATTCAGCGTGGATGCATTCGACGATGCGCGCTCGGCGCTCGAATGGCTCGGCACCGCACGGCCGCCGGACGCCATCGTGCTCGACCTGCGCATGCCGACCATGGACGGCCCCACCTTTTATCGCGAGATGCGTAATCGCGGCATCGCTGCTCCGGTTGTAATCGCGTCGGCCTTCGGGGCCAAGGAGGCGCAGGACCAGCTCGGTGCCGAGGCTTCGATCGGCAAGCCGTTCCGCCCCGACGACCTGATCGAGGTCGTGCGCGGCGTCTTCAACGAATAAGAGACCCCTCGAGATTCGAGGGGTCCCCGAGTTCATCTAACAACGGTACGGCCTAACGAGGCCCGACGAAGCTGTAGTCCGTGTACTGCCAGCCTGAAGCGAAGCGCGTCCACAGCCGCACGTAAATCGTCCGGCTACCGTGCGGGATAGTGCTCACCGTTCGGCTCAGGGACGTGCCCTGGGAGGCGCCGTAGAGGTTGTTGGCCCCGTAGCTGGTGCCGACGTAGAGGAAGTACTCCTGCGCGCCACTGCCGGCCGTCCAGCGAAACGTCACGCTCGTGCTGCTCAGGCGCGAGCCCGGCGTGGGGCTCGTGAGCTGCGCCTTCGCCGTCGTCACGGGCGGCGGAGGTGGCGGTGTCGGCGTGGGCGTTGGCGTCGTGCCGCCGGAGCCGCCCGAACCGCCAGAGCCGCCCGAACCTCCGAGCAGGTTGGTGCCATCGTTCGTCGTCGAGAAGTCGGTCACCCAGTACCAGGAGTAGGTCGAGCTGGCGTTGTAGTAGCGCGCGATGCCGATCTGCTTGTAGCCCGAGTAGAGCATGTTCTGGTTGTGCCCGGCCGAGGCCTTCCACATGTCGAAGGCTTCCTGCGCCGTGTCCTTCACCGTGCCGGCCGCGATGTTCTCGCCGACACTGGAGGAGCCGCCGCAGGCCACCGAGCGCGTGCTCGGCGATCGTCCCAGCGAGTCGGTGTGCGAGAAGTAGTTCTTCGTCGCCAGATCGACGGCCATCCATGACGCCGAGCGGTTGAGATTAACCGAGACTGTGAGCGCGCCGAGGCCGTTCTGAGCGCGGTAGCTATTGATCAGCGTCAGGAACTGCTGCTCCTGCGCGTCGAAGCTGAGGTCGCTGACGGTGCAGTTGCTCAGGGCAAGCGCCGGTCCGGCGCCCGCCGAGAGCTGCAGCGCGCCGATCATGGCGACGGCCACAAGCGCTGCGAGGACGCCGCGGGGGAGGCGGAAGAGTGCGGTCATGGGCGAATGGATACCTCTCGTTTCCTGGTGTCATTCCACCAATCGGCAGAAATCCGATTCATATGAACATGCCGTTTGGGTTCCAGGCATAAAGGGGGCATTGCGGCGCTATAACAACCGCTGTTGTGTCGAGTCAAGGGTGAAAGCTGAGAAACGAGAAGAGGCCGGTCTTATGAGACCGGCCTCTTCTCGGCAGGCGCGTCCGCCGGGCGGAGGCGAACTACGCCGTCTCGGTTGTCGCCAGCCGGGGAGAAGGCGACCGGAAAGGATAGACAAGCTGGGGCAGAAAGCCCGCCGGCACCGGCTGGTCGGCGACGCCGAAGATTAGCGGCTGGCGGCCCTTCGGAAAATACAGCGTCCCGAACAGCGCATCGACGAACGGGAACAGCCCGGAGAAGTTCTTGTTGATCGCCTCGCGCTCTGCCGAGTGGTGCCAGCGGTGGTAAGCCGGGCTGGCGATGACGTAGCGCAGCGGTCCGTATTCCCAACCGACGTTGGCGTGAATCACGATGGCGTACAGGGTCAGGAACGGCAGGTAGGCGCCGAGCGTCGCGGGGCTGAAGCCGAGCAGCAACAGCGGCGTCGCCACGAAGGCGTTGCCGAGCGCGTCGTTCACGGGGTGCACGCGCACCGATGAGAGCCAGTCGACCTCGGTCGAGGAGTGGTGCACGGCGTGGATGCGCCAGAGCTGCGAGAACGTGTGGAAGGCGCGATGCTGCCAGTACGCCAGCAGGTCGGCCAGCAGCAGGAACTCGACCAGCTGCAGCGCCAGCGGCTGACGCCCGATGGCGGTGTCGCGCTCGGCGAGGCCGCGCAGATGCTCCACCGTGATGCCGATACCGAAGATCGCGGCCAGCGACAGGATCGAGACGGCGACGACGATGCCGGTAAAGATCTTGCCGATCGTCGGCGTGAACATCCACCACGCGACGTCGGTGAACACGCCCTTGCGCAGACGGCGCTGACCGCGCACCGAGGGCCACAGCCGCTCGACGACCCCGAAAGCGAGGCTTAGCACGCCCAGCGCGATGATCAGCACAACGATGCGTCCCATGACCGTGATGCTAAGCGCCGTCCCCGAACGAAGGCATCAAGAAACAATTAAAAGACTGTTCAAATCGCGCGGCACATTCTGACGACGTCAGTCGAGGATTTCGGTCTCTTGCTCGATGATCTCGACGTCGAGACGCAGCTCGGCGACGTAGTCGGCCGCCTTCGTGACGATCTCTTCGGCGTGCGAGGCGCTGTTCGACACGGCCGCGATCTGCAGCCCGGCGAGCTGCCACAGCTCGTTGTGCTCCACCTCGGCAACGCTCACGTTGAACCGGTTACGCAGTCGCTGCTGAATCGACTTGATCACCTGTCGCTTACCTTTGAGCGAGCCGTTTTCGGGCAGACGCAGCGTCAGCCGGCACAAGGCGACGCTCATGGGACGGGCCGCATAGGCATAGGCGAGCTAGGCATAGGCGTAGGCGTAGCGTAGGTAGGTAGTATAGGCGATAGGCATAGGCATAGGCATAGGCGTAGGCATAGGCATAGGGCCACGATAGCTCATCGACGGGTGCGCAGCGCGAGCCCGAGCGCCGCAGTAGCACTCGACGGCATTCTTGCGGTTGCAGCGTCTGAGGTCCATCGCTTCGCCAGGACGACAGTGTACGTACCGCCAGCAGTCTGTTGCGCGGTGTTCAGGTCAACGGAATCCCCTCGCCCCCTGGGGAGAGGGTTAGGGTGAGGGCCTGCGGCGCTGCGGCTGTCTGGTTCGCCGCCTCGTTACTCGGCGACGGCAGCCTCTGCCGCGTCCATCTCGTCTGCTTCTGCCGCCTCGTCGAGGTCATCGTCGTCCTCGTCGTCTTCCGACAGATCGTCGATGAGGCCGGGCGCGGAGGGCAAGGTCATGTCGGGGCCAAGCGGCGGCAGGTCCGACGGCTTACCGAGGCCGAAGTGCTCGAGGAAACGTAGCGTGGTGCCCAGCAACGACGGGCGTCCCGGCCCCGGCGCACGGCCAGTGTCCTCGACCAGCCCCCGCGCGATCAGCGACGCGATGGCGCCGTCCGAGTTGACGCCGCGCACCTGCTCGACGCCGGCGCGAGTGATCGGCTGCTTGTAGGCGATGATCGCCAGCGACTCCAGAGCGGCGCCCGAGAGGCGCTGACGGCTCTCGAGGCCCAGGAAGCGCTCGACGTAGGGTCCGGCCTCCGGCGCCGTCACGAGCTGTACCAGGTCGCCGGTACGCTGCAGGCGCGTTCCGCCCAGGATGCAACGCTGCTCCAGCTCTGTCAGCGCCGTCTCGATGTCGAGCATCTGACGCCGCAGCGCGCGCGCCAGCATCGCGACCTCGACGGGCTCTTCGGCCACGAAGAGAATGCTCTCGATGGCGGCGGGCAGGCGATCGGTTGTAAGAGCGGGGATGCGTTTGCTCATGCTTCGGGCGGCTTCTCCTCGGTGGGCTCGTTGTTGGTCGTCACCTCAGGCGCTTCTTCTGGCTCGGGCGGCTCCGCTACCGCGACCGCCGTCTCGGACGACACGGCCTCGGGCTGCGCCGCCGGCGCCGCGACTGGCACCGGGACGAATGGCTCCGGCGGTGGCGCAACCGGCGCCGTGTTACGGGTGGCGCGACGCTCGACGTTGCGGCCGTGCAGACGCAGCTCCCGGTAGTGCAGGTGGGCGCTAATCGGCCGTAGCAACTGAACGTGCACGCGGCTCGTCAGTACGTCCTGCGCCGTCTGACACGCCTCGTCCGTCACGGTCGCCAGGTTGGCGTCGGGGTCGACCTGCAGGTCGAGCGCAACGAGGACGCCTTTCTTCTTCGCGCGCACGCCGGCCCGCACCTCGGCAACGTGCGGTACCTGGCACACGGCCTCTTCGATGCGCTGACCGATCGCGGCGGTAGACAGCGTGGCGTCGCCGGCGTTGACGTCGACGACCTTGACCTCGGGTCCGGACCTCGGCAGCAGTTCGATCAGCAACACGACCAGCGAGATCAGCCCCACGGCGGCGCTGATCGTGGTCAGCAGCGACTTCTCGAGGTTGCCGTCGTGATCATCGAGCCACTGCACGGCGTCGAAGAGGCTGTTGATGCTGCGATTCGGGATCGTCCATGTGAAGAAGATCAGCGCGATCGCCGCGGCGATCAGCGCCAGGCAGCCCAGGATCAGGACGACGCGGTTGAAGGTGTTCACGCGGTCACCTCGCCGATCAGGCCGGCACCGGCCAGTGCTATGAGCCTCACTCGGAGGAGGCGGTTCGCCAGGTTGGCGTCGCTGATTGTTCGGACGCGCACGTAGGTATCGGTCAGGCCCTCCCAGACGCCATCACGCTGCGTCTCCCACAACACGTCCGTCGTGGTGCCAACGAAGCGTTCGCGGTAGGCGCGCGACATGTCCGTCGCGAGGTCGATAAGGCGATGTACGCGCTGCTTCTTAGTCGCGTCCGGCACCTGGCCCGGCAGCCTGTACGCGACCGTACCGCTGCGCTGCGAGTACGGGAAGACGTGGACACCGGCAAACGCCATCTCCTCGCAGAACGCGAGGCACTCCTCGAACTCCGCGTCGGTCTCGCCGGGGAAGCCGACGATCACGTCGGTCGTAATCGCGACGTCCGGGACGGCGTCATGCAGGCGCTGCACGGCGGCGCGGTACTGCGCTTTCGTATAGCGACGTCGCATGCGCTGCAGGACGGACTCGCTGCCACTCTGGAGCGCGAGGTGGAAGTGACGGCACAATCGCGGGTCGTTCCACAGGCTCAGCAGATCGTCAGACAGGTCCTGCGGCTGCAGCGACGACATGCGAATGCGCGGGATCGAGGTCTCGTCGAGCAGCGCCTTGAGCAGGTCGTATGGCTTGAGGTCGCCGCGGTCGCGTCCATAGGCGCCGAGCTGCGTACCGGTGATCACGATCTCCTGCACGCCCTCCGCTTCGCGCTTCAGAGCCTCTTCGACCACCCACTCGACGCTCCTCGAGCGCTCGCGGCCGCGGGTGCGCGGGATGATGCAGAAGGCGCAGACGTCGTTGCAGCCCTCCTGCGCGGCGATGAAGGCGCGCGTCTTAAGCCGGGGGCGCGTGTCGATCGCGAAGCTCGCGTTTGTCCGCTGGATCGCGCGATCCGAAGCGTGCAAGTCGATAAGCTTGTCGGCGAGCGCGAGCTGGTCGGGCTGGCGAAAGACGAGGTCGGCGCCGAGCGCGTCGATCTGCGCCGGTTGCGCCGTCTCCAGCAGGCAGCCCGTCAACGCCACGGTCGCGTTGGGGGCAACGCGGCGCGCCACACGCACGAGGTGCCGCGACTTCTGGTCGGCAACGTGGGTGACGGAGCAGCTGTTGACGATCACGGCTTCGGCGTCCGTCGCGCGATCGACGACGTTCCAGCCGGCGGCGCGCAGGCGCCGTGTCATGGCCTCGGAGTCTGCGATGTTCAGCTTGCAGCCGAGAGTAAGGATGGCGGCGGTGGCGGGGCGCGCGCTTTCAGACATAAGCAGAGCCTTCAAGGGCCATCATAAAGAAAGCAAGGCGGGTGTCAAACGAGCACAGAGTAACGAGTAGACAGTGCAGAGGCTCGTTCGTGTCGGTTAGAGACGAACCGCGATAATGCGCTCTGTGCTCTGCACTCCATACTCGTCACCTCGCTGCGCGAAATAAACGATCCTTGGTCGTTACATGCGGCGAACCTATACTTAGCGGGATTGAGGATGATTAAACTTCTTTGGCGCTAGCCGTCGCGCTCGTACTCCTGTCCCTTGTAATAATCCTCGTTGCCGCTGAGCTGTTTACCAATGCCATCGAGTGGTTCGGCCACCGGCTAGGTTTGGCCGAAGGCGCCGTGGGAAGCGTCCTCGCGGCCATCGGTACCGCGCTGCCCGAGACGATGATCCCGATCATTGCGATCCTGTTCGTCGGTTCGGCCGATGCGCACGAGATCGGCATCGGCGCCATCCTCGGCGCCCCCTTCTTGCTCTCTACCGCCGCGTTCGCCGTAACCGGCCTCGGCGTGCTCGCGTTCGCCGGCCGGCGCACCGCGGGCACCGACATGCGCCTCGATGCCCAGGTCATCCGCCGCGACATCGGCTTCTTCTTCATCGTCTACCTGTTCGCAATCGCCGCGAGCTTCATCCCCTGGCACACCGGCAAGCACCTCATCGTCTTTATTCTGTTGGCGCTGTACGGCTTCTACCTCTACCGCACCTTTAGCGACGAAGGCCCGGGCGGCATGGAGTCAGAGGAGGAGCTGGGCAGTCTGCAGTTCCACCGGCTGATCGGTGGCTCCGGCTCGCCCTCGACCCTCATCATCGTGGTGCAGCTCGTGGTTGCGCTGGCGATGATCGTCGGCGGCGCGCAGCTGTTCGTGAAGAACCTCGAGACCGTCTCGCACAACCTGGGCGTTCCGGCGCTGGCGCTGGCGCTGATCATCGCGCCCCTGGCGACCGAGCTGCCGGAGAAGTTCAACAGCATCATCTGGGTGCGCCAGGGCAAGGACACGCTGGCCATGGGCAACATCTCCGGCGCCATGGTGTTTCAGAGCTGCATCCCCGTAAGCGTCGGTGTTGCGTTCACGGACTGGAAGCTGACGCAAGAGGCGCTGGTCTCGGCCGCCATCGCCCTGATCTCGACAGGCATCGTTTACATGTCGATTCGCTCGCGGGGCTATCTCAGCGCCCACGTCCTGGCGCGCGCCGGTCTGTTCTGGGTCGGCTTCGTAGCCTACGTGATCATCAAGATCAGCCTCTGAGTTTCGAGTACGACTCGATCGTGGGGGGACGAGGGCTGATCCAATCCCCTCACGACGTCGTCCCACGCTGGACCGTCGTCTGAATCATGCCTCTCCCCCGGGAGGAGGGTCGATGGTGCCCAGTGGCCCGAACGGGCGATTGCCGACCCGCTCGTCCAGAGGCTCTCGAACGATGAGCGCCCTCGGCGTCAGAGGCGGTCCGACGCCAGTTCGCCCCAGCGTGAGAGGCAGCGTGAGCGCGCGTTGCAGCGCTCGTAGCGTCAGCCCTCGCCGCGTTGGCGAACGACGTCACGCCGTCTGAATCACGCCTCTCCCAAGAAGGGGCGATGGGCGTCCGTCGACGCCGGGATCGACTGGTTGCGGGCTCGCAATATGTGGGCGCCGAACAGACGGTGCGCCTCAGCGCTGCTCGACAATTACCTCGTGGTCGCCCGACTCGTGGTGGCCTTCCGGGTGCGGGTGAGCGTGCTCGATCGTCGCGTGGCGGTGCAGGTGCTCGTGGATCAGGTTGGCGTCGACCAGCAGCTGCTGATGCGCCAGCACCTCCTGCGGCGTCCCGTCCGCCAGCACACGGCGATTCTCTCCCAGCACGACGACCCGCTCGGCGATCAGCGGCACGACCTCGAGCTCGTGCGTCGCGGTGACGATCGTCTTGCCCTCGGCGCCCATCTCCTGGATCAGGCTGAGCAGCACCCACTTGGTGCGCGGGTCCAGGCTGGCGGTCGGCTCGTCCAGCAGGATCACGTCCGGCTGCAACGACAGCACCGAGGCAATGGCGGCGCGCTTCTTCTCGCCGCCCGAGAGCTCGAACGGCGCGCGGTCGCGCAGGTGCATGATGCCCATCTGCTCCAGCGCCGCCTCGACGCGCTCGCGCACCTCGCGCAGCGGCAGGTCCAGCTGCAGCGGCCCGAACGCAACGTCGTCACCGACGGTAGGCGAGAACAGCTGCACGTCCGGGTCCTGGAACACGAGCCCGATACGCCGGTGGAAACGGTGCGATGCCTCGGCGTCGGTCTCGATGTTCTGCACCGCCTCGCCGAACACCTTGAGCGAGCCTCCCGATGGCATGTACAGGCCATCGAGCAGCTTGAGCAGGGTCGACTTGCCGGAGCCGTTGGCGCCGAGCAGCGCGACCTTCTCGCCCTCGCGAATCGTCAGGTCGATGCCGTCGAGCGCGACGTGGCCGCGTCCGTACTGAAACGCGAGGCCTTCGAGCTCGAAGACTGGTTTGTGGTTGCCGTTAGCTGAGTTCAAAACCACGACTTTCCAGCGTAAACGGCCAAAACCGACACGGCCGCCGCGCCGGCCAGCATCAGCCAGTCGAGCGCCAGCATGCGGTAGTCGGTCATGCCGCGCACTTCGTTGTTGAAACCACGTGCCACCATCGCCATGTAGACGTCCTCGCTCATACGGAACGAGCGGTTCATCAGCACGCCGATCGCCGCGACGATCCACCAGCGCTGCTCTTTGCCCGATGTGCTCGCGACCATGCGGCTCTTGCGCGCCAGGAACATGCCCGTCGCCGTGTGCAGCAGCAGGAAGACGTAGCGATAGGTCATCGACAGCACCAGGATGAACACGGTGGGCACGTGCAGCACCCGCAGCGACTTGAGGATGTCGGCCCAACGCGTCGTCAGGATCAGCAGGATCGCCAGCGATACAGAGGCAGCGACGCGCAGCACGAAGATCCCGGCGGCCGCCAGGCCGTCCGTGTGTACATGCAGCGTCAGCACGCCCAGAGGCACCGAGAACAGGTCGTGATGCCCTACGAGGAAGATCGACGGGAACACGACGATGGCGCTGAACAGGCCCATGCCCAGCCAGACGCGCTTCACGTACGGCAGCATGTCGATCTTAGAAACTGCGGCCAGGAGCAGCGTCAGAACGTAGAGCGCGCCCAGCACCTGCCAGTCGCGCGATACCGCGACCGCCGTGACCAGAACGATGAACCCGAGAATCTTGGCCCGCGGGTCGCGGCGCTGCAGCCAGCCGTCGCGGCGCGCGTTCTCCTCCGAGAACACGGCCTGCTCGATGCCGCTGGTGATACCGGCCAGCGTCTTCTCGACGAAGCCGGGCTTCATCGGCTTCGCCCGCTGCGTCTTCAGAGCTACAGCTTCGACACTCATAGCCTCACCTACGCCGTTCGCCAGTCCGGCGGCGCCTGAGGCACCAGCCAGCGGCCGAACAGATACAAACCGTAACTCAGCAGACCGAGGATGCCTACGCCGACCAGCCCTGCTATTTGATAACCTATGTTCTGCTGCCACGCTGGGTCGGTGCTGCTGACCCACGGCGGCTGATAGCCGGCGAGCAGCGTGTGGCCGGAGAACGTTACCGAATTGAGCTTCACCGGCACGCAGGCGCACTCCTGGTTCACGTCAGGCAGCGCCCTGAACAGCGACGGATCGCCGGCGTTACGCGCCGCAACGGCAGCGTCGATCTCCTGCTGTGTCGCCGAGGTGTCCTCGCCGAAAGCGCCACCGGGCGCAATCAGGCCGATCGGCACCCAGATCATCAGCGCCAGGAAGACCATCACCGCGACACGAGCGCCGCGGGCGCGGCGCAGCAGGTAGTAGGTGATCGGCAGCACCACCACCGAAACGATGGCGGAGACGAGCGCCGTTGCACCGGCATCGTTCCAGCTCACGCTGTTCCAGTTGAGGCCGCCCCAATCGGCGATGTGACCGTTGCCCTTGATCAGGCCGGCGATGAACACGAACGCCATCGCGAAGGCGCAAAACGCGCCGGCGGGCAGCCAGGGGTTGACCGCGCGACCGGGCGTCGCTGTCGTCGTCTTCTGATTGCGCGTCAGGATCTCCGGGAACGAGCGCTGCAGATAACCGACCGCCAGCGCCGAAATTGCCGCCTCGACGAACGAGGCGCCGGCCATGTGTGCCAGCAGCATCGAAGGGATGGCGGTGCTGAAGCCGTAGGGGCTGTAGTCCGGCACACCGTTCGTGCTCCAGAGGTGCGGCTGTATGCCGAGCTCGATACCCACGAAGAGGGCAGCCACCGATATGCCGATGTACGAACCGATCGCCGCCGCGATCACGCGTCGCTGAGAGAGCATGTCGCTATCGCCGGCCAGCAGCCGGTACGAGAAGTAGCCGACGAACGGCAGCACGATCGCCATGTTGAAGCAATTGGCGCCGATCGCTGTGATGCCGCCGTCACCGAAGAACAGGGCCTGGAGTATCAGCGCCACCGAGGTCGTGATCACCGCGGCCCACGGTCCCAGGACGATCGCCGTCAAGGTGCCGCCGACGCCGTGCGCCGTGGTGCCGCCGGGCACGGGCACGTTAAACATCATGATCGCGAACGTGAACGCAGCGAAGATCGAGAGCAGGGGCACGGTACGTCCGGTGAGTACGCGCCGCACCTTGCTCGCCGCGATTACCCAGAAGGGCGTCGCAGTGAGATACAACACACCGCAGGTGGCCGGCGATATGTACCCGTCCGGTATGTGCATCGCTTATCTCCCGGTCTCGCACGAAGCTCGACTCTCATGGATCCGCTCCGGAACGCCTCCCGGATCGCTCGCACGATGGTCAGAGCGAAATTCTTTCCGCTGCGTCACGCTGCGGCTGGGGAACAGGTGACTCTGGTTGTAAATGCAACCAGTTGCATCTAGGCCCGAGTATAGATGCCCCGGCCGAGGTTAGCAAGGCGGTTATACTGCCCGGGATGCGACGTTACGGAGTCTGGGCCGTCTCGGCCGCGATGGCGGTTGCGTTCTACTTCATCGGCAAAGCGATCGGCGTGCCGGAGTGGCTCAACCTGCTCGTCATCCTTATCGGCGCCATAATCGGCACGGCGCTGGGCAGCCTTGCTATGCAGCGTCTACTGGGCCCGCCTGAGTCGCAGACGCCTCCTCCGAGTCGAGGAAGCGGAAGAAAAGCAAAGTAATCGCCGCGAAGCTCGCCGCCTCGCCCAGCGCACCCATGATCAGCCCGGCGATTTGCTGGTCGTCCTGCGGCCCAATGCCCCACAACGGGTTGACCTGCTGGTAGTAGCTGTAGATCACCGTGTTGCTGGCGAAGAACAGCATCGCCAGCAGACCCATCGGCATGCCGGTCGCGAACAAGTAGAGCAGGCGTCCGCCGTCGCCCAGCTTGCCGAGGTCCGGCAGCGGCTGGATCACCGGCCACCAGAACAGCAGACCGGTACCCATGAACAGCACATGCATCGTGATATGCACCGGTAGGGTTGTCAGGGCCTCGCCGTAGACCGGCGGCACGTGCCAGAACCACATGTTCACGATGAACAGGGTGGCTGTGAACACCGGATGCGTCGCGTACTGAGCTACACGGCGCACCGGCTGCGCCTTGAACAGTGGCCGCAGCAGCTCCGGTGTCAGGCCCAGCAGCACCAGCGGCGGACCCACGGTCGCCAGCAGTACATGCTGCAGCATATGCATCGAGAGCAATCGGTTGGCCGCGGTGTCCAGCGGCGAAGTCAGCGCCAGAAACATGATGCCGGCGCCGGCCACAAAAGAGGCAGCACGCCAGGGAGAGAAGGCTCCGGGTATGTGCGTCACGCCGTAGAAGTAGAAGCTGACGATGATAAACGCCAGCGCGATGACGGAGGGCTCGAACGTCCAGGCGCTGAGATTGACCGGACCGTAGCCGACGTGCAGCAGCACAGAAGTCATGCTAGCGGCCTGGGCGCCAGCCGCCGGCGGTGTCGAGCGCCTGGCGGATCGTCTCGATGTGACGGCGACTGATTATGTTAATCGCGACGCCAGCAATACCGATCAGCGGCACGACGATGCCGATCACCATGAGCAGGGCGCCGGTGCTCTGCGACTGGTGCTGGTCGATCATTAGCCAGCCGCCAACCGCTGCACCAAGGCCGAAGTGGAACATCAGCAGGAAGATCAGCATTGGCAGCTCGAGCTGGCTCTGACGGTCCACCGGCGACCGCAGCTCCGGTACCTCGGAGCCCCTGGCCTTCGTCTGCCCCTTGGTCAGGCGATCGCGGAAGCAGGTCTTGTGGATCCAGCTCTTCTCGTAGTAACCCGCGTCACCCCAGTCGACGATCGGTTGCTTGCAGGTGCCGCACTTGCCCGGCCATTCAACCATCATGAGCAATCACCCCGTGCATCCATTATGGCGACTGGATTTGCTTGATGCCACGCCTCCGGCAAAGTGAACGCCTGAGCCCGAACCGATTCGGGCCCCGGCGTCCCAAGAGCCATACCGTCTACTTCGCGTTGGTCTGCGGCGGCAGGTAGACGTTCGTCTCGTAGGCGTGGATGTCGGCCGTAACGTGCATCGAGGCATGCGCCACGATCGAGCCCAGCGGGTTCGCGGTCACGATCGCCGGCACCGAAATAATCGTGTTGCCGATCTCGGGTGAGCCGACGCCGTTCTCGCGGAACTGCTTGTAGCCCATGTGATAGCTGGCCGTAATCAGTAGCACGAGCACCAGCGTCACCGCGCCGAAGCCCACGCGCCGCCTGATGCCCTCGATGCGCCCTTCGAACAGCGCATGCGCAACCGCGACCGGGAATGCGGTCAGCAATAGCGCGTCGACCACGCCGTACAGGACGCCGCGCCACGCGATCGAGAAGGCGAAGTAGAGCCCGGTCGGGCGCGGCGTCGCATCTTCGGCGCTGAGGATGCGCGCCACCAGAAACACGGCGGCTGCAACGCCAATCGCGAGGCTCCAGCGCCACTGGCGCGTTAACAACCCTACGACGTCCGTCTTCGTCGCCTCGGCGTAAATGCCAAGAAATGCCGCACTGGCAGCGAAGTATACGAGGTAATAGACGTCGTGGTTCAGAGCGAGAACGCTGCTGAAGATGAACGGTACGAGAAACGCGCCCGCGGCCCCGGCAACGTACCACCCGGCCTGCGAAAGCGCCTCAGGGTGGATCGATGGCCCGGCCCTGTGGAACGTTGTTATGCGCATAGCTGCCCGCCCTTCAGTCGTTCGAGCCGTCGCGATACGTGTGGTTAACCGCTTCGATCGTCTCCGTACTCAGAGGACTACGTCAGGGCCAAACGATAGTGATGTGCCAGGACACCTGGCCCGAAAGACACGTCTGTGACGCGAGGGACTTCGGTCACGAAACCGCAGTAAAAGCAGAGGACCGTCCCTGGGGACGGTCCTTCCAGTTACGCGGATGCTGGTGGGCTACTTGACCGTGAACGAACCGAACATCTGATCCGGATGGACGTCGCAGCGGAAGAAGTAGGTTCCGGGTGTGGATGGCGCCGTGAAGTTGTAGGTAGCAGTAGCAGGACCCGTCACGAGCTCGCCCGAGAAGATCTTCTGGCTGGCGCTCTTGTCGGTGTAGACCGCGAAGTTGTGGATCACGCCGGCGTCTTCGTTGTTGAACTGAACCGTCACCGGCTGTCCGGCCGTCGCGGTCAGCGCTTTCTGGTCAAAGGCGATGTTCTTCGCCGCGATCTGAATCACGGTTGCACCGGGAGCGCTCGGTGTCGGAGCTACCGTCGTGGGCGCTGCGGGCGCCGGCGTCGGGTAAATCTCCTTCGTTGAGTCGATACCGTGGTGGGCACCGACGATCACGCCCGCGAAGACAAGGGCCAGCGGCACGAGCGAGACGACAAGGATCTGCCAGCTCTTGAACACAGGCTCCCTACGCTTCCTTTCCTGTCATCCCGTCCGACGCAGCAATCAGTGCGCTGCCGGTAAACCGCGAGTGGTGCTCGGCAGACGAGCGGCCATGCGGCGGTCCCAGTTGGGGCGCTCGCTGTGGATCTCCGGCAGCTCGTCGAAGTTGTGCTCCGGCGGCGGCGACGAGGTCATCCACTCCAGCGTGTTGCCCTCCCACGGGTCGTCGCCCGCGTCTTTCGGCGCACGCATCAGCGTCATGATGAAGTTCACGATGAAGAACAGCATCGAGACGGCGATCATGAAGGCGCCAATCGTCGAGATCAGGTTCCAGATGTCCCAGCCCTGACCGCCCTGGTAATCTGCGATGCGGCGGGGCATGCCCTTGAGGCCGAGGATGTGCATCGGCATGAACGCCAGGTTCATCCCGATGAGCATGAGCCAGAAGTGCCAGGTCGCCAGCGTCTCGTTGAGCATGCGGCCAGTCATCTTGGGGAACCAGAAGTAGATGCCGGCGAAGACACCGAACACAGCGCCGCCGAACAGGACGTAGTGAATGTGGCTGACGACCCAGTAGGTGTCGTTCAGGGCGTAGTCGACCGGCACGACTGCATTGAACACGCCGTCGACCCCGCCGATGAGGAACATGAACAGGAAGCCGATGGCAAAGAGCATCGGGGCCTTGAGGCTGATGCTGCCGCCCCACATGGTGCCGAGCCAGTTGAACATCTTCACGCCGGACGGAACGGCGATCATCATCGTCGTGCCCATGGTCCAGACCGTGAGCGGCACGCTGAGGCCCGTCGCGAACATGTGGTGCATCCAGACTGTGAAGCCCAGGACGCCGATGGCAGCGCCGGCGTAGATCACGGCCTTGTAGCCGAACAGCGGCTTGCGCGAGAACACCGGCAGTACCTCAGACACGATGCCCATCGAGGGCAGGATCATGATGTACACGGCCGGGTGCGAGTAGAACCAGAACAACTGCTGGAACAGGATCGGGTTGCCGCCGGCATGCGGGTCGAAGAAGTGCGTGCCGATGTAGCGGTCCGTGAACAGCATCGTCAGTACGCTGGCCAGGACCGGCGTCGCGAACAGCACCAGTACCGAGGTCACGATGATCATCCAGACGAAGATCGGCATGCGCGACAGCGTCATGCCGGGCGCGCGCATCGTCATCGTGGTCACGAGGAAGTTAATCGCACCGGCGACGGACGAGATACCAAGGATCTGCACACCGAGGATCCAGAGGTCGGTGCCGTGACCGGGGAGGAACGTCTTTTCGGTCAGCGGCGGGTACTCGGTCCAGCCAGCCTGGGCGCTGCCGCCATGCACGAAGAACGAGCTGTACATGATGATCGCGGCCAGCGGAATCAGCCAGAGGCTGAGGGCGTTGATGCGCGGGTAAGCCATGTCCTTGGCGCCGATCATCAGCGGCAGCAGGTAGTTACCGAAGCCCGCGCCGACAGGGATGACGAACAGGAACAGCATCGTCGAGGCGTGCATCGTGAAGAACTGGTTGTACTGGTTCTGAGACAGGAACGTGTTGTTGGACCAGGCCAAGCTGGGTCCGAACCAGAAGCGCAAGCACTCCACCTGAGAACAGGAAGAGCACCGTGAACATGAGGTACATCATCCCGATCTTTTTGTGGTCGGTGGTGAGGATCCACGAAAGCAGGCCCTCCTGCTCGTGAGTCCCGTGGACGGGTCTCGCTAGAATATCGGTCGCCACGTTAAGTCACCCCCGCGTCGGGTTCGATTTGTCGACTAGTACGACAGGTAGAGAATCGAGAATACAAAAACCCAGATCACGTCTACAAAGTGCCAGTAAGTCACGGCTGCATCCGCGAACAGGTGCCGCGACGGCGTGAAGTCGTTCCACAGCCCGCGTCCAAACACGACCCAGAGCATGCAGAGCCCGACGATAACGTGGGCGCCGTGGAAGCCGGTAATCAGGAAGAACGTGCTGCCGTAAACGCCGCTCTTCGCGTTAAGGCCATCATCGAACAGATGGAACCACTCGTAGATCTGGCCACCGATGAAGATCGTGCCCAGGACGATGGCGAGGAAGATGCCGACCTTGAAGGCGGTCTGATTGCCGCGCTTCAGGCCGAGGATGCCGAAGTGAGCCATGACGCTGCTACTGATCAGTATGACGGTCAGGATGGCGCCAAGCTCACGGCCGACGCGCGTTTCGGCATCGGATGGCGGCCACGAACCTGCCTGGGTACGAACGTAGAAGTACGCCGCGAACAGCCCGCCGAACAGCATGATCTCAGAGGCGATGAACAGGACCATGCCTGCCATACCGCGACTCATGCCCTGTTCGTGGGCCTGAGCTGGAGCGTGAGCTGTCGCTGCGTGCGTCGTCATGATTACTTGCTACCCGTACCCGTCGTCTGTGGTGCGGCGGCCTTTTGCTGGGCTACCCAGGCATCGTAGTCAGCCTGCGAGCGAACGTCTAACACGAAACGCATGTCGGAGTGATGCAGGCCGCAGAACTGGTAGCACTGGCCCGTATAGGTTCCGATCTCGTTGTCTTTGATCTTGAAGTGCATCTCGTTCACGTTGCCGGGAATTGCCTGAATCTTGTAGAGCAGATGCGGCACAGAGAAGCTATGCACGACGTCCGTCGAGTGGATGCGCAGTAAGACCGTCTCGCCAACCGGCACCACCAGGCGCGGCGGGTCCAGGTTGGCGTAGTCTGGCGGCGTCGGCTGAACCTTGAAGCCATCCTGGTTGTAGTCGAACTCCCACCACCACTGGTGACCGTAGACATCGACGACTACCGCCGCGTCGGCCTCGGCCGGCTGCGACTTCAGGTCGAGCACAAGCAGCAGCGCCGGGATGAAAAGCGCAACCAGGATGAGGATCGGAATAATCGTCCAGGTCATCTCGAGGGCGTTGCTGCCGTGGATCTGCTCGGGAATCGTGTCGTCGCCGGGCTCGCGCTTGTAGCGGAAGATCGCCCAGATGATGCCTGACGTCACGCCGAAGAACACGACGAGCGATACCGCGAGAACTGCCTCGTAGAGGAGATGCGTGTCGTGCGCCTGGGTGCTGATCGGGTGAGGCAGCTGCAGAACCGTGACGCCACCGAGGATTGTGACGGCACCAAGGATGGTTATGAGGGTTATCGCAATAAGCATACGGAGCGGAGGCTTACGGCGCCCCGAAGGTCCAGACGTGAACTGGCTCATCTCGCTCCCTCCCCCATCGGTTCGCAGCATAGGAGCGAGGCTAACTTGAGTCAAGCGTCACAAACGCGCCCGCAGATTCATTTTGGCCTCGATGGGGACTCCCACCAGATCGATCCGAAGCCGTGAATAGCGCCCGGCCGCGTGCTGCGCCGCCGGGTTTGACCGTGATCGAGGCCGCTGCCTATAGTTGAGGTCTCGCCAAGGTAGCTCAGTCGGTAGAGCACAGCTCTGAAAAAGCTGGGGTCGCCGGTTCGAATCCGGCCCTTGGCACCACTTCTTCCCGGCAGGCCGTCGCGGCCAACGCGTAGTGCAAAAGAATGAGCGCCGTCTTTATATAGAAGACGGCGCTCATCCACTATCGAAACCTTCATTCCTTAATGGCATCGACTACTTGGCGTGCACGTAGTTGCCCACGTCCTTCCAGACCAGCACGGCGCCCGAGTGGCCGGCAATAACGATCGTCAGTACCGCGAACAGACCGACGATCGAGCTGACCGCGTAGGCCGCCTTCGGCATCCACGGCTTGAGCTGGAAACGATCGCCCCACTGGTCGATGGCCCAGAAGCCGACCGCCGTCATGGCGAACAGGAGCGCGGCGATCTCGGCTACGTTTCCGTTCTGCGGGTGATCGCCGAAGTTGGCACGCTGCCCGACGGCCCGGGCCGCTTCTCGCACCGTACCCTGGATCGCCTCGCCGGTCTGAGCAGCCAGCATCGCAGCGCCGGCGCCGGCGAGCGCCATCAGCACGATCGGCAGCATGTAGACCTTGCGCCATTCTTTGCGCCAGCCAACCGCGATCAGCGCCAACGCAGCGAGGGGAACCAGAACTACCGCTACATGCACCACGAGTGGGTGCAGGGGAATGCCGAAAATGGTGTCTATACCGAACACGCGGGGGAGTCCTCCTTCGTGAAATCCTGCACAGAGCTTTACAAATTGCCGTTGTACGCTTATGGCCTAGCCGTGAAGGAAACGTCAACAGTGTGTTAAAGCAGCGCGTCACACGAGCGCGAAACCCGGCCAACTGCAGTCGCTGGAGGTGCGTGCTAGAATCGGGAAAAGACCGGTGGCCAGCTACCCGACCGATTGGAGGCCACAGATGACAGCCCTCCGCATAGTCCAAACGCCCGAGCTTAACGAGCCCGTAATGGTGGCTGCCTTCGCTGGTTGGTCGGACGCAGGCGGTGCTGCCACCGCGGCCGCACAGTACCTAATCGACCGCTGGCGCGCCACGCGCATGGCCGACTTCGAGGCCGAAGACTTCTACGACTTCACCCAGCTGCGTCCTACCGTGCGCTGGGAGGCCGAGGAACGACACATCGATTGGCCCGAAAACGCCTTCTACTACCATCAGACCGACGCACGCGACCTGATCATCTTTAACGGCATCGAGCCGCACCTGCACTGGAAGGCCTACACGAAGGCGATGCTCGAGTTCATCGAGCGCTTCAAGGTGAAGCTCGTGATCAGTCTCGGCGCCATGTTCGTCGATTACCCTCACACGCGACCCCTGCGCGTCACCGGCTCAGCGCCGGACCCCGACATGGAGACGCGCGGCGGCCTCACGGTTCGCGGCGGCCGCTATCAGGGCCCGACCGGCATCAACGGCGTGCTCAACGTCAGCCTGCGCGAGGGCGAGGTACCGGCCGCGACAATCTGGGCCAACGTGCCGCACTACGTCTCCGCCACGCCCAACCCGCCGGCCTCGCTGGCGCTGCTGCGCTCCCTGACCGGCATGCTCGAGATGCAGGTGCCTCTGGGTCGCATGGTGCGCGCCTCGGCGGCCTTCGACGCTCAGCTCAACGAGGCCACGGCCAAGAACACCGAAGTCATGGACTACGTCCGCTCCCTCGAGGAGCGCATCGACGCCGAGGGCGGCGATGACGACGAGCCCACCGAGCTGCCGGCCACCGAGAGCATCGTCCAGGACATCGAAGACTTCCTGCGCCGCACCAAAGACGAGTAAGGCTTCCCAGCAACAAACGCAACAAGCAACAAGGGATTCATCAGCTCCCTGCCGTCAACACCTCGTAGATAAGGCGCGCGGTTTCGGTCGCACTCAGTTTCGTCGCGTCAATCACAATGTTGGCCGGCATATCATGCGGCGCATCGTAGCGGTGCTCTCGCAGCGCCTCGCCCAGGAAGCCAGCGTCTGTGCTCTTGAGAAACATCGCGCGGTCGGGTCGAACGATGCGACGCTGATTCTCCTCGATCGGAGCAGCGCAGCTCGAACGGATGCAGCGAGCCGCCGACGCTCTCGACTCGCTCTCGCAGGCGGTCGAAGAAGCCGGGTAGCAAGCTTGGTTCGAAGACCAGGGTGAAGATAACCCCCGGCACGTCCTCCTCGGCCGCACGGCCCAGCACATCGAGCCAGATATGCTCGCGCAGCTCCCGAAAAGGCGTTGTTCCGAACTCGAATAGCGCATGCACGAGATCGACGGCCAGATGGTTGTGGAACAGCGCGTAACCGGTGAGCGCCGCGAGCTCGCGACCGACAGTCAGCTTGCCGACGCCGGGCGGCCCGTGCAGGACGACAAGCCTCATCTAGCGGCCATGTCCCAGAATGCGAGCTCGTGGCGGCTACTGGCGAGGAACGCCGCCTCGAGGCGCTGCAGCGACGACTCCGGTAGACCCGCGGCCAGCCGGTCGAGGATGTCGCGGCACCACGACGTCATCTCCGTGAACTCGGGCGAGGCGTACATCTCGATCCAGGCCCGGCACTGCGGCTGCTGCGGAAGGCCGTTAGCCGCCAGCGCGACGCCAATCTCGTTGAAGCCCCACATGCAGGGCAGCAGCGCCGCGACCAGCTCAGCGTAATCACCCAGGGTCGCGGTGCGCAGCAGGAAGTTTGTATATGAGGCCGTCGCAGGCGCTTTCGCCTCCGCGCGCAGCTCGGCTTCGCTGATGCCGAACTCGGCGGCGTAGGCGCGGTGCAGTGCCATCTCGGTCGAAAGCGTCTCGTGGCAGAGGCGCGCGAACACTGTCATCGTCTCGAGATCGGGCGCCCGCGCCGCCGCCAGCGCGAACAACCGGGAGTAGTCGACGAGGAAGAGGTAGTCCTGCCGCACCCAGAACGCGAAACGCTGCAGGTCGACGCTGCCGTCGCCGATCGACCGTACGAACTCGTGCTCGAGCATGGCACGCCACACTGGGCCGGCGGCGATACGCAGGCGTTCGGTGACAACGGTGCTCACTTGCCGTCACCCATGGGGCTGCAGGTCGAAGCCCTGTGTCCGGAAATGGGCATCAAAACCGAAGACGAAATTGACGTTGTGCTCGCGGCCGAGAATGAAGCTCGAGCAGTCGCAGAAAGAGTAGCTCTGGTCACCGAACTGCTCGAATAGATCCCATGCAGCTTCGTGAATCTGAGGCGTCACCCATGCCACACTGAGCAACTTGGTGGATTCAGCGGCTTCCACCATTTGGCGAAGATGCAGCGCACCATTGAGCTCGCCATGATATTTCAGCCACGTTACTGTCTCAGCCAGAACGTAGTTCGAAGTGAGCAAGCGCGAACGCAGGGCCGTAGTGCCTGAGAAACTCGCGAGCTGCGGAGTGATACCTGTCGCCCGGCGAGATGATGGCAATCCAGGCGCCGCTATCGACGAACCCAATGTCAGGCACTTATGCGGGACGGCCGTAGAGTGCAGCATCGTGATTGACAGATCCGTCTTCGGGCAGCGCTGGGCTCGTGCCAATCCCTACTAGAGCCCACAAAGGGTGGTCCTCGACATGCTCCATCCGCACCGGCTCTTGAGCAGCGATGTAAACGGCAACGGCTTCACGGATCAAAAGCGATACCGGCACATTGCGCCGTGCGGCCAGCCGTTCCAGCTCCGCCTCTTGCTCCTGCGCGATGTAAATCTGCTTTCGCTTCATGGTGTATACACCATACACCACGTGAGCGCTCGGCGCTACGCCGAGGTCGCGTCCAGGTTTGCGAGCAGGTCCGCGAGGTCGTCGGCGTGCTCTTCTTCCTTCGCAAGCAGGTCTTCCATCATGCGCCGGGAGGTGGAGTCGGCATCGCCGAACCAGCGAATGATGTCGGCGTACCACATGATCACCACGCGCTCGGCCACCAGGTCTTCCGTGATCATCTCGACCAGGGTGCCGATCGTGCCGTAGGTCGAGACAGCCCGCGTCAGCATGCCCTGCGGGTTCAGGTCCGGGTCGCCGCCGAGCTGGGTGATGCGCATCGACACCATATCGGCGTGGAGCTGCTCATCGGTGGCGTGCTGCAGGAACTCCTGCGCGACGGGATCAGCGTGAATACCCTTCGCCATGTAGTAATGATGCTTGTAGCGCAGCACACAGACGAGCTCGGAGGCGAGCACCTGGTTCAGCGTCTTCAGCGCCTGGTTGAGGTCACGACCGTAACCAGATGTAACTGCACCCTGGTCGATGTTCTGGTTTGCGCGCCGGCGGATCTCTTCGATGTCGCTGAGGAATGGTTTGTCGTTCACGTCGGTCTCCTTCTAAGGCTCACGATAGCATTGTGAAATGCTCTTCGTAGCGGCAGAAGTCGCATCGGCGTGGCTTGGGTGTCGACTGTATATCAGTCCGCGAGCGCGACTCCGCAGCGCTGGAACACGGCGAGCACGAGCTGACGGATCAGATCTGCGGTCTCGTCCTCGCTACGGTTAGTGGCGGCGAGCGAGTCGTAGCTCTCGAAGCTCGTCACGGTGTAAACGAGATCGACCAGCTCGTCGAGCATCTTCTCGTTTTCTTGCGTGCGCCCGCCGGCGATGCGCGTGATTGCGTTGCGGAAATGGCCGCGCCGCCACTCGTCGCGCTCGCGAATGCCCTTCTCGACCTCGGGATCGAGCAGCGCCAGGGCGCGCAGGCGTCGCATGACCACACGATCAGAGGCCCAGAAGCGCGCGAAGGAATCGACCACGGCCAGGAAGGCGCTCACCGGATCCGGCTGCTGGAAGGCGTTCGGCAGGTAGTTCATCAGCCCTCGGGACGCCAGATCGTCGTAAATCGCCTCGAGCAGGCCGAGTCGCGAGCCGAACTGGTAATACACCGTCATGCGGGCGACGCCGGCCTCGCGCGCCACGGCCTCGATGCTGAAGCGCCCGCTATCGCCTGGCGACGCCAGCAGCCGCCGCGCCGCTTCGATGATCCTGGCGCGCGTTTCGTCCGTCGCGACCTTGCGTAGACCGAGCTTGTAGGCGCGCGGGCTCATTTCGTGTGGATTCTAGCAGCGGCTCTTGACATGATTTATTTAATCATACAGTCTGTATGAAGAAATCCTAAAGGAGGTCTTCCGACCATGCAGAACATCAACGCCATCATCCAGCGCTGGACTGCCGCCGAACGCGGCGCCGACGCCGCAGCCCTCGAATCGATGCTGACAGACGACTTCTCCGCCGTCGGGCCGCGCGGTTTCCAGCTCGACAAACAGAACTGGGTCGATCGCTTTCGCTCCGGCAGCTTCCGCAACGAGGCATTCGACTTCACCGACGTGACGTCGCGCACCTACGGCGACACTGCGATCGTGCTCGGCGTGCAGACCAATCGCGGCTCGTACCAGGGTCAGAGCGTCGGCGCGACCTGCCGTTGCACCCAGGTTTACGTAGCGCAGGACGGCGGGTGGAAGCTCGCCGCGCTGCAACTCAGCGAAATCGCGGCGCCAATAACTGCGCCCGGGAGGTAGATCGGATGATCGAGCTGGCTTTGCTCTGGGCCCACGACGGAGGCCACTGGTGGTGGGGAGGAGGCTTCTTCTTGCTGTTTTTCGGACTGCTGTTCCTGCTACTCGTGATCAAGCTGTTCTGGTGGCGGCCCTGGACAAACTACGGCCGGCACGACGATGAGGAATCGATCCTGCGACGCCGCCTCGCGCGCGGAGAGATAACGGAAGCGGACTACGAGCGTCTGCGCGACCTGCTGAGGAAGTGAGGCCCGCGGCTTCCGCGCTGCTCTCGCTTTTGTGCCCGCTCATGCGCAATGAACCTCGGAGGCAAGGAGGTAGAACATGGCTACTGCACACGCAACCTATCCCGATCTCGCGGGCAAAGTGACTCTGGTCACCGGCGGCTCCGGCGGCATCGGTGCCGCCACGGCGCGCCTGTTCGCCGCTAACGGCGCGCGCCTCGTAATCAACGGCCGCAACCAGGAGAAGATCGACCGCGTCGTCGACTCGATTCACAGCGACGGCGGCGAGGCGCTCGGCGTCGCTGCCGACTGTACCGATGGCGGCACCCTGGAGCGCATGCGCAATCGTGCCGAGTCTGAACTGGGACCCATCGACATCCTCATCGCCTTCGCCGGCGGCCAGGGCGAGCCGGTGCCGACACGCGACCTGGACGAAGATCGCTGGTGTGGAACCATAGACGCCAACCTGACGTCTACTTATCTGACGGTGCGGACGTTCCTGCCTGGGATGCTCGACCGCAGAGGAGGCTCAATCGTGACCATGGCATCGACATCGGGACGCCTACCGTCGCGCGCATCGATTGCCTACGGCGCCGCGAAGGCCGGCATCGTCATGTTCACACGCCACCTCGCCAACGAGGTCGCCGGACAGGGTGTGCGCGCCAACTGCGTTGCCCCGTCTTCGGTTCTAACGGACATGAACCGGCACCTGATGCCGCCGGACGTGCAGCGCCAGGTGGCGCAAATGCATCCC
The DNA here is from genome assembly GCA_963732945.1 of uncultured Chloroflexia bacterium. Lineage (GTDB taxonomy): Bacteria > Chloroflexota > Dehalococcoidia > DSTF01 > WHTK01 > WHTK01. The sequence goes on from CAVTBL010000017.1 coordinate 216,993, forward strand.
CTGGGGCGAATCGGTACGCCGGAGGACGTCGGCGAAGCGACTCTGTTCCTGGCCTCGAGTAGCTCGTCGTGGATCACCGGCGTAACGCTCGACGTATCCGGCGGGAGGGTGATGATTTAACGCGAAGTATGCAGACGGGGCCTGCGCAGACGCCTAACCTTGATGGATATTTAATGCTGGGCGCGATTGACCACACGAGGAGCAGGAAATATAAATGAGGGAGCGTTCGCTTTTTTACAGGCGAGCTCGGATTGACAGCAGTCCGTTCTTACCTCGATTATCTAGGTATCGTACGAACCCGCTCCCGAGGATGTGTCGATGAACTCGAATAACCAGACCGGCTCCATCTACGCCGTCGAGGCGGTGGAGGTCGTCAAGACGTATCAGACCGACGGCGGCAGCGTGCAGGCGCTGCGCGGCCTCTCTCTCGCCGTGCCGAAGGGCGACATGATGGCGATCATGGGCCCGTCCGGTTGCGGCAAAACGACGCTGCTCAATTGCCTCAGCGGCCTCGATTCGATCGATGCCGGCGTCGTACGCGTCGACGGTGTCGACATCTCCGGGATGTCCGACAACGAGAAGTCGAACTACCGCGCCCGCAACATGGGCTTCGTGTTCCAGTTTTACAACCTGCTGCCGGTGCTCAGCTCGGTCGAAAACGTCGAGCTGCCGCTGCTGGTCAGCGGCGTGCCGGCCAGGGAAGCGCGCGAGCGCGCCCAACGCGCCCTGGAGCTGGTCCACCTGGCCGACTGGGCCGGCCACAAGCCCGCACAGCTCTCGGGTGGTCAACGACAGCGCGTCACCATCGCCCGCGCCCTGGTCAACGAACCCGCGATCGTCTGGGCAGACGAGCCCACCGGCGACCTCGACTCCAAGAACGCGGACGAGATCATGGAGCTGATCGTTGGCCTCAACGAGACGAACAAGCAGACGTTCGTTGTCGTGACGCACGACCTGCACATCGCCCAGGCCACGAACCGCATCATCAACATGCTCGACGGCGAGATCGTCGAGGAATCCGCCACGGATCGCGGTCGCGAGCGCGCCGGCCGGGCTACCGTCGGATAGGAACCCCAACATGAACGAGATCTTCGGCGTCTCGATGAACCTGATCATGGTCGTGCTGGTGGTCCTGCTCGCGATCTCGCTGGGCAGCATCGTCTTCGTGGCGCTGAGCAATCGCATCATGTTCAAGATGGGCCTGCGCAACATCCCGCGGCGCCGCGCCCAGACCACGCTAATCGTGCTCGGCCTCATGCTCAGCACCGTAATCATCTCGGCCGCATTCACTACCGGCGACACCGTGAACCGCAGCGTCACCAGCGAGGTCTACCGCGTCCTCGGCTCCATGGACGAGGCCGTTGTTGCCGGAACCAACGCCGGCGGCCTTGGCGACGAAGGTGTCGCCGTTACCAACGAAACACCATATCCGCAGGCGCAGGTCGCGCCTCTCGCCGACCAGCTTTCGAACGACCCGCGCGTCGATGCCGTGATTCCCGCGTTCGCCAACGTCGCGGTGGCAGTGAACCTGGACCAGAAGCTCAGCTCGCCGGTGTTCAACCTCCTCGGCCTGGACCCGCAAGGCGCCGCCAACCTGAGCGACATCAAGCTGGTCAACGGCGGCGTAGTACACGTAACCGACCTGGCGCCGGACGAGTTCTACATCACTCAGAGCGGCGCCGACGACCTCGACGTGAAGACCGGCGACAGCATCACGTTGTTCACCGGCAAGGCCTCTCAGGTCTTCAAGGTGAAGGGCATCGTCGAAGACAAGCGGCTGGCCGGCGCCGGCGGCGTCTCGACCGGCCGCTCAGGCGCCGTAGTACCGCTGAGCGTGGCGCAGTCGTTCTTCAGTCAGCCGAACAACATCACAGAGCTCGTCGTCTCGAACAAGGGCGATAGCCGGGGCGGCCTGAACGACGCACCTGCAGTCGAAAACGAGATCGATACCTGGCTGAGCGCGCACACGACCGGCACACCGCTAACCCAACAGAAGATCAAGACCGACGGCGTCAAGATCGCCAACTCGGCCGCGAGCATCTTCACGACTTTCTTCCTGGTCCTCGGCCTGTTCTCAATCGGCGCCGGCGTGCTGCTGATCTTCATGATCTTCGTGATGCTCGCCGCCGAGCGTAAATCGGAGATGGGCATGGCGCGCGCCGTGGGCACCAAGCGCTTCGACCTGGTGCAGACCTTCCTCTCCGAAGGCATGGCCTACAACGTGCTCTCGGCGATGGTCGGGACCGCGATCGGCGTGGTTGTCGCCTTCGTAATCAGCAAGGTCATGGCCTCGATCTTCTCGAGCGCCAACCTCGACATTACGCCCCATGTGACCGTGCGCAGCCTCGTGATCTCGTACTCGCTCGGCGTGGTGCTGACCTTCCTCACCGTGACGTTCTCCTCCTGGCGCATCAGCCTGATCAACATCGTGCGCGCCATCCGCGACATCCCGGAGCCACCGGCTGAGAAGCCGCACTGGGGCACGCACGGCTTCTTCCCCACCCTGCGAGACCTCTTCTTCCAGCCGACCGACCGCGGTGGCTGGAAGCGCCGCGGCGTAGCGTTCCTGGCGTTCGTCCTGGCAGCGTTCGGAGCCAAGGCTCTGCCGCTGCTCCTCATCGGCGTCTTGCTGCTCGCCGCGACGCTGTTCAGCTATGTCTGGGTGCAGAAGCAAATGCCGATCGTGATGCGCGTCGGCGCCTGGCTCGGCATGATGCTGGTGCTACCGGCCACGCTGGCGATCGCGTTCTTCCGTACCTTCCAGCTCGGGCCGCTGCTGCTCGGCGTCGGGCTCGCGGTGCTCGGCATCTTCGTCGGGACGAACTCGCACTCGTCCTTCCTGCTGCTGTTCGGGCTCTCGCTGTCGCCGCTGGGACTGGCGCTGATCCTGCGCTCGTTCGGCGCCAACGAGCGCCTGAGCTATACGCTGCTCGCCCTCTACCTGATCTACATCTGGGAGCTCGACTTCAGCGTTGGTCTGATCGAGAAGGTTTTCGGCAAGACCAACGGCGGCATCGAGATGTTCTTCCTCAGCGGCGTTATGGTGACGCTGGCCGCGACCTTCCTCGTCGTCTACAACTCCGACCTGATCCTCGGGCCGATCACGAGGCTGGGTAGCGGGCTCGGGGCGCTGCTGCCGTCGATCAAGATGGCGGTCGCCTACCCGCTAGCTAACAAGATGCGCACCGGCATGACGATGGCGATGTTCTGTCTCGTGATCTTCGCGCTCACCGTCATGTCTTCAATGAACTACAACTTCGACCGGCTGTTCCTCAGCGACCGCGCTCTCGGCGGCTGGGACGTCTCGGTCGACGAGAACCCGACGAGCCCGATCGGCGACCTCCAGGCCAAGCTGCAGGCGGCGAACTCACCCGCGGCCAACGACATCGAGGCTGTCGGTGTGGCGGAGATCAAGACGCGGCGCAACTCCTACCTGTGCCAGGTGACGCCGGAGACGCCGTGCGACCCCAACGGCAACCTGGACACTAGCTTCACCAAGTACCTGACGGACGGCGTCGACCAGTCGTTTATCACCAACAACGGCATCACGTTCCAGGCCCGCGCCGCCGGCTACAACAGCGACAAGGACGTCTGGCAGGCCATGGCGAACGACCCGACGCTGGCGGTGGTCGATGCCAATGCGCTTGCCGGCAACGGCGGCTTCGGCTCCGGTACCTTCATCAGCGGAATCGCCGCGGATGCAACCAGCTTCCAGCCGATAACGATCCGCATCGTCGACGCCACGACGCACGCTACAGCCGATGTCAAAGTCATCGGCATCATCGAGATGGGCGCCAGCGCTAACTACATCGGCCTCGAGGTCCAGCCGTCCGTGTTCAACAGCGTGTTCGGCACGCCGGACGCGCGGCGCTTCTACGTCAAGACGAAGCCCGGCACCGACAATGTCGAGGCCGCGCGCCAGATCGAGGCGTCGCTGCTAACGACCGGCGCCCAGGCCGACTCGCTGAAGAAGGTGCTGCAGGACCAGACCTCGACCTTCAACGCCTTCTTCTACCTGATGCAGGGCTTCATGGGCCTCGGTCTGTTCGTCGGCGTCGCCGCGGTTGGCGTTATCGCCTTCCGCACCGTCGTAGAGCGCCGGCAGCAGATCGGCATGCTGAGAGCCATCGGCTACACGCGCAACATGATCGGCCTGACGTTCCTGATCGAGTCGGCGTTCATCGCCTTCATGGGGGTGGTCAGCGGCATCCTGTTCGCTCTGATCCTGGCGCGACAGCTAATCACGACTCAGTTCGCCAACCAGGGTGTCACGAGCTTCGCCATACCGTGGCCGCAGGTGCTGTTAATTGCAGGGCTGGCGTTTGGCTTCGCGCTGATCATGACGGTGATCCCGTCTCGTCAGGCCGCGCGCATCCCGATCGCCGAAGCCCTGCGCTACGAATGAGCCGCGTTCTCGATGCCGGAAAATCGCATCACCGCGATCGCCCCGTTAAAATGCTGGCATGAAGACAGAGTTTTTCGAGTCTGACCCGTTCTCTCCGCGTAAGGCGGCTCTGCTGATCAGCTTTGACACCGATTACCGGTTCGAAAAAGGCGACGAAGTCGTCATCGAATCCGGTGGTCGCAGTACCAAGGTGCGCGTGATGGACGTTCGCATCCACGTTAAAGGCCTCGAAATCAGTCGCGAGATCCTGGCGCTAAAGCTCTAACCAGGCGGGTGCGAGAAATTGACGCCAATTTAAAGCGTCGTTAGAGTAGGCAAACGCTTCTGCTAAGGGGCGTTTTGCTATGAAGCGTCTCTTATTTCTGCCTCTCGCTGCCTGTTCGGTGCTGGCTCTGGCCTGCGCGATACCGATCTCGTCTGCAGACCAGACCGCGACCGCCGTTGCTGCCGAGCAGCCGCTGAGCAGCCTCGGCGGCAGCACCGAGAGCTCTCAGCGCGCCGACAACCCATCGGTCAGCCTCAGTCTCGACGCGACTTTCGTCCCTGACGTTACGCCGTTGCCGCTCGCGACGCGCGGCCCGCTGATCGAGACGACGCCGGACGGGACGGCAGCGGCACTGGTCGCGAGCAGCGCTACGGCGACCACGACCCTTACTGCCAAAGACACGCCTGCAGCCACGAACACGCCACCGCCCGGCGCAACGACGGTAGCCACGCCAACACCTGCGCCCTCGGAAACGACGCCACCTCAGCCCGGCGGCGACCTCGCCGCGCAGGCGCTCGACCTGATCAACCAGCAGCGCGCCGCCCGCGGCTTGGCCGCGCTCGAGCTGAACCCGGCGATGGCCAACGACGCCGCCGCTTACGCGCAGTACATGGGCGTGAACGACTTCTTCGGCCACTACGCCCCGGACGGCTCGTCGCCGCAGTCGCGCCTCACAGCGGCCGGCTACAAGGGTCACTACCGCGGCGAAGCGCTGTTCGCCGGCGCATCGAGGCGCCTCGCAGACGATCGACGCGCTGCTCGCCAGCCCGGCGCACGCCGCCATCCTGCTCGACGACACAGCAAACGAGGCGGGCGTCGGCTTCTTCAGCCAGCCGGGCAGCACGTATCAGTACTACTGGGTCGTCGTCACAGGAAGCCGTTAGCAGTTGGCCATTGGCTATTAGCAATTGGCTGTTGGGCGCCACGGCAATCTAGCCAATCTGCCAACAGCCAAATGCCAACAGCCAACGGGCGAGAACGAAACGAGCCGCCTCGAAATCGAGGCGGCTCGTTGAGTGCTCATGGCGCGCTGAGTGGGACTCGAACCCACGGCCTCAGCCTCCGCAGGGCTGCGCTCTATCCGCTGAGCTACCAGCGCATCAATGGTGCCGAAGGTGGGATTTGAACCCACACGAGCTAATGCTCACTACGCCCTGAACGTAGCGCGTCTGCCGTTCCGCCACTTCGGCGCGGAATACAAGTGTACATCAGCGACACCGCTTCGATCACGCCCCGGACGGCGCCGGAGTGCAGAGGGCAGGGTTCAGAATACAGACGGTCGGACCGTCTCGTTCGGGACGCTTCGCGTTTCTGCACTCTGCCTCTGCACTCTGCACTCTGCACTCTATTCTCGTCCCGCTTGAACTCGCGGCGCCTGCGGGCCAAAGATGGGCTGCATGAGCGAAACGCTGGCCTCTCTGACCCACGAGATCGTCGACTGCCGTAAGTGCCCGCGGCTCGTCGCCTGGCGCGAGAAGGTCGCGGAAACGAAGCGCGCGTCGTTCCGCGACTGGGACTACTGGGGGCGCCCCGTGCCCGGCTTCGGCGACCCGGAGGCACGGCTCGTCGTCGTGGGGCTGGCGCCGGCCGCGCACGGAGGCAATCGCACCGGGCGCGTGTTCACCGGCGATCGCTCAGGCGACTGGCTCTACGGGGCAATGCATGGCGCCGGCTTCGCCAATCAGCCGACGAGCATTTCACGCGATGACGGGCTCGAGTTGCGCGACGCCTACGTTACGGCCGTCGTGCGCTGCGCACCGCCTGACAACAAGCCTTCGACCGAAGAGCGCGACACCTGCCTGCCCTTCCTGTCGCGTGAGCTTGCGCTCCTCGACAAGACGCGCGTCTTCGTCTGCCTCGGCTCCTTCGCTTACGACAACCTGGCGCGGCTGCTCAAGCTACGCCCGAAGCCGCGTTTCGGCCACGGCGCCGAGACGGCGCTCGACGACGGACGAACCGTGCTGTGCTCCTACCACCCGAGCCAGCAGAACACGTTCACAGGACGTCTGACGCGGGAGATGTTCGACGCCGTATTCGCCCGCGCACGGGAGCTAATCGAAGGCTGACGACACGGTGTTGCCGGTTGCTTGTTGCCTGTTGCCTCACAGCGGGAGTAGCCTCGCAACACGAGTCCCAAGCAGCGAGGCGCAACCATGTACAGGCCCGGTCGCATGAAGTTCGGCATCTTTATGGCGCCATTCCACCCCGTGGGCGAGAACCCAACGCTGGCGATCGAGCGCGACTTCGAGCTGATCGAGAAGCTTGACGCGCTGGGCTACGACGAGGCCTGGGTCGGCGAGCACCACAGCGCCGGCTGGGAGACGATCGCGTCGCCGGAGGTGTTCATCGCTGCCGCCGCCGCGCGCACGAAGCACATCAAGCTCGGCACCGGCGTCGTCTCGCTGCCCTACCACCACCCGCTGATGGTCGCGGACCGTATGGTGCTGCTCGACCACATCACGCGCGGTCGCGTCATGTTCGGCGTCGGCCCCGGCGCTCTACCGACCGACGCCCTGATGCTCGGCATCGACCCCAATCTGCAGCGGCCGCGTATGAACGAGGCGCTGAAGGTGATCATGCGCCTGTTCAGAGACCCGGAGCCGTTCACCTACGAGAGCGACTGGTTCACCCTGCGCGAGGCGCGTCTGCAGTTGAGGCCGTTCACGCAGCCGCACATGCCCGTCGCCGTCGCGGCCGTGACTTCGCCCGCTGGCATGGTCGCGGCGGGCGAGGTCGGCGCCGGCGTGCTGACCATGGACGTGCCGCGCGGCCGCGACGCCACGGCATTGGCCGAGTTCTGGAGCATCGCCGAAGACACCGCCGACAAGCACGGCAACGTCATGGACCGCGGCGAGTGGCGCGTCGTGCTGCACGTCCACCTGGCGGAGACCCGCGACGAGGCGCTGCGTCAGATGCAGCATCGCGGCGGACGCTACCGCAAGGAGTACAGCGAAGGCACCACAGGCTCCGCGCAACCGACCGACTTCGGCGTCGACGAGGTCGCCGAGCATCTCGTAACGTCGGGCGCCTGGTGCGTCGGCACACCCGACGACCTGATCGAGAAGATCGAAGAGCTACAGCACTACACCGGCGGCTTCGGCGGGCTCATGGTCCAGGCCGTCGACTGGGCGAACGCCGAGCACCTGCACCATAGCTACGAGCTGCTGGCGCGCTACGTCATGCCGCACTTCCAGGGCAGCCTCGAGGGCATCATGGCGTCGAAGGCAGACGCCTCGGCGAAGCTGGCGCATCTGCGCACCGTACGCCAGGCGGCGCTGGACAAGGCCCGCGAAGACTACACGGCGGGTCGCACCTAGACAGACGCCGGCCCGCATACGACTCTCCAACCCTGTCAAGGGCTGTCCGTCCGTCGAACGAAGGGCGTGGCGGCTCTGCCCAACCTGGCGCCGGTGCTCTAATCTAAGGGTGTCGGAGGTAACACAAATGAAGGGGTACTTCACCAACACCAGAGTGCTCTTCATGGTCTGGCAGGTTGAGATGCAAGGCGCTGTGAAGGCGCTTCAAGTCTCGACTCGCTAACCGGCAGCCGTGACCAAAGCCGGGACCTCAGCCCGTAATGGGCGGCCTACTCGATTCGAGTAACCTGGTACGAACCGGGAGCCGGCCGAGACTCAAACAAACAACGACGAACCAAATATCAAACGTCCCGAGAGGTCCTCGGGGCGTTTCTCTTTCTCGTTGCGTCTGTCGGGCTACAACGCCTGAGTGGCCTCAGGGTCCCCCGGGCGGCTCGTCGGCCGAAACGAGCGCGGGCTGCACGACAACAGCCTCTGGCACGGTTCGATGCAGCGCGACGGCGGTGCTCAGGCCCCAGATCAGGCGGCTGCCGAGCATCAGGGCCGGGATCGGCGTCGGGAAGAAGCAGGCGATTGCGATTACGACGTTCAGCGCCGCAAGCGGTTTCGGAAACGCCGCCGAGCGCCAGATTGGATACGCGAGGATGAGCAGGCCGACGCCGAACGATACAAGCGCGGCGTACTGCAGGATCTCGTACTCATCCCCCATGGTGTCGCCGATCTCGATGATCACGGCCGGCGGCGCCAGGTGGTTCACGTAGTCGAAAGACGTTCCCACCAGGTTGCCGTACTGGCCGAACGCCGCCGCTGTAACACACGTGCTCACGATCAAGAACATCGCCGCGAGAATCACGTAGGGCCGGTCGTCTTCGTCGACAGCGAATGCGAATCCCAGGATGATTGGCAGCGAGAAGCCCGCGGCGAATACGCCAGAGGCGCCGCTGATCTCGTAAATCTCCTTATGACTGACGATTCTGGCGAACGTCTGAGCCCAGGCGGTCTCCGTGTAGATGTCGGCGCCGACGATTCGGTACGTCAGTTGCTGAACGATAAGAAAGGTAGCGAAGAGGACTGCTGATGCTGATGCCAGCCTAATGAGGCCACTCGAGCGTTGGTCTATCGTTGTCGGAGCCTCCCCCTCGTTCGGCTCACTGATTCTAGCCTGCACGCACCTGAGGCACCACATCTTCAGCACCAACATGCTTCGGTGTGCTGGAGGTACCCGGCCCGGCACGGCCTCATTCCAACGGAAACCGCTCGTGCGACAAAGAATCTCACCCTGCCTCGACAGGCATGCTGGCCGCCGGCTCGCCTCGGACTAGACGCTCACAGCCGCCGCGAGCCCGTCTCACGGTCACATCGAATTACCACGCGAGCATCGCCCGTCACAGAATCGCGACGCTCCGGGTAATCGCCAGCGTGCAGTGCACGAGAGAGTCGAGATGCAGCGAGGTCGAGGACGCTGAGCCAGCGAAGTAGTGGTGGGCGATACAGGACTTGAACCTGTGACCTCTTCCGTGTGAAGGAAGCGCTCTGCCAGCTGAGCTAATCGCCCCGAAAGCTTTGTGCCCGTCAATTGTACACGCAGCATCCGGCTTGCCGGAATCTGGTCCGGAGGCTATCCCATCCTGACTGGACGAGAGCGCGCACACGATAGACGAAAGGAATATGATTAGAGCCTTGACGACGTGACCAAGGGAGGAGCAGGCGCATGCTGACCAAAGAAGACAACGAGATCCTTACTCGCGTAGGCCCCGGAACCATGATGGGCAACCTGCTGCGCCGATACTGGACGCCAGCACTGCTCTCATCCGAGGTGCCGGAGCCGGACAGCCCACCGGTGCGCGTGCGACTGCTCGGCGAGGACCTGATTGCGTTTCGCGACACCGAGGGCAAGGTCGGGCTCGTAGCCAACGCCTGCCCGCACCGAGGCGCCTCGTTGTTCTTCGGCCGCAACGAAGAGGCCGGCCTGCGCTGCGTCTACCACGGCTGGAAGTTCGACACCTCGGGCGCCTGCACCGACATGCCGTCCGAGCCCGCCGAGAGCAACTTCAAGAACAAGGTCCGGGTCCAGGCCTACCCGACGCACGAGTCGGCCGGCATTGTCTGGACCTACATGGGCCCGGCCGAGAAGATGACCGGCTTTCGCGACTTCGGCTCCGAGAGCGTGCCGCGTGAGAAGTGGCAGGCCTTCAAGAGCATCGGCTACTGCAACTGGGTGCAGCGCATGGAGGGCAACCTCGACACGTCGCACATCTCCTGGCTGCATCAATTCAACGGCGCCCTGGACTACCCCGACGACGGAACCGACAAGCCCGGCTCCTACCCGTCGTTCGACATGTCGATCAAGATCTGGGCCCACAGCCGCGCCCCGAAGCTCGAGGTCGAGGAAAACTGGTACGGCTACAAGTACGCCGGCATCCGCGAGACGCCGAACGGCAACACCCACGTCCGGGTCACGGCCTGGGCGATTCCCTACACCTCGGTTGTCGCGAACATCCCATACGTCAACGGCGGCGGCCTCTGCGCCCCGATCGACGACGAGCACTGCTACTTCTTCTTCTACCAGAAGGACCCGAAGGAGGCCGACATCCTGGCGGCGCGCTTCGCCGGAATCGAGGGCAAGGGCCTGTTCGACAACACGCCCTACACGAACCGCCGCGGCGCCACGAACCGCCTGCGCAGCCTCGGTGCCGCCCGCCAGTGGCTACCCGAGAACGACTACCAGGTCGACCGCGACTACAAGACCAGCCCGTTCTTCTCCGGCGTCTCGGACTTCGGCAGCCAGGACCTCATGGTCACAGAATCGCCCGGCAAGATCTGGGACCGGTCGCAGGAGCATCTCGGCACGACCGACAAGTCGATCATCACCATGCGCAAGATCCTCCTCAAGGCCGCGAAGGACCTCGCGAACGGCATCGAGCCGCCCTGCACCGACCCGGCGCTGCCCTACAGCGAGATTCGCGGCGCCGAGAAGGTGCTCGATGTCGGCGAGGACTGGCGGCGCCTCGGCACGAAGGACGACCCGATGTGGAAGCGCGTGCACGAAGCCATCGCCGTCGAAGCCTCGGTCGGCGGAGGTGGCGCCGGCTAACCGCCGCGAAGTAATCACGAATCAAGACGCCGCCGGGGAGACTCGGCGGCGTCTTTGCGTTTGAGGGATAGGGGTTTCCCAACGTTACTTCTGCTATCGTGACCAGCGCACCGCCATCGAGACGCGGTGGCTCTTTCTCTTAGACGGAGGTCGGTTATGGCGGAAGTTGCGCGCGCAGACGTGGTCGGCAGCCTGTTAAGGCCTCCTTATCTACAAGAGGCTCGACAGGCGTTTCGAGACGGCAAGATCGACAAGGCCGCGCTGCACGCCGTCGAGGACCGCGTCATCCGCGAGGACATCGCGATTCAGGAAGCAGCCGGCGTCGACGTCGTCTCCGACGGCGAGGGGCGACGCACGAACTGGATCGCCTCGGTCGACGTGACCAGCGATAAAGCCTTCGTGGCGCCGATGAAGGGTCTCGAGATGCGCGACATCCCGCCGCCGAGCTGGTTCGCGTTCTGGCGCAACAACCAGGGCGAACGCCGCGAGATGACGCTGCGAGCCTGGAGCGTCGTCACGCAGCCGCTCAGCCTCCAGCGGGACATCGTCCTGGACGAGTACGGCTTCCTAAAGGCGCACACCGCGAAGCGCAAGAAGTACACGTTCCCGTCGCCCAGCTACCACCGCATCTTCTGGGACGAAGCGCAGTCGAGCGGCGCCTACAAGACGGTCGACGACTTCCTCGTCGCCGTACGCGATTTCATCCGCGCCCACGTCGTCGAGCCGCTGATCGCCATGGGCTGCGACTACATCCAGATGGACGCGCCGAACTACGGTCAGAGCTACCCCGATCCCGAAGTGCGCTCGGTCATGGAGGCCGACGGCCACGACCTCGACGCGGAGCTGATCGGCGACGCCGAGATCGACAACTCGCTGTTCAAGGGCATCACCGGCGTGACGCGCGCCCTGCACGTCTGTCGCGGCAACGGTCCCAACGGCACCTGGTCGGCCGCCGGTGGCTACGACGCCTTCGCCGAGCCGATGTTCAAGCGCCTCGGCAACTACGACACGCTGCTGCTGGAGTACGACACGCCGCGCGCCGGCGACTTCAGCCCGCTGCAGCACGTCCTGCCCGGCACCAACGTCGTGCTCGGCCTGCTCACGACCAAGGAGGGCGACCTCGAAGACGCTGCCCTGATCGAGCAGCGCATCCGCGAGGCCGCGCGCTTCGTCCCGCTGGAGAACCTGGCGCTGAGCACGCAGTGCGGCTTCGCCTCGGCCGGCGCCGGCAACCCGATCACGCCCGAAGAGCAGTCGGCGAAGCTACGCCGCGTCGTCGAGGTAGCGCGCAAGGTCTGGGGCTGAGGCAGCCGTTGGCGATTAGCAGTTGGCCATTAGCCAGAAGCCAACAGCCAATCGCCAACAGCTACTTGCTGTAGAAGCCCCACGCTGCCTGCGACAGCGCCTTGATCACCGACGTCTCGTGGTCCGTGTCCGAGAGCGCTACAAACAGATACGGGCCCCTGGGGCCGTAGACGATGCCGACGTCGTGGGTGGCGTCGGACCAGTTGCCGGTCTTGTGCGCCACCAGCGTTCCGACCGGCACGCCGTCGACGAGGCCGTTGTCGATGCCCTCGCGCGACATGAGCCACAGCATCTCGGCGCTCGCGGGTGGGCTGATCGCCTGGCCGCGGCCGATCGCCTCCAGCAACAGCGAAACGTCGGACGCGGTGAGCGGCAGTCCGTCTTCGAATAAACCGCTGTCGCGCACGCCCAGCGCGTCGATGGCGCGGTTCACGTTGCCGGAGCCCACGAGGTCCTGCAGCAGCACGGCCGCGGCGTTGTCCGAGATCGAGAGCATCGCGTCCATCGTGTCGGCTACCGTGAGCTGCTGGCACAGCTGGGTGCGCCGCGGCGACAGGGCGAAGGCGTCGTAGTACGGCGTCACGACCAGCTCGTCGTTCCACTTGATCAGGCCCAGCGACTCCTGGTGGAACACCTCGTACATCACCCAGAGCTTGAACACACTGGCGGAGTTGAACACCTTGTCGGCGTTGTGCGTCGCGCCGACTCCGGTCGTCAGGTCCTTGACCACGTAGGCGTAGTCGCCCGACTCGTCGCCCAGCGCGTCGTCGAGCGCCTTCTGCAGCCCGGCGTCCTCGCTGAACGCGATCGGTTTGTACGGCTGCGGCTCGTCGGCGTCGTCGACCGTGTTCGAAGTGATACGGCCGGTATCGTCGTCACTGCCGTCGAGGCAGGCATCGGAAAACCCGACGGGACCCGGGATCAGATCGATGAGGCCCGTAGTGCCGGACGGAGCCTTGAACGGCGACGGCGCCACGGTAACTCGCGGACGCGGTGTCGGCGTCGGCGTAGCGCCGGGCGATGCCGTTCGCAGCGGCTCGACCTTCACACCCTGAGTTGGCGAACTCGTCAGCGTCGGCGTCGACCGCGGCTCGTCCGGAACGTCGGTGCAGGCGCCGAGCAGCAGCGCCGCGAGCGGCACGAACACCGCGAAACGCAGGAGCCTGGAGAGCACAAGCTGCCCCTCACCCGCCGGCTCGACTGTATCGCAGGCCCGTCTCATTTACAACTTATGGACAGTCAGGCGGCAGACGTGACGAATCGGCGGGCAGGCCGCCGATTCGCCACGTCACACCGTGAAAGTCTGGTGTCGTTGTCGCGTTACGCCACGCTGCTCGACTCGATCTGCTTCATGTGGTGCGAGATCGAGAGGTCGCGCAGCTGGTGCTTCAGCCAGTCACTCGTCTGGTGCGCCGCGATCGCGTCGCGCAGAGCTGCGGCGCGCCGCTGACGCTCCTTGCACGGCATCGCCAGCGCCTTCTCCAGCGTCTCGGCCGTGTCGACGATGTCGAACGGGTTGACCGGCAGCGCGCCGAAGCGCAGCTCGTCGTACGCGCCGGCCGTGACCGACAGCGCCAGCACGCCATCGACCTCGTTGAGCACCGGCCCCTCCTTGGCGACGAGGTTCATCCCGTCGGCGACGGAGTTGACCAGCAAGACGTCGTACAGAGTCAGACCGGCCAGCGCCTGCACGCGGTTATGCTCATGGAATACCTGGATCGGCGTCCAGTCTGGCGTGCCGTACTTGTGGTTGATCGCGTCGACCAGGTTGAAGACGCGCCGCTTGTAGCCCGCGTACTCCTCGATGCCGCCTCGCGACGGTACGAGGAACGCAAGGAAGCGCACGTGGCCACGCAGACGCGGGTCGCGCTGCAGCAGCAGGTCGAAGGCCTCGAAGCCGTCGGCGATGTTCTTGCTCGGGTCGAGCCGGTCGACGCGCACGATCGTCTTCATGTCTTCGGGCGCTTCGAGCGCCAGGCGGTACTGCTCCAGCGTCGGCTGGGCGCGCAGCGAGGTCAGCTCCGAGCTGTCGAGCGAGACCGGATTGGACCATACGAACGTCGTCTGACCCAGGTACTCGACCTCGCCCTGTCGCTCGAGCACCCTGGCGCGGTCGCCCAGGTAGGCGCGGCAGGTCGCCAGGAAACCGGCAACCGAGGCCTCGGTCTGGAAGACGATGCTGTCGTTGGCCAGCAGGCCGGCGCAGATGCGGCGCACCAGCGTATCGGGCAGCTGGCTCCAGGCGGTCGGGCCCGGCCAGGGGATATGCACGAAGTGCTGTAGCGCGGCGCGAGGCTTGGCGGCGCGGATCAGGCGTGGCGCCAGGTAGAGGTGGTAGTCGTGCAGCATGACCTGGGTGTCGCTGCCGTCGCCGTCGATCTCGTCCGCGACCGCGTCGGCGAACGCCTGGTTGATCGGCACGTAACCATCGTGCCAGGAATCGAGCGCCAGCGTCGAAAGGTCGCGCGAGGTCAGCAGGTGCCCAATCGAGTGCTGGACGAACCAGAGGATCGGGTTGCAGAACGATTCGTAGTAAGTCTGGTAGGCCTTTTCGTCCAGGTGGACGAGGCGAAGATCGCTGTCGCGTCCGATTTGAGATCGCTGGCCAAGAATGGCGACCGTCTTGTCGGCTTCGCTGCCGGCCGAGGCGATCCAGGTAACGGGTTGCTGTCGTGCGACGCTCGCAAGCGCCGTCGCTACGCCGCCAGCCGCGTCGCGCCGGCGGATTCGTCCAGAGTCGTCGAATATGTGCTCGATGGGCCCGCGGTTGCTGACCATGACCAGCTTCCGGGGCTTGGTGCCGTAGGGCCTCGAGGGACTATGGGCGGGTGTTACCTGGGCTAGCATTGCTCCTCCGAGTTCTGGCATCCGTGCCCCGGATACCTCGGGAGGAGGGTTCGGCTGGCGTTGGAGAGACTGCTCCGGCTGCAAAGCAAGGAGGAAAAGAAACAGCCGGAGGATGCCCCCGGCTGTCAGCCGAAACCCATCCTCTTTCAGTGGCCTACGAGGTTAGCTGACGGGTTAGGGCTGAAAGAGCCTGCCCTGTTCTCGTGTGAGAACTACACCCCGAAAAGTGGGTCCCCCGTTCTCCCTCAGCGGAAGGAGACTCGGCCTTAGGTACAACCCTATGTTACGGACGCCGGCAAAGGCTGTCCAGTAGGGCTACATAACAAACACATTAAAAGCACCGGCACGTTTTCAGGTCGTTTCTGGAAACGATTTGTGACTTTTCTAGACTCGATTTGACGGCACTAGAATTTGGCGGTCAGAATAGGCATGAATTTGAAAGCGTAGGCAGGATTCATGAGATGAGAATTAGCAAGAACTGGAACCTGATGGCCACACACGGCGTTGTGCTGTTCTACATCGCCGCCAACCCCGACTCGACGATGCGGCAAATGGCCGAGTCGTTGAACCTGACGGAGCGCCGCATCGCCCAGGTCGTGCGCGACCTCTCGGACGCGGGGCTGCTGTCGGTAACGCGCAACGGCCGCCGCAACGCCTACTCGGTGAACCCGGAGGCCAGCTTCCGCCACCCGACGCTGTCGCACATCACCCTGGGGCGCTTCGTCCAGGTGCTGAGCACCCTGCCGCTGGCAGTCGGCGCCCTCCTGATCGGGCTGAGCCGCTGCCTGGAGCCGGCGAGCCAGTTTCTGACCTAGGCCGTCCTCGCCTCGCGTTCTCAGCAGCGACACGCGCGCGCTGTTAGTGGCTCTCGCGCTGCGCCGCCTCTTCGTCCTGATGCAGCGATTCGGGGTGGTCCGGACTGCGCACCACAAGGCTGCTGAGTAGACGTAGCACCTTCTTGCCGAGCGGTTGGCTCGGCTGGTTCGAGGGCTGAGGCGCATCGAAGCGCCCGGCAACTACGTCCGGTATCTCAGAGACGACCTCGGCACCGAACAGCATGATGTTTGCGCTTATGTAAACCCAGAACAGGAACGCGACTACGGCGCCGAGCGAGCCGAAGACGACGTCGTAGCTGCTGAAGTTCTCGATGTAGACGTTGAAGCCGATCTTTACGCCCTCGAACAACACCGCGGCCAGCAGCGCACCGGGCAGGGCGTAACGCGGCTTCACCCTGCGGGTCGGAATCAGCCAGTACAGCAGGAAGAACGCGACGCTGGAAATCAAGATCGGCAGCACGATCGCGGCGACGGCCCAGCCAGCTCCCATGGCTCTCGCCATGTCGGACAGAACCGGCAGGCTCTCGCTCCTCGTTTGCGCATATCGCAGCGCACTGGTCGCTACGACGGAGCCGATGAAGAACGGCGCGAATGCCAGCACCAGCCCCAGGTCGATTAGCTTGCCCATGACCAGGGGACGGTTCGTCTGCCCATGAAACGCGTTGTTCAGGGCGCCACGTACGACGCCGAACATCGAGCTGCCGGACCACGCGAGGCCCAGCAAACCGATGACGCCAATGGCGCCGCTGCGTGTGTGCGCGACGTTTTGCAGGGCCTGGGTCACGTCGTTCCGGCCCTTGTCCTGGCTCAGCGGGATGTTGTTCATGATGTTGTCGACCAGGTCGTTTTGCAGCTTCGTGTCTTTGAGCACGAGGCCCATGATGCCGACGGAAAAGATCACGAGCGGAAAGATCGAGAACAGCACGTAGTAGGAGATCGCGGCAGCACGCTGGCCGCAACCGTCATCGAAGAACGCTTTTACACTGCGAAATGCAAGTATGCGCGAACGCCTGAGCATGAACTCAGGCTAACACGCCCGTAAGACCGGCCTTCGAGTAGTGAACGACCTTACTTCACCGCCTCGACGCCGGTCATGATCAGCGAGATCGCCGTATCGTGGTCGACGTCGTCGGTATTAATCGTCATGTCGTAGGTCTCAGAGCCGAGCCAGTCGAGGTTGTAGACGTGCTTGAAGAAGTCGATGCGCTGGCGGTCCCACTCTTTGACGCGCTGCATCGCTACCTTCTCCTCGATGCTCTCGTCCTTCATGAGACGTTCGGTGCGGCGCTTCTGTGAGCCGTGCACGAGCACCTTGAAGACCTGGGGCGTCTGATCGAGGATGGCCTGCCCAGCGTGGCCGACGATAACGCAGCCGCCGTCCTGCGCCAGGCTGCGAATCACCTGCTCGATGAGCTGCCGGTAGTCCGACGAGCTCATCATCATCAGAGCGGGGTTGGCCGGCGGCGTCGGCAGGCCGCCTTCGGCCACGACGGTCGAAAGCGCCAGGCGCTCGAGCATGCGCTCCACGAAGCCGGGCCAGCGCTCGGCAGCAGCAACCGTCTCGGGCGAAACGCCGGCGAGCGACGCGGCCTGGGACACGACCTCGTTGTCCAGATAACGGTAGTGCAACTTGTCGGCCACGGCCTGCGCAATGGCAACGCCGTCTGAGCCGAGCTGGACCGCAAACGTCACGACTTTGGCTGCCATGTCTCTGCCTCCTGCGCACCTCGCGATTGTGCGAGTGTGCAGCTTCTTATAGTCGATTGGCATCGATCTCGCAATGACTTTGCGAGCTCTTATACCAGCTCGGAACCCGGCCGCCTCAGACGCCTGATCTCCGGCCGCTTACGGGACCCTTCTGGGTGTCGCCTGAGTCAGGAGTAGTGCCAGAGAGTGGGCTTTCAGCGGATACGGGATTCCCGGCACATAAGTCACTTCGCCATCGGGAATGTCGGGCCGTGCTGTGTCGAGCACCACCGTCCAGACCGGATCAGGCATCACGAACTCCAGGTCGTACTCCGAGGCGTTGATCAGAAACAGCAGCACGTCATCGACGATCGGCAGGCCGATCGCGTCCACCTCGTCGAGGTGGCCGTCAAGACGCACGCCGAAGCACTTGAGCCAGACGGCCTGCCACTGCTCGTCGGTCATCTCGCCGCCGTCCTGCCGCAGCCACGTGATGTCTTTGATCTCGGAGCCACGGATCGGACGCCCCGCGAAGAAGCTGCGGCGCCGCAGCGACGGGTGATCGTGGCGCACCCTGGTCAGGCGTCGCACGAACTCGAGCAGCTCGAGGTCGCGCGGACGCAGGTTCCAGTTGTACCAGCTGATCTCGTTGTCCTGGCAGTAGGCGTTGTTGTTGCCGAACTGAGTTCGGCCGATCTCGTCGCCGCCAGAGATCATCGGCACGCCCTGCGAGAGCAGCAGCGTCGCAAGGAAGTTGCGCTTCTGCTGCTCCCGCAGCGCCACGATCGGCGGGTCGTTGGTAGGACCCTCGACGCCGCAGTTCCAGGAAAGATTGTCGTTGGGACCATCGAGGTTGTTCTCGCCGTTGGCGTCGTTGCGCTTCGTGTTGTAGCTAACGAGGTCGTGCAGCGTGAAGCCGTCGTGCGCCGTGACGAAGTTGATGCTGGCGCTGGGCTGGCGGCCGCCGGCGCCATAGAGGTCGCTGCTGCCGGTGAGACGGTAGGCCAGCTCGCTCATCGTGCTCTGATCGCTGCGCCAGAAGCGTCGCACGCCGTCGCGATAGCGGTCGTTCCATTCGGCCCACAGAATTGGGAATCGGCCGACCTGATAGCCGCCATCGCCGACGTCCCACGGCTCCGCGATTAGCTTGGCGCGCGAGATCGTCGGGTCCTGATGAATCGCGTCGAAGAACGACGACAGGCGATCGACTTCGTGCATGCCCCGCGCCAGTGCCGACGCGAGGTCGAAGCGAAACCCGTCGACGTGCATCTCCTGCACCCAGTAACGCAGGCTGTCCATGATCAGCCTCAGGGTCTGCGGATGCTGCGAGTTGAGCGTGTTGCCGGTGCCGGTGTAGTTGACGTACTGCCGCGCATTACCCGGCGCCAACCGGTAGTAGACGGGATTGTCGATGCCTCGCAACGAGAGCGTCGGGCCGGCGGGGCCGCCTTCCGCCGTGTGGTTGTATACGACGTCGAGAATCACCTCGATGCCGTGGCGGTGCAGCTCTCGCACCATCTCCTTGAACTCGTTGACCTGCCCGCCGTCCGTGGCGTAGTAGCCGCCGCGCGAGAGGCGCGCATCCGGCGCGAAGTAGGCGATCGAGTCGTAGCCCCAGTAGTTGACCAGGTCTCGTTCGTGAAGGCGGCGGCTATCGATGGCGGCATGTACGGGCATCAGCTCCACCGCCGTGATCCCGAGGCGCATCAGGTGATCAATCGCGGCCTCGGAGGCGAGTCCCAGATAGGTGCCACACAGGTCCTCCGGTACGCCCGGATGGTGGTGGGTGAAGCCTTTGACGTGGGTCTCGTAGATGATCGTCTCGTTCCAGGGGGTGCGCGGGTGGGCGTCGCCCTGCCAGTCGAACGGGCCGTCGACGACGATTGCCTTGGGTACGCCCCAGGCGTCGTCACGCGCATCGAGCTCGTCGTCCGTGAAGCCGTAGCCGAGTAGCGGCGCCCGCCAGTCGGTGCGTCCGGCCAGCGCCCGTGCGTACGGGTCGATCAGCAGCTTCTCGGGGTTGAAGCGCAGGCCCTCGGCGGGCGCGTAGGGCCCGTGCACGCGATAGCCGTAGAGCTGCCCGGCACCGACACCGCGCAGGAAGCCGTACCAGATGTGACCGGTGCGCATCTTCAGCGGTATGCGCGCGGTTTCTGCGCCGGAGGCGTCGTCGAACAGGCAAAGCTCGACGCGCTCGGCACGCTCCGAGTACAGAGAGAAGTTGACACCGCCTGGCTGAACCGTGGCGCCGAGCGGTAGAGGCTGACCCGGGAGCACCTGAAACGACGGCGCCATCCCCGGCATTGTAAGGTGAGTAATCCTACGCGCCAGCGATCGGGGCGCGCTCTCGTATCTCGCGACACCTTGCACCACGTTCTCCATCAAATCGCAGAGCAATTGGCACGCAGGAATGGCCAAATTACCTGTCCATAACGACAGTTCGGCGCTTTAGAATGACTAATGTGAACGGATACTCCCGTATCGTGCTTGTTTCCAACCGCCTTCCCGTGACCCTGCACATGCAGGGTCACGAGATGAAGCTCGAGCAGTCCGGCGGCGGTCTCGCGACCGGTCTGCGCAGCGGACGCTGGCGCGAGGGCAGCATCTGGATCGGCTGGCCCGGCGAGTCGCCGCCCGAGAACATGCGCCCCGAGCTGGAGCGTCAGCTGGCGGAGCTCGGCACGCAGGCCGTTTACCTGACGCGCGCCGAGCAAAAGGGCTTCTACGAGGACTTCTCCAACGGCGTGATCTGGCCCGTGTTCCACGATCTCATCGATCAGCTGCCGCTGCTGCTCGAGGGCTGGTCGGCCTACCAGCATGTCAACGAGAAGTTCGCGCGGGCGATTGCCGACGCATATCAGCCCGGCGACCTGATCTGGATCCACGATTACCACCTCATGCTCGTGCCGGCGATGGTCAAGGCGCTGGTGCCCAAGGCGCGCATCGGCTTCTTCCTGCACATCCCATTTCCGGCGCACGAGGTGTTTCGCGTCATACCGGAGCGACGCGAGCTCATGGAAGGCGTCCTCGGCGCCGATCTCATCGGTTTCCACACGCAGACCTTCGCCGATAACTTCGCAGCCTCGGCCGCCAACGTGCTCGGTCTTCGACCCAGCGGCTCCACCCTGAAGGTCGAGCGCCGCAACGTACACATGGGCGTCTTCCCCATGGGCGTCGACGCGAGCGCGTGGGAAGCGCGCAGCCGCACGACCAAAGTCGCGAAGCAGGTCCTGTCGCTGATCCAGGACGCGGGGCGGCGCAAGATCCTCGTCGGCATCGACCGTCTCGATTACACGAAAGGCCTGCTGCGCCGCACCGCCGCGATCGAGCGTCTGTTGCACGAGGACCCGGCGCTGGCCGAACGCGTGCGCTTCATCCAGATCGTCTACCCGTCACGGGAGCGCATCGAGTCTTACGCCGGGCTGCGGCGTCAGCTGAACGAGGTCGTAGGGCGGCTCAACGCGAACTACGGCAGCGCCCGCTCTCTTCCCGTGCACCTGATCAACCGCTCGTTCTCCGAAGACGAGGTCTCGGCGCTGTACTCGGCCGCAGACATCATGCTCGTGACGCCGATTCGCGACGGCATGAACCTCGTCGCGAAGGAGTTCATCGCCTCGCGTCTGCACGGCGATGGCGTCCTCGTGCTCAGTGAGTTCGCCGGCGCCGCCGACGAGCTCACGGAAGCGCTGCTGGTCAACCCGTACGACACCGAAGGCACGGCCGCGACCATCCGCCGCGCCATCGAGATGCCGCCGGAGGAGCAGCGCGAGCGCATGACCAGCCTGCGCGCCAAGGTCATGGCCAATGACGTGCACCAGTGGTCACAGAACTTCCTCGATGCGCTAAGCGCGTGCTAGAGACGCCTGCAACATTTACGAAATCGCCTCTGACGTTGGCATGACATGTATATCGATACCATGGTTGCCGAAGGGAGGTAGTCTCATGGACTTCCCAACCGCGGTCGCGCTGTCCGAAGCGATGGCGCGCATTTACCCCGCACTCATCGTCGCAGGCTTTCGCCGAACCTCTCTCGAGCACCCGGTCGATTCGTGGGCGCTCGACATCGTCGATCCAGAGACAGGACGCATGGTCACGCTGGACGAGAAGGACGACTGGCAGAGACGCCTCGATCAGCAGTTCCCGAACCTCGCCGCCAGGCGTCAGTAGGTCGCGACCGGCCGTTCCGTCCTGCGTGCTCCGCGCAGCCAGATCGTCAGCGCCACGCCGACCAACGACGCACCGATTATCAGCAGCACGACTCGTACCGGCAGCGCGTCCAGCAGCACGCCGGTGAGAAACGTCGGCGCTAACGCTGCCACGCTGCCCAGCGCCGACTGCGTCGAAAAGACCTGCGCGATCACGGACGGCGGCGAGCGCCGGTAGACCTCAGTGCGCGCCGCCACCTGTACGAAGCTCGACCCGAGGCCGGCGATTGGCAGCAGGAGCATCGTTGCGACCAGCGTGTCGGAGAGGTGCACGGCGCGCTGCAGATCGCCGAACGGGCCCAGCTGCTGCGTCAGTTGCGGTGCAAGCGAATCGACGAACGGCAGCGTCAGCAGGATGGCGACGAACAACACGAAGCCGGCCATCGCGAGGTGGCGCGGCGATATGAAGGTCAGAATGGGCGGCGCCAGCAGCAGCCCGAGCGCGAGTCCAACGGCGCCCGGGATCGCGATGTAGATCACGTTCTCGGCGCCGCTGTGCAGCGTCTTCTCGACGAACACCGGCGCCACGACCACGAACGCCAGCATGCCCGTATCGAGCAGGATGCGCAGCAGCGTCACGGTGCGCATGCCGCGGTCGGCGGCGATCGTGCGAAAGCCGACCGGCAGCGAACGCCACGGAGACAGTCGCTGCGCCTCGCGCTCCTGCTCGGCCGTCAGGTCCGGCACCATCGCGTACAGAAGCCCGCTCAGCGCCAGCAGCACGAACACGATTACGTACAGCCCGTCCGAGCCCAGGTACTTCACAGCCACGGGAGCCACCATGCCCGCGCCGAGGAGCTGCGCCACCAATGACGTGGCCTGCAGGATCGACGACGCCTGCGCCAGCCGCTCCCGCGCCACGATCGCGAGCACGGCGGCGTTTTCGGCGGGCGAGAAGAACTGGTACACGGTCCAGACCAGGAAGGTCAGGCCGATTACGGTGCCAACGCTGCTGTCGTTCTGGAAGAACAGGAACACGATCAGCAGCCGCACCACCATGGTCGAGAGCAGCGCGAACTTGTTCGGCGTCAGGTCGGAGAAGAGCCCGCCGGGCAGGCTCAGCACGATAGACGGCACCACCGACGCCAGCACGAAGGCGCTCGTGGCCAGCGACGAGTGCTGCTTGCTGATCACGGCGATGAACAGCCCGTAGACCAGCGCGTTCTGGCCGATCAGCGACAGCAGCTTGGCGTAGCCGTAGCGCACGAAGCGCTTGTCGCCCAGCAGGCCGATCGACTGAGGCGCCGCTTCCGCGTCTGGTGGGTACTCGTTCACACGCGCAGATTACGACGACCGGGTGCGTGGCGGCTCCACGCGCGCCACGTCACGTCGTCACAGCTTCAGGATTCATCCCGCGGCTCCCGTCAGACCAACGTGTGTGGGGTTCTAATTAACCGAGTCGAGGATCTTGAGCAGGGTCGGTCGATCGAGGCCGGTCGCGGTTGCCTGGAAGAACAGCGGCCCATCGGTCCACCACACGGTCTGCGTGCCCGGCGTCTCGATGATCTTGCCGTCCTTACCGTCGACGATGAGCGGCATCGGCGAGCCGCCGGCCGGCGCATCGATCGGGAACGGCGAGACCTCGAACGTGAGCTTCGACGAGCTATCGGCGTAGGTCAGCGTCACAATCGCATCGACGTTGCCCTCGACCACGTCGCCCAGGTTGCCGTCGCGCTCGGCACTGATTGTGTCGGGCTGGAGGCCTTGCAGGTCGCGCGGGTACTGAATGCTGTGGCAGATGAAGCTCTCGGCGCCGCCGATCGTGTCGAAGGTCCTGGTCAGGGGCTGGATGATGCCGGCCGAATCGGTCGGATTCAACGACGCATCGCCGGAGTCGCACAGCAGATTCGGCGTCTTGGTCAGGAAATACGCCGCGACCGCGATCACCGTGATCAGGACGACGCTGCCGAAGATCCCGAGTATGACGATCGGGCCGCGGATGCCCTGATGTTCTGGCGAGCCGTCGGTTTGCTGTACCACTCACGATCAAGGTATGCGCATCGCCGCTGTGGGACAAACAGGGGTCGGTGCCTACAAGTAATCCTTGACCTTCGACGCCAGCGACTGCGTGAACCCGACCGTCGTCGCGATGTCTTCGACCGACGCCTCGCGGATGCCGCGCAGCGAGCCGAACTTGCGCAGCAGCGCCCGCTTGCGCTTCGGGCCGATGCCCGGGACCGAGTCGAGCGCCGACTCCATACCCGTCTTGGCGCGCACCTTGCGGTGGTAGGTGATCGCGAAACGATGCGCCTCGTCGCGGATGCGCTGCACCAGGTACAACGCCTGCGACGTCCTCGGCAGCACGATGGGGTCCGACTGGTCCTGCACGAACAGCTCTTCGTTCTGCTTCGCGAGGCCCGCCAGCGGCACGTGCATCAGCCCCAGGTTGCGCATGATGTCCAGCGCCGCCGAGAGCTGACCCTTGCCCCCGTCCACGATCACGAGATCAGGCAGCGCGCCCCAACCCAGTAACGACTCATCGTCGACATCGTCGTTGTCGGCAGCTTCATGAAGGGACGAAGCTTTGGGTCCGTCCGATGTCCCCTCGTCCCTGGAGGGGAGAGGGCGAAGGAGCGGGGTCGACGCCACGTCATCGTTAGACGATCCGATCGCTTCGGACGAACCGCCGGCTCGCCCTTCGAGTGCCTCAGGACGAGCGGTCGGTTCGCCCGGAACCTCCGGCCGCCACCCTTCGGCGAGAGCGATAACGGGCTCGTCCTGTCCGGCGGCAGCGCCTGCCGGCACGCTGGTGCCCTCCCAGCGCTTGAAACGGCGGCCCAGGATCTCGGCCATGGAGGCGAAGTCGTTGGCGCCGACCACGGTCTTGATGCGGAAGCGGCGGTACTCCTGCGGCCGCGGCTTGCCGTCGATGAACACGACCATGCTCGCGACCGGGCTCGTGCCCTGGATGTTCGAGTTGTCGTAGCACTCGATGCGCCGCGGGTAGGACGGCAGGTCGAGCTCCTCCTGCAGCTGCGACAGCGCCTCGTCGCGCTTCTCGGAGTCGGCCAGCCAGCGCGCGCTGAGCATGTCGAGCGACTCCTTCGCGTTTTCGGTCGCGAGCTCGGTCATGCGGCGTCGCACGCCACGTTGCGCCACTGCCACATCGACCTTCGAGCCGCGCCGCTCGGTCAGCCACTCGGCAATCAGACCCGACTCCGGGACAGGGAACGGCACCACGACGTGCTTCGGGACGTAGACCGCGCTCTCGTAGAACTGCTTGAGGAAGCTGCCCAGCACGTCGCCATCGGCCTCGCCCTGCACGCCGTCCAGCGTGAAGAAGTCGCGTCCTACCATCTGCGTGCCGCGGATGAAGAACACCTGCACGCAGGCCTCCGACGTCCCGTCCGTGCGCCCAAGGCCGAATACGTCCTCGTCCGTCGGGCGGATGCGCTCGACGAACTGCTTCTCCGCTACGCTCTCGACCGCCCTGGTCTGGTCCCGGAACAGCGCCGCACGCTCGAACTGCAGCACCTCGGACGCCTCGTTCATCTGCGAGCGCAGCGACTTCAGCACCTCGCTGGTCTTGCCTTCGAGGAACAGGATCGTCTGGCGAATAACCTCGTCGTACTCCTGCTTGGTGCAGTACGCGGTGCAGGGCGCGATGCAGCGATGGATGAAGTAATCGAGACAGGGTCGCGGGTCCGTGCCGGTGATCGTCTTGGTGCACGAGCGCCACGGGAACAGCTTCTTGACGATGCTCAGCGTCGTGCGCACCGACGAGGCCGAGGCGTAGGGCCCGAAGTAGCGCGCGCCGTCGTTGTGTACGCGTCGCGCAATCTCGACGCGGGGCCACTCGTTCTGCACGTCGATGCGCAGGTAGGGGTAGTGCTTGTCGTCCTTGAGGCGGACGTTGAAGAAGGGCTGGTGGCGCTTGACCAGGGTTGCTTCCAGGTGCAGCGCCTCGGCCGCGTTGGCCGTGACGATGTACTCGAAGTCCTCGATTTGCTCGACCAGCGCGCGCGTCTTGAGCTCGAGCGAGTGCGGCGCCCCGAAGTAGTTGCGCACTCGATTACGCAACGACGCCGCCTTGCCGACGTAGATCACGTCGCCCTTGCCGTTGCGCATGATGTAGACGCCGGGGCGGGTCGGCAGCGCCGCCAGCCGGGACGCGAAGCGGGTGCGCCGTGAGTTATCAGAGGTCATCGTGTCTCTATTCTAGGTCTGGCGAAAAGGATTCGCCGCCCGGCTACTTGTCGTTTTACACTGTGACCACATAAGAGACTACATGGAGCTTGAGAATGTCTGAAATCGGAGTACGCGAGTTGAAGATTCACGCCGGCGAAATCCTGCGCCGGGTGCGGTTAGACAAGGAATCGTTTCAAATCTCATACCGGGGACGAGTCATAGCACGCATCGTCCCGGTGCCCGACCGCAAGGCCCGAGCAACAGAATCTGCCGACACGTGGAAGCAGATGGATGAGTTGGCAGAAGAGATCGCGGCCGAATGGCCTGCGGGAGAAACAGCAGCGGACGCAGTCGCCGAACAAAGGCGTTAGCACATGTTCGTCGTGGATGCGAGCGTCTGGGTTAGCCGGTTCGTCGCGTCTGATGTCTTTCACGCTTCGAGCCAGCTCTGTCTCGAAGGCATGCTAACCGCTCAAACAATCGTTGCGGCGCCTGCGCTGCTCCTGCCGGAGGTGTCAGCCGCTATCGCCCGGCGCACCGGCCGCCGCGACCTGGCTCTACGGGCGGTGTCTCTGCTCCAGCGCCTCCCGAACGCGCGCTTCACCATCATCGATGCCGAGTTGGCGCTGTCCGCGGCGGAGTTTGCGGCAGAACTGCGGCTCCGTGGAGCAGACGCGGTTTACGTGTCAATGGCTCACCGGCTCGGTGTGCCCCTCGTCACGTGGGACAGAGAGCAACGTGAGCGCGCCGCTACCCGCGTCGAAGCTCTGACGCCCGACGACTTACTCAGCAACACGGCACCCAGACTCGATGGCTGACAAAATTTTGCTTTGCTCTAAGATGCTCTCGGGATGCCAACAGTCCTACAATCAGGGCCGTATCGATTCATTTTCTTCTCATCGGACGGTCACGAGCCTCCGCATGTGCACGTGTTTCGGAACGATTCTCAGGCAAAGTTCTGGTTGAATCCGGTACGCTTAGAGAGCAGCCACCTCTTCCGGCCAGTTGAGGAACGACGGATCGAGCAATTGGTGGCTCAATATGCGCATGAGCTTATAGAGGCGTGGTATGAGTACTTCCCCCATTGATGTGGCCAGGGCCGAGGCACAGTCAGTTCGAGTGACCGACGATGAGCTAACCGTTGAGTTGACCGACGGACGGACGCTTAGCGTGCCTATCGCATGGTACCCGCGCCTGGCTCATGGCACACCTGAGGAGCGCAACAACTGGGAGCTCCTGGGCGGGGGCATAGGCGTCCATTGGGAAGAACTGGACGAAGACATCAGCGTCGCGGGGCTACTTGCAGGCCGTCGATCGGCCGAATCGCAGGCGTCGCTGAAGGGCTGGCTCGACAAGCGACGCAACGCCTGACAGCTGCGCATCTGGATACGAAGAGGGGGGCCACCGCTTTCGCGGTGGCCCTTCTTGTTGCCCTTCGGCCCGTGTTTGTCCGTTGACGCTACGCTACTCGTAGCGCAAGGCGTCGGCGACGGGCACTCGCGCGGCCTGGCGGCTCGGGAACCAGGTCATGAACATCGACACCACGAACGACACCCCGGCGATTAGCAGGATCTCGACCCACGGAATCGCGAACTGGATGTCGTCGCCGCTGAACTGACCGCTCGTGAACAGGTTGTGCGCGATGATCATGCCCCCGACCACGCCCGACAGGATGCCCATCAGGGCGATGAAGCCCGACTCGAGCACGAAGGTCATCGCCACGGTACCGGTCTGGTAGCCGATGGCCCGCAGCATACCGATCTGCTGCCTGCGCTCGACCACCGACCGGTAAGCGATGACGCCCAGCGCCGCGATGCCGGTCAGCAGGCCCAGCGCCATGAAGCCCTGGAACATGCGGATGAACGAGTTGTTCTCGGCAACAGCATCGTTCAACAGCACGCGGACCGACTCCGCCTGCACGCCCTGCGTCACCAGCGCGGCCTCGATGTCCTTCGCGGCCTGCTTGGCCTTGACGCCGCCGTTTAGCTTCACGAAGGTGCGCAGCAGTGACGGCTGGCCGAAGACCCGCTCGTACGCCGAAGCCGGGACGTAGACGCCGGCCGTGTACGACTGGTCGACCTGAATCGCGAGCACGCCGATCACGGTGACGCGCGCCTCGCGGTGGGTCATCGTGTCCGTGTACTCGATGTCGAAGGGCTGGAAGCGGTCGTTCTTCACGTTGAGGCCCTTGACCTGGAAATCGTAGTCGTTGAAACCGGACGGCAGCACGCTCGGGTCGACCAGCGCGTATTGCGTACCGTTCTGCACCGCGTCGAACACGGCGCGCTCGCTGTCGAAGCCGTCGGCCCAGGCCTGTAGCCTTGCGTCCTTCATCGAGAAGAAGCCTTCGTTGGCCGCTAGTACAGGGAAGGCCTTGTAGTCGCCACCGGCGACACGGACCTGCGAAGTGCCGTTGAAGGTCGAGACCCCACCTGTTGCCGCGATGTCGTTGGCGACCGGCGCGTTCGCTTGCTGGCAGCGCCGCCAGCACGTCGGTCGTCGCGGTATTGCGGTTGGCCGTTGCGATGACGTCCCAGCCGCCGTCGCCGTCGGCGCCGGTGAGGATGGAGACAAAGCTGCTGTTGATGGCGCTGAACGTGGCCAGCGAGAACACGATCAGCGAGAACATGGCGATCGTCATGCCGGTGCGGAAGCGGTTCGAGAGCGGGTAGGCGACGCCCATCTTGAGGGCAGGCGCCATCGAAGGGAAACGCACCGCCGCGAACGCCGCCACAGCGCCGATGGCGATCACGCCGCCGAACAGGTAGAGCAACTGGCCGAGGCCGTCGGCGCTGTCGCCCAGGACCACGCCGCCAACCAGGCAGGCGACGGTTGCGAGCGTCAGGACGGCCGTGAAGCCGTAGCGAGGCCCGTTGCCGCGCTGGAAGAACGCGGTCAGCAGCTTCGCATTGAACACGATGAGCAGCGTGAACGCGATCACGACCATGACGCCGGAGATAACGAACATCTCGATATCGCCGCTGAGGTGCTTACCGAGGATGAGCTTCGGGTAGTCGACCGGTGCCAGCCAGTACGCCGCCAGGTAGGCGCCGACCAGTGACCAGGTCAGGCGACCGGGTGCGCGGTAGTGCGCCGCGAGCAGCGCCACGCTAAGAGGCAGGATCGAGACGCCGAACGAGAACAGGAACTCGGAGTCGCCGGAGTTGGCTGCCATGATGGACAGGCCGCCCAGTGCGATACCCAGGGGCGCGAAGATCCACGCCCATGAGATACCGAGGCCCTTGCGAAAGAAGAACCACACGCCCAGCGGCGGTACGACCATCGCCGGGAGGCCGGCCAGCATCCAGCGCCACGAGACCTTGCGGCGCGCAGGACGGCTGTCGTCCTCGTCGGTGCCGCGAATCGCCGCGACGATGTTCACGGAGCTGACCTGGATCGAGGAGAAGACGACGGTGAGGAACGTAACCACGACGCCGAGGCAGTAGCTGATCACCAACGACCGCAAGGTGACGTGCGCGTGGATGAAGTCGTAGCCGCCGGCGATCTTGAGGTAGCCCGACACCAGCCCGACCGCGGCCGCGACGCCGAACGCCGCGCCCACAGCCCCGGCGATGATGCTGTACGCCGTGCCTTCGGCCAGGAACGCCTGAACCAGGCTGCTACGCTGGGCACCGACGGCGCGAGCCATGCCCATCTCTGGCTTACGTTCGGCCGCCAGCATCACGAAGATCATGAAGATCAGCATGATGCCGGCGGCGATGGAGAACAGGCCGAGGACCAGGAAGAATGTCGTGAACAGGTTGCCGTTCTCCTCCGCGGTCTTCACGGAGTCGGCCTTGGTCTTGTCGAGACTGATCGGGCCTTCGACGCCCAGCAGCGCGCGACCCTCGTCGCTCTGCAGGAACGGCTCGAGGCGGCTGATCGCGGCGTCAGACCGCGTGTAGCTGGTCGCGACGCTGCCTTTGAGCGCGACGCTGAGGAAGTCGAGTTGCCCCTTGTGGCCGGTCAACGCCTGGACGCTGGACAGCAGCATCGCGCCGCCGCCGGACGTCTTCACGTCGAAAGCTCCGACGCTGCCCGAAGCCAGCTCGTCCTGGACGACGCCGATGACCCTAACCTCGGTCGAAGCGCCGGCGACGTAGACCGTGAGCACGTCGCCGGTCTTCGCGTCGAGCTTCTCGGCGGCACTTTTGCTCAGGTAGATGTCAGACTGACCGAGCTTCGACAGGTCGGCCTGACCGCCGCCGACCAGTCGCAGGCCGCCGAGCTCGCCGAGGCGCTGCGGGTCAATGCCCGAGAGCGTTATCGAGGGCTCGGACTGCTTGCTACTCTGGTCGACAGCGCCGACCGGCTCCTGCAGCAGCGGGATGAAGCCCGCGATGTCGGCGTCGTTGGCGAAGCGCTGCTCGAGGGCAGGCGTGATGCCGTCGTTGAAGTAGATCGGCGTGTCGCTGTGCACCGCGTCCTCGCCGACAAGGTTGAGCGTGAGGTCGGAGCGCTGAAGCTGGTCGTAGCCGACGCGGCTGATCGAGTAGTCGACCGTGTCGCCGGTGGTGAAGGCAGCCGTCGTAATCAGGGTCGCGAGCATGAGGCCGACGATGACGAGGCCGGTCTGCAGGCCGCGACGCGGAATGTTGCGCAGGCCCATGCGGAACATGTGGCCGCTGGTTACATAAATGACGCCCACACTGGCGATAGCGACGGCGAACAGCGCCACCAGCACCAGCATGATCGTGTCCATCGGGATGCCGAATAGCTTTTCCATTACCGCGACTCCTCATTCGTGACCAGACCGTCGTTCATGGTGATGAGACGGTGGCAGCGCCGGCCGATGCCGGGGTCGTGCGTGACGATGACGAAGGTCTGACCCTTCTCGGCGTTGAGCTCCTCCATGAGCAACATGATTTCGTTGGCGGTGCGGGAGTCGAGCGCGCCCGTGGGCTCGTCGGCCCAGACGATTGCCGGGTCGTTGACCAGGGCGCGGGCGATGGTGACGCGCTGGCGCTGGCCGCCCGAGAGCTGCGAAGGACGGTTGAACGCCCGGTCGGCGAGGTTGACACGCTGCAGGGCCTGCATCGCCAGCTCGCGCGCCTGCTTCGCGTTGACACCCGAGACAACCAGGGGTAGCTCGACGTTCTCGACGGCCGAGAGCACCGGCAGCAGGTTGTAGGTCTGGAAGATGAAGCCCATGTTGTGCGCCCGGTAGGACGTCTTCTGCTTGTCGCTCAGCGACGCCAGGCTGACGCCGTCGATACTGACGCTGCCGCTATCGAAGCCGTCGAGGCCGCTGATGCAGTTGAGCAGCGTCGTCTTGCCGCAGCCGGACGGGCCCATGATTGCGACCATCTCGCCCGGCTGGACCTGCAACGACACGCCCTTGAGCGCTCTCACCTGCACGTCGCCGCTCGCGTAGGTCTTCACCACGTCGTCGACGTCGATGATTGCTCGCGGCGCGAGCTCTTGTTGAATGACTCCTCGCTGTTCGGGTATGGCCCAGGCTACCTGCATCTCGTTTGCTCCTTGCGTTGCTGAAGTGCTTGACGATGGGAGTGGCTCATGGCTGCGTCATGACTTCACGACTCGGCCTCCCTTCCGGGACGCGCCGCGTCACGAATCGCGGCGAGAAGCTTCTCGCTCGGCTCGTGCTTGGCCACGAAGGCGCGCACGCCCGCAACCGCGGCCTGGCGCTGAGTAGCGATGTCGTCGTGAATGCTCAGCATGACGACGGCGGCAGCGTTGCCGGCCTGCGCCAGCGCCCGCGTCGCCTCGATGCCGTTCATGCCCGGCATCTCGTAGTCCATGACCAGCACGTCGGGTTGCAGGGAGGAGGCTGCGCTTACGGCCGTTGCGCCGTCTGCCGCCTCGCCCACGACCGTGATGTCGGGCTCCAGCCGGAGCCGCATGATCAGGCCGCGCCGGACGCTGGGCTGGTCGTCAACCAGGAGGATGCGTATCGCTTTCACACAGGCATAGTCGCGGTGCAAGGGGTCTCGCCGGATCGACCGCGCGGCTGAAACTTGGGGCTGACCTGCGGCCTATGCGATCTCCGTCAAAAGGCGGAGGCGAAGGCAGTCGGAGGTCTGGTAGAGTGAGCGCTCCGAGACTAGATCGTCTTGGCGGAGGCGAGATTGGCGATACGCATCCTCATTGCCGATGACCACAGCGTCGTGCGCCAGGGCCTGCGCATGTTCCTCGGCCTCGACCCCGAGCTCGAGATCGTCGGCGAGGCCGCGGACGGCGCCGAGGCCGTGAAGCTGTGTCGTGAGCTGAGTCCGGACGTCGTGCTCATGGACATGCTCATGCCAGTGATGGACGGCATCGCGGCCACGCAGGCGATCCGCGGCGAGATGCCCGATACCGAGGTCATCGCCCTGACCAGCGTGCTCGAAGACGGCGCCGTGATCGGCGCGGTCAAGGCGGGTGCGATCGGTTATCTGCTAAAGGACACGCAGGCCGACGACCTGCGCCGCGCGATCAAAGCCGCAGCCGCGGGTCAGGTTCAGCTCTCGCCCGCCGCCGCCGCCCGCCTGATGCGCGAGGTGCGCACGCCGGAGCCCGCGACGCCGCAGCTGCTCACCGAGCGCGAGAACGACGTGTTGAAGCTACTGGCCCAGGGCAAGGCAAACAAAGAGATCGCATTCGAGCTCGTGATCGGCGAGAAGACGGTGAAGACGCACGTCAGCAACATTCTGCTCAAGCTCGGCGTGCAGAGCCGCACGCAGGCAGCGCTGTACGCGGCGCAGAACGGCCTCGCCGAGCTCTCGACCTCGAGCTGACGATGCGATTCTCCTCTGCCAGCCTGGGGCTGAAGCTCAACCTGGCGCTGGTCTTCTTCTTCCTCATGCTCGGCGGCCTCACCACCGCGATCATCCTCTACGGCTTCAACCGAACACAGCACAGCGCCACCGACCGCAGCCAGGAAGCATTGGAAGAGCAAGGGAAGTTAGCGCTTCAAACGATCGTCTCAGACCAGGGCAAATACGACGGGCTCGCGATCGAAGCCGCTGCGGAGATGGGATCTCGAGCGTCGACCTTCCTGGCGACATTCAAGGCGGCCGGCGAGCACGTTCAGGTCGATGCATCCAGCCTGGCACGCACCGACGGTGGTCTGCTCTATAACCCAGACCCTACGCGTACCTCAGATGTGGCCATACCAAATTACGTCGACCTGACCCAGGGCGTTCTTGACGATATCGCTTATTCGGCACCAATGGACTTCATTTATTCGGCACTGATGGAGAGCTTCCCCGAATCCCTACGGGAGGAGAATCTCGAGCCGATCGCAATTTCTTTCATCACGGCCAACTCCGTTGTTCGCTACTACCCTCCCATCGGCGTGCACACTCTCGTGCCGCCAGACGTCGATGTCACGGCTGTAGCGGCGCGCCTTGGTCCCGCAGCAAATCCTGAAAGACGGATCAACTGGCGAACGCCGTACGAGGACGCGGCAGGCAGGGGACTCGTGATCACGGCTGAGGTACCTGCATATGACGGTGACACGTACAGAGGCACGTTCCAAGTCGACCTTTCGATCGACAAGCTGGTCAAGCAGCTCAATATGCTCAAGCTCACCCCTACCGGCTTCGCCTTCTACGTGGATCAAAAGGGCGAGATCTTGAAGGGAGATGCCTACGATCTGATCAACGACGAAGTTGAGCGGGGGAATACCGCGGTCAAGGCGATGTTGGAAGCGATGCGCAATGGGCAACAAGGCGTCACACGCGCAACGATCAACGGCAACGACACGTTCATTGGCTACGCACCTATCCCAGGTGTCGGCGGCAGTCTGGCGATGGGCTCCTCCGTCGAAGAGTTGACTGCGTCTGCCGCTGCCATAACGGCTAGCATCGGAGATCAAGGAGACCGTACTCTCCGGACCACTCTCCTTGCGATGAGTGCACTGTTCATCGCGGGCCTGGCAGGTGCGACCTATCTGAACCGGAGGGTCCTCTTAAAACCGATTGAGGCGCTGGCGAGCGGTACGCGCGCAGTGGCACAAGGTGACCTCGACACGTCGATCGATCTTGCTGGTGATGACGAGATCGGGACCCTGGCGCGCTCGTTCAACGAAATGACATCTGAGATCCGCGAGTCTCGCAAGGACCTGGAACGTCGCGTGGCGGAGCGCACGCGGGAGCTGACGGCCCTGCTCGGCATCTCCAGCGATCTGGCTTCGACGCTTGACCTGGGGCCGCTGCTCTCACTGATCATCGATGACGTACGCCGGGTCGCGGATTATAGCCGCTGCTCGATATACACAGTCGAGAACGACAGCATCGTGCTACTCGACTCACGCAGTCTCGACCTCCCCGACGTGCAGGCCCCGGCTCGCGTCCCGATCGAGGTGCTCGAGCCGTTCTGGGCCGCGATTCGCGCCGGCAAGCCCGCGATAATCGACGACGTGCGGGGTGATACGCCCCAGGCGCAGGCCTATCGCCGCGGCGCCGGCGACCTGATAGAGACCGCGTTCAAGGGCGTCCGCTCCTGGATGGGCGTGCCGCTGTCGATAAAGGACCGCCTGATCGGCATCCTCATGCTGTCGCACCCCGAGCCCGCCTTCTACACCGAGCGACACGCCAGCCTCGTCGCCGCGATTGCGACGCAGGTCGCCGTCGCAATCGACAACGCCCGGCTCTACGAGCAGGCCCAGCAGCTCGCTGCCGTCGAGGAGCGCCAGCGCCTGGCCCGCGAGCTGCACGACTCGGTCTCGCAGGCGCTGTACGGCATCGCGCTGGGCGCCCGCACGGCCCGCACACTGATGGATCGCGACCCCTCGACCGCCGTAGAGCCCATCGACTACGTGCTGTCGCTGGCCGAAGCCGGTCTCGCGGAGATGCGCGCCCTGATCTTCGAGCTGCGCCCCGAGTCTCTCGAAATCGAGGGCGTCGTGGCAGCGCTGGAGAAGCAGGTCGCTGCTACGGCGGCACGCTACGGTATGGAGGTCGCGGCGCAGCTCGGCGCCGAGCCGCCGCTGACCCTAACGCAGCGCGAGGTCTTCTACCGCATCGCCCAGGAGGCGCTGCACAACGTCGTCAAGCACGCGCACGCCACGAAGGCGGAGGTGCGCCTCGCATCGGACAACGGCAGCATCGTGCTGGAGGTGCGGGACAACGGCGCCGGCTTCGACCCGACGGAGTCGTTTCCCGGGCACATGGGCCTCGTCTCGATGCAGGAGCGCGCGAGCAGCATCGGTGCGCGATTCGAGGTTACGAGCGCGCCGGGCGCCGGTACGACCGTCCGCCTGTCGCTGCCGGCGTCGTAAACTCGATGCATGCCTGACGACGTCCTCTCGCTGGTCGGTCACACGCCGATGGTCGAGCTCAAGCACTGCTCGCCGAAGCCGGGCGTGCGCCTGTTCGCCAAGCTCGAGGGGCAGAACCCGACCGGCTCCGTGAAGGACCGCATCGTCAGCTACATGCTGGCGATGGCCCGCGCCGACGGCCGCCTCGCGCCGGGCCAGCCGGTAGTCGAGGCAACGACCGGCAACACCGGCATCGCGCTGGCCATGGCGGGACGGCGCCTGGGGCATCCGGTGCGCCTCGTCGTGCCGAACATCGCGTTCAGCGACGTGACGCAGGCGCTCAAGGCCTGGGAGCCGCAGGTCGACTGGGTGGCAGCCGACCTCGGGATCAAGAGCGCCATCGTCGAGGCGCGGCGCATCGCCGAAGACGAGGGCGCCTACTTGCTCGACCAGTTCGGCTCGGCCGACAACCCCCGCTGCCACTACGAAACAACGGCGCCTGAGATCATCGAGCAGGTGCCTGACGTCGACGTGTTCGTCTGTGGCCTCGGCACATCGGGCACCGCGATGGGTGTCGGCCGGCGCCTCAAGGAGCACAACCCCGACCTGCGACTCGTGGTCGCGGAGCCGCACCCCGGTCACAACCTGCAGGGCCTGCGCAGCCTGGACGACGGCTACGTGCCGCCGATCCTCGACCTCGGACTGCTGGACGCGAAGTACGTCGTGCGCAGCGCCGACGCGTTTCGTGCGGTGCGCGAGATGCTGCGACGCGACGGCGTGCTCGGCGGGCTCTCGTCCGGCGCCGTGCTGCACGCCGCGCTCAAGTGGGCCCAGCGCGTCGAGCACGCAAACATCGTCATGCTGTTCGCCGACTCCGGCTGGAAGTACCTCAACTCGCCCGCTTTCCAGCTCGAAGCCTCCCTCGAAGACCCCGACGAGGCCTTCGAGGACGTGCTGTGGTGGTGAGCCTGCGGCGGGAGCCTGCGGCTGGAACAGAGGGAACACGGAACAGGGAACACGGGGGAACAAGAGGGAATCGAGTCGGAACAGTTGATACCTAGCGGCGTCATTCCGAGCGAAGTCGAGGAATCGCCGCTCGTTCCAGATACCTTGGCTGCCCAGGCAACTGTTGTATGAACCTAGATTGTTGGCCCACTGTGCGAATTAAGTGGCTAAGATAAATATATGAATCAAAACATAGTCCACAAATGACACCGTCAACAAGAATGACATCACCATCAAAAGTATCCTTGGAACGCCCAACGGACCTTTCCAATTAGCGATTCTAAACACAGTGCGAGCAACTAACCATCCGGACGCGAGGCTTAAGATAATTATTAGTAAAACGATGAAGCCTTCAATACGAATCATTTGTGCAGGCTCTTCCTGATAAGATCTGCAACAATGAGCCCGGTTAATCCAGTCAGAAATATCAGCGCGCCCCACCAAATTATGAGAGCAGCATCAGAAGGTATAAGTGCACTAAGGGCCACGACAGCTAAAATACTACCTATCAGCACTGATCTGGCCCAAGTCAAGGGCCCGATGCCTACAAACGTATCGGAATAGTCAAAGGCATATACAGCAGAAACACCGAAGCCAATCAAAGACAACAAGGCGTAGGTAAGGTCCCCCGTTTCGAAGTACTCCGCCAATTGAAGAGAAGCCTGTAGAAAGATAAAAACTGCGAACAGCTTTTTGAAATTGCGGTTGTTATCGGCAGCCAGCAAACCTATTCTAAAGCGTTGGGCCCATAGCCTTCCTACCATTGTCACGGATACGATGATAACAACCATAATCAGTGGTAGGAATGGCTGCATACGGCTAATGCTGATGGCTAGATTTATTTGTCACAGGCGCCATGATGTCCTCAACAGATTCTCCCCAGACAGCACTTCATATACGGAGCCTGGCTCCGCGCCTCTTGCCGCCGCCACTCGCTCGCAGTCGTCTCCAGGGCATAACTGACTTGCGCTGCCCAACATTCGCATGGCGGAAGCCGCCTCCCGTTCGAACCGCCTCAGATTCTGAATCCCGCTCATCCTTCGAGAGCCTCAGGACGAGCGGTTGTGAATGCAGCCCTTCGCGGACGGTGAACGATCGGCTGTTCATCGCGGTCGCATTCTGTGGGCCCGCGGCCAGTACGAGCAGCGATTCCTCGGCTTCGCTCGGTATGACGCCGCTATGCGCCCAGCCGTTTCCCGCCCCAGTTGTTCCCCCGTGTTCCCCTTTCCGTGTTCCCTCTGTTCCTCGTCAGAACAGCATCTTGGTCGCGATGCGCGGCGCCGTCCGATAGCGCCTTGAGCTTCGCCCAGCCGATGTCGGGGTAGGAGCGGCCGCCGACGCCGCAGTCGACGCCCGCGATCACGTTCTCGCGGCCCATCAGGTTGGCGTAGCGCACGATGCGCTCGGCGACGAGCTCGGCGGGCTCGATGGTCGTCGTCTTGTGGGCGACGACGCCGGGGATGAACAGCTTGCCGTCCGGCAGCTTCGTCTGCTCCCAGACCTTGTAGTCCATGCTCGTGGCGCACGTCCGCCGCCTCGATCGAGTAGGCGCCGGCGTTGATCCGCAGCATGAGGTCGATGATGTGCTCGAACGGCAGGTCGTTGGTGTGCGGCGTGTGCCAGCTGCCCCAGCAGGTGTGGAAGCGCACGCTCTCCTCCGGGATGCCCTTGAGCGCGTAGTTCGTCGCCTCGACGCGGATCGCCTCCTGGCGCCGGTACTCCTCGATGCTGACCGCGGGCAGGATCATGCTCCAGCGGTCGCAGAGACCGGGGTCGTCGATCTGCAGCGTCAGCCCCGCGTCGACCACCGCCTTGTAGTCGTTCTTCACGACCTCGGCCAGCGCGAAGACGTACTCCTCCTCGGTCTTGTAGTGCTCGTCGAAGATGAAGTGGTCGAGCCAGCCGGGACCGAGCACCGGGAAGAAGTAGTCCTCGTACGGAATGCCCGCGGCGTCGAGCGCCGACTTGATCACCGCGATCTCGTGGTTGATGCGGTCCGGCGGCAGCGCCTGCACCGGCCCCGTGATCACCGACTTCTCGGTCGCGGGCGGGTTCACGACGCCCGGCCGCGGCGTGTTGCCGAGCTTGTCGTAGGCGGCGAAGAAGTCCTCGAACTGCGGCATGTGGCGCTCCTGGTGGTCGCCGAGGAGCGACGGCCACTCGCCCGGCGCCAGCGGCTTGGCCTCGATGCCGGAGGCGCGGCTGCCGTAGTAGATCTGGTCGCGCGCCTTCCAGAACTCGCCGTCCGACATGATGTCGATGCCGGCCTCGCGCTGCTTCGCGAACGCCCACTGCGCGCCCTGCTTCACCAGCTCGTCGAAGCGCGCCTGGTTGCCGGCACTGCGCGCCTGCATCACGTCGTCGCGGTTCGCCGGGTCCGGCAGCTTGCCGGGATGCGTGGTCAGGATGCGGTCGCTGCTGCGCTTCATGTCGTCCCCTCTTCACAGAACCGAGCTCGGCTTCGCATAGGGGTGCTGGCCGTCAAAAGTCGCCGCATTCTACGCCGCGCAGCCGGCCGCGGACGAGATTTCATCGCCAAATCCGACCCTTCGATACACGAGAGCGATACACTGCACGCCAGCCACTACGGAGCAGCGAGCATGAACATTACCCAGCTCTTCCCGACCGAACGCGCCGCCAGGCGCGAAGCCCTGCTCGCGGCCGTCGAGCGCGTGCGCCCGGCGGTCGAGGCCGGCATCGAGCAGGCGGAGCACAACACGACGCTGCCGATGTCAGTGGTCGAGGCGCTGCAAGACGCGGGGCTGTTCCGCCTCAAGATGCCGGCCGAGCTCGGTGGCGCCGACGCCGACCCCTGCACGCAGATGGACGTGATCGAGGCGCTGACCATGATCTACCCGTCGGCGGGCTGGGTGCTCATGACCAACGCCACCGCGATCGGCAACGCCGGCGCCTTCCTGCCGGACGAGGCCATCGCCGAGGTGTTCGCCGGCGGTCACGTGCCGCGCGCCGCCACGGTCGGCGGCGTCAGCAGCACCATCGTGCCGGCCGATGGCGGCTTCATCCTCAACGGACGCTGGCCGTTCTGCAGCGGCGTACCGCACTCCGAGTGGATCTGCCTCGGTGCGCGGCTCTACCGCGACGACGGCGCCCCGCCCGACTTCTACACCTGCTTCGTACGCACCCGCGACGTGACGATTCACGACAACTGGCAGGTCGCGGGCCTGCGCGGCTCCGGCAGCAACGACGTCTCGGTCAGCGACCTGTTCGTGCCGTCCAGCTTCACCTGGCCGCGCTTCGAGCACCTGCGCGGCGTGCGGCATCGCGGCGGGCCGATCTTCCTGCTCGGGCTGCCCGGCTCCGTCTCGAACGAGCACGCTTCGTTCGCGCTCGGCGTCGGCAGGCTGGCGCTCGACCTGATCAAGGACGTGGCGCAGCGCAAACGACGCGGCCGCGGACGCCGCCGCGACCACGCTGGCCGACCGTCAGGTGTTTCAGCGCTTCGTGGCCGAAGCCGAGCTCAAGCTGCGCGCCGCCCGTCTAGTGACCTTCGACGCGCACGAGCGCGCCTGGCAGATCGTCTGCAGCGGCGAGACGCCCGACCCGGCGCTCGAAGCCGAGATGCGCGCCTCGGCCGTGTACTGCACCCAGGTCGCGCTCGAGGTCGCGACGCAGTCGTTCCGCTACGCCGGCGGCGCCGCCCTGCACCTCGAGGACAGGCTGCAGATGTGCATGCGCGACATCAACGCCGGCGCCCAGCACTTCGCGGTCAGCGACGTCGCCTACGAGAACTACGGTCAGTTCCTGCTCGGCCTCGACGAGGCAAACGCCTTCTACTAAACGCCATCGCGACGATTTCACGCTCTCGTGATACTTGCGGGCCGCGACGCGTTTACGCTGGGCGTGTGACCTCATCACACGACGGACTCTTGTGCATCTGAGGCGCTACGTCCTGCTCGCCGGCGTCATCGCGCTGCTCGCGGCGTGCGGCGGCGGCTCGAAGGCGCCCGCGGCCGCCTGCGCTGGTCGACATCGGCGCCGGGCTGCAGGGTCCGTCCGGCGTCAAAGCGTCGGTCTACGCGACCGGGCTGCCCAACGTCGCCGACGCTGGCGTTGGACGACCAGGGGCGCCTCTGGGCCGGCACCGCCGCGTTCACGGACGACGGCACGGACGCCGTTTACGTCATCGCGCAGCCCGGCGCGACGCCGCAGCTCGTGCTCTCGGGGCAGCACACCGTGCTCGGTCTGCTCTGGTACAAGGGCGAGCTCTACGTATCGTCGAAGGAGAGCGTCGACGCCTACAGCCAACTTCGACGGCTCACGCTTCGTCAAGACGTCGCCAGGTGCTGGCGTTGCCGTCCGGCGTCGGCGAGGTCAACGGGCTGGCGGTCTCGCCGCAGGGCCGGCTGATCCTCGGCGTCTCGGCGCCGTGCAACGCCTGCGTATCGCAATCGCAGTACTCGGCCGCCGTGCTCTCGTTCCTGCCCGACGGCTCCGACCTGCAGGTCGACGACGCCAACATCCGCGCGCCGATCGACTTCGCCTACTACCCCGGCACCAGCGACCTGTTCGTGACGATGAACCAGCGCGACGACCTCGGCGACGCCACGCCCGGCGACTGGCTGGCGCGTGATCAAGCCCGGCGAGGACTGGCGCTTCCCGGACTGCTACGGCCAGGGCGGCAGCGTCTGCCAGGGCGTCCCCGGCCCGGTCGCGGTGCTCGACCCTCACGCTGCCGTGAGCGGCCTCGCGATCGTGCCCGGCGCCTCCGGCAGCGACGCCTACGCCGTCGTGGCCGAGTGGGCGAAAGCAAAGCTGCTCAAGGTCGACCTCACGAAGAGCGGCTCCGGCTACACGGCAAGGTCTCGACCTTCGTCACGGGCCTGCAGGCGCCGGTACCGGTCATCCAGTCCTCGGACGGAAGCTCTACGTCGGCGACTGGAAGAGCGGCACCGTGTACGTGCTGGAGAACGTCTAGAGTCTCCAGGTTCACACGCAGCCGAGCGCAGCCGATAGCACGCGGCATGCCTCATCCATGCGCGCCTCCGACAGAGTAGTAATACGACGACGGAATGCACCGCGGCGCAAGGTGTGCAAGTTGTCGAATGTCGCTACACAGGCCTCAGGCATTCCGTCATTTAGACCGAGCGGCAACTCGCTCGATAGGCCGCGGACCGTCCGCGTGCAGGCAGCGACAACGACCGCACCGATTCTGTCCGCGACTGGGTCACGCGTTAGAACGAGCACCGGACGGTCTCCGCCCGGCGATGAGGCCCACCAAACCTCACCCCTCACCACGCGGGTGTCTCACTCCACGAATCTGGGTCGTCGGCGAGTGCGAGCTCGGAGTCAGTGAGAGGTTGCTTCTCGTACTGCTGGGCGTCGTGTTCCCAGGCAAGGCGGTAGAGGTATAGCTCAATTGCGCGCCGTACGGCCTCGGAGCGGTTAGCGTGCTTTTCCGGTATGAGCGCATCCAGACGATCTATAAGTTCGTCCGGCAGGCGAATAGCCATCTGTGTTGTCATGCAGTCAGTATACCAATACGCCCTACAGACTGATCAGCCCAGAGGTTCGACTAATCGTGCTACCGAGGATCAAGAATTAAGCAAGAACTAAGTATGAAGGGGCGCACCCCTCGCGAGATGCGCCCCTGGTTCGGCCCGCTGTGAGCCGAGGTTCAGAACTTCGGGCCTACTGCACGAGAGCCCGCAACGCGCTCGCCGTACCGGCGAGGTCGTAGAGCGTGCCGCCCGTCGACTGACCGCCGTACTCGGAGGCGTCTACTGCCTTGCCGACCGATGCGACAGCCTGCTGCACGCCGGTGTTACTGCTGCCGCCGGGACCACCGCCGCCGCCGTTACCGCTGACCAGCACGAAGCGCAGCTGCCCCTGCTCGACCAGATCTGCGAGCTGGCTGACCGTCATCGCGGGGTCGCTGCCGGAGAAGCCGCCCATTGCGATTACGGGCTCGCCGGTCGCGATGATTGTCGGCGCCGCCTGCTGCGAGCTTTGCACCGCGACCAGGTACTTCGCACCGCCACGGTTCGTCTCCAGGTAGCCGAGCAGCGACTGGCTCAGCGCGGCGCCGCCGGGGCCGCCACTTTGCGCACTGCCGTTCGGGCCCTGGAAGCCGCCGTCGCCGGCCGACGGCGCGTCGGCCGGCGTCTGGCCGTCGGGACGCGTGCCCGTCGTCCCGTCCGGCTGGAACTGCGGCCGGGTGCCATCATTGGCGCCGGGCTGGAAGTTGCCCTGCGGCGGCGTGCCATCGCGTTGCCCCCCGAAGCCGCCGGCCTGCTGTGCGCCGCTAACATTGGCCGAAGGCAGCGTGCCGTTACCGGCCTGGGCGATGACGGCGTTCGACCAGACGGCGGTCGGCAGCAGCAAGGCCGCGACACCGAGCGTAAGCGCCGCGACCGTGACCCGCGTCGATGGCACGCGGCGCACAGCGACGACCAGCAGCGTCAGCATCGATATACCGGCGCCGGCCGCAACCACCGGCACGAGCCAGCTCTTGTAGTCGGGCGAGTAGCCCAGGATCTTCAGCTCGAGCAGCGCCGTCGCGCCGATCGCCACCGGAGCGATCACCGCGAGCCAGCTGCGCTGCGACAGGCTGTGCCAGAAGCTCGCCACGCCGATCGCCACCATCGCGGCCATGGGCGGCGCGAGGAAGGAGAGGTAGTAGTCGTGGAAGATGCCCCTGGCGAAGCTGAAGACGAGCCCCGCGGTCAGCAGCCAGCCGCCAAATGCGATGACGCTACCGAGCACGATGTTGCCGCGCAGCTTGCGACCCGAGGTAAGAATCGCAGCAACACCGCCAATCAGCGCCAGGGGTGTGAACCACATCGCCTGTCCGGCCAGTGCGCCACCGAACAGCCGGAACAGGCCCGGCACGCCGGTCGCGGGGCCGGCCTCGCCGTTGATCCGGCCGAGGCCGTTGTAGTCGATCAGCAGGTTGAGCATCGAGTTGGTGGTGCTGCCGCCCGCGTAGGGCCGCGACGCCGCCGGCGTCAGGTCGAACGCGACCACCCACGACGCCGACACCACCGCGAGCACAAGCGTCGCGATCGTCAGGTGCTTGATGCGCTGCGTCAGCGACAGCGGCGCCGTCGCCAGGTAGGCGAACCAGAGCGCCGGCAGCGCCACGTAAGCGGCAAGGAACTTGGTGTTGAAGGCGATACCCATGAACACGGCCGATGCGATCAGCCAGCGCAGGTTGCCCTTCTCCAGGGCTCGCACGATGGCGTAGGCGCTGAGCGTGACGAAGAAGATCAGCCAGGCATCGAGGTTGTTGCTGCGGTTCACGGCCACCGCGATCGGCGTCAGCGCCAGGACGAGGCCGCCAACTACGCCCGCCGTCTTACCGAACACCCGGCTCACGGCGAGGTAGACCAGCAGCACGGAGCCCATACCAGCTATCGCCTCGGGCAGGAGCAGCGTGAAGCCCGAGTAGCCGAAGACCCTGGCGAACGCCGCCTGGATCCACAGCGCCACGGGCGGCTTATCGACCGTGATGAAGCCGGCTGGGTCGAACGAGTTGTAGAAGAAGTTGTGCCAGCTCTGGGTCATGCTGCGCACGGCGGCGGCGTAATAGTCGTTGCCGTAGCCGTTCTGCGTCAGGTTCCAGATGTTGAGGTAGCCCGCGGTGAACAGCACCGCCAGCAGCGCGAACGGCTGCCAGCCGAGCCTCGAGACCGCCTGCTGCAGCCCCGAGACGCCGCTGTCGCTCGTCGGCCACGGGCGCCTGAGAGGAAACGCGTCGCTTGTGATGTCATGGTCGCCTCCAACCTGGACGCACCATTCGGCGCGTCTATCTCAGGCTAGGGGTGAAGGCTCAGGGCCGCGTCCGGCGCGAGGCGTGTTCTCGTCATCGGTCCGGAGGCGTAGTGGCGGCAGCGTGGCCGTCTCTCAGTACAACCGTGGGAGTAGGACAGAGGCAGAGTGCAGAGTACAGAGTGCATAAGCCCGGGCCGTCTTCGCGAGGCCGCTCCGAGTCTCTGCACTCTGTAATCTGCCCTCGAACGCTAGTCGTAGGTGAGGATGGCGCGTCCGGCGATCTGCCCGCTCTGCAGCGCGTTACAGGCCTCGTTGATCTGGTCGAGCTTGAAGCGCGACGTGACGAGCTTGTTGAGGTCGAGCTTGCCCTCACGGAACCACTGGATGAA
This sequence comes from uncultured Chloroflexia bacterium, assembly GCA_963732945.1. Lineage (GTDB taxonomy): Bacteria > Chloroflexota > Dehalococcoidia > DSTF01 > WHTK01 > WHTK01. The sequence goes on from CAVTBL010000017.1 coordinate 261,408, forward strand.
CTTCGGGTAGTCCGTCTCCGGCCGGCTGCTGCCACCGAACGTGCCCTTGTAGGTGCGCGCCAGGAAGATGTCGCGCATGTTCAACGTCGCGGGCACCTGTGGCACGCCGACCAGGATCGCGGTGCCGCCCTCGCGGATCGCGACCAGGCCCTGCTTCACGGACGGCAGCACCTGCTCCATCGTCTCCTTGCGGCCGATGGCGTCGAAGGCGTAGTCGGCGCCGCCGTTAGTCAGCTCCTTGATGCGCTCGACCGGGTTCTCGCGCGAGGCGTTGATCGTCTGCGTGACGCCGAACTCCCGCGCGAATGCCAGCTTCTCGTCCGTTAGGTCGACGGCGATGATCTCTTTCGCGCCGGCCAGCACACAGCCGACGACGACGCAAAGCCCGACGCCGCCGACGCCGTAGATTGCGACGGTACTGCCCGGCTCGACCTTCGCGGTGTTGATCGCGGCTCCGACGCCGGTCATGACTGCACAGCCGATGATCGCGGTGACGTCGGTGGCAACGTCATCGGGCATCTTCACGACGTACTGCTCGTGTGCAACAGTCGTTTCGACCCAGGTAGGCGCCGCCTGCCAGCCCGCCGTCTTGCCCTGGTAGTTCATCGAGCCCTGGGTCGGGACCGGCATGCCCTCGTAGCCATCGCGCGGTACCCAGGTGACCATGACGTGGTCGCCTTCCTTGACGTGGTTGACGTTCTTGCCCTTCGCGATTACGACACCGGTCGATTCGTGGCCGAGCAGCAGGGGGCGCACGCTGGCCGGATTGTGCATCTGATGCAGCTGCGAGTGGCAGATGCCGCTGGCGAACTGCTTGACGACGATCTGGCTGTCGTCCGGCTCAGGCAGCTCGATTTCGTCTACGACCAGGGGCCCGTTGAGCTCGAGTTGAATCGCGGCGCGTGTCTTCATTTCACCCTCCTGCTACTACCCGTCAAGGCGAGACCATCGAGCCCCAAGTTTAGGTCAGCGCATCGGATCAATCGATGCCTGCCGAGTCGGCCGCTCGCATACCTGCGGCGCGCCGGAAGCGCTAGCATTTCGACGTGACCGAATCGCGCCTGCGAATCCAGATCAACGACTCGACCGCCGTGACGGCGCGCCGCTTCGTCCCCGACGCCGCAGCCGAGACGGTGTTCCTCTACGCACCCGGCGCCGGCTCGAACATCGACGACCCGTTCGGCGTCTACCTGTGCAACGAGCTGGCGCGGCAGGGCATCGAGGCGTGGCTGTTTCAGTTCCCGTACATGGAGGCGAAGAAGCGCGCCCCGGACCGCCCACCGTTCCTCGAAGCTACCTGGAGCGCCGTCATCGCGCAGGCGAGGTCGTCTGCGCCGCGGCGCCTCGTCGTCGGCGGCAGGTCGATGGGCGGACGCATCGCCTCGCTGGTCGTGGCACAGGGTGCGGCGGTCGATGGCCTCGTGCTGTTCGCCTACCCGCTGGTGCCGCCGGGGCGCAGCGGCAGCGCCCGCTCCGAGCACCTGCCGCGCATAACCGTGCCGGCGCTGTTCTGCTCCGGCACGCGCGATAGCTTCGGCACGCCGGAGCAACTTCGCGAGGCCTCGAATCTGGTTCCGAACGCGGCGCTGCACCTGCTCGAAGGCGCAGATCACGGCTTCGCGGTGCTGAAGTCCTCGGGCCGTACGCGCGAAAGCGTCTTCGCCGAGGCGACGGCGTCGCGCGCTCGGGTTCATCCGAGGCCTGAGTCCTAGGGCAAGCTAGCCGGTCCCCGGTAGGGCGGATTCTCCGCTTCGAGCTGCGCGATGTGCGACTCGATGACGTCCATCGGTGCGAACTTCACGATCAACCCGACAGCCACGATGGCGACCAACACGTCGTCGAGCTGCCCGAGCACGGGGATGAAGTCGGGCACCAGGTCGATGGGCATCGCGAGATAGAGCACGAGTAGCGGCGGGATCAGACGCACCGCGCGCGGGATGCGCTCGTCGCGCGTCAACGCCACGACCAGGCGCAGACGCGCCGGCCACGGCAGCTTCTGCACACGCGACGCCAGCGCCTTCGTCCGCGCCGACGCCTTCTTCACCAGGACGAACCCCGCGATGCCGCACATCAGCGCCGTCACCGCGAAGACGATGAGCAGGACCTGCCACCACTCCACATCTCCAGCTTAACGCGGCGTCCCAAGACCGCGGGCGAGCAACAAACCGTCTGGTCGGTACCGGACAGTCTGAGTCGATGACGGACCCTGCAGGTTGAAACCTGCAGCTTCGCGGACGGCCCGTGTGATTTAGCTGCAGGATTCATCCTGCAGGTTAGTGTGTCCTCCACTCGCAGCCGTTTGTACGCACCGTATTGTCGCCCGGCGTTATACGCTGCTAGCGGAGGTTCGGGTGTCCGACGCCGACCCGCTCGTTATCTCCGAGGGCCTCAGGCGCCTCGGCTTCGCGCTGGAGCGCAACCCGGCGCGACGCCACCAGTCGCGAGCCTTTCTGCGCGCCGCCCGCAACCTGGCGCGCCTCGACGCCGCCGAGCTGCAGCGCCATCTGCAGGACGGCACGCTGACCGATCTGCCGGGCGTCGGCGACTCGATCGCGGGCGCGATCCGGGACCTGGCGCAGGGCATCGAGCCGGCGTACTGGCACAGCGCGTCGCTGGAAGCAGTGCCGGAGCCGTCCGACGCCGCCGCGGCGGCGCTGCTGCGGGCCCTGCGCGGCGACTGTCACGCGCACTCGAACTGGTCGGACGGCGCTACGGAGATCGAAGAGATGGCCCTGGCGGCGCGCGACCTCGGTCACGAGTACATGGTGCTGACGGACCACTCGCCCAGCCTGACGATCGCGCACGGGCTCTCCGTAGAGCGCCTCGAGCAACAGCTCGAGGTTGTCGAGGCGCTGAACCGCGAGCTGGCGCCGTTTCGCATCCTCACCGGCATCGAGTGCGACATCCTGGCCGACGGTTCGCTGGACCAGACGGACGAGATGCTCAGCCGCCTCGACGTCGTGGTCGCCAGCGTGCACAGCCTGCTGCGCCAGCCGGCCGACGCGATGACGCCGCGCCTGCTGGCGGCGGTGCGCAACCCGCACACCGACATTCTCGGTCATTGCACCGGGCGCATCGTCACCGGTCGCGGGCGGCCGCAATCGCAGTTCGACGCCGAGGCCGTATTCGCCGAGTGCGCCCGCAACGGCGTCGCGGTCGAGATCAACTCGCGGCCGGAGCGCATGGACCCGCCGGGCGATCTGCTGCTGCTGGCGATGCAGGCCGGCTGCAGCTTCAGCATCGACAGCGACGCGCACACGCCGGGGCAGCTTGCGTGGCAGTACTTCGGCTGCGAGCACGCCGCGCGCTGCGGTCTCACGCCCGAGCGCGTGATCAACACGGCGCCACTGGACGCCTTCCTCCAGGGCATAGCTGCGCGCGGCGGCTAAAGGACCTGCGCGGAGGAAATCGCCGCCGGGCGCCGCTAAAGCGTGCCTGCAGCGCGGGCTGCTGCCACGTCGCCCGGGTAGCCCCAGGTCTCGAAGCCGCCGAGTCCGTGCTCCTCGTTCCAGCGCGGCGCGTTGAGGCTCTCGCCCGTGACCCCGCCGGCGTCCTGGTCAGCAAAAAATAGGGCCAGCGGCACGGCGGCTTCCGGCCGCAGACGTCGCAGCGGCGACGGAGAGGCGTTCGGAGCTACACGCGCTGCCATCTGCTCATCGGACCCCGTCGTGCGGGTGAAGCCCGGCATGAGGACGTTGGCGGCGATGTTGTAATGCTTGAGCTCGTGCGCAAGGAAGCGTGTCATCTCGATCTGTGCCGCCTTCGACGGCTGATACGGGCCTTCCTGCGTGACGCCGCCCCGCCCTTCAGAACCGAGGACGATGATGCTGCCCCGCCGCTGAGCCAGCATTGGCTGTACGAACTGCTTGACGACCCGGAAGGACCCGAAGACATTGGTGTCGAACATACGCAGCCAGTCCTGCACGGTAGTGTCGATGATCCGGGTCGTGCCCGTGGGCGGGTAAAGGTCCCGCGCACGCATGGCCGCATTGTTGATGATCACGTCGATGGTGCCGAAGCGTGCCATCGCGGCTTTGTAGACGCGTTCGACCTGCTCATCGCTCGTGATGTCCATGCTCTCGGCCATGGCGTTCGCGTTGCCGGAAAGCTCGGCGAGGAAATCAGCAGCCTCGTCACCGGATACGCCCGCAGGTTCCCAGGTACGGGCCGTACCAACAACTCGCGCGCCCTCTTTCAGGAAAGCACGCATGAACTCCCGCCCGATGCCGCGCGAGGCACCCGTTATCAGCACGACCTTACCCGTGACCGCCATCGCGTGATTAGGACAGGCGGACCACGCCCGGCTGGTCCGGCTGCCAGTCCTGGAAAGTCGGGCCGTCCGGCGCTCGGTACTCACGAAGCGAGATCAGGTAGCCGGAGGGATCCCTGATCTGGGCCTGGTGCCCCCAGAACGTCATCGCCGCCCACGGCTCGCGAGCCACTTCGACGCTTCGGGCTCGCAGCTCGGTCAGGGTGCGCTCCATATCGTCGACAACGAGGCCGATGCGTAGCTCACTGCGGCCGTCGGTTGAAGGTGTGGTGGTCGAAGGAGTGAGCTCCAGCAGTATCTGGCCCAGTTCGATATAGGCCGAGAGGCGGCCGTTGGTCGTGTACTTGCGCAGCAGCTTGAAGCCCAGGTTCTGGGTGTAAAAGGCGATCGACTCGTCGACGTCACGGCAAGGCAGGTAGATATGACTGATGTTCTTGATCATGCACGTCTCCTCGCCTCTCCTGGCAGGGTGACTCTGCCACCGTGAGCGCGGTGTGTCCAGTCATCCTCGGCGACCCGGACATGGTCGTGCGTAAACACTGTTATCTCCAGAGAACTGATCTCGATCGTGCGGGACCTCGTCGGTAAACGGCGCGTAAACATTGTTACGAAGTCTTTACGGCCTCGCGGGAATTATTGACACTGACCACTCCGCAGTGTTTAGTCGAAGCGGACCGCCCCGTTAAACAGAAGAAGACAATTTCCTGATTGCGGTGTCGCGACGGCACTGCTGGTGGCGTATTGGCACGAAGCGAGGCAAGAACCTGAAAGGATCGCTCCTCCGTGCCTTCCTGTTGCTTCTCGCGATCGGGCTGGTTGCCACCTACGGAGTCAGGGGCTCCCTCAACCCGGCACACGTAACGACAGTTAGTGCCGCCGATCTCCAGATCGTCCTCAGCAGCAACGACACCGATACGCTGCAATTCCAGGTCGCCCTGGGCCAGCCTTGCGCCGATGCCCTGGCGCCCGGCGATTCCTGCGTCGCCACCGTAAAGGTCGAGAACAAGGGATCGACCGATAGCCCAGTCGGCATGCCGGAAATCACGGTGAGCGGCACGCTCGACACCTGTAGCGGTGACGATCCGGCCAATCCGGGCGCGGGCGCCCACAACCTCAGCGTCTCGTTCCGCGACCCTCAGCCGACGGGCATGCTGCTCAAGGCAGGCGCCAGCGAGACCTTCGACGTCGTGTTTACCCTTAGCTCCGCCATGGGCAACGCCTGCCAGGGCAAGCAAGCGTCCATAGAGGTATTCGTAGCGACAGGAGCGTTCGCGCAGGGCCCCGGGGCGGCCGGACCATCGGCGACCACTGAGCCCGCGACGCAGGCGCCCGAAGCATCATCGCCGCCCGCCGAAGCCCAGCCCGCCGAGGAAGCGCCGGCAGCGCAGGCGCCACCGCTGGTTCCTACCTTCACGCCAATCCCAGCGCCGACAGAAACACCGGTACCCGCGACGCCGGCACCGACCGCATCCGTAACGGTGCAGACTCAGGTCGTTACGCCGACGCCATCGCCTACGCCGACCCAGGAGCTGCTTCCGCCCGCCACCGCTGAGCCGCGCACCTTCCTCGACAACCAGCCGGGCTTCTCGGAGATCTCGACCAACATTTCGGTCGTCGGAACGAACCTGTTCCTCGCCGTGCTGTCGCTGCTCACGCTGCTGGTCGCGACCACCGTCTTCAACTCGACGCTCGAAGAGAACGCCAGGGACATCGAAGCCGTAGCCCGCAAGATCACGGACTCACCGCGTGTTGCACCCATGGCAGCGGCGCTCGGCTGGCTCAGCGAGGAGGAAGCCGGCGGCACCCACGCTCTGCTCAACTGGCTCAAGCCGATCCTCATCGTCTTGATCACGGCCGCGATCTACGCGGTCATTGACCCGAACTTTGGCTTCAACAACGACACGCTGGTGCTGATCACGGCACTCGTGGCCGGCCTCGCGATGGCCACCTTCCTCTACGAGGGCGGCCAGGTCCTCTGGTCGACGCGCCGCTACGGGACGCCGGCCGCAATGCGCGTCTATCCGGTCGCCATCCTGATAGCACTTGGGTCCGTGGTGCTGACCCGCATTACCAACCTGCACCCCGGCATCATCTTCGGCTTCGTCACCGCGGCCGCGATCTTCCCGCGTGGCGCCATGTCCAAGCGCGAGAAGGGCATGATCATCCTCGTACCGCTCGTCGGGCTCATGATCGTGAGCTTCGTGGCCTTCGCGCTGATCGATCCGCTGCGACGCCTCAGCCAGGACAACTCCGGTGTGCTCTACGCGCTACCTGAGACGATCGCAATCGCGTTGTTCGTTGGCGGCGCCGAGAGCGCGCTGCTCATCCTGCTCCCGATTCGCTTCAACGATGGCGAACGCATCTGGGAGTGGAACAAGCTGCTCTGGGTCATCCTGGCCGTACCAGCGACCTTCGCGTTCTTCCACATCATCATCGCCAACGACGACGGCGTACGCAGCATCACCAACAACACCAACGCGATGACGCTGATTATCGTCTGCCTCGTCGTGCTCGTGATCTCATTCGCGACCTGGCTGTTCTTCAAGCTGCGAGATATGGGAGAGGACTGATGGCTTCAACCCGACGCGATCGATTTCTTCAACGGCGCCGCTGTTGGCGTGCGCTGACATTACCCGAATACGCAATCGACCAGGAGGTACTCAGTGCCCGAAGACAGGAGTAGTCATTGACCGCGCAGCGCGTGTCACGGCGCGCCATCGGATACGAAAAGGCAACGGATAGCCACCAAGGAGGCAAGCAATGCGAAGAAGTATTTTGACCAGCGTGGTGCTCATAGGCGCCGTGCTAGCCCTGGTCATCGGGGCCGGCACCTTCGCCGTGTTCTCCGACCAGGAGAGCATCTCGACCGACCCCGCCCACAACCTCGTGGCGGGCTCCGTCGGCATCAAGATCAACCAGGGCACCAACGCCACCAACGGCGACACCAACGGCGTCTCGGACCTCGCTCTGATCGTCGACGGCCCTGACTCTGGCGCCGGTAACGCCTGCACCGTCACGACCCTGAACAGCGCCCCGCTGCCGACGCCGGTGGCTACGGTCACCGCGCCGACCGACTTCACCTACTGGGCGCCGGGCGACGAGTGCATAACGACGATCACGGTGAACCGCGGCCTGCCGGACAACGGCACCGTCGCGACCTACCTGGCCGAGGACCTCTACATCGACGGCATCTCGCTCGGTTCTTCCAACGGCACCTGGACCCAGGGCGCCGGCTCCGACTTCTACCTCGACTGCACCGGCGACGCTAACGGCTGGCGCGTCCGCATCAGCCCGTTCATCGATGACAGCAGTGGTCACGCCGCGTTCATGCCGGCCGCTGCCGCCGACACGGAGCACTTCACGATCACGATCGACTTCGACGTCAACGCGCCGAACACGTGCCAGAACGACGGTCCTCACACCCTGGCTCTGACCGTGCGCACGACGCAGGACACGCTCGACCCGCACAACACGAGCGACGCGCCCTAGCGTGCAGGTGGCCGGTTGGTCTGCAGTATGGAAAGGAGGCAGTAAACATGAGGCGATCTGAGTCAGCTCCGATGCAGCTTGTCGGGCTGTCACCTTGCCTGCCACGATTCGGGCGGACGGCGCCATGACGCCGCGTTCGGACGAGGACGAGGCCGTGTCGCGCTACGAGGACGAGCGTCGCGGCGACGAGCCGCGTCGCGATGCGTCTCGCTCGAAGACGGGTCGTAGCGTGCCACCCGCGACGCCGTCGGACGCAAAGCGCCCAACCCTCGACGAACTGCTCGGCATCTTCGCAGCCGAGCAGGCTCGCGTCGAGGCGGATGCGCACGCCCCGGCGCCAACGTCGCCCCTCGAGGCCGCATCGGTGACCGATCCGATCGATGTCGCGGAGCACCATTCCGCGCGGGACGTCTCCCCGTATGAGGACGAACCCGGCGACGACGAAAACGCTACGCAGCCAGACGGCCGGCGATTCGGCAAGCTCAGCTTGACAATCGCCTCGTGGGCCGGCGTCCTCGTTGCCGCGCTCACATTCCTGGTGCTCGGCGGGCTGATCCTGGTGCCGCGCGCCATGGGCTGGCAGGGCATGGTCGTGCTCTCGGGCAGCATGGAGCCGGCGCTCAAGACGGGCGGTCTGGCATTCGTGCAGCCGCTCTCACGCGAGCAGATCGACCGCCTGAAGCCCGGCGACATCATCACCTTCCGCAACAGCGCCATCGCCGGCCTCGTCAGCCACCGCATCGTCCAGGTGAATCAGGGTGACGGCGGGCCGTCCTTCGTGACCAAGGGCGACGCCAACCCCCAGCCCGACGACGGCCAGGTTGCTGCCGCAAGTGTCGTCGGCAAGGTCCGCTTCTCTGTGCCCTACCTCGGGCGCCTGGTGGAACGGCTGCACAACCGCAGCACCTATCTGCTCTTCCTCGGTATACCGGCCGGCCTGCTCATTGCCGGCGAGCTGTGGAACATTGCCTCCGAGCTACAGCGCGCCCGGCGCGAGAAGACCGCGCACACCGACGTCGAAGGAGCGGTGTCTTGATCAACCGCCGCGTCCTCCTGCTCGCGTTCTTCGTATTGGCCCTGGCAGCCGTCATTGTGCTGCCGGCCGCCATGCGCGGTACTTACGCGATCCAGACGGACGAGGAGCACGCGGCGGGCAATGTCACAGCCGGCGAATGGACCACGCTCGCAGTCAGCGTGGCCTACGCGCCCACGGGTTCAGGCCCGGTCAGCGTCACGCTGAGCTGCACCGGCACCGGCGTCACGATCCTGAGCCTGAACCCCCAGACGATCACACCCGGCACACCCGGCTACTTCCGCATCACCCGTAACCCGAGTGTCAACGCCTCATGCTCTGCAGTCGAGGACACGGTCCCGGCCGGCTACACCGCCGATCAGGCCTGCGAATCGCTATCGCTAAGCACGATTACGGCTAGCTGCACGATCACGAACACCCAGGACACCGGCACGGTCACTATCCACGTCGCGGGCGGCCTCGGCACGGCATCGTTCGGCTTCACGACCGACCTGCCGGCGACCTGTACGCCTGATAACGCCGCGAACTTCACGCTCGATAACGACGGCACGACGAGCACGTACTCAGACACCGAGACCTGCTCGGGCATCACGACGGGCGTCTACCACGTGACGGAGTCGTCCCTGCCGCCGACCTGGCAGATCGGCGACATCAGCTGCACGGAGTCCGGCGGCAACAGCGTGGCTAATACGACGCACGACACCACCAGCGTGACGGTTCACCTCGAGAAGGGCGAGACCGTGGAGTGCACCTTCACGAACGATCAGCCCGCCTAGGGCGCCCGTTACCGACCCGAAATACAGACGTTATCTGCCGTTCATTCCGACGCAACGCCGCCTGCCTATAGTCACGTGCGGGAGGTCTGCCATGATTGCAGCCCAGCTCGGCCTCGGCGTCGCGACGATCGTGTTCGTTGCCTCGAATGCGCTCTCGGCGCGTGCGACACGAGACGACGCCGCATCACACACAGGCGACGCGCTGTCGGACGAAAAGGCCGCGGCCATCGCCGAAGCGCAGTCGTTGCTCGACAACGTCCTGCCGCCCGCAACGCACCGTCAACATCAAGCAGTCATGCTCGAGCACAACGGCCTCGCCGCTCGGCGGCGCCTCGCCTGACGGAAACGACCCTCACAGGGGAACACGGGGACCACTAATCTCCGTCCTGCGCTGACTCGTGCTCCAGATCGGCACCCGCGCCCGGCGGGAGCCCCGCGCCCAACCGCTAGGTTGCGTGCTCCTTGGCTGCGGCCTCGATGACCTTCTTCGCTACGTGTTCCGGGACCTCTTCGTAGTGGTCGAAGCTGATCTCGAAGGTGGCGCGGCCCTGGGTTAGCGAGCGCAGGTCCGTGGCGTAGTGCTGCATCTCGGCCAGCGGCGCCTGCGCGTCGATCACCGTCACCTTGTCGTCCGGCGTGATGCCCAGCACGCGCGCGCGCTTGCCGTTGAGGTCAGAAACGAGGTCACCGGTGTAGCTCTCCGGTGTCCGGACGCGCACGTTGACGATCGGCTCCAGTAGGACGGGCCTCGCCTTGGAAGCGCACGCTTTGAGGGCCTGCGAGCCGGCGAGCTTGAACGCCATTTCCGACGAGTCGACCGGGTGCTCCTTGCCGTCGATTAGGCTGACGCGGATGTCGACGACCTGACTGTGTGCCAGGATGCCCTCGCTCAGGGCCTCGTGCACGCCGTTCTCGACCGCCGGGACGTAGTGGCGCGGCACCGAGCCTCCGACCGTCTTGTTGACGAACTCGAAGCCCGAACCGCGCTCCAGCGGCTCGATCTCAATCGTTACTTTGGCGTACTGGCCGTGACCGCCCGTCTGCTTCTTGTGCGTGTACTCGGCGGACGAGTGCGCCGTCAGCGTCTCCTTGTAAGGCACGCGCGGCGTCTGATAGGCGATGTCGGCGCCGAACTTACGCCTCATCTTCTCGCAGGCGATTTCGACGTGCGACTCGCCGAGGCCCGCGAGGATGGTCTCGCCGGTGTCGGGGTCACGGTGCACCTGCAGGATCGGGTCCTCTTCGACGATGCGGGCCAGCGCCGAGCTCATCTTCTCCGTATCGGCCTTCGACTTGGGGAAGACGGCGACGCTGAACACGGGCTGCGGGAAATGGATCGGCGGCAGCTTCACCGGCGCATCCTTCGAGGTCAACGTGTCGCTGGTCAGCGTCTCGGCGAGCTTGGCCACCGCGCCGATATCGCCGGCGACCAGCTCGTGCGCCGGCTCCTGGTTCTTGCCGTGGATGACATACAGGGTGCCAACGCGTTCGTCGACGCCGTGGTTGGCGTTCCAGACGTGGGAGTCGGCATGCAGTGTGCCGGAGAACACGCGCAGGTAGGTCAGCTTGCCGACGTAGGGGTCGGCCGTCGTCTTGAACACCTGCGCCGCCAGCGGGCCATTGGGGTCGGCTTTGATTTCGCTGCCGTCCTCCAGCCTGACCGGCTCGTCGGCGGGCGACGGAAAGAACTCTGCGATCGCGTCGAGGAAGTGCGACACGCCAATCGTCTTGGTCGACGACGCCGCGAACACCGGCACGAGGTCGCCGTGGTTGATGCCCATCGCCAGGCCCTTGCGCACGTCCTCTGGCGAGAGGTCGGCGGTCTCGAGGTACTTTTCCAGCAGCTCCTCGTCGTTCTCGGCGACGGCCTCGAGCAGCTGGCTGCGCAGCGATTCGACCTCGGCAGCCATCGCCGCGGGCACCTCGCCCTCGACACCCTTTTCGCCGGTGTATGCCTTCATGTCTATCAGGTCGATGACGCCCGAGAAGGCGTCCTGCGAGCCGATAGGCAGGTAGACGGGCACGCAACGGCGGCTGAGCGAGTCCTGGATCTGACGCAGCGCAGCGCCGAAGTCCGCGTTTTCGCGGTCGAGGCGGTTGATGAGGATTGCTTTCGGGACATCGCGCTCGTTCGCCATCTGCCAGGCCAGCTCGGTGCCGACCTGCACGCCCGAGGCCGCGCACACAACGATCACCGCCGTGTCCGCCGCCGCGAGGCCGCTGTAGGCGTCGCCGATGAAGTCGGCATAGCCGGGCGCGTCGATCAGGTTGAGCTTGTCGCCCTTCCACTCGATCGGCAGCAGCGAGGCGTTGATGCTGACCTTGCGCTTGATCTCGTCCGGGTCGAAGTCGGACGACGTGGTGCCGTCATCGACCCTGCCCAGGCGGTTGATGGCGCCACTAACAAACAAGGCGGCCTCGGCAAAAGACGTCTTGCCGGTGCCGCCATGTCCCAGGAGAACGAGGTTACGAATCTTCTCTGTAGGGTAGTCCTTCATGAATCAATCCTCTTTGTCGCAGTACTCGAGGTGTCAATTCGGGGTTAACGCGAATTCTAGACCCAGCCTCTCAACCCCGGCAACTCATTGGCATGAAGGCGCGCTCTGCCGCCCAACGCCGAACACCTCTCTTCCAGAATGCGACGCGACTCAGTCCTCGACAAGGGAAGCGCATCTCCGTGGATGCAACGCGGCGATGCGGCAAAACGCCGCGACGCCACCAGACGAAGTCCCCTCTCCCGGACGAGAGGGATAGGGTGAGGGGATAGATGACGCCTCGTTGGCTGCGAGCGTCGCATGCGCCCACAAGACGTCGAAGGTTGGTGTTCAGACGTCGTTGCGGCTTTGGTGTTAACAACCCTGCAGGATGAATCCTGCAGCTACCGCAGACGCAACACCGTCAGACTCGAGACGTGTAGTCCTGCGACGTTGTGAATCCTGCCCTCGGCAACAACCGCACGCCGCGTCGTCTGACTCCGGCTCCGTAGCCTCTTGCGACAGCACGATCAGAAAGACCCGAGCGTGGTCGGCTCGGGTCTTTGGCTACGAGATGTGACGTTTAGTCTTGTTTCGGTAGCGGCTTCAGAGCCAGGGCGCCGTGGGTTGGCGTCAGGTTCTGCTTTTCGGCGCGACGAATCGGGCTCACCTTCGAGTTCGCGTCCTCGGCGACCAGCTCCTCGCGCAGTACTGCGACGTCGGCAGGCGCCTGGATGCCCAGCTTGACGCGGTCGCGTTCGACGCCGAGAACCATGATCGTGATGTTGCCCTGGATGATGATCGACTGGTCGATCTTACGTGTCAGTATCAGCATGCCTCACCCTTGTTTCCGTCCGATAGGCTGCTTGCCGTAGCGGAGCTTCATCCTGCTCGCATGTATGTATCGGCAGCTACGGAGAGGCAGAGTAGGGGTTTGGCCATTGGCATGGCGGCGAACTACGCGCAAAGTCTGTTGAATAGCGGTTGCCGGTTGAAGACCGACCGAGCGTCGCGTCCTTGCCGGACGAGCTTCCGCTTCAGGCGAGCAGGTCTGAAATCGAGGCCTTGAGGGAGGCCGGCGTGAACGGCTTCAGGAGCACCCCGTCCGGCCGCAACTCCTCCGGCGGTTCCAGGCCCGTAAGCATCAGAACCGGAATCGAGCTCGTCTGCTCGCTGGCGCGCAGGCGTCGCAGAACCTCGGCGCCGCTCATACCCGGCAGCCCGACATCGAGCAGGATCAGATCGGGGCGCACCTCGTCGATCGACTCCAGGGCCGCGCGACCGTCAACCGCCGCGTCCACCTCGCACTCGCCGGCCAGGCTTGCGGCCACCAGCGCCCGCACCACGGGCTCGTCGTCTACAACCAGAACACGTTTCATTTCGAGTTGTCAGTTCTCGGTCATCAGTTGTCAGTAGTCGGTCACCGTATTCGCACACGTCGAACTGATGACTGACAACCGTGAACTGATCACTTCTACGCTACGTCGCGGTCCCAGCCCGGGACCGGGTGCTTGGCGACGATGCTGTGTACTTCTTCGCCGGCGCCGTAGACCAGGCAGTCCTGGTAGGTGCTGTAGATAGCGCGGTCCAGCAGGCGCAGGCCCAGCGGGTTGAGGTCGTCGCGGTACTCGCGACGTAGCCGGATCAGGCGTTCGAGTCTCCGAATGAAGAGTGCTTTAGTCTGACCCCCAGTCGGCGACTGAGAGTGCATCTCCCCTGGCTTCATGCGAGCGGGCTCCTCTATGTAGGAATCGATGCCGGTGCTGCCGGCGTCACGCGTCTTCGAAAACTAGTCCTCGCCCTCGACGGGCACCGCGTCCAGCGCCACGAGTCCTTTGCGCAGCGCGTAGCGGATGAGGTCGGTGCGGTTGCGAGCGTGCAGCTTGGTCATGATGTGGGCGCGGTGCGCTTCCACCGTCTTGACGCTGATGTACAGCTCTTCGGCGATCTTCTGGTTGGAGGCGCCCTCAGCGATGAGCTGCAGCACTTCGCGCTCGCGCGCCGTCAGCAGGTCGTAGCCGACGCGGCCCGAGTTGCTTTTGAGCTGCCACAGGTAGTCGGTGAGGTCGCCGTCGCCGATGCTCGAGCTGAAGTACGGGTTGCCGCGGTGCACGGCCTGAATGCCGAGCAGCAGCTCGTCGAGCTCCGACTTCTTGATTACGTAACCGGAGGCGCCGGCCTTGAGCGCGCCTGCGACGTGCTCGTCTTCCATGTAGCCGGTGAGCATGAGGACCTTGGTCTTCGGCAGGCGGCGCCGGATCTGGCGCGTCGCCTCGATGCCGTTGAGGCCGGGCATCACCGTGTCCATGAGGACGACGTCGGGCAGCAGCTGCTCCGCGAGGTCGACGGCTTCGCGGCCGTTCGAGGCCTCGCCTACGACCTCGAGGCCCTGCTGGGCTTCGAGCATGTAGCGCAGCGCCTGCCGCAGAACGGCGTGGTCGTCGACTACGAGTACGCGAATGGGAGGGTTGGCCACGCTGCGCGATTGATTTTCGGCACGTGCGCCTAAGGGCGTCGATGTGGCGGGAATACGGTTCATGAGGGCTCCTTGCTTAACCGTCGTACTCTCGCGTTCCTGCCGAAACGTCAAGAGACCCGCCGGTTTACCTTTTATCACGATCGCGATTCACCCGGCAAGCTCATCTCTGCATCTTGCGGCGAAGTGGCGACGGACGACGGCCGTGCCCCGCCGACGGCCGTCGCCACGCCTTGGAGATGTCTCGCTTCAGGTTCAACGCCCGGATCGAGGTCGTCGAGAACCGCCGGGTACACCCGCGTGGCGCCGCACTTGCGACAGCTGGCCTGAATCGCGCCGGCGTTCGGCTGACCCAGGACCCAGTGGTGTGCGCAAGTAACCGTTGTTGCTTCCATGTCGGTTGTCTCCGCCGTGCTCTTCATTCGACTGCCGCATCGTAAGCAGCGCCGAACGGCGTCAACATAGGGTGAAACCCCTAACTTCGCGGCGGCCCCGCCCCACAATGCCCGCCCACCACTGGCAAAGGGCAGACCGGCAAACCAACAAAAGGCCCGAGCCGACGTCGCATCTGCGTGCTGGCCACCCTGCAGGATGATCCCGCAGCTACCGCCGACGCACCGCCTTAGACTCGAACCGTCCGGCCCCGCGACGCGATGAACCCTGCCCTCGGAAACAACCGCACCTCGCGGCGTCTGGTTCAGGCCTCGAAGCCTCTTGCGACAGCGCGATCAGAAGACGCGGCCGATCGGCACGATGACCATCTCGATGCCGTCGGGACCGCTCATGATGCGACCCTCGACGCCGAAGACTTCTCGCAGCGTGTCGGGCGTGAGTACCGACGATGGCGGTCCGTCCTTGTAGATCTCACCGCCTTTCAGCACGACGACCCGGTTCGAGTAGCGTGCCGCCTGGTTGAGGTCGTGCAGCACCATGACGACCGTGAGGCCGTGCTGGCGGTTGAGGTAACGGATCAGGTCCAGGACCTCGAGCTGATGATTCAGGTCGAGGAAAGTCGTCGGCTCGTCGAGCAGGAGGACGCGCGGTTGCTGCGCGATCGCCATCGCCAGCCAGACGCGCTGGCGTTCGCCTCCCGAGAGCGTCTGGACCTGGCGCCCGACCAGCCCGCCGATGCTGGTCTCGCGAATCGCGGAGTCGACCGCCTCGTCGTCCTCTGGCGTCGGTATGCCGAGGATGCCCTGGTGCGGGCTGCGTCCCATGCGTACCAGCTCCTCGACCGTGAGGTCGGCCGAGAGCGTCGGGCCCTGCGGCAGCAGCGCCAGACGACGCGCGATCTCTCGCGTCGGCCAGTCGCGCATCGAGCGGCCGTCCAGGTAGACGACGCCGGAGCGGGGCTTCAGCACTCGCCCGAGCACGCGCAGCAGAGTCGACTTGCCGGAGCCGTTGGGCCCCACCAGCGCCACGACCTCGCCCTCTGCCACGTCGAGGCTGAGGGCGCGCAGCACCAGCTCTCGCGTCGCCGGATAGCCCGCGTCGAGCGCCTCAGCGCCGAGCTTTCGAGGTTGCGGTGCTTGCTCTATCGCCATGTCTCGGCTGTTAGCTCCTGGCATTTAGCTTCTGGCCGATGCCTGACCTCGTCCATTCATCTTTGCCGTTTGCCCGTTTGTCAGTTTCCGCGCGAAGCGCCTCAAGCGCGCCGCCGCACGAGCATGATGAACACCGGGCCGCCCATGATCGCCGTCAGAACGCCGACCGGCAGCTCCTGCGGTGCGAACAGCATGCGCGCCGCCGTGTCCGCCAGCACCAGCAACACCGCTCCGAACAGCGCCGATGTCGGGATTAGCAGACGGTAGTCGTTACCCAGCAGCAGGCGCACGAGATGCGGGATGATCAGCCCCACGAAGCCGATCAGCCCTGCGATGCTCACCGCCGCGCTCGCCAGCAAAGCCGCGATGCCGACCAGGATGAGCCGCGTGCGCTCGACGTGCTGCCCGAGGCTGGTCGCTACCTCGTCGCCCAGGGTGATGACGTTGAGCTGGCGCGCCATCAGCACCATTGCGAGGCTGCCGAACACGAAGAACGGCCACAGCAGCAGGAAGTCGTTCCAGTTGCGTCCCAGCAGCCCGCCGATCAGCCAGCGCAACCCGATCTGCGCCGAAAACGCCGACGTTACGAGGATCGCCGAGATCACGGCCGTGAGCATCGACGTGACGGCGATCCCCGCCAGCACAAGACGCACCGGCGAGACGCCGCCGCGCCACGCCATGAGGTAGGCCACGCCGCCGCCGATCAGGCCGCCGAGGATCGACAGCGGCTGCACGACAGTCGCCGACATCACGGTCGTCCCGAACAGGTGCACGTGGATATAGGGGTTCGAGAGCTGAGGGAAGAAGACGACGCCCGCTACCGCAACGACGCCGGCGCCGCCCGAGATGCCGAAGATATGCGGGTCGGCCAGCGGATTGCGCGTCACGCCCTGCAGGATGGCGCCGGACATCGCCAGCATGGCCCCGACCATGGCGCCGATCAGCACGCGCGGCAGACGGATGTCGTTGACGATGACGCCGTCGTTGCCCGCGGTCGTGTGGCCGATCAACGCGTCGATAACGGTACCCGGGCTGAGATTGACGGCGCCGACCGCCATGCTAAACACCATGGCCGCGCACAGCGCGACCACGGCGAGCAGCGGAACGTAGACCTTCCGTCCTAGCGAGAGCCTGGCTCTCCGGACGGGCGGGGCGTCACTTGAATACGTTGGGGTAGAGGATGCCTGGGAGCTCATCGAGGATCTGACTCACCCGCGGCCCGGCCGATTCCAGATAGATGACGCTGTCCACCTCGTGCACGTTGCCGTCCTTCACCGCCTTGAGGCTGGACCAACCCGGGGTCTGCGCCAGCAGCTCCGTCGTCTTGGGCGTACCGGGCGGTCCGCCGACGCTGATCCCGATCACGACGTCGGGGTCGCTCTGGACGATCTTCTCGACGCTGTAATCGGCGAAGCCCGGGAAGCGAAAGTTATCGGGGTCGTTGGCGACCACGTTCTTGCCGCCGAGCAGCTTGACCAGGCTACCGAGGTACGAGGTGTCCTTGGCGGCGATGAACTGGCCCGGCCCCGCCGCGACCACGACCAGCACACTCGGGCCGCCGGTCGCCGGGATTTTTGCCTTGACCGCCGCCAGCTTGTCTTCGAGCTTCTTGGCCTGCGCCTCGCCCTGGTCGGCGTGACCGGTAAGCGCGCCGACCTTGCGCAACCCCGCGGTCACAGAGTCGAAGGAGTCGACCTTAACGGCGTAGATCGGAATGTTGAGCGACTGCAGATCGGACATCAGGCTCTGGTCGATGATCGCATCGGCGATCAGGAGGTCCGGCTTCATGGCCGCGATCTTTTCGAAACTCGGCTGGTAGCTGCTGCCGAAGTCCGGCACCGACGTGGCGGCGTCCGGGTAGGTCGCGGAGTTGGGGCGGCCCACCGGCGTCGCGCCAACCGCGTACATCAGCTCGACAATCGTCGGGCTCAGCGCCACGACGCGCTGCGGGTTCTTCGGCACGGTCACGGAGCGCCCGAGGTCGTCCTTCGTCAAGTCGATCGACGCCGTGGGAGATGCGGCAGGCGCCGTCGTGGCCGACGCGCCCGTAGCGCCGCTCGATCCGCTGGCCGCGGCCGCGGTGGTCGGAGCCGGTGCCGGCGTCTTGTCGTTGCTGCTGCCGCCGCAGGCCGCGATTAGCGCCGACAAGAGCAGCACGCAGAGCGTCAGCCCCAGCAGGCGCCTCACAGATCGACCTCCGCCCACTTCGCCCCAAACCGAACCACGACGTCCATCGATGCTCCCTCGGATATTCTTAGTAAATCTAGGTATTGCTCTGTAAATTTGTGAGGTTTTAGATTCGCGTATTTAGTTTGCGATTGTAAGGCGTTATGTGCAAGAACTTGTGAATCGCATTACAAACTCGCTGTGCAGGCAACGTCGAAATGTAGGGACGAAGCTTCAGCTTCCGAAGCGAGAGACGCAGCTCAGCCCTCACCCCCGTCCGTCGGCTCGTCTGAGTCTCCCGTCGGCGAGGGGGAACGGACGCGCTTGCCAAAATGTGGGACGAAGCTTCAGCTCCGTCGCTCGCGAGTGTGCCTGCTCAGTGGCCGCGGGTGCCCAGGGCGAACATCAGCCCGATGTTCACGACCACCGCGATCGCCAGCGAGGCGCCCAGCACGGGTTCCCCGGCGGCCGCCAGCCCAACCGACGCGGCGGCGAAGATCCACAGCTCGAGGACCAGTCGCGGCGGGTCCGGCAGGCGGCGCGACGCCTTCGGAGCCACGAAGGCGCCCCACAGCATGATGACCAGGATCGGCGCGCCGAGGCCCAGCAGCCACGACAGCACGCCGTCAGCGATGCCGAAGCCCCAGTAGCCCGCCGCCGCGACCGCGCACAGCTCCAGTAGGAAACGCAAGACGTCGTTGGCGGCCCGGACAGCAGACACGACGCGACTCTAGATTCAACGCGGCGTAGTGGCAACGACGTAGGTCTGCTCGCGACGCAGCAGCAGCACCGTCTTTGCGAGGTCCGGCGTCGAGCCGGGCCGTGGCTCTCTATACGCTGCGTCTCTATGTTCAACGCCACGTATGGCAACGACGTGCGATTGCTTCGCTCCGCTCGCAAAGACGGTGGGAGGCGACACGCGGCCATGATCCAACAGGGTTGTCTCGTGCAATAGGGCCGTCGTCTCGGACCGACGCGCCGACTACACGATGGGCGTGTCGTCCCGGTTGCCCCAGTCGCCGAAGGAGCCGTCGTAGTCGCGAACGTTCTCGAAGCCCAGGAGCCGCAGAGTCAGCGCAGACTGCGCTGCACGAATGCCACCCTGTCAAACAGTGATTATCTGTTTTTCCGGCGTGATGCCGCAGGCCGCCAGCTGCTCCCTGAGATCGTCGGCAGACTTCCAGCGCTTGAGCTCATCTGTCGTCAGGTTGTTGGTCCACTCGAGGTGCACGGCGCCGGGCATGTGGCCCTGGCGCTTATTGCCGCGAGAGTTGGTGCCGTTCCACTCTGCGTCGCTGCGCACGTCCCAGACCACGACGTTGGGGTCGTCCAGGTGCTCCATCACGTACTCGGCGGTGGCGCGCATCGACTCGTCGGCCTGCGGCGTGAAGGGCTGAGCCGCGGCCGGCCGGGTCACCGCCATCGTCAGCGGCCGGCCTTCAGCGAGCCACTGGTTCCAGCCGCCGTTCAGCACCCGCACGTTGGTGTGGCCGTAGTAGTTGAGGCACCACCAGAGGCGTCCCGCCGTCGTGCCGGCCGCATCGTAGGCAACGACGAGCGTGTCGTCGCCGATGCCGAGGTCGGCCATTGCTTTGGCGAACTGCTCCGGCTGCATGATGAATCGGCGGTCGTCAGGGTTCTTGAAGTAGTGGTCGGACGGGTTGACCGCGCCGGGGATGTGGACGCGCCGGAAGGCGTCCGGCAGGTCGCAGTCCACGATGCGAAGGTTTGGGTCGTTAAGGTGCTCCTGCAGCCAGTCGCCCTCGACCAGCAGCTCGCCCCGCGGGTAGTCGGCCATCTCGTTCCTCCTGTTCGACTGCGCCCATTCTAGAGGTGGCGCGCAATCGCGACCAGCGGTTCGCCCGAATCGCGGCTATTCGCCTCGCAGCGCATCAACTTCAGAGGCCGTCAGGGCACGCACGGCGCCTTCGGGCAGCGCGCCCAGCGTCAGCGCGCCTTCGCGCACGCGGCGTAGCGCCGTCACTTTGCACTCGACCGCTTCGAACATGCGACGCACCTGGCGTCGCCGTCCCTCACGCAGCGTCACGGACATCTGAAACGGCTCGGCGCCCACCAGACGCCGCAGCCGCAGCGGCCGCCGTACCTGCCCGTCGATCTCGATGCCGGAGCGCAGCGCGTCGAGCTGCGCCTCGGTCGCGGCCTGAGCCAGGCGCAGCCAATACTCCTTGTCGACCTCATGACTGGGGTGAGTCAGCGCATACGTGAAGTCGCCGTCGTTGGTCAGCAGCAGCAGGCCGGACGTGTCGCGGTCGAGACGCCCCACCGGGTGCAGGCCCGGCGCCCGCAACGCAGCCGGCACCAGTTCCATCACGGTTGCGCGGCCGAGCTCGTCGCTCAGCGTCGTAACGTAGCCCGGGGGCTTGTTGAGCAGCAGATAGGCGTGCTCGCGCTTCGCCTCGCTCAGAGGCGCGCCGTCGAGGCTCAGCACACCGGCCTCGTACTCGGACGAAGGCTCCTGCGTCACGACCCCATCGACGCTCACCCGGCCCTCCCGAATCGCCGCGAACGCCTTGCGCCGCGAGAGGCCGCTGGCCGTGCTGACGGCACGCAGCAGCGTCGTCATACGCTGCCGAGCCGCATCGGACGGATCGCTCGCGCGCCGAGCGATTCGCTTGGGATGCTGAGATGGTTTTCGCCGTTCATGCTGCGCCGCCGCAATCAAAAATCAGGGACAGCCCTCTCCGAGGCGTCTCCTGCACGCCGATAATCTCATACAAGCCAAAAGCATGGAGGCGCGGGCGGAGACTGCGGCGATAGGGCTCAACGCGAGCACGCCATCTCCGCCGGCATCAGCAGCCGGTGAGCGCCAGGGGCCAGGACGGGGCCGAGGTGCTCGGTGTAACGTGAATGGACGCGCGGCGATTCCATTAGTGGGGCCGTTGTGTCAACTTGAACATCAGAGGTAGTACGTGACCCAGAGCCAGGATGACGCCGTTGCTCGCGCCGCCCGCCTCCTGTCGGGGGCTCTCAGCGAGCTGCAAACCGCCGCTGCCCGCGAAGCCGCTCCTTCCCGCGAAGAGCTCGCTCAGGGCCGGGCCGAAATCGAGGCCATGCTCGGCCGAATCGAACAGCAGCTGGCCGAGGACAGCCAGCAGCGCGCCGCGCTCGCGGGCCAGCTCGGCAACCTGGCCGGCTCGCTCGATCGCCTGGTCAGCCATCTCGACGGCCTTTCGGGCCTGATGACCGACCTGATCGACCGGCTGGCGCAGCCCGCGGCTCCGCCCCCGTCCGGCGAGCCGATGTTCCAGCCAGGCGGCGAAGGTGTCGCGCTGACGCTGGTCGCAGTGCCGGGCTTCCAGGCGCTGATGGACATTCAGAAGGCGCTCATGGCCATGGACGAGGTCGCCAACGCCTCGGTCGAGCGCTTCCAGGAGGGCGACTCCCGCATCCAGATGCAGCTGCGCGCCGCCTGCACCGCCGGCGAGATCGCCGCCGCCCTGAGCCACGCCACCGGCCACGCCCTCGTCGTCGAAGAGTCGCGCCCCGAGCTGATGCGCCTGCGCCTCAAAGTGGTGGGGTAGCGACCCCGCCCCACACGCCACCCCGACGGCAACGAGCAAAGGAGCAAACGGGCAAAGAGCCCGAAACCGCAGCCCTGCTTGCTAAAGCGAAGCCGTCACTCGATTCCATTACGCTGACGACAGGGACCATCTGGCGAACCACGACGCCGGCTTCTTGCCTGGCCCAGACCGTTCCTGACGTCAGGGTGACAGCGTTTGTCTCGCGGCGAGCCGTCGGTGAGCTCCCGACGCCCTGAGGACGTTTCGGCGCCAAAGCTGCAGGATTCATCCTGCAGAGCCGTCTGCGCCAGCCAGCTCGAGCTCAACATGAGACGTTCAATGCGGCTCACGATGCCACGGCCTTGAGTCCGGGTGGCCGTCAGCTAACTGCTAACTGCTAGAAGCTAACTGCTCGAAGCTACGTCCGCTGGAAGATCAGCGCCGCGTTGTGCCCGCCGAGACCGATCGAAGTGGACAGCGACGCGTCGAGGTTCTGCACGCTGCGCGCCGCGTTGGTCACGTAATCGAGGTCGCAGTCCGGGTCGGGCTCGACGTAGTTGATCGTCGGGGGCATGACCTGGTCGTGCAGAGCCATGACGCTGAAAATCGCCTCGACCGCGCCGGCCGCGCCCATGAGGTGACCGGTCATCGACTTGGTGCTGCTGACGCCCATGCTGTAAGCGTGCTCGGAGAAGACGCGCTTCAGCGCCAACGTCTCGACGCGGTCGTTCATCGGCGTGCCGGTGCCGTGCGCGTTGACGTAGCCGACGCGTCCCGGCTCGATCTGCGACTTGCGCAGCGCCATCTCAATCGCCAGCACAGCGCCTCGACCCGTCTCTTCCGACGCCACGACGTCGAAGGCGTCGTTGCTCGAGCCGTAGCCGACGAGCTCAGCGTAGACGTGGGCGCCGCGCGCCTGGGCGTGCTCCCAGCTCTCGAGTACCATGGCGCCGGCGCCCTCAGAGACCACGAAGCCGTCGCGGCGGCAATCGAATGGCTTGCAGGCGCTCGCGGGGTCGTCGCCCGGCGAGGCGACGGCGCGCAGAGCGTTGAACGCGGCGTAGAGTACCGGCGTCAGCGGCGCCTCGGAGCCCCCGGCGATCATCACCTCGGCGTCGCCGCGGCGGATTATCTCCGCGGCCTCACCGACCGCGCCGGCGCCGGTCGCGCAGGCCGAGATCACGGCCATGTTCGGTCCCATGGCGCCGGTCAGGATCGCAATGTGGCCCGAGGCGGCGTCCGGCAGGACGTTGCTGAGGAAGAAGGGGCTGATGCGGCGCGGGCCCTTGGTTGCGAGCGTCTGGTGCGCCTCTTCGAGCAGGCCGTAACCCCCGGAGCCGGCGCCGAAGATTACGCCGGCGCCCGGCCCGAGGCCGCCATCGAGCTCGAGCTGAGCGTCGTGCACGGCTTCGAGCGCCGCGACGATGGCGAACTGGACGTTGCGGTCCAGGTAGCGCAGCTCTTTCGGTGGCAGGACGGTCTCGGGATGGAAGTCGCGCACTTCGCCGGCGATAGCGCTGTCGTACATCGAGGCGTCGAAGAGGGTGATGGGACCGATACCGGAGCGACCGGCGACGACGGCCTGCCACGTCGTCGGCAAATTATTGCCGAGCGGCGTCACGGCTCCGAGGCCGGTGACTACGACCCTTGTCATGCTACCGACCCCATTTTTCGAAGGAGGCTCCGCCTGAGCTTGGCCGAGCCTGCTTGCGAAATATAGCATGCGCGCGCCTCAGAGGCCCGAGCCCGGCCCACTACCGGACTCGCTGGCCCGTTGCCGGCCCGACCCTATACTGGCCTGAATGGAACGCGCCTGCATCGTCTATAACCCGGCGGCCCGTAACGCGCCGTCGCTGGTGCCGCTATCCGCAGCCGCCGCGGCGATGCTCGACCACGGCTGGGAAATCGAGCTGCAGAGCACGCTGCGGGCCGGTCACGCTACTCAGCTGGCCAGGATGGCCGTCGAGCGCGGCGCCAGCGTTGTGTTCGCCTGCGGCGGCGACGGCACGCTGAACGAGGTCGTCAACGGCCTCGCGGGCACCCCGGTTGCGCTGGCAGTGCTGCGCGGCGGCATGGGAGATGTGTTCGGCAAAGAAGCCGGCATCCCGAGGGCACCGCAAGAGGCCCTGCGCGTCCTGCTCGACGGCGTGCGTCAACGCTTCGACCTGGGAGTAGCCGGTAATCGCTACTTCCTGCTGATGTGCGGCGTTGGCCTGGACGCAAACGTCGTAAGGGCCGTCCCCAGCACGCCAAAGCACTGGCTCGGCTCGACCGCATATGCGATCTGGTGCGCGCGTGAGCTGCTGCGCTATCGGCCGAAGACGGCTCAGATCTGCATCGACGGCGTCGATCACGAAGGGCCACTCTACTGGCTGCTGCTGGGTAACACGCGCTCCTACGGCGGCATCGCAACGATTACCGCCAAAGCTCGAGTCGACGACGGCCTGCTCGATAGCTATGTTTTCGAGGGCAGCGGCGCGTCCTGGGTGGCGCGCACGGCACTGCGTCTGGCGATCCGGCGCCAGGACGGCGGCCGAGGGCGTGACCTACCGGCAGGTCCGCGATCTCGAGGTGAAGACGCCCGGCCTCGCCGTGCAGATCGACGGCGAATACATCGGCGAGACGCCCATGCGCTTCTCGATCGCTCCCTCGATGCTCGAGATGCTGCTACCGCGTGGCAAGGCCGAGGTGCTGTGGCAGCCAAGCGATTAGCTGTTACTGTACTGTTACTTGCTGTGCTGTTGGCTGTTGGCTGTTGGCTGTTGGCTGTTGGCTGTTGGCTGTTGGCTGTTGGCTGTTGGCTGTTGGCTGTTGGCTGTTGGCTGTTGGGTACGCTACCCCGCCCTGACGGCCGGGCCATCCCACGCATCGAAGCTCAAGTTGCGCTGCGATAACGCTGGGCGGACGAATCCTGGTCCCGTTGTCTGGGCGCTTGGCGCGTGAGTCAGATCACGCCTCGGAGCCGCTTGCGACAGCACGATCAACAGAACCGGAGACGACCGTGTAGGTAGTGCAGTCGGCGAGGAAGGCGGGCGGCAGGTAGGAGCCGCTGGTCGCGGTGAACCAGACCTGGTCGAATCCCGAAAGGCTCGTCAGCACCGAATCGCGGCGCTTCTCGTCCATCTCCGAGACGATATCGTCCAGCAGCAGCACCGGCGGGTCGTCCGCGGCGGCGCGCAGCAGCTCCGCCTCGGCAAGACGGATGGCCAGTGCCGCCGTACGGATCTGCGCCCGCGAGCCGAAGGCCGAGGCCGCAACGCCGTTGAGCAGGATCGAAATGTCGTCACGATGGGGACCGACCAGCGAAATGCCGGCGCTCATCTCGCGGCGGCGCTGCGAGGCGAGCGCGGCGGCGAACAGGGGCTGCACCGCCTCGACGGTCGGCGCTTCGGGCAGCAGGCCGCGCCACTCGTCGCCGAGCTGCGGCCGATACGCCAGCGCCAACGACTCCGGCGACGAGGCGCTGAGGGAAGCGTGGGCAGCCGATGCCAGCACCGAGAGCCGGCGCAGCGCGTTCTGGCGCCCCGTGATAATCGCGGCGCCTTCGCGGCTGAAGCCTTCGTCCCACAACGACAGCTCGTCCGGCCCTGCGACGCCCTCGCGGATGCGCCGCAGAGTGGCGTTGCGCTGCTGCATGATGCGGCCGTAGCGCTGCAATGCGGCGTAGTAGGCGCGGTCGAGCTGCGTCAGCGCGGCGTCGAGAAAGGCGCGGCGGTTGGCCGGCGGTCCCGAGATAATCTCGAGGTCGTCGGCGGTAAACAGCACGGCCCGCAGCTGACCTACGAAATCGACGGCGCGCCGCGGGATACCGTTGACGCGATAGCGCTTGCCGCCACGGGCGCGCGCCTGTGCAGCGGGTGAGCTCGCGACCGGCGGCCCGACGACCAGCGCCTCGAGCTGCAAGGCGCCGTCGCGACGCTCGACGCCGGCCTGCAGGCGCGCGAAGGGCTGCGTCTCGGCCTCGGCGCCCCAGGCGATCATCTCGGCGTCGTGCCCGGCGCGCACGGAGCGGCCGCTGGCCAGCAGATACAACGCCTCGAGCAGGTTGCTCTTGCCCTGGGCGTTGTCGCCGAGGAACAGCAGGTGCCCTGGTTCGAGAGCGAGGTCGAGCTGCCGGTAGGTGCGAAAGCTGGTGAGCTGAAAGCGGCGGACGTACACCCACTCATTCTAATCGCGTCTTTTGATCGAGCTGTCGCAAGAGGCTACGAGGCGTGATCTGGATCTTCCACCGCGCGCCAGGCAATGCGAGCAGGATTCATGCGTCCAGCGAGATCGTGGCGGCGACATAGCAGGGCTTGCCGCGGTGACCGGCCTCGAACTCATCCTCTTCATCCTGAGGGAATCGAAGGATCAAAGCGCCTCGCCTGCTCATGACGCGCCATTGGCTGGAGGCACGTGTCGGACGGTCGAAACGTCACATGCAGGAAGGGACAATCTCAACGTTGTGTTGCCAGATGCTTCCTGGCGTCAGCATGACAGCGACGGAGGCTCAAACCGCCGGTGTATGACACAACCCTGCAGGATGAATCCTGCAGCTTCGCCGCTGAGACGTCCGGTGTACCACGGCCCTCACGCGGGCGGTTCCGTCCCTAACGTCGAAGGCCGTCCGCCCCCTTCGAGAGCCTGAGGACGAACGGGCCTGTAATCGCACGACAACCAGGCCAGTGCACTCCCTCCCGCTTGCCCGCTTGCCCGCTTGCCCGCTTGCCCGCTTGCCGGCGAAAGCGTCGATCTCTTTGCCTGCTTGCTTGTTTGCCCTTTGTCGTTTGGCCCTCTGCCTTCCCGTCCCCACACGTTTCCGTGTAAACTGCCCTGCATGGCCAAGCGCCGCCCGTCCTGGGACGCCCAGCGCGTCAAAGCCCTGAGGCGCCATCTGCAGATGACGCAGGATGAGCTGGCGCGCGAGATGGGCACGCGGCAGCAAACGATCTCGGAATGGGAAACCGGGAT
This sequence comes from uncultured Chloroflexia bacterium, assembly GCA_963732945.1. GTDB lineage: Bacteria > Chloroflexota > Dehalococcoidia > DSTF01 > WHTK01 > WHTK01. Next base: position 288,107 of record CAVTBL010000017.1, read on the forward strand.
GTACCGGCCGCGCGGCATCTCGGAGCGGCTGCTGGGCATGGTCGCCGAGCGCGCCGGCTTCGCGTACAACACCTCGGAGAGCGCACGAGATGACGCAGCGCGGGAAGAGGATGGAACGCGCCTGGCACCACCGGGAGAACAGCGGTCGGCCTTCGGCCCGGATAGACCCCTGGGAAAGGGACCCCATGAGCCATAAGTATCGATCCGGACCGCGACCGCAAGCTCGACTGGTTCTCTGGCTCATGACTGCAGGCTTCTAGGGGCGGCTGCATGATGCTCGCTCCGTTCTACCGCCGAGGCGCTTTCAGCTACCTGCGTATCGCCGAACCGCCGCCTGAGCCTCTGAACGAATCTGAGCTGGCCTGGATTTGGGCCGGCCAGCGCTTCCCTCCCGAGGCGCTGCGGGCCGTCGACGGCCGCGATCTACGCGTGCTCAACCCGGGGCGTCGCGGCGGCAGCGCCGGTCCGGACTTTCGCGACGCCGTGTTCCTGCTGGGCGGCGAGCAGCGGCTCGGCGACGTCGAGCTGCACGTGCGCGCCAGCGCGTTTCGCGGCCACGGCCACGACTCGGACCCGGCCTACGATTCGGTAGCTCTGCACGTAGTGTTTCGGGCGGACGCGGGCGACGCAACGCTGCTGAGCAACGGCGGCCATGCACCGGTGGCCGCTTTTGCGCCCTGGCTGGAGGGGCGTACCCAGGAGCTGGAGCGCTGGCTCACCGCGAACCCGCTGTGGCGCGAGCCCTGCGTCGACGCCCGCCCTCGTCTCGGCGACGAGGCCCTGAGCGAGGAGCTACGTGCCGCAGGCCGACGCCGCTTCGAGGCTAAGACCGAGGCGATGCGTCTCGCCATCGCCGAACACGGCCCCGATCAGGCCCTCTGGCTCTGTCTTTTTGATCGGCTCTCGCGTTCCATGGCGTCGCGTTTAACGGTTGATATGGCCCGTGATCTTGTCAAGGCGGCGTCGGTTGGGAGCGCTGACCAGAAGGCATGCGCCTCCATTCAGAAACCTGGCACGCCGGCGCTGGAGACGGCGCTGCTGTATGTCGCCGGACTTGTTGCTGATCCGCCGGCCGGCCTCGGGAGCCTGCCGGCGCCGATCTCGCCGCCGCTGCCGGTTGCGGGACGGCCCGCCAATCACCCACGACGACGCCTGGCCGGACTGGCGCGTTTGTTCGTGCGGGCGAGAGGCCATCTCGGCGATTACGCCGCGGCCAGCGTGGCAGACGCCGCGAACCCGAAAGCGCTGGTGGCAGCGTGGCAGGTCGCCGATCCTGGCGGCGGTCCGGCTCTGATCGGCCCGGCACGTGCCCGCGAGCTGGCGCTCAACCTGGCGTTGCCCTACGCGGCGCTATCAGCCTCGCTGGGCGACAAGGCATCGGGCCTGCTCGAGGCGCTGCCCGCCGCGCCCGCTTACGGCAAGACGGCCTTCCTGGAGAACACGCTGCGCCGCCCGGACGGCAAACGCGGTATTGCCGGCACTCTGGAGCAGCAGGGCTTGCTCGACTACCTGGGGCGCTGGTGCAGCCAGGGCGGTTGCGGCCGCTGCCCGCTCAGCCCGGGCACGGAGACCGGCTAGCTCGGACCGCGGGGCACTCCATGCGGACGACAGCGTGGATGTCGGCCACCTGCGCCACCAGCGCCGGCGTCACCTCGTGCAGGTTCACGCCTCGCGGTCAGGTCACGCAGCAAGGATTTCCCTTGCAGCCCGGGACGACTTCGGCCGCAGATGAACTCCTTCGTGGGACGCCTCCACTCTGTTTTGCCACTCGTATCGCCACCCTGTCTAAATCGACGCTTCGGCGGATACGAATCTCCAGATTTAGACGAAATTCGTTGCAAGACTGCGCCATTAGCGATTCGGTGACGAATCTTCTAAGGCATGACCGCTGAACCATTGCCGACGATCGGCTCGCTGGCCTGGCAGCGCGCCCTCGAGCGCGCCCTCAAGGCGGGCCCGGAGCTGCACTTCCAGCCGATCGTCGACCTGCGGCGCGGCGTAGTCGTAGGGTACGAAACCCTGGCGCGCTTCGCCGGCCCGCCCTACGCCTCGCCCGACAAGTGGTTCGCGGCGGCTCAGGAGCACGGGCTGGCCCTCAACCTCGAAGAGCAGGTCTGGCGCCAGGCGATCGCGACGCTGATTCTGCTACCGCAAAACGCGTTTCTTTCGCTCAACGCCTCGCCTGACTTCCTCAGCTCGCCGGCCTGCGCGGCGCTGGTCGAATCCGCGCCTTCGCTCAGCCGCCTCGTAATCGAGGTCACCGAGCACGACGCAATTGCCGATTACGAGCGGTTCGGCTGGCACCTGCAGCGCTATCGCGCGGCCGGAGCGCAGCTGGCCGTCGACGATGCCGGCGCGGGTTACGCCAGCATGAGCCACATCCTGGCGCTGCGACCCCAGTTCGTGAAGCTGGATGCAACCTTCGTGCAGGGCTGCGACCGCGACCCCGCCAAGGCGGCGCTGATCGACATGGTGGGGCGCTTTGCCGGCCACCTCGATGCCTGGCTGCTGGCGGAGGGCATCGAGCGTCGCGAAGAGCTGGATACGTTGTTACGCCTCAAAGTACCCCTCGGCCAGGGCTACCTGCTGGCGCGGCCGGAGCCGGACTGGCCCGAGCTGCCGCCGGAGGTGCGCCGCAGGATGCGCGTGCGCGCTCTCGATCTCGAGGGGCTGGCGGTGCGAGCACTGATCGCGCCGGCTCAATCCATTCCGGCCGGCACCCACGAGCCTGTCACCGAGGACGGAATCGTGGTGACGGTCGATCAGTACGGACGCCCCCTGGAGCTGATCCACTGGCGCGACGGTTCCCGCCGCGTCTTCTCGCCGATGCGCATCAAGGGCGAGAGCCACGCCGAGCCCCTGCTGCGCCGCGCTCTAATCCGTCCCGAGGCCGAGCGCTTCGAGCCGCTGGTCTGCATCGACGACGAAGGCGTCTACACCGGCATCCTGCGCATCGAGTCGCTGATCGACTTCCTCCTTTCTGATCGTGCTGTCGCAAGAGATACCGAGGCCTGATCTGGGTCACACGCCGTGCGGCTGTCGAGCGAGAGCAGGATTCAGCCGCCCAGCGAGACGGCTCCGGCGGTCCAAGAGTTCTGCCATCAGCGTCTTTGCGAGGCCGGCAGGCCGTGGCAATCTCGCGGCCAACACAGACGGGTCGGTCTCGGCAAACGACGAGCCGTAGCGACGAGCTACCGAGATTGCTTCGTCGCAGCTGCTCCTCGCAAGGACGGTCGGCGCTCCTTTAGCGGAGGACACGTTTGCGGTAGCTGCGGGATTCATCCTGCAGGCTTGTTCTGTCCACCGATGGCACCGTAGCCCTGCAGTCCCTCGCCTCGCATGGAGAGGGACGCGCGGCAGCGAGGGAGAGGTGACGCCCTCGACCCGGTTTGGGACGCCGCGTTTACACGCCGGCTCGTCGTCTGCGCTAACCTGTATGGGAGCGCTGCGCCGCCCAGGCCGCCGCGGCCTCCGTTATGAGAGACAACAAGGGCGCCAACCGGCGCCCCACCAGCAGAGCCAACCCGACGCCCCGCACGAGCGCCTCGGCACAGCGCAGGACGCCTGCAGCGTCTGGCACGGGCAGCGGCGGATCCGGTCGCGGCAAAGCGCCTGCGCCCCGCAAGCGACGCTTCGACAAGCGATGGCTGGTCTTTGTCCCGACTCTCGCGATCGTCTGGCTTGCCTACAGGTACGCCAAGATCGCCGTCACGCTGCCGGCGCCGACCAGCATTATCCAGGGCGCCCAGGGCCTCGAGATCGTCGACCGCAACGGCAACCTGATCCAGGACTTCGGCGGTGCACCGGGGTCGGGACAGATCGTGCCACTGGACCAGATCTCGCCCTCGCTAATCGACGCCACGGTGGCCACCGAGGACGCGAGCTTCTGGGACAACCCCGGTGTCAGCCCCAAAGGCCTGGCCCGTGCCGTGTACGACAACCTTGCGTTCTGGAAGTACGGCACCCTGTTCAAGGGCCCTGGCGGCAGCTCGATTACGCAGCAGCTGGCCAAGAACCTCTACATCAAGCCAGACGAGCGCAGCCAGCGCAGCCTGACGCGCAAGCTGGACGAGACGCTGATCGCCTTCGAGCTGACGCGGCGCTACAGCAAGCAAGATATCCTCTCCTGGTACCTGAGCACGGTCTATTACGGCAACGGCGCCAACGGCATCGAGGCGGCGTCCTACCGCTACTTCAACAAGGCGCCGGCCGACCTGACCCTGGCAGAGGCATCGCTGCTCGTGGCTCTGCCGCGCTCGCCCAGCTACTACGACCCGATCGCCAACATGGACAACGCCCGCGCCGGTCAGAGAGATGTGCTGTCGCTCATGGTCAAGCACGGCTACATCGATCAGGCGACCATGGACGCCACGGTAGCCCAGCCGATCGCGCTGAATGAGGGCAAGACTCCGGCCGCGCAGGCCAGCACGGCGTCACCGGCGCCGCACTTCGCCGAATACGTGCGCGAGCTGCTACCGGCGCTGATCGGCAAGGACAAGATGCAGGGCAACAACTTGGTCGTAACCACCAGCCTGGACCTCGATCTGCAGGCCAAGGCTCAGGACGCCGTCAGCTCCGAGATCAAGCAGCTCGATGGCAAGGGCGTGACCAACGGCGCCCTGGTCGCGATGGACCCGGCGACCGGCGAGATCCTGGCCATGGTCGGCAGCCCCGACTTCAACGACGACTCGATCAGCGGCCAGGTCAACAACGCCACAGCTTTGAACCAGCCCGGCTCCACCATGAAGCCGATAACCTACCTCACGACCTTCGTCGACGAGGGCTGGACGCCATCGACGCCGATCAAGGACGAGCCGATCCCCTGGAACGACGGCGTCCTCGGCAACGCCGACGGTTGGTATCGCGGCAACATCACGGTACGCGAGGCGCTGGCCAGCTCGCTCAACGTGCCGGCCGTCAAGGCACTGCAGTCGGTCGGCCTGCCTGCTGTCATGGCGATGGCGAAGAAGCTCGGCATCAGCACGATCGACGAGAGCAGGGACTACGGCTCCGCTTTCACGCTGGGCGCCGCCGACGTCAGCCTGCTCGACATGACCTACGTCTACACCAGCTTCGCCAACGACGGCGTTCAAAACGGCATGAACAGCGTGCTCGGCCTGCCGGCCGGCTCGCGCCAGCTCGACCCGATCGCGGTGCTCAAGGTCCAGACCGCGGACGGCAAAGTCCTGTGGGAAGCCGACCACCACAGTATTCGCGTCGCGCCCGCAAAAGAGACGTTCTACCTGACCCAGATCCTCTCGGACGACTCGGCGCGCCAGTCGATGTTCGGGCTCAACAGCCCGCTGAACCTGCCCCGACCCGCCGCGGTGAAGAGCGGCTCCTCCGACGAGACACGCGACGCCTGGACGATCGGCTACACGCCCCAGATCGTGGCGGGCGTCTGGGTCGGCAACGCCAACAACGCGCCCATCCCCAACGGCACCAGCACTTATACAGCGGCGCCGATCTGGCACACCTTCATGATGTCGGCGCTTGACGGGCAGCCGGCGCTGGCCTTCACGGCGCCGCAGGACACGCAAAGCGCGGGCCTCAAGGTGACGCCAACGACGCCACCCAGGCAGCCAGGCGCGACGCCGACCCCGAAGTCGACTCAGGCCACGGAGAACGCCGGCCTCAAAGCAACGCCCACCACGACGACCGAGAACGCCGGTCTCAAGGCGACGGCCACCCAGCCGCCGCCAACACCGACACGCCCCTTTCGGGCCCCCACGCCGATCATTACACCGACGCCGATAACCCAGAGCGGCGGCCTCAAGGACCCTACTCCGACGCTCGTCCCTCGCTCCGGACCTTTCTGATCGCGTTTTTTTGATCGCGCTGTCGCAAGAGGCTTCGAGCGCTGATCTGAGACTCGGACCGTGCAGTTGTTTTGCACAGCAGGATTCATCGCATTGAGGGCCTACGGGGCTACTGATGAAACGACGGTGCGTCGGCGGTAGCTGCAGGATTCATCCTGCAGAGTTGTCTACCCCGAGATCTCTTACGTCTAACTCTCAGCGCCCTCGTCGCCTTGTTAGCGCATGCTGCAGGCAGCAGGATTGACTGGCGCCCTCGGGCTCTTTGTTTGTTGCCGGTTTGCTTGTTTGCCTTCGAGCGCGTTGCCGCGAGCCCTCAGCTCGCTATGGGCCACGAGGCGCGCACGTCGAGATCGAGGCCGGCGCGGCCCGCCTCGGCGCAGAAGTGCGCGGCGCCGGCGATCATGGCGCCGTTGTCGGTGCAGAGCACGGGCGGCGGCGCCCAGACCGGCACCGGCGAGCGCTCTCTGAGCACGGCGCGCAGGGGACCGTTGGCGGCGACGCCGCCCGAGAGCAGGATGCAGGACGCCCCCGCCTCTTCGGCGACACGCACGGCCTTGCGCGTCAGCACGTCGACCACCGCGGTCTGGAACCCGGCCGCGATGTCCGCCACCGGGGCGTTGCTCTCCGCCGCGACACGCGACACTGCGGTCTTGAGGCCGCTGAAGCTGAAGTCGTTGCTCTCGCCCAGCCAGGCACGCGGCAGCCGCGGCGGCTTCGGGCCGGCCTCGCGGGCGCTGCGCTCAATCGCCGGGCCGCCGGGGAAGCCGAGGCCCAGCACGCGTGCCGCCTTGTCGAACGCCTCGCCGGCGGCATCGTCGCGTGTACGTCCCAGCAGCCTGTAGCGCCCATGCGCCTCCGCCAGCACGAGCTCGCTGTGGCCGCCCGAGACGATGAGCACCACGGCCGGCAACTCCGGCACGGTCTCGACGTTGAGCCAGTTGGCGTACATGTGGCCCTCGAGGTGGTTGACGCCGATCAGCGGCTTCGACCAGGCATAGGCCAGCGCCTTGGCGGTATTCAGCCCCACGAGCAGCGATCCGGCCAGGCCGGGGCCTGCAGTAACCGCGACAGCGTCGAGGTCCGAGGGCTTGCACTTCGCCTCGGCCAGCGCGGCTTTGACGACCGGCAGCATCGCCTCGATGTGGTGACGCGACGCCACTTCCGGCACGACGCCGCCGTAGCGCGCGTGAATCGCCGCCTGCGACGCCACAACATTGGTCAGCATGCGCCGCCCATCGGCCACGATGCCGACAGCAGTCTCGTCACAAGACGTTTCGATACCCAAGACCAGCATGCCTTCATTGTCCGGGCACGGGGCGTGATCGAGCAAACGGTGGGCGAGGGCGCCCTCACCCTCAATCCCTCTCCCGTGCGCGGCGAGGGAAGCTCGGCCCTAGAGCCGCACTACACGAAATTACGCGACCGCGAAGAACGCAGCGCCGCACCCTCTCCCTTAATCCCTCTCCGTCCCGAGGGCGAGGGAAATCGGACCAAACGCCTGGCATTTAGCCGGTTAACAGATCCGCTCATCCTGAGGCTCTCGAAGGATGAGTGGCACACAGCGTTAGAGACCTATCGCGCCGCCGCAGACCTCACGCGCCGGTTCTAGCCGTGAAACGCGTCCCACTTCGCCGCCGCAACGTCGAGGCAGCGCGCCACGTCTTCTTCCAGCAGGTAGCGTTCGGCGACCAGCGATTGCGCTGCTCCACGCACGCGCTCGAGGTAGGCCTGCTTCGACTCGTAGCGCTCGTCGATGGCACGTCGCGGATCGCCTGACGCCTCGCGGGCCGCCCTCGTCGCGGGCAGCGGCAGCGTGGCGCCGAACAGGGGCGAGCCGCTGGTCATGAGGCCGCCCTGGCCCATCGAGGCGTGGCGTACGTTCCAGCCCGTGTACGTCGCGAGCGGCGCCGTGACATCCGGCAGACGGATGCCCGCGACGTCGTTGCAGTCCTCGTCCATGGCCGAGACCAGCACCGGATACGTACCGTTCTCCTGCGGCGGGTAGGTTGGGTGGCCGTCCTCGGCGCCGGGGCCGAAATCAAGGCGGCGGCGCTGCGGCAGATGCGCCGGCCATGCCGAGCCCGGGATGCCCGCGTACTGCGCCTCCAGCGACTCGCGCGTGACGGCGGAGGCGGTGTCGATGCGCGGCACCCGGTTGGCGGGCGGCTCGACGCCGTCGCGCACCCAGAGGTCGAGTGCGCTGAGCAGGGCTCTCATCGCGGGGCGGTAGTCGAGCGTGTTCATCGGCTGCTGCGCCTGGAAGCCGTCGATCGTGCGGTCGCTCAGCGGCAGAGCGCCGGGCGCGTGCTGCGAGCCCGCGATGTAATAGATGCGCGCCTCGTCCGGCGGCTCGAGGTCACGAGTGCCGTCGACGGTCGTGTGGCTCAGAGATGCGCCGCTCCACCAGTACTCCATGCCGGAGTTGACCTGGATGATCTTCGGTACGCAGCCGTTGGCGCGCGTGCGGTCCAGCAGGCCTCGGTTCTGCTCGATCACCGGCTCCGGCGTCGCCTCGAAGGCGAAGGGGTAGGTGTTGCCGGGCGCGCGCAGGATGTTGGTGCTCGGCTGGCCGAAGCGCAGGTTGAACTCGCCGCGCCGCGAGCTGCCGATGTGCGGCAGCATGCCCTCGAACACCTGACGCCCCGTCTCGTCGCGGTTGAGCCCCAGGTGGAGCAGCTCGCGCAGCCAGCGGCCGTTCATGCTCTGACCCCAGGCGTAGGCGTAGTCGATGGCGCCCGCCAGCGGGTTGCCCTGCGCCTCGCTGCCGTACTTGAAGAACGATGCGCCGTCGCGATACGCGAGGAACCCGAGCCCGACGACCGGCGCCCCGACCGCCGTGTAGCTCAGCTCGTAGACGTAGCCGGGCTGGAAGCCGCCGTCGAGCCAGACGTGCTCGGCGTCCGGCTGCGGCGCGCCGTCGACCAGCTTCGCGAAACGCCACCGGTCGCGCGGCATGACGCTCGGGGGCGCGTCCTGGTACTCGCGCACCGTCAGGGTTGCGTCTGGATCGCTAATGTCGGCGGTGGCGTAGGGCTTGTGCCCGGCGTCTGAGAGCAGTTGCTGCGCGGTCTCCTTGTTCGGCCACCACTGCACGAAGTTCGGTCCGGTGAGGCGCTGCCCGTTCTCCAGCGCCTCGGGGAACCAAGCGCGCATGCGTTCCGGCGACTCCGGCGGGTCCCACTGGATCGCGACGCTAAGCACGCTGTAGCCCTGACGCATCAAGTAGCCGTTGCCGGCGTCGACGTCTGGCGAACCGTCGGCGCGACGCACGGCGCTGTTGAACATCGAGAGCGCCGTCATGTTGCCGCGGTTCGGTGAATCGACCAGCAGGCGCCCGTGGGCCGGCGGCGATACCGGCTTCAGCAAGTGGAACTCGGCGCTGTACTCGACCAGGCCCTGCGCGTTGGACGGCGCGAGGTCGAGGTCGCAGATCACGCGGTGGTCGGGCTGCTTCGGGTCGGCCGTGAAGTGCAGCACGCCCGCCAGGTACTCATAGGCGCCGGACCCGCCGAACGGGCTGCCGCCGGCGAGCGACCCCCGCGTCTTGATCTCAATCCTCGTCACCGGCATCGTGCGCCTCCATCTCTCGTCACGTCTTCGCTTCGGAACGCAGTCTCGGCGCGGCAGCAGGCGCTGTCAACGCGGGTTCGAGGGGCCAGGTGCAGCAGGTTTGCAAGGTCCTGAGCCCGAAAGTCTACGGGGATGCCGCACTGCGTGGTTCAGCATGAGTGGGAGTATTCAAAAAACTCGCACAGGAGAAGCCAATGCTGCAAGTTTCCGACCCGGCCCTCGATCTTCTCAAGGACGCCCTGATTTCCGAACGTACTCAGGACGGCGATGTTTTCAAGCTCAACCTGCGCGACGACACGTTCGTACTCAACATGGAGCAGCCCGCGGACAACGACGTGCGTTACGACCTCGACGGCATGACTGTGCTGGCCGCGTCGCCGGAGATCGCCGGCTCGCTGCTAGGCGAGACGACAATCGACCTCGAAACGACTCAGGAAGGTCCGCGCCTGGTCATTCTCGCCGACCAGCCCGAGCAGTAGCCAGGATGACGCCCGCGCGCTGCTAAGGCGGTCCCCGGCTAAGTAGCCTGGACCGGCAGAACGTCCCCGTCTGCGGCGGCGGGCACCTCGAAGGCGTTGACGACCCCCGCGAGCATGCCGTAGTAGCCGACCACCGTCGTCATCTCGATCAGCCACTGCTGGCCGTAGCGCTTGAGCAGCGCATCGAACACCGGCTGCTCGACGCGATTCTTCTGGACGAGCTGGCGGACGTAGGTCACGATCTCGGCCTCGTGCGGCTGCAGCGTCTCGACGCCGCGACGCTCCTTGACCACGGCGATCGCCTCTTCGCGCAGCCCGGCACGCCGTCCGGCCGCGACCTGGGCGGCCCAGACGTAGAGGCAGTCCTTCTCGCGCGCGCCGGTGATGATCGCCAGCTCTTTCTCGGGCGACTGCACGACCGAGTGGTAGCGGAAGTAGTTGCCCAGCTCCAGGGCCGGCTCGTCCGCCTCCGGGCTGTGCAGCAGGATGCTATGCGGTCCGCGCAGCCCGCCGAACACCTCGAGCACCGCATCGACGACGTGCTGATGCTCCGGCGCCACCTGAGACTTGTCGGAAATCGGTTCGATTCGCGGCACTGACGACCCTCCCGCAGTGAATATGTGCGCCGCAACTCTACGCGCGACGACGCGGGGGTGGCAATCGCTACCTTTCAGCGTCGAGACTGACTGCGAACCTCTCCCTCGCAGCCGCGCGTCCCTCTCCTTGCGAGGCGAGGGACTGTGGACGCTCGGCACCACTACGCGAACGGGCATCGCGAAACCAGGTCACAGCCGTCGTTGCGAGGAGCCGGGGCGACGAAGCAATCCCGGTGCCTCCTCACTACGGCTCGCTTTTCACCAAGGCGGGCCGTCGGCGTTTGCCAGGAGCTTGCCGTGGTCTACCGCCAAAAACGCCGACATGCGGAGCGTCCTGATGGACAGAATCGGTCGGCCTGGACGGATGAATCCTGTCCTGCGATACAAGCGCACGCCCTCGAGGCCAAGATCAGCCCGCCGAAGCCTCTCGCGAGCGCGATCAGGAAAGAAGGCCGGTGAGATGGACGCGTAGCTTGAACAGCAGCTGCTTGAGCTCGACCTTCTCGTTCTGCGAGAGGGCCTCCACCGACGTGTCCATGAACTGCACCATCGCCGGTACCATCTGGTCGCACTTCGCCACGCCGGACTCTGTAAGACGCGCGTAGGTGATGCGGCGGTTCTCGCGGTTGATCACGCGCTCGACCAGCCCGTCGCGCTCGAGAGCGTCCAGGAGCTGCGTAACGTTGGGCGGCGACGTGCCCATCTCGCGCGCTACCTGGTTCTGCGGCAGTTTCTTCTCGGGCGAGAAGTAGAGAGCGCGCAGCAACGAGTAGCGTGCCGGGTTGATGTCGAAGTTCAGCGTAAGGAAACGCGTTACCGCCTGCTGCATGAGCAGACCCGTGTTCACAACGAAGATGTGCGACCCGATGCTGTCGACGTCTGCTTCGCCGTACGCGGCGTGATAGCGCTCGATGCGCCGCAGCACCGCGTCCGGGCCGGGGCTCTCCTGCGGCTCGTCCTTGGACGTCCGGCGCCCGGTGCGACTCTGCGTCGCGACGGGCTTTGCGTCCTTGTCATCCTGCGACGTCTTTTTGCCAGCAATAGCCATCGATCTTGCTCCAACGGCCCGCGGTTTTACGAAGGCCAGTTATCAGTATAGGCCTTTAACACCTTACGTCCGTCCTTTGCGAGCCGTTGTTTCAGCTATTTGTGCGCCATGTCACGAGAATCATGCGCGCATCGCCGCTCGACCTGAGGCGGAAGCCGCCCGCGACCTGCTCGAACAGGTCCTCGAAGCGTGCGTCGATCCTGGCGCCGGCCACGGCCTTTTCGGCCTCACCGCCGCTGGCGCCGGCTGTGACAGCGCGCACGGCTTCTTCTTGCGTGGCGTAAACGCCGCCGAGCGACGAGGCGCGCGCCTCGTTGAGCACACGCACGTCCGGGACGATGCCCATCTCCCAGAGCACCGGCAGCAGCTGACGATAGCCCGGCACGAGCGCGAGCGGCCGGTCGTGCTGCAGCTCGTAAAGGCCGGCGCTCTGGTTGGGCGGTGGCGTCACGGACATGGCGACGATCACGCGCTCGCGGCTGGCGTCGATGAGCTTCTGGAGGAAGGGCACGATGTCGCGCACGAAGTAGGTAACGTTGACGACCAGCGAGACGTCGCCGCTGAGGCCGGCCGCGTCCTCCCAGCTGGCGCCGATCCAGCGCGCGTTGTCGATGCCGGCCCGCCTGGCCTCGGCCTCGAAGGCCTCGCCCATGCCCTTCGCCGGCTCGATGTTGATAACTTCGCGGCAATGCAGCGCAATCGGCAGGCCGAAGCGGCCGGCGCCGCCACCGACGTCGAGCACGACGTCATCGGGCCGGATGTATTCGAGGATAACTTTGAGGTTGGCGTCGGGCTCGCGGCGCGGGTCGGCGACGAAGCGCCCGGCGGCGCGGGTCCAGCGCTCGGGGCCGCTGTCGCCGCCGATACGCGCCCGTTGCACCTCGATGGCGTCGACCATGGCCGCGTAAGCTCGAGCAGGCTCCTCGTTCATCGCTCTTTCCTTTTCTGATCGTGCTGTCGCAAGAGACTCAACAAAGGTGCGACAGAACACGTGCTGCCGTCTAGATAGTGCGACCATGCGTTTCTATGCGCGCAGCGATCCCTTACACGTCTCACAGGGTGTCTTGCCCGCGGCTCTGCCACGACCGCCTCGCTCCGGGGACAGGGTAAGGGGTGAATAACGCTGCCAACCATCACGACGTCACCTGCGCCCATCCAGCAGGTCTCCCGTCCTCGCCTCGCTCACCCTCGCTCGCGAATAGCCGTCAGGGGCTTCACGTATCCCGCTAGGCAGGTGTGGGAGAAACGAGATTTCATATTTCTAAATAAGTCTCCGACTCTGATCAAATCTTCACAATCCTTTGCAAAGACCTGTTGATCGAACGCGAAGGCGAATCTAAAATCTCTCTATTCTCTGGTTTCGCTGAGAGATTTCTGTACCATTTGGAGGGAAGATGCTGGAGGCAGTTCCCGGTCTCGACGACCTGCGTGTCTACGCCTGGGATATTGCTTCATTTTCACCGGCCAGCCTCCTCGCCCTCGAAGCCGAAATTGCGTCGCTCCTCGGTTGGAGCGATGTTTTCCCCATCGTCACCTGTCAGCGTTACGAGGTCGTGTGCCTCGACGAGCCACCATGTCTCTCGGCGCCGCGCACCTACCGAGGCATGGAGGCCGTGCGCCATATCGCGCGCCTTGCCTCCGGCATCGAGTCGCTGGTGCTCGGCGAGCCCGAGATCCTCGGCCAAGTACGCAGCGCCTTCACGTCGGCGCCATCGCAGGTGCGGCACCTGGTCGCGCCCGCGATCAGCGCCTCGCGCGCCCTGCGACGCGAGGTCGACTTCGCGCGACACGCCGGTCACAGCCTCGACCTTGCACTCGACCATGCAGGTCTCGAACCGAAGGGCACGCTGCTTACCCTGGGCGGCGGACCCATGGGCCGTCGCATCGCCGATCGCGCCGCGCAGCTCGGTTTCGACGTAACACTGGTCGCGCGCCGGCCGCCTCCGCTGCCGCCGGGCGTGGACTACCAGCCGTTTAGCATGCTGGCCGAGCTCGAGGCTGCGGACGTTGTGGTTGCCTGCCTCGGCGCCTCCGCACCGCAGCTCGGCGCCGGTGACCTGCCGCCGGTGCGCCGTCTTGCAGTCGACCTCGGTACGCCGCGCAATCTCAAACACGGCATCGAGGCGCCGATTGTGACGCTCTCGGACCTTGTCGAAGCCCATCGCAAAGCGCCGCTCGACGCCGAGCAGCGAGTCGAGCTGAGCGACCGCCTCGACGATATGCTCTCGACCCGTCTGGCGATGGCGCGCTCCGGCTCGCCGCTGGGCTCGCTACGCAGCGAGGTCGAGCGTATCCGCATGCGCGAGCTGACGCGTTCGCTGCGGTTGCACCCGGAGCTGCCTGCCGAGACCCTCGACACGATCACGCGCTCCCTGGTCAACCAGATCTTCCATCGCCCCAGCCAGCGCCTGCGTCAGAGCGAAGACGAGGAGCTGGCCGCCGCGTTTGCCGCCCTGTTCCAACCCCACAGCCAGGAGGAGCCGCATGACAACCTCTAGCCCTCCCATCGACCTCGCCGATCCCGTCAACGCCGCCATACTCGCCGTCTCGGAGGACCGCCTTGCGGGCTTCCGAGACGACCCGTTCGCGGACATCGCGGCGCAGTCCGGCATCGACCTCGACACGGTAATCGAGCGCGTACGGGCGATGCTCGAAGCGCGCACGATTCGCCGCGTGCGGCAGACGGTGCAGGCCACGAAGCTCGCGGCCGGCGCGCTGGTCGCCTGGCGCGTCGATGCTTCGAAGCTGGACGCAGCCTTCGAGTACATGGTCCACGACGACCCGTTCTCCGGCCACGTAGTGCTGCGATCCACCGATGCCAGCGCCGCCGGCCACGACTACCGCCTGTGGACGACCATCAAGGTGCCGCAGGGCTTCTCGCTGGCGAAGCACTGCGAGTATCTGCGAAGGTGGGTCGGCGCCGAAGCGTTCCATGCCATGCCGGCGAAGCGTCTGTTCGTGCTCGGCGTCGGGCACCTGCGGCGCCGCACGATCGAGCCCGGTGCGCGGTCCGACGCGGCAGCCGAAACGATCACGACCGACGTGGTGACGCTGACCCCGCGCCAGTGGGCCGTGCTCGCAGCCGTGAAGCGGGAGCTCGAACCGGATGAGATCATGCGCGACGTCTGGTCGGCGCGCGCTGCCGAAGCCAGTCTCGACCTCGCTGACTTCGTGGCGGAGGCGCGCAGTCTGGAGGCGCTCGGCCTCATGGGACGCTTCTCGACCTTCCTCGAGCATGTGAAGCCTCTGAGCAGCGGCGAGCTGGTGACGCGCTACAACGCGCTGTTCCACTGGTCCGTACCCGTCGGGCGCGAGATCGAGGCGGGACGCGAGATCGGGCGCCACCTCATCCTTACGCACGCCTACTGGCGCGAAGGCGGGCCGGCGTTCGGCAACGTCAACGTCATGGCCGTGGCGCACGGCCTCGACAAGCAGCTACTGCTCGACCACAAGCGCGCCATCGACGAGCACCTCGCCGCCATCGACATGCCGGTGTCCTACACCAACGTGTTCTGGGGCGGCCGCAGCGAAATCAAACCGTCAGAGGTCATGCCGGACGCCTACGTGGCCTGGTGCCGCAGCGCCGGCATCGACCCGGAGACGATGAGGGAGCAAGCCTGATGCAATACAGAACGATTCGCGGTACCGGCATCGAGGTCTCGACTGTCGGCTTCGGCGTCTGGACCGTCGGCACGACCTGGTGGGGCGTCAGGGAGCGCGACGACGGCATCGCCCTGCTGCGACGCGCCTTCGACCGCGGCATCACGTTCTACGACACCGCCGACACATACGACAGCGGCAACGCCGAGACGATCCTCCATGAAGCCCTCGGCGACCGCCGCGACCAGATCGTCATCGCCACCAAGTTTGGCTACGACATCTACAACAACCCGGAGTCGCCGAACCAGCGCGAGCGTCCGCACGACTGGTCGCCGGCCTACATGCGCAAGGCGCTGGAGAACTCGCTGCGGCGTCTTGGCACCGATCACATCGACTTGTATCAGCTGCACAACCCGCGCATCGACGCGATCGAGAACGACGAGCTCTGGCACGAGCTGGAGCGCGCTCGGAGCGAGGGCCTGATCCGGGCCGTCGGCGTGGCGCTCGGTCCGGCCATCGACAACCGCCAGATCGATGAGGCCGTCGCGGCGATCCGTCTGCGCGGCGCGACGCCCCAGATCATTTACAACCTGCTCGAGCAGCAGCTCGGGCGCGGCGTCTTCGCGGTCGCGGACGCGGAGGACGCATCGGTGCTGGTGCGCGTGCCGCACTCTTCCGGCCTGCTCGACGGCAGCGTGCGCAGCGAGACCGAGTTCGCGCCCGGCGACCACCGCAACTGGCGCGTGACCAGCAATGAGAAGCGCCGCGCCTGGCTCGAAGACGGCCTGCGCAAGGTCGAACGCCTCGACCCCCTGATCAGCGACCGTAGCATCGGCCGGCTCGCGATCCAGTTCATCCTGCACCACGACTGCATCGCCTCGATCCTGCCGAACATCTACGACACCGAGGGCCTCGACGACTTCACAGCCTTCGACTCGGCGCCGCCGCTGACCCACGCCGAGTACGATGAGATCCAGGCGCTGTACGAGCGCAACTTCGACCTCGAGCCCGCCGGGACGGGAGGCTAACCAATGAGCGAGCACCAGGAATCGGCGCCGGCAGCAGCGCAGCGGGCCGCCGCGCCGCATGGTCGACCTCGACCCCAGCGGTCAGGTCGGCGGCCGCGAGCCGGACCAGGCGACGCGTCAGTTCCTCGGCTACGTGTTCTACAAGCTCGACCCGGCGTTCAAGCGCCTGCCCCCGGAGCAGCGCCGCGAGGCCGGCGAGGAGTTCGTCGAGCTGTGCCGGCGCTGGTCGGAGCGCAACGACTTCATCCTGCGCACCTACTCGCTGGTGGGCCTGCGCGCCGACTGCGATTTCATGCTGTGGCGCATCGCCAACGACGTCTGCCTGTTTCAGGAGATGCAGGCCGAGATCAACGCCACCTGCCTCGGCGCCTACCTCAACACCGCCTACAGCTTCCTGGCGCTGCAGAAGCGCTCGCAGTACGTCAACCGCATCGAGGGTTCCGGTCACGGTCTCGAGATGCTGCCGGGACAGGGCAGCTACCTTTTCGTCTACCCGTTCGTGAAAACGCGGGCCTGGTACGCGCTGACGCCGCACGCGCGCCAGGGCATGATGGACGAGCACATCAACGCCTCAATGCCGTTCAAGGGCGTGCGGATCAACACGAGCTACAGCTACGGCATCGACGACCAGGAGTTCGTCGTCTCGTTCGACTCCGACTACCCGCAGGAGTTCGTCGACCTCGTCGGACGACTGCGCCACACCGAGGCCAGCCTCTACACCCTGCGCGACACGCCGATGTTTACCTGCGCCAGGACGGAGCCGCCGCAGATCATGCGCCAGCTCGCGGTTCTGTAGCTCAGGTCTCAAAGCAACCGGATTAACCCACACAGCGTTGCGGCGTGAATCCTGGTCGCGTTCGTGCGATGCTGCTGCCGAACTAATGAGTGCAGCAGAAGCGGAGGCGATGACATGACGACGCGCAAGTTCAGGTTCGGGATCAGCGGACGCGGCGAGACCATGGCGCAGTGGCAGGACTTCGCGCGCAAGGCCGAAGACCTCGGCTACTCGTCGCTCGACCTGCCGGACCATTTCGGGCGCCTGTTCTCGCCCATTCCTGCGCTGGCGGCTGCGGGCCAGGTCACCAAAACGATTCGCTTCGCGACGACGATGCTGTGCAACGACTTCCGTCATCCCATGATGCTGGCCAAGGAAGCAGCAACGCTCGACGTGCTGACCGACGGGCGCTTCGAGCTCGGACTCGGCACCGGCTCGCGTCCGGCCGACAACGAGGAGGCCGGCATGCCGATCGATGCGCCCGGCGTGAAGGTAGAGCGCATCGCCGAGACGGTGCAGGTGCTGAAGCAGTACTTCGGCGACGCCGAGCGGGTCGATTTCGCCGGCAAGCACTACCAGATCAAGGGCCTCGAAGCGTACCCGAAGCCGGTGCAGACGCCGATGCCGATCATGATCGGGGCGCGCGGCAACCGCATGCTGCGCCTGGCTGCGCGCGAGGCGAACATCATCGGCGTCATGGCGGGCGGCGAAGGCCCCGGCAGCAGCCTCGGCGAAAAGATGGCAGTGATCCGCGAGGCCGCGGGTGACCGCTACGACAGCATTGAGTTCACGCAGCTCGTGTTCAACGTGCAGATCGACGGGCAGCCGGCGTCCGGACCGGCTGCTCAGCCGCGCGGCGACGGTCTGGTCGGGAGCCGCGATCGGGTAATCGAGCAGCTCGAGAAGCTGCGCGAGGAGTACGACGTGTCGTACGTCATGGTCATCGGGCCGGTGATCGACGTGTTCGCGCCGGTTGTCGCGAAGCTTTCGGGGACGTAAACCAGCGCCATGAAGATGACGAACGACACCTACTGCGTCGTCTTCCAGGGCAAGCGCACAACGGAGCGCTATTACCGCGACAAGGACGGCTGGCTAAAGATCAGCTCTCGCGGACGTGTTTTCCGCATGACGGCGGAGCAGGTGCTGAACCACCTGCTGCCGGCCCTGGCGTTCGGAGACACCAAAGGCATCGAAGTCGACGTAGAGCACTACGAATCGCCGTACTGGCAGAAGCTCACCCACGGCGATGCAGCGGCGCAGGCCGTCGAGGCCTGATCGCAAGATTCGAGGCTCTGGCTAGACGCCGACGCCTGTGACCGGCGCGCCGTATTCAACTTTGGGCCAGCGTGCCGCTTCGGTCGCCTGCAGCCAGTTGGCGGAACGCGGCAGGATGACGGAGCCGGAACGAGTGCGGTAGACCTCCGGGTTGTCGACGCCGGGCGGTGTCGTGCCGTGGTCACGCAGGGCCTTGGCGACGTTAATGGCGCGCCGGCGCGTGCGGATGATCATGGCGTCGGAGGTGCCAAGGTGCTCGTGCGAGCGCTCGTACACGGCGCCCATGCTCTCGGTGACGGCCTGGTCCTGCTGGAAGATGCCGTTGATGCCGGTGTAGTTGACGCCGGAGCGCTGAGCCTCGCGGTCGATCTGGTAGTCGTTGCTCGCGTTCTGGGTCAGGCGCCAGCGTCCGAGCCAGCCCGTCGTGAAGGGCTCGTACTGCTGACCCGGGCCCTGCGTGCCGTTGGAGCCGGCGCCGCCGGGTCGGCCGCTGGCGGCGTTGCGCTCCGAGCCCGCCTGCCCGCCGCGCCCGACGTTGCGAGTGCGTGGCATCGAGATGTTCCAGAACATGACATGCTCGTCGTCGACGGGCACCCAGGCGCGTACGTGCACCGCGATGCCGAGCGTGCCGGTCGGGATCATCGTGTAGAAGGGGAAGAGGAAGTTGGCGATACGCCAGTAGTAGGTGTCGGCTTCGGCCGGGCGGTAGGCGCCGTAAGAGGTGCCGAACTCGGTCTCGAGCACGTCGTACTTCGGGGCGCGGTCCCTGACGCCGTAGTAGTCGAAGCTGCCCGGGACCGCCTCTTCCGGCTTGACGGAGCCGAGGTGGAGGAAGCTGAGGTGGCTGGTGTCGATGTCGCCTTCGAGGGCCTGCATCCAGTTGCAGTCGCGCAGGATCTTGCTCGCCGCGACCTCGCCGCCGGCCAGCATGTTGACCTCGAGGCGCGGCAGCTCCGGCGGGGCCTCGCGCGACCCCATGTAGGTCCAGACGATGCCGTTGCGCTCGACGCAGGCGTAGGCGCGGACCCGCACCTTGCCGCGGAAGTTGCTCTCGGCGGGCTCAGACGGCATGTCGACGCAGGCGCCGGTCGGTGTCGAACTTCCAGCCGTGATAGACGCAGCGCAGCCCTTCCTCCTCGTTGCGTCCGAAGAACAGCGAGGCGCCGCGGTGCGGACAGGCGTCGGCCACGACGCCGACCTTGCCCGACGTGGCACGAAACGCGATCAGGTTCTCGCCGAGCAGACGCAGGCGCAGCGGCTCGCTGTCGGGGCCGGGCAGCTCGCTGGACATGAGCGCCGGCAGCCAGTACTGGCGCATGACGTCGCCCATCGGCGTGCCGGGTCCGACTCGACAGAGAATCTCGTTGTCGGTGTTGCTGAGCATGAGATCACCTCGGGCGTGCTAGAAGATTCGCGGCGCGAATCGTGTCGAAGTAAGACGCATCATAGCCCGATCGCGGTGCGATGTTAAGGGCTTAAGAGACATTTCGCCAACCTCTCCCCGGGTTCGAGGAGGTTGTTCCGTTGTCCGAATCTCGCCCCTCTCCCTGCGGGGCGAGGGGCGCAGCTGCGCGGTACGACTCTGCAGACGTATGTCGGCCGGCCTCGCCCATCGCTCCAAACGTCTGTCAGTGCACCGCGCAGGACGCCCTACGCTAATAGCCAGACCGTTTTGATGTTGACGAACTCGCGGATGCCGAAGTCGGAGAGCTCACGGCCGTAGCCGCTGCGCTTGACGCCGCCGAAGGGCAGACGCGGGTCCGAGGCCACCATGCCGTTGATGAACACCGAGCCCGACTCGATGCGGCGAGCGAGGTGCTTGGCGCGGTCGATGTCGCGGCTCCAGAGGCTGGCGCCGAGGCCGAAACGAGAGTCGTTCGCGGTTTCGACCGCCTCATCGGCGTTCGAGACGCGGATCAGCGCCGCGGCGGGGCCAAAGGTCTCTTCGCTGAACACCGGCATGCCGGGCCTAACGCCGGCGATCAGGGTCGGCGCGTAGAAGTAGCCCTTGCGGTCGAGGCGTTTGCCGCCGGTGACGATGCGCGCGCCCTGCCTGACCGACGCCTCGACCTGCTCTGCCAGCGTATCGACGAGGTCGTTCTTGGCCAGCGGGCCGATACGCACCGAGCCGTCCGACGGGTCGCCGACGCTGAGCTCCTCGATGCCGTTGCGGAAGCGCGCCTCGAACTCGTCGGCCACGGAGTCGACGACGATGAAGCGCTTGGCGGCGATGCAGCTCTGGCCGGCGTTCTGGAAGCGAGCATCGATCGCGACGCGGGCCGCGGCTTCGACGTCGGCGTCCTCCAGCACGATGTAGGGGTCGGAGCCGCCGAGCTCGAGCACCGTCTTCTTGAGGGCGCGGCCGCTGGCCTCGGCGACGCGTGAGCCTGCCTCCTCGCTACCCGTCAGCGTCACGGCCGCGATGCGCGCGTCCTCGACCAGCGCTATTGCCTTGGCGCCGGGCACGAGCAGCGCCTGGAACGCCCCGTCCGGGAAACCTGCCTGCTTGAACACGTTCTCGATGGCGAAGGCGCACTGCGGCACGTTGGAGGCGTGCTTGAGGACGCCGACGTTGCCGGCCATGAGCGACGGCGCCGCAAAGCGGAACACCTGCCAGAGCGGGAAGTTCCACGGCATAATCGCGAGCACCGGGCCGAGAGGGTCGAAGGCAACGTAGCTCTCGGTCGCGGCGCTCTGCTTCGGGATGTCGGCGAGGAAGGCCTCGGCGTTGTCGGCGAAGTAGTCGCAGCACCAGGCGCACTTCTCGACCTCGCCCTTCGACTGCGCCAGCGGCTTACCCATCTCGGTCGTTATCAGGCCGGCGAGGCGATCGACGTCACGTCGCAGCTCACGCGCGGCCGCGTGCATCAGCTCGGCGCGATGGGCGAATGAGGTCTCGCGCCAGGAACGAAACGTCTTCGTGCTCAGGTCGAGGGCGGCGTCGATCTGCGACGCGTTGTGCTCCTCGAAGCTCGCCATGACCTCTTCGGTCGCCGGGTTAATCGATTCGATTGCCATGCTGCGTTACCCCCTTCCGTCTCTAGCTCAAGGGTACGGCTCAGGGAATGCGGCCGCGCACTCGGTGCGCTGCAAATCGCGTTTCAGTTCTCGGCCGCTAGGCTGGCGCCGTAGCGTCCTACCGACGCAGGAGACTCCGGTCGGACGGTCACCTCGAAGGCCGTCTGGAAGCTTCTCGCGTGGTCTGCCCACATACTAATGGCTAGGACCAGAGCACCTTCGAGGCCATCTCGGCGCCGCGCGCGAGGGCTCGCAGCTTGGCCCAGGCGATGTCCGGATAGCAGCGGTTGCCTACACCGCAGTCGACGCCGGCGACGACGTTCTCGCGGCCCATGATGCGGGCGTAGCGGACGATGCGGTCCGCGACCAGCTCCGGCGGCTCGACGGTCGAGGTCTTGTGTGCGATGACGCCGGGGATGAACACCTTGCCGTCCGGCAGCTTCGTCGTCTCCCAGACCTGCCAATCGAGCTCGTGCTGCACATCGGCCGCCTCAATCGAGTAGGCCGCGGCCTTGACCTGCAACATTATGTCGACTGTGTGGACGAGCGGCAGGTCGGTTACGTGAGGCGTGTGCCAGCTGCCCCAGCAGGTGTGGAAGCGCACTCGCTCCTCCGGGATGCCCTCGAGCGCCCAGTTTGTTGCCTCGATGCGCAGGGCGACGCGCTTGCGGTACTCCTCGACGGTCGGCTCCGGGCTGAGCATGGCCCAGGTGTCGACCAGGCCGGGGTCGTCGATCTGGAGGATGAACCCCGCGTCGGCGACCGCTTTGAAGTCGCCCTTCGCGACCTTCGCCAGCGCGTAAACGTACTCCTCGTCCGTCTTGTAGTAGTCGTTGAACACGAAGTGGTCGAGCCAGCCGGGGCCAAGCACAGGGAAGAAGTGGTCCTCGACGCGCCCGCCCGCCGCGGCGATGCCCGCCTTGACGAGCTCGATCTCGCGCTGGATGGCGCCGGAGCTGACCTCCTCGACCGGCCCGACGACGGCGTAGCGCGTGCTCGCGGGAGGGTTGACGACGCCCGGGCGCGGCGTGTTGCCGACGCGGTCGAAGACCTCGTAGAACCCCCGGAACTCGGGCGAAGTGCGCTCGCGTAGCTGGAACGTGAGGGACGGCGGCTGGCCGGGCTGCAACGGCAGTTCTTTGATGCCGGTGACGCGGCTGTCGTAGAAGCGCTGGTCGCGTCCCTTCCAGAACTCGCCGTCGCTGAGGACGTCGATGCCTATGTCGCGCTGCTTCTTGATCATCTCGACGATGCCGGACGTAGCCTCCTTGCGGAAGGCGGTCTCGTCGCCGCTGTTGCGCGCCGCCTGCACGGCAGCCTGGTTCGTTGGGTTCGGGAGCCTGCCGGGGTGCGTGGTGATGATCCGGTCCGTACTGCGCTGCATGGTCGATTGCCCTTTCCATTGGCATGGCGGCGGACTGCACGATTACCTGTCGAAAGTCGCGCGTCGAACGTAACCGTCCGACAGCCGCCAACAGAGCGTTCTGCTTGATGCTCTGTGCCATCGATATTCGCATCGAGTGGCGCCAGCAAGCTAGACCCGGGGACGGGTCGTGTCAACGGTTCGGGCGCCCTGGGACGAAACGTCAGGTCAGCAGACGGCCGCCATCGACGACGAACACGGCGCCGGTGCAGTAGGCGCTGAGCGGCGTCGCCAGCACGAGCGCCATCGTGGCGATGTCGTCCGGCTCGCCCCAGCGGGCCAGCGGCACGCGCTTGACGAACTCCTGCGTCACTTCGTCGGGCACGTTGCCCTGGCCGCCGGTCGCGCCCTCGGTGAGGATGCCACCGGGGGCGATCATGTTGACGCGGATGCCCAGCGGTGCGACCTCCCAGGCGAAGTTGCGCGTGAACATGAGCACGCCGCCCTTGGACGCGTCGTAAGCAGCGAGGCCGACGCTCGACGGATGCAGCGAGTCGATGGAGCCGATGTTGACGATGATGCCGCCGCCGCCGCGGGCCTTCGCCGCGTTGGCGAACTCGCGGCTGAGCAGGAAGAGGCCGCGCAGGTTGATCCCCTGTACGCGGTCCCATTCGGCCGCGGTCATCTCGAGCGCCGGCTTGAACGGGTAGATACCGGCGTTGTTGACCAGGACGTCGACGCTGCCGCGCAACTCGGTCGCGCGACGCATGAGCTGCTGCACGTCGGCCTCGGACGACATGTCGGTGCGCACGAAGTCGCCGCCGAGCTCGCCCGCGACCTTCGTCCCGACCGCTTCGTCGACGTCGGCGACGATGACGTGGGCACCGGCCTCGGCGAAGCGAATCGCGATGCCGTGGCCGATGCCCTTGGCGCCGCCGGTCACAATCGCGGTCTTGCCGTCGAGCTTGAGGATGTCGCTGAGGGGTACGTTTGCCACCTGAAAGCCTCCGTCACGGGCCGGCGCGACTCCAGCACCGCCACCGTGGCGGGCGAGTCGCGTCGCCTGTTTTCATTGTCGGGACGCCAAACGAGGGCACCAAGGGCCGTCCGGAGCGCTCGCCGAGCGCCGAACGGCCCGTAAGCAGCATCCTAGGGAGCGGCGCAAAGTGCTACGATCGCGGCCCGCAGAGCGATAGCACATCAGGAGGCGTCAGCATGCAGCGACCATCTCACGTCTACGTAGGCGCCGCGCGCGCCGGTTCGCGGTTCCAGGGCGGCATCTTCCGCCGAGGCGTCGAAGGGGGCGAGTGGCAGCAGCTGACGCAGGGCCTGCCGGACGAGACGCAGGTGCAGGCGATAACGCCGCATCCCACAGAGCCCGGCGTGCTGTACATCGGCACGCACACCGGCGTTTACCGCAGCGACGACGCCGGCGATAGCTGGCGCCATCTGCCGCTGCCGGACGCCAACGTGCAGGTCTGGGCCGATCGCGTTCGACCCGAGCAACGCCAACGTGGTCTACGCCGGCACGCAGCCTACGGGCATGTTCCGCAGCGAGGACGCGGGCGAGACCTGGCAGCGTCTGCCTGTGCCGCAGCAGCCGGCGCGCGTAACGATGGACTTCCCGACGCGGGTGATGCGCATCGCCGTCGATCCCGGCGGACTCGGAGGCGATCTACGCGACGCTGGAGGTCGGCGGCGTGATCCGCAGCCTCGACGGCGGCCAGACCTGGGACGACTGCAGCAGCGACCTGATCGACCTCGCGAGCCTGCCGCACCTCAAGAGCCGTATCGGCAGCGACACCGAGATCGAGGGCATGATGGACGGCCACGCGCTGTGCGTCAGCGCCGCGAGCCCCGGCGCGGTGTACCTGGCGGTGCGCATGGGGCTGTTCCGCAGCACAGACCGCGCCGGCCACTGGCAGGACATGGAGGTCGGGCGCTTCTCACCCCTGACCTACGCCCGCGACGTGCGCGTTTCGCCGCAGGACCCCAGCGTGCTCTACGCCTGCCTCAGCCCGGCGGCGCGCAGCCAGGACGGCTCGCTGTATCGCAGCGACGACCTCGGCAAGACGTGGTCGCGCTTCGACCGCGGCATCAAGGCGGAGGCGACGATGATGGCGGTGTCGCTGAGCCGCGAGGACGCGGACGTGGTGCACTGCGTCAGCCGCAGCGGCCAGGTGTTCACGACCGTGGACGGCGGCAAGACCTGGAGCGAAGACCGCCTGCCCGACAACGTCAGAGACATCTACGCCGTCGCCAACTAGCCCACTCGCGTGGGGGCGTCCTGCGCACGAGCATGATCAGCCGCCGGCAAGTCGAGGTGACCGGCCGACGGCTGCACGTCGAATCTCGAGTGGTGGTTTAGCTCAGTCTCGGCAGGACTAGCCTGGCGACGCGCTCCTGCTGCTGCGGCGTGTCGAAGGTGAGGCGCAGGTAGTTGGCGCCACCGGCCTCGATCTCCTTGACGCGCGCCAGGCAGTCGTCCGGTGTACCGACGATCTCGCGCGCGATGAACGCGTCGAGGTCGGGCGACGCGCCGCCGACGCCGACCGGGTTGCTCTCGAACGACGCCTTGGCCTCGCCGACGGCGGTGTCGCGGTCCGCGGCGACGAACATCCTGATCTGGCGCACGATGGTCATCGGGCGCTTCGGCCAGTCGGGCTGAGCCAGCACGTTGGCGAGACGGTCCTCGCTGCCGCGCGTGAGCATGACCCAGCCGTCGGCCAGGTCCTTGACCAGCTGCACCGTGGCGTCGGACTCGCCACCGACCCAGATCGGCGGGTACGGCTTCTGATACGGCGCCGGCGCAAAGGCGAGGTCGTGGGTCTGAACGTACGTACCGTCGAAGCTCACGGTCTCGGGCGCCGGGTGGGTCCACAGCTCCTTGAGCAGCATGACGACCTCACGGTTGTGGGCGACGCGGCCGTCGTGGTCCTCGACGATCGGGATGTTGTAGGCCTTGTGCTCGCCGGGCGCTGAGCCGGAGCCGAGGGTGCAGATCACGCGGCCCTTCGTGACCTGATCGAGGGTCGAGAGCACCTTGGCGAGCATCGCCGGGTAGCGGAAGTTGACGTTGAGCATGCTCCAGGCCAGACGCACCCGCGAAGTGCGCGCACCGAGCGCGATCATCAGGGTCAGCGAGTCGAGCGGCTGGTCGGGGCGGGCAGCCTCGCCGTGGGCCATGATGTGGTCGCCGAGCCAGATCGAGTCGTAGCCCTGCTCATCGGCGAGCCTCGCCTCTTCGAAAACGGCATCGACGCCCTGCTCCGGGTGCAGCAGCAATCCAACCTTGACCACGTTACGCCTCCCAGTAATTCAGATTCGTCCCGAGTCTACAACTTCGCCGCCGGCTACAACTGCTACGTATCGAGCGTCTCCGGCGCGAACAGCTGCTCGTAGGTCATGCGCTCCTTCGTCAGGCCCTGCTCCAGGTTGAAGTCGAGGAACCAGTCGATCGTGTTGCGGTTCGCCTTGATGCCCATCGGGTACATGTCGCCCATCTCGGCGAGCTGGTCGCGCATCGTCTCGCGCTGGTGCAGCAGCATCGAGTTACCGGTGGCGTCGCCGAGCATGTCGTCGATCGCCATGTCCTTCGAGCGCTCGAAGGCGTCGTAGATGCTGCGCGCGAGGCCGGGGTTGGCGCGCGCCAGCTTGCCGCCCATGACGATGATGTGGGTCGGCGTCAGCACCTGGTGCTCGAGCCAGAGGCGCTTCGTGAGCTGCATGTAGTCCGGAAAGAGGCGTTTGACGTTGGCGTCCGACTCCAGCGCCGCCCACGATTTCGAGTCCGTGATGTCGCCGGTCGAGCCGTCGACCTCGCCGTCCATGAGGCGCTGCACCGGGCTCTTCGCGGGGCCGGAGGCGTACTCGATCTGGGCATCGATGCCGCGATAGATCGGGAAGCGTCCGGGCGCGGCCGAGAGCCAGCGCAGCTTCGTGATGTCGACGCCGTAGAAGCGACTCAGCAGCCCGCGGCTGTAGGTCGAGATCGAGCTGGCGTAGCCGACCGTCGCGATCGTCTTGCCCTCGAGGTCCTTCGGCGTTTCGATGCCGCGGTCGGCGCGCACCCAGAGAAAGTTGTAGACGGGCTTGCGCTTGTTGAACACCGGCAGGCAGACCATGTCCCAGCCGGCCTCGATCGCCGGCAGCACGTCGCCAACGTTGGTGTCGAGCAGGCCGAAGTCGCCGTTCTGGAACTTCGGGTTGTCGAAGTAGCCGGCGCGCTCAGTGGCGCCGGAGGGCTTCAGCGTCACGCCCTCGATCTGCACGCGACCCTGGAGCAGCGGCAGCATGAGGTCGTAGCGGTGGTTGGGCAGCGCCGCCTGCGCATCGATGGTTAGCTCAAGCGCCATGACTTCCTCCTCGGGTACTGAGTTCAGAGTGCAGAGTGCAAAACACCTCGGCCTGCTAGTGGCTTATCACTTCCGCAAGGGCTTCGAGCTGCTCTTCGTAGCGCGTGATCGGGTTGAGCAGCAGGTGCGTCGCGCCGAGGGCGTGCATCTCCTCGATGTACTCGCGCGCCTGCCCTGGAGTGCCGTAAAAGCCGTTCGTCTCGAGCATCGCCGGGTTGTGATAGACGTCGGTGAACCAGCGCAGCGCCTCGGTTTTTGCCTTCAAGGCGTCCTCGTGCACCGACATGAAGACCCGCTTCGAGATCGGGAATGTATCGGGGTCGCGTCCCGCCCTCGCGAGCGCCTCGTGGAGCATCGGTACGGCCTCGGCCATGATCGCCTTGCCGGCGCCGCCTGCGGCCATCCAGCCGTCGGCGACCCTCGCGGCGCGACGAATCGCGTCCGGGTGCGAGCCGCCGAGCCAGATCGGCGGGTGCGGCTGCTGCACCGGACGAATCGCCATACCGTGCTCGACGTCGAAGAAGCGTCCGTGGAAGCTGGGATGCGGCTGCGTCCACAGCGCCTTGATTATCTCGATGCCCTCGACGAAGCGGCTGACGCGGTGCTCGACCGGCACACCAAACGCCTCGTAGTGCGTGGGCCTACCGAGGCCGACGCCGAGGATGGCGCGGCCGCCGCTGACGTAGTCGAGCGTCGCCCACTGGTGCGCAACCTGCACCGGGCTGTGCTGCGGCAGCACGACGACGGAGGCGCCGAGCCGGATGCGCGTCGTGAGCGCCGCGGCGTAGGTGAGCACCACGGTCGCGTCGAGCGAGAACGAGTCGTCCAGGGTGTTTTCGGTGACCCAGAGGTCGTCGAAGCCGAGGGCATCGGCGCGCTGAGCCACCTTGCGCACGCTGGCCATGTCGATCGGCTCCCACGACCGGCACGGCAGCACGTAACCGAAGCGCATCTCCTGGCTCAGCGTCATCGTCTTCTCCCTGGCTCTACGGACTCCTGTTTGACCAGACGCAGTCTAGATCAGCGACGAGGACAAAGACTCGGCGAATGACCGAAAACGAACCCGTAGTGAAGGCCATGCAGACTAAGCGAGCGCGACCGCACACTGCGATCTCTAGTTCAAAAGCCGTAGTCTCTGGCGCCAGCCCGATCAAAAAGAATAGGAGTGGGCGCGCTCGGAGCGCACGAGGCCAATCGATACCGCCATCAGCGCCGCCGTGAGCAGCAGCGTCAACAGCACCGCGTACTCGAAGCCCTGGAGCGATACGTTCGCCTTGTTGGCCACGAGGCTGCCGCCGATCACCAGCACGCCGAACAGGTTGCCGAGGTAGCGCATCATCGAGTTGAGGCCGGCCGCGGCGCCGCTCTTCTCCTCGCCCAGCGTTTCGAGCGCCAGGGACGAGGCCGCCGGCACGCCCATACCGATGCCGCAGCCGAGCAGCACGAGCGCCAGCCCGAACCAGACGATCGATGCGTCCCAGTGGGCTGCCAGGAAGACGCCGATGAGGCCCGCGAGCTGCAGAGTCGCGCCGCTGATCATGGGGCGCGTGCGGCCGATGCGGTCCGACATGCGCCCGCTGGCCGGCGACAGGAACACGACGATCAGCGACATGACGCCGATCAGCGCGCCGGCCGCCTGCAGCGAGTAGCCCTCGACGTCGACGAACAGGGCCGGGATGCCGAGCAACACGACGTAGATCACTGCGTTGCTGACGAAGCCGTAGGACGCGGCGACCAGGAAACGCGGCGACTGCAGCGGCGTCGGATCGATCAGCGGGTGGGAGTCGCCGCTCTCGCTCATGTAGAACAGCACGATCGCTGCAGCCAGCGGTACGAGACCGACGATGGCGTAGACGATCGAGAGGTTGGTCGCGAGGCCCTCGACCAGCAGCGACGCCGCCAGCACGACGGACACGAGCAGAGCCACGGTCTGCCATGACAGGCTCTCGAGGTCGTCGCGGGCCGGCACCGATTCGCGAAAGCGTAACGACAGCAGCAGGCTGATCGCCGCCACCGGAATCGTGCTGACGAAGATCCAGCGCCACGAGGCGGCGGCGAGGATCGCGGGCGCCACTGCCGGACCGATGGCCGCCGACAGCGCGATCAGAGCACCGGTGATGCCGAGGTAGGCGCCGAGCTTCTTGGGCGGCGCGCCGTTGCGGATCAACGCCATGCCGTTAGGGATGACCAGCGCCGCCGCGCAGGCCTGCCCGACGCGCGCCAGCAGCAGCAGCTCGAAGCCTGAGACCAGCGCCGCCGCGGCCGACGCCGCCATGAATAGCACGAGACCGAGCCGGAAGCTGGCAGCATGCCCGACGCGATCGCCGATGCGGCCGCAGACCGGCTGCGCGATCGCCATGATCGCGAGGTAGACGCCGATCAGCCAGGCGACGGACGAGTAGGAGAGGGAGAGGTCGGAGCGAATATCCGGCAGCGCCAGCGCGATCATGGTGGCGTTGAGGGGGACGAGGACGATACCGAGGCTGGTGATCAGGAGCATTCGAGCAGCCCCGCCGGCTTCGATGCTTCTACCACCCATCATGCGCCCACGCCTCCAGGATTAGTGTCAGATGTGCCCGTAATTCGGTTCCGGAATAGAGCTGCGGGGTAGCTACTCGTCTATTCTGGGGCCTTTCTATGTTAGCCCCTGACGCCTATTCGTCACAGTCGCCGCAGAATCGCTTCCCGCGTGCAGGATAAAGGAAGCGTTACAGAATCACGGTTTCGCCGCTTATTGCTGGTCGAGACACGATCGCTCAGGCGAATGCGATTACCGCTTTCGTTCCGTAGCCGGACTATCAGCCGGTTAACAACGGCTCATTACCAATCGAGTTTCGAGCGCCTTCGAGCCGTAACGAAGCGCTAGGCGGTGCGGCGATACATCCACACGGCGAGCGGCGCGCACACGGCGACGATGAGGAACGACCAGCCCAGCGACTGCAGCAGGTTCGACTGCACGGGGCCGCCGAGCATGAGGGCGCGCACGGCAGACGCGGTGACCGAGACGGGCTGATGGTTGGCGAAGGGCTGCAACCAGCCCGGCATCGAAGCGACCGGCACGAAGGCCGACGACGCGAACACCAGCGGCGCCATGATCGGGAACGCGGCCGCCTGCGCACTCTCCGGCTCGCGAACCGCGAGACCAATCGTCACGAACACCCAGGACAGCACGTAGCAGAACAGCACGACCAGGGCGAGTCCCGCAATGACATCGACAACGTTGGTGTGCACCCGGAAGCCAACGATGTAGCCGACCAGCAGCATGAGCAGGACGACGAAGGTGCTGCGCACGAGGTCGGCGGTGGTCCGGCCGGCGAGCACCGCAGCGCGCGACATCGGCAGCGATCGGAAGCGCTCGAGCAGGCCGCTCTGCACGTCGGTCGCGATGCCGACGGCGGAAGCGATGGCGCCGAAGGTCACGGTCTGCACGAAAACGCCGGGCATCAGGTAGTCGACGTAGGAGCCGTTGGGCACCTTGATGGCGCCACCGAACACGTAACGGAACATCAGCACGAAGATCACGGGCTGGATGAACGTGAACACTAGTAGCTGAGGCACGCGACGGATCGCGATCAGGTTGCGCTGCGTCATGGCCAGCGTGTCAAGGACACCCTTGATCAGCGCCGGCTTCTCGTGAAAAACGGCATCGGCCGCGAATTGGTTGCTCAAGCTGCACCCCCTGCGTGTCGAGCCGGGGCCGCGGCTTGGGGCGCATCGGCTTCGGCGTGATGGCCCGTAAGGGCGAGGAAGACGTCGTCCATGCTGGGCTCGCGCACCGTGAGGCTGGTCGGCAGCAACGAGTCGCGCTCGAGGGCGCGCAGCACGTCGAACAGGGCGCGCGGGTCGCCGCTGGAGGCGATACGCACGAGCAGGCCGTCGCGCTCGACGCGCTTGCCGAACGGTTCGAGCAGCCCCGTGACCCTGCTCGCCGCCGCTTCGTCGGCCACGCCAATCTCGATCACCGTGGCGCCGAGCTGCGCCTTGAGCGCCGCGGGCTCGTCGTTGGCCACGACGCCGCCCTTGTCCACGACGGCGATGCGGTTGGCGAGACGGTCCGCCTCTTCGAGATACTGCGTGGTCAGCAGGACGGTAGAGCCCTCGGCCACGAGCTCGTTGATCAGGTCCCACAGCTCGGTGCGACTCTGGATGTCGAGGCCCGTGGTCGGCTCGTCCAGGAAGAGGACGGGAGGCCGGGCAACCAGCGCCGCCGCGATGTCGAGCCGGCGCCGCATGCCGCCGGAGTAGGTGCGCACCGGTCGCCTGCCCGCGTCGACGAGGTCGAAGCGTTCGAGCAGCTCGGCGGCGCGCCGGCCGACGTCGCGCCAGGGCAACTGCCCCAGCTTGCCGACCAGCTTCAGGTTCTCTTCGCCGGTGAGGTTGGGGTCTACAGCAGCTGCCTGCCCCGCGAGGCCGATGCAGGATCGCACGGCGCCGGGCTCGCGGACGACGTCGTGGCCCATGACCGTGGCGCTGCCGCCGTCCGGGCGCAGGATCGTTGCGAGGATGCGGATAATCGTGGTCTTACCGGCGCCGTTCGGTCCCAGGAGGCCGAACACGGTGCCGGACTTCACCTGGAAATCGACGCCGTTCAGTGCGGTGACGCTGCCGTAGTGCTTGGCGAGACCTTCGACGACGATTGCGTTTTCGGGCATAGGGACCTCTCGGACGTTTCGAGCGGTGCGTCGACCGCGTGCTGTACGGATCGAGTGTCTGCTGGATACTTCAGGCATGTCAAGTATTCATAAGCCTGTATTGTTAAAGCTATTGAAATAATTTGAGGCCGGGGCTAGGATTCATGCGTGAACCAGGACAAGCAGTCGTTGGCGGCCGAAGTCTGGCGTCGCTTCTTTGGCTTCTTTATGAGCACGCGGCATCAGCGAGACTCCACCCTCGAGCGGCTCAGCCTCACGCCCAACGACGCACGCGCCTTCTACAGCCTCAGCGAGACGCAGGGCCGCACGATGCGATCGCTGGCCGAAGAGTGGGGCTGCGACGCCTCGAACGCCACCTGGATCGTCGACCGCCTCGAGAAACGGGGCTACGCGGAGCGTCAGACGCCGAAGGACCGGCGCGTCAAGCTCGTCGTCCTGACACCGCTCGGCGCCGAGACACGGGCGAATCTGCTGCAGAGCTTCACGGAGCCGCCACCACAGCTCCTCAACCTCAGCGCCGCGCAGCTCAAGGCGCTATCGAAGGCGCTCCAGCCCTTGAATGACGGCGCCTACGGACCCTTCGAGGACCGTCCCACGCGACCCGCAGGCGCACGGGGAGAGTCTCCGGAATAACGGCAGCGAGCGCCGATCAGGCTGCGAGCGCCGTCAGCCCCTTCGTCCGGCAGACCCGGTTACGACCGGCTTGCTTCGCCTCGTACAGAGCGGAGTCCGCGGCCGCGAACACGGTCCGGTAGACGAACGGCTCGTCGCCACACGACGCGGCAACGCCCAGGCTCATGGTCACGTCGTGGCCGCCGTGCGGTACCGACGCAATCGCGAGGCGTACGTCCTCGGCACGCGCGGCAGCCTGCTCCACGTCGGCGCCAGGCAGCAGGATCAAGAACTCTTCGCCGCCGGTGCGATAGATCAGGTCGTAGGCCCGCATCGCCTTTCGCAGCTCGTAGGCCACGTCCTTAAGGACGATGTCGCCCGCGGCGTGACCGAAGGTGTCGTTGATCCGCTTGAAGTGGTCGAGGTCCGCGGTGATGACGCCGACTGGTTGGCGAGTCAGGAGAGCCTGCTGCTCCAGCTCAGCAACTCGTGTCGCGAGAGCGGCGCGATTGAGCAGGCCGGTGAGTGGATCGATAACTGCCGCAGTGCGGTAGTGCACCTCGGAACGCATCAGCACGGTCTGGAACATCGATACGCACAGGAGCAGCGTGATCGGCGCAATGACGAGCGGCGGATTATCGACCACGGCTCCGGCGTCGACGCCGAACGCGACGGACAGAAGCAGCACTACCGCGATCGCCGTGCCCGCCACGATACCGCGCTCCGAGAAGCGGGCTCCTACGGTTAGCAGAGGTATCGCGAACCAGGACATCGTGGGTATGGTCGGCCCGCCGCTGAGCGCGACGCTCAGGGCCATGATCACTTCCGAGGCAATCCAGGCGGCGACAAGGGCGTTCTCAGGCCGCCTCAAGCTGTCGTAGTTGGTCTCGGCCAGGCGGAAGAGCACGGCGCTCACAAGTACCGGCGCCAACGTCCACCATCCCAGCCACGGCCCGCAGGCTATGAGCGCGATTGAGATCAGGACGAACACCGCGGTCCTTACCGGGCGAAGTCTTCGGTCCAGCTCGAGCATGCGAGCACGGTCCACGCCGCCACCAAACAGCCATGAGCTGTCTCTCATAACTTCAAGGTCGACGGCCTGGCAACGGCCAGAAAGGGACGAAAGGCACCTATCGGCTAAATAGTCGACGAGCACGATGTTTCGGCCGAAGCCGCGCGTCGCGTCAGCCCAACTGAGACGAGACCTCGCCCTTGACGGACGCGGCGCCGACCGTCTCGGTAGCGGCGTTCATGCCGGCGATACGACCCTGGACGACGCAGCGGGCGAGGCCGTGCTGGCTGAAGCCGCCCGCGGACTCGCCGCCACAGTAGAGGCCCGGTATCACCTCGCCCGAGAGGTCGACGACCTGGCACTGCGCGTTGATCCGCAGACCGACGCGCGTGTCGTGCACCACCGGAGTCGACCAGGCGGCGTAGAACGGCGGCACCTCGATCCTGTACCTGGGCGACGGCTTCTCGAAATCGGGGTCGGCGCCGCCGTCGACGAAGCTGTTGTAGCGGCGCACCGTCTCGGCCAACACCTCGGGCGGCATCGGCTCGCGCACGTACTGGTTGTCGAGCTTCGCCGCCAGCTCCTCGATCGTGTCGGCGCTGTAGAAGAAGCCCTGCTCGCGGTCGACATGTGGCGCCTCCGGCACCCAGCCCTCGCGTTCGACGGCCTTCGCGTCGAAGATCGCCCAGATCGGGCCGCCGCCGTTGCGCGCTTCGCCGGTGCCGGCCATGGCGGCGTTGATGAAGTTGCGCGGGTTGTAGTCGATATTCTTCGCGTTGCGCCAGTCGCCCGGCACGTAGTCGGGTACGCCTTCGTAGCTGTTGGCGATGTACTGCGGCGCCGTCTCGTCGTAGAAGCGCCGGCCCTTCTGGTTGACCAGGATGGCGTCCTGCCAATCGCCCACCTTTAAGCCGGTGGCGCGCGCCAGATGGAAGACGGGGCTACCGGGTTGCCACATCAGCGGCCCGTAGCCGAAGCGACAGCCGATTTGCCCGGCCTTGCTCAGCACGAGGCCGAACTCGGCGCTCTGGTTGTAGGCGCCCCACAGCGACGCGCCGATTGCCATGGCAGCGAGCTCGCCGCTGGCGTCCTGGGCGCTGAACGGCTCGCCGGCGGTGCTGTACTCCTCGGTGAGACGCGGGTCGAAGATGCGGCGGAAGTTGACGTTGCTGGTCGAGCCGCCGGTGCCGAGCACGACGGCCTTGCGCGCCCGGATGTTGAGCTCGCGGCCATCGTGGGTGCAGGTGATGCCGGTGACGCGGCCTTGCGAACCATCGCGGATCAGCGAGGTCATCCTGTGGTTGAGCAGGACTCGTACGCCCAGCCTGAGCGCCGCGGCCTCCAGCGGCCGTGTGAGGCCGATACCGGACGACGTCACCGGACCGCGCTCCGGCGGCTGCGGTACGCCGGTCTGGTACTGCACCCAGTTCATCGCGGCGAGGTGGGCCTCGCGCGGCGCAGAGTTGCCGGTGCCGCCGGCGCCGCGGTTATCGATCGGCATGTCGATGAAGATGACGCCGTGCTTGAGCAGCCACTCGTAGGTCGGGGCGCTCCAGTCGGCGAAGGCGCGGATGATCTCGCGGTCGTTGTAGCGATAGTCAGCGAAGCCATTCGACTGCACAACCGACCAGTCGGTGAGGTCGGAGAACAGCAGGTCGGGCGAATCCTCGATGCCGGCGCGCTTCTGGGCGCTGGTGCCGCCGCCCAGCGGTACGTTGCCGCCGCTAATCGCCGCGTGACCGCCGACGTCGAAGTTCGCCTCGATTATCAGCACCGAGGCGCCGTTCTCGGCCGCCGCTATCGCCGCCGGCAGCCCGGTGGCACCCGAACCCACGACCACGACATCGGCCTCGTCAGCCCAACTCTGTTCCTGGGTCATCTCGATTCCCCTGCTTCGCTGCGTCTCGCGCTCACGCCAATTTCGCGAGCCCGGCGCATCATGTTTGCCAATCGAGGCCGCTGTCAAGATTCGGGATGCGTTGGCGCCGTCGCTCTACCACGTAAAGCCAGGGAGCACACTCGCAGCGACCCAACGGCATGCATTCAGGCGTAACCCGAGAATCGTTGGCGTCCCGGGTCTCGGGACAGGGGCCGCCGGATGCGATAATGATCGGGCTACGTTTCTGAGATCCGGGCGCGTCTGTCAGCAGACCGTCGCGCAAAGCAGGGTCAGCGAAGCGCGCTCTCAGGCCGAAGTGGCGGAATAGGCAGACGCGACGGTCTCAAAAACCGTTGAGGCTAACACCTCGTGCGGGTTCGACCCCCGCCTTCGGCACCAAAATCGATTCTAAAACGGCCCTCGGAGGCGTCTCCGAAGCCCTCTCTCATGGCCGCCGGACAGCAGTCCTGACAGCAACTGACCCTGCTCCCGGAAAAGTAGACCGATGCGAGTGCGAATCTTCTGAGACCGCGCGGAACCAGGTACACGGAGGAGCAGATGGTCGGCATCCTCAAGGAGCAGGAGCGCGGCGTGGGCACGAAGGCCGTGCCGGCCGACATCGTGAACGCCGGAGTGTCAGCGTTCTTCTAAACAGACGCTATCGCCTGGTAGTGTTGGCTCCATTTCACTGAGACAGGAGCTCGTTCGCTCGATTCCCTCCGTTTTGGCCGGAATCTCTGCGACCGAGCCATTGCAGCGACCTCACATGCGCGCGGAGGGCTGAACCGAATGTTGAATACGCCTGATACGGAACCCCATGGTCCTCACATGCCTGTCTGACGATGGGTGCGATTCGTGGATAGTGGATGTGGCAAATGCGGGGAAAGAGATGATGCTCAATCTGGTAGTTCAATCCCCCGACGTACCACGTGAGGAATCGGTTTCCGTGTGCGAAGTCGATGGTCGAGGCCACCTGATGCACGGCCCATTCCCCTTCGATCCTCATCGGATCCCCCGATGGCTCCGGAAACTCGACGGTTTGCATAACGTGGCTGAGCTGGAGGATTGTCGCCATCACGAGGCCCGCGGTCACGGCGGCTACGGCGAAGCCAATGAGGACTTCTTGCCAGGCAAAGAACAGCATAGGAATCGCCAGATAAATCATCACGTTCACGATACGGCCCGACCAGAACAACAACCGATCGCTGTATGTCATTCGGGGATAGACGAAGGTGGGCCCGCTGCGTCCCGTGAAGTACACGCGCAGGTTGTGCAGCGTCATCAGAGAAAGGGCCGATAGTCCGTATACGACGGGCCAGTAGAGGTGCTGCAGCGAATAGATCCACCGCCATGGGTCGTTAGGACTCCAGCGCATCGTGCCACTCGCCTCAAGACCCTCGTCGAGGCCGCTCACGTTCGTGAATGTGTGATGCCAGATGTTGTGCTGCTGGCGCCAAACAAAGCTGCTTATACCTATCAGCTCGGCACTGAAACCCAGGAACCGGTTGAGGCGAGGATGAGTTGAATAGGCATCATGGTTAGCATCATGCATGACGTTGAAGCCAACACCGGCAGTCGCCAGTCCGAAGGAAACGCAACACACAGCCATCAGCCACGTGGGTAGCCCACCGAACAGGATCAGCGCGTACGAGAAGCACCACCAACCCAGCACGATCGCCGTCTTTCGGTACATCCCAGGGAGGCTCCGACGTCTGAGGTGGTTGAGTATGAGGTAGGCATTGACCCGGTCATGGACATCGCGCCGGAACGCGCTACCATCAGGAAAATATACCTGGGTGCGGACGGGGCGAGCTTGCTTGATTACTGACAGGGTCCTTCCTCCTCGCGAGGCACTACCCCACTATTATCCACCGTGGAAAGGCACTATAAGGCAAGCTGGTCGACAGTTTCGGGCTGTTCACCCCAGTGATCTGGTGGGCCTCATTCTCGACATGGGTGGCTTCGAGGGAGCCCAGCCTTCCCTTAATCCGGAATGGCTTGATGCGGCCTGCGCGTCCTACTTCATGGAAGACGCTCTGACCGCCGACTCGTAAGAATCCACCTTCACCGACAGTGAACCTCGCCGCGGTTAGTGCCACGATGACCAGGTCATGTCACGTTTTCGGTCGCTAGGCCCTGCTTTCCTCGCCGAAGAAGCCTGCGGTGACGCGGCGAACGCGCTCGGGATCGGCGAGAGCATTGATTTCAACGATTCTACCCTGAACGATAGTAAAGCCCATCACAGCGAACGGCCTCCCATCGAGGGTGATCACCATACCTGCCGCACCATTCACAAGTGCGGCGTGCAGTTGCGCCTTCGGGAATGCCGTGAGCATGGCCTGCATGGCGACCTCCTGTGCACCCCGAGCTGCTCTCGATAGCGCTGGACGCCAGGCCCCAAAGTCGGCTCGTGCCACGACTTCTGGATCGAGCACGGCGACCAGGGCCTCGAAGTCGCCACCACGCGCCGCTCGAAAAAAAGCGTCGACGACTTCTCGCTGGCGTTTGAGATCGGTGTCCGTGGGCTGGAGTTCGACACCCCTCACACGGCGGCGAGCTCGGCTTGCCAGTTGCCTGGCAGCGTCCGGCGATCTTCCGACCATCGTGGCGATTTCCTCGAACGGCAGGTCAAACATGTCGTGAAGCACGAAGGCGAGCCGCTCCGCAGGGCTCAGCGTATCGAGCACGACCAGCAGAGCGAGGCCGACTGAGTCGGCCATTAGCGCTTCCTCTTCGGGCTGAAGCGCCGGTTCGTGGCTGATAACCGGATCCGGGATGTGAGCGTCGAGGGATGTCTCACGCCGTACGTTGCGGGACCGCAGTATGTTCAGGCAGACGCGGGAAATGATCGTTGTGAACCATCCACCAAGGTTCTCGATCTCGCCTGCGCCTGCGCGGCTGACCCGCAGCCACGTGTCCTGAACGGCGTCGTCTGCCTCGGCGAGTGAACCAAGCATTCGATAGGCAACCGCCTGAAGACGGGGCCTCTGCTCCTCGAAGCGGTCTGCGAGCCACAGTTCTTCAGCCATCGTCACACGTCCTCTCGTCAAAGGGTGCCACATCCCTTGACCCCTTAACGGCCTCAGATGTGACAGAGGGCTTACAGCGTGGCATCTACTACCGATGTCACGTTCTTGCCTGGCAGCGGGTCATAAGACCAAGAGCAACAGGATCAGAGTCGTTCACCAAGACGCGAGGCCCTGATCCACGAAAGGAGAACAGCATGCGAGTCTTCGTAGCAGGTGCGAGCGGTGCCATCGGGAGGCAACTGGTACCTCAGCTCATAGAAAAAGGACATCAGGTGATCGGCACCTACAGAAACCCTGGTAAGGCTGACGCCCTCAGAGCGCTGGGAGCAGAGCCCGTCCAGCTCGATCTGCTTGACCGCGACGCGGTGTCCAAAACCGTCCTCAAGGCCGCGCCGGATGCGATCGTCCACCAGGCCACCTCGCTATCGAACTTGAGCGACTTCAAGCACTTCGACCGCAGCTTCGCGCTGACCAATCGACTTCGGACCGAGGGCACTGACGCGCTCCTGACGGCTGCACATGACGCGGGCGTCCGACGCTTCGTTGCGCAGAGCTTCGCCAGCCCTCGCTACATACGCGAAGGCGGGCCGGTCAAAACCGAGGACGACCCGGTTGACCCCCATCCTGTACCGGCAATGCGAGAGAGTTATGCGGCGATGCGGCATCTGGATAAGGTGGTTCCCGAGGCCGGTGGCATCATCCTCCGCTACGGTGGCTTCTACGGCGACGCCACCGATGCGTTGCCCGGTCCCGTTCGCAAACGGCAGTTTCCTATCGTCGGCAATGGGGAGGGCGTCACGTCTTTCATTCATCTGTACGACGCGGCGGCGGCGACGGTAATGGCCCTCGATTATGACGGCCCCGGCATCTACAACGTCGTCGATGACGAGCCCGCCCCGGTGCGCGAGTGGTTGCCATTTCTCGCGAGCCTTCTTGGCGCAAAACCGCCGTGGCACGTCCCGGCCTGGCTGGCCAAGCTCTTTGTCGGCGACGCCGGCGTCATGATGGCCACAACATCACGCGGCGCCTCGAACGCCAAAGCGAAACAGCAACTCGGCTGGACTCCGCGCTACGCGACCTGGCGCCAGGGTTTCGCCGCCGCCTATAGCACGTCAAGCGTTGCTGACGCACGGCGCAGCCCAGGCTCTGCCACTCGAACGACTCACTCCTCAACCTGAGCAGCTTCCGAGGACTCCAAGCAGGAGATAGACTATGTCAAGTAAGCAGCACCTCTCCCAACCGACCATTCTGCCGGCCGTGACCAATACAGCCACGCTGGACTATCGAACTGAGACCGACAAGATCGACGAGACGCGCCAGTTCGTTCAACGGGCACTGCTCGACTTTGGTCTTCTGGACGCGTTCGAGCATCGGTCGGTCGGGAAGAAGGAGGGATGCCTGCGATGGATAGCAGCCGCTCCAAATCGCAGCGAGGAAGAAGATCGAGTCTCCCGTCTACTTGATGCTCTCGCGAGCGGCGGCCCTTTAGGGCCGCAACGACGTTAAGGTGCGCGAGGGCCGACAATTGGGCGACCGGCTTCTGGTTCTCCGACTACGGCATGTCAAGAAGCAGCGGCTTCTCAGGGGAACTACTATGACCACGCCGTGTGGCACTTTGTCATTTGTACCGGCGAAAGAAGCCATGGATGGAAGACGACGTCTCGCGCTGATCCCTCCATTCGCTCGGAGCGAAACTCTACGAGGTGGTCTGCTGACGACTACTGTTCGTTGGACAGGTGCTCAGTGGGCGCTGTAGAGGATGTTCGGGACCGCGAAACGCGACGGCGAAGTCAACTTCAGTCCGTAAGCTCATGCCACTTCGGAGTGTAAGCAACCTCCCACTGAAACCCGTCGGGGTCGGCGAAGTAGCCGATGCGGCCGACGCTACCGGTGTCAGCCGGCAAGATGATGCTGCCGCCGAGAGCTACAGCCTGACCGAGAATCGCGTCTACTTCCTCTGCCGTCGTCACGTTGTGCGACAGGCAAAAGCCGGGATAGCCGTTGCCTTCTGGCGAGGTTCCGGAAAGTGCCGCCAGCCGGTCGCGCGGGAATAGAGCCAGCCAGGACCACTCGAGGGCGAAGAAGACGGCTCTTTCGCTGCTCTCGGGACGGGCTTCGAAGCCCATGCCTTCGTAGAAAGCTCTTGACCGCGCGAGGTCTGAGACTCCGAGATTACAGACGCTGATGCGTGGGCGCATGCCATGCCTTTCTAGAACTGGAGGATGCCGGTCGCCTAGCGCGATCCGCGCAAGCGCGGGTCAAGGATGTCACGCAGTGTGTCGCCAAGAAAGTTCGCTCCCATAACCGTCAGAGTCAAGGCAATGCCCGGGCCGAGCATGACCCACGGTGCCGTCAGGAAGTAGTCGCGGTTGCGCCCAGAGAGGTCAGTGCCCCACGAAGCCGTGCCAATTGACACTCCGTAGCCTAGAAACGAGATCCCGGCCTCGAGCAAGATGATGAAGCCGATGAGTGAGCTGAACGTAACGATTACGTATGGGAATACGTTGGGCAGGATGTGCCTGAACATGATGCGCGTCGAGCCGGCGCCGATCGTCTGGGCGGCTTCGATGTAGGGCAGGTTGCGCTCTTTCAAGACGGCAGCGCGGATCACGCGCATGACGCCAAACACCAGGCCGATGCCGATTGCAAGTGAAAGCGTGCGCAGGTCCCAGATGAGCACCAGGATGTTCCCCTCGCGCGCTCCGGATGGCCTGCCAAGCGCCGCGACGATCATCAGAACCAGGATAAGTCCCGGGAAAGACGCCAACACCTCCATTGCGCGCTGGACGATCAGGTCCATCCAGCCACCGAAGTAGGCAGATACGATGCCCAGCACGGTGCCTACGCCCACGCCCAACACTGTCGACGACAGAGCGACCGCGATGGAGACCTGCGCACCGTAGATCGTCCTGGAGAGCACGTCTTGCCCCAGCGTGTTGGTACCAAAGATGAAGGTGCTGTTCGGCGACAAGAGGCGCCCACCAACGAAATCGTTGGGATGGTAAGGCGCGAGGAGTGGCGCCAGCAATGCGAGCAGAATCGCAGCGAAAATCACGAGGGCGCCGAAGACTCCTAGAGGGCGCCGCCGCCAGGGAGCCCAGGCGGAAGCCAGGGATTGGCGTAGCGACGCGACCTCGAGGGGCGCGAATGAGAGAGCGCTGTCGTCGAGTACTGAGCCGCCTGAACCCATCTCCCTTGCCATCTGTGTACCTGCCTAAATGACGCGAATGCGGGGGTCAATCAGCGCGTAAGTGAGATCGATGATCAGGTTGATGCTCATCAGCACCACCGCCGTGTACATCGAAACGAGCATCACGACCGGGATATCCTTGTTTTGAATCGCGTCGAGAGTCCAGGCACCAAGGCCCGGGAGTCCCATCACCTTCTCGAGAATGACCGAACCGCTAAGAAGGCCCCCGAGCTGCAGACCCGCTAGCGTCAGCACGGGAGGCAGAGCATTGCGGAAGGCGTGTCGCATAGTAATGACCCGCTCGTTGAGGCCCTTGGAGCGTGCCGTGCGGATGTAATCCTGGCGCAGAACCTCAAGGAATCCGGAACGTGTGAAGCGCATCAGCACGGCAGAGCTGCTGAGAGCCAGAAGCAGTGTCGGCGGCACGAAGAGCCGCAGGTTGTCGATTGGGCTGTCGAACGGGTTCGTCGCGCCGAATGGCGGTGCATACCCGAAATAGCGCGCGGGTACGATCAGCAGCAGCGTGAGGATGAGGAAATTCGGTACCGCAAGGCCGAAGATTGCAAAGACGCGCACCAACATGTCGGTGAGTGAGTCCTGCTTCAGCGCGGAAATGATGCCTGCCGATATGCCAAACATGAGCGTGAAGGCAAAGCTCAGAACTACTATCTCCAACGTGATTGGGAGGCGTGAAAAGAACGTCGAAGTGACACTGGTATGACTCCAGAGCGACTTGCCAAAATCGCCCCGGAGGAAGCCACCGGCCCAGCGGGTGTACTGCTCGAACCAGGAGCCGTTGAGGCCGTGAACCTCTCGGAAGCGTTCCAGGTTCTCGGGGCTCGCCTCCTGGCCGAGGATGTTGGCAGCAGCATCGCCGGGCACCAGGCGCAACAACGTGAATACAAAGACGGACACCAGGAACAGGTTCAGCACGAAGCCGGCCATGCGCCTGGTAAGGTACGAACTCACGTTCGAGTCTCCATTACGCCGTGCTCATCTCCTGATTCGATTCGTCCTGCTACCGGGCTGAAAGAGACGGAGGGACGAACAAGGATCCGCCGGTAAAAGCGAGTCGGAGTTCGTCCCTGGTCCGCTTTACTAGGCCAGCCAGGCGTCGGCGCGGTGCATCGTCGTATTGGACGACTCGATTTCCATGTTGC
Organism: uncultured Chloroflexia bacterium; assembly: GCA_963732945.1. Taxonomy (GTDB): domain Bacteria; phylum Chloroflexota; class Dehalococcoidia; order DSTF01; family WHTK01; genus WHTK01. Next base: position 330,567 of record CAVTBL010000017.1, read on the forward strand.
GCACCTTGCTGTTGACCAGCACCTGGTTATACGGCGTGACGATGTTGTAGTACGGCGTGTAGCGCTTCAGCAGTTCCATCTGGATATCGCGCACGAGCTTCGCGTTCTCTTCGAAGTTGACCGTCTGCTCGGCCTTTTCGATCATCGCGTCGATTTCGGGTAGGCCGAGCGCTGTACCGCCGAACGCCAGGTTGCTGACGCTGTGGTTCTGTCGCAGCGGCGCCTGAGGGCTGTCGTATTGGGGATGGCTGCCGTGGAACAGGTCGTACTCACCGCGGTTGCTGCGAGGCAAGAACTCACCGGCATTCACAACTTCGATACGCAGCTTGAGGCCGACCTTGGCCCACTGTTGCTTGAGGATCTCGGCACCGGACTGATTCTGCGTGCCGATGATCTCGCAGACGATTTCCCGGTTGTAATCCCAGCCGACGGCATCGAGTAACTTCTTGGCCTCGGACGGGTCCTGCTTGAAAAACTGATCCGTGTCCTTGGGATCGAGGAGGTACTCCTTCGCCTGCCCCATGGCAAGGACGCCGGAAGTGGCTACAGCGGCGCCGCTGTAGCGCAGATCGATCATCTGCTGCTTGTCCGTGAGCCGGTAGGCAGCCTGGCGCATGCGGATGTCGTTGGGATCGGACCAGGGTCCGCGGCCCTTCTGCATGCCGAAGTTCCAGGTGTAAGGCGCCAGGCCGATCCATTCGACCGGAGTAGCCAGGCTTCCCATGGCCGTGGCAGTTTCCTTGAAGGCACCGGCAGCCGGCGTGTAGTAGTGCACCTGCTCGCTACGGAACGCCGCCTGGCGCGGAGCGTCATCCGTCAGATTGAACACGTCCGTGGCGTCGTGGAAAGGCAGCGTGCCGGGCTTGCCGCGGCCGTGGTACTTATCGAACTGGTGTAGTGGTAGCGGCTGCTGATCACCCAGTCGGCGAGCTGGAACGGGCCGCTCCCAACCTGCCGGGCAGTCGCCAGGTTGTCGAACGTCTCCGGCGGGATGATTGCCTGGGGACCGGGATGGCCCAGCAGGCGTGAGGTGAACAGATAGGCAGTCGGAGCCTTCAGATGGTAGATGACGGTGTTGTCGTCGGGCGCCTCGGCCTTGTCGAGGATGGTGTTCTGGAATGAGTTCTCGGCGCCGGTCAGCGTCTTCACGTGATTCTGGACGGCGACTACGTCGGCCGCCTTTACGGCACGGCCGTTAACCGGGGCGATGTTGTGATAGACCATGCCCGGGCGTAGCTTGAAGCGAATCGTCAGGTCGTCGGGCTGCTCCAGCGCTTCTGCGGCCTCGAGGACGTAGGGAGCGTTGGCGTTGCTGCGACTCGAGATCATGTGGTCGTAGACGTACTGACCGCCGTAGCCGGCGTATTCGAGGGCGTTCGTCAAGATGTCGAGGTTAGGTGAGTCCGAATAGATGTAGCCAATGGTGCCTTTTGTGGCGCCGGACGGCAGTCCTTTGGCGAGATATCCGTCCGTGATTCCCTTGATGTTGGCTCCCGAGCTACCGCCGGAGCCGCCCGAGCCCGAGCTGCCGCCAGTGCTGCTGTTGCTCTTGGAACCACCTCCGCCGCACGCGGCCAGGAACGCCGCCGCTCCCGTGGCAGCCCCCGTTGCGGCGATGGCGCGTCGCCTGGACAGCCTTCTGTTGAGGATGCTTTGCCAGTAGTCCTGCATTGTCGTGCCTCCTGTCCTTCCTGGTGCTACGGGGTTCCTACCTGAGGTCGCTGGCCCGAGCGCGCTCTGTCTCGTAGATCTCCTGGTCGCCTACATGTCCGCTTGCGCCACGCTTTGCCGAGAGGTTGGGCTTGCCGTCGTTGCGCACGGTTGGCATCTCGTCCGAGTCGTGCAACTGGCGCGCGTGGACGGACTCGAGGTGCTCCATCTCCGTGATGTCCGAGAGCTCGCCTCGAGTGGGCGCCTTCGGAGGAACGGGCTTGTAGAGCTCCGGGTGCTGGAATGCCGGCACGCCGCCGGTGTTCATCTGCTTCACCGCTTTGCCGAGGTGCCAGTACGTACCAGTGTCCGGAAGCCGCCGTGGTAAACCTTCGCGCACGGTCAAAGCTAGAAACGAAGTCGGCATAATGCGCTCGCTCTCGCGGTCACAGAGCGGGCACGGCGCTGGCTCGGACGACTCCCGAATCGAGCGGCGCTGCTCGAAGACTCCATCACACTGGTCGCAGAAGTATTCATAGAGCGGCATGTCAGTGCGCTGCCTCTGACGTCAGTGTGTCGGCTCCGGCCGGAGCCACGTGTGGCATTACGTCTTACCTTCCTTTCCGTTGACGGCCGGCTCTGGTTCGCGGCTCCCCCAGGTAATCGCCTGATCGGGCCGTTGCAGCGACGCCACCAGCCTTGCCTTCGCGGCTTCGTACTGCTGGTTGTACTCGGCGACGCCCTCGGTAAAGATCGGGCCAACGACATAGCGCAGGTCACGCTGTCCGGCGGGCGTATTGACGATGCTCAGGACAGCGTCTGCGATTTCCTGAATGTCGGGTAGCCGGTAGTCCGGCGACGGCTCGACCGCGCGCCTCCCGGCTGCGCCCCGAGCGGCGTAGGCGCGTGCGACCTCTTCGTTAGCGGGGAGCATGGCGCGGCTCACAGCCGGCGTCGGGAAGGATCCGGGCTCCAGGATCACGACGTCGATGCCGAACGGCGCGACCTGATAGTGGAGGCTCTCGGCAAGGCCTTCGAGAGCCCACTTGGAGGCCGGGTACAGCCCACCGCCGCCGGGCAAGATGCGTCCCAGTGTGCTGGATACGTGCAGCAGCAGTCCGGAGCCACGCTGTCGCATTTGCGGTAAGACCGCCCGATCGACGCGTATTGGACCGAAGGCGTTGACGTTGAACAGCTGGTAAACCTGCGCGCTGTCGAAAGCCTCGAGCGGGCCACCGGCCGCGATGCCGGCGTTGTTCACCACAACGTCGATGGAGCCGGCCATGCGCAGAATCGACGCCACGGCAGCGCTGACCGACGCGTCGTCTGCCACGTCCATGTCCAGCACATTCACCGAGACGCCGGCGTCTTTTGCCCAGTCATCCAGGTTGGCAGCAGCTTCGAGATTGCGGCCCCGCGAATCCCGCATCGTGGCGAAGACGCGATAGCCCCCGCGCGCGAGCGTCCGCACGATCACGTCGCCGAAGCCGCTGCTGCAGCCGGTGACGAGGACGGAGGACGCTTCTGCCATTCTGTCGTTCGACAAGTCTTTTTCCGCCCCTTTGTCGAAATCGGCGTCTCTACCACGTGGTTGAAGTCTTGACCGCGTGGATAGTGACGGCAGTAAACTACGGGCGGTTCCGTCGCCTGTCAATAGGCGTAGATCGCGGAAAGCATGAAATTTGTTTATGAACTAACGCGGCGCTGAGCTATTAGCCGCTGAACTAGAAAGACCTGGCCAAGAGATTCGATGGAGCCCAATTCCGAAGTCATGACCGACGATGGCGCCACGAGCGCCTCAGACTTCACCGTCGCAGGCATGCGCCGGAAGCAAATCCTCGAGGCGGCGCGTACCTGCATCGCCGCCGACGGCTTCGACAGGCTGACAATGCGCAAGGTTGCCGAGCGGGCGCAGGTCAGTCATGCCACCATCGCGTATTACTTCCACTCACGCCGGGAGCTCATCGATTCGGCACTGCTTGATATCTCAAAAGACTTCATGGTGGAGCTGCGTCAGCGCAACCTGGCATACGGCACAAGGGACCTGATAGACCTTGTCAGCACATTCGTCAATCCGGAAAATGCCTCGGCGCGCTTCGTAGTGCAGATGATAGATTCGGGGCTTCATGACCCGGAGCTGAGGCGCACGCACGACGAGTTCGTTGGCTACGGACGGGATCACATCGAGCGGTCCATCAGGGTCGGGATGGAAGAGGGAGGCTTGCGCGACGATCTCGATCCAGTCGTAGCAGCCGCGCTGCTGCACGGCGTGCTGATCTGGTGGGAGGCCGAGCTGGCGAATGATGCGACCACGTGTGACCTCGCACGGGCCGCCGCCTGCATGATGCTGCAGTTGCTGGGACCGGACGACACCGCCCGCTCATCAAAGGCTGAATCATTACATGAGGTTGCCGACGGTTGGACCACCAATGGTTTTTCGTCGCGGACTCAGCCGTCGACGCTCCAGGTGATCGAGACGAGTCTCCGGAACGACTCCGAGCTGACTCCCGAGGTAGCGACGAATCTGGCAGACGTGTATCGGCGGCTGTACGACATGGCGGCCCAGGCGTCGTTGACCGGGCGGACGATATAGAACCAGCAGAGGAGGCGCCAGCGCCCAACCATCCCGGGTTTCACGAGTCGGAAGCTGCCGCGGTGTTTTCTGTCACTCGATTCGAGCCTTGACGTTCACGTCGATACCGCCGGTGGGAGCCGGGGCTACAGGTCGCCAGTTTAGAGTCAGGAGAGAGCCGAAGTTCCATGAAACACAGCGAACGCAGGATCCTCACCACGCATTCAGGAAGCCTCATCAGACCCAGAGAACTCGTTGGCTTCTTCACCGACCTTCAGGAAGGCAAACAGATCGACGAAGCAGAGTACGGCGTAGCGTTGCGCAATGCCGTCGCCGATGTCGTTCGCAGGCAGTCCGAGGCTGGCATCGACATCGTCGACGACGGTGAGTTCACGAAGTCGAGTTGGGGCACCTACATCAACGAGCGCGTGTCCGGGTTCCGCCACGATCCCGAGCGCGAGATGGCGATCAATTACACGGGCAGTGACTCGGAGCGGTTCGCCGAGTTCTTCGACTCGCAGCCCGGAGGCGGCGCGCGACGGCGCTGGCGTGGCGCGGATGTCTGTGTGGGCCCGATCGTCTACAACGACGAGCACAGCATCAAACGCGACATCGAGAACCTCAAGGCGGCGACCGTTGCCGCCGGAGTGGAAGAGGCGTTCCTGCCCGTGGTGGCACCCGCAAGCGCCGCGTACAACGGCGTCAACGACTACTACCAGACAGACGAGGAATACGTTTACGCCCTAGCAGAGGCACTGCGCAGCGAGTACCTGGCAATATACCGGTCGGGTCTCTTGCTTCAAGTCGACGATGCCGTCCTCGCAAACGCCTATGACGACCTGATGAGCAAAGGCCGTGAGACATATCGCAGGTGGGCTGAAGTGCGCATCGAGGCACTGAACCACGCATTGCGAGGCATCCCTGAGGACCGGGTGCGCTACCACCTTTGCTACGGCAGCTGGCACGCGCCACACGTCGCAGACGCACCGCTCTCGGAGCTCGTCGACTTGATTCTGCGCGTGAACGCCGGCGCCTATTCGATCGAGGCGGCGAACGTGCGGCACGAGCACGAGTGGCGCGTCTGGGAGGATGTCAAGCTACCTGAGGGCAAGATCCTCATCCCTGGCGTCATAACGCACCACACCATTTCGGTAGAACACCCCAGGCTAGTTGCCGACCGGATAATTCGCTACGCCGGCATCGTGGGTCGTGAGAACGTAATCGCGGGCACGGACTGCGGCTTCCAGCAGGGTGGCCAAATCGAGCGCGTTCATCCGTCCATCATGTGGGCAAAGCTCGAATCGCTGGCCGAGGGTGCCCGCATGGCAAGTCAGGAACTATGGAGCGGAGTCAGCAATAGCAAGTGAGGAGATCAGAATGACTCAGAACATCGTCAGAGGCAGCCGCGCAGGCACTACCGTCAGGCAGCCGGATCCACCGGGCCCCGGCGAGATTCCCCAGACGCCACGCGAGATCGAGGGCCCCTACTTCCGCCTGGGTGCACCGAATCGCTCTAACCTGCTCGAGCCGGGCGACAGGCCTGAACTCGTGCTCAGCGGCCGCGTGCTTAACGAGAAGGGGACGCCGATACCGGGAGCTGTCGTGAACCTCTGGTCGTCCGACGCGGCCGGCAACTACGACATGATCGGCTATCGGTACCACGGCTATCAGACAACCGACGCACAGGGGCGCTACGAGTTCACAACCATCGTCCCGGGCTGCTACGAGCCGCGCAACGGCAAGCACTTCCACGTCAAGGTTCAGGGCAACTCGAGCCCGATCACAACGCAGCTCTACGTGGAAGGTGAGCCCGGCAACGAGGAGGACCACTACTACTCGTCCGAGCTTCTGGTGCACTGCACCACGGACAGCCAGGGAACGAAGTACGGTACGTTCGACTTCGTGCTCAAGCAGGTCACGGAGCGCGAAAACGTGACGCCGGAGAGCCTGGCCGCGCGCGTGTAAGCAACGACTCAGACGATAACTAGGCGTCAGACGCCACTCCACTGACGCCTAGTTATTTTGTGCCCGGGAGGAGCAGACCGTGAAGGCGATGCTGGTGAACGACTTCGGAGGCCCGGACGTCCTTTCGTACGAGGACGTCCCGGAGCCGGACATGGCTGCCGACGAAGTGCTCGTCGAGCAGGAAGTGATCGGCGTCAACTACAGCGACCTGCAGTACCGTCGCGGACGCTACGGCAGTAGCCTGCCGCTTATCCCCGGTCACGAGGGCGGCGGCCGCATTCTCAAGACCGGCGCCGAAGTCGCGAACTTCCAACCCGGCGACCGCGTTGTCTATGCCGGCCAGCATCGGCGCGGGACCTACAAAGAGCTAATGAGCGTTCCCGCCTCGGCCCTGGTTAGAGTGCCCTCTGACATCGATCTCAAGCTCGCAACAGCCGTCCTCAACCAGGGACGGACCGCTCATTACCTTACACACGACGCCCATCCGGTAGCCGCCGGTGAGCGCGTCCTGATTCACGCCGCTGCGGGTGGAGTCGGCTCGAACCTGGTACAGATGGCGAAGCGTCGGGGTGCCTACGTTTACGCCACCGTCTCCAGCCTTGCGAAAGCAAGATTCGCCACCGAACTCGGTGCCGACGAGGTTATCAACTACAACGAGGTCGATTTCGAAGAGGAGATTAAGCGCCGCACTACTGGAGAAGGCGTCGACGTGATCTTCGATGCCAACGGCGGTGATTTCCTCGCTAAAGGTCTGCGGTGCCTTGCGCGCAAAGGTCATCTCGTCACGTATGGCCAGACCGCCGGCCCGCCGCCGCCGCTGGAATGGCCACAACGCGGTCTCGGCTCCCTTTACCTCAGCTACCACACCGGCCCTGACTACGTTCATCCCGGCGAAGAAGCCGACAGGCGAGATGCCGACATATTTCGTTGGCTACGCGAGGGCGAGTTACGTGTGCACGTGCACCGTGAATACCGACTCGAGGACGCCGCCTCGGCGCATCGGGAAGTCGAGAGCCGTCAGACTATTGGCAAGGTACTGCTCATACCCTAGTTGAGGTGCTCCCAACACGATGACAGCTCTCTGTAGGGTTAGGATCAGCCAGGCAGGCCGGAGTGACCCTACTTATGACATGGCGAGCTTCTGCCTTGTACGCGATCTGTCCTCCAGCCTGTCGGGCGTTACGGGCTTGACCTAATAGGAGCCGGTCTTCAGACCCAAGAAAGCCCAGTCAGCCGCAGCCCGACTATCCCGCCAAGGAGGGCCCTTTGACTACCATCGGAGTCGACGCTCACAAGAGCATGAAGGCTCAAACCTCCACATCCAGAAAAGAAATCGACCCCACAGCGCCCTGGGCTGGCTAACGTCCGAGGAGTACCGTCTCGGGATTACGCGATCAGAAGCAGGTGTGCAAAGCCTCGGACTTCTCTCACGCAATCTGTTAGTCACTGGGGGCAGGTCACAGCGGCCCTCATTTGTTCGGGACGCCCGCGCCGCTGCAGCGCGAAACGCTATGATCGCTTCAGGCAGATGAACAGCTATGGATGAACGAACACCGAAGCCCATAGCGTGGCTGCGTTTCGGAATCGACGGGCCAGATGGGATATTTCTGTCCGACAGGGCCCGGTGGAGTGCGGCTCATCGCGAACACTCGTGGCAAAACAGAGGTGTCATCGTAGGCTCGGACGACTGGAGTGCGCGTTATCTGGTTGCAGCGTTTCCCTGGGCCACTACCGAGTTGACACCCTGCGAGGTCTGCGGTGAACCGAATGCCCTGATAGTCGGAGGAGGCGCCGGCAACATTCTCTATATCGGCGGCGACCTCACCGAAGCAGAACGTGTCTTTGACGAGGCCTTTAACTGAAGACACGAGGTTAGGGAGCCCGAACTCTGGTGTCCTGTGTGACGCCCCGTACTCTAGTCCGGTCATTCATTGGACCAGCCTCCCGATTGCATACGTCTCCAACGTTGCCTGCGCACGGTTGCTGTGCGAATCGCCGGTTCCGCCCTTCGTCTCCCATGCCTGTGTTGCCTCCTTCCCACACCACGGCAGCAGCACCTCTGGCTCGGTCGGATGCTTCGGTATATATGTGGTGATGTCATAGACGACGCCGTCGATGACCATCCAGCAACTGGCTGCGTTGTCGTGCTCGGCCACATCCTGCATCGTAATTCCGGTGGATCCGGTAGAGCCGGTGGCTTCTGGACTCTGGACGGGTGTGGCGCCACCCGGAATCGGAGTACCGACACCTGGAAACGTAGTCGCACTGGACGGTACCGGACTCGTTGGCGCGAACGTTACGCGTTTATCGTCTGGGGCAAGTCGGTTGACCGCGACCAGCGTCAGGATGCTAGCAACAAAGGCCACGATTACCGTGTAAGCCACCTTACCCATGATGGTCATAAGAAGGTGAACTCCTCGCTGTGAATACGAGAACCCGTTATGCCTTCAGACTTCAAGACGCGTCGCAGGTAGGCCAGCATTGGTGGCGGACCGCAGAGGTAAGCTTCGCGTTCTCGAAAATCGGGGCAGTGCTTCTCAAGAAACGCGGGCGTAAGCGGCCCCTCCGAACTGAAGTAGTGCTCAGTCAGCTCCAGACCTTCCGCCTGCCGAACACAATCAAGAAGTACCGTTCGGTAGTAGGCGCGCTCCATGCTGTCGGCAAGGTAAACGAGGTGCACTCCGCCGGGCCCTGCGTTCCCTTCTGAGGCAATCGCGCGCGCGCCACCGACCATCGGCGTAATGCCGATGCCACCGCCAAGCCAGAGTTGCCCTCGCTCAGGGTAATGCCGGGCGAAGAAGTCGCCGTAAGGACCCTCTATCCAGACGGCGGTGGTCGGTCGAAGCTGCTGCAAGGAGCGGCTGGCGTCACCAAGGTCCTTGATCCCCAGTCGAAGGAGACCCTCGTGGGGCGACGACGACAGCGAATAGGGGTGCTCCTCGAGCCGGCCTGATTGAAGGCCCGTATCCGTGGGCGTCATATAAATGAACTGACCCGGCCGGTAGTGCAGTGCATGGCGCTCGGGTTGCAGGCTGATCTGAACCACGTCCGGCGCCAACTTCTCGATGCTAACGACCGTGTACGGCAGTCGTCCCGTCAGCCTCGAGCCGATTCTGCGCCAGGCCACGGACGCGACTGCCATTGCGCCGATCACCCACCAAACCGTGGATTGTGCCCCGAATCCAGTCGCGTGCAACACGGCCAGCAACAAGCCGGTTGGAGCTGCAATCATGTGCAGGAGCTTCCAGCCCTGGTACCGCGGTGGCCCAAAGAACTTGAAGGATGGTGCCAGAAAGACCGTCAGCGCAAGCAGTGCAAGCCAACCCAACCAGACGCTGGTTGAGGACAACGCCGGAAACAAGACGCGAGCAGGCAACTCCCTGGAAATCGGCAAGGCGCTCAGTGCGATCAGTTCGACATGCACAAAGACGAGCACGAATCCGCCAAACCCCAGCAGGTGATGCAGCTTCCACAATCGCGTCAGGCCGCCGAAGGCACGGTCAAGGCGAGGGATACGTATGCTGACGATGCCGGCCGTGAGAATCATCGAGAGGCCGAGAATGCCACAACCACGACCAACCATGAGCAGGGAATCGCCCAGGTCATCTCCGAATCTTGCCGAAAGGCGATCAAACGAAAGCGCCAGAGGGACGAAGATCAAGACGAGAAGCAGGTCGCCGGGCTTGAGATAGGCCCGCAGTGCTGCCACTACGACTCACCAGCGGCGAATGCAGCCACCCGGACACGGGACCTTGCCCTTGTGCGCAGGCACGCCACGATGCGGATCAAGGTGCGGAGACAGCACTCCTCTAATCCATCGGAGATTACGAGCCAGATCCCACGCCCCACCAAACCATGCTACAGCGGGATAAGAAAGACGCCACCAGCGACGTACGACACCATGCGCCGACCGTGATGGTCGAATGATTCCTTGCCTTCCGCGTTTGGCTCCGCCGCCGCTGGCTGGCGAACGGCATTCGTGAGTAATGGAGACATTCGACTCTCACAATGAGGGTCGTTTGTCCCTATAGTGCGATCGGTCTAACTCGTAGATTGAATCGAGTCGATCGACGAATTTCGAAAGGAGCCCAGACATGGCAGATCGCACGCCGCGAGAGGTCTTTGCCCATCACGCGCAGGTTCTTGGTGCCGGAGACCTGGAAGGAATCGTGTCTGATTACACGGACGACGCCGTGTTCGTCACGCCCGAAGGTGTGCTTCGGGGCAAGGATGGCGTAAGGCAGGGCTTCACGAAGCTACTTTCCGACGTGCCCAATGCCGCCTGGGAGCTACCAACCCAGATCTACGAAGGCGACATTCTGTTCCTGGAGTGGAAGGCTGACTCAGCTCGGACGCGCGTGGAAGACGGGATCGACACCTTCGTCTTTCGCGATGGATTGATCCGCGTCCAGACCGTTCGCTACACCCTGATTCAGAAGGCCTGATTCGATGAAGGCTGTCCGTTTGCATGCCTACCGGGAGCGCCCCCGGCTCGAGGACATTGCTGAACCCAAGATCACCGCGCCGTTCGATGTGATCGTGCGTATCGGCGGCGCCGGCTTGTGCCGTACAGACCTGCATATCGTCGAAGGCCAGTGGCAGAGCAAGAGCCACGTGGCGCTGCCGTACACGCTCGGTCATGAGAACGCAGGCTGGGTGGAGGCAGTCGGCACAGCAGTCGATCATGTCGCGGTCGGAGACACGGTGATCGTTCATCCGCTGATTACGTGCGGACTGTGCAGAGCCTGCCGGGCGGGCAACGACATGCACTGCGTTCGGTCAGCGTTCCCCGGCATAGATACCGACGGAGGCTTCGCTGAGTTGCTCAAGACAGGCGCCCGCTCGGTGGTCAAGCTCGATCCCGGCGTCCGACCCGAGGACGTCGCCGCACTCGCCGATGCCGGTCTGACTGCCTACCACGCCGCCAGAAAGGCGGCGCCTATCCTGTACCCCGGTACGTTCGCCGTTGTCATCGGCGCCGGTGGCCTGGGTCACATCGGCATCCAATCACTGAAGGCGCTGACCGCCGCGACGATAATCGTCGTCGATCGGTCCGAGGCGGCGCTACAGCTGGCTCGCGAATGCGGCGCCGATCAGATCGTCCTTGCCGACGGCTCAGAGGTCGCAAAAGTCCGTGAGCTTACGGGCGGCGCCGGCTGTGAGGCCGTGCTGGACTTCGTTGGCGAGGGCGGGGCGTTGGAGGACGGCATCGCCATGCTGCGTCGTGCCGGTACGTACTACGTGATCGGCTACGGCGGAGTTCTCCAGGTGCCTGCAATCGACATCATCTCGACCGAGATCAACTTCGTTGGCAATCTGGTTGGCACGTACAACGATCTCGTTGAGCTGATGACCCTCACCGCTCAGGGCCGAGTGACCCTCCGCACCCAGCGCTACCCGCTCGATGCCGTCAACGACGCCATGGACGACCTCGAACAAGGTCGCCTCCACGGCCGCGGCATTCTGGTGCCGGCATGACTTCAACTTAGCCGGACGGAGATGTTCAGTCGGCATCGCTGCGCCATGGCCCCATCCTGGGCAATCCGAGGGTCAGTCTCGGAGCGCAATAGGCGCGTCCAAGTCCAGGAGAGCCCTGACACGATGACCAAATCACATTCGCAGAGGCTCCCAACCCGGTGCAAATCAGAACCACTGATTTAGAATCCTTGGACGACATCCGGCTGAGGAGGCAATCATGGCTCGGCTTATTCCGTCTGGCGAGATTCTTGGAGTCAGGGTCGAGGATGTAGACCTGTCGAAGCCACTCTCCGATGTCGACTTCGACCTGATACTCCATGGCTTCGCCGACTACGGCGTGCTCTGCTTCCCCAACCAGACACTTGACCCAGCGGCTCACAAAGCCTTCGGTAGCCGGTTCGGCTCGCTCGAGATCAATGTCGCGTCCGGCCCATTCTCGGTGCCTGACCATCCGGAGCTCATGTTCCTCTCGAACATCGTCGAGAACGGCCGGCCGCTCGGCCTCAACGATGCCGGCCAGGCATGGCACACCGACATGTCGTACTCGGAACCGATCGCCTTCCTGAACGTGCTCTACGCCATCGAAGTGCCTCAGCGCGACGGCGTAGCCCTGGGCGATACGTTGTTCTGCAACATGCGTGCCGCTTACGACGGCCTGCCGGAAGACCTGAAGAATCGCATCGCAGGTCGGACCGCCACGCACGACTTCGCCAAGCTCTGGGACGAGATGCGCCAGAGGCCCGGCAGCATTCGCACAGCCCTGACACCCGAACAACGCCGGCAGAAACCGCCGGTACGCCATCCTCTGGTCCTCGAACATCCCGTGAACGGGCGCAAGAGTCTCTATTGCAACCCCGGCTACACGGTCAGCATCGAGGGGATGCCTGAACAGGAGAGCAACGAGCTGCTCGAGTTCCTCTTCGAACATCAGGAGAAGAAGCAGTACCAATATGCCCACAACTGGACGCAGGGAGACGTGCTGGCATGGGACAACCTCTGGACGATCCACAACGCTGTCGCTGATTACCGCCCCGAAGAGCATCGCCTGATGCGCCGCTGTCAGGTCATGGCCGACAAGGTGTTCGCCAACGCTTCAGCCTCTTAAGAGACGGTGACGCGCTACGATGCTCGGTCGAGACCAAGAGAAGAGGCCGGCTCCCTCTGGTGCCGGCCTCTTCGTCTCGGTTAGTCAGGTCTGCGGCGTCAAGCCGCCTGCGGACCGCTTACCAGCGGTTGCCACCGCCGCCGCCACGGCTGTTGCCGTAACCACCGCCGCCGCCGCCGTAACCGCCGCGATTGCCGCCGGAGCCGCGCTCTTCGCGGGGCTTGGCTTCGTTCACGGTCAAGGTGCGACCCTGGAGCTGCGTACCGTTGAGTCCGGCGATGGCCGCCTGGGACTCGGCCTGGTTCGCCATCTCAACGAAGCCGAAGCCGCGAGCACGACCGGTGTCGCGGTCTGTGGCGATTCGAGCGGATGTGACAGCGCCGTAGGTGGCAAAGGCGGCCTGAAGGTCGCTCTCGCTCGTGTCGAAGCTCAGGTTTCCAACGTAAATGTTCAAATAGTCTCTTCTCTCACTAGCCCCACACGGAGGCACTTTCCGATACCGATTTCGGAGACCAGGGGCGTCAACGAGGTCTCGGGGAGAGACGTAAAACGAAACTATCCGGAGAATTCGCCTGGCTTAGGTTCTAGTCGGTTAACTTCCTGACTTGCCAAGAGGGATGCAAACTCGGGAAGTACATTTCAAGAGTAGCACGATTTGACGCTCCCGCTGCATGGGGTAACCACCCAATTTGTGGTCGAACCGCCGACTTTCACAGGCCGACAATCCTGCCTACAGGATGGTCGGCGCGCATGCGGCCTTCGCAGGGCAACGGACCGGCTCAGCTATCGAGAAGTTCCGAGATGGCCGCGAGAGAACGTGCGATGCGTGATCGAGTCGCTTCGGCGGATTCTGGCGTCCACTCATGGAAACCTTTGCCGCTCTTCATCCCGGACTCGCCGCGAGCGAGCATCTCGCGGTAGAACGACGGCAATTCTGTATCGGTCGCGAGATCGGGCCACAGGTTGGTCGCAACGGCGGCCCAGAGATCGGCTCCGGCAGCGTCCGCGATCTCGAACGGCCCCGCCCCTGCCAGCCTGCGGCCGAAGCCATATCGCACCACGGTGTCGACGTCCTCAACGCTCGCAATGCCTTTATCGACTATCGAAAGCGCCTCGCGGAAGAGCGCGAGCTGCAGTCGATTGCCGACGAAACCTCTTGCTTCCTTCTGCACGACGGCGGGGTGCTTACCAACCCTCAGGAGAAGCTCGCGCATAGTCACGACGGCCTGCTCCTCCGTCTCCGGTCCGCGCACGATCTCGACGATCGGCAGGAGGTAAGGAGGGTTGAAGTAGTGCGCAACGAGAACACGCTCTTTACGACGCACCTGAGTATTGACCTCGCTCGGCATGAAGGAAGAGCTGTTGCTGGCCAGGATCGTGTCCGGCCGGCAGTGGGCCTCGATTTCGCCGAACAGCCGCTGCTTCAGTGCCAGGTCCTCGGATGCAGCCTCGATCACGACGTCTGCCTCCGCGACCGCGGCGGCGAGGTCCAGCGTCGTGTGGATGTGCTCCGGCGCGTTCGCGGCGCGAGCTGCGTCCACGGCACCGAGCTCCGCCATCGCGCGCAGGTTCGAGCGGATGCGCTCCACGGCTGCACCAAGCACCGACTCATTGGTGTCGGTGAGGCTGACCTCGTAGCCGGCGACGGCGAACTCCTGCGCGATGCCGTGACCCATGAGCCCGGCTCCGACAACGGCAACCCGCCGAATGTCTTCCACTTCCACGCCGATCTCCTTTGCTATCCGACTCAGTCAATCTCTATGCTGTCACCATTAGTGGCGAGTCGAAGGCAGCAGCCTGCGCCTCGAGAATCCCAGCCCAAGCGCCAGGAGATGTCGATGAACACCAGCGCGCCTTCGAACAGCGAACCGAACAGCCCGGCCGCGGATCTCGACGTAATCGTCGTCGGGGGCGGCCTCGGTGGACTATACACGCTGTACAGGATGCGAGAGCTCGGCCTCAAGGCGCATGCATTCGAGGCGGGCGCTGGGCTCGGCGGAACCTGGTACTGGAACCGATACCCGGGCTGTCGCTGCGACATCGAGAGCCTCGAGTACTCCTACTCATTCTCGCCCGAGCTAGAGCAGGAGTGGCACTGGCCCGATCGCTACGGCACTCAACCCCAGATCCTCGAGTACATCGAGCACGTCGCGGACCGCTTCGATCTGCGACGGCAGGTGACGCTCAACACGCGCGTACTGTCGGCTCGTTTTGACGGCGCCAGCAACCTCTGGACTATTACCACCGACAAGGGCGAATCGTTCAGCGCCACCTTTATCGTCATGGCGACCGGCAATCTCTCGACGCCGAGGGTACCGGACTTGCCGGGCCTCTCAGACTTCAAGGGGGAGTGGTACCACACGGGCCTCTGGCCGCACGAAGGCGTGGACTTCACGGGACTGCGGGTCGGCGTTATCGGTACAGGGTCGTCCGGCGTGCAGAGCATCCCGTACATCGCCGAGCAGGCGAAGCACCTGTTCGTTTTCCAGCGTACGGCGAACTTCATTCTGCCGGCCCGTAACACGCCGATGGACCCCGAAAGGGAGCAGGATCACAAAGCTCACTATCGCGAGCGGCGCGAGGCTGCTTACAGCACGCCCTTCGGTATCGCGGGTTACCCGCCGCCGGCGAAGAGCGCCCTCGATGCGACACCCGAGGAGCGCGAGGCCGCTTACGCCGCCAGGTGGGCTCTCGGTGGCAGCATCAGCTTCCTCTACACCTACAACGATCTTCTGCTCAACGATGACGCCAACGAGACGGCGGCGAATTTCGTACGCGATCGCATCAGAGAGACCGTCAAGGACCAGCGCACGGCCAAGCTGTTGTGCCCCAACGACCACCCGATCGGCACCAAGCGCCTCATCCTGGACACGAACTACTACGAGACCTACAACCGCGACAACGTCACGCTAGTCGACGTCCGCAGCGCGCCGATCGAGCGCATCACGCCGGCCGGGATTCAGACCACCGATGCCAGCTATGAGCTAGACGCAATCGTGTTTGCCACCGGCTTCGACGCGATGACCGGCGCCTTGCGTGAAATCGACATCGAAGGCGACGCCGGTGTGGACATCAGGAGCAAATGGGCCGATGGTCCCCACACCTACCTCGGTATCATGATGGCCGGTTTCCCAAACCTGTTCATGGTCACGGGACCGCAGAGCCCGGGCGTGAAGAGCCAGATGATTCTCTCCATCGAGCAGCACGTCAACTTCATCAGCAACTGCCTCAGGCACATGCAGACCAACGGCCTGACGCGCGTCGAAGCGGAGCCGGAGGCAGAAGAGCGCTGGGTGAAGCACAACGACGACGTCGCCGCCGCAACGCTCTACCCGAAGGCGAACTCGTGGTACATGGGCGCCAACATCCCCGGCAAGCCGCGCATCTTCATGCCGTACGTTGGTGGCGTTCATACCTACAACGCTCTGTGCAACGAGATCGCAGCCAAGGGCTACGAAGGCTTCCGGTTCGCGACCAGCACCGCTGCAGCACCGGCCTTCGAAGACCTCTCGGTCGGTGGCTGAATCGAAACATCACCCGCCGCCTCATCGTGGCACGGACTCGGAACGTGGCGGCGGCTGGGTAGGCCGAGACGGCGGGGACTGCCGAGAGACCTGCGCGTGCGGTTGTCATCGACTGGCGAGCTCGATCGGCGATGACTTTCGCCACACAGCAGGTCAGCTTCTTCGCCGTCGGGATGTGGAGGAACTCGTTCGGTCCGTGGGCGTTGGCTCCGGGACCCAGGACGCCCGTGATCAAGAACTGCGCCTGCGGGAAGCGTTCGCCGAGCATTGCCATGAAGGGGATCGAGCCCCCTTCGCCCTTGTATGCCGCGGGCCGTCCGAAGAACGCGGCCGATGCCTCATCCACGGCCCGCCGCAACCACGGCGCCGTCTCGGGAGCGTTCCAGCCACTCGCGGGCTGATCGAGCTCGAACTGCACATGCGCGCCGTAGGGTGGATCGGCTTCCAGCGTCCGCTTGAGAGATGTCGCTGCAACGGTGGGGTCGCAGGTCGGTGGAATGCGCAGCGATAGCTTGAGGCGCGTGAACGGTCGCAGGACGTTGCCAGCGTTTTCGATCGGAGGCAGGCCGCCCGCGCCGGTAACGGATAGCGTGGGGCGCCAGGTGCTGTTGAGGATGAGTTGACGCACTTCCGGCGTTGCGGGCCGAGCTCCGGCCAACAACGGCAGGTCGGAGTACACGTCGTCGCCGAGGATGCCCGCGAGCTGCTCGATCTCCGCAAGGCGATCGGGTGGCGGCTGGACGTGAAACTCCGGCAACAGGATCTCCCCGGTCGCCTGGTCCTCGATGCGACTGAGCAAGATTCGGGCCACTCGGAAGCTCGAAGCGGCGACGCCCGACCAGCTACCGGAGTGCACTCCCTCGCTCAGAAGCGACACATCGAGCGTGCCGGCCACGATTCCACGCAGCGACGTGGTGCCCCAGAGCTGGTCGTAGTTGCCGCAGCCGGAGTCGAGGCAGACGATGAGGTTCGGCGTGCCGATGACACCGGCGAGCTGCGACAGGTAGTACGGCAGGTCCGGGCTGCCGCTCTCCTCGCAGGCCTCGATGAGGATGACGCAGCGAGCGTGCGGTATACCCTGCTCATCCAGCGCGCGGACCGCGGTAAGCGCCGCGAAGGTCGAGTAGCCGTCGTCGGCACCGCCACGGCCGTAGAGCCGGTCGTCTTCGAGCACCGGCGTCCAGGGACCGAGACCCTCGCGCCAGCCCGTCATCTCCGGTTGCTTGTCGAAATGGCCGTACAGCAGCACGGAACCAGCGCTATCGTCGCCGGGGACCTCGATGACGATTACCGGCGTCCGGCCGGGCAGACGGTGCACCGTAATGCTTACGCTGGCAGGCGCCTGTTTGCGGCACCACGTCACGAGGAGGTCGAGCGCGGCATCCATATAGCCGTGGCCGGCCCAGTCGACGTCGAAGGCGGGCGACTTGTTCGGTATCTCGATGTAGGCGTGCAGCGCCGGCAGAACGGATTCATCCCAGACCCGCTCCACAAACTCTCGAGTCTTCTCGGCGTCCATGTCAGGCCCTCCGTTTGCGTCTTGCTGACGGCATCACTGCGCCTGACGAATCGGTCGATCACCTGGGATCGCGGGCGTGCATCAGGCTCGACTTCGTTCGCAGCGATAGCCGTGTCGTGTCTGGCTGAATCAGGCGGCGTCCGGCTTCTTGCGGTCCGGCGCTGGGAATGTGCGCTGGAAGAAGACGCGCCAGTCTGCGGCCTCGCGCCGGTAGACGCGCACGTAGCGGTCGAGTGCAAGGCGGCCGTCATTCCAAACGACGTCGAGGTCACCGGTCACGATGGCGACATCGCCGTGCCGGTCGGCTATCAGGCTGCCAACGACTCGGCGCCGCTGCCCGACCAGCCGCCTCAATCCCTCGATCCACTCGCTCTTGTTCTGCGTCAGGCCGGTAGAGTGGATGTAGCGGAAGTCGCCTGCAAGCAAGGCTGAAAGGGCATTGAAGTCCCCGTCCGACGCAAGCTCATCGACGCTTGCATCGATCTGAAGGAGCACGTCCTCTGCGGTTGAATCACTCATCATTCACACCCTTCAAAACACAGTCTCGAACCTCAAGACATGCTGCCGCGCTGAGTGTACTCAGATGGCGGCCTCAAGTCCTAACCCCGACCGTCTACTGATTCTGTAGCCACCGAGGCCAGTATTGCGCCGCGGTAGGAAATTCTCCGGCGCAGGCTTAGAGTAGCCGTACTCGATCACGGAGGGGCCAGGGATGATCAAGAGATTCGGTACGCTCTACGCAGGCCAGGTCGATCTTGACGGGATTGGCTTTGACGGGCCTGCGACCAACAGCCGCTGGTACGACAACGAACGCCTGACAAGCGTGTTCGAGACCGCCAGGCAGATGGCCCTGATGATGGACCGGCTTGGCTACGACACGCTGTGGTTGGCCGAGCACCACTTCCAGCGCGAAGGCTACGAGTGCATTCCCAACATTCTGCTGCTGTCCACGCACCTGGCGCATCTGACGCAGAAGCTTCGCTTTGGTTGCGGGTTCAACGTGGCGCCCATGTGGCATCCTCTGCGTCTCGCGGAGGATTACGCGGTGGCGGACATACTGACCGGCGGCCGGATCAGGTTCGGCGTCGGGCGCGGCTACCACACCCGCGAGGTCGAAACGTTCGGTATACCCATGCTCGACGGCAATGCCAATCGCGAGATCTTCGAAGAGCAAGTCGAGATCATCCGCAAGGCCTTTGACCAGCGCTCGTTCTCGCACCAGGGCAAGCACTACACGCTGCCGCCAAAGGTCCCGTATCGCGGCTACGAGCTCACGGAGCTGACGCTGGTGCCTCAGCCCGTGACGCGCCCGATCGAGATCTGGCAGCCCATCGTCAGCGCCAGCACGCGGGGCCTCGATTTCATGGTGACGCACGGCATCAGTGGGGTGGTTGGCGGCGGCGCGGCATCGACGCTGCTCGCCAATTCGGTAGTCGAAGCGTGGCGAGACGCCCAGGCGAGGTACGGAATCGAGACGGATCTCGGCGGCAACCTGATTATCGGTCTCTCCAGCTACATCGCGGACACGGAAGAGGAGGCCTACGAGGCAGCGTGTCCGCTCCTGGAGGAGTACCAGAAGATGTTTGCGCCCCTCGGCTTCGTGCGTGGGATAACCGAAGAGCAGGTTGCCATGGTCGCAGACCCTGCCACCGCTCGCGATGCGGGCCTTCCAAAGCCACGTGAACAGGGCTGGGTGCTGGGTCCCCCGGAGCGATTGGTGGACAGGCTGCTCGAGCTCGAAGAGCAGTTCCCGGGCCTCGAAGAAGTGATGATCGGCCAGCCGGTAGGAGCGCCCAGCAAAGTCCTGCTGGAGCAGCTCGAGCTCGTCGGGCGCGAAGTCATCCCGGCTTTCCGCGAGCGGCAGGCTGCCAGGCAGTCTGATCAGGTCCCGACTTCGAGGTAGTCGAGCCGGCAACGTCGAGCACGAGTGGAGGCCTCGTCTGAATGTCCGCCAACGAGCTTCTCGAAGGTCTGATGAACACGGTGGGTGAAGAGCCGGCCGGCAAGTACGTTGAGTTCGCCGGCTCCGGCCCGGGGTTGGCAGTACCGCTGCGCGTGGGCGAGCTTGGCGCCAGCGCCATTGCCGCCGGCGCAGTAGAGGCCGCGCGTCTGTGGCAGATGCGCACGGGCCGGATGCAGTCGGTGCGCCTGGCCGTCGACGCGGCTACCTGCGCCCTGGGTGGTCAGGGCCTGATCCGAATCGACTACGAGCCGGGCCAGGAAGGCCCCTCGCTGCGAGAGCTACGCGCGGCCTCTCGTACCGGTATGGGCAGTCGCATCCTGCCTGCCAGGGACGGTCGCTGGATCTTCCTGCATCGCGAGTTCGCCCACCACCGTGAGCGCATCGAGAAGCTGCTCGGCAGCGGCGGCGACGAAGAGAGCATCCGAGCCGCCGTCTCCGGATGGGACGCGTTCGAGCTCGAGGATGCGGTGATGAACGCCGGCGCCTGCGCGGCCGCGGTACGTAGCTACGCCGAATGGGACGCGCACGAGCAGGCTCACATCCTCGACGGTCAGCCGGTGATCGAGATCGTCAAGATCGCCGACAGTCCGCCGGCACCCCTGCCGGCCGGCGACCGCCCACTCTCGGGCATTAGGGCGCTCGACCTGACGCGCGTGATCGCCGGGCCGACGGTGTCTCGCACCCTGGCAGAGCACGGCGCCGACGTCCTGCGCATCTGCAACGGCGGCCTCGACGACAACCAGGTGCAGAGCATGGAGACGGGTCACGGTAAGCGCTCGACCGTCCTCGATCTAAACGGCGAGTCCGGCGCCTCCGCGCTGCGAACTCTGGCGCAAACCGCAGACGTCTTCGTGCAGAGCTACCGGCCCGGCTCGCTGGCGCGCCGCGGCTTCGGTCCGGACGATCTCGCGGCCCTTCGGCCGGGCATCGTCTACGTCAACGTCAGCGCCTGGAGTCACGAGGGCCCGTGGAGTGAGCGCCGCGGCTTCGAGAGCGTGGTCCAGAACGTCAGCGGCATCACGGACGATTACCGCCTCGACGGCACGCCGCGTCTCATGCCGGCCAACACAATCGACTACGGTACCGGCTACCTGGGCGCGTTCGGCGCCATGGTCGCCCTCAAGCGACGCGCCATCGAAGGTGGGAGCTACCTGGTGCGCGTCTCGCTGGCCCGCACCGGCCGCTGGGTAACGGCTTACCCTCACGTCAGCAGAGAAGAGCAGGCCGCGACTCCGGCGATCCCGACGCAGCGCATCGAACAGCTCATGGTGACAACGGAGACGCCGTTCGGCCGTCTGCGGCACCTCGGCGCCGGTGGTCGAGATGAGCGAGACGCCGGCGCGCTGGGAGCGCCCGACGGTGCCTTACGACCACGACCGGCCGGTCTGGCTGTAGCAGCCGCATGACCATCCGAACAGCCCCGTCGAGCTCGTTGGATGGTCAGCCTAAGATCACTCCGGGCGAGTTGGTTGCGCAGGTTGCGATTCCGGTTTCATCACATCAATTTCATTGAAAGCTAGTCAGTGACGACAACCTCCCCGCCGACCCGTGCTCCCCGTCCGAACCTTCTGTCTCAGATTCGTGCAGAGTGGACCAAGCTGCGGTCAACTCGCGCTCTCTACGTGCAGGCAGGTCTGGCAATCGTGCTTGCTGTCGGCGCAGGCGCTCTGATCTGTCTCGTTATCGCTTCGAACTGGGACGCAATGACGGCCGCCGATAAGATCAGACTTCAACCCGGTCTTTCTCAGCCTCAATGGCACTGTGTTCAGCGATATTGTCCTTATGGTCACGGGCGTAACGTTTCTCTCTTCCGAATACACCAGCGGCATGATCCGCCTCACAATCACCGTCACGCCCAGCAGGCTACGAGTCCTCTTAGCCAAGCTGGTCGTCATGTCGGCCGTTACCTGGGCCGTCGGGCTCCCTGTCGTGCTTGGATCGTTCCTCGCGGGCCAGGCGGTGCTTGCTACCCACGCGGGAATACCAACGATGGGCCTCGGCGACCGTGAGGCGCAGCGAGGAATCATCGTTGCGTGGCTGACTACGCCGCTCTTCCCTCTTATAGGTACGGCCCTGGGCGGCATGCTCCGGAGTACTGCCACGGCGATCACGTCCACGCTTGCTATCTATTTCGTGCCGTCGATCTTTAGCGGCTTCTTGCCCGAGTGGTGGCGCAGCCATTTCATTGCCTACCTCCCGGAAAACGCCAGCGAGGCGCTGCTTCGGTCCGAAACCAACTTCGTTGGCTACCTTTCTCCATCCACGGCGATTCTCATAATCTGCATCTGGCTGGCTCTCTTTTTCGCCGGTGCGGCGGTCCTGCTCCAGCGCCGTGACGTGTGAGCACCTGCAGAAGGGCTACACCTGGTGCGACATGTCTTAGCCTCGTGCAGGGTGTCGTTGCCCTGAGCGCCGTTCCTTTCGAGGTCGGGGCGCCCAGGTTGGTCCAGTCGAACCGTGACCAGATGGCGTCTCCCTTCCCGATCTTTCAGGGACCGATGTGCGGATCGATTACATTTGGATGCACAGGGGCGCGTGGGTGCAGGGCGAGCCGGTTGCCCAAGACGATAGGCGATAGGCGATAGAGGAGAACGAGTGGCCGAGATAATCTCGATTCAGGTTGGCAAGCCCAGCGAACTGCGCTCGGGCGATGAGAGCGTGCTTAGCGGCATCAACAAGCAACACGTCAGCGGCCCCGTGATGGTGCGCACCCTCAACATCGATGGCGACGGCCAGGCCGACTTGCAGGTGCACGGCGGGCCCGACAAGGCCGTGTACTGCTACCCGTCGGAGCATTACGTCCCATGGCAGGCCGAGCTCGGCAGGACGCTGGACTACGGCAACTTCGGCGAGAACCTCACGGTGGCAGGCCTGCTGGAGGACGAGCTGCACATCGGCGCCATCCTCGCAGTGGGTGACGCCGTGTTGCAGGTGAGCCAGCCACGCCAACCGTGCTTCAAGCTGGGGATGAAGATGGACGATCAGCAGTTCGTCCGCACCTTCCAGAACAGCGGTCGCTCCGGCTTTTACTGCCGAGTCATCCGCGAGGGAGTCATCGAGGCGGGGCAGACGATCGAAATCGTCGACGACTCCGAAGCGCACCCGACGGTTGCGCAGGTCGCTGCCAGGTTGAACAGGTGACGCATCGACCCGCCTGCTGTCCGGCCAGGCGCGGTCGCGTAGAGGATGTGCCGCACCCGATCTGACACGTCGCGACGTGGTTAGCTCAGGAGCTCTCGACCGCCGGCAGTGAAACGCGGAACCGGGTTCGGCCCGGCGCCGATTCGACCTCCACAGTCCCGTTGTGCTCTTCGGTAACGATGCGCCAGACGGTATCGAGGCCCAGACCTGTGCCTTCGCCCTGCGGCTTCGTGCTGAAGAACGGCTCGAAAACGCGGCTCACGATCTCGGCCGGGATACCCGGGCCGTCATCCTCGATCTCGACGACGACTCGGTCGCCGTCTCGGAGCGTGCGAATCGTTATGGTGCCGTCGTCACCCAAGGCGTCGGCCGCGTTGTCCAGGATGTTCGTCCACACCTGGTTCAGCCCGCTGCCGAAAGCGCGCACCGGCGGCAGCGCTCGATCGAATTCGCGATGTACTGTGATGCCGCGCAGGTTGTGTCCGAGAATGACGAGCGTGTTCTCGATGCCCTCGTGAACATCGACGATCTGCTCGGAGGCGCGGTCCATGAACGAGTACGCTTTGACGGCCGCGACCAGGTTCGAAATACGCTGAGTGCTGTTGGTCACCACGTTCGTGAGCTCTCGGGTCGCGCTGGACTCGACGAACCACGTGAGAACAGGCTTTAGCGCCGGCTCAGGCAGTACCGCGGCGAGCTCGGCCAGCCGGCTCGTCTCGATGCCTTCCTGGACCAGGCCCGACGCCAGGTCCCAGCCGTCCGCAATGCCGTGCTCGGCCAGCCAATCTTCCATCTCGCCTTCGAGACGGCTGACTTCGGTAGGACGTCTTTCTCCAGATGGCGGCGGCGACGACTCCGCATTGAACTCCGTCACCTTGCTCCATTGATCTGCTGTCAGCTCGAGGCAGTGCAGGTCGCCCAGCGCATCGTCGAGACGCTCGGCGCTCTGCACGAGTTGGGCGCTCGCCCGCTGGGCGGCCGCGGCGGGGTTGTTCAACTCGTGCGCCAGCCCGGCCGCCAGCTTGCCCAGAGCAGCCATCTTTTCCAGGTAGCGAGCCGTCTGCTCCCGCTCGAGCTGCGCATTGCGCTCCTCGAGGTCCTGCGCCCGCAGACGCTCCGAAATGTCGCGAAAGAAGGCGTGTGTGGCGAAGATCTTGCCATCGACGTAGCGCGTCGTGACGTTGGCTTCACACGGAAGCTTCTGTCCATCTTTCGTGATCAGAGTGATGGGCTCGTTTTCGAAGGTTTCATCTTCGCCGCCATGACCTGAGAAGATCTTGCCGAAGAGAAGCTGGCAGTGCTCCATCGACTCGGGGTGAATCGTGTCCCAGGCAATGAGACTCTTTACTTCATCTGCTGTGTAGCCCATCTTGGTCAGCCACGCCCGATTCACGAACTCGAAGCTCGCGTCCGGAAGAACGCTCTGAATCATGTCGGAAGCGTTCTCGATGACGGCACGATAGCGCTCTTCGCTCTCGGTAAGTCTGCCGATTACACTCTGGTCTGCCTGGGAAGAGTCACTCATCGCACACCATAGCCCTCGTCATAGCCACACTTCAGCGCAAGGGATATGCTGAAGCCGCCTTTCAGTATACGGACATCCGGAGTGACGCTATGGCGAAGCCGGTGATCCTCGCCGTGGATGACGACGTCGAAGTCTTGCGCGCCGTTGCGCGAGACCTGCGTTCGAAGTACGCCGAGCAGTATCGCATCATGCGCGCGTCGTCCGGTGAGGAAGCCCTCGACGCACTGCGAGAGCTGCGACTCGTCGAGGAGCCTGTCGCTCTGCTGCTCGTCGATCAGCGCATGCCGGGCATGACCGGCGTCGAGTTCCTAGAGAAAGCGCTCGAGCACTACCCGAAGGCGCGCCGTGCCCTCCTGACTGCCTACGCCGATACCGACGCCGCGATCCGGGCAATCAACGAAGTGCACATCGACTACTACCTGATGAAGCCGTGGGACCCGCCAGAGTTGAACCTGTATCCGGTTCTCGACGACATGCTGGACGACTGGTCCGCCTCCTACAAGCCGGCGTTCCAGGGTGTCCGACTGATCGGCCATCGCTGGTCGCCCGAGGCTCACCGCGCTCGCGACTTCCTGGCGCGCAACCAGGTCCCATACCAGTGGTACGAGCTCGGTACGGATTCTCAAGCAGAGGAGCTGCTACGCGCCGCGAACGCCACGTCCGCGGCTCTGCCGCTCCTCTTGCTCACCGATGGTCCGTGCTGGAATCGCCTTCCAACGAGACCATCGCCGAACGCCTCGGCATGCACCGGCCGCCGGAGCTGCCGCTGTACGACGTCGTCGTCGTCGGAGCCGGTCCCGCCGGGCTGGCCGCGGCCGTGTACGGCGCCTCCGAGGGCCTCAAGACGGCGCTGGTAGAGGCCGACGCGGCCGGCGGCCAGGCCGGCAGCAGCTCTCTGATCGAGAACTACCTGGGCTTCCCGTCCGGGTTGTCCGGCGCAGACCTGGCACGTCGAGCCTTGACGCAGGCGCGCCGGTTCGGCGCCGAGTTCCTGCTGACGAGCGAGATCACCTCGCTGGAGACGCGGGAGGGCTCGACCACCCTGCACCTCAACGACGGCGCTTCGATCAGTGCGCTCTCGGTCGTCATTGCCACTGGCGTCACCTACCGGCGCCTCGAAGTTCCGGGCTGCGAGGAGTTGACGGGTAGAGGCGTCTACTACGGCGCGGCGAGCAGCGAGGCAGAGTCGCTGGCCGGCGAAGACGTCTTCATCGTCGGCGGCGCCAACTCGGCCGGCCAGGCAGCGGTGCATTTCGCCAGGTCCGCACGCCAGGTCACAATGCTCGTGCGCGGCAAGTCGCTCTCGGCCTCGATGTCGCAGTACCTGGTCAAGCGCATCGCCGAGACCGACAACATCGAGGTCCTCTACGAGACGCACGTCGAACGCGCCGTCGGTAACGATCGTCTCGAGGCGCTGGAGCTGGGTAACGCCGCCGGCGAAACCTGGACCGTGCCGGCCACCACGCTATTCGTGTTCGTGGGCGCCACGCCGCGCACGGACTGGCTCGGCTCCACCGTTCTGCGCGACAAGTACGGCTTCATCCTCACCGGTCCTGACCTGCTCAACGAGAAGTCCTACGCCACCGGCGGGACGGCGGCAAGAATGCCCTTCCTGCTCGAGACCAGCGCCTCGGGTGTATTCGCGGCCGGCGACGTGCGCCACGGCTCCGCGAAACGAGTCGCCGCCGCCGTGGGCGAGGGCTCGATGGCCGTAATGCTGGTCTGGCAGTACCGCGCATCCATCGGCCTCTAATACGAAGCCGCCTGCGCCCAGCCCGACGCGCCGCAGCCTGCTAACGCTACGAATTAATTGTTTCGTGGATCAGGCCGCGTAGCGCCGGCGGTTAGAAGCCGCTCGTGCCGTTGGGTGTGCCGAGGCCGCTGGGGCCGTCGAAGCCGGTGCCGCCTGCGCACAAGTAGGTGATGCAGAAGCCGTTCCTGCCGCTAACGACGTCGTAGAACGAGCCGCCGTGTGCGTACGGGTAAGAGCCGTACGTGGTAGAGCCGGCGTTGCCCGCGAGTGCGTAGATGCCGGCGATGATCGGCGTCGAAAGGCTGGTGCCGCCGACCTGGAACCAGCCGGTCGAGCACTTCAGCAGCTGGCAGTACGGAGTCGAGTCGTACACGGCCGCGCCCGTTTTCGGGTCGGCGTCTGCTGAGACGTCGGCGGTGGTACGGCGCGGGCAAAGAGGGTCCGTCTGCCAGGCAGGCTTCGGCGAATAGAGGCTGCAGCCGCTGCCCGTCCGCGCCCATACGCTCTCGGAGGCGCGCGTGTTGTCGGGGTTGAGGTTGAGGGTGGTCCCGCCGACAGCCGTCACATATTGCGACGACGCCGGGTATTCGGCCCCGTAACCGCCATCGCCCGTGGCGAACGTGATTGCGACGCCGGGGCGGTTGAAGTGACCATCGATCAGGGCAGAGTTCTGGACGAGGAACTCATGGTTACCCCAGGAGTTCGAGACCACGGCAGAGTGCGACGTGGCGTAATCCTCCGCGATCAGCAGGTTGAAGAAGCTGCTGTTCGCGGCTTCGACGAGGAGGATCTTGCAGTACGGGCACACTGCGTGGGCAATCTGGGTGTCGAGCGAAATCTCCAGGGCCCAGCCGCCGTTGCGCCACGGCAAGACCGTGCCGCCGAACTGGTTAACTTTCGTGAAGCAGCCGTCACCGGTCGTACAGGCAGGCAGCCCGAACGTGGTGCTGTAGGAGTTGAGGTCGCTCTCCGCCGTGGGGTCGTCGTAGGCATCGACGATGGCGATGGTCTGGCCGTTCCATACCCAGTCGGGCTGCACTTCCGAGGGTGCGATCTGCGGCAGCCCGTAGGCCGTCTGGAGCTGCAGCGGACCGTAGCCCGAAGGCAGGCTCTCTGCCTGAACGTCGCCTCGCTGGTTCGTGACCACCTGCGCATAGCAGCGTGCCTGCCCCTGAGCCGCGGGAGCGGGACAGGCCGCGAGATAAGACAGGAGAGGAGTCGGTGTTGCGGCGGAGGCTGAACCAGCGATCGCAAACAGAGTGAGAATTGCCAACGCAAATATGGCGGTGATTTCGCGTTTCAACCTCTTCTCCTTATCCCGGATGATTCATCGGTCCCTGTTGTCGTTTCGAGAGGATGCTACCACTGCCGACAACCGCGCAGCCGGCTCCGATATCGAATTCCCATGCGGATAACTGCACGACTCCGCGCCGGGCAGTTGAGGGAGGAAGAGCAACGTTGGGCGGGGAAGGCTACGCCGCGTGGCGCAGCGCTTCCAGGATCGCGGCGAGGAACGTCGACTTCTCGTCCACGTCGCCCGTCAGGCGTTTTGCGCCGGACTGAATAGCGCGCCACTCGATGGCCGGCTCCCAGTTCGAGCTGTAGCTCAGGATCGGCGTGCTCGCGAGGGCGCCCTTGAGCGCCGGCAGGAACCACGAGTCCGCGTCGTCGACGCCGACGAGGACAACCCCCGGCTGGGTCTCCTGGGCGAGACGGACGGTTGCGATCTCCGGCGCAGCCTGAATCAGATTGATGCCCGGGATGCCGTCGAAGTGCTGCGCCACCATCGCTCGGCGCTCGGAGTCCCCATCGATTAAGAAGACGTCATACACGGCAGGCCCTTCCTCGTTCTCAAGGCTTCAAACAGCCCACGCATACTATGTTCGTACAGTTTGCTTCCGATAATTACCCATGATTCTAGTCGTAACGAGCACAGGCAACTTTCTGACGGTCGACGAAGGAGTCGCGATGCGACGGACTGACGACGTGCTGGTCTGCGTGGACGCGCGCGGCAAACGGCTGGTGGCCTTCAGGCACCAGGACGTGAGGGCGTTCGCGCGGCAGTCGAACTCGGATTACTGCGTATGGGAGTTCCCCTGGCAGCTCCCAAACGCCGCCTGACGCAGCTCCTACCCTCAGACCACGCTCTCGCTACCTACTTCGACGCGTCCGCCGTTGACGTGGCGGTCGGCGACGCCTGCGCCGTCGGTGAGGTCCGCGGCGTAGAGGTCGCGGACGATCGGGACCGGCGTACCGTCGGCGATGGGCGCGGCGTCGAAGTCGCGGTCGGCGATCGGCGTACGGGTAGGCGTGGCGGTATCGGTGTGGCCGTCGCGCGTGACGATCGCGGGCGCGCTCGACTGCTGCGACGCGGTGTTGGATGCGCGTCGTCGTCCTCGTGCGAGCCGTCCTCGCAGTTCGTGGGCGTGCCGCCGCCGTTACCCGCGTCGCAGTAGTCGGTGCCGGGGCCGCCGTCGATGACGTCGGGGCCGTTGCCGCCGTAGATGCTGTCGTCACCGGCGCCGCCGTAGATGTAATCGCGGCCGTTGCCGCCGTACAGCCTGTCGTTGCCGTCGCCGCCGAGGATCACGTCGGTCGAGTTGCCGCCGTAAATCGTGTCGTTGCCGTCGCCGCCGACGATGCAGTCGCCCTGGTTGCCGCCCGTAATCGTGTCGTCGCCGCCGAGGCCGAAGATCAGGTCGTGGCCGTTGCCGCCGTGCAGGTCGTCGTTGCCCGGCGTGCCGTAGATCACGTGGTCGAAGTGCGACAGGCCGTGGTCGATGCACTCCTGCGGCACGGGCGGCGGGATGTTAGCCGCCTCGATGGTGAACACCTGCACCGTGCCGCCGTTGACGACCAGCGACGCCGCCGAAGCGCCGATGACACTCAACATGATCATGCCCACGACGAACCAGATGAGCTTCCGCATGGGCCGTTGCTACTTCGACGCGTCCGGCTTGTAGGCGAACTCGTAGGTCACGCCGCCGTCCGGCACGAACAGCAGCTCGCGTCCTCCTGCGCCTGGCTGAAGATGATCTTGCCGTCGCGCTGCGCCATCTTGGCCAGGTCCTGCAGGCTCGAGAGGCGGATACGCTGCAGCGCCGTAGTCTTCGACTGCCTCGACGGGCACGAGCTTGACGCCGATGCGTGTCAGCAGCTGCACCGCTGCGCCGCGCCCGAGGCCGAGGAACACGACGGCGCCGAAGACCGCCCCGGCGCCAACCGCGAGCACGGCAAGCAGGCCCGCTACGAGACGCGCCCGCGACACGCTCAGCGTCGTGACGAGCAGGCTCACGTGGTTGGTCGAGTGCTGTGCTCGACGACGGTCTTCGGCTGGCTGGCCTGCAGGTCCGTCGCGGGCGTGATCGTGGTCTTGTCGTAGGTGAAGGTGAGGGGCGAGCTGTAGGTCTCGTTGACCTGCTTGCCGTCGACGGTGCCCGTGACGCTGACGTGCGGCACCACCGTTATGTCGTATTTGCCCGCCTTGTAGTTCGTCTCCTTCTCGATCTGGTCGATCGTCGTCTGGATCGGCCTCAGGTCGATCACCGCGTTGCCGTTGGCCGTCGAGCCGTTGAACGCCGTCGGCGCCATCAGCGTCGACGTGTCGCTCCAGCCCGGCGTGCCGCTGGGCTGCACCAGGAGGTCGGCGCTGATCTGGCCCTGCAGGTCGGTCGCGGTTGCGCCGGTCAGCCCGTAGCCGAAGCCGACCTCGATGCTCTGTGACCAGGGCCGTGTAGATCGGCGTGGCCGCCGGCGCGCTGGCCGCGGGTCGCGGCGCCGGCGGGGCTAGCGCCGGGGGTGGTAGTTCCAGCGTTCGCCGGCGCCGCGTCTGCGGCCGTCACCGGGCCGATCTTGCCCAACTGGTAGACCAGCGACGGCGTGACGTTGAACGTGTAGCGTAGCTCAGCGACTGCGTGTACGCGGTCTGCGTCACGCTGGTGTGTGCGAGGGCGAGGTCGTCAGGGCGGGGAGCGCCAGGAGGCCGCGGCCAGCGCCAGCAGCGCCGCGACGCCGAGGCCGGCGAACGACCACGCCGGCGGCCTGCATCTGCAGCCGTGACGTTGCCGCGTAGCGCCGTCGCGTGCGCCTGCGCTGCCGTCTTGCGCGGCGGAACCGTCCGCGCTCGCCTACTTGAGTTGCCATACTCAGACCTCCCCGCCGTCGTCGCTTTTCTTTTTGAGTGTCTGTGTCTCCGGCGATGCCGATGCTGGCGAGGCCGCCGAACAGCGCCGCCATGTAGGCCGGCTGGCGCAGCTTGAGCACGAGGCTGCCCTTGCCGGACATGTGCAGCCACGCCTTGCCGATCACGTCGGCGTCCTTCGGGTGCCAGCCGTCGACCCACGAGTTGTTGACGCCCTGCGTGTCGTAGCCGTTGACGCCGTCGCCGCCGATGATGCGGTGGATGACGTTGTTGCCGGCCCCGTTTTCGCCCGCCGGGATCGTGTAGGCGACGATGTCGCCGATCTTGTAGTGCGCCTGCCGGTGCGTGACCACGAGGTCGCCGGTGTAGTACTTCGGCTCCATGCTGTGACCGGACACGATGATGTAGCCGGTCGGGCCGCCGACGAACGTGGGTCGCAGCAAGACGAACCACGAGGCGAAGACGACGAGCGTCAGCAGAGGTAGCAGAAATTTGACCGGCTTCATTCCGTTGCCTTACTGAGCGTGGCTGGCCCGCACGAAAGTGGGCCTGAATCACCTCGCATGCGTTAGTCTGGAGTGGGGCCGGCGAAGCCGGCCCCACTCCAGCGTCTGACTAGGGGTAGGTGTCGTAGACGAAGACTTGGATCGAACCTATGTGCGTGCGGATCGAGCGTTGGGTCGATCGTAGCTGATGCGGACTCGCCCATGCAGTACCTGCAACCAGCGTGCCTCCGGTGAAGGTCGGCGGGAATGTCCGAAGCTGCCCGTCCAGATGTTGTGCCGCCAGCGTCCTTGACGATGACGTCCATCTCGCCGCCTGCGCAGGTCGATGTCAAGGCCGTCCACGAGTGATCGCCTGAGATCTGGAATTCGCCAGTTGTGCTGTAGTGCACTGTGACGCCGTCCGTATCGCACTGGACGTTGCTCAGCGTGCCTGCCTGGACGGCGCCGCCAGTCCGACAGTCAGAGTGGCAGCGGCGCCGTAGGCGACACCGGCAACAGCCAGGGCGGCCACGATGCCGATCAAGAACTTGAATTTGAACACTTAGTGGTCTCCTTGCTCGGACCCGCCCGCGAGCGCGGACAGGCCTACGTATCCGTACGTTGTCGGTAGCTATGCGTGTTCAAGGGGTAGTGGCATCACCTCCCGTTGGGCAAACGGGAGGAGTAAAAGACGCAACTTCTTTCATATATCAAGGCCAGGCGCCGCGAATCGCAGAGCCTGGCCCTGATACGATGAAAGAGCAGCGGAGTGCGCGTAACTCCCGTTGCCCCGGCGTCCTCGTGGTTGCCGCCACGAGGCGCCTCTCTTCTATTCAGACAACAGCCCGCGCGGTTTCGAGGCCGCGCTCGGCTGTTCGCCCGCGTTTGTGGATCGTCACGCGGACGCTGCTATCCGGGTCGAGCGATTGCTAGATCAGGGAGACGAGGCGTTCGGTACGCGCGCGCAACTAGGCACGCAGCACCGGGTCCGTAGACTCGCCCGCCCAACCACGCAGTCAGACCGGCACCCGATAGCAAAGGTCAGGCATCACCTGAACGTGACGATGACGGCCCGACTTGGGCCTGCGTACCCTCCTGCCGCTGCTTCCTTGCGGCCCCGGCGTTACGCCGGTGGAGGCGGGGTGACGTTCATACCGAACGCCGCCCAACTATCGCGGACAGGACAGATACGTGTCAACGTTTTCTTGTCAGAATCTGAACATAACGCGCGACAATGTGTAACATTTAACAACGACAACTCATGAATTAGGATGCCTTAGCGCTCTAACGAGCGCAGCGCGGCGAATTGTGCCGCCGAGGATCTGCTGCTGTGCGCAGGCCGGACTAGTTCCAGAGGCGCTTCGAGGCGATGGCGGCGCCTTCGGACATCGCCTTGAGCTTGGCCCAGACGATCTCCTCGTGGCCCACGCGCGAGCCGATGCCGCAGTCCGTGCCCGTCTGCACGTTCTCGCGCCCGACGATGTTCGCGTAGTTGACGATGCGCTCCGCGACCACCTCCGGGTGCTCGACGAGGTCGGTGGCGTGCGATAGGACGCCCGGCATCAGCATCTTGCCCGCCGGCAGCTTCACCGTCTCCCAGACGTGGTACTCGTGCTCGTGGCGCACGTTCGCCGCCTCGATCGAGTACTGCATCGCGTTGATCTTGACCATGATGTCGGCGATGTACTTGAGCTCGATGTCGTAGACGTGGGGGCGGTGGCCGGAGCCCCAGCAGGTGTGGAACCTGACCAGCTCCTCGGGCAGGCCCTCGAGCGCGTGGTTCAGCACCTCGACCGAGAAGTTGAGGTACTTGCGCAGGTCCTCGACCTCCCAGTCGGGATAGAACGACCACGTGGTGCAGAACTCGGGCTCGTCGACCTGGACGATGAGGCCGGCGTCGGTGATCGCTTTGTACTCCTCACGGCAGGCCGCGGCGACCGCCATCATGTACTCCTCTTCGGAGCCGTAGAACTCGTTGCGCACGCCGGCGCCGAGGCTCAACGGCCCCAGCGCGGCGATGTAGCCCTCGACGTCCTTGCCGGCGATCGCGGCCTTGAGGTCGGCGATGTCGAGCTTCACGGCGTCCTGGCCGGTGTAGGTGATCGGGCCGGAGCAGACGCGGGTCTCGCGATTGTTGATCGTGCGCACCTGGCCCGGCGTCATGAAGCCGGGCCGAATCGGGCCGCCGGAGCCGGAGAGCCAGAGGCCGGAGGCGTAGAAGCCCGGGAACTCACGCCGGTCGCGCTCGGCGGTGCTGGCGCGCTTCGGCGTGCGGTTGAGGGGTCGAAGGGGACGGTCGAGTAGCCGGTGACGCGGCCCTGCATGTAGCCGCCGTAGGAGCCGGCCTTGGCGTACTCGCCGTCGTTGACGATGTCGACGCCGCAGTCGATCTGGCGGTCGACGATCCACTGCACGGCCTTCGGCAGGCGCTGCAGGTACTCGGCGCGGTTGGCGCCCGAGGTGTCCTTGCCGCCGTCGATCAGCTCGTCGAGCTCGGGCGGGCGCGGCAGGTTGCCGGCGTGCGATACCAGGATGCGGTCGGTGCTGCGTCTCATCGTTTGGGTCTTTCTAGGGATACGTTTCGCTGTGGTTAGTGCCCGGCGGTTTCTGGCCGGGGAGGGCGGCGTGCCCGCATGGATGTGTGTCCAGCGAGCACGCCGCGAAGGAATCGACCGAACGTTACGTCCAGGCGGCGCCCGAATCAGGCCTTCGAGGCGTCGTACCAGAGCGTGTGCCAGGTCTCGGAGGGCGCCGTAATCGTGGACTTGGCCGTAAACGCGTCGAAGTTGCCGATGAACGGCCACGCCAGGCTGAAGCCGCTGGCGATGCCGGGCCAGGGCACCGCCGGCATTTGTAGCGCCATCTCCTTCTGCAGGTCGGTCAGGATGCCCAGGCGCTTGGTGGCATCGAGCTCGACACGCTGCGCCTCGATCAGGCTCTCGGTCTTCTGGTACCAGGGGAATACGGTGCGCAGCAGACACTGCGGCGGGTTGGCCTTGACGTTGAACCGCACCGTGATCTGGTTGTCGATATCGCCGCTGACACCGGGCCCCTGGTTCAGCGTGACGCCTTCGTACTCACCACCACCGTTGAAGTACTTGACGTTGAACTCGTTGGTCGGAACGCTGTCGAGGGTGAGCGCGAACAGGTTTCCTTCCTGCAGCATCTGCTGAAGGGCCTGCTTGCTGGCGCTGCAGGTTCGAAGTAGGCACTGCTGACGTGCGCCGGGAAGGCGAGCGGCTGGTTGAAGCCCGCCGCCTGCATCTGCTTCTTGGCTTCCGACGGGTTGAGCTTGAAGTAAGCCGCGCCTTCGCCGAGGCCCGTCCCCTTGGGGTCGATCCAGTACGGCGGCTCGCCGGCGGCGAAGTGGGTGTGCCAGCGCGCTTCGACCGGCAGGCCCTGCTTCTCGAACACGCTCACGTTGTAAAACACGTCGATGAACGTGTCGCGGTCGATCAGCATCGACATCGCGCGGCGCACGCGTACGTCCTGGAACGGCGAGCCATCGAGTAAGCCGAAGCTAATCATCGACGGCCGGGAGTCCGGGAAGGAGTCCGCGTACATATTCAGCTTCGGCTGTTCCTTCTTAACCGGCAGGGTGTCGTCGCCGGGGATGGCGCCGCCGCCGGGGGTGAAGGCGCCGACCGTGCCGGTAATGAACTGAGCGCGCCGCTGGGCGTACTCCGAGATGATCGGCATGCTCATCTTGTCGAACAGCGTCTGCTTCAGGTGCCAGGTGTCGTTGCGGCTGTAAGTGAAGCCGACGCTCGGCTCCCACTTGTCGAGGCGCCAGGCGCCCGAGCCGCGCATGTCGGCCTTGGGGTCGAACTTTCCGTCGGCCTCAACCGGCATCATCCAGAGGTAACGCTGAAAGGCGAAGCGTGAGATCTGGTTGGCCATCGGGAAAGCCAGCTTGACCACGACGGTTTTGTCGTCGGGAGCTGTAACCGAGGAGACCGGCGAATTGGCGGATAGATCATTGAAGAACTCGCCGCGTGATACGCCCGTCGCGTGGAACTTGTTAGCGCTAAACACCACGTCCTGCGCATTCATAAGCCGGCCGTTTGTCGGTGGCCGCGGGTCGAGCTTCAGGTTGCCCCGCAGCTTGAAGGTGAACGTCAGGCCATCCGGGGACATCTCCCAGGACTCGGCGCCGTCCGGATCGACCTCGCCCTGCGGTGTCTTTGGGTAAGGAGCGGGACGGTAAAGGACCAGCCGGCTGTAGCTCCAGGGGGCGTGAGCGGAGCCGATGGTGACGCCGTACGGGTCCAGGTTGAGCACATCGGCGGTTAGAGGATTGACCCAGGTGCCGCCGGGCTTGGCGCTGGACGTCGTGTCCGTCACCTTGGCGAGCAGTGGCGAAGTCGCTGGTCCGCTGCTCGAAGCGCCGCTCGACGTCGCTCCGCTGGCGCTACTGCTGCCGGACGCGCTGCTACCGGACGCGGCGCCGGTTGACGAGCCACTGCTGGAGCTGCCGCCACTACTGCCGGCGCTACTGTTGTTGCTGTTGTTGCTGCTGCCACCACAGGCGGCGAGGAAGGCAGCGCCAAGCGCCAGGCTGCTCGATGCAGCGAGAGTTCGGCGCCGTGAGATGCGCCTGGCCAACGTGCTTTGCCAGTAGTTATTCACTTGCCGGTTCCTTTCCTCCGTCCAAGTCTGTAGGTTCGGCTACATTCTGATTCCGGCAATTTCATTGTCAAGCGTTATAATTTCAAACGTTTGAATATGAACCGGCAAAAACATCGACGCCGTCGATAGACGGAATCGCTGATTGATTCGATCTACCTTATCGACCTGAACAGAGCAGGGGCGGCCTGAGACGGATTGAGGTTCAGTGGACCAGGGGCGGTGCCTTAGCCGAGGCGCTGGAGCAGCTGGAGGATGGCGTCCTTGTCGTCTTCGCTGAGCTGGGCACAGGCTTCGGCCATGCGCTGGCTCATCACCGGCAGCACCGTATGGAAGGTCTCGGCGCCTTTGGCGGTCAGCCTCGCGAGGTTGACGCGGCGGTCCTGGTCGCTGGGCAGGCGCTCGATGAGCTCGTCTTTGACGAGGCCGTCGACGAGATGCCCGACCATCGCGGCGCTGAGGCCGGTGCTCTTGCAGATCTGGTGCAGCGGCAGGCACTGCTCCGGCGCGCAGTAGATGCTCCGCAATACCGTCAAACGTGCGCCGCTGATGCTAAACGGCAAATTCAGCGAGTCGATGGCGCGAGTAAGAGCCGCCATCTGAACACGGTTGGCTTCCCAGATGCGCAGGATTATCTCTATGGCTTTCTGGTCGGCGGATTCGAGCAGTTCCGAATACTGACGCGCGCCGGCGATGACGAAGTCGTCATCCGGCAGCAGGGCCGTCGACTTGCCGTTGCCGAGTTTGCGAGCGATTGAGCCGTTTCTGCGCTGCATTTATGCCTCTTAACCTAACACGAAAGGTTGATACCCATCATCGTTCGACGTTATTAAGCTCTCGCGACCGGTCCGGCTTGAGTGGGATGCAGGCCGGTCGGCCCCGCAAAACGGTGACGCCTGGCGCTTTCGCAGCTCGTGGAGGCTTGAGATGATCGACTCATGATGGTCTGGTTGTCGGATGCGTCCCGGCCGCTGCGTTCAGCCTTCAGGACGGGCGTCTTCACGCTGAAGGTGCTTCCAATGCTGCCGTCGCGGCCGCTCGACTTCGTTACGCCGACGCCGGTCGTCGAGAAGCTCACGTACCCGACGCAGACCGGCTCGGCGACGGGCGACCTGTACCGGCCGGCAAGCCCCGGGCGTCATCCCGGCGTTGTCGTCTGCCTGGGCGTTGTGCCGTTCGGAGTCGACCATCCCCAGGTGCCGATCCTCGGCAGGGCGCTGGCGCATGCCGGGTTCGCGGCGCTGCTCTACTGGTCGCCGGCGATGCGCGACTTCCGCCTCGATCCCGAAGACGTGGAGAACATCGCGCTGGCCTACGATCGCCTCCTCGAGCAACCGTTCATCGACCCCGGGCATAGCGGCCTGATCGGGACCTGCGTCGGCGCTGCGTTCGCGCTGATGGGGGCTGCCAGCCCGCGGATACGCGACCGCGTCAGGTTCATCGGCGCCTTCGCACCCTACGCGTCGCTGTTCTCGCTGGCGCGAGACATCGCCAGCGCGACGTGCGTGCGAGACGGCGGACGCAGCGCCTGGCAGGTCGATCAACTCACGCGCAAGGTGTTCTCGCACTCGCTTACAGCGCGCCTGGACCCGGCCGAAGCACAGACGCTGTGCGCTGCATACGACGCCGGCAGCATCGTTTCGAACCTCGACGGGCTGTCGGCGGACGGTCGTGCCGTCGCGGCGCTGCTGGACGCCCGAGGCCTCCCTGAGGCGGAGACGGCGCTGGGGGGCCTGCCGCAGGAGATTCACGACGGGCTGAGAGACGCTTCGCCGGCCACCTACTTGGACGACATCCACGCGCCGCTAATCGCGATCAGCCACGACCGCGACGACGCCGTCATCCCCGTGAGCGAATCGCGCGCGCTCAGGGACGGGCTCGCCGGGCGAGACGGGCTGCACTACACAGAGTTCGCGATGTTCGAGCATGCCGACCCGACGAAGCGCAAGCTATCGCCGCTGCGGCTGACCTGGCAGCTCGGCAAGTTCTACCTGTGGCTGAACACGGTGTTTCGCCAGGCCGTCGCGTAATCCGCGCGCGGCCTGTGACGCGGGGCTGATGAAGGGAAGACGAGGGAGGCTATGAACGGATCGCGCAAACGGGTTCTGATCCTCGGCGCCGCCGGACGCGACTTCCACAACTTCAACACCGTGTTCCGCGACGCGCCCGAGTATGAAGTAGTCGGCTTCACCGCGGCGCAGATCCCGAACATCGCCAATCGTACGTATCCGCCCGAGCTCTCGGGACGCCTCTACCCGCAGGGCATCCCGATTCACGAGCAGACGGGCTGGGAGCGCATCGTGCGCGACGGCGCCATCGACGAGGTCGTTTTCGCCTATAGCGACGTGTCGCACCAAGACGTGATGCACATCGCCTCGCGTGCGGTGGCGGCGGGCGCAGATTTCAGGATGCTCGGCGCTAATGCGACGATGCTGACCTCGCAGAAGCCGGTGGTTTCGGTGTGCGCGGTGCGTACGGGCTGCGGCAAGAGCCCCGTGAGCCGCTACGTCGCGCGCCTGTTGCGCGACCTCGGAATACGCGTCGCCGTGGTGCGCCATCCGATGCCATATGGCGACCTCGCGAAGCAGGCGGTGCAGCGTTACGCCATGCTCGACGACCTTTCGCGCAACGAGTGCACCATCGAGGAGCGCGAAGAGTACGAGCCGCACATCGTCGCGGGCGACCTCGTGTTCGCGGGCGTGGACTACGCCGCGATTCTGCACGCCGCCGAGGCCGAGGCCGACGTCATCCTCTGGGACGGCGGTAACAACGACATGCCGTTCTACAAGCCCGACCTCGAGATCGTGCTGGTCGACCCGCATCGCCCGGGCGACGAAACGTCCTACTTCCCGGGCGAGGCCAACCTGGTGCGAGCCGGCGTCGTAGTGATTCCGAAGGTTGACACGGCGAGCGTCGAAAACCTGACCACTGTGCGCGCCAATATCAAGGCAACGAACCCCAACGCAACGGTCGTCGAGCTCGCGATGCCACCGACGCTCGACGACGCAGAGGCGATCCGCGGCAAACGCGTGCTCGTGGTCGAGGACGGACCGACGCTGACGCACGGAGGCATGGGCTACGGCGCCGGCTTTATCGCGGCGCAACGCTACGGCGCCGCCGAGATCGTCGACCCGCGGCCGTTCGCGGTGGGCAGCATCCGCCACGTGTTCGAGCAGTTCGGCAAGCTCGGACCCGTGCTGCCGGCAATGGGCTACACCGACACGCAGGTCGCGGAGCTCGACCGGACCATAGAGTCGGCCGATTGCGATATCGTCGTAGTGGCGACACCGGTCGATCTGCGACGCCTGCTCAACCTGCGCAAGCCCGCCGTGCGCGTGACCTACGAGGTGCAGGAGCTCGGCCCGCCGCACCTCGGGACGATCGTGCGCGAGTTCGCGCGCGAGCGAGGGTTGGCGGCGGGCTAACAGGCTGACCCTGCGGCTCGGTGTACGATTTAGTCGATGTGAATAATCAAGAAACCCTTTCCAGCATCGCCGAGCGCCTGGACGCCGAAGACCCGGTGCCGCTGTACGAACAGCTCGCGACCATGCTGCGAGTCGAGATCGAGCGCGGCAGCCTGGCGGCGGGCAGCGCCCTGCCGCCGGAGCCGCAGCTCGCGCGCCTGCTGGGCGTCAGCCGTCAGACCGTCAACGTGGCGCTCACGGCGCTGGCACGACGCGGCCTGCTGACCCGCAAACGCGGCACCGGCACCTTCGTCTCGGAGCCGTTCGTGGAGCAGCCGCTGTCGGGGCTGTACAGCTTCATCCACACGCTGGAGTCGCAGGGACGCCTGCCGGGCGCACGGCTGCTGGGCTTTCAGCTGGTCGCGGACGACCGCGCATCGCCGCTGCTGGCCGGCGGCGAGACCGACCTCGTCTACGAGATCCGGCGCCTGCGTCTGGTGGATGGCGAGCCGTTCGCCATCGAGACGACGTATCTCACGGCCGAATGCGGCCAGAAGCTGGCGCTGGACAGGCTCGAGAACACGCCCCTCTACGAGCTGCTCGAGGAGTGCTGTGGGTTGGTCGTGACGCACGCCAACGAGACGCTGCAGCCGACGACGCTGGACCGCGCCAATGCGGGCCTGCTGGGCGGCCGGGTCGGCGAGCCTGCGTTTCTGGTCGAACGCACCGGCTTCGCGGGCAAGCGCGCGGTCGAGCTGCGTCTCAGCCTTATCCGCGGCGACCGCTATCGCCTCACGGTGGCGCTGACGCGGGAGGAAAACGCCCTCTAGTCAACGGTCTACAGTTATCAGTCGTCAGTCTGCTCCAGTTATCCGCTCGCTTCGCCCGACTCGGCTACATTCGACGCGGCTCGGCCGTAATCCGCGTGGGTGCTTCTGGTACGCCACGGGCGCGGCTCTCACATCCACGACTGTTTTGCAGAGGGACAGGGGACACGGGAGAACTCATCGCGGAGGACTGATAACTGCGAACCGACAGCCGTCAAGTGATAACTCTGAACTGAAACTCCCCTACCGATTACCTGACTTTGTCTGCTATAATCCCGGTGTTACGTGCATACAGGGGATTAGAACTTGAGCCTCGGTGAATTCTCTTTGATTCTGTTCGCGGCCTCGGTTGGCGCGGGCGCGGTGTCTGCGCTGGTCGGCGTCGGCGGCGGCGTCCTCATCGTACCGCTGCTGACCATCGGCTTCGGCTTCGACATTCGCACCGCGATCGGCGCCAGTATCGTCTCGGTGATCGCGACCTCGAGCGGCGCTGCGGCGGCCTATGTACGTGACCACCTGACGAACATCCGCATCGGCATGCTGCTCGAGCTGGCGACGACGGTCGGCGCCGTCAGCGGTGCGCTGGTCGCCGGTCTCGTCAACGCCCAGACGCTGTTTCTGCTGTTCGGGGTACTCCTCATCGTCGCGATCGTGCCGATGGTGCGGAAGCTCGGCCAGGACGAAAGCATCCACCTGGAAAGTGACTCGCTATCCGAGTTCTTCCGTCTCCCGAGCACCTACCCCGGAGCAGACGGGACCCAGGTTGCCTATGGTGTAAGACACGTCCCGGCCGGATTCGCAATCATGTACGTGGCAGGACTGGTTTCGGGACTGCTCGGCATCGGCGCCGGCGTGCTCAAGGTCCTGGCCATGGACACCGCGATGGGCGTGCCGATTAAAGTGTCGTCGGCGACTAGCAACTTTATGATCGGCGTTACGGCCGCGGCCAGTGCCGGCATCTACTTCTGGCGCGGCGACGTGGAGCCGGTGGTCGCGGGGCCGGTGGCGGTGGGTGTACTGCTCGGCGCGACGCTGGGCGCCCGCTTCCTGGTCAGAGCCGCCAGCAACACGATTCGCCTGCTGTTCGTCGCCGTTCTTACGGTTGTCTCGGTCGAGATGCTGCTGAGAGGAGCCGGCATTGCCTGACCACACCTCGGTCGAAGACGAAGCGCCACGAACGGCCGACGCCACTCAGGGCAATGTCCCGACTCACGGCCCGCCCGGCACCAGCGGCATGGAGATCTGGATCAGCTATGTCCTGCGCTGGGGCGTGATCGCTGCCGCAATCGTCGTGCTGATCGGCGGCACCGTGTTTCTAATCTCGGGGCCGGCGGCGCGCGACCCACACTCGCTGCACCAGCTGATCAACCAGGACTACAGCAACCGCTCCTCGATTCAGGCGAAGATCACCGGTCTCAAGCACCTGCGCGGCCTCGAAATCGTCGACCTCGGGTTGATACTGTTGATCCTGACGCCGGTAATCCGCGTGGCGATGACCTTCGTGCTGTTCTTCAAGCTGCGCGACTGGCTGTTCACTATCCTTACCGCGATCGTGCTGTCGATTCTGCTGCTCGGCATCTCGGGCGCCGGTGTGTGAGATGGACGACGGCGCTTACGTCGGTTGGCACCTGATCTCGAGTCACGGTCTCACGCTGCTGTGCGTCGCGCGCAATCCAGGCGCGACGCTGCTAGAGGTCAGCCGGCGCACCGGTCTGACGCCTCGACGCATCGGTCAGATCGTGCGTGACCTGCACGACGCGAATCTGTTCTCTGTCGAACGGCAGGGCCGCCGTAACACGTACCGGCTAAACCGCTTCGCCCGCCTCCACGAAGTGTCGATGCCTAATTCGACGCTGGGAGACTTCCTCGACCTGTTCGCGGCGGCAGGCGCAATCTACGAGTCGTCGTAGCAACCTCGTAAGCGCTCCGCAACCAGAGACGGTGTCTACTTCGCGGCGCTGACGAAGTGCGGTATGACCTCGTGGCCGATGAGACGCAGCGAGCGCATGACGTCTTCCTGGGGCATGCCGCCCCAGTTGCCCTGGAAGATAACCTGGCCGACGCCCAGTGCGGCGACATCTGCGATGTAGCGGCTCGCCTCATCCGGCGTGCAGAACAGGAAGCCGGGGTCATCGGGCTCACTGCCGATGGGGCCGCTGAGCTTGGGTGGCAGCGGGTTGGGGTTGAAATTCGAGGCCTTACCCGGCGCCGGCGACACTTGCGCCACCATCTTGCGGAACCAGTCGTAGTACGGCCCGGCGACCTCCCAGGCGAGCTGCCGCGTTGCCTCGATGTGCGTAATGCGCGAGAGCAGCACGTTGTCGCTGCTGAAGGCGTGCCCGGCATCTTCGAGGCCGGCGCGATACGCCGCGATCATCGGCTCGACCCGATCGAATGGCACACCGGAGGAGAGCTGCATGCGCAGACCGAGACGCCCCGCCTTGGTCGCCGAGGCCGGGCTGCCGGCCGCGACCCAGACCGGCGGATGCGGCTGCTGCAGCGGCTTCGGCTCGACCGAGATGTCGTTGTAGGTCCAGAACTTGCCGTGGAACGAGAAGTTGCCGGGCTCCCGCCACGACTTGAGGATGATCTCGAGCGCCTCGTCGTAACGCTCGCTCGATTCCTCAATCGGGATGTCGAAGCCGTTGAACTCGGTCCACTGGAAGCCGCGGCCCACGCCCAGGTCGAGGCGCCCATTCGACAGCATGTCGACGGTCGCGGCCTCTTCGGCGAGACGCGCCGGGTTGTGGAACGGCAGCACCAGCACCGCGGTGCCGAGACGGATGCGCGAGGTGCGCGCGGCGATGTAGGCCAACAGCGCCAGCGTGGACGAGAGGATGCCGTGCCGCGTCCAGTGGTGCTCGACGAAGAAGGCGGAGTCGAAGCCTAGCTGCTCCGCGTACAGCGTCTGCTCGATGGCGTTTTCAAACTGCTGCTTCTGCTCCGTCGATTCCGGCCACTGAACGTTCTGAAACAAACCCAGGCGCACGCTCTGCCTCCACTATGCCGGCTTCGCGCCGGCCTCCCGCAATTATAGAGGCGCGTCGTTGGTGCTATCTTGCGCAGCAACACGAGCCCGAGGGGCCAATTCGCGGAGTAGGTGGAGACACGACGATGAAGCGCAGCACGGACAGAATCCTCACGACGCACACGGGAAGCCTGGTCCGCCCGGTCGAGATCGTCGAGATGATGCGGCGCATCGAGGCCGGCGAGCCGGTCGACAACGCCGAGCTGGACGCAAAGCTGCGCACCGCCGTCGCCGGTGTCGTGAAGCAGCAGGCGGATACGGGCGTCGACGTGCCCAGCGACGGCGAGTTCGGCAAGCGCGGCTGGACGTCCTACATCTCGGAGCGCCTGGGCGGGCTCGAATCGTTCACGGCACCGTACTCCGGCATCGTCAACAGCCTCGCGGGCGCCGAGATCGAGCGCTATCGCGGCTTCTACGAGATGTACAACCGCTACGAGCGCACGCTGTGGCTGCCCGCTGGCCTCGACGCGCCAACCGCGACAGACGCACCGAGCTCCGGCTGGCGCTGCGTCGGGCCGATTACCTACACGGGACAGGCGGCGATCCATCGCGACGTCGCAAATCTCAAGGCGGCGATGGCGTCGGCGGGACTCGAGGAGGCGTTTCTGCCCGTGGCGGCGCCGTGTAGCGTCGAGGCGACGCGCGCCAACAGCTATTACGACCGCGAGGAGGACTACCTGTTCGCGCTGGCCGACGCGCTGCACGAGGAGTATCGCGCCATCGTGGACGCCGGTCTGCTGCTCCAGGTTGACGACGCATTCATGCCCGCCGTCTACCCGCGTATGCTGCAGAGCGGCAGCGAGCAGCAGTACCGCGACTACGTCAACCTGACGATCGACGCCCTGAATCACGCGCTCGAGGGCATCCCCGAGGACCGCGTGCGCTACCACATCTGCTGGGGCAGCCAGAATGTGCCGCACACCTGGGACGTGCCGCTCGAGCAAATCGTCGACCTGATGCTGCGGGTCAATGCTCAGGCCTACGTCATCGAGGCAGCGAACCCGCGTCACGAGCACGAGTGGGCGGTCTGGGAGCAGACGAAGCTTCCGGCAGGCAAGATCCTCGTCCCGGGCGTGGTCACGCATTCGACCAACGTGGTTGAGCATCCACGCCTCGTGGCACAGCGCATCGAGAACTTCGCGCGCCTGGTCGGCCGTGAGAACGTAATCGCGGGCACGGACTGCGGCTTCTCGCAGAACTGGAACCTGATCCGCGTCCACCCCGAGGTGCAGTGGGCCAAGCTGGGCGCGCTGGTCGAGGGCGCGCAGCTGGCGTCGCAGGCGCTCTGGGCCTGAAATCGCGCTGCCGGTTAACCGGCGACGGGACGCTCTACGTAGTCGTCGCCGATACGCCGGTCCTCGCCGGCAATCAGCCACGGGATCATGACCAGCAGCACCGCGAGCACTCCTGCGAGAAAGACGCCGTCGAAGGTGCCGGCGCCGCCAATGCTGGCGATCGGCGCGCCGAGATCGCCGATGCGATAAAGGTTGAGCAGGTCGGCGCCGATTAGGGTGCCGAGCGTGCCGCTGACGTAGGCGGCTACGAGTGCGTGCTGCAGGTTCCCGCCCGCGATCACCGCGACTACCATCGCCGAGAACGCGGCCAGCGCCGGCGGCAGAAACGCCGGTAGTGCGACGCCGAAGCCGGGGATGAGCTGCGCAAAGTGGTTTACGGCGAAGACGACCGGGATTGTGGCGAGCAGCGCGTAGGGCAGGCTGCGCGGGAATCGCAGCGCCAGGTAGA
Organism: uncultured Chloroflexia bacterium; assembly: GCA_963732945.1. Lineage (GTDB taxonomy): Bacteria > Chloroflexota > Dehalococcoidia > DSTF01 > WHTK01 > WHTK01. Next base: position 375,016 of record CAVTBL010000017.1, read on the forward strand.
CGCACACCGCCAGCGGTACCAGCGCCCCGCCCACGTTGATAGCGACGATCGTGTCGTGGCTGGCGATGCTGTGCACCGGGACGCGGTACAGCGCGTGGTGATACCTGACGAAGCGCTCGGAGACCAGCGGCACGCTGGAGCCGATCGTGGTCACGGGCAGGTCGAAGCTGCTACCGATCAGCGACGCCATGACGACGGCCACTGCAGCCCCGGCCGACATCCCGAGGCGCGCGAACGCTGAGCTGATCGCGCCGAAGAAGATGAACGAAGCGAGCACCACCGCCGCGGCGATGAGGAAGGCATCGAATCCCGACGGCGACTGGCCGTAGAAGAGCTGATTCAGCAGATCGAACACACGAGGACCCTGAATTCATCTTACGCCGGGCCGGGACTCGCTGCGGTCTGCGCCGGGCAGTTCACCGGCCCTCTTTGCCAGTTCAAGAGCTCGTCAGATGCCGGAAGGCTGCGGCGAGCGAGCCATGAAACGCGGTTACAGCTTTTTCTCGGACAGAGCCGAATGGCCTATTTGCAAAGTCGCGTTCCCTGGATACCGTTAAGCAGTTAAGAGAGGAGGCTGCACCCCATGCTCAACAAAGAGGACAACGAGCTAATCACCAACATCGAAGAGGGCACGCCAATGGGCGAGACCTTCCGTCGCTTCTGGCTGCCCGTCATGCTGGCCAGCGAGCTGCCGGTTCCGGACTGCGAGCCGGTTCGAATCAAGATCCTCGCCGAGGACCTGATTGCGTTCCGCGACACCGAGGGGCGCGTCGGCCTGGTGGACGCGTACTGCCCCCACCGTGGCGCTCCCATGTTCTACGGCCGCAACGAAGAGAACGGCCTGCGCTGCGTCTACCACGGTTGGAAGTTCGACACCGAGGGCGTCTGCGTCGACCTGCCTAGCGCACCTGAAGGCGACACCTACAAGGACAAGATCAAGATCAAGCGCTACCCCTGCGTCGAAGCGGGTGACCTGATCTGGGCTTACATGGGCCCGGCCGACAAGCAACCGCCTTTCCCACGCTTCGAGTGGCTCGACCTGCCTCAGAGCCATCGCTACGTTCGCAAGTTCAAGCTGGAGTGCAATTACCTGCAGGCCATGGAGGGTGACTACGACCCGTCGCACGCCCTGTTCCTGCACAGCACGATCGAGGACGCATCGATTCCCCACGCCCTCAACCCGACGGCGCTCAACGGCCTCTCGAGGCAGCTGGGCAGAGTCGGACGCCAGCCTACCGAGGACCCGTTCCCGCGTGCAGTGGGAAACCGGCGCGTCCTCAACAAGCCCGTCGCCGAGCTCGAAGACACTGAGTCCGGGATCATTTCGCTCGCGGTCCTCGAGGACGTGCCGGGACGATGGCTGGCCAACCTCGGCGTCACGATCATGCTGCCGATCTTCTGCACCGCCGGCATCGCCGGGCCGAACACGTACAGCAGCAACATGCGTGTGCCGATCGACAACAAGAGCCTGATGTTCTTCCGCTTGCGCTGGAGCTACAGCCCGATCCCACAGCGCGACATCGACGAGTACTCGAACAACGACTGGTACTACCCTCGCCTGATCCCGGGCACGTTCATCCCGCAGGACAACGTCCACAACAGCTACAACCTCGACCGCGACAAGCAGCGCAAGGAGAACTACACCGGCATCCGCACCTTCCCGCTGCAGGACATCGCGATGATGGAGGACCAGTGGGGCCCGATCGCCGAGCGCGACAAGGAGCACCTGGCGAGCTACGACTACCAGATCATCCATGTCAGGCAGCGTCTCCTGAAGGTCGCGAAGAACATGGCGCGGGGCATCGAACCCTCGGAGCCGTGGCACCCCGATGCTTACTGCTACCACCAGGCCGTGGGCGAAGGAGCGACCAAAGAGGAGGCAATTGCAAAGGCGAAGGCAGATGGCCTCGCGCCGCGAACCGAGCTGACCGCGCGCGTTTCAGTCTGAGATACGGCAACTCGGTCTTCAGCTTCGCACTGTTGCGCCGCGCCCGAGTGTTACCTCGAAGCGCGGCGCAACTTTGCGTTACGAGCGCGCGTTAATAGCAGCGAATCTCGATCTCGTTGGCGTCAGGGTCGAGGATGTAGATCGACATCGCCTGGCCGCGGGCGCCCCAGCGCGACACGGGCCGGCGCACGATGGTCACACCCTGGCCCTCGAGGTCGTCGGCGAGCGCTGCGAGGTCTGTAGCTTCGCTGACCAGGCAGAAGTGGTTGAGGTTGCGGTCCGTCTGCACGACGCGCTCGGCGCGCATCAGGTCAATCAGCGTGTGTTCGTTGATCCGCACGGAAGGGAACCCGACCTTGCCGGCGCGAAACTCCTCGACGCGCTCGGCCGCGAGTCCGAGCGTGCCGCTGTAGAACGCGATCGAGCGCTCAACGTCGCTCACGTTGAGCACGATGTGGTCCATCTCGACGATGCAAAGCTTGCTCATGCTGCCGTCACCTCGAGAGCATTATCGAGGCGTGAGCCCCGTCGCGACTACTGCCCTGGCCGTCGTCTGATATTGAGACGAAACGTTGACAACTTAACGGTCGCAACCTAGTGTGGCGGCGCGGTCGAGGGCCGGCGCCGCACGCGTTCCCACCGCATTTGCCTCACAACCTACGGCACTCGAGGAGGACAACGATGCTGAACAAGAACGACAACGAGACGCTGTGTCGAGTCGGGCCGGGTACGCCGATGGGCGACCTGATGCGCGAGTACTGGTTCCCGGCGATCCCGTCGTTCGAGCTGCCGTCGCCGGACTGCGCGCCGAAGAAGGTGCGCCTGCTCGGCGAGGACCTGGTTGCGTTCCGCGACTCGGAGGGCCGGGTCGGGCTGTTCGCCCAGGCCTGCCCGCATCGCGGCGCCTCGTTGTTCTTCGGACGTAACGAGGAAGAAGGCCTGCGCTGCGTCTACCACGGCTGGAAGTTCGACGTGAACGGCGACTGCGTCGACATGCCTTCCGAGCCGGCCGAGAGCAACTTCAAGAACAAGGTGCGGGTTCGCTCCTACCCGGCGCGCGACGTGAACCACATGATCTGGGTCTACATGGGCCCGCGGGAGACACCGCCGCCCTTCCCGCTGTTCGACATCGCCACGCTGCCCATCGACCACGTGTCGCAGCCGCGCCTGATGATGGAAGAGGCGAACTGGTTCCAGAACCTCGAGGGCGACATCGACTCGGTGCACATCGACTACCTGCACTCGCGCCTGCACCCGGACCGGATGATGGCGGGCGGCATCCGCGGCTTCTACACCCGCGACCGCGCTCCGAAGCTCGATGTCGTGCGCACGGATTACGGCGCCTTCTACTCGGCGCGGCGCCAATGGGACGACGCCGGCAACGAGTGGCACCGGATAACGCAGCTGATCTTCCCGTTCCACACCATGATCGCCGCCAGCGCCGGCGACACCGTGACATTGCGCTCCTGGGTGCCGATCGACGACCACTACACGCTACAGATCGCCCAGACGGGCAGCCTCAGCCGGCCGCTGACGCCGGAGGAGCGCGACGCCCCGCTGCACCAGTTCGACATCGCTGGCGGCATCCTGCCCGAGACCAGCGACCCGCGCTCGCGCTACTTCACGGTCGCCAACAAGCGCAACGACTTCTTGCGCGACTTCGAGCTCGAGCAGACGACGCAGTTCTGCGGCATCATCTTCGCCGGCAACCTGCAGGACCGTGCGATGACGGAGCTGATGTGCAACGAGGACGGCATCGAGCCGATCTACGACCGCTCGAAGGAGCACCTCGGCACGACGGACCAGATGGTGATCACGGCCCGCCGCCTGTTCATCCGCGCCGCTCGTGCCCACCACGAAGACGGAATATCGCCGCCCAACGTAGAGAACCCTCGAGTCGGCGCGGTGCGGTCGGCGTCCGCCATCCTGCCGCCAAACGCAAACTGGGTTCAGGAGACAGAGGCGGCTCGCAGCGCTTTCGGCGGCGTCGAGGTCGCCTACGTAACGCCTACCTGAGACTAAACACGGGCCAGTAGCTGATTCGCGACGTCGTCGAGGTCACGGCCGACGATGTCGGGCTGCTTGCCGAGCGGGCTCGGCACGGCGCCGGGTCGAGCCACGAAGGCGGCTCGCGCGCCCGCGGCCAGCGCGCCGCTGACGTCCCAGGCGTGCGCCGCGATCAGACGCACATCGCCGATCGGCGTCGAAGTGCGCTGCGCAACGTAGACGTAAGGCGCCGCGGCGGGCTTGAGCGCGCGCACCTCGTCGGCCGAGATCGTGGCCTCGAACAGGTCGGCGATGCCTGCGAACTCGACCTGCGCCTTCGCCACCTCGAGGGTCGAGTTGGTCAGCGTGACCTGCCGGTAGCCGGCGTCCCTGAGCCTGCGCAGCGCCGCCGGTACCTCTGGGTGAGGCGGCAGGCGTCGCATGCCCCCGACAATCGATTCCGCCTGCTCCTGCGTGAGGCTGCGGCCGGCACGCTGCGCGACCATCTGCAACGCGGCGTGCTGAGCCGACGTGAAGTCGACGTACTCGTGCGTGAGGCCGCCTACGAACGAGAGCTGCAGCATCGTCTGGAACCAGGCGGGACGCAGCGACGCGTCGCCGAACACGGCCTCGAACAGGGGGTCGAGGGCACGCAGGTCCAGCAGCGTCTCGTTGACATCGAATGCGAGGAGCTCGGCGGGCATCGGTGGCGACCTTTCGGAAGATACGGCAGGGCTTTCGTTAATGGTACGCCGGGGCGTGTGGACATGGCGGGGCGTTCGACCCTCACCCTAACCCTCTCCCTGCCAGGGCGAGGGGATCTTCTTTGATCGGGCTGGCGCCGGAGGTCCGTGGTGTGCGTCGAATCTCGGGATGTCTGCTGATAGCGCCTGGATTCGATTGACAGCGCTGGGCGGCGCGCGTAGGTTTGCGGCGTCGCGCTGACTTAAGCGGATTCACGGTTAGTTGATACGCACTCGGGAGGGTGAGATGGCTGAAATCGTTATCGGTACGAGTCTTCCTCAGACGGGCTCCTACGCCGAGACGCAGTTCCTGCAGTACTCCCGCGCTTACGACCTCTGGGTGCGCGACGTCAACGCGGCGGGCGGCATCCTGGGGCGCCAGGTGCGGCTGCTCTGGTACGACGACTTCGGCAAGCCGGAGCAGTGCGAGGCGAACTTCAAGCGACTGATCAACGAGGACCACGTCGACCTGCTGCTCGGTCCCTGCCACAGCATCCTGATCGAGCCGATGGCGCACGTCGTCGAAGAGGCGCAGATGCTGCTGCTCGAGGGCAGCGGCAGCGTCTCCGAGATGTTTCGCCAGGGCCGCAAGTGGCTGTTCCTGTGCTGGGACGCCGACTGCAACTACATGAAGAGCTACCTCGAGTTCATGAGCGCGCCGTCCAACCCGCAGCGCGTCAGCAAGGTCGGCTCGCTGGCGGGCAACCGGCCCCGCGGCCTCGGTCACGCACGCGGCGTGCACGAGCACGCGGAGCGCATGGGCCTGCAGGTCGTGTTCGACGAGCTGACGAAGGGCGAGGTCGACTACGCCGAGGTGTTCAAGCGCGCCAAGGCGTCCGGCGCCGAGTCGATCATGTGGGACATCGAGGCGCGCGGCGACGACAAGAAGAACGCAATCGCGGCGGCGATCGCTGCCGGGTTCAAGGCGTCGCAGCTCTGGCTGTCGGAGAGCCCGGGCCAGAAGGTCGAGGACGGCGTGTTCAGCCGCGTCACCTGGCTGCCCGCCGACCCGCGCCCGATGTCGCAGAAGTTCCTCAAGGACTTCGTGGCGATGAGCGGCGCCGAGCCCGAGTACCACTCGGCCGGCGGTTACGCCTGCGGCCAGGTGCTGCATCAGGCGGTTGAAGCGACCGGGAGCCTCGACAACGCGAAGCTGCGCGACGCGGTGCTGAGCATGAGCTTCGAGACCGTGATGGGCCCGCTGCGCTACGGCGAGGACGGTCTGCCGGTCGCGAGCTTCCCGGTGGCGCAATGGCAGAACGGCGTGCCGCAGCTCGTGTACCCGGACGCGGCGAAGACGGCAGAGGCGATTTTGTAGCAGCACGGCAGCGCGGCAGGCGGACGAAGCGTCAGCCCTCACCACGTCTCTAACGGCGGTGGTTCCTGTGAATCTCGCCTCTCCCAGGGAGCGAGGAAGCGTCATCACGCCGCCGAATCGTTTCGCGTCTTCGCATACGCGAATGAACCGCTTGCTACGGGTGGGTGCATGTCGATAAATTCGATAGCAGGCGATGACCAGCAAACCGTTGGAGCAGGATGAGGGCGACGTCGCGACGGAACAACGCACCGAGGTGCGTCAGCCGCCGCTGTTCAAGGTGTTCCTGCACAACGACGACTACACGACGCAGCAGTTCGTCGTCTTCATCCTGGAATCGGTCTTCAACCACCCGCGCGAGATGGCGCATCAGATCATGATGCACGTGCACACGCGCGGGATCGGCGTCGCGGGGCTGTTCACCTACGAGGTCGCGGAGGCCAAGGTGCAGAAGGTGCACGAGCTGGCGCGCGCCAAGGACTTCCCGCTGCAGTGCAGCATCGAGCCGGAGTAAGCGCGGCGCAGACGCATCCCGTAAGCTTGATCCGTGGACATTACTGACGAGCTACGTTCGACCTTCGTCGCGGCCTATGAAGAGGCGAAGCGACGCCGTCACGAGTACATGACGCTGGAGCACATCCTCTACGCGATGACGCTTCAGCCCGAGGCGAGCAAGACGCTGCGGGCCCTCGGCGTCAACCTCAATCTGCTGCAGGACGACCTCGAGCGCTTCTTCGCGCAGAGCATGGACGTCGTGTCCGGCAGGCGCGACGTCGACCCGAAGCACACGCCGACCCTCGAGCGCGTGCTGCAGCGCGCGTCGCAGCACATGGCCGCGTCGGGCGCCGACCACATCGCGACCGGCGACCTGCTGGCCGCGATCTTCCACGAGCCCGCCTCGCACGCTGCCTACGTGCTCGAGAAGCAGGGCGTGACGCGGCTCGACGTGCTGCAGTACGTGTCGCACGGCATCAGCAAGGTGCCGGGCGCCTCGACGCAGCGCGAGCGCGCCTACGCCGGCGACGAGGACGAAGACGAAGCGCCGCAGTCGCAGAGCGCGCTCGAAGACCTGACGATCGACCTGACGCAGCTCGCGGCCAACGGGCAGATCGACCCGCTGATCGGGCGCTCGCAGGAGCTCGAGCGCGCGATCCACGTGCTGAGCCGGCGTCGCAAGAACAACCCGCTGTTCGTCGGCGACCCCGGCGTCGGCAAGACGGCGATCGTCGAGGGGCTGGCGCAGCGCATCGTCGACGGCAAGGTGCCGGCTTCGCTCAAGGGCGCGCGCATCTACTCGCTGGAGATGGGCTCGCTGGTGGCGGGCACCAAGTTCCGCGGCGAGTTCGAGCAGCGCCTCAAGAGCGTGATCGCGGCGCTGAAAGAGCAGCCGAACGCGATCCTGTTCATCGACGAGATCCACACGATGGTCGGCGCCGGCGCGGTGGGCAACGGCTCGCTGGACGCGTCGAGCATGGTGAAGCCGGCGCTGGCCAACGGCACGCTGCGCTGCATCGGCTCGACCACGTTCAACGAGTATCAGAGCGTGATCGAGAAGGACCGGGCGCTGTCGCGGCGCTTCCAGAAGATCGACGTGATCGAGCCGACGGTCGAAGAGACGATCGCGATCCTCGAGGGGCTGAAGCCGCAGTACGAGGCGCACCACGACGTCAAGTTCACGCCCAAGGCGTTGCGCTCCGCGGCCGAGCTCTCGGCGACGCACATCAACGAGAACAAGCTGCCCGACAAGGCGATCGACGTGCTGGACGAGGCGGGCGCGATGGTGCGCCTGCGCGGCGACGGGCCCGGCGCGCGCGTCACGAGCAGCGACATCGAGGCGGTCGTGGCGCGCATGGCCGGCATCCCGACCAAGACGGTCTCGGTCTCGGACAAGGAGCGCCTGGCGAACCTGGAGGGCGAGCTCAAGGCCGTGATCTTCGGCCAGGACCACGCCGTCGAGGACCTCGTGACCTCGATCAAGCTATCGCGCTCCGGCCTGGGCGCCGCGGAGAAGCCGGTGGGCTCGTTCCTGTTCTCGGGGCCGACGGGCGTCGGCAAGACGGAGCTCGCGAAGCAGCTGGCGCGCGTCATGGGCGTCGAGTTCATGCGCTTCGACATGAGCGAGTACATGGAGAAGCACACGGTGTCGCGGCTGATCGGCGCGCCGCCCGGCTACGTCGGCTTCGACCAGGGCGGTCTGCTGACCGACGCGGTGCGCAAGACGCCGCACGCCGTGCTGGTGCTGGACGAGATCGAGAAGGCGCACCCGGACGTGTTCAACATCCTGCTGCAGGTCATGGACCACGCGACGCTGACCGACAACAACGGCCGCCGCGCCGACTTCCGCAACATCATCCTGATCATGACCACGAACGCCGGCGCCCAGGAGCTGACGCGCGAGGCCCTCGGCTTCGGCGCGCAGACCGTCGAGCGGCGCGACAAGGCGGCGATCGAGCGCACCTTCAGCCCGGAGTTTCGCAACCGGCTCGATGCCTGGCTGACGTTCTCGACGCTGACGCCGGAAGTAGTCGACCGCATCGTCAACAAGTTCATCGGCGAGACCGAGGCGCAGCTCGCGGCCAAGGGCGTCTCGCTGGAGCTGAGCGAAGACGCGCGCGTCTGGCTGCGCGACCACGGCTACGACAAGACGTTCGGTGCGCGCGCCATGGGGCGTCTGATTCAGCAGGAGCTCAAGCGCCCGCTGGCCGACGCGATCCTGTTCGGCGACCTGGCGAACGGCGGCGTCGCGCGCGTGACCCTGGCGCCGGACGAGAAGCACCTCGCGGTCGAGTTCGTGCCGGCGCCTCCGGCTGTGACCGAAGGCCCTGAGGTCGACCCGGAAGAGTAACGTCTGGTGATTGACGAACTGTCTTTGCGAGCGGAGCGAAGCAATCTCACGGCTTCCGCGTTACGCCTCCTACAAGCGCGAGATTGCGTCGTCGGCTTCGTGCCTGAAAGACTCGACGCGATGCGCGTAATTCAGAGGCCCATCCGGGAGCCCAGGCCGCTGCAGGCTGCTCCAGCTCGAGTCGGTCAGCAGCAGCACGATCACGGTTAGGGCGCCGATCCCTCGAGCAGCTTGAGGCAATACAATGCGGCCTCCCCTTTAGGGGGAGGCCGCGCAACGGTCCGTGCGGTGGGCCGGCTAGAGACCGAGCTGATCGGCGAAGTTCTCGATGGTCGTGTGCATGTTGGCGAGCTGGTCGTTGATCTGCTGCTTCAGCTGGTCGTACTGAGGACCGGAGGCGTTCTGAGCCTGCTGAAGCTTGGATTTGAGGCTGTCGACCTGGTTCTGAAGGTCGTCGGCCTTCTGCTGGGCCTGCGCCTTCTGGTCCGCGCTCAGGCTGGGGAGGCCGTTGCGGACGTCCTGCAGGCGAGCCTCGAGCTTGTCGATCTGGTCCTGCACGTCCTGCTGAAACTGGGTGCGCGTTTCGTCTTGGGCCGTCGCGGGCGGCGTCGGCAGATTGCCGGGTACAGTCGCTGTCGGAGTACCCGTCGTGCTGCCGGTGCCGGTGCCGCTGGACGAGTTGTTGTTCGAGCTACCGCAAGCCGCCACGCCCACAGTCAGCACTGCAATCAGAACTGGTGCGATCAGTAGCTTGAGCCGGTTCATTTTCATGTTTCACCTCTCTTCACACCGCCATATCCACTCGATCGCAGGTTAAGCGAGCGGCCGTTGCGCCGAGAACAAAGGCCAAGCGTGAAGAGGTAGAGCCCGCCTTGCGAAGGCGCGTAAGAAGCATCGCAGTGCTTCGAGGCGCCGGGAAAAACGAAAGTGATGCTACGTACGGTTGGGCCGGGAGCGTCGATTATCGTTTCGAATGCTGCGTAGACGGTTTGTCCGGTGTTGTCGATAAGTCTTCGGTGCGCGCGCTTGTTCCTATCCGAATCGGGCGTTAACATCGCAAATACGGTCGGGGCCTGCGCAAGACGCATTTCTAGACTCCGATCCGCCTTCCGCCACCCTTCTTGCGAAGGGCAGGCCAGAGAGCCCCGGGGAGGTCTCGTTCATGGCCGTATTCGAGCACGATGTCCTGATAATTGGCGCCGGACTCGCCGGCATGCGCGCCGGTCTGGCCGCGCAGGCCGCCGGTGCGGACGTGGCGATCATCTCCAAGGTGCACCCGGTGCGCAGCCACTCCAACGCTGCGCAGGGCGGCATCAACGCGGCGGTCGACCCGACCGACTCGTGGGAAGACCACGCTTACGACACGGTAAAGGGCAGCGACTACCTGGGCGACCAGGACGCGATCGAGGTGCTGTGCTCCGAGGCCGGCGGCGAGGTCATCGAGCTCGAGCACATGGGCGTGATCTTCCACCGCGACGAGACGGGGCACCTGGGCTCGCGCGCCTTCGGCGGCCAGCAGCGCGCCCGCACCTACTTCGTCGGTGACATCACGGGCCAGGCGCTGCTGCACGTCATGTACGAGCAGCTGATCAAGCACGGCCTGCGCATCTACGAAGAGTGGTTCGTGCTTGACCTCATCGTCGAGGACGGCATGTGCAAGGGCTGCGTGGCGATGGACATTCGCACCGGCCAGATCCACGTGATCGGCGCCAAGTCCGTGATCATCTGCACCGGCGGCGCCGGCCGCGTCTTCGAGCCGAGCACCAACGCCCTGATTTGCACCGGCGACGGCCTGACTCTGGCCTACCGCGCCGGCGCGGTGTGCATGGACATGGAGATGGTGCAGTTCCACCCGACGACCCTCAAGGGCTCGGGCGTACTGATTACCGAGGGTGCTCGCGGTGAAGGCGCCTACCTGCTGAACGGCGCCGGCGAGCGCTTCATGGAGAAAACCGCTCCCAACATGATGGAGCTGGCCAGCCGCGACGTCGTGTCGCGCGCCGAGCAGATCGAAATCAACGAAGGGCGCGGCGTCGACGGCTGCGTGTTCCTCGACATGCGCCACCTGGGCATGGACATCATCCGCGAGCGCCTGTGGCAGATTCGCGAGATCGGCATCGACTTCGCCGGCGTCGACATCGTCGAAGAGCCGATTCCGATTCTGCCCGGCATGCACTACATCATGGGCGGCATCAAGACAGACGTCTGGGGCCGCACCAACGTCCCGGGCCTCTACGCCGCCGGCGAGACGGCCTGCGTCAGCGTTCACGGCGCCAACCGCCTCGGCGCGAACTCGCTGCTCGACACCATCGTGTTCGGCAAGCGCTCCGGCATGGACGCCTCCGAGCGCGCCCGCACCGAGAACGTGCGCATGCCCGACGAGCGCTTCGCGGGGCCGGTCGAGAAGCACCTCGCGGCGCTGCTGGCGCGTCCGACCACGCCGGACCGCATCGCCAACGTGCGCATCGACATGGGCCGCACGATGAACGAGAAGGTGCAGGTCTTCCGCGAGGAGGAGCAGCTGAAGTCGGCGCTCGCCGACGTGAAGGCTCTGAAGAAGCGCTACGAGTCCGTCGGCGTCGAGTCGAAGGGCAAGGTGTTCAACACGGACCTGCTGTTCCACATCGAGCTCGGGTTCATGCTGGACACGGCGGAGATGATTTGCGCATCGGCGATTCAGCGCAAGGAGAGTCGCGGCGCGCACTACCGCACCGACTACGACAAGCGCGACGACGAGAACTGGATGCACCACATCACGTGCACCTACGCGGCCAACGGGCCGGAGTTGGGCACTGCGCCGGTCACGATTACACGTTGGGAGCCACAGGAAAGGAAGTACTGACCGATGGATGTGAAGCTCAAGGTCAAACGCTTCGACCCTGAAGGCGGCGCTGAGCCCACCTATCAGAACTACGAAGTGGAGATGCCGCCGAACTCTACGGTGCTCGACACTTTGATCGAGGTGCGCGAGTACCACGACGGCACGCTGTCGCTGCGCTGCTCCTGCCGCAGCTCGATCTGCGGCTCCTGCGCCATGCGGATCAACGGCAAGGCGCGACTGGCCTGCAAGACCCAGGTCAGCAGCGTCGCCAAGGACGGCGAAGAGATCGTGATCGAGCCGGCGGGCAACATGCCGGTGATCAAGGACCTCGTCGTCGACATGGCGCCGTTCTGGAGCAAGATCCGCGCCGTCGACCCGTGGCTGAAGCCCGAAGGTCCGGCGCCGGAGCGCGAATACCTCGTGCCCAACGAGGCGATGTCCAACCTCACCGAGGTCATGAACTGCATCATGTGCGGCGCCTGCGTCTCCGACTGCACGGTGCTCGAGGTCGACAAGTCGTTCCTGGGGCCGGCCGCGCTGGCCAAGGCGTACCGCTTCGTCGGCGACCCGCGCGACGAGGCCGAGATGGGGCGCCTGCGCAAGTACAGCGACCCGTCCGGCATGTGGGACTGCACCCGCTGCAACTACTGCGTCGAGGTCTGCCCCAAGGACGTGAAGCCGATGGAGCAGATCCTGAAGCTGCGCTCCACCGCCGTGCACGACAACATCAAGAACAACAACGGCAGCCGCCACACGCTGGCGTTCGTCGAGCTGGTGGACGCCAACGGCCGCCTGGACGAGTTCCGGCTGCCGGTGTACACCGAGGGCAAGTTCAACTTCATCGGCCAGCTGGCCTACCTGCCGAGCGCGCCTCGCATGCTCAAGGCCGGCAAGATGCCGCCGTTCCGCCCGCACAAGATCTCCGGTATCAAGCACGTCAAGCGGATCTTCAAGTTCTTCGACAAGAAAGCGAGCCACTAAATGCGATACGCGTTCTGGCCGGGTTGCGTCTCCAAGGGCGCCGCACCGGAGCTGTATCAGTCGATGGTGAAGGTCGCGCCTGAGCTCGGTATCGAGCTCGAGGAGCTGTACGACGGCAACTGCACCGGCGCCGGCGTAATCAGCGAGCACAGCCTGGAGACGGCGGACGCGCTCAACGCGCGCAACTTCGCGATGGCTCAGCGCCTGGACCTGCCGCTGATCAACATCTGCAGCACCTGCCAGGGTGTGCAGTCGATGGCGCAGGACCGCATGAAGAAGCGCCCCGACCTGGCCCACCAGGTCAACCTGGCGCTGGCCGACGAGGGCCTGCACTACGACGCCGAGAAGGGCCTCGAGGTCAAGAACTTCCTCTGGGTGCTCGTCGAGGACATCGGTCTCGACAAGCTGAAGAGCATGGTGAAGAAGCCGCTGACCGGCCTCAAGGTGGGTCCGTTCTACGGCTGCTACATCCTGCGCCCGGAAGCGGTGCTCGGCTTCGACGACCACCCGGACCGCGACAAGTACCTCGAATACGTGATCGAGGCGCTCGGCTGCACGCTGATCACCTACGAGGGTCAGGACAAGTGCTGCGGCTTCCCGATCCTGACGATCAACAAGAAGAACTCGCTGACCATGGCGGCGAACCACCTGAGCTCTGCCCAGGAAGAGGGCGCCGACTGCCTGGTCACGCCCTGCCCGCTGTGCCACCTCAACCTGGACGCACAGCAGCCGGACGCGGCCAAGTACGCCAGCGTCAACGGGCTGGAGGTGCCGATCCTGCACCTG